>CAYQRL010000011.1:0-151135 GCA_964420105.1 uncultured Reyranella sp.
GGCGTCGACCAGCTGATCGAGAACGGCCAGCACAACCGCATCCAGTTCAACAACCTGTCGATCCTGCCCAACGCCGAGATGGGCGACGCGGCCTACCAGGCGAAGTACGGCATGGTCACCGTCGAGTCGCGGATCATCAACATCCACGGCGAGCGCATCGAGCTCGACGACGACGTGCCGGAGGTCCAGGACCTGGTGGTGGCGACGGCGGCGATGCCGGCGGCCGAGTGGCGGCGCACGCGCTCGTTCTGCTGGATGACGGCGCTGCTGCACTTCGACAAGCTGTTCCAGATCCCGCTGATCCTGGCGCACGGCATCTCGGGCATGTCCTACCGCGACATGATCGAGGCCTTCATGGCCGCCGACCCGGTCCGCTACCCGCTGATCTCCGGGATCAACGCCTTCTTCGAGAAGGAGGCCGAGTCGATCCAGCAGGGCGGGGCCGAGTATGTCTTCTCGCGCGAGTACCTCGGCATCTACTGGCCGGCCGACGAGTTCATCTTCGTCGAGCTGACGGCCAAGGGCCAGTTCGACGCCTTCTACGCCGAGGCCGGCCGCCTGCTGGCGGAGATCGTGAAGGCGCGCGCCGCCGACCTGCCGATGGACATCCTCGACGAGGCGATCCGGCTGAACCACGCGCTGGTCCACCAGCCGTTCGTCAGCGACAAGCTCACCCTGCGCCTGCGCTACAACCTGCTCGACTACTGGCAGAAGGTGCGCGGCGGCGAGCCGGCCGTGCTGGAAGAGGCACCGATGATGGTCGAGATCGACCGCGCCGCGCGGCCCTACGACGACTTTCAGAAGTGGTGCCGGGAAATCGTGTGGTGGGGTAACAAGAAGGGTGCCTACCTGTACGCGCCGCGCGCCGCCGCGATCACGCCCGAGCTGGCCGGGCACTACTGAGCGCGATGCGCTACCGCCCGCTCGGCCGCACCGGGCTGTCCGTTTCGGAGATCGGGTTCGGTGCCTGGGGCATCGGCGGCCGCACCGTTGCCCAGACCTCGTACGGCGACACCGACGACGTCGTCTCGATCGCCGCCCTGCGGCGCGCCCACGAGGTCGGGATCACGTTCTTCGACACCTCGGCGGCCTACGGCAACGGCCACAGCGAGGTCCTGATCGGCGAGGCGCTGGCGCCGGTGCGCGATGGCGTCGTGCTGGCGACCAAGGCCGGCTACGACTCGTGGGACAGCCCGCCGGACTTCTCCGCCGCCGCCGTCGTCGCCTCGGCCGAGCGCAGCCTGCGGCGGTTGCGGACCGACCGCATCGACGTGCTGATGCTGCACAACGCGCCGCTCGAGGCGGTGGTCGCGCCCGACATGCAGGAGGCGCTGGCCCGGCTGGTGCGGGCCGGCAAGGTCCGCAGCTGGGGCCTCTCGGCCAAGGGACCGGCCGATGCGCTGGCGGCGCTGGCCGCGGTCGATGTCGCGGTCGTCCAGGCCAACTTCAACATGATGGACACCCGCGCCGTCACCAGCGGGCTTTTCTCCGAGATGGCGCGGCGCGGCAGCGGCTTCATCGGCCGCACGCCGCTGTGCTTCGGCTTCCTGTCGGGGACGATCGACCGCGAGACCCGGTTCCCGCCGGGCGATCACCGGCTCGGCTGGGCGAGGGCGCAGCTCGACAACTGGATCGACGGCGCGCGCGACCTGCTGGCCGCGGTGTCGGCGCGGCCGGGCGCGGAGGGGGCGCAGGCGGCGCTGCGCTTCTGCCTGTCGTTCCCCGAGCTCGCGACCACGATCCCGGGCATCCTGGCCCCGCGCGAGGCCGAGGAGAACGCCGCCGCCAGCGCGCTCGGACCGCTGCCGGCGGACGCCGTCGAGGCGGTGCTGGCGATCAATCGGCGCCGGCAATTCTTCGTCGCGGCGGCGAAAGCGTCCTGACGAAGTCGAACAGGTTGCCGCCGCGGAACAGGTGCCCGGGCACGCCGGCCGCGGCCGCGGCCTCGAGGTCGGTCAGCCGG
The DNA here is from genome assembly GCA_964420105.1 of uncultured Reyranella sp. Taxonomy (GTDB): domain Bacteria; phylum Pseudomonadota; class Alphaproteobacteria; order Reyranellales; family Reyranellaceae; genus Reyranella. The sequence continues at coordinate 1,964 of CAYQRL010000011.1, forward strand.
TCGCCGACCATGAAGGACTGCGACAGGTCGATCGGCCACTCGGCCATGAACTTGCGCAGCATGCCGGGGGCCGGCTTGCGCAGGTCCGACTCGCGGCGATAGCGCTCGACGCTGCCCTCCGGGTGGAACGGCGAGTAGGCGATGCCGTCGAGGTGGGCACCGGCCTTGCCGAGCTCGGCGCACATCCAGGCATGCAGCACCTGGACGTCCTCCTCGCTGTAGTAGCCGCGCGCGATCCCGGCCTGGTTGGTGACCAGGAAGACGAGGTAGCCGGCGTCGTTGAGCCAGCGTACCGCGTCGTGCGCGCCGGCAACCCAGCGAACCTGCTCGACCCGGTGCACGTAGCCGGTGTCCTCGTTGAGGATGCCGTCGCGATCGAGGAACGCCGCCGGCCGCCGCGCGATCGCCGGCACCAGCCGCTGGGCGCGCTCGAAGTCCTCGGGGATGCCGATGTCGATGAACGGCGCTTCCTCGACCACGCCCTCGATCAGCCCCTCGGCTGCCAGCGCCGGCAGCACGTCGCGCTCGAGCGAGCAGGGCAGGGCGCCGATCCGCGACACCACCTCGCGCTTCAGCAGGTAGACGCCGGCATTGATCGGATGGCTCGACGGGCCCGAGGGCTCGAAGCGGGTGACCGTGCGTCCCTCGAGCAGGACGCGACCGTAGCGCGTCCCCGCGATGCCGCCGGCCAGGGCCATGCGGACGAGGCCGGTCCACGGGATGCCGGGCTCGGGGGCCAGGGCGAGCCAGTTGAAGTCGAACAGCGAGTCGCCGTTCACGAGGAAGAACCGCTCGTCGAGGCGGTCGGCGGCGTGGGCCAGCGCCCCCGCGGTCCCGGCCGGGCTGGGCTCGACGATGGCGTCGACGCGCATGCCGTGCACGCTGCGCCCGGCATAGGCGCGCACCATGTCGTCGCCGCGGTAGCCGCACAGCAGCAGCGCCCGGCGCACGCCGTGGCGCGCCGCCTCGTCGAGCAGGTAGTCGAGGAAGGGCCGGCCGCCGACCTCGAGAGCCGGCTTGGCGGTTGCGGACGTGAGTTCCTTCAGCCGGCTGCCGATGCCGCCAACCAGGAACACCGCCTGTTCGACGGTCATGCCGGGGCGACCTCTTCCTTGACGTCCCAGGCGGCCCGGCAGAGCAGGCGCTCGTCGAGCGGCTGGTCGCCCAGCCCCCAGTTCGGCGGCTGGTTCAGGTCGGGGACCTCGCCGCGCGCCCACGCCTCGGCCGGCTTGAGGAAGTGGCGCTCGATCGAGGGAGCGATGACGCTGTCGACACCGCGCACCTTGCGCCGCGGGTAGTCGAAGCCGATCCGGGCGAGCGCGAGCAGGCGCCACCAGCGGCCCCATGTCAGCACGGCTTCGAGGCGCTCCTGCCAGGGGGTGAAGACCTGGGTGATGCGGCTGGAGAACAGGCGCGCGTGCACGCCCTTGAAGACGCGGCAGCCGTCCGGCAGGCAGACCTCGTGCTGGCCGAGCGCGACGGCGGCGTGCATGACCATCGAATCGCAGTCCAGCGACAGGACGGTGCCGTCGAGCGGGAAACCGCGGATCTCGTGCCAGCGGTCGCGGCTCATCAGCAGGAAGTCGCCGCAGGCGTTGGTGTGCAGGTCGCGAATGTGCCAGTGCGACATCGGCGGCAGGCGCGCGTGCCTGTGGCTCTCGAGCGCCTCGAGATGCGCGAGCAGGCGGTCGTCATCCGGCTCGGCGAGCGCCTCGTTGGTCAGTTCGACGTCGTGCCGGTCGCAGCGGTAGATGGCGCGCTCGTCGAGGTCGCGGCGGGCGAGGACGTCGATGATCTCCTGCGACAGGTAGCTGTCGGCGGCCTTGGGCGAGATGAACCGGCCCTCGGCGCGGCGCAGACCGACGTTGGCGGCGGCGGCCGGGTTCATGCCCCAGTCGGCGGCGCCGCGGAACCGCTCGTGGTGGTCGCGGCCGACCAGCACGCCGCGCACGCGCACCGACCCGCCCTGCGGCAGGGCGCCGATCGAGTCGATGATCAGTGGCCGGTCGGCGGGGGGATTCCATTCGACCAGGATCAGCTCGGCGGGAATGGCCGCCTTGTTCAACTGGTGCGCCAGAAACCGGGTGGCACGCTGGACCCGCTGCTCGAAGTCGCTGGTGTAACCGTCGTTGCGAAAGTACGAGACGAAACTGACGTAGGGCCCTGCGGCTTTCACGTTGACCAGCTCAGGAAGTTTGGGAAGGCTTTGGCAGGGGTATACGGCATTTGTCCTCCGCACATAAGGGCCGCCGGAGTCCGTGACCTGCGGAATGGAAAAGAGTCCGATTAATCAGAGGGTTACGGTCGGTCATTCTTCGCTGGCAGGCCAAATTGCCATGCTGTAGTCGTGGGCGGTGACGTCGGCCGCAAAGCCCCCGCATCGAGACCGGTTCTCGTTTCCGCTGCCCGCGAAGGGAGGCGGTCCCTTTCGCACCTTCGCCGGCTGGATCGCCCGGCGACTGGCACGCGAGGCCGCGAAGCTGTGGAACGAGCACCCCGAGCAGGTTGCCGCCGCGATCGCCAGGCTGGAGGCTTCCTGGGCGCTGGTCCGCAGCCGCGACACCGCGCTCCTCCTGGTAGCGCTCTACGACCGGGCCAACCGCCACGACGACATGCTGCGCGTGCTGCGCCAGGCATTCGCGCTCGATCCATCGGACCCGGCGATCCGCCTGCAGGCCGCCAGCGCGGTGCTGCGCCATGGCACGCCGGCCGACATCGACGCCTTCTTCGCCAGCGTCCTCGCGGTCGATCCCGGCGACGCGTTCGCCCTGTTCGTGACCGACATCCTGCGGCGCTACGACGGCTGGGTCGCCGGGCTGGTCACGGCGTTCGAGGCGGACGGCGACAGCGGGGCCGACGCGCGTCAGCCGTTCGTGTTCTGCTGCCCGGTGTGGGGCACGGCCTTCGCCGAGAACTTCGCCCGCTTCGGGCTGGCATCGCTGCTCGCGCCCGGCAACCTCGAGGCGCTGTCGCGGTACCATGCGTCGCACGTCGTGATCTTCACCGACCGGCCGACCGAGGAGATGCTGCGGCGGCTGCCCCTGTTCGCGCGCCTCGAAGCCCACGCCCGCGTCCATTTCGTGCACTACGAGACGCAACACATCGACTACGCCGGGCGCATGGCGGCGTACTATGGCGGCCAGGGCTACCCGCACTCCGACGAGACGCTCGACGCCTTCTACGCCCGCAACTGCAAGTTCATCCTCATGTCCTGCGCGCATTACGTGACGTTGCTGGCGGGACGCCGGGTCGATGCGCTGGTCTCCTGCGGCGTCGCCGACACCACGATGAGCGACGGCACCCTGCCGCGGATCGCGGAGTTCCTCCGCGACCGCGCCGACGCCGTGCTGCTGCACATGATCCAGTTGCCGGGGCGGCATATCCGCGGCGCGCTCGACGCCGACTGCCGCCGGCCGGACGGCAGCGTGGTGCTGGCGCGCGTGCAGGCCGAGCGCCTGCTGGTGAAGCATATTCCCGAGCGCAACTTCCACGGCAGCGAGCATCCGTTCGACATGCCGCTGCGGCTGTGCTGGCGGGTCGGGCACGACGGCGTGATCGTCCACGGCAACCATTTCCACCCGATCGGGCTGCGGCCGGCGCGCTTCGACCACCCGCTGCGGCTGACGATCGATCCCGTCGACAGCCGCTTCATCGACCGGACCTCGCTCGCCGCGGATCGCATCCATCTCGTGCGCGACGGCTCCATCCTGTGCCTGTCGGTCGATGACGACCCGCTGTTCGAGGGCGGCAGCCGCCCGCGCGAGCCGCTGTCGACGGCCGATGTGGCGCTTTGGTTGTGGGGCTACTGGGGACGGCTGCGCGGCTGGCTGTTCGAGGCCTCCATTCGCTACGGCACCGCGGCGTCGGAGGAGGCGTGGCGGCGCGTCGAGGCTTCGGCCGGCGACGTCGTCGCGGACATCGTGGCGCGCGCGGATGCGCTCGATGCGACGGCCGGACGGTCCTGGGGGGCGGGGGCAGGGAAGCCCGGCGGTTGTTCCAGTGAAGCGGTTGTGCCAGAAGTCCCCGAACGAGTGAGAAAATGAGCAGAACTTCAGGTGTGGGCACCGGCAGCGCCGAGCGGCGCGAAGCCAGTGCAATTTGTTCGGGCGCGCCGCTTTCGAGACTGACGCGATGACCGGCGCCCGGCACTGCATCCTGTGCGGGAGCGGCGGTCTCGCGACCTTGCTCAAGATCGACAACCTGCCGATCTCGCATCACCTGCGGCGGAGCCAGGACGACCCCGACCCGCGCTTCTCGGTCGGGTTCGAGAGTTGCCCGCGTTGCGGCCTGCTGCAGATCGCCGAGCCGATCTCGCCGGACCTGCTCTATGCCCACGCCGACACCTACACCACCGGCTTCCAGAAGCCGCGCCACCTCGACGACCTGATCACGACGGCGGTCGCGCTGCAGGATCCCGACAGCGCCATCGACATCGGCTGCAACGACGGCGCCCTGATGGAGGCGCTGACCCGCGGCGGCTACGCCCGGGTGGTCGGCGTCGAGCCCAACGAGGTCGCCGCCGGGCTCGCCCGCCAGAAGGGCTACGCGGTCCACGCCGACTTCCTCGGACCCGACCTCGCGGACCGGCTGGTCAAGGAGCACGGGCCATTCGGCGTGGCCTACATGCGCCACGTGGTCGAGCATGTCGGCGACACCGCGCCGTTCTTCGCCGCGGTGCGCCGCCTGCTGCGACCTGGCGGCCTGCTGGTGATGGAACTGCCGGAGGTCGAGACCGCGTTCGCCCTCGGCAGCCCGGCCATCCTGTGGGAAGAGCACGTCAGCTACTACACGCGCGAGCAGGCCGAGTACCTGCTGGCCCGGTTCGGCTTCGAGATCCTGGATCGCCGGCGCTACGCCTTCGGCGGCGGTTCGATCGCCTGCATCGCCCGGATGGTGGAGATGCCGGCTGCCGGTGCCGCGCCGGCCGGACCCGACGCCAGCGCCTCGCGCGCGGTCCTGCACGACTTCGCCCGCCGCCTCGAGCGGCAGAAGGCGGACCTCCACGGCCTCGTCGCCTCCGCCCGCGAGGCCGGCTGGAAGGTGATCATGTACGGTGCGGCGCCGCGCTCGTGCATGGTCAGCGCCGCCGCCGGCATCTCCGGCCTGATCGACTTCGTGGTCGACGACCGCCAGGACATCCAGGGCCGCCTGATGCCCGGCACGCAACGGCCGATCCGGCCTCTCGCCGACGTCGCCGCGGAGGCGGGGGCCAAGGTCCTCTACCTGTTGGGCGTCGGGGCCGAGAACGAGTTCAAGGTGCGCGCCAAGATCGCCGCGGCGGGCACCGCCCGCACCGTGTGCGTCAGCCTGCTGGCGCCGCGCGACACGGTGGAGAGCATCGCCGCCGCGCGGAGGGACCTCGCGACCTGAACCAGCCCTGCGGGCTGCGGCGGCCGCCGCGGCCCACCTTCAGCCGAAAGATCGAGAGAGATTCATGGACAATCGTTGGCCTCAATATCCTGGTCTGAGCAAGGAGCACGTCGAGGGTGCGCGGCTGTTCGCGGATCGCAAGGACCTCGCCGCCTCGCTGTCGAACGCACGCAACGGCAAGATCGCCGAGATCGGCGTGTGGCGAGGCGCCTTCTCGCGCTTCCTGCTCGAGGAACTGGCGCCGCGCGAGTTCTATGCGTTCGACGTGTTCGACGGTCACACCGTGACCGACTGGAACGGCCAGACCGGCAAGGAACTGTTCGACAATCTCACGCACCGCAAGTTCTTCGAGCGCGAGATCGAGACGTGGAAGGGCAAGGTCACGATCATCGAGGGGTCTAGCCTCGAGACGCTCAAGCCGTACACCGACCAGAGCTTCGACATGGTGTACATCGACGGCAACCATGCCTACGACTTCGTGCGCTCGGACGCCGACTTCGCGGCCCGGATGATCAAGCACGACGGCGTCCTGGTCTTCAACGACTACATGCTGATCGACCACAACAACGCCTTCTACGGCGTCGTGCCGGTGGTCAACCACATGGTCGTGAACGAGGGCTGGCACCTCGTGGGCTATGCCCTCAACCACGGCCTCTACTGCGACGTCGCGATCCAGCGGGCGGACGTGGCCCGCAAGGGCGGGTTCCGCCGCTGGCTGCGCAATCTCGTCGGCTGAGGTAGGCCTCGGTGGCCCGGCCCGCGGCGGCTATGCCGCGGGGCCGCCGACCTCGTCGATGCGGACCAGAACCTGCTGCCGGGCATAGGCGAGGTAGGTGTACTTCATGCGCCGCTCGGCCACGAGCTCCTGGAATGCCTTGTACTCGTGGCGCTCCCAGTTGGGATAGTTGAAGTACTCGTCGAACAGGATGATCGTGCCCGGGACCATGCGGTCGCCGAGCAGGTCGAAGATGGTCTTGGTCGAGCTGTAGAGGTCGCAATCGACGTGCATGAAGGCGATCGGGCCGGGGTTGGCCGCCGCCCAGCCCGGCACCGTGTTCTCGAACCAGCCCGGGTAGAGCTGGACGTTCGACGGCACCTTGGGCAGGCGACCGCCGACGTCGAAGGCCTTGCGACCGAGGCTGAAGCCGCCCCACGCGTCGGGCAGGCCCTCGAAGCTGTCGAAGCCGTGGATCCTGCGGCCGCCGATGCGGTTGGCAATGAAGCGCATCGTGCCACCGGTGAAGACCCCGAACTCGAGGTAGTGGCCCTCGATCTTGATCTGGTCGAGCGCGTAGACCGTCACGTCCTTCTGGGTCTCGAATCCGAGCGCGTCGGGCATCGCCTGCTCGACGTAGTCGACGGTGCGGTTGAGGGCGCGGATGGTGCGCTCGCGGGCCGGGTGGATGCGCCCGACGTCGGCCAGCTGGTACCAGGCGCAGACGATCTTGTAGAGCGCGTACTTGAGGCGGAAGTTCGTCACCAACATGCTTGAAGCTCACCTAGTCGATGCGCCGGGTGGGCGCGAAACTCGCCGGCTGACCGGGCTTGCCGTCGGGGCCAAGGCTGGGCGTGCCCGGTTTCATCAGCAACCAGAGCAGGCCCCCGGGCAGGGCGATCGCCAGCAGCAGAAAGCCCAATTGGACGGACAGTGCAAGACTGGCGGCGGCCGGGACGCCGACCAGCCCGAAAAAGGCGATCATGGCGGCCTCGCGGACGCCCCAGCCGCCGATCGTGATCGGCAGGTTGGCGACCAGCGCCACCGGTTGCATCAGCATGATGCAATCGGCCAGCGACACGTCGATGTCGAGGCTGGCGGCCATCGTGTAGGTGGCGACGCCCAGCGTCACCTGGCTGGCCATCGCGACCAGCACCAGCGGCGCCACGTTCCAGGGGCGCAGGAATACGGTCCGGACGTCCTCGCCGAAATCCCTCATCACCCGCAGCAGCCCGAACTTCAGCCACGCAGCCGGCAGCCGGCGCAGAAGGGCGACCAGGAACATGCCGGCCAGCCCGGCCAGCGACAGGCCGACCGGCAGGAGGGCGGTCAGGCTGTAGCCGGCCCGGCTCAGCAGGAAGGGCATGGTCAGGAGGATCAGCAGGGCGATGCCCACCAGGGCCGCCACCCGGTCGAGGATGACGGATGTAACCGCAACCTTGACGCTGACGTGTGCACGGTAAGTCAGCCACGCCCGCATGACGTCGCCGCCGATGCCGCCCGGCACCCACGAATTGAAGAAGATGGAGACGTAGAAGAGCCGCAGCGTGTCCCAGAAGGGCGGGCGGGCATCGAGTGCGCGCAGGGCGATCAGCCAGCGGGTGCCGCCGAGGGCGATCTGCAGCAGGCCGATCCCGAAGGACAGGAGGACGAGCCAGTAGTCCTGCTTGTCGGTGCGTGCCCAAACGCTGGCCAGGTCGACATTCCGCAGCACCAGCCAGAGAATGGCTACCGCGACGATCGCCTTGAGAAGCGTGACGAGAACGGTGATGCCGCGACTCTTGGGCGTCCGTGGGGGCGCATCCTGCGAAGGACAGCCTGGAGTGCTGTGGTCGACTGGCATTGGTTCCGCAGTGGCGCTGCGGTGACGCTTATAGGTGGCCCCGGCCGCGTTGGATACCCTTTTCCCGGCGGTTCCGTCCACCGGGAGAACACGCCCCCAAAGGGGGGTGCCGGGCGACTGCAAGCGAATCGCGCAGGCCGGGGAATCAAGGCAGCGGCCGGCCTTTTCCGCGCTGGCAACCGCTTGCCCGTATGGCATAAATGAGGGCATCGACTGGCGCAGGTCGCGGTTGTCCCGGTACGACTTGAAGAGTGTGAGCGAGAGTCATGGTTGCCCCCGATCCGAGTGCGTCGCCGAAGCCGCCGTCGTTCTTCAGCCGACTGCGCGGCCTGCTGGGGCGCCGCAACAGCGTGGCCCCAAAGCCATGGGAGCCGCCGCCGCTGCGCATGCTGTGTGGCGACTGCAAGGAAATCCTCGCCTTCGAACTCGAGGTAGGGGCGACGCCCGAGGTCGACGAGAGGGTCGATGCGCTGCGCCGGCATGTCGCGACCGCGACCCCGACATACTACAACAACCAGGCCGATGACGAGGCGATCGACGACCTCTGGGTCTACTTCGCCCGGCTCGGCATGTTCGACGAGTTCCTCGACCTGATCGATCGCTGCCAGTTGCCGCTGCGCCCGGGACTGCGCGAGTTCCTCGCGTTCTGCAAGGATGCCTACGCTCAGTCGCGGGCGCGCGGCGAGGCCTATCGCGAGGCCCATCCGGGCCGCGAGATCGTCACCCTCGGCTGCGTCGTCTGGGGCAAGGTTTACGTCGACAACTTCCTGCGCATGAACCTGCGCTCGATGATGTCGAAGGGGAACATCCCGGGCCTGGCCGAGCAGTTCGCGACCGTGCTCAACATCGTTACCGACGATGCAGGGCGGCGCCAGATCGAGGCCCACCCGGTATTCGCCGAGGTCGCCGCGATCGCCGACGTCGAGTTCACGGTCATTCCCGAGTCGATCATCCCGATGCTCTACCAGGGGCACGTGATCCGGAACTTCTACGTCCTGTTCGGCATGCTCGAGCATTGCGCGGTGTACTTCGCGCAGGCGGCGGGCTCGCACCTGTTCATGATCCCGGTCGACGCGGTCGTCGCCGACGGCTCGCTGGTGAACATGGCGGCGATCCGCAACGAGGGCTACGAATGTTGCGGCGGCGGCAACATCGTCGCCAACACCGAGACCTTCCTGCCGGCCCTTGAGGAGCGCTTCGGCGACGGCCCGATCTCGATCTCGACCAGGGAACTGGCGAGCCTGGCCGTCAAGCACGCGCACCACTACTTCCAGTCCCAGATCATGGCGGCCGAGAACCAGGACTTCGGCAAGCATCCACGGGAGCTGTTCTGGCCGGTCGATGGCGGCGTGGAGATCCACTCGGTCTTCATCCACCCGCTGTTCACGACCGCGTCGGCGCTCGCGCGCTACAAGCGCAAGCACTTCGCGAACATCGACTACGGCATGATCCCGCGCATGTTCGTGACGGGCGAGAAGATCCGCATCCTCGAGAAGGCCGAGCGCGCCTACGTGAACAACTTCACCGCGCGCGATCGCCGCTACGAGACGACCGGCCGTCCATTCACGGTGTCGGACTTCTACCAGTGCCACGACAATACCTACCCGGTGCAGAAGAGCCTCTTCCCGCGCGGGCAGTTCCTGCCCTGCACGCTCGAGGGCTGGACGGCCTGTAGCGACGTCCGCAAGGACGTGGCCGAGATCGCGGAGGCCCTGATCGGTCCGACACCCGCGACGGCGGCCACGGAGAGCGCGACGTGAAGGACAGGTTCGTCGTCAGCGAAGCCGCGAGCCGGGTCTACGATGTTCCGGCCATCCAGTCGGGCAGCCTGGGCGACCAGTTCGACATCACGTTCTTCGTGTCGTGCTACAACGAGTCGGAGTTCATCGTCGCGACGCTGGATACGGTGAAGGCCGCGGCCGAGAGCCTCGGCTTCAGCTACGACATCGTCGTGATCGACGACTGCTCCAAGGACAATTCCCGGGAGCTGGTCCGCGACTACATCGCGGCCCACCCGGAGATGAACATCATCCTGCGGCAGAACGGCTACAATCGCGGCTGGGCGGCGAACTACATCGACTCCACCTTCATCGGCAGGGGGCGCTACCACCGCGCGATCTGCGGCGACAACTCCGAAGGCGCCGAGACGCTGCGCACCGTCCTCAAGCTCGTCGGCGAGGCCGATATCATCGTGCCGTACTACGTCGAGGTCGCGGGCAAGCCCCTGTTCCGGCACGTCGTGTCCGCCCTCTACACCGCCATCGTCAACCTGCTGAGCGGCAACCGGCTGCACTACTACAACGGCCTGCCCGTGCACCGGCGCTACAACGTCATGCGCTATCATCCCGATACCAGCGGGTTCGGATTCCAGGCCTACATCCTGTGCCTGCTGCTCGGGCGCGGCGCGACCTACAAGGAGGTCGCGCTCACCGCCCAGGAACTGCGGGACGGCGGATCTAACGCTCTCACCTGGCGCAATCTCCTGTCGGTCGGGCACACGCTGAGCGAGATCCTGATCCGGCGAATCGCCAATCGCCTGTTCGGCCGTCCCAAGGGTGGGTTCGTCACGTCGATCGAGGGTGACGGTTCCCAGTCCGGCAAGCCGGACGGCTACGTGGCGCCCGGAAACAACAGCGCGACGCGATGACCCTTTCCGGAGTCGCTCCGCGGTCGACGGCCGACGGGTGGCGTCGTCACGCCGGGTTCGGTGTCTTCGTCGGACTGTTCGCGGCGGTGCTGGGATTCTTCTCCTACGTCGATGTCCACAACGCGCATTTCTTCGAGGCGGGATTCGGGCCGCTCTACAACTCCTTCCGCGTCGTCTTCACGGCCTACTATTTCTGGATGATCGCCTTCGTCGGGCTGCGGACGCTGTCGCTGGTTGCCGGCAGGGAGGCCGCGGGCGAGGTCCCGGTGCACGAGCGCCTGGCTCTAGGCTTCTTCGCGGGCGCTGCCGTGGTCACGGCCGGCATGCTGGCGCTGGGCTTCCTGTCGCTTTACCTGCGCTGGCTGGTCGGCGTGGCCGCCGTCATCCTGGTCGCCGCGTCGTACGGATCGCTGTCGCGCCTGCTCGACGAGGCGGGCAGGGCGCTCCGCGACCGGTTCGCGGTCCTGTCGGTCGTGGAGAAGGCCTTGCTCGCGGTCGCGGCGGCGGCCCTGCTCGCCGCCGCGAGCCTGCTGATGCTGGTCAAGGGCCTCTATCCGCAAGGCGGGCACGACTACTACCTGCACTACTTCCAGTACTACAGCCGGGTGATCGACCTGCAGGGCATCTGGCCGAACGAGTTCTGGTACCACTACTTCTACTCCAAGGGCCTCGGCGTCTTCTTCCTGGCGATGCTCCTGACGGACAACCTCGCACCGTCCCTGGTCGGGTTCTGCTTCGCCTGCGCCGCGGCCATCGCGCTGTTCTCGCTCGTTCAACGGGTGCGGCCGGACACCCTGTGGCCGTGGGCCGCCGCGATCGTGTACCTCGCGCTCAACGTGCATACCCTCGGGACCGGCATCTATGGCGCCAACGGCGGCTGGGGCCATTTCCAGAAGCCGCACGAACTCAACACCCCGGTGTTGATCGGGATCCTGTGGATGAGCGTCCGCATGGTTTCGTCGACGGGAGCCGTCCGGCGGGCATGGTGGTGGGCCATCGCAGCGTGCAGCTTCGTCGTTTCCTACCTCGTCATCATTTCGTCGGCCATCGTCGGCATCTTCTTCGCGCTCGGCATGGCCGGCTCGCTCGCTTTCCGCGGCCGGGACGCGCTGGCGTTCTTCGGGCTGGGCGTGGCGACGGCATGCGGCCTCGCCAGCGTGCTGATCGTCAACTTCGTGACCATCGGCATTCCCTCCGACCTCGGCATCCACGTCTGGTGGCCGATGCTCGACCTGGCGAAGCTCGACAGGGAAGGGTGGCTCTTCGACATGGTGTTCGCGGTCCAGTTGCGGGCCGACGTGCTGCGCGGGCTGGCGAGCCACGGGCTCGGCTGGCCGGAGTTCCTGCTGAACGCGTCCCGCCTGGACCTGCTGACACCGTTCGCGCTGAGCGGCATCGCGGCCGTCGTGCTCGGGCTGGTCGGTCTCGTCGTGGTTCGGCAGTCGCGGCCGGGAAGCGGGGCGACGCTGCCGCCCAATGCCGTGGCGACCGCTGCCATCGTTGCGCCGTTCGTCCTGTCCGTCGTCCTGTTCGGTCTCACCCTCGGCACGAGCGAACCGATCTCCTACGTGCGCTCGAGTTCCTACAACTTCATCCTGATGATCCTCGTCCCGGCCCTGGCCTGGCAGTTCGCGCTCGCGGCCGTCGCTTGGCCGCGAGTGGTCCGCGGCGTCGTCGCCTGGCTGGTCCCCGTCGCGGTGGCGGCCGTGACGCTTCAGCAGGCCTACGCCGGGCACCGCGGCACGCTGTCGGCGGTCGTCGAGAACGCCGCCCGGTTCGTCGATGGCCGCTACAGCATCTACGACGCCTATCGCGACCAGTCGGGCTGGCCGGCCCTGCCCAAGTCGGGGGCGATCTTCCCGCCGATCTTCGAGGCCTGGAAGACCATGAAGCCCGGCAGCAGGCTATGGAGCTTCCACGTCCACACCTATTGCATGGTGCCGGGGTGCTACGTCGAATCGCACCTCACCTCCAATCTCTCGGCCGAACGCGATGCCATCCTCACCGGGACGGCGGAGGAGGAGCGGGCGGCCTTGCAGCGCGCCGGGGTGAACGACTTCTTCATCTCGCTCGACCTCGACATCCGCGACCCGATGATCTGCACGCCGCTGTTCTCGCCGGACACCATCGGCGACTACATGGGTGTGAAATGGATGGACGGCCCCAACGTCCTGCTGACCTGGAAGGGGCCGGAAACGCGGCCTTTGCCGTCGGAATGGGTGGACAAATACCGTGCGCACCTAAAGCCGGGCAAATATACTCCCGACTGTTCCCGTGGCGGTCCGGAATTCACCAGGGACGGCCATTTCGTGCGCCAGCAGGTCCTCGACGGCAAGCGCTGGGGCAGGGACGTCGTCCTGCCGAAATGAGGGATGCGCCGGAGGCATCGCATGATCCGGCGGACGGGAGTGAGGCGCGGTCGACCCGATCGTGCGTATCGGGTTGCAAGGACGAGATGATGGCAGGGCAGGGCGAGTCGGAGGCCGAGCGCGGCAAGTGGGGGGCAGGCGAGCCCGGGTCGTTGCCGACGCGGGTCGCCAAGCGCCAGCGCCGCATGATGTTCCAGCGCTTCCTCGACGCCCTCGGACCGACGCCGGACGACACCGTGCTGGACGTGGGGGTCACCAACGACCGCGTGCACGATCATTCCAACTATTTCGAGGCCTGGTATCCCCACAAGTCGCGGGTGACGGCGAGCGGACTGGAGGATGCCTCGTTCCTCGAGCAACTCTACCCGGGCGTGCGCTTCGTGCAGGCCAACGGCCTCGACCTGCCGTTCGAGGACGCCAGCTACGACTTCGTCCACTCGAGCGCGGTCATCGAGCATGTCGGCTCGTTCTCCAACCAGGCGGCATTCCTGCGCGAACTCTGGCGCGTGGCGCGCCGCGGGCTCTTCGTGACGACGCCGAACCGATGGTTCCCGATCGAGGCACACACCGTCATGCCGCTGATCCACTTCCTGCCACCCCCGACCTTCCGGGCGATCCTGAAGATGGTGGGCAAGGACTTCTTCGCCCAGGAGGAAAATCTCAACCTGATGTCGAAGGGCACGCTGGTGGAAGCCGCGCGCCGCGCCGGCATCGGCGATTTCCGGGCGGAGACGGTGTCGTTCTTCGGCTGGCCGTCGAACGTGCTGCTCATCGCCAAGAAGCGCGGCTGACCCGCTTCGACCCGCCGGGCAGGGACCGCCCGAGCCGGATGCCCATCAACCCCGACCGACGGTCGGGGGCAAACCTGGAGAGTTCGCAGTGACCGAGGATGCAGCACCGACCATCAAGCAGGAGATCGAGCGGCTTTGCGACCGCGCGACCTCGGAAGCCGACCGGGCGACGGTCGTCGATGCGGTGATCGAGAGGCTGGTGCGTCCGCAGCACCAGGCCGCGTTCTGGGGCGACCGCCTGCTGACGTTGGACAAGGCGTCCGGCTTCAAGGACGACCCGGCTTTCCGGGCCGCCGTCGGCGGTGCCGATTCGCACACCGGCCAGAACCAGTACGCGTCGCCGGACGGCATCCAGTGGCGCTTCCACACGTTGATCTGGGCCGCCCAGTCCTGCGTCCGGCTGCCCGGCGACTTCGTCGAGTGCGGCACCTACCGCGGCGACATGAGCTGGGTCCTGTCCGAGGTCGTGGACATCGCCGGGGCGGGCAAGAAGTTCTACCTCTACGACACGTTCGCCGGCTTCGATCCGCGCTACTCGTCGCCCGAGGACTTCCCCCATTCGGATCGCTTCTACGCCATGGTCGACGCGGACTACCGCGACCCGACCAACGAGACGCACGTGCGCAGCCGGTTTGCTTCCAAGCCCTATGTCATCGTCACCAAGGGCAGCGTTCCCGACGTGCTGGCCGAGGTCTCTCCCGAGCGCATCGCCTTCCTTCACCTCGACCTCAACTCGGCCGCGGCGGAGCGCGGTGCGCTCGACGTCCTGTTCGACCGGATTTCCCCGGGTGGCATCATCGTGTTCGACGACTATGGCTGGGCCGTCCACTTCAAGCAGAAGGAAGCGATCGACGGCTTCATGAAGGAGAAGGGGATCGAGGTCCTCGAACTGCCCACCGGGCAGGCCATGTCGATCAAGCGCTAGCCCGTGGAGCCGCGGCGGAGCGCCGTCGCGTGATCCGGCGCAGCATGGCGGGCCGGCGCGACAGGCGATGAGGGCGATACGAGGTCTCCTGGCGCGGCGGCGATCCGGCCTGCGGGGGCGAGGGGCCGTGCGCGATGCCGCGCCGGTCATCGGCATGGAGATGCCGCTGCTGGCCTTCGATGGTCCGGCGATGAGGCAGGTCCAGGAGTCGCCGGTGTTCGACCGGGCCCTGCGCTACTTCGACGATTACCCGGCTTCGCGCGATCTCGATGCCTATGCCTGCGCGCTCCTGTTCGTCCTGGTCAGGCTCGTGCGTCCGCGCGGCGCCGCGCTGTTCGAGGGGTCGTCCCCGGCCCTCGCGGAAGTCGTGGTGCGCGGCCTGTGGGAGAACGCGAAGGGCGTCCTGCACGCCGCACCGGCCGGATTGGCGGGGCGCGATGGCGCCGGGGCCTGGCCGGAGGTGCTGAGGGCCAAGCTCGCGCTGCACCAGTCGGACGTCCCGGGCGAGCTGGCCGCGTCGGGCCGGCAGGTCGATCTGGTCTTCATGCCAGGCCAGGCGACGGTGGCGGCCAACGCCGACGCTCTTCGCAAGGCACGGCAGCTCTTGAGACCGCTGGGGATCGTCGTCCTGTCCGGAGTGTCCCGCCCCGTGCTGGAGGCGGCGCAGGACTTCGTGGTGGCGCATCGCGGTTGGGTCGGGCTGGGAACGGCGGTGCCGGACTACGACCGGTCGCGGCCGTCGAGCCCGATCGCGAGCTCGTTTCCGGGAACACCCTTCATCGTGCTCCAGCGCGGCGCCTGATCCGCCAGGGGCTGCCACCGGGGGCTGCCGCGTCAGCGCGCCCCGTAGACCACGCGCTTGGCGATACGGATGATCGCGGCGCCGACGAACATGATGGAGACGCGGGAGTAGAAGGTGTCGTCGTCGACGCGCGCCTGTCCCTGCGTGCGCAGCCGCTCGAGCCGCACCGCCACCAACGATCTGTCGTCGTACTCGGCGGCCAGCGCGTCGCGGTCCACGCCTTGCGGGTTGGCCAGCAGGGTCCTGATCATCCGGATCCGCAGGGAGGTTTCGCCGAGGTTGACGATGGCGAAGGCCAGGAAAGCCGCGTTGGTGTAGATCGCTCCGACGGCCACGAGCAGGCCGAGGCCGTCGATCGGCGTGAACTGACCCCGGCGCAGGACGAGCCAGCCCGCGGCGAGCGCGACGGCGAGGCCGACGGGGAAGGCCAGCGCGACGGCGCGCAGGAGCCGCGTCGGTCCCAGGCGCCTGACCAGCACGGCCTGGGCGAACAGGTTGGCCAGCGCGCCGAGGGCAGCGGCCAGCAGCAGCCACAGCCCGGCCAGGGGCCAGGCCTCAGCCGCCGACATGGTCCAGTCCGAGGAAGCGGCGATAGAGCAGCACCAGCGTCGTCAGCCAGAGACCCTGGCCCGCCAGGCGCAGCCCCGACGGCGTGACGTACACCATGCCGTCGTTGATCATCTGCTGGATGCGTTCCTGCACGTAGTTGTGCCGCTCCATCTCGCGCGCGAGGTCGGCACGGGAGATCCCGGCGGCGCCGGCGCGGGCAATGATGCCGAGGATCGTGAGCGACGGGCTGTCTGCCTCGAGGGCGGTGAAGACGACGACGTATGCCGCCGAGAGGCTGGCCGCCAGCACGAAGGTCAGGAGGAGAAAGAACGGCCCCGCGACGGCCGGACCGACACCGAGCACGGCGAAGCCGATGCAGCCCGCCACGTCGACCGCCAGGAACAGGCCAGCGATGGCGGCGAGTTGCCGGCGCGGGACGCCGATCCGCCACCAGCAGAGCTGGATCGCGAAGGCGGTCGCGAACAGCGCGAGGGCGTAGATCGGAACAACCATGAGCAGGGTCTTGTGCAGAGGGCGGATCGACACGGGGAGCCTTGGCCCCCGCGGTCTTTCCTACCCCGCCCCGCCGCCAAAGCTAAGGATGTTTATTGCCTGCTTTCCGGCTTTTGGGCATGTAGATCGAGGCCTCCGCCGACGGCGAGATACGGGCCGGCTGGCGAATGGAGGAGTGTCCTTGGGCTTCAATCCCGGACTGTTGAACCAGGTGGTGGAGTGGGCGACCCGCCATGACCTGAAGAAGGGCGACGCCATCTTCGATATCGGCACGTCGGAGTTGTATTGCGCCCACGACCCCCAGGCGCTCAATCGCTTCCTGTTCCATTTCGGCGCCGCCGGGTACGAGGGCGAGGAACTCGCGAACAAGGCAGACCGGTCGCCGGCGGGCGACCTGTTCGTTCGGGCCGGCCTGAAGTACCAGGCCGTCGATATCGCGCCCTACGAGCGTACACTGCAGATGGATCTCAACGGCGGCCGGCTGCCGTATCGCCATCGCGGTCGCTACGCGCTCGTCACCAATACCGGCACGTCGGCCTACGTTCTGAACCAGTTGAACGTGTTCAAGGTCGCGCACGAAGCCTGCGCGGTCGGGGGGATGATCTATCACTCGGTCCCGATGTCGGGAGAGTACGACCACGGGTTCTTCTCGTATCACCCGCGCTTCTTCCGGGCGCTTGCCGGCGCCAACGACTACACGATCCTGGCCTTGTGGGGGTGGGTGTCCGACCAGTCGGCCACGCACCGCGAGAACCTCGACGGCTGGAGTCCGCGGTTTCCCATGGAGTTGAACACGCGGCACGTGGTGCAGCCGGCTTGGGCCCACATCCTCCTGCGCAAGAAGTGGAAGGCGCCGTTCCGCGTGCCGACGGACGGCATCGCCTGGTCCGGGACGCCGGGCCAGAAATAGCCGGACCGCGGGGGAGGAGGGCCGGGTTCGCCGGCCCCTTGCCGTCCCCGCCGGTTACTTGGCGCCGAACAGCTTCTGGAAGAACGACGGCTCGGGCTTCGCCGGCTCGGCCTGCCGCGGCGCGGCCGGGGCGCCCCGCTGGATCGCGATGTCGGAGTAAAGCCCGTGGTTGATCGCGTAGCCGACCACGAACCAGCCATGGTTAACGACCAGGTCGTTGACCACCGGCACGACGCCGTAGGCCGCGTTGTTCAGGTCCTGCAGCAGGTAGTCGTTGAACACCAGGATACCGCCGTCCTTGACCATGTGGATGGCGAGGTCGGCATCCTTCCGGACCGAGTCGTAGTCGTGGGCGCCGTCGACGTAGACCATGTCGAACGACGCGTCGTTGAACTTCTTCAGGGTCTCATGGCTCGAACCCTCGACGACCTTCACGGCCGGACCGAAGGACGCCATCTCGCGCTCGTAGAACTTGCGGTGGGTCAGCCCCTCGAACAGCTGCTCGCCGGTGAGCCCGTTCCATTCCTTCTCGAGGTGGCCGGTGAAGATGTCGAAGGCGTAGAACTCGGCCGGCTGCAGGATCGTGACCAGCGCCTTCGAGAAGGCGGCGCGCCACACGCCGATCTCGCCGATCTTGCCGCCGCGCTTGATCGGCAGCGCCGCGATCATGTCGGCGCGGTCGGCGTACAGGCGGGCGTCCCGGAGGTGCTCCGCGCGCAGGTCGGGGTATTGCGGCCAACGCGTCAGGGCGGAGGGTACAGTGACAGTCATCGGGTATCCCGCAAGGTTCGCAAAAAGAGGCCGGACACTTAACACCCGGGGCATCCGACCGCAACGCTGCCCCCCCTTCGGTGGGCGGGGGTTCGTTGCACCGGGAGTGGCGCAACGGGCCGGTGCCGCGCCATGACCCAGCGCGGCCGTAGGACAGGCGGCGGAAAGGCCGGCTGGAAGGCCCCTGCCATTGCGCCTGTGGCCCGCCTTCCGTACCCGGTCGCGACATGTTGGCCGTGGATCCGCGGGCCTGCCCCGGTTGATCACCCTGCAGGCATATGGCAGGTTGCGGCGCCGTTGGGCACAACGGAATTCGATCCTTCAGGGGCGCATTCTTGCGCCGGTGCAAAGCCTTGATCGCAACCCTTGATGCACGCCCGGTGCCTGTTGAAGAGTGCAGGTGGACGGGAGCGTCTGGTCATGGGCAGCGGTCGGGCCCGGCAGGGGAGCAGGGGAACACGTGTCGATGATTAGCGGCGAAGCGCTCGGATACAAGACGGACCTCGACCTGGTGCAGCGGACGCCGCTCGACGCCTACGGCAAGCACCTGCGGCGCCTCGTTCTCCGGGCGATCGAGTTCGGCGGCCGCGGCCATATCGGCCCGACCCTGTCGCTGATGGAGATCATGCGGGTACTGTACGACGACGTCGTGCGCTACGACGCCAAGCGGCCCGAGTGGCCGGAACGCGACCGCGTCATCCTGAGCAAGGGCCATGGCTGCCTCGCGCTGTACGCCATCCTCGCCGACAAGGGCTTCTTCGATCCGGCCGAGATGGATCGCTTCTGCCAGTTCGACTCGTTCCTGGGCGGTCACCCGTCGACCTCGGCGCCCGGCGTCGAGGCCTGCACCGGGGCGCTCGGTCACGGCCTGTCGATCGGCATCGGCATGGCGCTGGCGGCGCGCATGAGCGGCCGCGACAGCAAGGTGTTCGTGATCATGGGCGACGGCGAGATCAACGAGGGCTCGGTGTGGGAGGCGGCGGCGTGCGCCGACAAGCACCGGCTGTCGAACCTCACCGCCATCATCGACTACAACAAGATCCAGTCGGCCGGCAGCGTGTTCGAGATCCAGAACATGGAGCCGCTGGCCGACAAGTGGCGGAGCTTCGGCTTCAAGGTCTTCGAGGCCAACGGCCACGACGTGGCCGAGCTGAGGAAGGTCTTCGCCGCGGCCGCGGCCGATCCCTCGGACAGCCCGCGCTGCATCATCTGCCATACCGTGAAGGGCAAGGGCATCGCGGCGGCCGAGAACAACCCCGAATGGCACCACCGGGCGGCGCTCAAGCCCGAGGAACTTGCCATCATCAAGGAAGCGCTGGGAGGCTGAACCATGCGCAAGCGTTGCCTGGACATGGTCCACGTGCTGGCCAAGCGCGACGAGCGGGTCGTCTTCGTCGGCTCCGATCTTTCCCCGGGTCTGCTCGGCGAGATGAAGGCCGAGTTCCCGTCGCGCTACTACATGGAAGGCGTCGGCGAAGCCAACGTCGTCGGCATGGCTGCCGGCATGGCGATGGACGGCTACATGCCGTACGTCAACACCATCGCCACCTTCATCACCCGGCGCTGCTACGAGCAGGTCGCGGTCGATCTCTGCCTGCACGACCTGCCGGTGCGCCTGATCGGCAACGGCGGCGGCTTCGTCTACGCGCCGCTGGGGCCGACCCACCAGGCGACCGAGGACATCGCGATCATGCGGGCGCTGCCGAACATGACGGTGGTGGCGGTGTGCGACGCCGAGGAGATGACGCGCCTCATGAACGCGACGCTCGACTGGCCGCACCCGATCTACATCCGCCTCGGCAAGGGCGGCGACCCCGTGGTCAGCAAGGCCGAGCGCGGCTTCGAGATCGGCAAGGCGATCGACATGGTCGACGGCGTCACCGGCGCCTCGGACGTGCTGCTGGTGACCACCGGCGTGGCGACCACGCAGGCGCTGGCCGCGGCCGAGACCCTGGCCAAGGACGGCATCCGCTGCCGCATCCTGCACGCCCACACGGTCAAGCCGCTCGACGAGGATCGCATCGTCGATGCCGCGAAGCAGACCCGGCTGGTCGTGACCGTCGAGGAGGCCAGCGTGCTGGGCGGCCTCGGCAGCGCCGTGCTCGAGACGCTGTCCGAGCGGATGATGGGCAAGCAGCCGCCGGTCAAGCGCATGGGCATTCCCGACAAGTTCTCCGAGTACTACGGCAGCCAGGCCAAGCAGATGGAGGCGTTCGGCTTCGACGCCAAGGGCATCGTCGCCACGGTGCGCAAGCTGGCCGGGGAGTTCGCCAAGTGACGGGCGCGCCCGCGTTCTGGCGGCCGGAAGAGAGGGCGCTGGCGGACACGTTCGTCCGCGAGGGCTACGTCATCCAGCCGGCCGAGGACCGCGCGGGCCTCGACCGCATTCGCGACCTGCTGGCCGACATCGCGGCGTCGTACCTCAAGCTGCCGAAGGCCGAGGACAAGGGCGCCTTCCTCGACCGCATCCACGAGCATGTCGATGCCCAGCGGCTGAACGACCTGCGATTGACGATCATCCGCGAGATGAACGAGGAACCGTGGACCCGGCTGGCCTACTTCAACACCGCGCGCCGGGCGCTCGAGGTGCTGGTCGGCAACGAGCTGGCGATGCAGCTGCGCATCAACCTCAGCATCCAGCTGCCGAGCGACGACAGCTCGCTGCTGCCGGTTCATGCCGACGCGTGGTCGGGAGATTCGCCTTACGAGGTCGTCCTCTGGATACCCTACGTCCATGTCTACGGGACCAAGACCATGTACATCCTGCCGCGCGAGCGCGACACGGAGTACCAGGCCCGGATGGGCGAGCTGAAGCTCAAGTCGTCCGAGGCGATCTACAAGACGATCGAGCCCGAGCTGCGCTGGCTCGACATCCCGTACGGCAATGTCCTGCTGTTCACGCAGAACGTGATGCACGGCAACATCGTCAACCGCGAGAAGGAAACGCGGTGGTCGAGCAACTGCCGGTTCAAGAGCATCTTCTCGCCCTACGCCGACAAGAAGCTCGGCGAGTTCTTCGAGCCGATCCTGGTGCGGCCCGCGACGAGCATCGGGGCCAGCTACAGGTTCCCGTCGGTCGGCTGATGGCTTCGAACAGGAAGGGCTTCCGCGGCTACGTCTTCAGTCGCGCCATCGGCGACCACCGGGTGCCTCAGCACATCCAGAACCTGGTGATCCGGGACTACGCGGCGCGCCGCCAGATGCACTACCTCCTGAGCGGCACCGAGTACGCGATGGACGGCAGCTACCTCGTCATGGAGCAGGTGCTCGACGAGTTGCCGTCGCTCGAGGGCGTCATCCTCTACAGCATGTTCATGCTGCCGCCGGGCCGGCCGGAGCGCGAGGCCATCTACCGCCGCATCCTGCAGGGCGGCGGCAAGCTGCACTCGGCGGTCGAGGCGTTCGTGCTGGCGGACGAGGCCGACATCGAGCGCTGGGAGAACATCCTCGGCACGGCCGACATCTGCCGCAAACTGGATTACCAAGAGATCGAGCGATGGCTTACGTAGATTTCGTCGGCGCCCTGCACAACAAGACCAAGCGCGACTACGTCGGCCGCGTGGTCCAGCACGACAAGGCCGAGTGCTCCACCATCGCCAAGAAGTACGGCCAGGAGTACTGGGACGGCGAGCGCCAGTACGGCTACGGCGGCTACCGCTACGACGGCCGCTGGTTGCCGATCGCCGAGGCGATGGCCAGGCACTACGGCATCAAGGCGGGCGACCGCATCCTCGACGTCGGCTGCGGCAAGGGCTTCCTGCTGCACGAGTTCACCCGCGCCGTTCCCGGTGTCGAGGTGGTCGGCCTCGACCTCTCGGAGTACGCGATCGCCAACGCGAAGGAAGAGGTGAAGCCGTTCCTGCAGACCGGCAACGCGACCAAGCTGCCGTTCGCCGACCAGTCGTTCGATTTCGTCGTCTCGCTGGGGACGTTGCACAACCTGCCGATCTCGCAGCTGTTCGACGGCGTCAAGGAGATCGAGCGGGTCGGCAAGGGCAACAAGAAGTACATCATGGTCGAGTCGTGGCGGAACGAACGCGAGCGGATGAACCTGATGTACTGGCAACTGACCTGCGAGGCGTTTCACGACGTCGCCAACTGGGAGTGGATCTACCGCCAGTGCGGCTACCAGGGCGACTGGGGCTTCATCTACTTCGAGTAGCGCGGCGCCCTTTCCGGCGTCGACTGGACTTCCACCGGGGATTCGGACTCTTTCATGATTGATCTCGTCACTGGCGGCGCCGGCTTCATCGGCTCCCACCTCACCGACCGCCTGTTGGCCTCGGGCCGCACCGTGCGGGTGGTCGACAACATGGAGGTCGGCAAGCCGCGCAACCTCGAGCAGCACAAGGGCAATCCCAAGCTCGAGGTGATCGTCGGCGACGTCGCCGACCCGGCGGTCATGGCGAAGGCCATGGAGGGCGTGGAGCGGGTGTTCCACCTCGCCGCGCTGGCCGACATCGTGCCGTCGATCGTCAACCCGGAAGGCTATTTCCGCTCGAACGTCGTCGGCACCTTCGTGACGCTGCAGGCGGCTCGCGCCGCCGGCATCAAGCGCTTCGTCTACGTCGCCTCGTCTTCGTGCTACGGCATCCCCGACAATTACCCGACGCCGGAGAAGGCCGAGATCCGGCCGCAGTACCCCTATGCCCTGACGAAGTGGCTGGGCGAGTGCGAGGTCATGCACTGGGCACAGGTCTACGGCCTGCCGGCGATCTCGCTGCGCTTCTTCAACATCTACGGACCGCGCGCCCGTACCAGCGGCACCTACGGCGCGGTGTTCGGCGTGTTCCTGGCCCAGCTGCTGGCCGGCAAGCCGCTCACCATCGTCGGCGACGGCGAGCAGACCCGCGACTTCACCTACGTGTCCGACGCCGTCGACGCGCTGGTCTGCGCCGCCCAGTCGGACAAGGTCGGGATGTGCCTGAACGTCGGTAGCGACAACCCGGTCTCGGTCAACTACCTCGCCAAGCTGCTGAAGGCGCCGCAGACGGTGCACATTCCCAAGCGCCCCGGCGAGCCCGACTGCACCTTCGCGGACACGACGGCGATCAAGCGCGAACTCGGCTGGAAATCGTCGGTGCCGATCGAGCAGGGCGTCCAGCACATGCTCGACAATATCGATTACTGGCGCGACGCGCCGGTCTGGACGCCGGACTCGATCGCGGTCGCGACCAAGGACTGGTTCACGTACCTCGGCAAACGGTAGGCCGGACGAACGCGGCAGAGGATAGCGGTTGGCTATGTTGGAGAAGATCAAGACCCTCGCCCAGCTCGGCGAGATTTCCGCCGCGGCGAGGGCCAAGGGCCAGAAGGTCGTCCTGGCGCACGGCGTGTTCGACATCCTGCATGTCGGCCACAAGCGCCACCTCGACATCGGCAAGCGGGCCGGCGACATCCTGATGGTGACGCTGACCACCGACCGCCACGTCAACAAGGGGCCGGACCGGCCCGTGTTCGGCGAAAAGCTGCGGGCCGAGATGGTCGCGGCGATGGAGTCGGTCGACTACGTCGCGATCTCGCCCAACCCGGGTGCGGAGCCGGTGCTCGAGATCGTTCGCCCGAGCCTCTACATGAAGGGCTCCGAGTACGCCGACGAGGAAGCCGACGTCACCGGGCGCATCAAGACCGAGCGCCTGACCGTCGAGAAGTACGGCGGCAAGGTCCTGTACACCGAGGACATCACCTTCAGCTCGTCGAACCTGTCCAACCGCGTCCTCCAGCTCTACCCGGAAGAGACCGCGGCCTACCTCAAGGAGCTGCGCACCCGCGTCACGGTCGACGATCTCAAGAAGGACGTGAAGGCGGCGGAGCGCATGCGCTGCCTCGTCATCGGCGACACCATCCTCGACGAGTACATCTACGTCGAGCCGCTGGGCAAGCCGGCGAAGGAAAACATCATCGCCACGCGCTACAAGAGCCGCGAGATCTTCGCCGGCGGCGCGGTGGCTACGGCGAACCTGGTCGGCCAGATCTGCGAGACCGTCGACCTCGTGACGCTGCTCGGCAGCCAGGACAGCCGCGAGGACTTCGTTCGCGCGAACCTGCATCCCAACGTCAACCTCGTGCCGTTCTACCGCAAGGGCGGGCAGACCACGGTGAAGAGCCGGCTGGTCGATCCGTCCTACGTCAAGAAGCTGATCGAGGTCGCCTACCTGACGGACGAGGACCTGCCGGGGGACGAGCAGGCCGAGCTGAACGGCTGGATCGAGAAGAACATCGCCAACTACGACGCGGTGATCGTCAACGACTTCGGGCACGGCATGATCGATGCCGGGCTGGTCGACATCGTCTGCCGCAAGGCCAGGTTCCTGGCGGTCAATGCCCAGACCAACAGCGCCAACCGCGGCTTCAACCTGATCACCAAGTACCCGCGGGCCGACTTCATCTGCATCGACGAGCCCGAGGCGCGCCTCGCCGCGGTCGAGCGCTACGCGCCGATCGAGACCGTCCTGCAGGACCGGCTCGAGAAGAAGATCGACTGCCATACCTTCGTGATCACGCACGGCAAGCTCGGCAGCGTCGTCTACACGCCGCAGGCCGGCATCAAGCGCATCCCGGCGCTGACCGGCGAGGCGATCGACACGATCGGCGCCGGCGACGCCTTCTTCGCGGTGGCCGGGCCGCTGCTGGCCGGCGGCAGCGATCCCTACACCGCGGCGTTCATCGGCAACGCGGTCGGGGCGATGAAGGTCCGGATCGTCGGCCAGCGCCACCAGATCACCAAGCCGGAGATCCTGAAGTACCTGTCGACGCTCCTGAAATGATTGGCTAGAAAGGGCCCGCCGAGCGCAATTTCGGACCCTTTGGCGCGTCCTCCTGACCGCCGCAGCAACCCGCAACCGGACAGTGGTAGCGCCATGAGCAAGTACAAGAAGAACCCCAACCTCGACCACGTCCTCGTCACCGGGGGCGCGGGTTACGTCGGCGCCATCCTGATCCCGAAGATGGTGGCGCTGGGCTACAAGGTGACGGTGCTGGACCTGTTCATGTACGGCGAGGACGTGCTCAAGGGCAGCCGCGGTCCGAACCTGCGCGAGGTCAAGGGCGACATCCGCGACATCGAGGTGGTGAAGGAAGCGCTGAAGGGCTGCGACGCCGTCATCCACCTCGCCTGCATCTCGAACGACCCGTCGTTCGAACTGAACCCCGACCTCGGGCGGTCGATCAACCTCGACGCCTTCGTGCCGCTCGTCCGGGCGTCGAAGGAGGCGAAGGTCAAGCGGTTCATCTACGCCTCGTCGTCGTCGGTCTACGGCATCAAGGACGGCGTCGAGGTGACCGAGGACCTGTCGCTCGAGCCCCTGACCGACTACTCGAAGTTCAAGGCCGAGTGCGAGGTCCTGCTGGCGCAGGAGAAGGCGCCGGGCTTCACGACGGTGACGATCCGCCCGGCGACGGTGTGCGGGTACTCGCCGCGCCAGCGCCTCGACGTCGTGGTCAACATCCTGACCAACCTCGGCGTCCACAAGGGCGAGGTCTCGGTGTTCGGCGGCGCGCAGCTGCGTCCCAACATCCACATCGAGGACATGACGGACGCCTACCTGCTGCTGCTCCAGGCCGACGACGCCAAGATCGACGGCAAGGTCTACAACGCCGGCTACGAGAACCACTCGGTGATGCAGTTGGCCGAGATGGTCCAGCGCAACGTCGGACCGCACGTCAAGCTGAAGGTGCAGAACACCAACGACATGCGCTCGTACCACGTGTCCTCGAAGAAGATCAAAGAGGAGCTCGGTTTCGAGCCCAGCCACACGATCGAGGAAGCGGTCGTCGACCTGATCAAGGCGTTCAAGGAAGGCAAGCTGCCGGATTCGCTGGAGGATCCGCGCTACTTCAACATCAAGACGATGCAGAAGGTTAACCTGCAGTAGATGACCGGGGAGCCTTCCGGCCCCGCTCTCGTCGTTGGCGGCGACAGCCTGGTCGGCTCGACGCTGCTGGCCCATTGCCGCGGCCTCGGGATGGCCGTCGAGGCGACCAGCCGCCGGCCCGGCGCCGGCGGGGTGTCGTTCGATCTCGCCGCGCCCGACTTCTCGTTCCTCGAGCGGCGGCCCTATGCCGTCGCGTACCTGTGCGCCGCGGTCACCAGCATGCAGGCCTGCCAGGCCGACCCGGCGCTGTCGCGGCGCGTCAACGTCGACGGCACGCTGGCCCTGATGCGCCGGCTGGCCGCGCAGGGCACGCACATGGTGTTCCTCTCGAGCAGCCAGGTCTTCGACGGCGAGACGCCGATGCCCGACGAGCGCGCCCCGACCGCGCCCAAGAACGTCTACGGCCAGCACAAGCTCGAGGTCGAGCAGGCGATCGGGCGGGAAGGCCTGCCGGCGGCGGTGCTGCGCGTTCCCAAGGTCCTGGCCGACCGCCCGGTCGGCGTCTTCAAGGCCTGGTTCGAGGCCCTGTCGCGCGGCGAGACGGCCGAGGCGGCGACCAACCTGTCGCTGTCCCCGGTGATGGTCGGCGATGTCGCCGAGGCCTGCCGTCGGCTCGCCGCCGAGCGGCGCGACGGGACCTGGCATCTCGGCGCCAGCGACGAGATCGTCTACGCCGACGCCGCCCGCCTGATGGCCGAGATCAACGGCCTGCCGGCGTCGCTGGTGCGCGGCGCGGCGCTCACCGAGGCGCAGGTGCCCGGCATCTACCGCCACCGCCACGTCGCCATGGACTGCTCCAGGATCGCGGCGGCGCTGAAGATGCCGATCCGCCCGTCGCGGGCCATCCTCGAGAGCCTGTTCGCGGGGTTCCGGTGAAGATCGGCATCGACCTCGACAACACGCTGATCTGCTACGACAACGCCTTCCAGCGCGTGGCGCGGGAGGAGGGGCTGCTGCCACCCGCGTTCGAGGGCAACAAGGTGACGGTCAAGCGGGTGCTGCACGAGGAGCGGCCCGACGGCTACCTGTGGCAGAAGCTGCAGGGGCTGGTCTACGGCCGGCGGATCGACGCGGCCGAGCTCTTCCCCGGCGTACCGGCGTTCTTCGCGGCCGCCCGCGCGCGCGGCGACGAGGTCGTGATCGTGAGCCACAAGACCGAGCTCGCCCACCACGATCCGCTGCGCACCGACCTGCGCGTCGCGGCGCTCGAGTGGATGGAGCGCAACCGCTTCTTCGCCGCCGACGGTCTCGGCCTCGACCGCGCGCGGGTGCACTTCGAGGGCACGCGCGAGGGCAAGGTCGAGCGGATCGCCGCGCTCGGGTGCGAGGTCTTCGTCGACGATCTGGTCGAGGTGCTCGGGCACGCCGACATGCCGGCCGGGTGCCGCAAGATCCTGTTCGGCCGCGACCCGGACCACGATTTCGAGCAGTACACTTCCTGGGATGACGTCCGTGCCGCGCTCTTCCGCCCTTCCTGACGACATCGAGGAACTCGCCCGGCAGCTGTGCCCGGCGCCGGTGCGGCAGGTCTCCGAGCTGAGGCGAGGCGCCAACAGCAGGATCTTCCGCATCGAGACCGCGGACGCGACCTTCGCGCTCAAGAAGTACCCCTCGACCGACGACCGCAACCGGCTGCAGGCCGAGGTCAATGCCCTGCGCTTCCTCGAGCGCAAGGGGATCGACCGCACGCCCCGGGTCGTGGCGATCGCGCCCGAGCAGCGCTTCGCGCTGCTGAGCTGGCTCGACGGGCAGCCGATCGACCGGCTCGACGACGCCGACGTCGGCCAGTTCGCGCGCTTCCAGGTCGCGATCGACGAGGGCATCGACGCGCAGGCGCGGGCCGAGATCGGCGAGGCCTCCGAGGCCTGCCTGTCGGGTCCCCGCATCCTGTCCCAGATCGAGCGGCGCTACGCGCGGCTGGCGGCGGTGAAGCACGACGTGCCGGAGTTCGCGGCGTTCTTCGACGGCGTCCTCGTTCCCGCCCTGGCGCGCTACGAGGAGGGGGCCCGCGAGGCCTACCGCCGGCTTGGCCTCGATCTCGCCCGCGATCTCGCGCCCGAGTTCAGGACCCTGATCCCGTCCGACATGGGCGCCCACAACGCCCTGCGCGGCGCCGACGGCCAGCTGCGCTTCCTCGACTTCGAGTACTTCGGCTGGGACGACCCGCTGACCAGCATCGCCAACTTCGTCATGCATCCCGGCATGTCGCTGTCCGACCGGCAGCGCGAGATCTACCGGCAGGCGCTGGTGGCGCACTACGGGCGCAAGGCCGAGCCGGTCCGGCTGGCCGCGCTGCTGCCGCTCTACGGGCTGCGCTGGTGCGCGATCATCCTGGGCGAACTGCTGCCGGAGCGCTGGCAGCACCGGGTCGCCAACAACGCCGCGACCGGGACGTGGGACGAGGTGCGCCGCGCGCAGATCGCCAAGGCGCGCGCGCTGGTCGACAGTCTCGGCCGGTGGTCGGCCGGGGCCTGACCCGTCAGGCGGCGGAGAAGCGCCGCATGTCTTCCTTCTCGACGAAGGTGGCGCGGCGGTAGGCCTGGGTGACGTCGGCGACGCTGCCGGCCTCGCGGACGCGGCCGTTGTCGATCCAGATGCCGCTGTCGCACAGCTGGATCAGCGAGCTCGGCGAATGGCTGACCAGCAGCAGGGTGCCGGTGCGCCGGAAATTGTCGATCCAGTCGATGCACTTGTTCTGGAACGCCATGTCGCCGACCGCCAGCGCCTCGTCGACGATCAGGATGTCGGCCTCGATGTGGGCGCAGATCGCGAAGGCGAGGCGCATCTGCATGCCCGACGAGTAGTGCTTCAGCGGCTGGTCCATGAAGGCGCCGATGCCGGCGAAGTCGGAGATCGACTCGAGCCGCGCCCGGACCTCGTGCCGCTTCAGGCCGAGGACGGCGCCGCCGATCAGCACGTTCTCGCGACCGGTCGCCTCGGGGTCGAAGGTCGCGCCCAGCGCCAGCACCGGGGCGACGCGGCCCTTGACCCAGATCTCGCCCTTGGTCGGGCGGCTCATGCCGCACACGATCTGCAGCAGGGTGGTCTTGCCACAGCCGTTGCGGCCGATGATGCCGACGCTCTTGCCGCGGTGGACGTCGAAGCTGATGTCCTTCAGCGCCCAGAACGACTTGTAGTAGGGGTTGGTCGCCGAGCCGATCAGCTGCTGCTTCAGCCAGTCCTTGGGGCTGTCGTAGAGCTTGTACGCCTTGGCGAGGTGCCGGACGCGGATGACCACGTCGTCGTCGGTCTCAGATGACATCGGCAATCGCGTCCTGCTGGCGCCGGAAGAACCAGTAGCCCAGCCAGAAAAAGGCCATGGAGATGAAGGCCGTCCAGGCGATGACCCAGCCGTTCGGCACCTCGCCGAACACCACGATGTCGCGGATGATCTCGATGTAGCCGGTCAGAACGTTGGCATACATCAGCAGCTTCATGTCCGGGCTCAGCGTGTCGTGCGACCAGAACACCGGCGTGGCGAACATCAGCACCGGCGCGATGGTCATCATCAGGTAGGCGGTGTCGCGGGTGAACGCGCCCATCGCCGACAGCAGCCAGGTGATGCCGACGAGGAAGGCGAGGAAGGCCACGATCCACAGCGGCAGCAGCACGACCGTCCAGTGCAGGTAGCCTGCAAACAGCAGCTGGCACAGCAGCATCAGCGCGAGGCCGATCGAGGCATAGGTCATCGCGCGCAGGGTCGAGATGATGGGCAGCATCTCGGCCGGGAACATCGTCTGCTTGATGTAGTGCGAATACTCGTGGAGCAGGGAGGGCGCGCGGTACGCCATCTCGGTGAAGAAGTTGAAGGCGACCAGGCCGCCGAACACGAACAGGCCGTAGTCGATCGCCGAGCTCGACTCGGTGTTGTTCGGCAGCTTGACGGTGCCGCTGAAGACCACGGTGTAGGTGATCAGCGAGATCAGCGGCGCGGTGATCGCCCAGATCCAGCCCGCCATGGAGCCCTTGAAGCGCTCGCGCAGCTCGCGGCGCAGGATGGCCTCGATGAGGTCGCGGTGGTGCCAGGCATCCGTGAACGGGCGGACGAGGAAGCGCAGCAGCTTCTCGAACCAGTTGTAGGCCCGCGGCTCGACCGTCACGCCGTCGACGATGTGCATGACTCGGGCCTCGGGCGAGGACGGCCGATTGATCAGGTTGGTCATTGAGGGCGAACGAGTAGCAGAACAGGACTCGCGGGACGAGGTACGGGACGCCGCAGACCGGCTGATGCGCAGGTCGCATAGCACACGGGTCCCCCCAGAGGTAGCCTTTGGGCGGCCTCGACGGGGTTCCCGCGGGGAAAATATGGGAAATCCGCCCAAAGTTTCCACACCTCGGCGCCGGCCGGCCCCGGCCTTCGCCATCAACTTGACGCTGTTCGCAGGGTAGGCTAGCGGGACGCCTCCCGGGCGTATTCCCGCCTCCGGGTGCACCGCACTGCAGTGAAAATGCCGACCTCGCCAGTTCCTCACGACACCTCGACGGCCCGCCGCGGCTGCCTTCCGGGAGCGATCGGCATTGGCTGACATCGGGATCCTGAAGGCCGCGATCGGCCCGGTGGCCCGGTTGTGGCGGCGGCCCGCTGCCGTCGAGGCCGCGCCCACGGGCGGCACCCCCGACGAGCAGGCCCGGCGGCTGTTCCGCGACGGGCTGATGAAGTTCCGCGGCGGCGACCCCGCCGGCGCGCTGGCCGACCTCGACCGCTGCCTCGCGTTGCAGCCGGATCTCGCCGACGCGGTGATGACCCGGGCCGAGCTGCTCGATTCGCTGGGCCGCGTCGACGAGGCCCGCGAGGGCTACCAGCGGGCGCGCGACCTGTGGGCCGCGATGCCGAGCGGCGGCGCCGACCGGCGCTACCTGTTCCGGCGCCGCGGCCAGTTCGCCTTCGAGATCGAATCCTACGACCTCGTGCGCACCAACGTGCGCGGCAAGGTGCTGCCGCAACTGGCGCACGGCAACGCCCTGCTCGCCCGCGGGCGGGCGTCGGAGGCGCTCGACAGCTACGAGCGCGCCCTCAAGGTCGACCCCAAGCAGCGCGAGGCGCTGGCGCTCAAGGGCGAGGCCCTGTCGGCGCTCGGCCGCTACGCCGAGGCGATCGCGCTCTTCGACGGCGTCCTGGCCGCGAACCCCAGGGACGTGGAGACGCTGAACGCGCGCGGCATCGCGCGCCTGGCCTCGGGACGCCTGGCCGAGGCCAACGAGGACTGGCAGGCCCAGCTCAACCTGCTGCCGCCGGGCAGCTCGGCGGCGCGCGGCTGCGTGGCGATGCGGCTGGGCAACCACAGCGTCGCCTACGCCGAGTTCGAGGTCGCGCGGACCAAGGAGCCCGACAACGGCTACTGGCCGCTCTACCGGCACGCCGCCGGCACGCTCGCCGGCATCCTCGCCGACGCCCCGGCGGTGCCGGGCGATGGTCGCTGGCCGTCCCTGCTGCTCGGCTTCCTGGCGGGCCAGGTGAGCGAGGACCGCCTGCTCGAGCAGGCGACCACGCCGGAACGCCAGGCCGAGGCGCGGTTCCAGCTCGGCGTCGCGGCCGCCGCCACCAACCCGGCGGTGGCCCGCCGCCACTGGAAGGACGTGGTCGAGCGCGGCCACCCGGCCCTGATCGAAGTCGCCGCCGCCAGCAACGCATTGGCGCGCCTCGGCTCCTGAGCCGGCGCCCCCGACGAGGACCCCATGTTTTCCGTCATCCTCTACGGCCGCAACGACAGCCACGGCTACAACCTGCACAAGCGCGCCGCCATCAGCTTCAATGCCCTGGCGGAGGTGATGTCCGATCCGGACGACGAGATCCTGTTCGTCGACTACAACACCCCGGACGATCATCCGACCTTTCCCGAGGCGATCCACGACACGCTGACCGACAAGGCCAAGAAGGTCATGCGGGTGCTGCGGGTGCGGCCCGACGAGCACGCCCGCCACCGCCTGCAGACCCACCTGGTCGCGCTCGAATCGCAGTCGCGCAACATCGCGCTGCGGCGCTCCAACCCGCGCAACCGCTGGATCCTCTACACCAACACCGACATGCTGCTGGTGCCGCGCAACCGCGCCGAGTCGCTGAGCGACATCCTCGGCAGCGTGCCCGACGGTTTCTACCAGGTGCCGCGCTTCGAGATCCCCGAGATGCTGTGGGAGGCGGCGTTCGACCGCCGCGACCCGGCCGGCAACCTCGAGAAGCTGCGCGAATGGTCGGTGCGCTTCCACCTCAACCAGGTGGTGCACAACTACATGCCGATGAAGTACGACGCGCTCGGCGACTTCCAGGCGGCGCTGCGCGACGACATGTTCGCGATCCACGGCTTCGACGAGAGCATGATCCTGGGCTGGCACTGCGATTCGAACCTGGCGGCCCGCCTGGCGCTGTACCGCGGCCGGGTCGACACGCTGGTCGACAAGGTGTTCGGCTACCATTGCGACCACACCCGCGTCGCGGCGGCCAACAACAAGGGTCGCGCGACCCGGATGAACGACCAGGATCGCTACATCTGGAACGTGGCGACGCCCTACGTTCCTGAGCAGGCCGACACCTGGGGCTGGCCCGACGTCGAGATCGAGGAGATCCGCCTCGACCGCGACACCGCCTACCAGCGCTTCACGGCCGGCCTCGACAAGGCGATCGAGCCGGCGACCCTGCCGTTCATCCAGAGCAGCCTCGACTGGCACCTGTTCGAGGACCTGACCTACGACCTGCCGCACACGCTGCCGTTCGTCTGCGACCAGGTCGTCACCTTCCCGCGCACCACCTCGCTGATGCTGGTCGCGGCGCGTCCGGACTTCGTCGAGAGCTTCGCCAAGGCGTGGCAGGGCATGGGCTTCACCGGGCCGCTGCTGGTGCCGCAGGAGTGCGAGGGCATCCCGGCCGACCTGCCGCTGGTCGAGCGCGGCCCGTTCGATGCCCAGCTGGCCCGGGCCGAGCTGTTCGTGTTCGAGTTCGGGCTGGCGACCCAGACGGCGACCGAGCCGGTGCGGACCGGTCGCGGGCTGTCGCCGCTCGACCGCAAGCGCCTCAAGGTCGTCGAGCGCCTGTTCAAGCGCGCCGCGGCGCGCGAGGGCGACAGCCGTCCCGAGGGCCGGCGGACGCCGCGCCGCTTCATCGGCGTGAACGTGATCTACAACAAGTTCTGGTCGACCTTCACGAACTACGTCGGCGCGAACATCAACCCGTTCTGCAGCCAGGTCCTGGCGGGTCCGCCGCGCCAGGACGACTCGATGAAGGGCAAGGTCCTGAAGTTCAGGGCGCGCCACTCGATCTGACCGCGCCGCCGCCGCGATCGGTTTCGCGTCGTTTCTCAGGAAACGGTCGCAGGGCGTTGTGATCAAAGAAGAAACAGTCATCCGACGCCACCGGTCCCTGTCGCCTGGGTGACGACATCGGTGCGCGGGCGGAAACGGTCCCGGGCGGCCTGTCGACCCACCCGGGAATATTACCACAGTTATTGTCGCAATGCACGCCGACAGGGCGGCGGGCGACCACGACCGGCCCCGGGGCAGGGGGCCGGCCGACGGCGTCGGACCTAGCGGCCCGAGCCGAGGTACAGGATGTCGGCGACGTCGGCGAACTGTTCCGCCGGCAGGGTCCGCCACAGGTCGAGCACGGTCAGGCCGTGGCCGTTGCGCTTGCACCACGCCGGATCGATCGCCTTGTACTCGGGCCAGCCGGTCGCGACGATCAGCATGTCGCACTCGCGCACCGCGCCCTCGATCGACGAGGCGCCGACGACCTTGTCGCCGAGCACGGCCAGGGCCGCGTCCTGGGCCAGCGGGTCGTGCACCGTCACGACGTAGCCGGCATCGGCCAGCCGAGCCGCCAGCTTGACGCTGTGGCTTTCCTCGACCACCGGCGTCTGCGGCTTGTAGGACAGGCCGAGCAGGGCGATGCGGGTGCCCGGCTTGGAGAACTTGGCCACCAGCGCGGCGAGACGGTCGATCTGGTGATTGTTGATGCGGTCGGTCGCCTCGGCGACGTCGGCGCGGGCGCCGATCTTGCGGGCCAGTGCGGCGAAGGCGACGTTGTCGCGCGGGAAGCAGGGGCCGCCGTAGCCCATCGCGCCCTTGAGGTACTTCGGCCCGATGCGGGTGTCGGCGCCCAGCGCCTTGGTCACCGCGTCGACGTCGGCGCCCGGCAGGCGGTCGCAGATGTCGGCCAGCATGTTGGCGTAGGAGATCTTGGTCGTGACGTAGGTGTTGACCGAGATCTTGGTCAGCTCGGCGTTGACGAAGTTCATGCGCTGCACCGGCGGCTTGCGCTCGCACATCTGCAGGTAGATCGTCTGCAGCACGTCGCCGGCCTTGGTGTCGCTCTCGCCGATCAGGATCGAGTCGGGGTAGAGCATATCGCGCACGACGCTGCCCAGCGCGATGAATTCCGGGTTGTAGCAGAGGCCGAGGTCGGGGCCGACCTTGCGGCCCGAGGCGGCCTCGAGGGCGGCCCTGATCTCGCCGCCGGTGCTGCCGGGCATCACCGTGCTGGTGATGTTGACCATGTGGTAGCCCTTCTTGTTGCGCAGGGCCTTGCCCAGCGACTCCATCGCCTGCAGCACGAAGCGGTTGGAGAAGAAGCCGGTGCTGTCCGACGGCGTCGGCACGATCACGAACGAGGCATCGCTGTTCTGGATCGCCTCGTTGGGATCCATGGTCGCCGACAGGCGCTCGCGGTTGGCCGCGATCAGTTCGTTCAGCTGCGGCTCGACGATCGGCATCTTGCCGGCGTTGAGCGCGTCGACCAGCACCTTGCTGACGTCGAGGCCGATCACGGTGAAGCCGCGGCTGGCGAGCACCGCCGCGAGCGGCGCTCCGAGCTTGCCGAGGCCGACGACCGAAACGCGGGGGAGGGGTGCAGCAGTCATTTCCAGGGTCCGTTTTGGGGGCCGGTACTGATACTGTCCGGGGCAGCCCGACGCCACCCCGAAATTGCCCGCTTTTGGGGCCAACTGGCATCTTGCGCCGTACCGTCGCAGGGGCGAAAAGGTCGGCTGGTTTGCGCGCGTGGAGCGAGGAAGAGCGAATGAAAGTGGAATTTTCGGCCTTTCCGAAGGCCTTCTCCGGCAATGTCGCGGTGTTCGTGGCGGCCGACAAGCAACTCCTGGCAACCGCGCAGACCCTCGACCAGCAGCTCGGCGGGGCGATCGCCCGGGCCATCGCGGCCAGCCGCTTCACCGGCGCCAAGGGCCAGACCCTGACCCTGCTGGGGCTGGACGGGATCGACCGGCTGACCCTGGTCGGCGTCGGCAAGGCACGCGAGCTCGACGCCCGGGCGGCCGAGACGCTGGGCGGCACCCTGGCCGCCGAAGCCAACGCCGCCGGCATCAAGGGCTTCGCGGTGTGGGTCGATGCCGTCAAGGGCACCCGCCTGACGCCGGGCCAGGTCGCCGCCCGCATCGCGCTCGGCGCCCGCCTGCGGACCTACCGCTTCGACAAGTACAAGACCAAGGACAAGCCCGAGCAGAAGAACTCGCTGGAAACCGTCGCCCTGCACCTCGCCGGCCCGGCCGACGGCCGCCGCGCCTACGACAAGCTCGAGCCGACGGTCGACGCGGTGTTCTTCGCCCGCGACCTCGTCAGCGAGCCGGCCAACGTGCTGTACCCGGCCGAGTTCGCGCGCCGCGCCAAGGATCTCGCCAAGCTCGGCATCAAGGTCGAGATCCTGGGCGAGGCCGAGATGAAGAAGCTCGGCATGCACGTGCTGCTGGGCGTCGGCCAGGGCAGCGAGCGCGAGTCGCAGCTGCTGGTGATGACCTACATGAAGGGTCCGAAGGCGCAGAAGCCGGTCGCCCTGGTCGGCAAGGGCGTGTGCTTCGACACCGGCGGCATCTCGCTGAAGCCGGCCGGCGGCATGGAAGACATGAAGTGGGACATGGGCGGCGCCGGCGCCGTCGTCGGCGCCATGAAGGCGCTGGCCGGCCGCAAGGCGCGGGTCAACGTGGTCGGCATCTGCGCGCTGGTCGAGAACATGCCGGACGGCAATGCCCAGCGCCCCGGCGACGTGGTCAAGAGCATGTCGGGCCAGACCGTCGAGGTCATCAACACCGACGCCGAGGGCCGCCTGATCCTGTGCGACGCCATGTGGTACGTGCAGGAGAAGTTCAAGCCGCAGGCGATGGTCGAGCTGTCGACGCTGACCGGCGCGATCATCATCTCGCTGGGCCACGAGCGCGCCGGCCTGTTCAGCAACAACACGTCGCTGTCGAACAAGCTGCGCGCCGCCGGCGCCGGGATCGGCGAGAAGCTGTGGCGCATGCCGCTCGGCGCCTCCTACGACAAGCTGATCGACTCCGAGATCGCCGACATGAAGAACGTGAGCAACGGCCGCGACGGCGGCTCGATCACGGCGGCGCAGTTCCTGCAGCGCTTCGTCCAGCCGGGCGTGGCGTGGGCGCACATCGACATCGCCGGCGTCGCCTGGTCGAGCAAGGGGTCGAGCACGGCGCCCAAGGGCGCGACCGCGTTCGGCGTCCGCCTGCTCGACACCTGGATCGCCGACAACTACGGCTGATCCCGGCGGGTGGGACGATGGCGACCGAGGTCAACTTCTACCACCTGACCACCTCGAGCCTCGAGCAGGCACTGCCGCGGCTGCTGGCCAAGACCCTGCAGGCCGGCCAGCGCGCGGTGGTGATGCTGGGCTCGCCCGAGCGCGTCGATGCGCTCAACAACCACCTCTGGACCTTTGATCCGGACAGTTTCCTGCCGCACGGGTCGGAGCGCGACGGCGACGCGGCGCGCCAGCCGATCTGGCTGACCCACCGCGACGAGAATCCCAACGGGGCCAGGTTCCTGTTCCTGGCCGACCGCGCGAGCTCGGAGCAGGTGGCGGCGTTCGAGCGCTGCTTCGAGCTGTTCGACGGCCGCGACGATGCCGCGGTCACCGAGTCGCGGGAGCGCTGGAAGGCCTACAAGGCGGCCGGCCACGCGGTGTCTTACTTCCAGCAGACGGCGGCCGGCGGCTGGGAGAAGAAGGCCTAGGCGCGGCCCGGCCCCGGGCTACAGCCGCTTCTCGCGCGGGTGCCAGTAGCCGCGCCACGCCGATTTCAATCGCTCCCACATCGGGATCGCGCCCTCGGGCCGGTAGAAGCCCGGCTGGTCGGCCTCGAACGTCGCCATGTAGTCGCGGTAGCCGAGCGGCCGGCGTCGTTGCGCCTGGGTCTGGGCCGCCAGCAGGTCGAGGCCGGCATCGACGTCGAACAGCGGCGCCAGGGTCTCGCGCCGGGCCAGCAGCAGTTCGGCCGCGGCGTCGGGCACGTCCCAGGCCGACAGCACCGCCGCGATCTTGGCCAGCTTCTCCGGGCCGAGCAGGCCGGCCGCGGCGGCGCGGTGCGAGGCCAGCAGGTCGCGGGTGTAGTAGGCCTCGCCCTGGAACGGCCGGCCCGACACCGTCTCGGCCGGGGTCGGCCAGATGTAGCGGGCGGGCAGCGCGCGCGACGAGAAGTTGCGCACGTCGAGGCGGAACAGGTCGAAGCCCTGCGCCCGCATGAAGCGGTCGGTGTTGTGGAAGGTGTGCTCGTCGGCGCCGTCGGTGCCGACGAAGTTGACCTCCAGCTGCACCGCGATCACGCGCAGCGGGTCGAAGCGGCCGGCGAACGAGCGCAGGATGTCGAAGTCGGCGCCGTCGACGTCGAGCTTGAGGTAGTCGAGGTCGGTCCAGCCGCGCTCGGCCAGCACGGCGGGGGCGACCAGCGGCCGGGCGGGGTCGGCGAGGCCGGTCATCTCCCAGGCGTTGTTGCGCAGCAGCTCGACGGTCGAGGCCTGCCTGAGACGCGCCTCGCGGATCTCGCGCGTGCGCATGAAGCTCATGCGGTCGCGCATCTCCATGATCAGCGGCGCGGCCGGCCCGGCCGACAGGTCGATCCTGCGGTCGGCCGAGGGCGCGACGAAGCCCGGCACGTAGGCGACGTCGGGGTTGCGCTCCAGCCCGGCCAGGCGGTTGCACTCGGTGACGCTGGCGTCGATGCCGATCGCCTGCAGGCGCGGCTCGAACGACCGCCAGACGGGATCGAGGCCGCCCGAGCACCCGATGTCGAGCAGCCTGAATCTTTCCGTGGCGAGACCGCGCGCGACGAGGGCCGGGAAGGGCAGGGCCATGCCCGGCAGACTACACCGTCGCGACGGGTGTTGCAGGGGAGCCGACGGCGCCCGGGAGTCGCAGCGGCGGCGCGGTCAGCAGGAAGCGCGAACGCTTGTGCTCGCGCAGCCACAGGGCGAGGTCCTTCAGCCACCAGATCTCGCCGAGGTTGAGACCGAGCTTGAACAGGCAGTGGTTGTGCAGCGGCAGGGACGGGTGATCGGCATCGTCCGGGCCGGGCCGGGCCGGCACCGCCTCGACGCCGTAGTTGTCGGCGATCAGGGCCGAGATCTGGCTGTCGGTGATCCACTGCAGCAGCTTCCTGTCGCGGCCGTCGAGGACGCAGCACATGGCGTGCGCCCGCTCCGGGTCGACCTGCTTGTTCATCTTCATGATCTCGTCGGTGAAGCCGGTGTAGAGCAGCAGCATGTCGCCCGGCTCGACCACGACCTTGTCGGCGTCGAGCACCCGGCGGAACTCGTCGTAGCCGACGTAGGTGTGGCCGCGGCCGTAGTGCTTCTCGAGGTCGACCATCACGGCGCGGCCCTGGATCGCCTTGGCCGCCATGTTCTCGACCCCGAGCTTGTGGGCGTAGCTGAGATGGCCGCAACCGTCGCGGCCGGCGTCGGGCTGCGGGCCGACCACGTCGGAGCCGGCCTTGAAGCCGTTGTAGTAGAGCGCCTCGGGGACGCCGTCGCCGTCGGCGTCGAACAGGCCGCCGACATGGGCGAG
The DNA here is from genome assembly GCA_964420105.1 of uncultured Reyranella sp. Lineage (GTDB taxonomy): Bacteria > Pseudomonadota > Alphaproteobacteria > Reyranellales > Reyranellaceae > Reyranella. The sequence continues at coordinate 40,833 of CAYQRL010000011.1, forward strand.
CGTGTCCCACTGGGTCGAGTACTGCAGCGTCAGGATCACGCGGTCGTCGCTGGCGACGTCGACGAACAGCGGGTTGAGCGAGCGGGTGTGGAAGTTGAAGCGCCAGCCGTTCTCGTCTCCGGTCGGCGACAGCACCGGCGGCAGGCGGCGCGGGTTGAGCACGTTGCCGCCGGGGAAGTCGAGCGGCAGGCTGAGGCAGAAGGACAGGCCTTCCTTCACCTCCGCGATGCCTTCCTTGACCTTCTGCGGCGTGATCAGGTTGAGCCGGCCGAGCTGGTCGTCGTCGCCCCAGTCGCCCCAGGTCGATCCCTCCGGGCGGTGCTTCCAGCGCTTCATTGCAATCTCCCTTTTCCGGCCGGGGAGACTATCGCGCAGCGCGTCGTCTTGCACGCATGGCTCCCGCGCGGAATTCCGCAGTTGCGCGCCGGGCCGCCGGACGACCATGCTCGGCCATGTCCGCCGCCGCCGTTCCCGCCTCGCGCGATGTTCGCGTCATCAGCCTGATCGGCGCGGCGCACGGCGCCAGCCACTACTACCAGCTGGCGTTCGCCACGATGCTGCTGATCGTGCGCGACCAGGCCGGGCTCAGCTTCCAGGACGTCGGCCTGCTGGCCGGCATATTCTACGGCGTCTCCGGCCTCGCCCAGACGATCGCCGGCTTCGCGGTCGACCGCTTCGGCGCGCGGCCGATCCTGGCCGGCGGGCTCGTGCTGGTGGCGATCGGCCTGGCGCTGACCTCGATGGCCCACTCGTTCGCCGCCTTCGCCGCGATCGCGGCGGTGGCGGGGCTGGGCAACTCGGTCTTCCACCCGGCCGACTTCGCGCTGCTGAACGCCTCGGTGAACCCGGCGCGGCTGGGCCGGGCCTACAGCATCCACGGCGTCGGCGGCTCGCTCGGCTGGGCGGCGGCGCCGGTCATGTACTTCCTCGACAGCCTGTTCGGGCAGGTCGGCGCGGCGCTGGCCGGCGCGCTTCCCGGGCTGGTGCTGGCGGTGCTGGTCTGGCTGCACCGAAGCGACCTGGTCGATCACCGCGCCAAGGACCGTGCCGCCGCGGCGGCGCACGGCGGGGCGCCGACGGCGTCGCTGTTCGTGCAGCCGGCGATCCTGCTCTGCCTCGTCTACTTCGCGCTGATCGCGGCCAACACCGTCGGCATCCAGCAGTTCGCGGTGCCGGCGTGGGTGAGCATGTTCGGCCTCAGCGAGAACTTCGCCGCGCTCTGCCTGATCGTGTTCATCGTCGGCTCCGCCGCCGGCGTGCTGGTCGGCGGCCTGTTCGCCGACCGGGTGCGCCGCCACGACCGTGTCGCGACCATCGGGCTGGCCGTCGCCGCGGTGCTGACGCTGCCGATCGCCACGCAGACGGTGCCGCCGGCGCTGCTGCTGCCGTTGCTGGCGCTGGCCGGCGCGGCCGGCGGCGCCACCGGCCCGTCGCGCGACATGATCGTGCGCGGCGCCACGCCGCCGGGCGCCTCGGGCAAGGTCTTCGGCTTCGTCTACTCCGGCCTCGACATCGGCTCGTTCCTGGCCCCGCCGGTGTTCGGCCTGCTGATGGGCAAGGACATGCCGGCCGCGATCTTCTGGATCGCCGTCGGGCTCTACGTGATCAACGCCTTCCTGGTGATGGCGATCCGCCAGAGCACGGCGCCGTCGGCGCCGCGCGCGGCCGCCGCGGACTAGGTTCCAGGCCGGCCAGGATCAGGCGGCCCGGATCAGGCGGCCTCGTAGGCTTCCTGCGCCACCAGCCACTCGTGCTCGGCGTGGGCGATCTCGCGCTCGAGCCGCACCTTTTCCTTCTGCAGTTCGGCGACGTTGGCCGAGGCGTCGCTGTAGGTCGCCGGGTCGGCCAGCCGCGCCTCGATCGCGGCGCGCTCCTTGCCGAGCCTGGCCAGCGTCTTCTCGAGCGCCTCGAGCGCGCGCTTGAGCGGCGCCCGCTTGGCGCGGCTGTCGGCCGACTGCTTGCGCTGTTCCTTCTTCGACACCGCCTCGGCCGCGGCCGCGGCGGCTTCCTCGCGCTGGCGGGCCTCCTCGCGCTTCGCGGCCTTGCCGCCGCCGGCGCCGCCGCCGCGCTCGCGCAGCAGCTTCGACTGGTAGTCGTCGATGTCGCCCTCGAACGGCGTCACCTTGCCGTCGGCGACGACCCACAGCTGGTCGGCGACCATCTTCACCAGGTGGGTGTCGTGGCTGACCAGCACGACCGCGCCCTCGAAGTCGTTGATCGCGTCGACCAGCGAGGCACGGGCGTCCATGTCGAGGTGGTTGGTCGGCTCGTCGAGCAGCAGCAGGTGCGGGGCGTTGCGGGTCGCCAGCGCCAGCAGCAGCCGGGTCTTCTCGCCGCCCGACATCAGGCCGACCTTGAGGTCGGCGCGGTCGCGCGAGAACCCGAAGCGGCCGAGCTGGGCCCGCACCTTGGTCTCGCCGGCGCCGGGACCGAGCGCGCTGCTCATGTGCTGGAACGGCGTCGCCTCGTAGTCGAGGCTCTCCTCCTGGTCCTGCGAGAAGTAGCCGATGCGCAGCTTCGACGTGCGCCGGATGCGGCCCTCGCGCGGCTGCAGCTTGTCGGAGATCAGGCGGATGAAGGTCGACTTGCCGTTGCCGTTCTGGCCGAGCAGGGCGATGCGGTCGTCCATGTCGACCCGCAGGTCGAGGCGCTTCAGCACCGGCGGCGCGTCGCCGTAGCCGACCGAGACCTCGTCCAGGGTCAGGATCGGCGAGGCCAGCTCCTCGGGTGGCGGGAAATTGAAGGCGATGCGCTCGTCGATCGGCACGGTCGCGATCGGCCCCAGCTTCTCGATCATCTTGAGGCGCGACTGGGCCTGGCGCGCCTTGCTGGCCTTGGCGCGGAAGCGGTCGACGAAGGCCTGCATGTGCTTGCGCTGGGCGGCGGCCTTGGCCTGCTGCGCGGCATCCTGCTCGAGCCGTTCGGCGCGGGTGCGCTCGAAGCGGTCGTAGTTGCCCTGGTAGGTGACCAGCTTCTGCTGGTCGATGTGGACGATGCGGTCGCAGACGTCGTTCAGCAGGTCGCGGTCGTGGCTGACCATCAGCAGGGTGTGGCGGAAGCGCTTGAGGTGCTCGGTGAGCCACAGCTGCGCCTCGAGGTCGAGGTGGTTGGACGGCTCGTCGAGGATCAGCAGGTCGGGGTTGCTGAACAGCGTGCCGGCCAGCGCCACGCGCATCCGCCAGCCGCCCGAGAACTGGCCGCAGGGGCGCGCCTGGGCGTCGTTGTCGAAGCCGAGGCCGTGCAGGATCGACGCCGCCCGCGACGGCGCCGAGGCCGCGCCGATCTCGTCCAGGCGGGCATGGATCTCGGCCTGGCGCAGCCCGTCCTCGCAGGTCTCGGCCTCGGCCAGCAGGGCGGTGCGCTCGACGTCGGCGGCGAGCACGGCGTCGAGGACCGGGATGTCGCCGCCCGGCGGGTCCTGCGGCACCGAGCCGATGCGCATGCGGCCGGTCATGCCGATGCTGCCGCCGTCGGCCTCGACCTGGCCCTGGAGGAGGCGCAGCAGCGTCGACTTGCCGGCGCCGTTGCGGCCCACCAGGCCGACTTTCCAGCCGTCGGACAGGGCCATCGAGGCGCGGTCGAACAGGACGCGCTCGCCGTGGCGGAAGCTGAGATCGGTGACGTGGAGCATGGGGCCGCGGCGTTTAGCATGCGGGGAGGGGCGGTCCAACCGGCTTGCCGCCCCCGGACCCCCCGTCTATAAGGCCCGCCCACGCGCAAAAAGCACGCGAAAAGAGGGATTTATGGCCGTCGAACGCACTTTCTCGATCATCAAGCCGGACGCGACCCGCCGGAACCTGACCGGCAAGATCAATGCCCGGTTCGAGGACAAGGGCCTGCGCATCGTGGCCCAGAAGCGGATCTGGATGACCCGCCAGCAGGCCGAGCAGTTCTACGGCGTCCACAAGGAGCGCCCGTTCTTCAACGACCTCGTGAAGTTCATGACCTCGGGCCCGGTCGTGGTGCAGGTCCTCGAGGGCGAGAACGCCGTCGCCAAGAACCGCGAGATCATGGGTGCGACCAACCCGGCCAACGCCGATGCCGGCACGATCCGCAAGGACTTCGCCGAGTCGATCGAGGCCAACTCGGTGCACGGCTCGGACTCGCCCGAGAACGCCGCGATCGAGATCGCCTACTTCTTCGCCGGCAGCGAGATCGTCGGCTGAGCCGGCGCACGCCGCAAGCGGACGAAAAAAAGCGGCCCTGCGGGGCCGCTTTTCATTTCGGGCGGAAGCCCGGCGCGGCGCGCCGTCACTCCATGATGGCGGCGGCCACCAGCAGCACCACCGAGCCGCCGATGCCGACGATCAGGGCGAACAGGCCCATGCCGCCGACCAGGCCCAGGGCCATGCAGGCGAGCAGGAGGATGACGAACAGGATGCCGAACAGCACCAGCTTGTTGAAGGCGTTGTAGGTGCTGAGATGGTCGGAGAAGTCTTCCTGCTGGGCGTCGGCCATGGTTGTTCCTCGTGAAGGTCGAGAGGTTATAGCGAACTAGGGTTCGGGCGAGAAGAGGAGGGTGGCCGCCGCCGGGACGCCCTCGACCGCGACCCGGGCACCGTCGACCCGCAGCCGGCCCTCGGCGAACCAGCGCACGACCTCGGGGTAGAGCCGGTGTTCCTGGCGCAGGATGCGCGCCGCCAGCCGGTCGGCGTCGTCGCCGGGCAGTACCGGCACGGCGGCCTGGGCGACGATCGGCCCGGCATCGAGCTCGGCGGTGACGAAGTGCACGGTGCAGCCGCTGATCCGCACGCCGGCGTCGAGCGCCTGCTGCTGGACGTGCAGGCCGGGGAAGGACGGCAGCAGCGACGGGTGGATGTTGAGGATGCGGTCCTTCCAGCGGGCCGGGAACCAGGGGCTCTGGATGCGCATGAACCCGGCCAGCGCCACCAGTCCGACGCCGTGCCTGTCGAGTTCGGCCGAGACGGCGCGGTCGAAGCTCTCGCGGTCGGGAAAGCCCTTGTGCGGGATCGCCACCGCCGGGATGGCGGCCTGTCGCGCGGTCTCGAGCCCGCCGGCCGTGGCGACGTTGCTGATCACGACCGCGATCTCGGCCGGGTAGCCGGGTGCCCGGGCGGCCTCGATCAGCGCGGCCATGTTGCTGCCGCGCCCCGAGATCAGGACCCCGACCTTCAGCTTCGCCACAGGCTCTCGCCGTGCTCGACCACGCAGTCGGCCTCGCCGTCGGGGCCGGGCTCGATCATGCCCACGGTGCTCACGGTCTCGCCGGCGTCGGCCAGCGCCCGGGCGGTCCGCTCGGCGTCGCCGGGCGCGACCACGACCACCATGCCGAGGCCGCAGTTGAAGGTCCGCAGCATGTCGTCGGTCGGCACCCGGCCGACGTCCTGCAGCCACGAGAACACGCTCGGTGCCCGCCACGTCCGGGCGTCGAGCCGGGCGCGCAGGCCGTCGGGCAGGCAGCGCGGCACGTTGCCGGGCAGGCCGCCGCCGGTGATGTGGGCGAGGCCCTTGATGGCACCCCCTGCCGAACCCGTGGCGCGGATCGCCGCCAGCAGCGGCTTGACGTAGATGCGGGTCGGCTCGAGCAGGACGTCGCCCAGCCGGCCATGCGCGAACGGCGCCGCGGCGTCCCAGGCGAGGCCGCTGCGTTCGACGATGCGGCGCACCAGCGAGTAGCCGTTCGAATGCGGACCGCTGGCGGCGAGGCCCAGCACCACGTCGCCTGCCGCGATGTCGGGGCGCGGCAGCAGCGCGTCGCGCTCGGCCGCGCCGACCGCGAAGCCGGCGAGGTCGTAGTCGCCGTCGGCGTACATGCCCGGCATCTCGGCGGTCTCGCCGCCGACCAGGGCGCAGCCGGCGCGGCGGCAGCCCTCGGCGATGCCGGCGACGACGCGGCGGCCGGAATCGACGTCGAGCCGGCCGGTCGCGTAGTAGTCGAGGAAGAACAGCGGCTCGGCGCCCTGCACGACGATGTCGTTGACGCACATCGCCACGAGGTCGATGCCGACCGTGTCGGGGTTGGCGGCCTCGATCGCGACCTTGAGCTTGGTGCCGACGCCATCGGTGCCGGAGACCAGGATGGGATCGCGGAAGCCCGCGGCCCTGAGATCGAACAGGCCGCCGAATCCGCCCAGCCCGCCGATCACGCCGGGGCGGTTGGTGCTGCGGGCCAGCGGCTTGATGTGCTCGACCAGCGAGTCGCCCGCGTCGATATCGACGCCGGCGTCCTTGTAGGTCAGGGGCGGTCCGTTGTGTCCGGGGGCGTCAGGCTTCAAGCCGGGCTCATTCGTGCTAGATAGGTGGCGCGAACATAGCCAAAAACTGGACCCCCGCAATGCTGCCCCACGGCAGGTTTTCCACCCGCTGGCGCCCGCGCTGGCTCCTGTCCCTCGCCGCCGGGCTGGCCGCGCTGCTGGCCGTGGCCGAGGTTTCGGCCCAAGCCAGCAGCACCTACACGGTCACCGGAGTCGATGTCGACGTCTCCGCCGCCGATGCCGTGCAGGCCCGCCAGCAGGGGCTGGCAGAGGCGCGGCGCAAGGCCGCGCGTGCCCTGATCGAACGCGTGGTCGCCCCCGACGAGCGCGCGCGCGTCCCGGTTCCGGCCGACCCGGCGCTCGAGGGCATGGTCCACGGCATCGAGTTCGTGCGCGAGCGCTCGGCGCCGGGCCGCTACATCGCCACCCTCAACGTCGTCTTCCAGCCCGAGGCCGTGAAGGCATGGCTGGGCGGCGCCGGGGTCAGGGTTGCCGAGACGGTGTCGCGGCCGGCGCTGGTGATCCCGCTGTGGAAGGGCCCCTCGGGGGTCGAGCCGCTCGACGACGGCAACGCCTGGCGCGAGGCCTGGCGGACGCTCGACACCTCGGGCAGCTCGGTGCCGGTGACCGTCCTGCGCGGCGACCAGGTCGACCAGTCGGCGGTCACCGCCGAACAGCTCTACGTCGGCGACGTCGCCGCGCTGGCCCGCCTCAACGAGCGCTACCGTGCCCCGACCATCGTGGTCGCGGTGGTCGAGGGCGACAAGGCGGGCGGCGCGCTGACCGTGGGCGGCCTGCGCTACGACGCCCAGACCGGGGCGCGCAGCGAGATCGCGCGCGTGCCGGTGGCGGCGGCCGCGCAGCTGCCGGAAGCGGCGAAGCAACTCCATGGACGGATCGACGAGCAGTGGCGCAGCGTCGCCACGGTGCGGCGCGACTCGCAGGATGCGATCGATGTCTACGTGCCGATCCGCGCGCTCGGCGACTGGGTGCAGGTGCGCCAGCGCCTCGGCGGCGTGCCGGCGGTCAAGGCGATCACCGTGCGCAGCCTCGAGACCGATCGCGCCGACCTCCGGCTGGAGTATTTCGGCACCACCGAGGAACTGCAGCGCACCCTGGCCACGGTCGGGCTCAGCCTCGAGAAGGAAGCCGACAAGTGGCGCCTGCAGCCGCGCTGAGCGCCGCCGCCGGGCGGCGTCGATGACCGAGGCGGATCGCGCGCTGCGCTGGCGCTTCTGGGCGGTCCTGGCCGTCCTGTTCGTCCTGCTGCTGTGGCTGCTGAACAACATCCTGCTGCCGTTCGTGGTCGGCATGGTGGTGGCGTACTTCCTCGACCCGGTCGTGGTGCGCCTGCAACGGCTCGGACTGTCGCGCACGTGGGCGACCACGGCGGTCACCATCGTCGCGGCGCTGCTGGCGATCGGCGCGGTGATGGCGGTGCTGCCGCCGCTGTTCGGCCAGGTGCAGTCGCTGATCGTCAACGCCCCCGACTTCATGGCCAAGGCGGTGATGCGGCTGCAGCCGCTGGTCGACCCGCTGCGGCAGCGCTTCGGGCTGCCGCCGTTCAGCCTGCCCGAGATCCAGAACGAGGTGACGCAGTGGGCCGGGCAGGGGCTGGGCGTCGCCGGCACCATCGCCAGCAAGGTCGCGCAGGGTGGCATCGCCTTCTTCAACCTGATGGCGCTGCTGTTCATCACGCCGGTGGTGACGTTCTACCTGCTGCGCGACTTCGAGAAGATCGTGGCGGCGGTCGACGGCGCGCTGCCGCGCGACAGCGCCGACACCATCCGCGAACTGGCGCGCGAGGCCAACACCGCGATCGGCGGCTACTTCCGCGGCCAGGCGCTGGTCTGCCTGGCGCTGGCCTCGATCTACGGCATCGGGCTGACGCTGGTCGGCCTGCAGTTCGGCCTGGTGATCGGGCTGATCGCCGGCGCGATCTCGTTCATTCCCTTCGTCGGCACCTTCGTCGGCGCGGTGATGGCGCTCGGCATGGCGCTGGCGCAGTTCCCGCCGGAGTGGATGGGGGTGGTGAAGGTCGCCGCCGTGTTCCTGTTCGGCCAGACCATGGAAGGAAACGTGCTGTCGCCCAACCTGGTCGGCGACCGCACCGGCCTGCACCCGGTCTGGATCATGTTCGCGCTGCTGGCCGGCGGCGCGCTGTTCGGCTTCGTCGGCGTGCTGATCGCGGTGCCGGTCGCCGCCGTGATCGGCGTGATCGTGCGCTTCCTGATCCGCCGCTACCGCGCCAGCCCCATCTACCGCGGTCGCAGCGGCGCCTAGCCATGGCCCGCCAGCTCACGCTCGACCTCGCGCTGCCGCCGCCGACCTACGCCCGCGAGGACTTCGTGGTCGCGCCCGGCAACCGCGAGGCGCTGGCCTGGATCGAGCGCTGGCCCGACTGGCCGGCGCCGGCGTTGTCGCTGGGCGGCCCAGCCGGCAGCGGCAAGACCCACCTGGCGCGGATCTGGGCGCGGCAGGCCGGCGCCGGCACGGTCGAGGGACCGTCGCTGGAGGGCCAGAGCGTCGCCGACCTCACCGACCTCGTCATGGCATCGCCGGCGCTGGTCGTGGAGCGGGCGGACCGCGCGCCCGAGCGGGCGCTGTTCCATCTCTACAACCTGGCGCGCGAACATCGCCGCTGGCTGCTGCTGGTCGCCGAGGCGCTGCCGGCGCACTGGTCGATCGCGCTGCCCGACCTCGCGTCGCGCCTGCGCGCCGCGCCGGCGGTGGCGGTGGCGCCGCCCGACGACGAGCTGCTGGGATCGATCATCCTGAAACAGCTGGCCGACCGGCAATTGCACGCCGCGCCGGGCGTCGTGCACTATCTGGTCGCCCACATGGAGCGCTCCGGCGAGGCGGCGCGGCACGTGGTGGCGGCGCTCGACCGGCGGGCGCTGGCCGAGCGGCGCGAGATCGACAGGCGGCTGGCGGCCGACGTGCTCGCCGACATGGCGGCGACGACGTGAGGAGGGAACGATGAAGGCATTCGCTGCAGGCATGGCGCTGGCGATGGCCCTGGGGATGGCACCGGCGGGCGGCGCATCGGCGCAGCAGGGCACGGTGATGGGCACCTGGCTGGTCGCGTCGGGCAAGGCACAGGTCCGCATCCAGCCCTGCAGCGCCCCGTCGGGCGGCCCGATCTGCGGCTTCATCTCGGCGCTGATCAACCCGACCGGCCCGGACGGCAAGGTGGTGCCGGCGGAAGACGCGACCGACTGGCGCAACGGCGACCCGGCGCTGCGCGGCCGCAAGGTGCTGGGGATGCCGCTGATCTGGGGCTTCAAGCAGACGTCCGACCCGAACACCTTCGAGGACGGCCAGATCTACAACGGCGAGAACGGCAAGATCTACAACGCGAACGTCAGCCTGCAGCCCGACGGCAAGCTGCGCCTGCGCGGCTACGTCGGCACGCCGCTGTTCGGCGAGACGCAGGTCTGGACCCGCGTGAACCAGTAACGACCAGGACGAAAAGGGAGTGTGACGCGATGGACATGGGCATCAGGGGCCGCAAGGCGATCGTCTGCGCCGCGAGCAAGGGGCTGGGCAAGGGCTGCGCCATGGCGCTGGCGCAGGAGGGCGTCGAGCTGGTGATCAACGCCCGCACCCGGTCGGAACTGGAGGCGACCGCGGCCGAGATCGCGAAGAAGACCGGCGTGAAGGTGACGCCGATCGCCGTCGACGTCACCACCGAGGCCGGCCGCCGCGAGGTCCTGGACGCCTGTCCCGAGCCCGACATCGTCGTCAACAATGCCGGCGGTCCGCCGCCCGGCGACTTCCGCGACTGGACGCGCGACGACTGGATCAAGGCGGTCGACGCCAACATGCTGACGCCGATCGAGTTCATCAAGGCGACGGTCGACGGCATGATGAAGCGCGGCTTCGGCCGGATCGTGAACATCACCTCGAGCTCGGTGAAGGCGCCGATCGACATCCTCGGGCTGAGCAACGGCGCGCGCAGCGGCCTCACCGGCTTCGTCGCCGGCGTCGCCCGCGTCACCGTGCGCCACGGCGTCACGATCAACGGCCTGCTGCCCGGCCCGTTCGACACCGACCGCCTGCGCGGCACCTACAAGGCGCGCGCCGCCAAGAGCGGCAAGAGCTTCGAGGACGAGTACAAGGCCGGCGCCAGGATGAACCCGGCCGGCCGCTTCGGCACGCCGGAGGAGTTCGGCGCCGCCTGCGCCTTCCTGTGCAGCGTCCATGCCGGCTACATCACCGGCCAGAACCTGCTGATGGACGGCGGCCAATACCCGGGAACGTACTGACCCGGGAACCCGCCGGTCCGGATCAGGTCACGGCGAGGTCGCGCGGCCGGGTGAACTCGACCAGCCGCGCGGCGCCGGGGGCGAGGTCGCGCCAGGACCCGCCGGGCAGCGCCAGCACCGCCAGCGCCCCGGTCGGGTACTTCTCGTGCAGCCGGCCGAGCGCCTCGGCCGGCCCGTCGCCGGCCAGCGCCACCGCGAGATCGCCGATGCCGTCGTTGTGGCCGACCAACAGCAGCGTCGAGACCGTGTCGGCCACCGCCCGCAGGTGGCCCAGCAGGACGGCCTGCGAGGCGAGGTAGAGGCCCTTTTCGAGCGCGATCGGCGGCGACGGCGGCCCCAGCCGCTCGACCAGCGCGGCCAGCGTCTGGCGGGTCCGCAGCGCCGTCGAGCACAGGACCAGGTCGGGGCGGCGGCCGGAAGCCACGACGTGGTCGGCCATGGCCTTTGCCGCGCGCTCGCCGCGGCGGTTCAGCGGCCGGTCGTGGTCGGCCAGCCGGGCGTCGCTCCAGGCCGATTTCGCGTGTCGCATCAGGAGCAGGGTCTTCACGGCCGGACCAGGGAAAAAGTTAGCGGAAACAAGGCACTATGGAATTGCCATGACTCCGTCATGCCGAGCGGATACCGTTTCCGCATGGATTCCCTCACCCAAGGCACGAACGATGGCGTGGCTGTATTGGGCATAGCATCCGACAGCCCGCAGCGCTTCATCAATCGGGAACTCTCGTGGCTCGCGTTCAACCTGCGGGTCCTCGAGGAGGCGAGCAACAAGTACCACCCGCTGCTCGAGCGGGTGCGCTTCCTGTCGATCTCGGCGGACATCCTCGACGAGTTCTACATGGTCCGCGTGGCCGGCCTGGTCGACATGCTGCCGACGCGCTCGACCATGCTGAGCGACGACGGCCTGACCCCGGCCGAGCAGCTGTCGGCGATCCGCGAGCGGGTCTCGACCCTGATGGCGCGCCAGCAGGATGTCTGGGCGTCGCTGCAGGACGAGCTGCGCGAGGCCGGCATCGCGGTGGTCGAGCCGCCGGAGCTGACCGAGGCCGAGCGGATCTGGCTCGACCAGTACTTCATCGACCAGGTGTTCCCGATCCTGACGCCGCTGGCGATCGACCCGGCGCACCCGTTCCCGTTCATCCCCAACGGCGGCTTCTCGGCGATCCTCAAGCTGCACCGCAGCGACGACCGCCGGCCGCTGATGGCGCTGCTGCCGCTGCCGCCGCAGGTCGACCGCTTCGTGCGCCTGCCGGGCTCGGCGATCCGCTTCCTGTCGCTCGAGGACCTCGTCGACATCTACCTGCCGCGCCTGTTCCCCGGCTACGAGGTGATCGAGCGCGGCGTCTTCCGCCTGATCCGGGACTCCGACGTCGAGATCAACGAGGAGGCCGAGGATCTCGTCCTGCTCTACGAGAGCGCGCTGAAGCGCCGCCGCCGCGGCGACCTGATCTCGATCTCGGTCAACTCGGCGATGCCGGCGGAGCTGCGCGAGTTCCTGTTCGACCAGCTCGAGATCCCGGCCCAGACCCAGACCGTCCACGTCTTCCACCTCGACCGCATGCTCAACATCGGCGACGTCAAGGCGGTGATCGTCGACGACCGGCCCGACCTCAAGTTCGCGCCCTACGCCGTGCGCTTTCCCGAGCGCATCCGCGACTTCGGCGGCGACTGCTTCGCGGCGATCCGGGCCAAGGACATCGTCGTCCACCATCCCTACGAGAGCTTCGACGTCGTGGTCCAGTTCCTGCGCCAGGCGGCGCGCGATCCGGCCGTGGTGGCGATCAAGCAGACCCTGTACCGCACCTCGGCGAACTCGCCGATCGTCAAGGAACTGATCGCCGCCGCCGAGGCCGGCAAGACGGTGACGGCGCTGGTCGAGCTCAAGGCGCGCTTCGACGAGGAAGCCAACATCCGCTGGGCGCGCGATCTCGAGCGCGCCGGCGTGCAGGTGGTGTACGGCTTCATCGACCTCAAGACCCACGCCAAGGTGTCGATGGTGGTGCGCCGCGAGGCCCAGGTGACGCGGACCTACGTTCACTTCGGCACCGGCAACTACCACCCGATCACCGCCCGCATCTACACCGACCTGTCGTTCTTCACCTGCGACCCGGTGATGGGCCGCGACGCCGCGCGCCTGTTCAACTACATGACCGGCTATGCCCGGCCGGAGCGGATGGAGAAGATCGCCTTCGCGCCGGTGACGCTGCGGCCGACGCTGTACGAGCTGATCGACGCCGAGATCGAGAACGCCAAGGCCAAGCGGCCGGCGGCGATCTGGGCCAAGCTCAACTCGCTGGTCGATCCCGGGCTGATCGACCGGCTCTACGCCGCGTCGAGGGCCGGCGTGCAGATCGACCTGGTGGTGCGCGGCATCTGCTGCCTGCGGCCGGGCGTGCCCGGCCTGTCCGAGCACATCCGGGTCAAGAGCATCATCGGCCGCTTCCTCGAGCACGCCCGCATCATCTGCTTCGCCAACGGCCGGCCGCTGCCGTCGCCCGACGCCAAGGTGTTCATCTCGTCGGCCGACTGGATGCCGCGCAACCTCGACCGCCGCGTCGAGCTCCTGTGCCCGGTCGAGAACCCGACGGTCCACGAACAGGTGCTCGACCAGATCATGGTCGCGAACCTCAAGGACGACGCCCAGAGCTGGGTGCTGCGTCCCGATGGCTCGTACGGCCGCCCGACCATCGGCAAGGAACCGTTCATCGCCCACCAGTACTTCATGACCAACCCGTCGCTGTCGGGCCGCGGCAGCGCCCTGAAGCTGAGCGGGGCGGTGCCGCGACTGGTGCTGCGTTCCTGAGAGGCGAGGCCCGGTGTCGCAGGCAGCGGCGCCGGGTCGCGGGCGGTTCTCCGCTGAAATTCCGTGCGGTTTCGTCTAGAGGGGACGCGCATGGACGGTGAGACATCCGTGGTTCCCGGCGCCGACGGCGCGCTCGGCAAGGGGCGCGTCGGCATCATCGACGTCGGCTCCAACTCGATCCGGCTCGTCGTCTACGAGCGGGCGAGCCGCGCGCCGCTGCCGGTGTTCAACGAGAAGGTGCTGTGCGGCCTCGCGCGCGGCCTCGACGCGACCGGGCGGCTGAACCCCGAGGGCGTCGAGATGGCGCTGGCCAACATCGACCGCTTCACGACGCTGGCCCACAACATGAAGGTCACGTCGCTCGACCTGCTCGCCACCGCGGCGGTGCGCGACGCCGCCGACGGCGCCTCGTTCATGCACGAGCTGTCGAGCCGGCCGGGCATCCAGGCGCACATCGTCAGCGGCCGCGACGAGGCGCGCTACTCCGGCTACGGCGTGATGTGCGGCATCCCCGACGCCAACGGCGTCATGGGCGACCTCGGCGGCGGCAGCCTCGAGCTGGTGGCGCTGGGCGACGGGCAGCTGGGCGAGTCCAGCACCTTGCCGATCGGCTCGCTGCGGCTGATGTCGTCGGGCAAGGGCGATCCCAAGAAGACGGTGGTCGAGGCGATCGAGAGCGTGCGCTGGCTGCGCGAGCAGGGCGGCCGGACCTTCTACGCCGTCGGCGGCGCGTGGCGCTCGTTCGCGCGGCTGCACATGGAGCAGGCCGGCTACCCGCTGCACATCATCCACCACTACGAGATCCCGGCCGAGGAGGCGCGGGCGGTGGCGCGGCTGATCGCGGTGCAGAGCCCGAAGTCGCTGGAGAAGATGCCGGGCGTGTCGCGCCGGCGCATCGACACCCTGCCGCTCGCCTGCCTCGCGCTCGACCGCCTGCTGGCGGCGCTGAAGCCGCGCAGCGTGGTGTTCTCGGCGTTCGGCCTGCGCGAGGGCTTCTACTATTCCCGGCTCGGCGAGGCCGAGCGCAACCGCCACCCGCTGATCGCCTTCGCCGAGGAACAGGGCGCCGGCTGGCGGCGCTTCGACCTCGCGCCGTCGGAGATCTTCGACTGGCTGACGCCGGCGTTCACCGGCGAGGGCGAGGCCGACCGGCTGCTGCGCATCGCCGCGTGCCACCTCTCCGACATCGCCTGGAACGACCATCCCGACTACCGCGCCGAGCAGGCCTACGTGCGGGTGCTGCACCTGCCGTCGCCGGGCATGAGCCACCGCGACCGCGCCGTGCTCGCGATGGCGATGGCCTACCGCTACAAGAGCGACCCCAAGGCGGCGATGATCGACACCGCGCTGCACCTCGCCGACGGCAAGGGCAGGGCCTTCGCCCGCCGCCTCGGCGCCTGCCTGCGGCTGGCCTACAACCTGAGCGGCGGGGCGCCGGGCCTGCTGACCCAGGTCCAGCTGCGCCGCACCGAGCGGCAACTGCGCCTGCTGGTGCCGCCCAGCGCCAAGGGCAGCCTGGGCGACGTCACGGCCCGGCGGCTCGAGACCGCGGCCGAGGCGTTCGGCCTCGAGCCGGTGATCGTGGCGGGCTGAGCCCGCCGCCTCGAAATCAGCCGGCCGCGGGCGCGGCGGCGGCGGCGGTCGGGGCGGGGGCCTCGATCCGGATCAGGCGGGGATGCTCGCCGTCGAGCGCCAGCGCCAGCCGGCCCTCGATCAGGTCGACCGCGTCGGCCCCGAAGACCTCGTGCCGCCAGCCCTTGAGGACGGCGACGTCGCGCTTGCCCGCCGCCAGCCGGTCGAGATCCTCGGCATTGGCGACCAGGCGGCCGGCGACGCCGGCCTGCTCGGCCTTGAGCCGCAGCAGGGTGCGCAGCAGGTCGACCACGGCGCCGGGGGCGCGCAGCTGCTCGGGCGCCTTGTCGCGGACCGGCAGTTCCGACTCCGGCAGGTTGCGGGCCTTCTCGATCGCCTCGAGCAGCTCGCGGCCCTGCCAGCCCTCGGCGAAGCCGCGGCCGAGGCCGCGGGTCATGCCGAGCTCGTCGGTCGTCTTGGGGGCGTGGCTGGCGATCTCCAGCAGCTGCTCGTCGCGCAGCAGGCGCTGGCGCGGGATGTCGATCCGCTGGGCGGTGCGCTCGCGCCACGCCGCGACCTCGCGCAGCACCGCCAGCAGGCGCGGCGAGGCGCCGCGCGGCTTGAGCCGGCGCCACGCCAGCTCGGGGTCGGCGCGGTAGGTGCCGGGCTCGTTCAGCACCGCCATTTCCTCGGCGATCCACGACAGCCGGCCGGTCTTGTCGAGCTGGCGCTTGAGCTTCTCGTAGACCAGCCGCAGGTGGGTCACGTCGGACAGGGCGTAGGTGATCTGCCGTTCGCTCAGCGGACGGCGGCTCCAGTCGGTGAAGCGGCTGGACTTGTCGATCTTGGCCTTGGCCAGCTTGGTGGCCAGGGATTCGTAGGAGGCGGCCTCGCCGTGGCCGCAGACCATGGCGGCGACCTGGGTGTCGAACAGGGGCGCGGGCACCCTGTTCATGCGCAGGTAGAAGATCTCGAGGTCCTGGCGGGCGGCGTGGAAGACCTTGAGGACCCGCGGGTTGGCCATCAGCTCGTCCAGCGGGGACAGGTCGATGCCCTCGGCGAGGGCGTCGATCGCGGCCGCGTCGTCGGGGCCGGCCACCTGCGCCAGGCAGAGCTTGGGCCAGTAGGTCCGCTCGCGCATGAACTCGGTGTCGACCGTGATGAATTCGGCGTCCGCCAGCGGCTTGCAGAAGGCCGCCAGCGCGTCGGTCGTGGTGATCAACTTCATTGCGGGCGTTCTATAGCGGTCGGGACGGCGGGGGGCAAAGGCGACGGTGGCGCCGGGGCCGGAAATCGGTGCGTTTGCTTGACTTGGCGGTCCTTTCCGTGCCTCTTGCCGCCCCGTCGAGCCCCGGAAAATCGAGATGAACTCCCCTTATCGTACCCATACGTGCGGCCAGCTGAGGCCGGAGCATGTCGGCCAGCAGGCCCGCCTTTCCGGCTGGGTCCAGCGCAAGCGCGACCACGGCAACCTGCTGTTCATCGACCTGCGCGATCACTACGGGGTGACCCAGGTGGTGGTCGACGTCTCGAGCCCGGTCTTCAAGACCGCCGAATCGGTGCGCAACGAGAGCGTGATCACGGTCACCGGCAAGGTCGTGGCCCGCGAGGCCTCGACCGTGAACACCCGCCTGGCGACCGGCCAGGTCGAGCTCGACGCCGCCGAGATGGTGGTCCAGTCGATGGCCGACACGCTGCCGATCCCGGTGCACGTCGAGAACGACACCACCCCGGAGGAGCTGCGGCTGAAGTACCGCTTCCTCGACCTGCGGAAGGACAAGCTGCACCGCAACATCATGCTGCGCAGCCAGGTCATCGCCAGCCTGCGCCGGCGCATGATCGACCAGGGCTTCACCGAGTTCCAGACGCCGATCCTGACCGCCGACAGCCCCGAGGGCGCGCGGTCCTACGTCGTGCCCAGCCGCCTGCACCCCGGCAAGTTCTACGCGCTGCCGCAGGCGCCGCAGATGTTCAAGCAGCTGCTGATGGTCTCGGGCTTCGACCGCTACTTCCAGATCGCGCCCTGCTTCCGCGACGAGGATGCCCGCGCCGACCGCGCCCCGGGCGAGTTCTACCAGCTCGACTTCGAGATGAGCTTCGTCACCCAGGACGACGTCTTCGCCGCGATCGAGCCGGTGCTGGGCGGCGTGTTCCAGGAGTTCGCGAGCTTCAACCGCGAGGCCCCGCGCAAGGTCACGGCGTGGCCGTTCCCGCGCATTCCCTACGCCGAGGCGCTGCTGACCTACGGCACCGACAAGCCCGACCTGCGCAACCCGCTGCGCATCGTCGATGCCGGCGAGGTGTTCGCCGGGTCCGACTTCAAGGTGTTCGCCGGCATCGTCGCCTCGGGCGGCGTCGTCCGCGCGCTGCGCGCCCCGGGCGCCGCGTCCCAGCCGCGCAGCTTCTTCGACAAGCTGAACTCGTGGGCCCAGGGCGAGGGCAAGCCCGGCCTCGGCTACATCGTGCTCGAGGGCGGGGCGGGCAAGGGCCCGATCGCCAAGTTCGTGGCCGGCGACCGGCTGGAGAAGCTGAAGGCGCTGACCGGCGCGGTCGACGGCGACGCGGTGTTCTTCGTCGCCGACAAGCCGGAAGCGGCCTGGAAGTTCGCCGGCCAGGTCCGCACCAAGGTCGGCCACGAGATGGGGCTGATCGCCGAGGACACGTTCGAGTTCTGCTGGATCGTCGACTTCCCGATGTTCGAGTACGACGAGACCGCCAAGAAGATCGACTTCAGCCACAACCCGTTCTCGATGCCGCAGGGCGGGCTCGAGGCGCTCGAGACCCAGGACCCGCTGACCATCAAGGCGTGGCAGTACGACATCGTCTGCAACGGCATCGAGCTGTGCTCGGGCGCGATCCGCAACCATCGCCCGGACATCATGTACAAGGCGTTCGGCATCGCCGGGTACAGCAAGGAAGAGGTCGAGCTGCGCTTCGGCGGCATGCTCAACGCCTTCCGCTTCGGCGCCCCGCCGCACGGCGGCGCCGCGCCCGGCGTCGACCGCATCGTCATGCTGCTGGCCGACGAGCCGAACATCCGCGAGGTCATCACCTTCCCGATGAACCAGCAGGCCGTCGACCTGATGATGGACGCGCCGACCGAGCTGCCGCCGACCAAGCTGCGCGAGCTGCACATCGGCCTGCGCCTGCCGCCCGCCAAGAAGGACTAGCGGTCCCGCCACCCACGATCACGACCGCTAGCCCCGGGAGGCGACTTCCGGGCTAGCGGTGGTGTGCCCTGCGTTCAATTTGACTGAAGGGAGAAATTCAATTACCATCAAGGGGTTATTTTAAGAACATAAAGTAATTTATGAGCACCCTTCGGCTCGCCTTTATTACTTTCCCGATGGCTGCAGGCTTGGCCCTGGCGACGTCCGCCTGCGGCGTGCCGCTGGCGGTCTCGGGCGCGAGCTACGCCGCCGACGGCGGGCTCCTGGTCGAAACCCACAAGACCTCGACCGACCACCTCATCTCCATGGTCTCGAAGCAGGACTGCGCCCTGTGGCGCGTGATCCGCGGCCGCAAGGTCTGCCAGGAGCGGGTGGGGACCAACGACCCCTACAAGGTCGACTACAACGATCCGCAGCGCACGGTGTCGGAGGACGGCGTCCAGTACGGGCCGCCGCTGCGCGCCGGTGCCGACGCGCCGCCCGCCAGCTGGGATGCCGCCGCCTACCGGCACGATCCCGCGGCGCCGTCGCAGCCCCCGTCCGAGCCGACCACCGCGGTCGCCCAGACAGCGGTACCGGCCCAGGCTCAGCCGGCGGAGCCGGCGCCCGCGGCCGCGCCGGCGCCGCCGCCCAAGGTCGCCACCACGGCCCCGGCCAAGCCGGCCAAGGCCAAGACCCGGTCGGTCAGGAAGCCTTCACCGCGTCCGGCGGCGCCTGCTTCCTGAGCAGGAAGGCCTCGAGGTTGTCGAGCGCCCTGAAGCCCATGGCGTTGCGGGTCTCGACCGTCGCCGAGCCCATGTGCGGCAGCAGGAAGGCGTTGGCCAGGTCGTAGTAGCCCTGGTGGATCCGGGGCTCGCCGTCGAACACGTCGAGGCCGGCCGCGGCCAGCCGGCCGCTCTTCAGCGCCGCGATCAGGGCGTCGTCGTCGACCACGCCGCCGCGCGCCGTGTTCACCACGATCGCGCCCGGGGGCAGCCTGCCGATGCGCTCGGCATTGACCCACTTGCGGGTCGCCGGGGTCATCGGCGCGTTGATCGACAGGAAGTCGCAATGGGGCAGCATGGCGTCGGGGTCGGCGTGGAACACCGCGCCCTTCTCGAGCTCGGGGGCCAGCCGCTGGCGGTTGCTGTAGTGAATCTGCATGCGGAAGGCGCGGGCGCGGTCGGCCATCGCCTGGCCGATGCGGCCCATGCCGAGGATGCCCAGCCGCTTGCCGGTGACGTGCACGCCCATCAGCTGGGTCGGCGACCAGCCGACCCAGTTGTGGGTGCGCAGCATCTGGATGCCTTCCTGGGCGCGGCGCGCGGCGCCCAGCAGGCACAGCATGGCGATGTCGGCGGTGGCGTCGGTCAGCACGTCGGGCGTGTTCGACACGACGATGCCCTTGCGGGCCGCCGCCGCCACGTCGATGTGCTCGTAGCCGACCGAGAAGGTGGCGATCATCTTAACCGCGGCGGGCAGGGCGGCGATGGTCTCGGCCGACATCATGTCGCCGGCGGCGCACAGGATGCCGTCGCAGCCGGCGGCGGCGGCGACCAGGGCCGGGCCGTCGAACAGGCGGTCCCGGGGGTTGAGGACGGCATCGAAGTTGGCCGCCAGCCGGGCCTCGACGTCGGGCGGGAAGTGGCGCGTCGCCAGAACCCTCGGCTTGCGTGCGGTCATCGAACTTTCCTCCCCCGGCGCGGTCTTTCGACCACGATGATTCTGGCAATCCGCCGGCATGGATATTACGCTTGGACGCCCGGCTACAAGGCCTAGCCCCCTGCCAGTTGTCCGTTGATTAACCATCGCTTTCGCCGTTCCCGCGCCCGGTTCGCGGCACCCGCCGCCGCTCTCGGCGCCCTGCTGTTCCTGGGGCTGTGGATAAACGGCGCCGGCGCGCAGGACGTGGTGCTGGTGCCGCACCGGGCGACCTACGACATGAAGCTGGCGACCGCCCGTCCCAACAGCGGCATCCTCGAAGTGAACGGCCGGATGGTGCTGGAGATGGTCGACTCCTGCGACGCCTGGGAGGTCAAGCAGCGCATCAAGCTCAAGTTCCTGCGAAACGAGGGCGACGAGTTCGACACCGATTCGAGCTTCACCAGCTACGAGACCAAGGACGGGCTGGGACTGCGCTTCAGCGTCCGCAACATCCAGGACCAGGAGGTCGAGGAGGAACTGCGCGGCCACGCCGACCTCGAGGGGCAGGGCGGCAAGGGCAGGGCCTCGTTCACGCTGCCCGAGGTCCGCAACTTCGAACTGCCGGCCGGCACCCTGTTCCCGACCACCCACCTCGCGCTGGTCATCCGCCACGCCCGCGACGGCGACAAGTCGGTGTCCTACAGCGTGTTCGACGGCGCCCGGCTCGACGGCGCCTTCCAGGTCAACGCGGTGATCGGCAAGCCGCCGCGCGCCACCGGGCCGGCGGTCCGCGGCGACGTCGGGCTGCTGCGCGGCCAGCCGTCGTGGGGCGTGCGCCTGGCCTTCTTCGCCGCCGGCGACCAGGGCACCGCCAACCCCGAATACGAGCTGGCGCTCGACCTCCTGGGCAATGGCATCTCGCGCTCGATGATGCTCGACTACAGCGACTTCGCCGTCGATGCCCGTCTCGTCCAACTCCAAGCCCTGCCGAGGCCGCGATGCTGACCGTCCGCCTGCTCCTGCCGCTCGCCGGCATTCCCGCCGTGCTGGCGGCCATCGCCCCGGCCGGTGCGCAGGAGTTCGCGCCGCACCGCGCGGTCTACGCCGTCTCCAGCCTCGACCGCGGCAAGCCCGGCCCATCGACCTCGGGCACCTACGCCTACGAGCTGCGCCTGACCTGCGACGGCTACGTCATCAACCAGCGCCTGCGCCTCGAGGCGGGCGGGCGGGCGCCGGTGGCCAGCGAGCAGCAGTCGCAGCTGACCGAGAGCCGCAGCGGCCGCAAGCTGACCTTCGAGCACCGCACCGCCGCCGGCGGCCGCCAGGTCAGCCAGTTCAAGGGCGAGGCCACGATCGACGACGACGGCAAGGGCGAGGCGCGCTTCAGCGAGCCGGCCGGCCAGTCGGTCGGCCTGCCGGTCGGCACCCTGTTCCCGGTGGCGATCGCCCGCGAGACGGTGCGGCTGGCCAAGGCCGGCGAGAACGGCTTCGACGCCCGGTTCTTCTTCGGCGACAAGGTCAAGCCGCCGCAGTCGGTCAACGTGCTGATCGGCCGGGTGCCCAAGCGTCTGGCCGACCTCAAGACCCCGGAAGGCGGCGGCGAGGCGCTGGTCGAGGGCCGCACCCGCATCTACTACCGCGCCGGCTTCTTCGAGACCGCGGCCGGCAGCAAGGCCCAGGGCGAGCCGGCCTACGAGATGAGCAGCGTCACCCTCGACAACGGCGTCGAGCTGTACGGCACCCACGAGGAGACCGACGCGGCGATCGAGTACCGCATCACCCGGCTCGAGCCGCTGCCCCGGCCCGAGTGCAAGTGAACCCGGCCTAGCCGGGCCGCCCGCCTTCGGCGGGCCGCCCGCTTTCAGCGGGCCAGAGCCAGGCGGCGCCGCGGACGCCGCTGGAATCGCCGTGGACCGGCGGCCGCAGCCGGGTCGCGATGTGGTCGGACTCGGAGAACACGTAACCGCGCCACAGCTGCGGCACGCGGCGGTAGAGCGCCTCGATCCTCGACAGGCCGCCGCCCAGCACGACGACGTGCGGGTCGACCAGGTTGACGACGCTGGCCAGCGCCCGGGCGAGCCGGTCGCAGTAGAGCTCCATCATCGCCGCCGCCTCGGGATCGCCGCCCGCCGCCGCCTCGGCGATCGCGGTGGCGCGCAGGGTGCGGCCGGTGCGGGCCGCGAACTGGGCCTGCACCGCCGGCCCGCTCAGCCACGCCTCGACGCAGCCGCTGCGGCCGCAGTAGCAGGCCGGTCCCGGGCGCTCGTCGTCGCGCGGCAGGGGCAGGGCGTTGTGACCCCATTCGCCGGCGATCGCCTGCGCGCCCTGCAGCGGCCTGCCGTCGATCACGATGCCGCCGCCGACGCCGGTGCCGAGGATCACGCCGAACACGACCGGCGCGCCGCGGCCGGCACCGTCGGCGGCTTCCGAGACCGCGAAGCAGTTGGCGTCGTTGGCGAGGCGAACCTCGTCGCGGCCCAGCGCCGCGCGCAGGTCGCGGTCGAGCGGCCTGCCGTTCAGCGCCGTCGAGTTGGCGTTCTTGATCAGCCCGGTGGCCGGCGACAGCGCGCCGGGATGGCCGACGCCGACGCGGCAGCGCGCGCCGGCCCGCGCCTCGAGCGCGCGCACGAGGTCGGCGACCGCGCGCACCGTGCCGGCATAGTCGCCCCGCGGCGTCGCCACCCGCAGCCGCGCGCGTTCGCCGCCGCCGTCGTCGAGGACGATGCCTTCGATCTTGGTGCCGCCGAGGTCGATGCCGATCCGCATGTCCTCCCATCGCAGGAATCCGGTGGGGCTGTCGATGGCGGCGTGGAGGCGGTATCGTGCGGCCAACGGGGACAGCGGCAAGGGTAGCGTCGAGATGGCCGGGAACGGCGAGGAGGAGCGCGCGGCGACGCCGTGGCGACGGCGGCCGCCGACCATCCTGTGGATGCTGTCGCTCGGCCAGCTGATCTCGTGGGGGCTGGTCTACTACACCTTCCCGCTGTTCGTGGTGCCGATGACCGAGGAGCTGGGCTGGTCGCGCAGCGCCCTGTTCGGCGCGCTGTCGGCCGGGCTGCTGGTCGCCGGCCTCGCCTCGATCCCGGTCGGCGCGCTGATCGACCGCGGCCACGGCCGGCTGCTGATGACCGCCGGCTCGCTCGGCGCGGCGGCGCTGCTGCTGGCGTGGAGCCACGTCGCCGCGCTGCCGCTGTTCTACGCCCTGTGGATCGGGCTGGGCGCGTGCCAGGCCGTGCTGCTCTACGAGCCGGCCTTCGCGGTGATCACCCGCGTCTACGGCCCGCGCTACAAGCAGGCGATCCTGTTCATGACCTTCGTCGGCGGGCTGGCCAGCACCTTCGGCATTCCCTTCACGCAGTTCCTGATCGACCGCATCGGCTGGCGGCCGAGCCTCGAGGTGCTGGCGGCGATCAACGTCGGCGTCGCCCTGGTCCATGCCCTGTTCGTGCCGCCGCGCGCGGTCGCGCCGGTGCCGATCGGCGCGCCGCCGCCGCCCCGCGCGCACGCCGGGACGAGGCGCAAGGGCCCGCTCGCCGAGGCGGTGCGGCTGCCGGCCTTCTGGGGCCTGGTGGTGGCCTTCGCCGGCTACGGCCTCGCCTTCTCGGCCATGAGCTTCCACCTGATCCCGCTGCTCGACGACCGCCAGGTGCCGACCGGCGTGATCATGGCGATCATCGCGCTGATCGGGCCGATGCAGGTGGTCGGCCGGGTGCTGCTGATGGTCGGCCAGCGCCACGTCACCGTGATCCAGCTCGGCGCCGGCATCTACTTCGCCTTCCCGGTGTCGATGGCGATGCTGGCGATGGGCATCAGCGACGTCTACGGGCTGATCCTGTTCGCCATCATCTACGGCGTCGCCAACGGGCTGGTGACGATCCTGCGCGGCATGGCGGTGCCCGAGTTCATCGGCCCGGAAGGCTACGGCGTGGTCAACGGGGCGCTGACCATGCCGACCAACACCATGCGCGCGGCCGGGCCGCTGCTGGCCTCGCTGGCCTGGGGCGCCTTCGGCGGCTACACGCCGGTGCTGTGGGGGCTGGCGGCGATCATGCTGGTCGCCGCCGGCGGCTTCGCGGCGGCGGCGGTGCTGGCGTCACGCGGCCGCTAAGTCGTCACGGAAGTCGGCTATCATCGGTGCCTCGGCGCCAGCGGCAGGGAGGTCAGGGTGGCGATGTCACTACGGGCGGTTTTCGTGTGCTGCGACGGGCTCGGCAGCGACTGGGTGCGGCCCGACAAGACGCCGGTGCTGGAGGGCCTGAAGCGGCGCGCCGCGTGGTGCGCCGACCACCGCGGCGTCTTTCCCTCGGTCACCCGCGTCTCGGCCGCCTCGATCGCGACCGGCTGCCAGCCGGCGCGGCACGGCCTGCAGGGCAACCGCATGGGCCTGCACGAAGGCGACCGCATCGTCGTGCGCGACGTCGGCGCGCCGGACTTCCGGACCCACCTGCGGCGCGCCACCGGCCGCACCCTGCGCACGCCGACGCTGGCGCAGCGCGCGGCCGGCGCCGGCGGCTGCATCGCCTACTCGAACGTCTCGCCCGGCGCGGCCTACTTCCTCGACCCCGACAACCACGGCCACGTCCACCACCGCGACGGCTCCTTCGCCCCCGGCGGCGCGGCGATCGAGCCGCTGGCGGTCAGCCACGACGCGGCCGGCGACTGGGCCATGACCGAGCGCTTCTGCGAGCAGGTGCTGGCCGAAGCCCGGCCGGCGGTGGCGCTGTTGTGGCTGTGCGATCCCGACCACACGCTGCACGGCGTGCCGCTGGGCTCGCCGGGCCACGACGAGGCGCTGCGCGGCGCCGAGCGCTGCGTCGAGGCGGTGGTGCGGACGGTCGATCGCCTGCGCGCCGCCGGCGAGGACATCCTGCTGATGGTCGGCTCGGACCATGGCCACGAGACCATCGGCGACGTGATCGACGTCGAGGGCTGGCTGGCGCAGAACGGGCTCGCCGACCTCGTCGCCTCGGGCGACGTCGCGGTGGCGGGGCAGGGCACCTCGGCGCTGCTCTACGCCACCGAGCGTGGCCGGGCGCGGCTGCTCGACCGGCTCGACGCGATCGCGGCGGCGCCGTGGGCCGGCGAGGTCCTGACCGACGCGGCGCTGGCCGCGGCCGGCTTCGCGGCCGCGGACGGGGTGGTCGCCGCCGTCGACCTCGCGCGCGATCCCGCGCCCAACCCGTTCGGCGTCCCGGGCAAGCGCTGGGTCGCCTACGAGGGCAAGCCGGTGCCGGTCGGCAGCGGCCAGCACGGCGGCCGCGGTCCCGACGAGACGCGGCCGTTCCTGCTGGTCGACGACGGAAGCGGCGCCGGCCGCATCGCCCGCCCGACCAGCCTGGTCGACATCGCGCCGACGATCGCGCGCCACCTCGGGCTGGCGCTCGACGGCTTCGACGGCCGGCCGCTCGACAGGGCCTGAAACGCAAGAAAAGGGCCGGGGCATCGCGCGATGCCCCGGCCCGGTTCGGTCCGCTGGGGACGCCGGATCAGCCGAGCTGGATCCAGGTCGTCTTCAGCTGGGTGAACTTGTCGAAGGCGTGCAGCGACTTGTCACGGCCGTTGCCCGACTGCTTGTAGCCGCCGAACGGGGTGGTGATGTCGCCGCCGTCGTAGGTGTTGACCCACACCGAGCCGGTGCGCAGGCCCTTGGCGAACTTGAACGCCTTGTTGATGTCGGCGGTGAAGATCGCCGAGGCCAGACCGTAGATCGTGTCGTTGGCGACGGTCAGGGCCTGCTCCGGGTCCTTGACCGGGATCACCGACAGCACCGGTCCGAAGATCTCCTCGCGGGCGATCTTCATGTTGTTGTTGACCTCGTCGAACACGGTCGGCTGGATGAACGAGCCGGCGTTGTCGATGTGGACCTGCTTGCCGCCGAAGGCGAGCTTGGCGCCTTCCTTCTGGCCGGCCTCGATGTAGCCCATGACGCGCTTGGTCTGGGTCTCGTCGACCATGGCGCCCATCTGGGTCTTGGGATCGAGCGGGTCGCCCGGCTGCATCTTCTGCCCGATCGCCATGACCTTCTCGAGGAACTGGTCCTTGATCCTGTCCTCGATGATCAGGCGGCTGCCGGCGGTGCAGACCTCGCCCTGGTTGAACCAGATGCCGAAGGCGGTGCGGCGCGCGGCGACGTCGAGGTTCGGGGCGTCGCCCAGCACGATGTTCGGCGACTTGCCGCCGCACTCGAGCCAGACCTGCTTCATGTTCGACTCGCCCGAGTAGCGCAGGAAGTACTTGCCGACCTCGGTCGAGCCGGTGAAGGCCAGCACGTCGACGTCCATGTGGCGGCCGAGCGCCTGGCCGGCGGTCTCGCCGAAGCCCGGCAGCACGTTGAACACGCCCTCGGGGATGCCGGCCTCGGCGGCCAGCTCGGCCAGCCGGATCGCGGTCAGCGGCGACTGCTCGGCCGGCTTCAGGATCACCGAGTTGCCGGCAGCCAGCGCCGGGGCGATCTTCCAGCAGGCCATCAGCAGCGGGAAGTTCCACGGCACCACGCAGGCGACGACGCCGGCGGCCTCGCGGGTGATCATGGCGACGACGTTGCCCGGGGTCGGGGCGACCTCGTCGTAGATCTTGTCGATCGCCTCGGCGAACCACTGGATGGTGTTGGCCGAGCCCGGGATGTCGACCGTGGTCGAGAAGGCGATCGGCTTGCCCATGTCGAGGGTCTCGAGCAGCGCCAGCTCCTCACGGTTCTTCATCATGAGGTCGGCGAGCTTCAGCATGACGCGCTTGCGGTTGGCCGGCGGCATGTTGGCCCAGGTGCCCTTCTCGAAGGCGGCGCGGGCGGCCTTCACGGCGGCGTCGACGTCGCCCTGCTCGCAGGCGGCGACCTTGGTCAGCACCTGGCCGGTCGCCGGGTTGACGCAGTCGAAGGTCTTGCCGGTCACGGAGGCGACGAACTTGCCGCCGATGAAGGCCTGGTTGCGGTAGCTGAGACCGCCGGCGCGGCCCTTCCAGTCGTCGCGCGAAAGCTGGGCGCTCATGTTCATTCCCTCCAAGAGTGAGGGGCGGAGACTAGCCCACGAAAAAGCCGCCCGGAAGGGCGGCTCGTCGCTGGCGATCCCGCGCGTTTCGCGCCGGGTCGCGGTCCCGGAAGGGGACGCTACTTGATCTTCGATTCCTTGAACACGACGTGCTTGCGCGCGACCGGGTCGTACTTCTTGAGCTCGAGCTTCTCGGTCTTGGTGCGCGGGTTCTTGCGCGTCACGTAGAAGAAGCCGGTGTCGGCGCTGGACACCATCTTGATGAGGATCGAGGTCGGCTTGGCCATGACTAGTTCCCTATGCCCGCGAGGGCGAAATCTCGGAAGGGCGGCAAACTAGTCGCCCGCCCGGCTATGTCAAGCCTCCCCGGAACGGCCGGGCGGAGGTACCAGCCCTAGTGGCGGGCGGCCTGCTGGGTCGCCGCCTGCACGGCATGGGCATAAAGGCCCCGGTCGCGCAGCAGCCGCAGGGCGATGTCGACGTCCTGTTCCGGGCTGCTGTCGCCCGGCGGGCAGATCTTGCGCAGGTCGGTGACCTCCTGCGGGGTCGGGTTGCGCAGCGCGTGCCAGCGCATCAGCGTGCCCTGGCTGGAATCGACCGAGCTGGCGTTGAGCTGGCCGGGGGCGCCGACCTTGGAGGTGCAGATGTTGGGCAGCACGCCGAGCTCGTTCCAGGTGTAGCCGGACGGCGCCTGCAGGCGCGACCAGGTCAGGATCAGCTCGCCCTCGTTGGCCAGCCGCACGACGGTCTGGACGGTGCCCTTGCCGTAGCTGGTGCTGCCCACGACCACGGCGCGGCCACGGTCCTGCAGGGCGGCGGCGACGATCTCGGCGGCCGAGGCCGAGCCGCCGTTCATCAGCACCACGATCGGCAGCTCGGCGGCCTTGCCGCTGGCGGCGCTGCGGTAGGTGCGCCGGCTGTCGGGGTGGCGGCCGTTGGTCGAGAAGATGGTGCCGTTGTTGATGAACAGCTCCGACACCGTCTGGGCCTGGTCGAGCAGGCCGCCGCGGTTGGAGCGCATGTCGATGATGACGCCGGCGAGGTCCTTGCCGATCTCGGCCCGGGCCTTGTCCATCGCCGACCTCAGGTTGTCGGTGGTGGCGCTGTTGAAGCCGGTGAGGTGGATCATCGCGACGTCGCCGCGGCGCTCGTAGACCACGGTGGTCGGGATGATGCGGCTGCGCTTCATGCTCAGCACCGCCTCGACGCCGTTGTCGCGCCGCACCGAGATCGCGACCGGCGCGCCGATCGCGCCGCGCAGGCGGGTCACGACGTCGCCGAGCGAGCGGTCGGCCATCGGTTCGCCGTCGATCGCCAGGATCTGGTCGCCGACCTGGACGCCGGCCTTGCCGGCGGGCGAGCCGTCCTGGACAGCCCGGATCACGATCCGCTTGTCCTCGGTGCGCTCGACCGTGATGCCGACGCCGCCGCCGCCGTCGCGCTGGAAGCGGTTGTCGCGGGCCTCCTCGGGGTCGGCGTAGCGGCTGTTGCGGTCGAGCTGCCTGGTCGTGGCCGTCATGGCCTCGCGGATCAGGGCCTGGCGGTCGGTCGACTGCAGGGCCGGGGAGGCCTCGATCGAGCCGGCCATCAGTTCGGCCATCAGGGCGCCCCAGGCGCGGCCGTCGGCCGGGTCGGCCGGGGTCGGGCGGGTCAGCACCTCGCGGCCGTCGCGCTTGACCGTGAAGGCGCGGTCCGAGGTCTCGAGCGCCATCGACGGGTCGGCGCTGGCGAATCCGCGGTAGGTCTCGCTCGAGAGGGCGCGGAAGTTCGGTTCGAACAGGTGGCGGTCACCGATCGCGCGGTAGGCCTGCAGCACCACCCGCTCGATGTTGACGTCGGCGGCGGTGGCGGGAGAGCGGGCCGCGGTGGCGGTGGCCTGCGGCGTTTCGGTCGAGGTCGCGCAGGAAACGACGAGGCAGGACGCGACGAGGGCGGCCGCCGCACGGGGCAGCGACTTCAGGAAAAAAGGGATGAGCGACACTTCCATACCCGGCACGGCAAGCATAGCACAGGCCGTCGGCGGGCGGCCACGACTCTCAGGCTGAAGGGTCGAAGCTCCCGGTGGAAGGCTTGGGAGCTGCAATGCGATGCGCCCAGAGCAGGGCGATCACGGCGCCTTTTATCCGCGGAAGAAGGAACAGGGCAAGGCCCACGGAAAGAGGAAGCCACAACGCCGCATGCAGCCACAGCGCCGGTTCGCCGCCGTACTTCTCGAAGGCCAGGACCATCGGCACGACGATGTGGCCGACGATGAAGATGGTGAAGTAGGCGGGGGCGTCGTCGGCCCGGTACGGCTCGAGACCGAGGTCGCAGGCCGGGCAGTGGCTGCGCATCTTGAGGAAGCTGCTGAACAGGGTGCCCTCGCCGCAGCGCGGGCACCTGCCGCGCCAGCCGCGCCAGATGCAGGTCCAAAAGTCGGGGCGTTCCTCGTTCATCACGACAAGATGGACATTCCCCCTAGCGCCGTCGTCGCGACCCTTTGTCCTTGGGGCCCTTGCGGTGCGCGACCGGACGCCGCGGCGGCGCCCGGCCGGGGCGGCCGTGATGGACGCCGCGCGGCAGCGCCTGGCGCTCGACCCGCTCGATCACCTCGACGATCTCGAACAGCAGGCCGCCGGTCGCGATGTCGGCCTCGACCAGCTTGAGGCGCAGCCGGTCGCCCAGCCCGAAGGTCTCGCCGGTACGCTCGCCGACCAGCATCTGCCGGCCCTCGTCGTGGCGGAAGTACTCCTGGCCCAGCGAGCGCACCGGGATCAGCCCGTCGGCGCCGCTGGCATCGAGGGCGGCGAACAGGCCGAAGCGGGTGACGCTGGTGACGCGGCCGGGGAAGGTCGCCCCGACATGGCCGGCCATGAAGGCGGCGACGTAGCGGTCCATGGCGCCGCGCTCGGCCGCGACCGCCCGGCGCTCGCACATCGACAGGTGCTCGCCGAACTCGTGGAAGCGGCCCTTGTCGGCCTCGGGCAGGCCGCCTTCGCCCAGCCCGTAGGCCGAGATCAGGGCGCGGTGCACGACCAGGTCGGGGTAGCGCCGGATCGGCGAGGTGAAGTGGGCGTAGTGCGACAGCGCGAGGCCGAAATGGCCGAGGTTGTCGGGACTGTAGACCGCCTGGCTCTGGCTGCGCAGCATGGTCTCGTTGACGAGCCGGGCGACCGGCTTGTCGGAGACCTGGTGCAGGATGCGGTTGAGGTCGCCCGGCCGGACCCGCGGTCCGGGCGGCAGGCCGACGCCGAGCGTGCCCAGGAACTCGCGCAGGCCCTCGATCTTGGCGGCGTCGGGCTGGTCGTGGACCCGGTACAGGCAGGGCTGGTGGCGGTGCTCCAGCGCCTGCGCGGCGGCGACGTTGGCCAGCACCATGAACTCCTCGATCAGCCGGTGGCTGTCGAGCCGCTCGCGGGTGCCGATCTCGGCGATGCGGCCGTCGTCGCCCAGCGTCACCTTGCGCTCCGGCAGGTCGAGGTCGAGCGCGCCGCGCTGCTCGCGCGCCGCCAGCAGGACGCGGAAGGCGGCGTAGAGCGGCCGCACCACGTCGTTCATCAGCGGCGCGATCTCGGCGTCGGGCCAGCCGTCCTGCGCCCGCTGGATGCGGTCGTAGGTCAGGCGCGCGGCCGAGCGGATCAGGGCGCGGTGGAAGCGATGGCGCTTGAGGTGCCCGGCGCCGTCGATCCACATCTCGGCGACCAGCACCGGGCGGTCCTGGTGCGGCACCAGCGAGCACCAGTGGTTGGACAGCGCCTCCGGCAGCATCGGCACGACGCGGTCGGGGAAGTAGACCGAGGTGCCGCGGCGGTAGGCGGCGCGGTCGAGCGCGCGGTCGGGGCGCACGTACCAGGCGACGTCGGCGATCGCCACGAGGATGCGCCAGCCGCCCGGGTGGTCGGGGTCGGGGGCGGCGAACACGGCGTCGTCGAAGTCGCGGGCGTCCTCGCCGTCGATCGTGACCAGCGGCGTGTCGCGCAGGTCGAGACGCTGGCCGAGCGGGGCCGGGCCGGAGCGCTCGGCCTCCTCCAGCGCCGCGGCCGGGAACTCGACCGGGATGTCGTTGGCGGCGATCGAGATCAGGCTGACGGTGCGCGGGTCGCTCATCGCGCCCACGACCTCGAGCACGCGGGCGCGCCGCGACAGCGCGGTGCCGGTGCCCTCGACCCAGACGATGTCGCCGGGCCGCGCGCCGTTGCGGTCGGCGGCGCGGATGTCGAACGACTGGCGCAGCTTGCGGTCGGTCGGCGTCACCAGGCCGAGGCCGGCGCGGCCGGGCGGCTCCTCGTACAGGCCGAGGATGCGGCGCGGGCCGCTGCCGAGGCGGCGGATGATGCGGGCCTCGTAGGTCGCCTTGCCGCGGCGCTTGAGCGAGGCCAGCACGCGGTCGCCGACGGCGGGGGCGGGGCCGCCGCGCGGCGCCTGCGGCACGATCTCGATGCGCGGCAGCGGGCCGTCGGTTTCCTCGTCGTGCTTGCGCGGCACCGCCAGCAGGTGGCCGTCCTCGTCGACGGTCACGATCTCGAGCACCGCGATGTCGGTCAGCGCCTTCGGGTCCTTGAAGGTCTTGGCGCGGTCGGCCGCGATCTCGCCGGTGTCGCGCAGGTCGCGCAGCAGTTCCTTGAGCTCGATGCGCTGGTCGCCCTTCAGGCCGTAGGCGCGCGCGATCTCGCGCTTGCCCACCGGCGTGGCGCTTTCCCTGATGAAAGCCAGCAGTTCGTCGCGGGTCGGGACGCGGCCCTTAGCCATCGGTGCCGGTGCGCGGCGGCGGCTCGCCGCCGTCGGCCTTTTTCGCCTTCGGGGCGGCCTTCTTCTTCGTCGCCGCCTTCTTGCGCGCCGGCCTGGCGGCCTTGGTGTCGCCGTCGTTGGCCGCGGCAGGCGCGGCCTTCCTGCCGCGCGCCGGCGCCTTCTTCTTGCCCCCGCCCTTGGCGGCGCGCTCGGCCAGCAGGGCCACCGCCTGGTCGAGGGTCAGCTCGTCCGGCTTGAGGTCGCGCGGCACCGTGGCGTTGACGCCGCCGTGCTTGACGTAAGGACCGTAGCGGCCCTCGAACAGCTCGACCGGCGCCTCGTCGGCGGGATGCTTGCCGATGGTGCGCAGCGCCTTGGCGGCGGCACGGCCGCGGCCGGCGGCCTTGGCCTCGGCCAGCAGCGCCACGGCGCGGTTCATGCCGATCTCGAGCACGCTCTCGTCGGGCGGCACGGTCTTGTACTTGGCACCGTGGCGGACGTAGGGGCCGAACCGGCCGACGCCGGCCAGGATCGGCTCGCCGTCGTCGGGATGCGGGCCGAGCTCGCGCGGCAGCGCCAGGATCGCCAGCGCCTTCTCGAGCGTGACGTCGTCCGGCGTCATGCCCTTGAGCAGGGACGCCCGCTTGGGCTTCTCCTTGCCCTCCGGCTCGCCGAGCTGGATGTACAGCCCGTAGGGACCGTTGCGCAGCGTCACGTCCTTGCCGCTCGCCGGGTCGGTGCCGAGCAGCTTCGGCCCCTCGAGGTTGGCGCCGGAGGTGTCGTTGGGATCGACGATGCCGAGCTTCCGGGTGAACCGGCACTCCGGGTAGTTCGAGCAGCCGATGAAGGCGCCGAACTTGCCGAGCTTGAGGCCGAGCCGGCCGTCGGCGCAGGACGGGCACACGCGCGGGCTCTTGCCGCCGTTGTCGTTGGCCGGGAAGAAGTGCGGGCCGAGTTCCTCGTCGAGCTTGTCGAGCACTTCCTTGACGCGCAGTTCCTTGGTCTCGCCGACCGCCGCCGAGAACGCCTTCCAGAACTCGCGCAGGACCTGGCGCCAGTCGATCTTGCCGTCCGAGATCTCGTCGAGCTCGTCCTCGAGATGGGCGGTGAAGTTGTACTCGACGTAGCGCGGGAAGTAGGTCTGCAGGAAGGCGGTGACGATGCGGCCGCGATCCTCGGGCACGAAGCGCTTGCGATCGATGCGGACGTAGCTGCGGCGCTGCAGCACCTCGATGATCGAGGCGTAGGTCGAGGGCCGGCCGATGCCGAGTTCCTCGAGCTTCTTGACCAGGCTGGCCTCGGAGTAGCGCGGCGGCGGCTCGGTGAAGTGCTGCTCGGGCAGGACCTCGCGGCGCTCCAGCCCCTCGTCCTGCTGGACGTCGGGCAGGATGGTGCTGCCTTCCTCGTCTTCCGGCGTCTCGTCCTTGCCCTCGTCGTAGAGGGTCAGGAAGCCGTTGAACTTGATCACCGAGCCGGTGGCGCGCAGCTGCACGGTCTTGTCGGCGCTGGCGATGTCGACCGTGACCTGGTCGAGCACGGCGCTTTCCATCTGGCTGGCGACGGTGCGCTTCCAGATCAGCTCGTAGAGGCCGAGCTGGTCGCGGTCGAGGTAGGGGGCGACGTCCTGCGGCAGGCGGAACAGGTCGGTCGGGCGGATCGCCTCGTGGGCTTCCTGGGCGTTCTTCGCCTTCGAGGTGTAGACGCGCGGCTGCGCCGGCCGGTAGCTCTCGCCGTAGCGCTGCTCGATCAGCTGGCGGGTCTGGCCGATCGCCTCGGGCGCCAGCTGGACGCCGTCGGTGCGCATGTAGGTGATCAGGCCGACGGTCTCGCCGCCGATGTCGACGCCCTCGTAAAGTTTCTGGGCGACGCGCATGGCGGTGGCGGCGCCGAGCCCCAGCTTGCGCGAGGCCTCCTGCTGCAGGGTCGAGGTGATGAACGGCGGCGGCGGGTTGCGGCGGACCTGGCGGCGGTCGATCGACGCCACCTGGAAGGCGCGGCGCTCGATCTCGCGCTGGGCCTGCTCGGCGCGCTCGCGGGTGGCGAGGTCGAACTTGTCGAGCTTGCGGCCGTCGAGGTGGGTGAGGCGGGCCTTAAGGGTCTGCTTCCTGGCCGTGCCGAAGACGACGTCGACGGTCCAGTACTCGCGGCTCTTGAAGACCTCGATCTCGGCCTCGCGCTCGCAGATCAGCCGCAGCGCCACCGACTGGACGCGGCCGGCCGAGCGGCTGCCCGGCAGCTTGCGCCACAGCACCGGCGACAGGGTGAAGCCGACCAGGTAGTCGAGCGCGCGGCGCGCCATGTAGGCGTCGATCAGGTCCTGGTCGAGGTCGCGCGGGTGGGCGACGGCGTCGAGCACCGACTGCCTGGTGATGGCGTTGAAGGTGACGCGCTTCACGTCGACCCCGTCCAGCACCTTCTTCTTCTTCAGGATGTCGCGGACGTGCCAGGAGATCGCCTCGCCCTCGCGGTCCGGGTCGGTCGCGAGGTAGAGGCGGCCGCCCTGCTTCAGGGCCTGGGCGATGGCGTCGATGCGCTTCTGCGACTGGGAGTCGACCTCCCAGTCCATGGCGAAGTCCTCGTCCGGGCGGACCGACCCGTCCTTGGGCGGCAGGTCGCGGACATGGCCGTACGAGGCCAGCACGGTGTAGCCGGGGCCCAGATACTTCCCAATGGTCTTCGCCTTGGCCGGGGACTCGACGACCAGCACGTCCATCGTCGGATCTGCTCCAGTAAAACTTTAAGAACCGGAGCTAAATCGCTGATCTAGATCAGAGATACTCGGTTACCCCGGTGCCTTTCGAGGCGGCCCTCCAGCTCCAGGGCCAGCAGGACCTCCGCGACGGAGGCGGCGGACACTTGGCACCGGCGTACCAGTTCGTCAACCGGGGTGGGCACCGTACCGAGCGCGGCGAGGACCTCGGCGGCTCCCGGAGGGTCTGTCTTTTCCCGTTGCTTTACAGTGGGTTGCGGGACGGAGCGTGGCGCGCCGAGCACGCTCAGAATATCGTTCAGGTCGCGGGTCAGGATGGCCCCATCGCGGATCAGGGTATTCGACCCGGCGTAGCGCGGGTCGGCCGGCGACCCCGGCACGACGAAGACCTCGCGGCCCTGCTCGGCCGCCCGGTGGGCGGTGATCAGGGAGCCCGAGCGGGCGGCGGCCTCGACCACGACGACGCCGCGCGACAGGCCGCTGACGATGCGGTTGCGGCGCGGGAAGGCGCGGGCGACGGTCGGGCTGCCCC
This sequence comes from uncultured Reyranella sp., assembly GCA_964420105.1. GTDB lineage: Bacteria > Pseudomonadota > Alphaproteobacteria > Reyranellales > Reyranellaceae > Reyranella. The sequence goes on from CAYQRL010000011.1 coordinate 75,416, forward strand.
ATGGCTGCTCGGCCAGCAGCAGGCCAGACCGGGCGATCTCGCGGTGCAGGCCGGCGTTCTGCGGCGGGTAGACCTGGTCGATGCCGCCGGCCAGCACGGCCACGGTCCCGGTCGGCAGGGCGGCGTGGTGGGCGGCGGCGTCGATGCCGCGGGCCAGCCCCGAGACGACGACGAACCCGGCGGCGCCGAGCCCGGCCGCCCACGCGCCGGCGAACCGGCAGCCGACCGTCGAAGCCTGGCGGGCGCCGACGATGGCGACGGCGGGCCGGGCCAGCAGGGCGCTGTCGCCGATCGCCGACAGGACCGGCGGGGCGTCGGGCAGGCTGGCCAGCGCCGCCGGGTAGTCCGGGTCGCCCCACACCACGAAGCGGCCGCCGGCCGCCGCCAGCCGCTGCTCTTCCTGCTCGACCTCGCGGCGGCTCGCGACCGGCAGGGCGGCGCAGGCGGCCGTCGCCGTGCCGAAATGGGCCAGCGCCTCGTGGAAGGCGACCGGGCCGATCCGGGGCGCGCGGGCGAGACACAGGCGGGCGAGGCGCTCGGGCATGGCGCGACAGTAGGCGCGAGTCCCGGAGTCGTAAATCAACCGGGGGTTGAATCAGCGCAGCTTGGGATTGAGCGCGTCGCGCAGCCAGTCGCCCAGCAGGTTGACCGCCAGCGACAGGATCACCAGCGCCGCCGCCGGGAAGATCGCGATCCACCATTCGCCCGAGAACAGGAAGGCGTTGCCGATGCGGATCAGGGTGCCGAGCGACGGCTGGGTCGGCGGCATGCCGACGCCGAGGTAGGACAGCGACGCCTCGGCGATGATCGCCAGCGCCAGCTCGATGGTGGCGATCACCAGCACCGGTCCCCAGGCGTTGGGCAGCACGTGGCCGAGCGCGATGCGCATGCCCGGCACGCCGATGATGCGGGCGGCGTTGACGTAGTCCTTGTTCTTCTCGGCCAGCGTGGTGGCGCGCGTCACCCGCGCGAACTGCGGCCAGTAGGCGAAGCCGATCGCCAGCACCAGCACCCAGATCGCGATCTCGTCGTGCACGTTCTTGGGCAGCGCCGCGCGCGCCACGCCGTCGAGCGTCAGCGCGATCAGGATCGCCGGCACGGTCAGCTGGATGTCGGCCATCCGCATCACGACGGCCTCGACCCAGCCGCCGCGGAAGCCGGCAAGCAGGCCGAGCAGCACGCCGGTCGTGACCGAGAGCACGATCGCCGCCAGCCCGATCATCAGCGATACCCGGGTGCCGTAGAGGATCGCCGACAGCACGTCGCGGCCCTGGTTGTCGGTGCCGAGCAGGTGGGCGGCGCTGCCGCCCGCGGCCCAGGCCGGCGGCGTGAAGGCATCCATCAGGTTGAGCGACTTCACGTCGAACGGATTGTAGGGCGCGACCCACGGCGCGAAGATCGCGCCGACGAAGAAAAGGAGGGTCACCACCGCCGCGCCGACCGTCAGCGGCGAGCGGCGGAAGCTCCACCACAGGTCGGAGTCGCGCCAGCGCGCGCGGGCCGCCGTGTCGCTCACCGCGGCCTCGTCCGGCCGAGCATGCCGCCCAGCGCCGCCAGCAGGGCGAGGCCGGCGGCCAGCGGCCCGAAGCCCTCGAAGCCGATCCAGCCGATCATGCCGGCGCCCAGCGCCGCGGCGCCGACCCAGCCGACGCTGGCCGAGGTGCCGTTGAGGCCGAGCACGGTGCCGCGGACGTCCTCCGGCACCGCCGCCAGCGCCGCCATGTAGGACGGCCGGCCGATCGCGTTCAGCAGCACGTAGAGGAAGCCCAGCGCCACCGAGACGGCGGGACTGGGGTGCCACAGGAAGAGGGCGAGCGCGGCGACGCCCGACAGCGCCATGGCGACGGCGAAGGTCAGCAGCCGGTCGCGCAGCCGGTCGGCGATCTGGCCGCCCAGCACCGTGCCGCCCATGTTGCCGGCCGCGAACAGCGCCAGCGGGATCGCGAGTTCGCCGAGCGACAGGCCGTAGGTCGATTGCAGGAAGGCGGCGAAGTAGACGGCGGCGAGGCCATAGCAGATGCGCTCGGCGACGCCGGTGCCGAGCAGGCCCAGCACGCGGCCCGACAGCGCCTTGCGCATCGACGCGCGCGGCGCGCCGCGGCCCTGTCCGGCGCCGCCGCGCGGCACCGTCAGCAGCATGCCGAGGCTGCCGGCCAGCGCGAGGCCGCCGACGCAGACCAGCCAGCCGCGCCAGCCGATCAGCGAGCCGATCGCCGCGGCCATCGGCACGCCGACCAGCAGGGTCAGCGACTGGCCGCTCATCACCCAGCCGAGGGCGCGTCCGCGCTGGCTGTCGGGCACGCGCCCGGCGACCTCGGTGTAGACCGTGCCGGTGAAGGCGCCGCAGCAGGCGCCACCGGCGGTCGCCCACACCGCGACCCAGAGGAACGAGCCGGCCATCGCCTGCGCGACCAGCGTCAGCGCCAGCCCGAGCAGGGTCACGACCAGGATGGCGCGCCGGCCGACCCGGTCGGACATCCAGCCGGCCGCGGCCGACGCGGTGCCCCAGGCGGTCGCGGTCAGCGACACCAGGTTGGCGACCAGCGGCATCGAGACCGCGAGGTCGGCCGACATCTCGAGCAGGAACGGCGCGCGGGTGGTGCCGCTCGAGGTCGCGGCGAACGAGCCGAGGCAGGCGGCGCCGATCAGGGCCCACGGCAGCGCGGCGACGACGGGCTTCGTGGCCATGCTCAGCCGCCCGCCGTGCCGAGGCGGGCGCGGTCGAGGCGCAGCCGCGGGTCGATGGTGGCGTACAGCAGGTCGACCGCGAAGTTGATGGTGACGAAGATCAGCGAGACCATCACGAGGTAGGCGGCCATCACCGGGATGTCGGCGAACTGCACCGACTGGATGAACAGCTGGCCCATGCCCGGCCACTGGAACACGGTCTCGGTGATGATCGAGAAGGCGATCAGGCCGCCGACCTGGATGCCGATCACCGTGATCACCGGCAGCAGCGTGTTCTTCAGCGCGTGGCGGAAGTTGACCGCGCGGTTGGTCAGGCCGCGGGCGCGGGCGAACTTGATGTAGTCGGTGCGCAGGACCTCGAGCATCTGCGAGCGCACCAGCCGCAGCACCAGCGTCATCTGGAACAGCGACAGGGTGAAGGCGGGCAGGACCAGCGCCTTCAGGCCGCTGGCGGTCAGCAGGCCGGTGCTCCAGCCGCCGACGTCGACCGTCTCGCCGCGCCCGAACGACGGGAAGCACCAGTCGCCGGGCAGGCCGAGCGACGGCGCCCAGGTCTTGCACTCGACCGAGAAGACGTAGATCAGCAGGATGCCGATCACGAACGTCGGCATGGCGACGCCGGCCAGCGAGAAGGTCATCACGACGGTGCTGTCGGGCGTGTTGCGCCGGAGCGCGGTCAGCACGCCGAGCGGCAGGCCCATCGCCAGCGCCAGCAGCGCCGCCGCCGCGACCAGTTCCAGCGTCGCCGGCATGCGCTCGACGATCAGGTCGGACACCGGCCGGGCGAGGCGGTAGCTCTTGCCGAAGTTGCCGCGCACCGCGTTGCCGAGGAAACGCGCGAACTGCACCGGCACCGCGTCGTCGAGGCCAAGCTCGTGCCGCATCTCGGCGCGCTCCGCCGCCGTCGCCTCCTGGCCGACCATGTTGCTGACCGGGTCGCCGACGAAGTTGAACAGCACGAAGCACAGGAACGCCACCGCCAGCATGACGGCGACGGACTGGAGCAGGCGGGAAACGACGAAAGACAGCATCTGGAACTTCGCCTCCCCATCCTATGGCGGCGGGGAGGCGAAGGTTCAACTCACTTGATCTTCGCGTACTTGAAGTTGGGTGCGTCGTTGGCGAAGATCGGCATGGTCACCTTGTCGGTCATCGCCCACACGATCAGCTGGTGATGCAGCGGCAGGTACGGCATGTCCTCGACCGCGATCTTCCAGGCGTCGGCGATCATCTGGTCGCGCTTGGCCTGGTCGACCTCCTTCAGCATGGCGTCGGTCAGTTCGTCCATCTTCGGGTTGCTGTAGTTGATGTAGTTCCAGCTGCCGACCTTCTTGGCCGCGTCGTTGGTCTGGTAGAGGAAGGTGAAGACGTAGTGCGAGTCGAGCGTCGGGACGCCCCAGCCGACCAGGAAGAAGCTCGAATCCTTCTTCTGGACCTTGGGGAAGTGCAGGGTCTTGGAGCGCGACTGCAGGTCGACCTTGATGCCGATCTGGGCGAGCATGCCGGTGACCGCCTGGCAGATCTGCTCGTCGTTGTTGTAGCGGTCGTTCGGGCAGTCGAGCGTGACCGAGAAGCCGTTGGGATAGCCGGCCTCGGCCATCAGTTTCCTGGCCGCGGCGACGTCGTACTTCAGTCGCCGGTCGAGCTCCCTGGTGTAGCCGTGCACGCCCGGCGCGGTGACGATGCCGGCCGGCGCCGCGAAGTTGCGCATGACCTTCGCCTTGATCGCCTCGATGTCGATCGCCTGGTACATGGCCTGGCGCACGCGCTTGTCGGCGAACGGGTTCTTGCCCTTGACGTCGGAGTACTTGAGCTCGGCCGAGCCCATGTCGAGGCCGAGGAAGATCGAGCGCACCTGCGCCGTCTCCTCGGTCTTGAGCCCCGGCGTCTGGCGGATGCGCGCGATGTCCTGCAGCGGCGCGTCGAGCACGAAGTCGACCTGGCCGGAGATCAGCGCGGCGACCCGGGTCGCCGGTTCCTTGATCGGCGTGTAGACCAGCTCGTCGGGATAGTCGGGGAACTCCCTGGCGCCCCAGTAGGTCGGGTTCCTGGTCAGCACCGTGCGGACGTCGGGGTCGCGCTGCTTGACCACGTAGGGACCGGTGCCCATGGCGTTGCGCACCGCGTAGGTCTCTTCCTTGTCCTTGTAGCTCTGGGGCCTGGTGACGTTGTGCTTCTCCGCCCACGCCTTGGACATGACCAGGATCGAGGTCGCGTAGTCGGGCAGGATCGGGTTCGGCCCGTTGGTGACGATGTGCACCGTCAGCGGGTCGATCGCCTTCACTTCCTTGATCGACGAGATGTAGGAGCGGAAGTCGGAGGTCGGGGCCAGCGCGCGGGCGTAGCTGAAGGCCACGTCCTCGGCGGTGAACGGCGTGCCGTCGCTGAACTTGACGTCGGGCCGCAGCTTGAACTCCCAGGTGTCGGGCGCCACCGGCTTCCACGACAGCGCCAGCGTCGGCACCTTGGCCAGCTTCGGGTCGCGGCCGATCAGCGGCTCGTAGACGTGCAGGTTCATGGCCGTGGTCGGCCCCTCGTTCTGCGCGTGCGGGTCGAGGGTGAGGGCATCGCCCTGGCTGGCCCAGCGCAGCGTCTTGGCCTCGACCGCCGTGGTCATGCACAGCACCGTCGCGGCCACGGCCGCCATACGCGCAAACAACATGGAACTGCCTCCTGCAGTTGAACTGTATCGACCCTAGCCAGCGTGCCCCGGCCGATCAATGGCGCGTCGGTCCGGACCGCCGATCGTGCTAGGAAAACAGGGATGAACGCCCGTCTTCGCCTGCTCGCCGGCCTCGCGATGCTGCTGGCCGGCGCCGCCACCGCCGCGGCCCAGCAACGGACCCGGCTCGAGGTCTACTCGACCCTCGAGGTCGAGCATCTCAACGACTTCAAGAAGCTGTTCGAGGCCGAGAACCGCGACCTCGAGATCCAGTGGATCAACGATTCGACCGGGGTCGTGACCGCCCGCCTGCTGGCCGAGCAGGGGCAGCGCGGCGACGCGATCTGGGGCCTCGCCGTGACCTCGATGCTGCAACTGGAGAAGCGCGGCCTGCTCGAACCCTACGCGCCGAAGAACCTGGCCGCGCTCAAGCCGGCGTTCCGCGACCCCGCCGACCCGCCGTCGTGGGTCGGGCTGATGGCGTGGGTCGCGGCGGTCTGCTTCAACACCGTGGAAGCCGGCAAGCTCGGCCTGCCGACGCCGACCGCGTGGCAGGACCTGCTCGACCCGCGCTTCAAGGGCAGGCTGACGATGCCGCACCCGGCCTCGTCGGGGACCGGCTACTTCCACGTCGCGGCGTGGATCCAGATGTTCGGCGAGGCCGAGGCGTGGGCGTTCATGGACCGGCTGCACGAGAACATCGCGGTCTACGAGCACTCGGGCACGCGGCCGTGCCGCCAGGCCGCCGCCGGCGAGTTCCCGGTCGGCATCTCGGCCGAGCTGGCCGCCGCCAGCGCCCGCCAGAAGGGCGCGCCGATCGAGGGCCTGCTGATGAAGGAGGGCGGCGGCTGGGACATGGACACGGCGGCGATCCTGCGCGGCACCCGCAAGCCGGAGGCGGCACGCCGGCTGATCGACTTCGCCACCAGCCGCAAGGCCAACGAATTCTACGCCAGCTTCATCAGCCAGGTCGCGATCGCGGGGATCGAGAGCACCATCCCGTTCTACCCGGCCGGCGTCGCCGGCTCGATGATCCGCAACGATTTCGCGTGGTCGTCGGAGAACCGCGCCCGCATCCTCGCCGAGTGGACGCGCCGCTACGACGGCAAGGCGGCAAGGAAGAACTAGGAGGGGGACATGAAGCGACGCGACCTGATCGCCGGCGCGACCGTGTTGCCGATCGCGTCGCCCGCGTCGGCACAGGAGCGGACGAGGCGCCGCGTCCTGCCGGGTGAGCCCGGCTGGCCCTCGGCCGCCGAGTGGCAACGGCTTTCCGACAAGGTCGGTGGCCAGCTGCTGCAGCCGCGCTCGCCGCTCGAGGCCTGCCGCGCCGCGCCCGACGGGGAGGCCTGCGCCCGCTTCTTCCGCGAGATGAAGAACCCTTACGCTATCGGCGACAGCGTCGCGCTGACCCAGACCAGCGGCTGGGTCGATGCCTGGACGTCGCAGCCGAGCGCCTACGCGGTGGCGGCGCGCCACGCCGGCGACGTCGCCGCCGCGGTCGACTTCGCCCGCCGCCATCGCCTGCGCCTGGTGGTGAAGGGCGGCGGTCACTCCTACCAGGGGACCTCCAACGCCGCCGGCTCGCTGCTGGTATGGACGCGGCCGATGAACCGGGTCGAACTGCACGACGGTTTCGTGGCGCAGGGCTGCCCGGCCGCGCCGCAACCGGCGATCTCGCTCGGCGCCGGCGCGGTGTGGCTGCACGCCTACGGCGCGGCGGCGAAGGCCGGCCGCTACGTGCAGGGCGGCGGCTGCGCCACGGTCGGCGTCGCCGGCCTGATCCAGAGCGGCGGCTTCGGCACCTTCTCGAAGCAGTTCGGCATGGCGGCCGCCGGTCTCCTCGAGGCCGAGGTGGTGACGGCCGACGGCGCGGTCCGCGTCGTCAACGCCTGCCGCGAGTCCGACCTGTTCTGGGCGCTGAAGGGCGGCGGCGGCGGCAGCTTCGGCGTGGTCACGCGGATCACGCTGCGCACCCACCCGCTGCCCGAGACCTTCGGCGGCCTGTTCGCGACCGTGCGCGCGACCTCCGACGAGGCCTATCGGCGGCTGGTCGCGCGCTTCGTCGCCTTCTACCGCGAGCGGCTGTTCAACCCGACCTGGGGCGAGCAGGCGACGTTCCTCCCCAGCAACGCCATCGACATCGCGATGGTGTTCCAGGGCATCGACGAGGCGGCGGCGCGGGCGACGTGGCAGCCGTTCTTCGACGCCGTCGCCGCCGAACCGGCCTCGTACCGGATGGACCCGCCGCCGCTGTTCGCGGCCGTGCCGGCCCGGCACTTCTGGGACGCGGCGTGGATGAAGGCCAACGCCCGCGCCTTCGTGCTCGACGACGACCGGCCGGGTGCGCCCGGCGACAACATCTTCTGGCGCGGCAACCTCGGCGAGACCGGCTGGTACCTGCACGGCTACGAGTCGAGCTGGCTGCCGGCATCGCTGCTCGAGCCGGCGGGGCAGGCACGGCTGGTCGAGGCGCTGTTCGCGGGCACGCGCCACTGGCGCATCGGCCTGCACTTCAACAAGGGACTGGCGGGTGGACCGGCGATCAACCAGGTCGAGGCGCGCGACACCGCCACCAACCCGGCGGTCACCGACGCCTTCGCGCTGGCGATCAGCGCGGCGTCGGGGCCGCCGGCCTTCGCCGGCATTCGCGGCCACGAACCCGACCTCGCCAGGGCGCGCGAGGAGGCGCGGCGCGTGACGGCGGCGATCGGCGAGATGCGCCGGCTGTCGCCGGCGCCGGCGTCGTACGTGTCGGAGGCGAGCTGGTTCGGCGACGACTGGCGCGAGGCCTACTGGGGCGGCAACTACCCGCGGCTGCGCGCGGTGAAGGACAGGGTCGATCCGGATGGACTGTTCTTCGTCCACCACGGTGTCGGCAGCGAGGACTGGAGTCCCGACGGCCTCACGCGGCCGAGGTAGGACTGTCGGCGCGCTGGCCGATCTTCGACTCGGTACCCTTGAGCAGTCGCGCGATGTTCTCGTGGTGGCGCATCCAGACCAGCGGCACCAGCAGGGTCAGCAGCCAGGCGGCGCGGCTGTCGAGCAGGAACCACGCCGCGACGGCGGCGATCACGACGCTGAGCAGCGCCGCCAGCGACGAGTAGCGGAACAGGAACGCGAACACGAGCCACGCCGCGCAGGCCAGCGCGCCGACCATCCATGACAGGCCCCACATGACGCCGAGCGTGGTCGCGACGCCCTTGCCGCCGCGGAAGCGCAGCCATACCGGGAACATGTGCCCGAGCACGGCGCCGGCGGCCGCGGCGACCGGGTCCCAGCCGAGCGCGCGCGCCAGCAGCACCGCCGCCACGCCCTTGAGCGCGTCGAGCAGCAGCGTTCCGGCGGCGAGGCCCTTGCGCCCGGTGCGCAGCACGTTGGTCGCGCCGATGTTGCCGGAGCCGACCTTGCGGATGTCGCCGAGCCCGGCGGCGCGCGTCAGCAACAGGCCGAACGGGATCGAGCCCAGCAGGTAGCCGAGCCCCAGGGACAGCAGCAGGGCGGTGATCATGCGCGCCTCAGGGGCTCAGCAGCTTGCAGTTGGTCGAGTCGATGTAGGCGGTGGTCGGCGGGCCGACCAGCTCGCTGGTGATCTGCTCGCCGGGCTGGATCGTCAGCGGTCCGAGGTAATCGGTCGAGACCGGCTGGCCGGCGTTCATGAAGGTGCACTCGGCCCGGGTGGATATCGGGTTGCGCGTGTTCGAGGTCAGCGTGACCGTGACCTGCCAGTAGCGCGACTCGCCGTAGGTGAGGTTGGTGGCGCCGAGCACGACCAGCGGCTGCGGCGTCGAGAAGTTGGGCACCGGGCGCGGCCCGGTGCGGCGCACCGTCGGCTGCGGCTTGGGACCCTGGGCCTGGGGCGGGCGGTAGCTGCTGCTGCGCGGGTCGAAGGCGGCGTCGGGATCGCGCGGCGCGGCGCCCTGCGGCGACGGTCCGCCCAGCGTGGCGACGCCGCCGCCGGGGACGCCGAGCGGCTGCGGCGCCAGCGGCGCGGCGTTGATCGAGCCGCCCGAACCGCCGCCGGCGGGCGGCTGCAGCGGCGTCGGGGTCAGGGTCTGCGGCGCCGTCGGCGAGGCCTGCAACGGGGTCGGGGTCGGCGCCGCGGCCGGCGCGGGCGCGGCGGCGGCGGCGGCCGGCGGCGAGACACCGCCGATCTGGGTCTGCAGCCGGTCGTAGCAGGACAACCGCGCCTGGGTTTCGGTCATCTCGCCGCAGATCTGGATGTGCCGGGTCAGCGCATCGAGCAGGTCGTCGCGGCGCTGCTGGGCGTGGCCGGCGCCGGCGCCGGCGGTGACCGCGACGCCGATAAGGAGAGACTGTCGAAGCATCGAGCATCGTCCTGAAAGGGGGAACGGCGCGACCATAGCAGAGGAAGCGGCCGTTTGAAGGCGGGTTTCGGGCCGCCATTCGGGCGGCCAGCCGCCGATCAGGCGGCCAGCCGCCGCTCAGGCGGCCAGCCGCCGATCAGGCGGCCAGCCGCCGCTCAGGCGGCCAGCCGCCGATCAGGCGGCTTGCGCCGCCGCCGAGAAGCTGTCGTCGCGGTAGATGGTACGGCCGCCGACGATGGTCGCCATGGTGCGGCCCTGGACCGGCCGCTCGTCGAACGGCGTGTTCTTGGTCTTGCTCCACAACTCGTCGCGGTCGACCTTCCAGGCGCTGTCGGCGTCGAACACCACGAGATCGGCGGGCGCGCCCTTGGCGAGCCTGCCGCCCGGCAGGCCGAACAGCTTCGCCGGGGTGCTGGCCAGCAGCTGGAACAGCCGCGGCAGGGTGAGGTGGCCGTTGTGCACCAGCTCGAGCGAGATCGGCAGCAGCGTCTCCAGGCCGATGCCGCCCGGTTCGGCCTGGGCGAACGGCACGCGCTTGCTGTCCTGGTCCTGCGGCCTGTGATCCGACACGATGATGTCGATGACGCCGCTCTTCAGTCCCTCGACCACCGCCTGCCGGTCGGCCTCCGAGCGCAGCGGCGGCACCAGCTTGCCGAAGGTGCGGTAGTCGCCGACCGCGAGGTCGTTGAGCGCGAAGTAGGGGGCGGCGGTGTCGCAGGTGATGCGCAGGCCGCGCGCCTTGGCGGCGGCGATCGCCTTGACCGCCTCGGCGGTCGAGATCTTGGCCAGGTGCAGCCGGCCGCCGGTCATCTCGGCGAGGCGGATGTCGCGCTCGACCAGCATCACCTCGGCCAGCGGCGGGTTGCCCGACAGGCCGAGCCGCGTCGCCATCTCGCCGCTGGTCATGTGGCCGCCCGACAGGGTCGGCTCCTGCGGCAGGTGCACGATCAGCGCGTCGAAGGCCTTGGCGTAGTAGAGCGCGCGGCGCAGCACCTGGGCGTTGCCGACGGCGTGGTCGGCGTCGGTGAAGGCGACCGCGCCGGCCTCGGCCAGCAGCCCGATCTCGGCCAGTTCCTTGCCCTCCAGCCCGACCGTCAGCGCGCCGTAGGCATACATGTTGACCAGCTTGATCTGGCGGGCGCGGCGGGCCACGAACTCGATCAGCGAGGCGTCGTCGAACGGCGGCTCGTTGTCGGGCAGCAGCACCAGCGAGGTGATGCCGCCGACCGCGGCCGCCGCGGCGGCGCTGGCCAGCGTCTCCTTGTGTTCCTCGCCCGGTTCGCCGGTGTGGACGCGCGTGTCGACCAGGCCGGGGGCGAGGTAGAGGCCGCCGCAATCGACCGACTGGATGCCGTAGGGGGCGCCGGAGGCGAACAGGTTGGGGCCGAAGTCGGCGATCTTGCCGTCGCTGATCAGCACCGCGCCGCGGTAGACGGTGTCGGCCGTCGGATCGATGATCTGGGCGTTGATGTAAGCGGTCGAGCCGCTGTGCGGCGGCGCCAGCCGGTCGATGTTGCCGCTCATGCCGCCGCTCCCGCTTCGGCGTTGCGCCGGCCGCCGATCAGGGCGTCGAGGCAGGCCATGCGCACGGCGACGCCCATCTCGACCTGCTCGTGGATCACCGAGCGGTCGATGTCGTCGGCCACTTCCGAGTCGATCTCGACGCCGCGGTTCATCGGGCCGGGATGCATGATCAGCGCGTCCGGCCGCGCCACCTTCATCTTCTCGCTGTCGAGGCCGAAGAAGCGGAAGTACTCGCTGATCGAGGGCACGAACGAGCCCTGCATGCGCTCGGTCTGCAGCCGCAGCATCATCACGATGTCGACGTCCTTGAGGCCGGTCTTCATGGAGTAATGGACCTCGACGCCCAGCCGGTCGATGTCGGTCGGCATCAGGGTCGGCGGTCCGACCACCCGGACGCGGGCGCCCATGATCTGCAGCAGGTGGATGTTCGAGCGCGCGACGCGGCTGTGCATGATGTCGCCGCAGATCGCGACCAGCAGCCCCTGCAGGCTGCCGCGCCGGCGGCGGATGGTGAGCGCGTCGAGCAGCGCCTGGGTCGGGTGCTCGTGCTGGCCGTCGCCGCCGTTGATGACGGCGCAGTTGACCTTCTGCGACAGCAGGCTGACCGCGCCCGACTCGGCGTGGCGCACGACGATGGCGTCGGGCCGCATCGCGTTCAGGGTCATCGCGGTGTCGAGCAGCGTCTCGCCCTTGCGCACCGAGGAGGTGGCGACGTCCATGTTGATGACGTCGGCGCCGAGCCGCTTGGCGGCGACCTCGAAGCTGGTGCGCGTGCGCGTCGAGTTCTCGAAGAACAGGTTGATGACGGTGCGGCCGGCGAGCACGTCGCGCCGCTTGTCGATCGACCGGTTCTGGTCGATGTAGGTCTCGGAAAGATCGAGCAGGCCCGAAATCGTGTCGGGCGAAAGTCCCTCGATGCCGAGAAGGTGGGGCAACCTCGGCAGGCCCGCGCGTTCTTTTGTCACTAAAGCGCGACGTTAAGCACGCCCGTGGACCCCTCGCAAGAAGACGCTGAGGTGGATAACCGCTTCGCCCTCAGTTGGTCGCACCGTCTCCGCCCGGACGCGGACCGGTGTAGCGGGCGCGCGGCCGGATCAGGGCGCCGGTCTCGGCCTGCTCGAGGGCGTGGGCGATCCAGCCGACGGTGCGCCCGAGCAGGAACAGGGCGAGGGCGGATTCGCGCGGCAGGCCGAGCGCCCGTTCGACCGCGACGGTGGTGAAGTCGACGTTGGGCTTGCGGTCGATCAGCCGCTCGACCGAGCGCGCGAGCCGCTCCGCGAACGCCAGTTCGGCCGAGCGCGGCATGGTCTCGCGCAGGAGCGCAAGCAGCGTCGCCGCGCGGACGTCGCCGTCGGGGTAGAGCTGGTGGCCGAAGCCGGGGATGTAGACGCGGTCGCGGACCCGGCGGGCGATCTCGGCGTCGAGGTCGCGGACCTCGCGCAGGTCGTCGAACAGCTGCGCCACGCGCCGCGTCAGGCCGCCGTGGCGCGGCCCGTTGAGCGCCGCGAGGCCGGCGGTGACCGCGCCGTAGAGGTTGGCCCCGGTCGAGGCGACGACGCGGGCGGCGAAGGCCGAGGCGTTGAACTCGTGGTCGGCGCACAGCACCAGCGCGGCGCGCAGCAGCGGGGCGTGCCCGGGCGGCACCTTCCAGGCGGCGGCGAGCTGCTCGTGGACCGGGGCGGCCGACAGCGGCTGCGCCGTCACCGCGCCGGCCAGCAGGCGCAGCACCCGCGCGCCGGTCTCGAGCAGGGCGGGGCGGTCCTCGACCCAGCCCTGGTGGTCGAGCGCCGCCGCCGCCGGCAACAGGACGAGGCAGCGGTCGACCGGGCCGAGCGTCGCGGCCGCCAGCCAGGCGCGGCGCAGCGGGTCGTTGAGCGGCGGCAGGTTGGCCGGTCCGAACGGCCGGCCGTCGCAGTTCCACAGCAGGCGGGCGACGTCCTCGAGCGAGGCGGTGCGGGCGAGCGCTGTGGCGTCGCGGCCGCGATAGTAGAGGCGGTTGTGCTCGATCAGCGTCAGTCCCGACTCCAGCACCGGCGTGCCGAAGTCGAGCGCGTGGTTGGCGATCGACTCGGCCTTGCGGCCGACGTCGCGCCGCTTCTTCAGCCGGGCGACGTCGTCGGCGCGGTAGCGGCGCCGGCGCTGGCCGTCGATCGCCTCGGACCGCAGCAGGCCGCGGCTGACGTAGGCGTAGAGCGTGGCGGCCGAGACGTTGAGGCGCCGGGCGGCTTCGCGCGAACTCAACCATTGATTGGTCATGTCGATATATTGATCAATATGGTCAAGATTGACAATAGGTGACCTGGCCGACGACGGTGGCGGCGCAACGATGGAGGGACGGATGCTGCTGACACGCGTGAACAGCGGGCTCGACGGCGTGGTCGTGGCCGACACCGCGATGAGCGAGGTCGACGGCGAGGCCGGGCGGCTGATCGTCCGCGGCCAGGCGATCGAGGACGCGGCGATGCGCGGCTTCGAGGGCGTGGCGGCGCTGTTGTGGGACGGCGAGGCCGAGGGCGGCGGCGACCCGGCCGCGGTCCGGCGCAGCCTCGGCCTCGCGCGCCTCCATGCCTTCGACCGGGTGCCGCGCCTGCTCGGGGCGGCCGACGGGCTGACCCCGGTCGAGGCGCTGCGCGTCGGGCTGGCGATGCTGCCCGACGCCGAGACCGTGCCGCACCATTTCCTCGTGTGCGGCGCCCTGCCGGTCTTCCTCGCCGCGCTGCTGCGCGCGCCGGGGCAGGCGCCGGTCGCGCCCGACCCGGCGCTGACCACGGCGCAGGACCTGCTGCGGATGGTGCGCGGGGCACGGGCGGCGCCGGCCTTCGAGGCGGCGCTCGACACCTACCTCGCCACGGTCGCCGACCACGGCTTCAACGCCTCGACCTTCACCGCCCGGGTCGTCGCCTCGACGCGGGCCGGCCTCGTCTCGTCGGTGCTGGCGGCGCTGTGCGCGCTCAAGGGGCCGCTGCACGGCGGCGCGCCCGGGCCGGTGCTCGACATGCTCGACGAGATCGGCGAGGCGTCGCGCGCCGAGGCATGGTTCGACGACGCCTTCGCGCGCGGCACGACGCTGATGGGCTTCGGCCATCGCATCTACAAGGTGCGCGACCCGCGCGCCGACGTGCTGAAGGCGGCGGTGGCGACGCTGCCGGCGACCGCCGGCCGGCTGTCGTTCGCGGCGGCGGTGGAGCGGGGCGCGATCGCGGCGCTGCGCCGGCACAAGCCCGGCCGGCGGCTCGACACCAACGTCGAGTACTACACGGCGCTGCTGCTCGAGGCGCTGGAGATCCCGCGGCCGGCCTTCACCGCCCTGTTCGCCGTCGGCCGCGCCGCCGGCTGGTGCGCGCACGTCTTCGAGCAGGAGCGCGGTGGCCGCATCATCCGGCCGCAATCCAACTACGTCGGGCCGAGACCGTAGCGAAACGGGGGGCGTTGCGCGGGTTCCCCCGGCGGCACGCGGCGCTACTATGGCGCCAGAGCGTTTTCGCCTTTCGCGAGGAATCCGAGCATGAGCAATCCGTCCGAGTACGTGCCGCCCAAGGTCTGGACCTGGAACAAGGCCAGCGGCGGCCGGTTCGCCAACATCAACCGGCCGATCGCGGGTCCGACCCACGACAAGGAGCTGCCGGTCGGCAAGCACCCGCTGCAGCTCTACTCGCTGGGCACGCCGAACGGCCAGAAGGTCACGATCATGCTCGAGGAGCTGCTGGCGCTCGGGCACAAGGGCGCCGAGTACGACGCCTGGCTGATCAAGATCGGCGAGGGCGAGCAGTTCGGCAGCGGCTTCGTCGCCATCAACCCGAACTCCAAGATCCCGGCGCTGCTCGACCGCGGCGAACCAAGGCCGGTGCGCGTGTTCGAGTCGGGCGCCATCCTGCAGTACCTCGCCGAGAAGTTCGGCGCGTTCCTGCCCACCGACCGCGCCGCGCGCGCCGAGTGCCTGTCGTGGCTGTTCTGGCAGATGGGCAGCGCGCCCTACCTCGGCGGCGGCTTCGGCCACTTCTATGCCTACGCGCCGGTCAAGATCGAGTACGCGATCGACCGCTTCGCGATGGAGACCAAGCGGCAGCTCGACGTGCTCGACCGCCGGCTGGCCGAGAGCCGCTTCCTCGGCGGCGACGACTACACCATCGCCGACATCGCGGTGTGGCCGTGGTACGGCGGCCTCGCCAAGGGCCTGCTCTACGGCGCCGGCGAGTTCCTTGCCGTGCACGAGTACAAGAACGTGCAGCGCTGGGCCGACGAGATCCTCGCCCGCCCGGCGGTGAAGCGCGGCCGCATCGTCAACCGCCTGCAGGGCGACCCGGCGCACCAGCTGCACGAGCGCCACGACGCCAGCGACTTCGACCTGCGCACCCAGGACAAGCTCGCGGCCAAGGCCTGAGCGTCCGGGGCCGGGCCGCCGCGCGCGGCTCAGCGCACGGCCTTGACCGAGCCCCGCCAGGTGCGGGCGCGCGTCCCGGCGGCGTCGAAGATCCACAGGATCAGGTCGCCGCCGGTCGCGGTGAAGCGCACGGTGAAGTGCCGTCGCCAGAAACTGCCGTCGGCATGGACGAACAGCGCCTCGGTGCCGACGAGGTCGCGGCCGACCGTCAGGGTGGCCGAGCGCGGGCCGTGGGCGCCGAGGCTCGCGAGCATCGGCGCGATGCCGCCGAACGGGGTGGCGAAGCGCAGGATCTCGCCGCCGTCGGCGGTCTGCAGCGGGCCGCCGTCGATGCGCAGGCGGATCTCGGGCCGGCTCTCGGCCAGCGCCAGTTCGACGTGGACCGCGAACGGGGCGGGATCGTCGCGCTCGACGTGCGGTTCCTTCGGCGGCGGGTAGATGTCCTCGAGCGGGATCGAGCGGTAGAAGCGGGCGGCGCCGTCGTAGCGGCCGAGCCACTCGGCCGGGATCGGCGTCAGCTGTGCCCGGGCGCGCGGCGCCGGCGACGCGGCGGCAAGCCCGGCTCCGACGACGAGGAAAGTGCGCCGGTCCAACATGCGTCACCATAGCATGGCCGGCCACGCTGGCGGATAATCGTCCGATGACGACCCGTTCCCTGTTCCCGACCCTGATCTACCGCCACGCCCTGGCCGGCGCCGACCAGCGCCGCCTCAACCAGGACCTCGAGGACGAGTGCCGCTCGCTCGCCCTGTCGGACGAGGCGGGACGGCGCTGGTCGTCGCGCCACTACCTCGGCGGCTACACCTCCTACGGCTCGCTCGACCGGCTGCACCTCGTGTCGTCGCTGTTCGCGCGGCTGAAGCGCCGCATCGACCCGCACGTCCGGGCCTACGCCCGGGCGATGCACTACGACCTGTCGGGCCTGTCGCTCGACATGACCGACTGCTGGGCCAACGTCATGCCGGCCGGGGTCATGCACTCGCTGCACCTGCACCCGACCTCGTTCGTGAGCGGCACCTACTACGTCGCGGTGCCGCGCGGGGCCGGGGCGATCAAGTTCGAGGACCCGCGGCTCGGCCTGATGATGGCGACGCCGCCCAGGCGCGCCGATGCGCCGGCGGCCGTTCACGCTTTCGTCAGCCAGGCGGCGAAGGCCGGCGAAATCGTGCTTTTCGAGTCGTGGCTGCGCCACGAGGTGCCGCCGGCCCGCTTCTCCGGCGAGCGCATCTCGATTAGCTTCAACTACGCCTGGACACCCAAGGAGAAGGCGGCGCGTGGCCGCCGGGACTGACACAATGCGCGCATCGTTCCTGTCGCTGGCCCTGCTCGTCGCCGCCGCCGTTCCGGCCGCGGCCGACCAGGAACTGCCGATCTTCGACGCGCACATGCACTACAGCCACGATGCCTGGGCGGTGGTGCCGCCGGCGCAGGTGGTGGAGATCCTGAAGAAGGCCGGCGTCAAGCGCGCCATGGTGTCGAGCTCGAACAACGAGGGCACCCGGATGCTGCAGGACGTGGCGCCGGGCACGATCGTGCCGGAGCTGCGGCCGTACCGTTCGCGCGGCGAGCTCTCGACCTGGGTGCGCGACCCGACGCTGCTGCCGTTCCTGCAGGACCTGCTGGCCAGGCGCAGGTACGTGGCGATCGGCGAGTTCCACGTCTTCGGCGCCGACGCCGACCTGCCGAACGTGCGCGGCGTCGTCGAGCTGGCGAAGAAGCACGGGCTGTACCTGCACTCGCACTCCGACGCCGACGCCGTCGACCGCCACTTCCAGCAGGACCCGTCGGCGCGCGTGCTGTGGGCCCATTCCGGCTTCGAGCGGCCGGACAAGATCCGCGAGATGCTGCGCCGCTACCCTAACCTGTGGTGCGACCTCGCGTTCCTGACCACGCACGCCTCGAACGGCAAGGTCGCGCCCGGCTGGCGCGAGCTGTTCATCGAGTTCCCGGACCGCTTCGTGGTCGGCACCGACACCTTCACGCCCGAGCGCTGGCACTACGTGGTCGAGCACGCGCGCTGGTCGCGCCAGTGGCTGGCCGACCTGCCGGCCGACGTGGCGCGCAAGATCGCCTACCAGAACGGCGACCGCCTGTTCGGCAACGCGCCATGAGGATCGCGACCGCGCTGCTGGCGCTGGCAGTCTCGGCGCCGGCGCTGTCGACGCCGGCGTGGGCCGACTGCCCGCTCGACCTCGGGCGCGGCACCGGCCTGGTCGTGTTCTCCAGCCACTACCTGCTCGCCTTCCGCGCCGAGCCGCTGCGCATCGAGGTCGGCGAGCCGTTCTCGCTGCTGGTCAACGCCTGCACCCGCAGCGACAAGCCGGCCGAGCTGGTCGCCGTCGACGCGCAGATGCCGGAACACCGCCACGGCATGAACTACCGGCCGACCATCGTCTCGCTCGGCAATGGCCGCTACCGCGTCGACGGCATGGTCTTCCACATGCCCGGCCGCTGGGAACTCAACCTCGACGTCCGCGACGGCGAGGAGAGCGAGCGGCTGAGCCACGAGTTCGTCGTCAAGTAGGCCGGCCGTGCGGCGCTGGCTGGTCGTCGTCCTCGCGGTCGTGCTGGCGCTGCCGGCCGCCGCCGACGAGCTGCTGCCGTGGCTCGACGACGAGATCGAGGCGGTCGGCCGGCACGGCCCGTGGCCGCCGCCGCCGCCCCGCGATCCCAGCAACCGCGTCGCCGGCGATGCCGCGGCGGCGCGGCTGGGCGAGGTCCTGTTCAACGACCCCCGGCTGTCCGTCGACGGCGGCATGAGCTGCGCGAGCTGCCACGTCGCGGGGCGCGACTGGACCGACGGGCGGGCGCGCGGGCAGGGACGGGTCGAGCTCGACCGCCGCACGCCGACGCTGTGGAACGTCGGCTACGGCCACTGGTTCGGCTGGGACGGCGCGGCCGATTCGCTGTGGGCGCAGTCGATCCGCCCGATCCTCGACCCGCGCGAGATGGCCGGCGACGCCGCGCGCGTGGCGGCGCTGCTGCGCGGCGACCCGGAACTGTCGTGCGGCTACCGCAACGCCTTCGGCGGGCCGCCGGGTCGCGACGACGAGGCGCTGCTGGTCGATGCCGGCAAGGCGATGGCGGCGTTCCAGGCGACGCTGGTCAGCCCGCGCACGCCGTTCGACGCGTTTCGCGACGCCCTGGTGGCGGGCGACAAGGCCGCCGCCGCGCGCTACCCGGTCGAGGCCCAGCGCGGGCTCAAGATCTTCATCGGCGCCGGCTGCGCCAACTGTCACTTCGGGCCGCGCTTCACCAACGGCGAGTTCGGCGACGTCGGCGTGCCGTTCTTCGTGCGGCCGGGCGAGGTCGACGGCGGCCGGCTCGACGGGCTCGGCAAGCTCGCGAGCAGCGTCTTCAACCTGCTCGGCCGCTACAACGACGATCCGGCCCGCGCGACCGGCCTGCGCACCCGCCACGTCCAGCGCCTGCACGGCAACTTCGGCGAGTTCCGCGTGCCGTCGCTGCGCCAGCCCGGCCCGGGGCCGTTCATGCACAACGGCCAGATGGCGACGCTGGACGAGGTGGTGAGGCACTA
Organism: uncultured Reyranella sp.; assembly: GCA_964420105.1. Lineage (GTDB taxonomy): Bacteria > Pseudomonadota > Alphaproteobacteria > Reyranellales > Reyranellaceae > Reyranella. The sequence goes on from CAYQRL010000011.1 coordinate 94,537, forward strand.
CTCCGAGGTCAGCCCCGACCGGCTGCACAGCGATGCCGTGCCGCTGGTGCGGCCGCTCGGCCTGACGCCGCGCCAGGGCGACGACCTCGTCGCGTTCCTGCGCAGCCTGTCGACCGAGGTGCCGCCGCGGCCGGCGCCGGGACCGCTCTGTCCCTGAGGCGGCGGCGCTACTTCAGGCGGGCGAGCGCGCTCTCGAGGATCCAGGCCGCGGCCGCGGCATCGACGCGCTCGGCGCGCTTGGAGCGGCTCATGTCGTAGTCGTCGATCATGCCGCGCGTCACCGCCGCGGTGCTGAGCCGCTCGTCCTGGAACAGCACCGGCAGGGCGGCCAGCGCCGGCGGCCCGTGCCCGGCGATGTTGGCCGCGAACTGGCGCACCGACTGGCAGCGCGGTCCCTCGGTGCCGTCCATGTTGAGCGGCAGGCCGATCACCAGCCCCCTGATCTCGTGCCTGGCCGCCAGCTCGGCGAGGCCCGCGAGGTCGGCGGCGAGCTTGCCGCGCTTCACCGTCATCAGCGGCGTCGCCAGCATGCGCAGCGCGTCGCAGGTCGCCAGCCCGACGGTCTTGGTGCCGACGTCGAGCGCCATCAGGCGTCCCGACGGGACCGAGCCGCGGAAAGTCTCGAAGTCGATCACCGCCATCTCAAGCTTCCTTTCGCGCCTCGATGCCGTCGAGCCAGTCGAGCGCGTCCGAGGCGACCTGCCGCCAGCCCGGTTGCCCGGGCACCCAGTGTCCCTGGCCGGGATACTCGCGGTGATCGGCGACGTGGCCGAAGCGCCGGGCCGTGCGGCGGACGACGCCGGGCGGCGTCAGCCGGTCGCGGGCGCAGCCGACGAACAGCAACGGTACGGTAACGCGCCGAGGGTCGACGGTCGCGGCGTGCCGGCGGTCGAGGAAGGGCAGCCCGATCTCGAGCAGGGCGCGGCCCGAGTCGGGGACGAAGCCCGCGTGCTCGCGCGCGCCCTCGGCCGGGTCGGTGGTGTTGAAGGTGTGCCACAGCGCCTCGGCCCGGGTGGCGCGGTGCGGCTTGCGCCACCAGCCCCATCGCGTCTCGATGCGCAGGAAGGCGAGCAGGTTGGAGAAGCGCAGCGCGAACACGCCGGCCGGCGGCGCCGGCGTCAGCAGCACGGCGGCGCGGGCGACGCCGCGGGCCGCCAGCATCAGCGCCAGCAGGCCGCCCATCGAGTGGCCGACCAGCACCGGCTTGTCGGTCGGCGATCGCGAACGGGTCGCGACGAAGGCCTCGAGGTCCGCGGCGTAGTCGAGCAGGCTGAGAACGCCGATGCCGGGATCGTGCGACGCGGCGTCGGTCCAGGCCGGGTCGTGGTGGCGCAGCGCCGGCGCCTCGGTGCGCCAGCCGCGTGCCTCGAACGCCGGGCGCCAGTTCCGCCAGACGCCGGGCGTTCCCCACATGCCGTGAATGAAAACTGCCACCTTGGCCATGGTCGAGGTTATAAGGCGAGGGGGGCGGGCGGTCGACCTGGCCTCGGGCGAACGAATCGATTCGAGGCAGAACGGGTTCCAGCGTGTCAGACACCTTCTACGCCCTGCTCGCGATCTCCATGGTGCTGGTGGTGGTGAGCCTGCTGGTCCCCGCGGCCGAGCGGTTCCGCCTGCCGCACACCGTGCTGCTGGCGATCGCCGGCATGGCGATGGGCTTCCTGGGCTCCTGGGTCGTCGCCAGCGGCCTGCACCTCGGGGCGGTCGGCGACGCCTTCGTCGGCCTCGACAAGCTCGAGGTCAGCGCCGAGCTGTTCCTGCCGCTGTTCCTGCCGCCGCTGCTGTTCACCGCCGGGCTGAACATCGAGGTCCGTCGCCTGATGGACGAGATCTCGGCCGTGCTGCTGCTGGCGATCGTCGCCGTCGTCGTCTGCATCGCCTTCGTCGGCCTGGTCGTCCACTGGGCGACCGGCGTCAACCTCGTGGTCTGCCTGCTGCTGGGCGCCGTCGTCTCGACCACCGACCCGGCGGCGGTGATCGGCATCTTCCGCGACGTCGGCGCGCCCAAGCGGCTGTCGATCCTGGCCGAGGGCGAATCGCTCCTGAACGACGCCGTGGCGATCGCCGCCTTCGGCCTGTTCCTCGGCATCCTGGTCGGCGGCGACGGCCACGGCAGCGCCTCGGGTAGCGGCGTCGTGCTGGTCTTCCTGCGCGAGTTCATCGGCGGGCTGGTGGTCGGCTACCTGCTGGCCCGCGCCGCCATGTTCGTGCTGCCGCGGCTGGGCGAGTCCGAGCCCGCCATCGCCTCGGTGACGGTGGCGCTGACCTACGTCTCGTTCGTGGTCGCCGACCGCTACCTGCACGTCTCGGGCGTGGTCTCGACCGTGATGGCGGCGCTCACGGTTGCGGCCTACGGCCCGACCCATCTCCATCCCCACCAGTGGTCGGCGCTGAAGCGGCTGTGGGAGCAGCTGGAGTTCTGGGCGAGCTGCCTGATCTTCGTGCTCGCCTCGATGCTGGCCGCCAACGTGCTGATCCGCATCACCTGGCTGTACGGCATCGCCGTGTTCGCCGTCGCCTTCGGCGCCTTCCTCGCCCGCGCCGTGGTGGTGTTCGGCATGCTGCCGATGCTGGAGAAGGTGAAGCTCGTCCAGCCGGTCGACAGCCGCTACAAGGCGGTGCTGGTGTGGGGCGGCCTGCGCGGCGCCGTCACCATCGTGCTCGGCATGGTGGTGGCCGGCAACGAGCAGCTGCCCGAGGAAACGCGCGAGTTCGTCGCCCTGTCGGCGACGCTGTTCGTGCTGCTCACCCTGTTCGTCAACGCCACGACGCTGGGCCTGTTCATGCACGGGCTGGGCCTCGACAAGCTGTCGCGGCTCGAGCTGGCGCTGCGCGACCGCGTGCTCGCCCTGTCCAAGGCCAACGTCGCCCGCCACCTCCACCAGATCATGCGCCGGCGCAACGCGTCCGCCGAGGCGCTGCCGATCGACCCGGCCTCGGCCGGGGGCAGCGAGATCGCCGCCGCGCCCGCCGACCTCGCGCTCGACCTCGACGAGCGGGTGAAGGTCGGCCTGGTGACGCTGTGCACGCGCGAGAAGGAACTCTACCTCGAGCAGTTCGAGCAGCAGATCCTGTCGCGGCGCATGGTCGCCGTGCTGGCCGCCGACGCCGACCGCCTGATCGACAGCGTGCGCGACAACGGCGTCGCCGGCTACGAGCAGTGGATGAGCGAGATCTCGCGGCCCGGCCGCGGCTTCCGCGCCGCCCTGTGGCTGCACCGCCGGCTGGGCTTCGAGGGGCCGCTGAAGCAGCAGCTGGCCGACCGCTTCGAGATCCTGATGGTGACCCAGAGCGTGCTGGCCGAGCTGGCGGCCTTCAACGTCAAGTCGGTCGCGGACCTCCTCGGCATGGACGCCGAGCACGAGCTCGAGGAGGTGATCGGCAAGCGCCAGGACGCCGTCGACAGCGCCCTGAAGGCGCTGTCGCTGCAGTACCCCGGCTACGCCGAGTCGATCCAGGAACGTCAGCTGGAGCGGGCCGCGATCCGTTTCGAGTCGGCCGAGTACACCCGCCGCCTGCGCGAGGGCATCATCAGCCGCGAGGTCTACAAGAACCTGCGCGAGCAGCTGGCCAGGCGGCGCAGCGCGATCAGCCAGCGGCCGCCGCTCGACCTCGGCCTCGAGCTGGCCAAGATGATCGAGCGGGTGCCGATGTTCGGCGCGCTCGACCGCCCCGCGGTGGTCGAGATGAGCAAGCGGCTGCGGGCGGTCGTCGCCCTGCCGGGCGAGAAGATCATAAAGATCGGTGGGCCGCCCGACTCGATGTACTTCATCGCCGCCGGCGACGTGACGGTGAAGGGGCCGGGCTTCGAGGTCGTGCTGAAGGAAGGCAACTGCGTCGGCGAGATGGGCCTGGTGAGCGACAGCCCGCGCAGCGCCGACGTGATCGCCAACGGCTATTGCCACCTGCTCGCGCTCGACCGGCGCGACTTCCGCGCCATGCTGGCCAAGCGCCCCGAGGTGCTGGCCGAGATCGAGGCCGTGGCCAGCCGCCGGACCGCCCAGAACCGCGACCAGAACCGCGACCAGAACCGGGAGCAGGCGGCGTCCTGACCGGGCCGGGTGACGTGACGGGCGGGTGACAGGACGGGCCAAAACGGCTACCAACCGCGCCATCCAAGCGTTTCTGGAGCTAGAGGGATGTCGCTCGACAAGGACACCGTGGCACGTATCGCGCGTCTCGCGCGGCTGAAGGTGCCGGATGAGGAACTGGCGCCGCTGGCCGGCGAGCTGTCGGGGATCCTCGCCTGGATCGAGCAGCTGAACGAGGTCGACACGCGCGACGTCGAGCCGCTGTCGTCGGTGTCCGACGTCGTGCTGCCGCAGCGCGCCGACAAGGTGACCGACGGCGGCATCGCGGCGAAGGTGCTGGCCAACGCGCCGGGCGGCGCGGTCTACGTCGATCGCACGGACAAGGATGCCGGCGGCTTCTTCACGGTCCCGAAGGTGGTGGAGTAGGCGATGGCGGCCCTGACCGAACTGACCCTGGCCGCGCTCAAGGCGACGCTGGACAAGAAGGAGGCGAGCGCCGCCGAGGTGGCGGACGCGCACCTCGCGAAGCTCGACGAGCATCGCGGGCTCAACGCCTTCATCACCGAGACCCCGGACAAGGCGCGCGAGATGGCCCGGGCCAGCGACGCGCGCCGCGCCCGCGGCGAGGCCGGCCTGCTCGAGGGAATCCCGCTCGCCATCAAGGACCTGTTCTGCACCGAGGGCGTGCAGACGACCGCGGCCAGCCACATCCTCGAGGGCTTCGTGCCGCAGTACGAGAGCACGGTGACGGCCAACCTCTGGAAGGCCGGCGCCGTGATGGTCGGCAAGACCAACCTCGACGAGTTCGCGATGGGCTCGTCGAACATGACCAGCCATTTCGGCGGCGTCGAGAACCCGTGGAAGCGGGCCGGCGACAATCGCAAGCTGGTGCCAGGCGGTTCGTCGGGCGGCTCGGCCGCGGCGGTCGCCGCCTACATGGTCCCCGGCAGCACCGGCACCGACACCGGCGGCTCGATCCGCCAGCCGGCGGCGTTCTGCGGCATCGTCGGCCTCAAGCCGACCTACGGCCGCTGCTCGCGCTGGGGCGTCGTCGCGTTCGCCAGCTCGCTCGACCAGCCTGGCCCGTTCGCGCGCACCGTCGAGGACTGCGCCCTGATGCTGCAGGCGATGGCCGGCCACGATCCCAAGGACTCGACCTCGGCGCCGCTCGCCGTTCCGGACTTCGCCGCCGCCGCGCGCGACCCGAAGATCCGCGGTCTCAAGGTCGGCATCCCGCGCGAGTACCGCGTCGACGGCACCTCGCCCGAGATCGTGGCGCTGTGGGACAAGGGCATGGAGATGCTGAAGGCGGCCGGCGCCGTGCCGGTCGACGTCTCGCTGCCGCACACCCGCTACGCGCTGCCGGCGTACTACATCGTGGCGCCGGCCGAGTGCTCGTCGAACCTCGCCCGCTACGACGGCGTGCGCTTCGGCCTCAGGGTCCCCGGCAAGGACCTCGTCGACATGTACCAGAACACGCGCGGCGCCGGCTTCGGCAAGGAAGTGCGCCGGCGCATCATGATCGGCACCTACGTGCTGTCGGCCGGCTACTACGACGCCTTCTACAAGAAGGCGCAGCAGGTCCGCGCCCTGATCGCGCGCGACTTCAAGCAGGCCTTCGAGCACTGCGACGTGCTGCTGACCCCGACCGCGCCAACCGCCGCCTTCGCCGCCGGCGAGAAGATGGACGACCCGGTGACCATGTACCTGAACGACATGTTCACCATCCCGGCCTCGATGGCCGGCCTGCCGGGCATCTCGGTGCCGGCCGGCCTCGACAAGGACGGCCTGCCGCTCGGCCTGCAGCTGATCGGGCGCGCCTTCGACGAGGAGACGCTGCTGCGCGCCGCGGCGGCGCTGGAGAAGGCCGCTGCCTTCTCCGCCAAGCCCGCCGGCTACTAGGCCGCGGCCGGCTCGCGACAGAGCTCGCCCGGCATGGCACTCTCCGCGCAACAAGCGGAGGGAGGACGCACATGCCGGGACCTGGATCGATCGGCCGCAGGGGCCTGCTCGCGAGCGTTGCCATGGCGGCGCTGTCGTCGCGGTCGGCGAGCGCGGAGACCTGGCCGGCGCGGCCGGTCACGCTGGTCGTGCCGTTCGCCCCGGGCGGCGGCACCGACACGTTCGCCCGGCCGTTCGCGGCGCGGCTGTCGCAGCAACTCGGCCAGCAGGTGGTGATCGACAACCGCGCCGGCGCCGGCGGCACGCTGGGCGCGGGACTGGTCGCCAAGGCGAAGCCCGACGGCTACACGATCCTGCTGGGGTCCATCCACCACGCGGTCGCGGTCAACGCCTACCGCAGCCTGCCCTACGACCTCGAGAAGGACCTGGTGCCGATCACCGGCGTCGCCTTCGTGCCCGACGTGCTGGTGATCTATCCCGGCGTGCCGGCGAAGACGCTCCAGGAGTTCGTCGCCTGGTGCAAGGCCAACCCGGGCAAGGTCAACTACGGCTCGGCCGGCCTCGGCACGACGGGCCACCTCGCCGGCGAGATCTTCAACGCGAGGACCGGCGCCGGCATGACCCACATTCCCTACAAGGGCACCGGCCCGGCCACCGCGGCGCTGATCAGCGGCGAGGTCGCCGCCGTGTTCGAGGGGCTGGGCAGCGCCGCCGGCTTCATCTCGAGCGGCAAGGCGCGGCCGCTGGCGGTGTTCTCGGCCAAGCGCTCGCCGGCCTTTCCCGACATCCCGACCGCCGCCGAGGCCGGCCTGCCAGGGTTCGAATCGCTGTCGTGGTACGGGCTGTGGGCGCCGGCCGGCACGCCGCCGGAGATCGTCGTGCGCGTGCAGTCGGAGGTCGCCAAGGCCTTCGACTCGCCGGAACTGAAGCAGGCGTGGGCGCAGCAGGGCGCCTCGCCCGGCGGCCAGCCGACCGCCGAGTTCGCCGCCTTCGTGAAGGGCGAGATCGGCAAGTGGGGCAAGGTCGTGCGCGACAACAACATCGTCATCGAGTAGCGCCGGGGAGGGCACGATGACCGAGACCCGTTTCCGCGACCGCGAGGTCGTGTTCGACAACGGCGTGCGCGGCGAGACCGTCGCGGTGCCGAGCGTCAACCCGGTGAACTACTGGCAGGTCGTCAGCGACCCGGCGGCGATGCCGCCGGTCACGGTCGACGGCAAGCTGTTCCTGCCGCCGGGCGCGGGCGGGCGCCTGCCGGTGGTCGTGGTCGTGCCGGGTAGCCTCAGCATCGCGGCCTCGCACCTCAGGCACGCCGAGACGCTGGTCGGGATGGGCATCGCGGCGTTCGTGCTCGACCCGTTCGGCGCGCGCGGCGTCACCTCGACCGTGTCCAACCAGGCCCAGTTCTCGTTCGCCGCCTCGGCGCACGACGTCGCCGCGACCGTGCGCGTGCTCGCCGCGCACCCGGCGATCGACCCGGCGCGGATCGGCCTGCAGGGCCACAGCCGTGGCGGCTCGGCGGTGCTGACCGCGGTCACGCGGCGCTTCTGCGAGGCCGTGCACGGCCCGTCGCTCGCGGTGCGCGCGGTGCTGGCGGCCTACCCGTGGTGCGGCCACCAGTTCCTCGATCCGCGGGTCGGCGCCACCGAGGTCAGGGTGGTGATCGGCGACCAGGACGACTGGGTGTCGCCGCAGCAGGCGCAGGGCTACGTGCAGGCGCTGCGCCTGTCGGGCGCCGCCGCCTCGATCCGGATCGTGGCCGGGGCCGAGCACAGCTTCGACCGGCTGGAGCCGCTGCAGCGCATCGCCGACGCCTCGGTGTCGCCGGCGGCGCCGACCGGCTACCTCGCCGACGACGGGGCGCTCGTCCACCCGACCAGCGGGCAGGCCGACAAGGGCCTGACCGATCGCGACCTCGCGGTCTACGCGCTCAAGGCCGGTTACGGGGTGCGCGGCGCCACCATCGGTTCGCAGGGCGATCAGGCGACGCTGTTCCGCGAGGAGATGACCGGCTTTTTCCGCCGAACCCTGCTCGCCTAGGCGGCCGCCTGCGTTACACTCCCGCCAAACCCGGGAGAAACGACATGGCGGCGGAATACGATCTGGTCGTGCGCGGCGGCAGCGTGGCGGACGGCAGCGGCGCGGCGTTGCGCGAGGCGGACGTCGCGGTGAAGGACGGCAGGATCGCGGCGGTCGGCAAGGTCGCCGGCGGCGGCCACGAGGAAATCGATGCCAGGGACCTGCTGGTCACGCCCGGCTTCGTCGACATCCACACCCACTACGACGGCCAGGCGACCTGGGACTCGCGGCTGCAGCCGTCGAGCTGGCACGGCGTCACCACGGCGGTGATGGGCAATTGCGGCGTCGGCTTCGCGCCGGTGCGGATCGAGGACCGGCAACGCCTGATCGAGCTGATGGAAGGCGTCGAGGACATCCCGGGCGCGGCGCTCGACGAGGGCCTGGCCTGGTCGTGGGAATCGTTCGGCCAGTACCTCGACACGCTCGACGCGCGGCCGCGCGACATGGATCTCGGCGCGCAGCTGCCGCACGGCGCGCTGCGCGTTTTCGTCATGGGCGAGCGCGCCGCCCGGCTCGAGGAGGCGACCGAGGGCGAGGTCGCCCGGATGCGGGCGCTGACCGAAGAGGCAATGCGCGCTGGCGCGCTCGGCTTCTCGACCTCGCGCACCCTCAACCATCGCACGCTCAAGGGCGACCCGACGCCGTCGCTGAAGGCGTCGGAGGCCGAGCTGCTGGGCATCGCCATGGGCATGAAGGATGCCGGCCGCGGCGTCATCGAGTTCATCTCCGACTTCAACACCCCCGACCCGGAGAGCGAGTTCGCCATGATCGAGCGGCTGCTCGCCGCCTCGGGCCGGCCGTTCTCGGTGTCGCTGGCGCAGCGCCACTCGCGCCCCGACGGCTGGCGCCGCCTGCTCGGGCTGGTCGAGGGACTCGCGGCCAAGGGACACGAGGCCAAGGCGCAGGTCGCGCCGCGCCCGATCGGCGTGCTGCAGGGCCTGCAGGCCAGCCGCAACCCGTTCTCGATGTGCCCGTCCTACAAGGCCATCCAGGACCGGAGCGTGGCCGAGCGGCTGGCGGCGATGCGCGACCCGGCGTTGCGCGCGCGCATCCTCGAGGAGGCCAAGGCGCCGCTGCGCTCGGACATGGCGCAGCGCCTGACCGACTACGACCGCATGTTCCCGCTGGGCGATCCGCCGGACTACGAGCCGGCGCAGTCGAAGTCGTTCGGCGCGCAGGCGGCGCGCGCCGGCCGCGATCCGCGCGACCTGATCTACGACTACCTGATCGAGGGCGACGGTCGGAACTTCATCTTCGCGCCGTTCGCCAACTACGCCGCCTACAACCTCGACTGCTGCCGCGAGATGATGCAGAGCCCGCACACGCTGATCGGGCTGGGCGACGGCGGCGCCCATGTCGGCCTGATCTCGGACGGCTCGTACCCGACCTACCTGCTGGCGCACTGGGGCCGCGACCGCGCCAGCGGGCGGCTGGACGTATCGTGGCTGGTGAAGCGTCACACCGCCGACAATGCCCGCGCCGTCGGCCTGCACGACCGCGGCCGGGTCGCGCCGGGCTACAAGGCCGACCTCAACGTCATCGACTTCGACCGGCTGCGGGTCGAGGCGCCGGTGATGAAGTGGGACCTGCCGGCCGGCGGCAAGCGCCTGCTGCAGAAGGCGACCGGCTACCGCGCGACCATCGTCTCGGGCGCCGTGACCTACCGCGACGGCGAGGCGACCGGCGCGCTGCCGGGCCGCCTGGTGCGCGGCGCCCAGGGCGCGCCGAAGGCGTGAGCGATCCGGGCGAGGGGACGGCGAAGCCGCGGCAGCACCTGCCGCGCGGCGAGGAATTCCTGTTCCTGCCGCCGTGGGTCCAGCCCTTCGCCTACCGCAACGTCGACCGCCTGTTCGCCCACCGCGTGATCCGGCGGGGCGAGCGGGTTCGGCCGCTGGCCTACGGGCCGGAAGTCGCGCCGACGCTGCGGGTCGGCGGGCGCGATCTCGATGTCGGCGCCTTCATGGACCGCAACGCGCTGGTGGGCGTGCTGGCGATCCACCGCGGCAAGGTCGTGCTGGAACGCTACGCGCTTGGCCTGCAGGCACACGATCGCTGGTCGACGATGTCGACGGTGAAGTCGATGACGGCGGTGCTGGTGGGGGCGGCGCTGCACGACGGTTCGCTCGCGTCGATCGACGCGCCGCTGGTGCGCTACCTGCCGTCGCTGGCCGGTTCGGCCTACGACGGCGTGACGCTGCGCCACCTGCTGACGATGTCGTCGGGCACGCGCTGGACCGAGGACTACACCGACCCGTCGTCGGACGTGAACCGCTACAGCAAGTCGCTCGCCGACCGCGTCCCGGGCGGGGTGCTGGCGCTGATGGCGTCGCTGCCGCGCGCCCATCCGCCGGGCACGACGTTCCTCTACAATTCCGGCGACACCTACCTGCTGGGCGCGGCCCTGACCCGGGCGGTCGGCAAGCCGCTGGCCGACTACATGTCCGAGAAGATCTGGCAGCCGGCCGGGATGGAGGTCGATGCCTTTTACACGGTCGAGAGCGAGGGCGGGCAGGAGATCGGCGGCAGCCGCGCCGGCATGGCGCTGCGCGATTTCGGCCGCTTCGCGCAGTTCGTCCTCGACGACGGCGTGATCGACGGACGCCGCGTGCTGCCCGAGGGCTGGATCGACGCGATGGCGGCGCCGGCCTTCGCGCTGGCGGCACCGACGGTCGTCGACATCACGCATTACGGCTTCAGCTGGTGGCTGGGCGACGGCGTGATGTCGGCGCTCGGCCACGCCGGCCAGCGCATCGACCTGTTCCGCGGCGAGCGGCTCGCGGTGGTGACGCTGGGCTGCTTCCCCGAGCCGGCCTACGCGCCGCCCGGCGACCACCACCGTCGCAACGAGGTCGTGGCCTTCACGCGGGCGCTGCGCGCCGCGCTGGCCTGATCAGCGGCCGGGATTGGGTTCGGCGCGCAGCGTCGGCGATCGCAATGGGCCGCTCAGCGACATGTTGTACTCGATCCGGCCGTCCGGTCCGCGGTCGAGCTGGATCGCGGTGTCGAGCCGGCCGGTCGAGAGGTCGATGCGGCTGGTGACGTAGGCCGTGGCGCCCGGGCTCTCCAGCGTGTGCTCGCGCAGCGTCAGCGCGCCGGACCCGATGTCCAGCTGCCCCCGCGTGGCGATCCACTTGCCGACAAAGTGCTCGATCACCGCCGAGGCGAAGCCCATCTCGGTGCTGAACAGGCTGCCGATGCCGGTGGCGAACGAGGCCATCGACAGCGAGCCGCGGGTCACCACGGTGCGCAACTGGGCGGAGGTGCGGCCGCTGGCGGTGGCCGAGAGCAGGTGGGCCTCGAAGCTGTCGCCGCTGCTGCGCAGTTCGAGGTCCTCGAGCGTCAGCCGGCCCTCGATGGCGACGGCGAGGTCGTCGGAGCCGAAGTCGTTGGCGGTGTGGGCGAAGGCGATGGTGCGCGAGATGTCGATGTCGCGCAGGCTGCCGCGCAGGGCCAGCGCGGTGGCCGGGCCGCGGACATCGACCGTGCCCCCCAGGGACACCTGCGCGCCCTCGAGGCGGCCGGACAGGCGATCGACCTGCAACACGCCCTGCTGCAGGTGCGCCGACAGGCCGACATCCTTCATCGCGTAGGGCCCCCACTGCAGCGCCGGGGTCGACAGCGACAGGACACCGTCGAAGCCGCGCAGCCCCTCGAGTCCGGCCGACCGGCGCGCCGGCTCGGGACCGCTCGCCCAGGCATGGGCGGCGTGGGCGGCGCCGACCTGCGGCGCCGGCGGCAGCCAGCGGTCGAGGCCGAGGCCCTGCGGCGCCCGCAGCGTGGCGGAAACCCGGGGCCGGCGGCCGAGCGTCGACGACACGTCGCCGGAGAGCGGCATGCCCTCGATCTCGAGGTCGCCGCGGAACGCCGCCTGGTGCTGGTCGCCACGAAAGGCGCCGCTCGCCCGGAACTCGCCCAGCGCCCGCCGCGGCGTGCCGCTGGCAACCGAGGCGAGGTGACCGATGTCGGGGCTGTCGAGGGACCAGTGAGCGAATTCGTAGCGCAGCGCGTCGCCGAACGAGACCTTGCCCGAGGCGGCGATCGTGGCGTCGAGCATGCCCAGCGACAGCTCCGATACCGTGATGTCGCGCAGGGTCCCGGCTGCCTTGCCGGCGATCTGCGCGGGGCCGATGCGGCCGTTCACGAAGCGGGGCAGGCCGGCGTAATCGAGCACGCGGTCGGCGTCGGGCAGCACGCCGCGCCACGCGAGATCGAGCTTGGGCGCGGTGCCGAACTGGTCGACGCTGCCCGAGATCTCGAGGTGCGCGCCCAGCAGGGCGCCGACACCGACGTGCTTCAGCGTCAGGAGGTTGCCGCGCATCAGCACGCGGGCATCGATCTCGCGCGCCGGCTCACCGCGGAACCGGACCTCGTCGATCGCGACCGAGAAGTCGAACAGCGGCGGCTCGATGCCGGCCGCCTCCGCCGGGGCCGCGGAGGCCGGCATCATCCGCTCGAGCTCGGCGCGGTCGAGCCGGTAGGCGTCGAGGTCGAGCCGCGGCATGCGCAGGCGGGCGGCGATCACGGCGGGAAGCGACAGCGCGACGTCGGCGGCGATCGACCCGGCCTGGTCGTCGAGGGCGAAGGTCGCCTCCTCGACGTGGATGAAGCCCTTCGCCGGTCGCGTCTTGCCGCTCAGCCGCAGCGTGCGCAGGCGGTCGGCCGGTACCGCCGAGGTGTCGATGCCGATCCACTTCAGGGTCTGTCGCAGGTCGCGGCCATCGACCTCGATCACGCCGTCGTAGCCGGGGTGGACCTGGTCGCCCTCGAAGCCGGCCTTGCGATGGAGGCGGAAGTCGCCGGGCAGGACGGCGCTCAGCTCGAGCAGCCGGAACGTGTCGCGCTCGACATGGAACGTGGCCGCGAGGTCCTTCACCGTGCCCTTGCGATAGCGCACCGCGCCGGCCTCGACCGCGAGCTCGAGCCGGAATGCCGGCGCGTCGTCAGGAGCCGCGGCCGGGCCGGCGGGGTCGGGGGGCAGCACCAGCGGCCGGTCGCGCAGGCGCTCGATCCAGCGATCGGCGTCGATGGTGGCGCTCTTGAGGCCGCCGCTGACGGCGACGCCGTCGTCCCACCGGACCTTCAGGAACCCGAGGACGCTTTCGCCGGCGGTCCGCAGGCTGAAGTGGTCGAGCGTCAGTCGCTCGCCGACCAGCGTGATGGCGCCGAAGGCCTCGACCTCGCCCGGCAAGGCCTCGCCGAGGCGGAGCGGGGAAGCGCCCAAGAGCATCGACACGGACCGCACGAACTCGGGCAGGAACCGCGTGGTGACGGATGCCTGGCCGCGGAGCGGCTCGGCCGCGGTACGCTGGCCCACCCAGCCGTTGAAGCCCAGGCGCCCGCCGGGCACGGCGAGCGAAAAGGCGAAGGGCGGCCGGTCGGTCGCGTCCGGCTGCATTTCGAGCGCCATCGTCACCGGCACCCCGTTGGTCACGGCGGATCCGGCGACGTGGATCTTGCTGGCGCCGTCCTCCAGGCGCACGACGAGGTCGACCGCCTCGGCATTGATCGACTGGCCGACCAGGCCGCGGGCATGGGCGAGGCGGCCACGGTTGATCTCGACCCGGTCGACCGACAGCGGCACCAGCGGCGGCGTGGTCCCGTCCCGCGTATCGAGCAGCGGCAGCCACCAGTTCGGCTTGCCGTCGGGGGTCGGCTCGATCGCGACCCGCGGCTCGTCGAGCGCGATGCGGGTGACCTCGAGGCGGCCCTGCAGCAGCGCCCGCCACGACAGGCGCGCGGCGACCCGGCTGGCCTCGAGCAGGAAAGGGCTGGCCGCGCCGGGCGCGTTGCCGACCCTGATGTCGCGGACCCTGAGCGCCGGCCGCGGCAGCAGGACGAACTCGATCGGGCCGTCGATCGTCACCTCGCGGCCCGTCACCTCGCCCAGCAGCGCCACCAGCCGCGGCTTGTGCGCCTGCCAGTCGATCGCCATCGGCAGCAGGAGGAGGGCAGCCACCGCGATGCAGGAGAGGACGAAGACGACGACGAAAGTCCGCACGAACCGCAGCAGCGGCGCGACGGTCCACGAGTACAGGGAGGAGGCCATGCGCGAGTCAGGGTTCCTTGGGCGGCCGCGACAGTGTAGGGCAGGCGGACGGACCTGCCTATCACGAGGCCCAGATGACGATCGACCAGCGCTCCCCCGGCCCGGATACGGCGCCCGCACCCGCCGCGACGGCGTGGCAGAAATTCCTGGCCCTGCCGCTGATCGTGCTCGCGATCGCGGCCGGCATCGCCTTCATCTGCTACAGCGCCAGCAGCCTCCTGCTGCTGTTCGCCGGCATCCTGTTCGCGGTCCTGCTCGACGCCTTCACCGCCGGGCTGGGCCGCGTGCTGCCGGTCTCGCGGGCGTGGCGTTTCACCCTGGTGATCGTGGCGCTGGCCGGCCTGGTCGTGCTGGTCGTGGCGGGCAGCGCGGTGCGCGCCCCGGGCCAGTTGCAGATGCTGATCGAGCTCATGGACAGCCAGCTCAACGTGATCGAGAAGATGCTGGCCGGGTTCGGCATCGACCTGTTCGGCCCCGAGGGCCGCCAGGATCTCGGCCAGTTCTTCAGCGACCCCGGCCGGCTTTTCGGCCATGTCCACACCGCGGTGTCGGGCGCCTACGTCGTGGTCATGAACACCATCGTCGTGGTCTGCCTCGGCATGTTCTTCGCCGCCCAGCCGGCCGCCTACCGCGAGGGCGCGCTGCTGCTGCTGCCGGTCGCGGTGCGGCCGCGGGTGCGCGAGGTCATGAACGAGATGGGCCTGATGCTGCGCAACTGGCTGCTCGGCCAGCTGGTGCGCAGCGCGGTGGTGGCGGTGGCGCTGACCGTCGCCTTCCAGTGGCTCGGCCTGCCGGGAGCGCCGCTGCTGGCGGCACAGGCGGGCATCGCCAACTTCATCCCGTACCTCGGGCCGCTGCTGGCGGCCTTCCCGGTGATCCTCGTCGCCATGCCGCTCGGCCTGCCGGTGGTGGCGTGGGTGGTGGTGATCTACTTCTCGATCCAGACGCTCGAGGGCTTCGTGATCGCGCCGCTGATCCAGAAGGGCTCGGTCAACCTCGCCCCGGCCTGGACGCTGTTCGCGATCGTGGTGTTCGGCGCGCTGTTCGGCGCCATGGGCGTGGCGCTGGCGGCGCCGCTGCTGGCGATCGCCCGCATCGCGACGCTGCGCTTCTACGTCGAGGACTGGCTGGAGGCGAGGGCGCGGCGCTAGCGGCCCGGGATCTTCTCGTCGATGCGGTCGAGCAGGTAGGGGAAGAACGGGTTCGACGACACCCGCACCAGGCTGTCGAGCGGGACGATCAGCACGCCGCGCTCGCCGCGCGGCGCGATCTCGCCGAGGTGGACGCCGAAGTCCTCGTCGCTGGCGTCCGGCTTCAGCCCGTACAGCGAGTCGCTCATCGGGAACGGCAGGGCGACGTGGCTCAGCGAGAAGATCTCGCGCGGAAACGCGAGGTCGAGCGGGCGGCGGGTTTCCTCGGTCGAGCCGGCCTCGGTCGCGAGCTCGACGACATCGAGCCGGTCGGGCGAGGCGTTGGTGATGATGGCGGTGCGGTAGGCGCGCGGCGGCGCCGGCAGGATCCGCGTCAGCACGGTCTCGGCGGCGTTGCGCAGCAGCGGGCTGATGACCGCGGAGCGGTTGAGATCGAACAGCACCAGTTCGCTGCCGTTGGCCGGCAGGTGGCTGTAGAGACGCGAGATCACGGCCGGCGTGCTGACCGTGAAGTCGACCACCGACTGGAAGGTCAGCACCGGCGGCAGGTCCTTCAGCTTGCCATCACGGGAGAGCCGCGTGACCTGGTCCTGAAGGGCGTCGGTGAGCCGGTGCGACTGGACCGCGCCGTTGACCGGGAACGAGTTGTACTTGAACGGGTTGAACTCGGGCAGCAGGCCGAGCCAGGCCGCCTTGGCGAAGGTCGGCAGGTAGGCGGGCAGGGCGGCGAAGCCGGCGAAGCGCGCGAAGCTCGTGATGCCGATCATCGGCGACACCAGGACCAGGCGGTCGGCGCGCGCCAGCGTGTCCTTCTCGAGCGCGTCGAGGGCGTACTTCATGGCCAGGGCGCCGCCGTTCGAGAAGCCGACGATATGCAGCGGCTTGCCGGCGCCGACGCGGCGGCGTGCCTCGCGCACGGCCAGCCGGGTCGCGGCGTCCCAATCCTCCCAGGCGACGTCGCTCAGGCCGGCCGGCACGGTGCCATGGCCCGGCAGGCGGATGGCGATGGCGACGAAGCCGCGGTCGCGGTAGCGGCGGGCGACGTGGCGCAGGCTGTAGGGCGAGTCGGTCAGGCCGTGCAGCAGGACGACGACGCCGGCCGGCGCGCCTTCCGGCTCGAGGACGTACGACCGGTTGAAGTCGTTCTTGAAGTTGCCAGGGTAGATCGGGCTCCCGGCGTAGTAGCGGTTGCCGGCGACCTGCGCCTCCGGCGGGATCTTGTCCACGACCTCGCGCCGGACGTCGCGGAAGAGCGCCTCCTCGTGGCGCAGGTAGGCCGCCCAGTCGGCCTTGGCGAGGGCGTCGACATGCAGTTCCGACGGCACGTAGGTGTGCCACGGCTCGAGGGGTGGACCGCGCTGGGAATCCCAGGCACGGAGCGCGAGGAGGGCGCCGGCGAAGACGAGGGCCAGCACCAGGGCGCCGCGGAGCAGCTTGAAGGTTCGGGTCAGCATGTCGATCTGGTGCTGGCTGTAGCACGGCCGATCCGCCCCGTCCCGGTAGCCGCGCAGGGGGCCCCCCGGCTTTTGGGACGCAGGGAACAGTCCTGAGACGGTTGGCCAATCAACCGCGTCGGCGCCCGCCCTACGATGGCGCCGTGAGCCCGTCGGAAGGTCAGAAACTCTCGTTGCGCGCCCTCATCGGCCTGGTGGTGGGCTCGATGATCGGCTCGGGCATCTTCGCCCTGCCGTCGGCGTTCGGCCGCGTCACCGGCGGCGCCGGCGCCCTGATCGCCTGGACGGTGGCCGGCATCGGCATGCTGATGCTGGCCTTCGTGTTCCAGACCCTGGCACGCCGCAAGCCCGACCTCGACGCCGGCATCTACGCCTACGCCAAGGCCGGCTTCGGGGCCTACCCGGGCTTCGCCTCGGCGGCCGGCTACTGGTTCGGCGCCTGCCTCGCCGACGTCGCCTGCCTGGTCCTGATCAAGGCGACGCTCGGCCTGTTCATCCCGGCGTTCGGCGACGGCACCACGCCGATCGCCATCGTGGCTGCCTCGGCGGTGCTGTGGGGCGTGCACTTCATGGTGCTGCGCGGGGTGCAGCAGGCCGCCGCCCTCAACACCATCGCCACGGTCGCCAAGATCGTGCCGATCGGCCTGTTCGTGATCGTGGCGATCGCGGCGTTCCGCAGCGACCTGTTCGTGCTCAACTTCTGGGGCGGCGAGGCGCCGACCGTCGCCAACATCGCCAACCAGACGCGCGGCTCGATGCTGGTCACGGTCTTCCTGTTCGTCGGCATCGAGGGCGCCAGCGTCTACTCGCGCTACGCCAGGCGGCGCGAGGATGTCGGCATCGCCACCGTGCTGGGCTTCCTCGGCGTGCTCTGCCTGCTGGTGCTGGTGACCATGCTGTCGTACGGCGTGCTGCCGCGCAGCGACCTCGCCGGGCTGCCGTCGCCGTCGATGGCGGGCGTGCTGGAAGCGATCGTCGGGCCGTGGGGCAAGGTCTTCATCAGCGTCGGGCTGGTGATCTCGGTGCTGGGCAACTACCTGTCGTGGTCGCTGCTGGCGGCCGAGGTGGTCTACTCGGCGGCGCGCAACAACACGATGCCGCGGTTCCTGGCCGGCGAGAACGCCAACAAGGCCCCGGCTGCGGCGTTGTGGCTCACCAACGCCGTCATCCAGGTTTTCCTGATTTTCTCGTGGTTTGCGGAGCAGGCCTTCCACGTCGCCCTGAAAATGACCAGCGCCATGACCCTGGTCCCGTACCTGCTGGTCGCCGCCTACGGCCTCAAGCTGGCGTTGACCGGCGAGACCTACGAGCGCGGTTCCCGGCGGCGCCGGGCCGACGCCGTGTGCGGCGGAATAGCCACGGTTTATGCCGTCGGCATGCTTTATGCTGGCGGGGCAAAGTTCGTCATGCTCTCCGCTCTGCTGTACGTGCCGGGAACGATCCTGTTCTTCATCGCGCGCCGCGAGCAGGGGCAGCCCGTCTTCAGCCGCGTCGAATGGGTGATCTTCGGCGCGATCGTGGCGGCGGCGCTTGCCGGCATCGCCGGTCTCGCGTCGGGCGAACTGTCGATCTGATCGCACGCGGAGTTTCAGTTGTCCGGGGAAGTTTCACCTGCGGCCGCCACGCGGCCCGCCAGGATCATCGATCTCGCGCTGCAGGGCGGCGGTTCGCATGGCGCATTCACGTGGGGCGTGCTCGATCGCCTGCTGGAAGAGCCCGACCTCGTCATCGACGCGGTGTCCGGCACCTCCGCCGGGGCGATGAACGCCGCCGTGATGGCGGCGGCCCAGGCCACCGGCGGCAACGCGGGGGCGCGCGTGGCGCTCACGAACTTCTGGCGACGGGTGGCGCAGGCCGCGACCTTCAGCCCGCTCAAGCGCAGCCCGATCGACGTGCTGATGGGACGGTGGTCGCTCGACAACTCGCCGGCCTACCTGGCGTTCGACCTGATGGCGCGGATGTTCTCGCCCTACGACTTCGCGCTGGGACCCAACCCGCTGGAGAAGGTGCTGGCCGAGTCGATCGATTTCGCCAGCCTCGCGACGGCGCCGATGAAGCTCTACATCACCGCGACCAACGTCCGCACCGGCCGCCCGCGCGTCTTCCGCAACGCCGAGCTCTGTGCCAACGCCCTTCTGGCCTCGGCCTGCCTGCCGGCGATGTTCCAGGCGGTCGAGATCGACGGCGAGGCCTACTGGGACGGCGGCTACTCGGGCAACCCGACGATGAGCCCGCTGGTCGCCGAGTCGAATGCCGACGACACCATCCTGGTGGCGATCAACCCGGTCCAGCGCCCCGGCGTGCCGCGCACCGCGCGCGAGATCCTCGACCGGCTGAACGAGGTGTCGTTCAACGCCGTCCTGCTCAAGGAGCTGCGCATGATGGCGCTGCTGCGCAAGGTGGCGGCGACCAGCGACGAGGAAGCCGGCCACTGGGCGCGCATGCGCATCCACATGATCAGCAGCCCGATGCTGGTCGACCTCGGGGCGTCGTCGAAGCTGAACGCCGAGTGGGCGTTCCTCGAGCTGCTGCGCGACGAGGGCCGGCGCGCCGCCGATACCTTCTTCGCCACCCACGGTCCCGACATCGGCCGTCGCTCGACGCTCGACATCGACCGCCTGCTGGAAGGCGTGTGATGGGTCTCGCCGGCATCCTGCTCGGGCTGGCGCTGCTGGTCTGGCTGGCCTTCAGGGCGTGGAGCGTGCTGCTGCTCGCGCCCGCCGCGGCGCTGGTCGCGGCGGCCTTTTCCGGCGAGCCGCTGCTCGCGCACTGGACCCAGACCTTCATGGGCAGCGCGGCGCAGTTCCTCGGCCAGTTCTTCCCGCTGTTCCTGATGGGCGCCCTGTTCGGCAAGCTGATGGAGGACAGTGGCTCGGTGAGCGCCATCGCCGACTGGATGATGAAGCGGCTGGGCGCCGAGCGCGCGATCCTGGCGGTGGTCCTGGCCGGCGCGCTGGTGACCTACGGCGGCGTCAGCCTGTTCGTGGCCCTGTTCGTGCTGGCGCCGATGGCGGAAGCGCTGTTCCGGTCGGCGGCGATCCCGCGGCGGCTGATGCCGGCCACGATCGCGCTCGGCACCTCGACCTTCACCATGTCGGCGCTGCCCGGCACGCCGGCGATCCAGAACGCCATCCCGATGCCGTTCTTCGGCACCACGCCGTTCGCCGCGCCCGGGCTCGGCACCATCGCCTCGGTGATCATGCTGGTGTTCGGCCTGTGGTGGCTGAACCGCGCCGCCGCGCTGGCCAGGGCGCGCGGCGAGCCGATCGACTTCGACGGTCCGGCGGCCCCCGGCGATTCGGCCGAGAACCCGGCGGTGCGCGAGCGGGCGACCACGGCGCAGGGCTTCGACCCGGCCGAGACCATGCATTCGCAGGCCACCGACATGCCGCCGTCGATCTTCACAGCGGCGCTGCCGCTGGTGGTGGTGGTCGCGGCCAACCTCGTGATGTCCTTCGTCGTGCTGCCGCGCCTCGACACCGCCTTCCTCGCCGAGCCGCGCTGGGGCGCGACCAGCCTGGCCGCGGTCGGCGGGGTGTGGTCGGTCGTGGCGGCGCTGGCTGCCGCCATCGTCACGCTGCTGGTCGTCAACGGCCGTCGGCTGCCGTCGCTGCGCCTGACCATGGATGCCGGCGCCAACGCCGCGGTGCTGCCCGCGGTCAGCGTCGCCAGCCTGGTCGGCTTCGGCGCCGTGGTCGCGGCGATGCCGGCGTTCGAGGTGGTGCGGACCTGGGTGCTGTCGATCGAGGGCGGGCCGCTGGTGTCGCTGGCGATCGCCACCAACATCCTGTCGGCGCTGACCGGGTCGGCCTCGGGCGGTCTCACCATCGCGCTGGATGCGCTCGGCCCGACCTACATGAAGCTGGCGGCCGAACACGGCATCGACCCGGCGTTGATGCACCGCGTCGCGGTGATCGGTGCGGGGACGCTCGACAGCCTGCCGCACAACGGCGCCGTGGTGACGCTGCTGGCGGTCTGTGGATCGACCCACGGCAAGAGCTATATCGATATCGCCGTGACGGCTATTGTCGGGGCCATGCTGGCACTGGTCGCCGTCATCGTCCTCGGAGGCCTGTTCGGCACGTTCTGACCGCGGGGAGCCGATCGTGAGGGGGATTCTCTTGGCCCTGGCGCTGGCCATGGCCGTCGCCGGTTGTGGCACGCCGCCTCGCGGCCCAGCGGTTCCGGAGGCGGACCTTGCCCGGGCGCTGCCGCTGGGCATTCCCAATGCCCGCTTCTACGCCGATGCCGACCCCGCGCCGATCGTGGCGGAGGCGGCCCTGGCGCTGGAGCGGCGCCAGGCCGAGCGCAAGGCGCTGGGAAAGACCGCCGATCCGACCGCCGAGTTCCTCGCCCTGTCGGGCGGCGGCGACAACGGCGCCTTCGGCGCCGGCTTCGTGGTCGGCTGGACCGCGGCCGGCACGCGGCCGGAGTTCGCGATGGTCACC
Source organism: uncultured Reyranella sp. (assembly GCA_964420105.1). GTDB lineage: Bacteria > Pseudomonadota > Alphaproteobacteria > Reyranellales > Reyranellaceae > Reyranella. The sequence continues at coordinate 115,648 of CAYQRL010000011.1, forward strand.
GGCATCAGCACCGGCGCGCTGATCGCGCCGTTCGCCTACCTCGGGCCGCGCTACGACGAGCAGTTGCGCGCGGTCTACACGACCCTCGGCGCCGACCGGGTGTTCTTCCGGCGGCGGCTGACCGCGGCGTTGTTCAGCGACGCCATGGCCGATGCCAGTCCGCTCGCCGACACCATCGCCTACTACGCCAACCAGGAGATGCTGGCGGCGATCGCCGCGGAGTACCGGCGCGGCCGCCTGCTGCTGGTCGGCACGACCGATCTCGACGCCCAGCGGCCGGTGATCTGGAACATCGGCGCGATCGCGGCCAGCGGCCATCCCAAGGCGCTCGACCTGTTCCGCAAGATCCTGCAGGCCTCGGCGGCGATCCCGGGAGCGTTCCCGCCGGCCATGATCGACGTCGAGATCGACGGGCGGACCTACCAGGAGATGCACGTCGACGGCGCGACCATGGCGCAGCTGTTCCTCTACCCGGGCTCGTTCGATCCCGGCAGCCTGAAGAGCCGCAGCCGGCAGACCGCCTACATCATCCGCAACGGCCGGCTCGATCCCGAGCATGCCGAGACCAGCCGGCGCACCATCGCCATCGCCAGCCGGGCAATGGCCACGCTGCTGCAGTCGGCCGGCTACAGCGACGTCGTGCAGGCGTACTTCCTCACCAAGCGCGACGGGCTGGCGTACCGGTTGGCCTACATCGGGCCGGAGTTCAGGACGGACAGGAGCGGGCCGTTCGACGTGGCGTACATGAACGCGCTGTTCGACTACGGCTATGGCCAGGCGCGGTCGGCGCATCCCTGGCACGATGCGCCGCCGGGACTGCACACCACCCGGCCGGTCGACGAGACCGGCCGGCAGGCGCTGGCCCGGTAGGGCCGGCGGCTAGCGCCGCTGGCCCAGGAACATCATCAGGAACTGGAACAGGTTGATGAAGTCCAGGTAGAGGCTGAGCGCGCCGAAGATCGCGATCTTCTCGGCGACGTCGCTGCCCCAAGCCTGGGCGTACTGTTCCTTGATCTTCTGGGTGTCGTAGGCGATCAGGCCCGAGAAGATCAGGACGCCGGCGGCCGAGATGATGAAGCTCATGGTGCCCGACGGCCAGAACATGTTCACCAGGCTGGCCAGCACGAGGCCGATCACGCCCATGAACAGGAACTTGCCGAACGCCGTGAGGTCCTTCTTGGTGGTGTAGCCGTAGAGGCTGAGCGCGCCGAACGCCGCCGCCGTGATGAAGAACGTGCGGGCGACCGAAGCGCCGGTGTAGCGGAACAACAGCAGCGACAGGCTGACGCCCATCAGCGCCGTGACCGCCCAGTAGACCGCCTGGACCGCGCCGACGCTCATCTGCGCCGCCCGGAACGACACCAGCAGCAGCAGGCCGAGCGGGGCCAGCGTCGCGACCCAGCCCAGCCCGGTCATGCCGACGACGAAGCCGTTCTGGACCTGGAAGAACACGCTCGCGAACTGGGGCGAACTGAACACGGCGAAGGCGACGATGCCCGACAGGGCAAGGCCCGAGGCCATGTAGTTATAGACGCGGATCATGTGGGCGCGCAGGCCGGCATCGAATGCCGCCTGGTCGGCGACGCCGCCGGCCCGGCCGAAGGTGTTGAAATTGGGATTGGCCACGATTCACCTCGCTGTGGTCTTGCGGAGAGTTGGGGCAACAGACCCCATTACGGTCCGGCAAGCAAATCGTTTCGCCGCCGCGGCGGCGACGGATCCGGTTGCGGTGCGGGATTGGGACGCGCGGTCCAGCCTTGGGACCGGGGGCCGATGCGCCGGCGCGGGGCGGGCGTAGACTGGCTGCATGTTCGCTGTCGCCGGCGCCTTTCTTGTCGTCGTCTGGATCTGGCTGCTGGTGGTCGCGGCGGCCGACCTGCTGCGCCGCGACGACCTGTCTCCCGGACGCAAGGCGGCCTGGGCGGCGGCCCTGGTCGGGCTGCCGTACCTCGGGGTGCTGGCCTACATCGCGCGCGAGGGCGGGGGCATGGCGGAGCGGCGCCGGGCGCCGTCGGACGAGTTGCGGCGGTCGCTGCGGGCGCTGGCGGCCAGCGCCACCGACGAACTCGCCAAACTGGAGGGATTGCGGGCGCGAAAGGCGATTTCCCCCAGCGAGTACAACAGGTTACGATCCCGCCTCCTCGAATGAAGGCTGCATGACGAACCCTTCCTCCTCGCCCGACGCCAGCCGCTTCGCGGTCGACGGCTTCCGCACCCACTGGATCCTGTTCGTCCTCGTGGGCGGCTTCTTCGTCGTGGGCGGCCTGGTCGCCATGGCCGTGCCGGCCCTGACCTCGCTGCCGCACCACGAGGTCCTGGGCATGGTCCTGCTGTTCACCGGCATGGTCGAGATCGTGCAGGCCGGCAAGATGCAGCGCACGGCGCTGTTCGCGCTGTGCATGGGCCTCGGCACCGTGGCGGTGATCGGCGGCGTCTTCGTCTACATCGAGCCGTTCAAGGACACCCGGGCCAAGATGGCGATCATGTCGGCCGTGTTCGCGCTGCACGGGGGCGTGCAGATCGCGCTCGCCCTCAAGGTCCGCGAACTGAAGGCGTGGGGCTGGCTGGCGCTGGCCGGGGCGGTGGCGCTGCTGGTCGCGGTGCTGCTGGAACTGGACCTGCCCTACAACCGCGAGTTCACGCCGGCGACCGTCGGCGGCGTCTCGATCCTGCTGACCGGCTGGGCCTTCATCGCGGTGGCCCTGGCGGCGCGCCGGTCCTGAGCGCGCCGCCCGCCGACCTTCCTACCAGTCGACCGGGTCGCGGATGATCGGGCAGGTCATGCAGTGGCCGCCGCCGCGGCCGCGGCCGAGCTCGGCGCCGACGATCGTGACGACCTCGATGCCGGCCTTGCGCAGCAGGGTGTTGGTGTAGGTGTTGCGGTCGTAGGCGAAGACCACGCCGGGCGAGGCGCAGACGAGGTTGGCGCCGCTGTCCCACTGCGTGCGCTCGCGCATGTAGGCGGTGCCGCCGGTCTCCACGACCCGCATCTTCTTGACGCCCAGCGCGTCGGCCACGGTCTCGACGAACGGCTTCTCGTCCTTGCGCAGCTCGATGCCGCTCGGCGTGTCGGCCGGCCGGTACGAGTAGGCGTGGATGCCGTAGACGATGTCCGGGTAGAGCAGCACGCAGTCGCGGTCGGCGAAGGTGAACACCGTGTCGAGGTGCATGGCCGCGCGCAGCTTCGGCATCGCCGCGACGATCACGCGCTCGGCCGCGCCCTGCCTGAACAGGGCCTGGGCGAGCTGGCTGATGCCCTGGCGCGAGGTCCGCTCGCTCATGCCGATCAGCACGATGCCCTTGCCGATCGGCATGACGTCGCCGCCTTCGACGGTGGCGAGGCCGTGGTCGACCGTCGCGTCGCCCCACCACACCTTCACCTTGCCGGCGAAGTCGGGGTGGAACTTGTAGATCGCGGAGGTGAGGATCGGTTCCTCGTGGCGGGCCGGCCAGAACAGCGGGTTGATGCTGACGCCGCCGTACAGCCAGCAGGTCGTGTCGCGGGTGTACAGCGTGTTCGGCAGGGGCGGCAGCAGGTACTCGGTGACGCCGGCGGCGTCGCGCACCATCTCGAGCATGGCGCCGCCGTGGCTGACCGGGAACTCCTCGGTCGACAGGCCGCCGATCAGCGTCTCGGCCAGCTCGCGCGGCTTCAGGCCGTGGAGGTAGCTCTTGATCTCGTCGACCAGGCCGAGGCCGACCTGGTTCGGCACCACCTGGTTGTCGATGATCCAGTTGCGCGCCTCGGGGATGGCCACGGTCTCGGCCAGCAGGTTGTGCATCTCGACGACCTCGATGCCGCGGTCGCGCATCTTGGTCATGAAGTCGAAGTGGTCGCGCTTGGCGTTCTCGACCCACAGCACGTCGTCGAACAGCAGCTGGTCGCAGTTGGACGGCGTCAGGCGCTGGTGCGCCTTGCCCGGTGCGCACACCATCACCTTGTGAAGCTTGCCGACCTCCGAGTGGACGCCGAACGCCTTTTGCTCAGTCTTGGACATCAACGCTCTCCCGTTAGATCTGGATGTAGCCGGTCACCAGCCAGTAGACGCCGATGACCGCGCCGATGACGGTCAGGATGAAGATCAGCCAGTCCCAGGCCCGGTCGAAGACCGGCTTGCCCTGTTCGCGGCGCGCGACGACGTAGAGGATCGTGCCGGGGGCATAGAGCACCGCCGCCAGCAGGATGAACTTCAGGCCGGCCGCGTAGAGCATGAAGATGGTGTAGAGGGTCGCCGCGACGGCGATCAGGAGGTCGCGCCGGCGCTCCTGCGGCCGGACCTCGTAGCTGTCGCCGCTGCGCGCCAGCTTCAGCCCGTAGCCGGCGACGAGGATGAACGGGATCAGCGAGATCGAGCTGGTGAGGTTCAGCATCAGCGCGAAGGCGTCGCGCGACCAGTAGGTCGAGATGACGATGGCCTGGACCACGAGGTTGGTCAGCCACAGCGCGTTGGCCGGGACCTTGTTGGCGTTCTCGCGGGCGAACAGGGCGGGCATGTCGCGGGTCTTGGCGGCCGCGAACAGGACCTCGGCGCAGATCAGCGACCAGGCCAGGTAGGCGCCCATCACCGAGACCAGCAGCCCGAGGCTGACGAAGATCGCGCCCCACGGCCCGACCACCGCCTCCAGCACCTGCGCCATCGACGGCTGGCGCATGCCGGCGATGTCGGCCCGCTGCATCACCGCGTAGGGCAGCAGCGTCACCAGCACCATCAGCGAGGTCACGATCACGAAGCCGAGGATGGTGGCGCGGCCGACGTCGGACCGGGTCCTGGCGTAGCGCGAGTAGACGCTGGCGCCCTCGATGCCGAGGAACACGAACACCGTCACCAGCATGGTGGCGCGGACCTGGTCGAACAGGCTGGTGGTGAGGTCGCCGCCGAACAGGTTGTAGCGGAACAGGTCGAGGCGGAAGGCGGCGATCACCAGCACGATGAACACCAGGATCGGCACGATCTTGGCCACCGTGACGATGCTGTTGATGACCGCGGCCTGCTGGGTGCCGCGCAGGATCATGAAGTGGAACAGCCAGATGCCGCACGAGGCCACCGCGATGGCGACCACCGTGTTGCCGTCGCCGAACACCGGGAAGAAGGCGCCGAGCGTCGACTTGATCAGCACCCAGTAGGAGACGTTGCCGATGCAGCTCGAGATCCAGTAGCCGAACGCCGACAGGAACCCGGGATAGTCGCCGAAGCCTTCCTTGGCGTAGGCGAACACGCCGGCGTCGAGCTTGGGCTTGCGCTCGGCCAGCGCCTGGAACACCCGCGCCAGCATGTACATGCCGGTGCCGGCGATCAGCCAGGCGATGACCGCGCCGACCGGGCCGGTGGCCGAGGCGAAGGTGCGGGGCAGGGAGAAGATGCCGGCGCCGACCATGCCGCCCACCACCATCGCGGTCAGCGCGAACAGCGACAGCTTCTGCGGGGAAGAGGACATCAGAATCTCCAGCCAAGCTTGAGGGCGGCGCCGACGTGCAGGACCTCGAACGAGGCGCCGGCGACGTTCGACCAGTTCTTCTCGTAGGCGACCTGGAAATCGAGCGCCGGCCGCCCGACCGCGGTCGCGGCGGCGGTCGAGCCGAACCACGACGCCGGCGCCACGAACTCCAGGGTGACGATGGGTTCGACCAGCCAGTCCTCCTGGGCGACGCCGCCGACGGCATCGAAGGCGCGCCTTTCCAGCAGCACGCCGGCGCTGACGTTCCAGCTCGACGAGAAGACGTAGGTGGCCGACGGCACCAGGAAGGCCGCCCACGAGCCGGGCGTGGGATCGCGGAACCGGCGCTGCAGGGCGGCGGTGACGCCGAACGACCAGGCTGTGGCGGCGAAGGTGTCGCCCGACGGCGCCACGCGGTTGAAGTCGGCGTCGAAGTTGAAGACCTTGTTGACGCCCACGTTGACGTCCTGCCGGGTCGCGCGCCAGTTGCGGTAGAACGGCATGAAATCCCAGCGCGGGGCGTAGGAGACGTAGGGCGAGTAGGCCTGGTCGTTGCCGGCGTCGACGTATTGCAGGCGGCCCGAGACCGCCAGCTTGTCGAAGTCGGCGGTCGGCACCTGCGTGAAGCGATCGACCTCGGCGCGGCCGTTGGCGGTGAAGCGGAAGGGCAGGTCGAACACCGGCGTCGACCAGGCGATGCCGAGCACCGGCGAGAACTCGCCGGAGTTGGTGCCGGCGTAGGGCAGGGCGTCGGCGTTCGAGTTGTAGAACATCGGCACCAGGCCGCTGATCGTGAACTGCGAGCGGCGCAGCTGGCGTTCCAGCCCGGGCGTGGTCGCGAACAGCGTGTCGTCCGGCACCGGCGTGACGATGTTCGGCGTGCCGAAGAGCGCGTCCGTGCGCGCGGTGTTGCCGTCCTCGACCTGGTCGCGGGCCTGGCCGGCGGCGGGGCCGGCGAGGGCGGCGAGCGCGGCCGCGGCGGCGAGGCCGCCCAGCCACCGGGTCCACCAAGAGAGTCCAGCCATCGCCCGTCGTCCCGACAGAGAGGGTGATCGTACGGCCGTCATCCTAGGGGTGGGGTCCGGGCACCGCCTTGGCGCGGCGTCCCGGGATTGTTCAGCCCGTCCCAAAGTCGGTCGCGGACCGGATGAATTGGGATTCTCGGAACAACCCGGGGATTCCCGGCCGATGCCCGGCGACACCGCCTGACGGACAATGGCGAACCGACGAAGGGAACCCCGACATGACGAAGACCGTCCTGCAGCTGTCCGCGACCGCCGCCCTTGCCGTGCTGGCCACGGCCTGCAATGCCCCGCCGCCGGCTACCGCGGCGGCGCCGATCGAGTTCCGGGCCGCCCCGACCGACCGCAACCCGGCATCGTGCCAGCGCTGGGACTCCGACCTGTCGCGGGTCCACACCTTCACCCGCAGCGGCGACAGCGCGACGCTGCGCACCGCCGGCGGCATCACCCGCACCATGACCATGACCGCGCCCAACGTCTTCACCACGACGATGGCCATCGGCGGGGTCAACTTCGCCGTCGTCGCGGATGGGTCGAAGTCGCCCGGTACGCTCGACATCAGCGAGCCGCGGACCGGCTGCCGCTGGAGCGCGATCGCGCGCTGACGATTGCAAGGGGCCGGGGTGAGACAATCCGCCCCGGCGTGTCCAGGCCGAGGGGATTCAGATGCTTTTTTCGGCAGAATCGACATTCGCCAACTTCCTGGCGGATGCGTTTGCAATTTTCGTGTTCATTCTCTGGTTCTGGCTGTTCATCACGACGGCCAGCGACCTGTTCCGGCGCCAGGATGTCTCCGGAATGGGCAAGGTTCTGTGGGTCATCGTCCTGATCCTGCTTCCGTACATCGGGATCTTCGCCTACATCCTGACCCAAGGAGGGGGCATGGCGGAGCGCCATCGCAGCCAGGCACGCCAGGCCCGCGATGAGTTGCGCCAGATGGTCGGCTTCAGCGTCGCCGACGAGCTCACGAAGCTCGAGCGCCTGAAGACCGACAAGGCCATCTCCGACCAGGAATATGCCCGCCTGCGGGCACGAATCATCCAGTAGGCGAGTCCATGACCCGACGTTTCCTTCCGCCCGCTCTCGGGCTTGTCATGGTTGCCGCGATCGCGCTGGCCGGCTGCGAGCGCAAGACCGAGGCGAAGCCGCCGGTGCCGCGCCCGGTGCGCACCGTGACCGCGGTCAAGGGCGGGACCGGCGAGGTCGTCACCCTGACCGGCCAGATCAGCGCCGAGAACGAGGTCGCGCTGTCGTTCCGGATCGGCGGCCGCATCCTCGACCGCGTCGGCAACGTCGGCGACCGCGTCCAGCCCGACCAGGTGCTGGCCCGCCTCGATCCCCAGAACGAGCTCAACAGCCTGCGCTCGGCCCAGGCGGCGGTCTCGGCCGCGGAGGGACGCGTGGTCGAGACCAGCAACGCCTTCGATCGCCAGAAGACGCTGCTGCCGCAGGGCTTCACCACCCAGGCGCTGTACGACCAGGCGCGGCAGGCGCTGCGCACCGCGCAGTCGAACCTCGACAACGCCGAGGCGCAGCTGCAGATCGCGCAGGACCGGGTCAGCTACACCGAGCTGAAGTCGGGCGTCGACGGCTCGATCACCGGCCGCTTCGCCGAGGCCGGCGAGGTCGTGCAGGCCGGCCAGCCGGTGTTCCGGGTCGCCCGCCAGGACGGCCGCGACGCGGTGTTCAACGTGCCGGCCCAGGTCATCCGCGCGGCGCCGTCGAACCCGAAGATCTCGGTGTTCCTGGCCGACGACCCGTCGATCAGGGCGGAGGGCCGGGTGCGCGAGATCGACCCGCAGGCCGACCCGATCACCCGCACCTTCCGCGTCCGCGTCGGCCTGATCAACCCGCCGGCGGCGATGCTGCTGGGCGCGACCGTGACCGGCCGCATGGAGATCGAGGCGATGCCGGGCGTCGCCCTGCCGGCCAGCGCGCTGACCCGGATCGACGGCAAGCCCGCGGTCTGGCTGGTCGATCCGAAGACCGAGACGGTGTCGCTGCACCACGTCGAGGTCGGTCGCTTCGACCCCGGCACCGTGATCGTCTCGCACGGCCTCGCGGGCGGCGAGATCGTCGTCACGGCCGGCGTGCAGGCGCTGCACCCGGGCCAGAAGGTCCGGCTGCTGGGAGCCGCCAAGTGAGCGGTTTCAACCTGTCCGACTGGGTGCTGAAGCACCGGTCGTTCACGATCTTCCTGATGATCATCGTGTCGTTGGCCGGCCTGTCGTCCTACAAGACGCTGGGCCGCAACGAGGACCCGGCCTTCACCTTCCGGACCATGATCGTGCAGGCGGCGTGGCCTGGCGCGACCCTCGACGAGACCCTGCAGCAGGTCACCGAGCGCATCGAGCGCAAGCTGCAGGAGACGCGCGGCCTCGACTTCCTGCGCAGCTACACGACGCCCGGCCTGACCACGATCTTCGTCAACCTCAAGGGCTCGACCAGCCCGGCCGAGGTGCCGGACATCTGGTACCAGGTGCGCAAGAACATCGGCGACATCCGCCACACCCTGCCGCAGGGCGTGGTCGGCCCCGGCTTCAACGACGATTTCGGCGACACCTTCGGCCTGATCTACGCCTTCACCGCCGACGGCTTCACCCACCGCGAACTGCGCGACTACGTCGAGCAGGTGCGCAGCCGCGTCCTGAACGTGCCGGACGTCTCGAAGGTCGAGATCATGGGCGCGCAGGAAGAGCAGATCTTCGTCGAGTTCTCGACCAAGCGGCTGGCCGGCCTCGGTATCGACCGCGACGCCGTCATCCGCGCCATCCAGGCCCAGAACAGCGTGGTGCCGTCGGGCTCGGTGCAGACCGGGCAGGAGAAGCTGTCGCTGCAGGTCTCGGGCGCCTTCCGCTCCGAGGACGACATCCTCAACGTCAACTTCCTGTCGAACGGCCGCATGATCCGGCTGCGCGACATCGCCGAGGTGCGGCGCGCCTACGCCGACCCGCCGCAGCCGATGTTCCGCGTCAACGGCACGCCGGCGATCGGGCTGGCCATCGCCATGCGCAACGGCGGCGACATCCTGGCGCTGGGCAAGAACGTCACCAACGAGATCAACGACATCGTCACCGACCTGCCGCTCGGCATCGAGGCGACGCTGGTGTCCGACCAGCCGGCGGTGGTCGACCACGCGATCGGCGAGTTCATGACCTCGCTGTGGCAGGCCATCGCCATCATCATGGCCTGCAGCATCGTCAGCCTCGGCCTGCGGCCCGGCGCGATCGTGGCGCTGTCGATCCCGCTGACGCTGGCGATCACCTTCCCGATCATGCAGTGGTTCGGCATCGACCTGCAGCGCATCTCGCTCGGCGCGCTGATCATCGCGCTCGGCCTGCTGGTCGACAGCGCCATGACCACGGTCGACGTCATGACCTCGCGCATCGCGCTCGGCGACAAGCCGGAGAAGGCGGCCTCGTTCGCCTACTCGTCGGTCGCCTTCCCGATGCTGTCGGGCTCGTTCGTCACGGTCGCGGGCTTCGTGCCGATCGGCTTCGCCCAGAGCTCGGCCGGCGAGTACACCTTCTCGATCTTCGCGGTCGTCACCATCACGCTGTTCGTGTCGTGGTTCGTGGCGGTGCTGTTCGCGCCGCTGCTGGGCGTCGCGCTCCTGAAGCCGCCGACGGAGAAGAAGACCGACGGCGAGGGCGCCGTGCTGCGCATCTTCCGCGGCCTGCTGGTGGCGGCGATGCGCGCCAAGTGGCTGACCATCGGCGTCTCGGTCGCGGCCCTGGTGGCGGCGTTCGCGGCCTCGCCCTACGTCGAGCGCCAGTTCTTCCCGGCGTCGGACCGGCCGGAACTGGTGGTCGACATGACCCTGCCGCAGAACGCCTCGATCTACGCCAGCGAGGACGTGGCGCAGCGCTTCGACGCCTTCGTCGCCAAGGATCCCGACGTCGCGCGCTGGAGCACCTACGTCGGCCGCGGCGCCATCCGCTTCTACCTGCCGCTCGACGTGCGGCTGGCCAACGACCACTTCTCGCAGGCCGTGGTGGTCGCCAAGGACGTGGCGGCGCGCGAGCGGCTGCAGAAGAAGCTCGAGAAGTTCCTGTCGGAGGAGATGCCGAACCTGGTGTCGCGCGTCTTCCCGCTCGAGCTCGGACCGCCGGTCGGCTGGCCGGTGCAGTACCGCGTCAGCGGTCCCGACCTCGGCCAGGTGCGGGCGATCGCACTGGAGCTGGGCCGCGTGCTCGGCAGCGACAAGCACATCTCCGAGGTCAGCTTCGACTGGATGGAGCCGTCGCGCCAGGTCCGGGTGACGATCGACCAGGACAAGGCGCGCCAGCTCGGCCTCAGCTCGCGGGCAGTGTCCGAGGTCATCAATGCCATGATGGCCGGCATCCCGGTGACCCAGGTGCGCGACGACATCTACCTGGTGCCGGTGATTACCCGGGCGCTGGACGAGCAGCGCAGCTCGATCGACGCGCTGCGCTCGCTGCAGCTGCCGCTGGGCGACGGCCGCACCGTGCCGCTCAGCCAGATCGCGACCTTCGACGCCAACCAGGAGTACCCGCTGGTGTGGCGGCGGCAGCGCGTGCCGACGCTGACGGTGCTGGCCGATGTAAGGGCGGGGGCGACCCCGGTCGGTGCGGTCGACGCGCTCGAGCCGGCGATCGAGAAGCTGCGTGCCAAGCTGCCCAAGGGCTACCAGATCGCGACCGGCGGCACGGTCGAGGAGAGCGCCAAGTCGCAGGACTCGGTGTTCGCCAAGGTGCCGCTGATGCTGCTGCTGATGCTGTTCTTCCTGATGGTCCAGCTGCACAGCTTCAGCCGCCTGTTCCTGGTCGTGGCGGTCATCCCGATGGGGCTGATCGGCATCGTCTTCACGCTGCTGATCGTCGGCAAGCCGCTGGGCTTCGTCGCCATCCTCGGCATCCTCGCCCTGTTCGGCATGATCGCGCGCAACGCCATCATCCTGATCGAGCAGATCGAGACCGAGCGGGCGGAGCGGTCCAGTGTCTGGGACGCGATCGTCGAGGCGACGGTGCTGCGCTTCCGGCCGATCATGCTGACGGCGGTGTCGACGGTGCTGGGCTTCATCCCGATCGCCGCCGACGTGTTCTGGGGACCGATGGCGATGGCGATCATGGGCGGCCTGTTCGTGGCCACGCTGCTGACCCTGATCGTGCTGCCGGCGCTCTACGTCGCGGTGTTCCGCGTCAAGGAGCCCGGCCCGGCGGGCACGGCCGCCGCGGCGCCGGCGACCGCGGCCTCGGCGACGCCGTGACCGCGTCCGCGGTCCTGTTCCGCGGCGTCGGCTTCTTCCTGTTCTGGCTGATGCTGGCCGGGCGGGACCCGGCCGACCTCGTGGCCGGGCTGGTCTCGGCCGGGCTGGCGGCGTGGGCGAGCCTGTACCTGCTGCCGCCGTCGCGGCGCCGGCTGCGGCCGCTGGCGATGCTGGCGTTCGCCGGCCGCTTCGTCGTGCAGTCGGTCCGCGCCGGCTTCGACGTCGCGCTGCGCGCCTTCGCACCGGCGCTGCCGCTCAGGCCCGGCTTCGTGCGCTACCGCTCGGCGATCGCCTCGCCGCAGGCACGGGCGACGTTCTTCGGCCTGTCGAGCCTGATGCCGGGGACCATGCCCTGCGGCACCGCCGACGACGGCGACCTCGTCGTGCACGGCCTCGACGTGTCGCAGCCGATCGCCGCCGACATGGCGGCCGAGGAGCGGCGCTTCGACCGGATGCTGTCGGATGGCTGAGTTCCTGCTCGCCGCCGCCGGCGTGATCGTGGCGACGGTCGCGGTCGGGCTGGTGCGCATCCTCGCCGGGCCGGCCGACGTCGACCGCACCATGGCGGCGCAGCTGCTCGGGACCGGCGGCGTCGCCACCCTGCTGCTGGTCGCGGCCGCAACCGAGGCGCGCGGCGCCGAGGATGCCGCGCTCTGCCTCGCGCTGCTGGCGGCCTTCGCCTCGATCGCCTTCGTCGTCGCCGCGCCGAAGGGAGACGCGCCGAAGGGAGACGCGCAGGGAAACGGGCAGGGAGGCGGGCGATGAGCGCCGCGCTCGACCTGTTCACGGTGGTCGCCGTGGTCGCCGGCGCGTTCTTCTTCCTCGCCGGCACGGTCGGCCTGCTGCGCTTTCCCGATTCGCTGTCGCGGATGCACGCGCTCACCAAGGCCGACAACCTCGGGCTCGGCCTGATCGTGCTGGGGCTGTTGCCGCAGGCGTCGAGCCTGCTGGGCGTGCTCAAGCTGGTCGCCATCTGGGGCCTGGTCCAGCTGTCCGGCGCGACCGTCGCGCAGGTCGTGGCCAGCGCGATCCGGCGGCGGCGGCAGGACCCGCCGTCGTGACCGTGCTCGACCTGCTCGACGCCGGGCTGGCGCTGCTGGTGCTGGCGGTCGCGACGTGGACGATCGTCGCCCGCGGCAACTTCTCCGCCGTGGTCGGCTTCATGACCTACGGCCTCCTGCTGGCGCTGGTGTGGGCGCGCATCGCCGCGCTCGACGTCGCGATCACCGAGGCCGCGATCGGCAGCGGCGTCACCGGGCTGCTGCTGATCGGCGCGGCGCTGCGCCTGCGCCACCTCGAGAAGACGGACACCTCGGAACAGGTGGGCGGTCTCGGCCGGCTCGGCGCGGCGGTGCTGAGCGCCGCGGTCGCGGCGGCGCTCGCCGCCGTGTTCCTGTCGGCCGAGGGGCAGGGGCCGTCGCTGGCGCCCGAGGCGGCGCGGCACCTGCCGCAGTTCGGGCTCGGCAACCCGATCACCGCCGTGCTCATGGCCTACCGCGCCATCGACACGATGCTCGAGAAGGTCGTGCTGATCCTGGCGGTGATCGGCGTCTGGTCGCTGGCGCCCGACCTCGCGTGGGGCGGGGCACCGGCCAACCTGTCGGCCGCCGCGCCCGACCCGGCGCTGGTCTACCTCGCGCGCGTGCTGCCGCCGTTCGGCATCGTCGTGTCGATCTACATCGCCTGGGTCGGCGCCAACGAGCCGGGCGGCGCCTTCCAGGGCGGCGCGCTGCTGGCCGCCATGGTCCTGGTCGTGCTGATGGCGCGCCTCGCCGCCGTGCCCGAGGTCGGCCGGCCGTGGCTGCGGCTGGCGATCGTGTCGGGACCGGTCACGTTCCTCGTGGTCGGGCTGCTGGGCTTCGCCGTCGCGTCGGGCTTCATGGCCTACCCGCCGGCCTACGCCAAGGCGCTGATCCTGTTGATCGAGGCGTTCATGGTGCTGTCGATCGCCGCCATGCTGCCGCTGCTGGTGCTCGGTCCGCCCAAGACGCCGTCGACGCCGTCGTGGAGGGCGCGGTGAGCGCGGCGACGCTGGCGGGACTGACCGGGGCGGCGCTGATCGGCCTCGGCCTCTACGGCGTGCTGGTCAACGTCCACGCGCTGCGCAAGATCCTCGCCTTCAACCTGATCGGCAGCGGCGTCTTCCTGGTGTTCGGCCTGGTGGCGCGGCGCGGCGCGACCGCGGAGTTCGCCGCCGACCCGGTGCCGCAGGCCATGGTGATCACCGGCATCGTGGTCGCGTTCTCGGCGACCGCGCTCGCCATCGGGCTGCTGCTGCGCCTGCAGGAGCGCCGGGTCGAGGACCGGCAGGCGAAGAACGGTTCGGAAGAGGGCGGTCCCGCGTGACGCCGCTGGCGACCAGCCCGTCGGGATACCTGCTCGTCCTCGCCATCGTCCTGCCGGCGGCGGGGATGGTGCTGTCGTTCGCGCTGGGCGGCCGCCACGCCGAGCGCATCGCGCTGGCGACGGCGCCGGTCGGGCTGGCGATCGCGCTGGCGGTCGCGGCGGAGGTGCTGAAGACCGGCCACGCCATCACCTACATCGTCGGCGGCTGGTCGCCGCCGCTCGGCATCGCGCTGCGCGCCGACGGCCTGTCGGCCGTCATGCTGGTGACCTCGGCGCTGGTGCTGCCGGCGGCGATGCTGTTCGCGCGGTCCTACTTCGCGACCCCGGCGACGGTGCGCGAGAAGCGCGCCTCCTTCGCCTTCTGGACGCTGATGCAGGGGCTGGCGGCGGCGCTGGCCGTGGTCTTCACCGGCGGCGACCTGTTCACGCTCTACGTCGCGCTCGAACTGCTGACCTTCGCCGCCGTGCCGCTGGTCTGCCTCGACGGCCGTGCCGAGACGCTGGAGGCGGCGCTGCGCTACCTGCTGTTCGCGCTGCTCGGCTCGATCCTCTACCTGCTGGGGGTCGGCCTGGTCTACGGCCGCTTCGGCGTGCTCGACATCGCGCTGCTGGCCGAGCGCACCCGCGCCGCCGACGGCGCCGCCGGCGCGCTGCTGGTGGCCGGCGCGCTGATGACGGCCGGACTCGCCGCCAAGACCGCCCTGTTCCCGCTGCACCTGTGGCTGCCGCCGGCCCATGCCAACGCGCCGGCGCCGGCCAGCGCGGTGCTGTCGGCGCTGGTGGTGAAGGGCTCGTTCTTCCTCACGGTGCGCCTGTGGTTCGACGTCATGCCGACGCTGGCGAGCGGCGCGGCGATGGCGGTGCTGGGTGCGCTCGGCTGCGGCGCGATCCTGTTCGGCAGCGTCATGGCGCTGAAGCAGGAGCGGCTGAAGCTGCTGATCGCCTACTCGACGGTGGCGCAGATCGGCTACCTGTTCCTGCTGTTCCCGCTGGCCAGCGGCAGCGGCGCGTGGACGGCGGTCGGCTGGAGCGGCGGCACCATGCAGGTGCTGGCGCACGCGCTCGCCAAGTCGGCGATGTTCCTCGCCGCCGGGCTGGTGGCCGAGGCGGTCGGACATGACCGCATCGCCGGGCTGCGCGGCATCGGCCGCTCGATGCCGGTGACCCTGCTGGCGTTCGGGTTGGGCGGCCTGTCGCTGATGGGCCTGCCGCCGAGCGGCGGCTTCCTCGCCAAGTGGTGGCTGCTGCTGGCCTCGGTGCAGAGTGGCCAGTGGGCCTGGTGCGTGGTCGTGCTGGCCGGTGGACTGCTGGCCGGCGGCTACGTCTTCCGGGTGGTCGCGCCGGCCGTCTCCGGCGAGCCGCTGGCGCTGGTGAAACCGGTCGCGCGCGGCCGCGAGCTCGTGCCGCTGTTCCTGGCGCTGGGCGCGATCGCGCTCGGCATCGCGCCGGACGGCGTCGTCGAGCTGGTGCGGATCGGGCGGGGGGCGCCATGACCGCCGGCGCGCTGTGGCTGCTCGCCATGCTGGCCGTGCCGCTGGCGGTGCTGGCGTTCGTGATCGCGCGGCCCGGCCGCTTCGGCCTGTCGCTGCTGGTCGCCGCGCCGCTGCCGGGGCTGGCCGCGGCGCTGCTGGCGCTGGCCGGCGAGCCGATGACGGCCACGGTCCCGGCGCTGCGCCTCGTGCTGGCGCTCGACCGGCCGTCGGCGCTGATGCTGGGCGCGGCGTCGCTGCTGTGGTCGCTGGCGGCGGTCGCGCTGCCGTCGTTCCTCGACGGCGACCGCCACGCGCGCCGCTTCGCGGTGTGCTGGCTGCTGACGCTGGTCGGCAGCCTCGGCGTCTTCGCCGCCGCCGACCTGGTCGGCTTCTACCTGGTCTACGCGCTGGTCAGCATCCCGGCCTGGGGCCTGGTGGCGCACGACGAGACCGCGGCGGCGGAGCGCGCCGGCGGCATCTACCTGGCCTTCGCGCTGCTGGGCGAGGCGCTGCTGCTGATGGGCTTCGTGATGCTGGCGGCCGGCGAGCCGGGCGGCAGCCTGCGCATCGCCGACGTCCTCGCGGCGCTGCCGCGGTCGCCGTGGGCGGGCACGGCGGTCGCCCTGACGGCTGCCGGTTTCGCGCTCAAGATGGCCCTGGTCCCGGCGCACGGCTGGATGCCGCTCGCCTATGGCGCCGCGCCGATCCCGGCGGCGGCGGTGCTGAGCGGTGCCGCGGTCAAGGCCGGCGTGGTCGGCCTCGTCCGCTTCCTGCCGTTCGACCTCGCCGGCAGCGGCGAGATCCTGGTCGTGTTCGGCCTGTGCTCGGCCTTCTACGGCGTCGCCGTCGGCCTGACGCAGACCAATCCCAAGACGGTGCTGGCCTACTCCAGCATCAGCCAGATGGGCGTGCTCGCGACCGTGCTGGGCATGGGGCTGGCGGCGGGCGAGGCCGGCGTCCGCCTCGACGCCGCCTTCTACGGCGCCCACCACGTGCTGGCCAAGGGGGCGCTGTTCCTCGCCGTCGGGGTCGCGCTGTCATCCACCGCTGGCCGCTCGCCGTCTTTCCTGATGCTGGCCGCGATCATAGGGCTGGGGCTGGGCGGCCTGCCGTTCACCGGCGGCGCGCTGGCCAAGCTCGCGGTCAAGGATGGGCTGGGCAAGGGGCTGGTCGGCTCGCTGGCGGTGGCGTCGAGCGTCGGCACCAGCCTGCTGATGACGCACTTCGTGTGGACGCTGGCGCGGGTCGCGGGCACGGGTACCGACCGCCGCATCCCGCGTCGCCTCTGGGTCGCCGCCGCCGCCGCGGCGATCGCCGTGCCGTGGCTGCTGGCCGCGGTCCTCGGCGCCGACCTGTCGGGCCTGCTGCAGCCCGCGATCCTGCTCGCCTCGGCCTGGCCGGTGGCGCTGGGCGTGGTGCTGTGGCTCGGGCTGGTGCGGGTGCGCGGCCTGCTGCCGTCGCTGCCGCCCGGCGACATCGTCGGGCCGATGGAGCGGGCGTTCCGCGCCGGCTACGGCATCGCCGTCGGCTTCGCCTGGCTCGACGGCAAGCTGCGCCAATGGGCGGTGGCGGGCGTCGCTCTGCTGGGCGTGACGGTGGCGCTGCTGGTGGCGCTGGTGCGCCCGTTCTAGTCCGCCCGTTCCAGTCCGCTCGTTCTGGCCGGTCAGTAGGCCCGCAGGCAGGCGGCGAAGCTGCCGCTCTCGGCGTCGTCGGAGCGCGCCATCGCGGCCGGCGAGAAGCCGGTCTGGGCGGCGATGCGGACGTCGCTGGGGCTGACGCCGAACTCGCGGCGGAACGCCCGCGCGAAGGTCGAGGCGTCGGCGAAGCACAGCTGCTCGGCGATGGCCTCGATGGTGTCGCGGCGGGAACCGTCGCACAGCAGCGCGAAGCCTTCCGACAGGCGCAGCTTCTGGATGTAACGGGCGACACCGCCTTCCCCCTGCAGCAGGCGATAGATCTGCGAGCGCGACGCGAAGGCCTCGCGGCAGATCAGGTCGACGCCGAGCCTGGGTGAGCGCAGGCTGCGGCGCACGACCTGGCGCACGCGGTCCATCATCGTCACGTTGATCACCGGGCGCGCCTCGCCGGCGGCGCTGACCGACGGGGCGAGGCAGGCGGCGATCATGGCGCGCGTCGCCTCGACCAGCCGGGCCGCGTCCTCGAGCGGCAGGTCCGGCAGGTTGCGCATCATCATCGC
The DNA here is from genome assembly GCA_964420105.1 of uncultured Reyranella sp. Lineage (GTDB taxonomy): Bacteria > Pseudomonadota > Alphaproteobacteria > Reyranellales > Reyranellaceae > Reyranella. The sequence continues at coordinate 133,351 of CAYQRL010000011.1, forward strand.
CATGTAGTCGGCGAGCAGCCGGCCGCCGTTCGAGTTGACGGTGGTCATGCAGCAGGCGTCGAGCACCGGCGACAGGCTGAAGAAGGCATCTCGCGCGATGTAGAGCTGCAGGCGCTGGTCGGCGCCGCGCTCGTTGCGGATCTCATGGCCGAGCGAGACGATGAAGGGCAGGGCGGCCGGCGCCGTGTGCTGGCCCTGCGGGGTTTCGAGGCGGGTCTCGCCGTGGGCGGCGACGGTGATCGCCCAGTGGTCGATCGGCTCGCGGCGGATCAGGGTCCTGTTGCGCACGACCGAGAGGGCGGGCGCCGATACCCAGGCCAGGGACAGGCCGGCGACGTTCCAGGACTTGTGATGCGCGACGAACTCCGCCGCCTCGGCGTCGAGCGGGTCGGCCTGGAAGACCGAGCCGTACCAGCTCTGCCAGGCGTCGAGTTGTCGGTGCGCGGGCAGGCCCGCGGTGCTGATCTCGTCGCAGCGCATCTGTCTCCCCTTGTTCAGGGGTAATGCAATGTGATCGGCAGCACAATGGACAGATATTGCATTGAAACCGCAATTGCCACCGCGACTAGCAGGTCCTCAGGCAGTCGCTGAAGGTGCGGATGGCGGCTTCCTCGGCCGGCCGGGACGGCAGGGCCGGCGGCAGGCCCGACAGCGACATGGCGCGCACGTCGCTGGGGCTGAGTCCGAACTCGCGGCGGAACGCCCGGCTGAAGGCCGAGGCGTCCGAGAAGCAGAGAAGTTCGGCCAGGCGCCCGATCGGCATCAGGTTGCCGATGTCGGACAGCAGCGCGAAGCCCTCGGCCAGGCGGCGGCGCTGGATGTAGCTGGCGACGCCGCCCTCGGGCTCGAGCAGGCGGTAGAGCTGCGAACGCGAGGTCGCGGCTTCGCGGCACAGCGTGTCGGGGCCGAGCGTCGGCGAGCGCAGGTGGGCGGCGACCGCCTTGCGCACCCGCTCCATCAGGGTCAGCCTAACCTGGTCGCGGGCGGCGTTGCGCGCCTCGACCGAGGGCGCGAGGCAGGCCCGCAGCATCGCCTCGACGGCGCCGCCGAGGCGGTCGGCGCAGTCGGCCTCGAGCGTCGGCACCTGCTGGTCGAGCACCTGCATGTAGTCCGCCAGCATCCGCGCCCCGGTCGGCTCGAGGGCGATGCCGCGCGCGGCGTCGAGCAGCGGCGCGATCGACTGGAAATTGTCGCGCGCCAGGATCAGCTGCAGGCGCTCGTCGTCGCTCTCGCGCTCGATCAGCGACTGGTCGCCGAACGACAGGATGAAGGGCGTGCCCGGCGCGACCTCGAGCGGAGTGTCGAGCGTGTGCAGGCGGGTCACGGTGTTGCGGCTGAGCGTCACCACCCAGTGATCGACGGCATTGCGCCGGATCACCGAGCGCGACCGGCTGACCGTGTTGGCCGGCGAACCGACCCGGCTCAGGGTGACGCCGCGCACGGCCCAGTTGGCGTTGGTGGCGACGAACGGGGTTTCCGGCGCCGTCGCGGGCGCGACGTCGAACACGGTATCGTACCACGCCCTCCACGCGTCGAGCTGCTGGGGGATCGGCAGGGAGGCGGTCGAGAAGGTATGCGCGTGCATGGCGTCCTCGCGACGGGTCTCGAACTTTCACGCCGCATCTACACTGGCCGCCGGGCACTTGGATTGCAACGGGTGGTGATAACCGGGCCGGGATCGCCAGATTGAGACGGGCGGCACGGCCGTGGGACGCCCGGCACAGGCCTCGCCGGGGCTTCCGGCGGCACCGGCGGCTAGACTGCCGCCGGGCGAACGGCAGGAGGCGGGACCATGGGCAAGGGCGACGCGAGCGGGCAGGGCAGGCATGCCGCCGAGGTCCTGCGCGACAACTGGTACTGGCTGGTCCTGCTGGGGGCGGTGCTGGTGATCGCCGGCCTGACCGCGATCGTGGCGCCGGCCGTCACCGGGGTCGGCTTCAGCCGCGTGCTCGGCGGCGTGCTGGCCGTCAGCGGCATCTTCCAGCTGGCCCAGAGCCTGCGCACCGGCGACTGGACCGGCAACACGCTCGCCTTCCTGTGGCACACGCTGCTCGGCGTGCTGGCCACGGTGGGCGGCATCCTGATCTACCTCAACCCGTTCGCCGGCGTGTTCGCGCTGACCGTCCTGATCGCGATCGTGTTCGCGGTCCAGGGGATCGGCCAGGTCGCCTTCTCGGTGCGGATGCGCGACCGCCCGGGCTGGCAGTGGTTCGCGGTCTCGGGCGCGATCGCGCTGGGCACGGCCGCGCTGCTGCTTCTGAAGCTGCCCTACAGCGGCGGCTTCACGCCCGCCACGGTGGCGGGCGTGTCGCTGGTCTTCGCCGGCTGCGCCTACGTCGCGATGGCGCTGGCGGCGCGCAAGGCGATCAATCGCCCTTGATGCCGTTCTCCTTGATGATCTGCGTCCAGCGGGCCTGCTCGCCCTTCTGGAACTCGGCGAAGGCCTCCGGCGAGGTGGTGAGGACTTCCATGTTGAACTGGTCGACGAACTTGTCGGTCACCTCCTTGGAACGGACGGCCTTGGTGATCTCCGCGTTCATCCGGTCGATGATCGGGCGCGGCGTGCCGGTCGGCGCGTAGACGCCCCACCACGAGTAGGACGGGTAGCTCTTGATGCCCTGCTCGAGCAGCGTCGGCGTGTCGGGCAGCGCCGGCGTGCGCTTGTCGCCGGTGGTGGCGATCGGGCGCAGCTTGCCGGACCGGAAATGCGGGCTGATCGCGGTCAGGCTGGAGATGCCGCAGTCGGTCACGCCGGCGAGCGCGTCCTGCAGCAGCGGCCCGCCGCCCTTGTAGGGGATCAGGTTGAGATCGATCTTGTTCTCCTTGTTCACGTAGGTCATCAGCACGAGCGCCTGGCTGGCGGCGAGCACGCCCATGCTGACCTTGCCCGGGCGCTTGCGCGCGTCCTCGGCGACCTCGGTGAAGGTCTTGTACGGCCGGTCGGGCGGCGTGCCGATGGCCTGCGGCGTGCGGCCGATCAGCATGACGTTCTGCAGCTCCGAGTCCTGGTAGGGCAGCGGGTTGGGCGAGAACGCGCTCAGCAGGATGTGGCTGTCGAACACCACCAGCCAGGTCTGGCCGTCCGGCGGCGACTTGGCGACGATCTGCGCGCCGACCACGCCGGCGCCGCCGGGCTTGTTCTCGACGATGATGTTCCAGCCGGTCAGCTCCGACAGCTTGGCCTGGATGATGCGCGCCACCGGGTCGGTCGAGCCACCGGGCGGGAAGGGCACGACGAAGCGGATCGTGCCCTTGGGCCAGTCGCCCTGGGCGCGGACGATGGCCGGGGCGGCGAGGCCGGCGGCGGCGCTGGCGGCGAGGATGGTGCGGCGATGGATAAGGGTCATGCGGGGCTCCCTGCGGTCTTGCTTGCTCTTGGGGCCGGGAGCCTACGGAACCGCGGCCCCGGCGCAAGTCCCGCGTTTCGATCCGTTTCGGTGCCGGGAACGGGGTTTTGCCATCGGCGGGCCGCTCGGCTATCTACCCGGCATGCTTCTCAAAGGTGAAACCGGCGACTGGGAAATCGTGCTCGGGCTGGAAGTCCATGCCCAGGTGATCTCCGACGCCAAGCTGTTCTCCGGTGCCCCGACCGCGTTCGGCGCCGCCCCCAACACGCAGGTCTCGCTGGTCGACGCCGCGATGCCGGGCATGCTGCCGGTGATCAACGCGCGCTGCATCGAGCAGGCGGTGCGGACCGGGCTCGGCCTCAACGCCCGGATCAACCTGCGCTCGGTGTTCGACCGCAAGAACTACTTCTACGCCGACCTGCCGCAGGGCTACCAGATCTCGCAGTTCAAGGACCCGATCGTCGGCGAGGGCGAGATCGAGATCGACCTGCCCGACGGCAAGACCCGGACCATCGGCATCGAGCGGCTCCACCTCGAGCAGGACGCCGGCAAGAGCCTGCACGACCAGCATCCCAGCCAGACCTTCGTCGACCTCAACCGGTCGGGCGTGGCGCTGATGGAAATCGTGAGCAAGCCGGACATGCGCTCGGCCGACGAGGCCGCGGCCTACCTCGCCAAGCTCCGGGCGATCGTGCGCTACCTCGGCACCTGCGACGGCAACATGGACGAGGGCTCCATGCGCTGCGACGTCAACGTGTCGGTGCGCCGTCCCAACGGACCGCTGGGCACGCGCTGCGAGATCAAGAACGTGAACTCGATCCGCTACGTCAAGCAGGCGATCGAGGTCGAGGCGCGGCGCCAGGTCGAGATCATCGAGGGCGGCGGCAAGATCGACCAGGAAACCCGGCTGTTCGATCCCGGCCGCGGCGAGACGCGGTCGCTGCGCTCCAAGGAAGACGCGCACGACTACCGCTACTTCCCCGATCCCGACCTGCTGCCGCTGGTGCTGACGCAGGAGTTCGTCGACTCGATCCGCGCCTCGCTGCCGGAACTGCCGGACGCGCGCAAGAACCGCTACATCAAGGAATTCGGCCTGTCGCCCTACGACGCCGGCGTCCTGATCGCGGAGAAGGAGACCGCCGAGTACTTCGAGGCGGTGGCCAAGGGCCGCGACGCCAAGCAGGCGGTGAACTGGGTGACCGGCGACCTGTTCGGCATGCTCAACCGCCGTGGCCTGTCGATCTCGGAATCTCCGGTCAGCGCCGCCAACCTCGGCAAGCTGCTCGACCTGATCGCCGACGGCACGATCTCGGGCCGCATCGCCAAGGACCTGTTCGTCGCCATGGAGGAGACGGGCAAGGACCCGGCGGCGCTGGTCGAGGAGAAGGGCCTGAAGCAGGTCAGCGACACCGGCGCCATCGAGGCCGCGATCAAGGCGGTGATCGACGGCAACCCGGGCCAGGTCGCGGCCTACAGGGCCAAGCCGACCCTGTTCGGGTGGTTCGTCGGCCAGGTCATGAAGTCGACCGGCGGCAAGGCCAACCCGAAGGTCGTCAACGAACTCCTGAAGAAGGCTCTCGACGCCTGACGCCGGGGCCGCCGGGCTGCTTCGGCGGCTGCGGTGGTCGCGGCGGCGGCGGGTGCGAGCCGTTGACCCGGGCACGCTGCTCGGCCGGGCGGGTGGCGCGCGTCAGGTTGAAGGCGGTGTTGATCAGGCCGACGTGCGAGAAGGCCTGCGGGAAGTTGCCGATCTGGCGCCCCGCCGCGGTGTCGTACTCCTCCGCCAGCAGGCCGAGATCGTTGCGCACCGCCAGCAGGCGCTCGAACAGCGCCTCGGCGTCGGCCCGGCGGCCGATCGAGATCCAGGCGTCGGCCAGCCAGAAGCTGCAGGCCAGGAACGCGCCCTCGCCCGGGGGCAGGCCGTCGTCGGCCTCGGCGGTGTTGTAGCGGCGCAGGAAGCCGTCGACCATGAGCGCCTTCTCGACCGCCGCGACGGTGCCGAGGAAGCGCGGATCGTGCGGCTCGATGAATCCGACCTCGGCCAGGAGCAGCAGGCTGGCGTCGAGCAGCGTCTCGCCGTAGGCGGCGCGGAAGGTGTTGCGGTCGGCGTCGTAGCCGCGGTCGCAGACCTCGGCGTGGATCTCCGCGCGTGTCGCCCGCCACGCCTCCAGCGGTCCGCGCAGGCCGTGCCGCTCGATCGCCTTGATGGCGCGGTCGAAGGCGACCCAGGCCATCACCTTGGAATAGGTGAAGTGGCGCCGCGGGCCGCGCGTCTCCCAGATGCCGTAGTCGGGGTCGCGCCACGTCCGGCCGACATGCTCGACCAGCGCGACCTGCAGTTCCCAGCCGCTCTCGTTCGAGGCGAGCCCGCCCTTGCGGGCCTGCTCGAATGTGTCCATCAGCTCGCCGTAGACGTCGAGCTGGAACTGGCGGTGGGCGGCGTTGCCGATGCGCACCGGCCGCGAGTCGCGGTAGCCCGGCAGCCAGTCGGCTTCCCACTCGATCAGGCGGCGCTCGCCCATCAGCCCGTACATGATCTGCATGTCGGCCGGGTAGCCGGCGACGGCGCGCTGCAGCCAGTCGCGCCACGCCCGGGCCTCGTCGTAGACGCCGGCGTTCATCAGCGCGAGCAGGGTCAGTGTCGAATCGCGGATCCAGCAGTAACGGTAGTCCCAGTTGCGCGCGCCGCCCGCCTTCTCGGGCAGCGACGCGGTGGGGGCGGCGATGATGCCGCCGCTCGGCGCGTAGGTCAGCGCCTTGAGCGTGATCAGCGAGCGCCGGAGCGCCTCGGCGTGCGGCCCGCCGGTGGTCGTGCCGTCGGTCCAGTCGCGCCAGAAGCGTTCGCAGTCGGCCAGCGCGGCCAGGGCATCGACCGGCGGCGGCGGCGGCAGGTGGGACGGCCCGTAGCTCAGCACGAACGGCACGGTCTGGCCGGCATCGACGGTGAACATCGCGGCGGTCTTGAAGTTCTCGCCCCACAGCGCCACCGGGGTGCGCAGCGTCACCGAATCGGGGCCGGCGACGGCGCGCAGCCCGCCACCCTCGAGCCGCGTCACCCACGGGATGGTGGCGCCGTAGCCGAAGCGCAGGACCAGCTCGAGGCACATGGCGACGCTGCCGCGGTCGCCGCGCACCAGTCGCACGAGGTCCGAACTGCGGCCGCGTGGCTGCATGAAGTCGACGAGGGTCACGCAGCCCTCGTCGGTCTCGATGGTGGTCTCCAGCACCAGCGTGTCGGGGCGGTAGCGACGCCGCGTCGCGACGGCATCGGCGGTCGGCCGGATCAGCCAGCGACCGTTCGACGGCTGGCCGAGCAGGGCGGCGAAGCAGGCCTCGGAATCGAAGCGCGGCCAGCACAGCCAGTCGATCGAACCGTCGCGCCCGACCAGCGCCGCCGTCTGGCAGTCGCCGACCAGGCCATAATCCTCGAGGGGTGCGCTCATGGGGTATCGCTCAAGGGTCGCCGCTCATCGATTGCCGCTCATCGATCGAACGTCAGGACCACCTTGATGTCGCCGTCGCGGCGCTCGAAGGCTTCCTGCCAGTGCGACAGCGGCACCCGCCGGGTGATCAGGCCGTCCAGCCACTCGGGGTCGGCGGCGGCCAGGGCCCGCACCGCCGCCAGGTAGTGCCGGCGGTTGGCATTGACCGAGCCGAACACCGTGTCGTTGCGCAACACCATGGCGCGGTTGAAGGCGCCGGGATCGAACGGCATCGGCGGGCCGTCGCCCGACACGCCGGTCAGGCAGACGATGCCGCCCGCCGCGACGCGCCTCATCGCTTCCAGCACCAGCGCCGGCGCACCCGTGCATTCGAGGATGACGTCGGGCGCGAGGTCGTCGGGCAGGGGGCCGACGTGGTAGGTGCCGCCCAGCGCCCGCACGAGGCGCGGCTTCGGCCCGGCCTGGTTGCGGTCGAGGACGTGGACCTCGAGGCCGCGCTGCACCGCCATCAACGCGCCGAGCAGCCCGACCGGGCCGGCGCCGGTCACCAGCACGACAGTGGGCCGCCAGCTGCGGGTGCGCCGGCCGATCCTTTCGACATGGTCCCACGCCTTGGCGAGGATGCTGGCCGGCTCCACCAGGACCGCCGCCAGGCCCAGCGAGGCCGGCACCGGGACGGCACGGTCCGGCGCGAGCGCGAAGCGCTCGGCGCCGAAGCCATCGAGCGCCTTGATGCCGTGCTCGGTGTAGAGACCGTTGCGGCACATGTCCCACTCGCCGGCGGCGCAGGCCGGGCACGGCACCGGGTCGGGACGGCGGACCACGCCGACCACGCGGTCGCCGGCCGCGAAGCCGCTGCTCTCGGGCGCCGCGACGACCCGGCCCAGCGATTCGTGACCCAGCACCAGGCGGTCGGCGCCGGGCGGGGCGGACCCGTAGGCCCCGGAAATGATCTCGCGGTCGGTGCCGCAGATGCCCAGCGCCTCGGCCGCGACCACGAGGTGCAGGCCATCGGCGACCGGCTCCGGTCGCTCGTCCAGTCTCACGGAGCCGGGTTCACCGGGCGCCACGGTGATGGCTTTCACGATCGGCCTCGCCTTGCTGACCGACCGGCAACGTCGCCCGCTCGGGACCGGTTGCCGGCGGCCCGGCGGGCCGCGCGTGTGCTACGGTCGCGGCCCGAAAGGGAGGATGGGATGACCGCGACGCTCTACGCGCTGACCTGCGGCCGCCTGGTCGGGCGCCTGAAGGACATGATCGAAGGCGAGGACGGCGCGGTGACGCTGCCGGTCCCGTCGTTCCTGGTCGAGCATCCCAAGGGCCGCGTTCTGTTCGACACCGGCATCCACCCGCAGTGCCGGACCGATGCCGCCGGCCGGCTGGGCGAGCGCGTCGCCCGGCTGTTCGGCTTCGAGGGCTTCGGTCCCGGCGACGACGTGAAGTCGCGGCTGGAGGCGTTCGACCGCGATCCCGGCCGCATCGACTACATCGTCAACTCGCACCTGCACTTCGACCATGCCGGCGGCAACGAGCTGGTGCCGAACGCCACCATGATCGTGCAGAAGCGCGAGTGGCAGGCGGCGCAGGATCCCGAAACCGCCGCCAGGGTCGGCTTCTACAAGGCCGACTTCGACCACGGCCACCCGGTGAAGCAGGTCGACGGCGAGCACGACGTGTTCGGCGACGGCAGCGTCGTCTGCCTGCCGACCTACGGCCACACGCCCGGCCACCAGTCGCTCAAGGTCCGGACCGAGCGTGGCGAGGTCGTGCTGACCGGCGACTCCTGCTACTTCTGCCGCACCCTGCGCGAGCGCCGGTTGCCGCGATTCGTGTGGGACCGCGAGCAGATGCTGGCGTCGCTCGACCGGCTCGAGGCGCTGGAGAGGTCCGGCGCCCGCCTGTTCTTCGGCCACGACCCCGACTTCTGGAAGGACGTGCCGCAGGCGCCGGCGCCGGCGTTCTAGCAGCCGCGCCTCAGTTCTGGGGCACGAACTCGAACAGCAGGCCGCCCGACTGCTCGGGCGCCGTGAGTACGCGGTCGCCCTCGGCGAGCGCGAAAGGCACGTTGTTGGCGCGCAGCAGCGCCTGCAGCGGGCGGGCCCGTTCCACCGCCACGCTGACGCCGACGATCGCCGGCTTCTCGGCCGGCGCCATCGCCTCGATCGCCTTGTACTCGAGCTGCCAGGCCAGCGGCGACCACAGGAAGAACTCGACCGAGCCGGTGCGGACCACGACGCAGCCGTCGAAGATCTCGTCGACCTCGCCCTTCCACGCCTTGGCCAGCTTGCCGGCGACGTCCTTGGGCTGGTCGGCCACGGCATGCACCGCCATCAGCGCCAGCGCGCCGTTGGGGTGGACGACCCATTCCGGCTCGGTGAACGCGTCGGGCGTCTCGTGCCGCACGGCGAACCACGGCACGGGGCCACCGCTCTCGCCGATCACCACCTCGGCGTCGATCTGCAGCCCGTCCTCGGTTTCCCAGCTGTGGGTGCGCAGCTCGCCCTCGGCCTCGGCCACGTTGAGCGCCACCGCGATGCCCGGCGGGTCGCCGGCCAGCAGCTCGATGTAGCTCGGCACGTCGTCGCCCATCGGCTCGAGGCAGACGCAGCGCGACTCGGCTCCCTCCGGCGTCAGGGTGAAGCCGAGCTGTTGCAGCCGGGCCGCCGCCGCTTCCGGGTCGGGAAGGGTCAGCGTGAGGTGGTCGATGTCGCGTGCTGAAATCGTCATGCCCGCTCATACAGGCATCGACCGCCTTGCCTCAAGGGTGCTTTGATGGCGCAACTCGGGAGGAAATGTCGATGTCCATGCTTCGTTTCGCGGCCTGCGCGGCGATCGCGGTCTCCGTGGCCCTGCCGGCGGTCGCCCAGGGCATTCCCAGGGCGCAGTCGCCGGAGGAAGTCGGCTTCGTCGCCAGCCGGCTCAAGCGCCTGTCGGAGCGGATCGAGGAGGGGGTCAAGAACAACGAACTGCCGGGCGCGGTCGTGCTGATCGCCCGCAACGGCCGCATCGCTCACTTCGAATCGTACGGCTGGCGCGACAAGGACGCCAAGGTGGCGATGACCAACGACACCGTCTTCCGCATCGCCTCGATGACCAAGCCGATCGTGAGCGTCGCCACCATGATCCTGGTCGAGGAGGGCAAGCTGACCCTCGCCGACCCGGTGTCGCGCTACATCCCGGCCTTCGCCGACACCAAGGTGTCGGTCGGGAAGAAGAACCCCGACGGGACGGTCGAGTACAGCCTCGAGCCGCAGGCGCGGGCGATGACGGTGCAGGACCTGATGCGACACACCTCGGGCCTGACCTACGGCGCGGCCGGGACCAACCCGGTGAAGCAGTCCTACATGGACATGAAGGTCGCCGACCGCGGCCAGACCAATGCCGAGATGGCCGACAAGCTCGCCAAGCTGGCGCTGCTCTACCAGCCGGGCACGACCTGGGAGTACTCCATGTCGACCGACCTGCTCGGGCGCGTCGTCGAGGTCGCCTCCGGCCAGCCGCTCGACAAGTTCATCGAGGAGCGCATCACCCGGCCGCTGAAGATGGGCGATACCGGGTTCGAGGTCGGCGCCGACAAGAAGGCGCGCGGCGCGCGGCCGATGAAGGAGGGGCCCAAGAACGAGCTGCCGTCGATCCCCGACGTCAGCGAGAAGTTCACCTGGCGCTCGGGCGGCGGCGGCATGGTCTCGACCGCGGCCGACTATGCCCGCTTCCTGCAGATGTTCGCCAACGGCGGGCAGCTCGACGGCGTGCGCATCATCTCGCGCAAGTCGATCGACCTGATGACCGCCGACGCGCTGCCGCCGGACGTGAAGATGGGGGCCGACATGTGGCGGTTCGAGGCGCTCGAGCCGAGCGCCCGGATGGGGCAGGGCTTCGGCCTCGGCTTCGCCGTGCGCACCGACGTCGGCCGCAACCCGCTGCCCGGCTCGGTCGGCGACTACTACTGGGGCGGCGCCTACGGCACCTACTTCTGGCACGACCCGCGGGAGCGGATGTACGTCGTGTTCATGATGCAGTCGCCGGCGGCGCGCCTGCGCTACCGCTACCTGATGCGGGACCTCGTCTACCAGGCGCTGATCGGCAACTAGGCCGATGGGTAAGGTTGCGGAGGGGGTGCGCAAACGCATTCCCCTCCCCATATGGGGGGCATGTCCGACCAAGATCCCCGTGACTGGATGTGGTCCGAGGCCTTGCAGATGCTGGCCCGGGCCCAACGGTTGCACCGCCAGGTTTTCACCCCGCCGCACGCCTCCGGGCGCGGCATCGCCTGGGAGCCGCCGACCGACGTGATCGAGACCGCCGACGCGGTCCTGATCCTGGTGGCGCTGCCCGGCGTCGATCCCGACAAGATCGATCTCGCCATCCACGACGGCGTGCTGATGATCGGCGGCGAGCGCGTCCTGCCGCAGGAACTGCGCACCGCCATCATCCACCGCCTCGAGCTGCCGCAGGGCCGCTTCGAACGCCATGTCCCGCTGCCGGCGGGCCGCTACGGGCAACCGAGCAGCGGCGTCGCCAACGGCTGCGTCGTGATCCGCCTGCCCAAGGCAGGCCGGCCGGGAAGGAGCGCGCCATGAGCCCGCCCGATGTCGGCCCCGGCGCCCCTGGCGCCCCTGGCGCCCCGGCACCGGCGCTGCCGTCCGACGCCATGATCGTCGTGCCGGTGCGCAACACCGTGCTGTTCCCCGAGATCGTGTTCCCGATCACGCTGGGTCGGCCCGCCAGCATCGCGGCGGCGCAGCAGGCGGTGCGCGAGCAGCGGCAGGTGCTGATCCTGCTGCAGCGCGATCCCGAGAAGGACGCGCCCGGCCCGGACGACATGCACCGCACCGGCACGGTGGCCAACATCGTGCGCTACGTGACCTCGCCGGAAGGCGGCCACCACCTGATCTGCCAGGGCGTGCAGCGCTTCCGCGTCACCGAGTTCGTCGAGGGCCAGCCCTTCCTGCTGGCGCGCGGGCTGCACGTCGTCGAGCCGACCGCCGCCGGCCCCGACATCGAGGCACGGTTCCTGGTCCTGCAGGGCCAGGTCAACGAGGTCCTGGAACTGCTGCCGCGGGTGCCGCCGGAACTGCGCCAGACGGTCGAGGCGACGACCGCGCCGGGCGCGCTCGCCGATCTCGCGGCGACCTACCTCGACGCCAAGCCGGGCGAGAAGCAGGACATCCTCGAGACCGTCGACCTCGCGCCGCGGCTCGACAAGGTGTCGGCGCTGCTGGCCCACCGGCTGGAAGTGCTGCGGCTGTCGGCCGAGATCGGCAGCAAGACCCGCGCGTCGCTGGACACCCGCCAGCGCGAGGCGCTGCTGCGCGAGCAGATGGCCGCCATCCAGAAGGAGCTGGGCGACGAGGGATCGAACAAGCAGGAGCTGGCCGACCTCGAGAAGGCGATCGCCGCGGCGAAGATGCCGCCGGAGGTCGAGCAGGTCGCGCGCAAGGAGCTGCGGCGGCTGCAGCGCACGCCGGAGGCGGCGGGCGAGTACAGCATGATCCGCACCTACCTCGACACGCTGATCGAGCTGCCGTGGGCGCCGCCGGCGCCGAAGGACATCGACATCGCCGAGGCCCGGCGCGTGCTCGATGCCGAGCACTACGGCCTCGAGAAGATCAAGAAGCGGATCATCGAGTACCTCGCGGTGCGCAAGCTGGCGCCCGAGGGCAAGGCGCCGATCCTGTGCTTCGTCGGCCCGCCCGGCGTCGGCAAGACCTCGCTCGGCCAGTCGATCGCGCGCGCCATGGGACGCAAGTTCACGCGCGTCAGCCTCGGCGGCCTGCACGACGAGTCGGAGATCCGCGGCCACCGCCGGACCTACATCGGCGCCATGCCGGGCAACGTCATCCAGGCGATCCGCAAGGTCGGGGCGCGCGACTGCGTCATGATGCTGGACGAGATCGACAAGATGGGCACCGGCCTGCACGGCGACCCGTCGGCGGCGCTGCTCGAGGTGCTCGACCCGGAACAGAACTCGACGTTCCGCGACAACTACCTCGACGTGCCGTTCGATCTCAGCCGCGTGGTCTTCATCACCACGGCCAACATGCTGGAGACGATCCAGGGGCCGCTGCGCGACCGCATGGAGATCATCCCGCTGTCCGGCTACACCACCGGCGAGAAGCTGGAGATCGCCCGGCGCTACCTCGTGAAGCGCCAGCTCGAGGCCAACGGCCTCAGGCCGGACCAGGTGACGATCGACGACGGCGCGCTTGCCGCCATCGTCGACGGCTACACGCGCGAGGCCGGCGTGCGCAGCCTCGAGCGCGAGATCGGCCGCGTGCTGCGCTCGGTCGCGGTCGGGTTCGCCGAGGGCCGGACCGAGGCGCGCACGATCGCGGCCGGCGACCTCGAGGCGATCCTGGGCCCGGTCCGCTTCGAGAACGAGGTCGCGATGCGGTCGAGCGTGCCGGGCGTGGCCACCGGCCTCGCCTGGACCCCGGTCGGCGGCGACATCCTGTTCATCGAGGCGACCCGGTCGTCGGGCAGCGGCCGGCTGCAGCTGACCGGCCAGCTCGGCGAGGTGATGCGCGAGAGCGCCCAGGCCGCGCTCAGCGTCGTCAAGGGCATGACCGACACGCTCGGCATCGAGGCGGGGACGCTGGAGAAGAGCGACATCCACGTCCACGTGCCGGCGGGCGCCACGCCCAAGGACGGGCCGAGCGCCGGCGTCGCGATGTTCATGGCGCTGGCGTCGCTGCTGACCGGCCGGGTGGTGCGCAACGACACCGCGATGACCGGCGAGATCAGCCTGCGCGGCCTCGTGCTGCCGGTCGGCGGCATCAAGGAGAAGGTCGTGGCCGCCGCCGCGGCGGGCATCACCCGCGTGATGCTGCCGGCGCGCAACCGCCGCGACTGGGACGACATCCCGCGGGAAGTCCGCGACCGCCTCGAGTTCATCTGGCTCGAGCGGGTCGAGGACGCGGTGAAGGCAGGCCTGTGCCCGCCGGGGCCCTGAAGATCGTCGTCCCCGTGCCGGGGCACGGGGAGGATGTCTTCTACCGCTTGATCCGCAGGCGGCCGAGGTAGTCGCGCTTGCCCAGCGGCACGCCCTGGGCGCGCAGGATGTCGTAGGCCGTGGCGGCGTGGAAATAGAAGTTGGGCAGCGAGAAGGAGAGCAGGAAGGTCTCGACCGTGAACGGGATCTTCAGCTCGCCCATGGCGAAGGTCATGTCGCGTCCCGACAGCGCCTCGACCTCGGCCGGCGTTACCTTCTCGAGCGCGGCGCGGGCATCGGCGACCTGCCGCACCAGGCCGGCGTAGTCGTGCTTGGGCAGCGGCGGCGGCGGCGTGAACAGCCCGGCCTGGATGCCGGCGATCGCGCCCTGCGAGTGGTGCACCACCGAGTGGACCTGGAAGCGGAACGGCAGCATGTCGGGCGCCAGCCGGACATCGGCGATGGCGTCGGCGTCGGTCTTGTTGGCGGCGAAGTGTTCCTGGCCCTTCTTGAGGAAGCCCTCGACGGCCGGCAGCACCTGCAGGTAGCTGGCGACGCTGAGATCGTACAATGACACGGCCATGACGGTTTCCTCCGGTTCGATGCCCCTGCATAGCGGAGGATGCCGGGACGGCACATTGCAGATTTGTGTGCGGATTGGGGATGGCCGCCGCCTTGACGCCCCGCCGCCCGGCAACCACGTTCCGGGCGACCCCCGGAGAGAGGGAATGGAGGCTCCGTCATCGTCATGCAATCCCAGGAACGCGACCTGATCACCGGCCTGTTCGGCCGCCTGCAGCAATTCGAGGCCCAGCCGCGCGACGGCGAGGCCGAGGCGCTGATCCGCGAGGGCATTTCCCGCCAGCCCGGCGCGCCGTACCTGCTGGTGCAGACGGTGCTGGTGCAGGAGCAGGCGCTGAAGGCGGCGCAGGAGCGCATCGCCGAGCTCGAGGCCCGTGCCGGCTCCGCCGCGCCGGCCGCTTCCAGCTTCCTCGGCAACGCGCCCAGGCTCGGCCCGTGGGGCGCGCCGGCGGCGGCTGCGCCCGCCGCGGCGGCCGGGGCGCCCCGGACCTCGGTGCCGTCGACCCGCTCGCCGCTGCAGGCCGCGGTGGCGCCGCAGCAGGGCGGCGGCTTCCTGCGCAACGCGATGGCGACCGCGGCCGGCGTCGCCGGCGGTGCGCTGCTGTTCGAGGGCATCCGCAACCTGATGGGCGGCAGCCCGTTCGGCGGCGGCGCCCAGCCGGGCAGCCAGGCGATGGTCGGCGACCAGCAAGCCCAGGGTGGCGGCGACGCCAACCCGGTGCCGGCCGACTTCCGCGACGACGGCTCGTCGTACGCGAGCAACGACGGCGGCAATGACGACATCGATACCGCCGGGTACGATGACGGCGGCCTCGACACCAGCTCGGACGAGGACTGGGCCTGAGCCCGCCAACGACAAGGGGGAGAACCGGATGATCGACCTGTACACGTGGGGCACGCCGAACGGGCGCAAGGTCTCCATCATGCTGGAGGAGTGCGGGCTGCCCTACACCGTGCACAAGGTCGACATCTCGAAGGGCGAGCAGTTCAAGCCCGAGTTCCTGCGCATCAGCCCCAACAACCGCATCCCGGCGATCGTCGACAGCGACGGTCCCGGCGGCAAGCCGTACGGCCTGTTCGAGTCGGGCGCGATCCTCGTCTACCTCGCCGACAAGACCGGCAAGTTCCTGCCGTCGGACGCCGCGAAGAAGTACGACGCGCTGCAGTGGCTGATGTGGCAGATGGGCGGCGTCGGCCCGATGTTCGGCCAGGCCCACCACTTCCTGCGCGCCGCGCCGACCAAGATCGAGTACGGCATCAAGCGCTACGTCGACGAGGCCAAGCGCCTGTACGGCGTGCTCGACAAGCAGCTGTCGGTGCACCCGTTCGTGTCGGGCGACGACTACACCATCGCCGACATGGCGATCTTCCCGTGGGCGGCGCGGCACGAGTGGCACCAGGTCAACCTCGCCGACTTCCCCAACGTGAAGCGCTGGTACGACATCGTGAACGCCCGGCCCGCCGTGACCAAGGGCATGGCGGTGCCATACCTCAATTGAGAGCGCGCCGGGTCCTCGCGGCGCTGGCGCTGGCGCTGCTGGCCGGCGGCTGCGTCAGTACACCATCGGGGCCGTCGGCGCCGGCCTGCACCGCGCCGCTGAAGCCCGCGGTCCAGGTCGATCTCTACTTCGGCCGCGACAAGCCGGCGGGCGGCGAGGTCAGCGACGCCGAGTGGGCGTCGTTCCTGGCCGAGCAGGTGACGCCGCGATTTCCCGACGGCCTCAGCGTGCTGAACGTCGAGGGCCAGACGCGCCTGCCGTCGGGCGCGGTCGTGCGCGAGCGCACCAAGCTGCTGGTCGTCGTGGTGTTCGACGCGCCGGCCCACCACGCCCGGGTCGGCGAGATCGTCGCCGCCTACAACCGGCGCTTCGGCCAGCACGGCGTGTTCCGCACCGAGCGCGCGGTCTGCGCCGGAGCCTGAACCCGGGTTCGCGCGCTACTTCTCGGCCCAGCGCGTCATCTTGGCGAGGAAGGCGTCGCACGCGTCCATCTGCGCCCGGGCCACGAACTCGTTGGGCTGGTGGGCCTGGCTGATGTCGCCGGGGCCGCAGATCACGGTCGGGATGCCGTGGCCGCGGAAGATGCCGGCCTCGGTGCCGTAGGGCACGGCGTAGGTGCGGTTGCCGCCGGTCCATTGCAGCGCCAGCTTGGCCGCTTCCTCGTTCTCCTGCGGCAGCAGGCCGGGCACGAACGAGCGTCGCTTCATCTCGATCTTCGCGTCGGGGTGCCTGGCCTTCATCCGGGGCAGCAGCAGCTCGGCCACGTACTTCTCGGCCCGGCGCTGGACCTCCCACGGGTCGTCGCCGGGCAGGGTGCGGTAGCCCCAGTTGAGGGTGCATTCGCGGGCGAGGATGTTGCCGGCGGTGCCGCCGGTCACGATGCCGACGTTGATCGTGGTGTGGCCCGGCACGGTGTCGAGGTCGGTGCGCTTGCGCTGGGCCAGTTCCTCCTGCAGCTCGTTCAGCCAGTGGATGAAGTCGCCGGCGAAGTGGATCGCGCTGACGCCGAGATGGGTCATCGACGAATGCGCCTCGACGCCGGTGAAGGTGGCGATGATGCCGCCGCCCGCGTTCTGGGCGTTGACCACGCCCATCATGGTCGGCTCGCCGACGATCACCGCCTGCGGCCGTGGCACCGCGCCGACCAGCTTCTCGACCAGGGCCGGGGCGCCGAGGCAGCCGATCTCCTCGTCGTAGGAGAAGGCGAAGTGCAGCGGCACCTTCAGGCGGGCCTTCTGGAAGGCGGGGACGTGGCTGAGGCAGGCGGCGATGAAGCCCTTCATGTCGCAGGTGCCGCGGCCGTAGAGGTTGCCGTCCGGCTTCTCGGTCAGGGTCCACGGGTCGGTGTCCCAGGGCTGGCCGTCGACCGGCACGACGTCGGTGTGGCCGGACAGCACGATGCCGCCTTCCTGCCGCGGCCCGATGGTCGCGAACAGGTTGGCCTTGGTGCCTTCCTCGTTGGGCACCAGCGTGCTGTCGACGCCGAACGTGCCGAGGTAGTCCCGGATGTAGTGGATGAGGTCGAGGTTGGAGTGGCGGGAGGTCGTGTCGAAGGCCACCAGGCGCTTCAGCATCTCGATCGAGGAGGGGGCGGTACTCATGCCGGGCAGGGTCGCACGGTTCGGGCCGGCGGGCCAAGGGCCTGAAATTCCTCGCGAAATTGCCACCCCGTTTGACTTGGCCGGGTCCCCCCGCTAGAACCGCCGCGCATCCGCCGTGGATGAAAAATCGACTGCCGGGGTCTGTAACGGGCTGCGGAGAGGTGGCCGAGCGGTCGAAGGCGGCGGTTTGCTAAACCGTTATAGGGAGATAATCCCTATCGAGGGTTCGAATCCCTTCCTCTCCGCCATAACCTCGCCCCAAGGCGCTGAAATTGCAGCCTTCCGGCATCGGTCGCCGGTTGCCCACCGGTCCCGACCGGCTTTCACCGAACTGTAACCAAACCTTCTCACGGCCGTGATGTGGCCGCCCTACCCGGGAGCA
>CAYQRL010000012.1:0-129312 GCA_964420105.1 uncultured Reyranella sp.
ATGCTCGGCAAGGCCAAGAAGGTCATCGTCGAGAAGGAGAACACCACGATCGTCGACGGTTCGGGCAAGAAGGCGGACCTCGAGGCCCGCATCGCCCAGATCAAGGCGCAGATCGAGGAGACCACCTCGGACTACGACCGCGAGAAGCTCCAGGAGCGCCTGGCCAAGCTCGCCGGCGGCGTTGCGATCATCAAGGTCGGCGGCGCCACCGAGATCGAGGTCAAGGAGAAGAAGGACCGCGTTGACGACGCCATGCACGCCACCAAGGCGGCCGTGGAAGAGGGCGTGGTCGCGGGCGGCGGTACGGCCCTGCTGTACGCCAGCCGCGCGCTCGACAAGCTGCGCTCGTCGAACGACGACCAGAAGGTCGGCATCGAGATCGTGCGCCGCGCCCTGCAGGCGCCGGTCCGCCAGATCGCCGAGAACGCCGGCTTCGACGGCGCGGTGGTCTCGGGCAAGCTGCTCGACCAGAAGGAGACCAACTTCGGTTTCGACGCCCAGAAGGGCGAGTACACCGACCTGGTCAAGGCCGGCATCATCGACCCGGTCAAGGTCGTGCGCACCGCGCTGCAGGACGCCGCTTCGGTGGCCGGCCTGCTGGTGACGACCGAGGCGATGGTCGCCGAGAAGCCGGAGAAGAAGGCTCCGCCGATGCCGCCGGGCGGTGGCATGGGCGGCGACATGGACTTCTAGGTCCAGTCGTCCTGAAAGACACGGGAAGGGCCGGGGAGAAATCCCCGGCCCTTTTCCTTTGCGCTACGCGGATAGGCTAGACTGGGGGCGATGTCGGTGCTGCCCATCTCGGTCAAGGGCGTCCTCGTGCACGAGGGGCGCGTGCTGCTGCTGCTGAACGAGCGCGACGAGTGGGACCTGCCGGGCGGCCGGCCCGATCCCGGCGAGACCTTGCCGCAGGCGCTGGAACGCGAGGTGCGCGAGGAAACCGGCTTGGCGGCCGAGGTCGGCGCGGCGCTCGACGAGCACCTGTTCGAGGTGCTGCCCGGCCGCTTCGTGCGGATCGTGCCATTCGCCTGCCGCCTCGTCGTCGACGGCGACGGTGACGCCGACGGGGCGGTGACGCTGAGCCACGAGCACCTCGAGACGCGCTGGCTTCCGCTCGGCGAAGTCGTGGCGGAGGAGACAGGCGGGACCGGCGAGAGCGTCGCCGGGCACCGCCTGCCGGCCTGTTACCGGGCGGCGATCCGCCAGGCCACGCGCCAGCCCTGATCGTCGAGCGTGCGCGTCGTCGCGACATCGAGGAAGCGGTCGTGGGCGGCGGCGGCGCCCAGCCACAGTTCGTTCCAGGCGTCGAAGGCCGCCAGCGGGTCGTCGAGCGCCAGGTCGCGCACCGCGCGCCAGCCGCGCTGGCGCACCGTCACGGCATCGTCGTCCTCGACCGTGTCGACATCCTCGCCGCCGGCCGCCAGCACGCCGGTCAGCCAGCGCGCGAAGTCGCGGGCGCTCTGCCGGTCGCCGCGCTCGACGTCGGTCGGCAGGTCCATGTCGCGCGCGGTCTCCTCGTGGAACTGCAGCCCGACCAGGCGGGCGACGCGGCCCAGTTCGGCCCGGGCGCCCTCGGCGCCCAGCAGGCCCTGCAGGGTCGGCAGCATGGTGCGCAGGTACTCGAGGGCGTAGGCGCGGAACGTGCGCTGTCGCCGCTCCTCGGGCCAGCTGGCGGTTTCAAGCTTCGGCTGCGTCGCCCAGTCGATGCGCGGCATCCGCTCCTCGCCGTAGGCGAAGCGCACGCGCTCGTTCTCGGCGATCGGCCGGCCGTGGTCGATGTAGTAGCCCTCGAGCCCGGGGGCGCCGTCGACCGTCATGCCGGTGCAGACGAAGCCCAGCCGCGGGTTGCCCAGCGACACGCCGTTGTGGCCGTGCCAGCCGTGCAGCATCGCCGCCGAGACCGCGTGCGGCACGGCGGCGATCGCGGTGCCGCGCCAGATCCAGCGCGGTGGCGGGTAGCGCACCCACGCCTTGCCGTCGCTCTCGCGCAGGTAGCCGGTCTTGACCCCGCCGAGCGCGTTGGAGTGGTAATGGTAGAGCGCGCAGGCCGGCGCGTCGGGCTCGCCCGCCAGCCCGAGCTTCTGCAGGCCGGGCAGGAACTTCTCGAGGTGCTGGCGGCGGAAGTGGCGGAACACGTACTCGCGCGCCGTGTCCTCGCCGCGCCGGGTCACCAGGCCCAGCACCAGCGCGGTCATCAGTGCGTTGTAGAGCGTGCCGACCGCGCGGTACGCGGCGGTGCCCGGCTGGTCAGCCATCGTGGCCATCGACCAGGATCGCCTTGGAACGACCAGCCTTCAGGCGCATCTCGAGGATCGGCTTGTAGTGGTCGGAATCGTAGAAGCGCTCGGCCGATTCGTAGTCGGGGAACTCGATGACCACGATGCGCTGCGGCTTCCAGTCGCCTTCCAGCGTGCGGGTCTTGCCGCCGCGCACGATGAACTTGCCGCCGAACTTCGCGATCGCGCCCGGCGTGTGCTTGCGGTACTCGGCCATCAGGGCCTCGTCGACGGTTTCGACCTCGACGATCAGGTAAGCGGACATCGGCCTTTCCTCCTCAACCGGTTTCCATCGGCAGCGAGGGATCGTTCGACCACTCCTGCATCGAGTTGTCATACACCGCCACGTCGCGATGGCCGAGCAGGGCGGTCAGCACGAAGGCGTCGAGCGTGGCGGCGATGCCGCCGCCGCAGTAGACGAGGACGCGGCGATCGGGCGCGGCGCCGACGCCCTCGAAGGCGGCGCGCAGCTCGGCGATCGGCTTCAGCGTCTTGTCCGGCCCGAACAGGCTGGCGGCCGGCACGCAGGACGAGCCGGCGATGCGGCCGGCGCGCCCGTAGACCACGCCGCCGCTGCCCTTGTGCTGCTCGTGGCTGAGCGCGTTCAGCGTCAGCGTGTCGGCCTTGCCGATCGCGGCCAGCATCTCTTCCTTGCCGACGAACAGGCCGGGCCGGGCGTTGAGCGTCAGCGTCGCCGGCGGGTGCATGGTCGGCTCGGTCGCGAGCGGCCGCTTCTCGGCCGCCCACTTGTCGAGCCCGCCGTCGAGGATCGCGGCGTCGTCGAAGCCGATGGCGCGCAGCATCCACCAGATCCGGGTCGCCCAGTTGGGCGAGGCGTGGCTGTAGAGCACGACGAAGGTGCCGTGGCCGATGCCCTGGGCGGCGAAGGCGCGGGTCAGCGCGTCGAGCGGCGGCAGGGTGAAACGCAGCGCGTGACCGGCGACCGAGAGGTCGCGCGGCAGGTCGAGAAAGGCCGCGCCCGGGATGTGGCCCTTGTCGTAGTTGGCGCGGCCGCTCTCGACCGCGTAGCCGCCCTCGGGGCGCGGCCGCAGGTAGGTGGTGCAGTCGAAGACGCGCACGCCCGGCGCGCCGAGGCGGCGCGCGAGGTCGTCGGTCGATATCAGGGCAGCGGAGTGGGCCGGCATGTCGCTCTCCCGGGAAAAGGGGAGAGCGACTGTATCCGCGCCGGCCGGCGGCGCGAAGCGAGCTTAGATGGTCTTCTGCGGCAGCGGCGGGATCGCCACCGCGCCGCCGGCCGGCGCGGCCGCGGTCGGCGCCGGGGCGCTCAGCTGGCCGACGTCCGGCTGCTTCGGCTCGATCGAGGCCGGGGTCTTGGTCTTCTTGGTCTTCTTGGCCGAGGCGGTGGCCGGCGCCTTGGTCGACTTGGCGCTCAGCTTCTTCAGGCAGGAACTGCGCGAGCTCGAGGTCTTGAGGCTCTGGCAGTAGGCCGCCGTGCCGGGCTTCGGCTTGGCGGTCGGCACCGGGGCCGGCGCCGCGCCCGGGTCCTGGTCCTGCGCGAACGACGGGGCGGCGAAGGCGACCGCGGCCAGGGCGGCCACGCTGGCAATCAAAAGACGCATGTGTATCTCTCCCGGGCCGCTGGCGGAGGGGACGGTTGCGGCCTCGTTATGGCCTCAAAATACTATTGTATTTGTGTCATTTATGTCAATTTCTTAATAGATTAGACCAACTGGTCAGAAGGCACTGTCGGCTTGCAAGCCATTCTCAACGTCGCCGCCCCGATCTTCGGCGTCATCCTCGCGGGATACCTGGCCGGGCGCTGGCGGATCCTTGGCGGCGACTCGACCGCGGCCCTCAACGCCTTCGTCAGCTACTTCGCGCTGCCGGTCCTGTTCTTCGGCACCCTGGCGCGCACCCCGGTCGCGGCGGTGCTCGACCCGGCGCTGATGGCCGGCTTCACCCTCGCCGTCCTGGCCACCTTCGCGCTCGGCATGATCGCGACCCGGCTGCTGTCGCGCGGCGGGCTGGCGGCGATGAGCCTGCAGGGCATCGCCGCGTCGTGGGGCAACGTCGGTTACATGGGCGTGCCGCTGTGCCTCGCCGCGTTCGGCGAGGCCGGGCTGCCGCCGGCCATGCTGACGGTGATCGTGACGGCGATCGTGTCGATGGTGTTCGGGGTCATGCTGATCGAGCTCGAGGTCGCGGCCGGCCACGGCCCGGTGCGCACCTTCCTGAAGGCCGCCTTCAACGTCGCGCGCAACCCGCTGCCGGTGTCGATCGGGCTCGGCATGCTGGCCTCGGCGGTCGGCCTGCCGATCCCGACCCCGGTCGAGAAGTGGCTCGACCTGCTCGGCGCCGCCGCCGCCCCGTGCGCGCTGTTCGCGATCGGCCTGTTCCTGTCGGACAAGTCGGTGCGCAGCGGGCTGGCCGAGGCCAGCGCCGCGACCGCGATCAAGCTGCTGCTGCAGCCGGCGCTGGCGCTGGTGATCCTGCCGTTCTTCGTCGATGTCGACAGCGTCCCGGGCAAGGTGGCGCTGCTGATGGCGGCCCTGCCGACCGCCGCCAACGCCTTCGTGCTGGCCAAGCAGTTCGACCTCCAGGTCGAGCAGAATTCGGCAGCGGTCCTGCTGTCGACGGCCTTCTCGGTGGTCACGCTTTCTGCTTTGCTGGTCTACCTGCGGGTCACCTGAGACGCCCGCCGAAGGAGAATGGGGATGCTGCAAGAGTTCAAGAAATTCGCGATGCGCGGCAGCGTCGTCGACCTCGCCATCGGCGTGATCATCGGCGCGGCCTTCAGCAAGATCATCGACTCGATGGTCGGCGACATCATGATGCCGATCATCGGCCGCATCTTCGGCGGGCTCGACTTCAGCAACTACTTCGTCGGCCTGACCAAGGCGGCGAGCGACGCCACCACCTACGAGGCGGCGAAGAAGGCGGGCGCGACGCTGGGCTACGGCCAGTTCCTGACGGTGACGGTGAACTTCGTCATCATCGCCTGGATCCTGTTCCTGGTGATCAAGGCGATGAACCGCCTGTTCAAGCAGGAAGAGGCCGCGCCGGCGCCGCCGGCGCCGCCGACCCGGGAAGAAGAACTGCTGACCGAGATCCGCGACCTTCTCAAGGCGCGGCGATAGCCGTCATCGGCAGCGCGGCGTCGAGGCGCCGCGCCAGCCCGTCCGAGATCCGGGTCAGCGGCAGCCGGCATTCCGGCGACGCGATCAGGCCCTGCCGCCACAGAACGTACTTGAGCGGCATCGGGTTGGCCTCGGCGAACAGCAACGGCACCAGCGGCGCGAGTGGCGCCCAGGCCGCGCGCGCCCCGGCGAGGTCGCCGGCGGCGAAGCGCCGGCCGACATCGACGAAGCGGGCGGTCTCGACGTGGCTGGCGGCGAGGATGCCGCCGTCGGCGCCGTTGGCCATCATCGTGAAGTAGAGCGCGTCCTCGCCGGTCAGCACGGCGAGGCCGGCCGGCCGGCGTGCCAGCAGGTCGAGCGACTGGGCGAGGCTGCCCGAGCTGTCCTTGACGCCGACGATGTTCGGCACCGTCGCGAGCTCGAGCAGCG
This sequence comes from uncultured Reyranella sp., assembly GCA_964420105.1. Taxonomy (GTDB): domain Bacteria; phylum Pseudomonadota; class Alphaproteobacteria; order Reyranellales; family Reyranellaceae; genus Reyranella. Next base: position 5,804 of record CAYQRL010000012.1, read on the forward strand.
AGTCGTTCGAGAGGTTCACCGCCGTCCGGTAGGGGATGTTGTAGATCGCCACCGGCCGGTCGGTCGCCGCGGCGACGGCGCGGAAGTGCGCGACCAGCCCGTCCTGGCCCGGGCGGTTGTAGTAGGGACAGACCGAGACGATGCCGTCGATCGCCTGCCGCGCCAGCCGCCGCAGCGCCTTCTCGACCTTGGCGGTGGCGTTGCCGCCGACACCTGCGAACACCGGCACGCGACCGGCCACGACCGCGAGCGTGCGCTCGAGCAGCGCCTCGCTCTCGTCGTCGTCGAGGGTCGGCGCCTCGCCGGTGGTGCCGAGCGGGAACAGGCCGTCGATGCCGAGCGCGAGGTAATGGCGCAGCAGGCGCTCGTAGCTCGCGAAGTCGACGGCGCCGTCGCGGAACGGCGTCACGATGGGCAGCCACAGGCCGCGGAGCGGGGAGGGGTTCGTCATGTCGCGAACGGTAGGCCGTCGCCGCAGATTACAAAATCGAATGTTATGGATATAATCGTTCACGGTTACTTATGAGACGCGACCTCGACATCTCCCTGCTGCGCGCCTTCCTGGCGGTGATCGATGCCGACGGCGTCACCGCCGCCGCGTCGGTGCTGGGCGTCAGCCAGGCCGCCGCCAGCCAGCAGATCAAGCGGCTGGAGGCGGTGCTGGAGTGCGCGCTGTTCGAGCGGCAGGGGCGCAAGCTGGTGCTGGCCCCGGCCGGCGAGCGGCTGCTGGCGCAGGCCCGGCGCATGGTCGCGCTGAACGACGAGGTGTGGTCGGCGATGCGGACGCCGGCCTTCGAGGGCGAGGTCCGCCTGGGCGTGCCCTACGACATCATCGGCAGCGTCGTGCCGCCGATCCTGCGTCGCTTCGCGCGGGCCCAGCCTCGGGTGCGCGTCAGCCTGGTGTGCGAGGATTCGCGAATCGTGCGCCGGCACCTGCGCTCGGGCGACGTCGACCTCGCGCTGACCACCGAGACCGACGTCGGTGGCGGCGGCGAGACGCTGCGCACCGACCGCCTCGTCTGGGTCGGCATCCCGGGCGGCGACGCCCACCTGCGCGACCCGCTGCCGGTGTCGCTGGGCGCGCCGAGCTGCGCCTTCCGGCCGGTGGCGATCGAGGCGCTGGGCCGGGCGCGCCGCGACTGGCGCGCGGTGCTGGAGGAAAGCCGGCTCGAGCCGGTGCACGCGGCGATCGAGGCCGGCCTCGCGGTCGCGCCGCTGTTGCGCTCGTCGGTGCCGGCGCGGTTCGAGATCCTGAGCGGTCGCGCGGCGCGCGCCGCGCGGCTGCCGCCGCTGCCGGAGTTCCGCATCAATCTCTACGCGCCGTCGGGCCTGTCGCCGGCGGCGCGCGATCTCGCCGACCACGTGCGCGCCAGCTTCGCCCTGCAGTAGGGCGAACATTTGATACGATGGATTCCTGTCCTGACGCAGGGGATGAAAGTACTATCCGGCCCATGAAGTTCCTCTTCGGTTGGGCCATCAAGCTCTCCTTCCTCGCCGCCGTGGCGCTGGTCATGACCGGCCAGATCAAGGTCACGCTGCCCGAGAAGATCATGGGCTACGAGGTTCCCGCCCAGGCCCGCGCCTTCACCGAGCGCGGCTCGCAGATCAGCGACATCGCGTCGAAGACGCAGTCGGGCTTCAAGCAGATTTCCGACAGTTTCCGCTAACTCTCCACGCCGATCAGAGGGGGCGTCGGGCCCGGGTGCACGGTTGCGAAACCGTGTCCCGGGCCCACTTTTTTGCCCGCCGGTCAGCGCGGCGGCGGCAGCAGCTTCTTCGCCTGCATCTCGGCGAAGGCCTTGCGGAACATGGTCTCGGTGTCGATGACGTCGTGGAAGCCGGCCTGCATCAGCTTGATGGTCGAGACCAGCGCCGGCGGTCCCGGCTCGGTGCGGCCGTAGCCCATGGTGTAGTCGGCGTACTCGAACGACAGGCCGACGAAGTCGCGCAGCGTGCCCGAGGCCAGCCCGTGCTCGGCGCGGACCGCGGCCCATGCCTCTTCCTGCGGCCGGATCTCGCGGTCGAGGCTGAGCGGCGCGTGCTCGCCGGCGGCGAAGCCGAGCGCGTCGGCGATCGCCGGCCAGACGTTCGGCCAGACGAAGACGTCGCCGTTGGTGACGTTGAAGATCTCGTTGCGCGCCTTGTCCGACTCGCCCGACCAGGCGATGGCGCGGGCCAGCAGGTCGGTGTCGACCGCCTGCGCGACGCGGCCGACGCCGCCGGGATAATCGAGCCGGGTCTTGCCGGCGCGCCGCATCAGCGCGGCGTAGACGCCCAGCGCCGGGATCACGTTCATGGCGCTGCCGACCGAGTCGCCGACGATCAGCACCGGGCGCAGGATCGACCAGTGCCAGCCCTTGCCCCGCTGCAGGTCGCGCACGTAGCGCTCCTGGTTCCAGTAGAAGTTGGGCTGCTCGTGCATCTCCGAGCGGTTCTCGCGGGCCGGCACCAGCATCGGCCGGACATGCACGCCGTAGGCCTTGGTACCCTGCAGCAGCGCGACGTGGCGCAGCCCGGCCGCGGCCTGCTCGAGCGGGCCGAGCAGGTTGCGCAGCATCAGGTCGTTGGTGCGGATCTGCTCGTCCTCGCGCCAGCCGGCGACCAGCCCCGGCCGCTCGAAGAGCGCGGCGTAGACGAGGTGCGTGGTGTCGCCGTGGTCGCGCGCGAAGGCGGCGCAGGCCGCCGCGTCGGTGACGTCGAGCGGCAGCCAGCGCGCGCCGAACGTGTCGTCGGGCCGGCGGCGCGACAGCGCCACGACCTCGACGCCGGGCTGGCGGCCGAAGTGCTTGAGGCCGGCATAGCCGACGAGGCCGGTGGCGCCGGCCACCACGACTTTCTTCTTCATGGCGATGGGCTCAACCGGTCTGCTTCTTCACGACGTCGAGGATCCTGGTCCAGGTCGAGACGCCGAACTCGTTGGCGATCACCTGGCCGTCCTTCACCACGAGGAAGCGCGGCGTGCCGCTCTTCCTCGGCAGCGACTCGAGCACCGGCCGGAGATCGTCCGGCCAGTAGCGCGGCTGGTAGGCTTCCTTGAGCTTGGCCGACTCGACCTCGACCCAGGCGACCTTGCCGTACTGAGGCGAGGCCAGCCAGTCGGCCTTGTAGCGGTTCTTCCAGGTGGTGCACGGTCCGCAGTCCCAGCCGCCGACGTAGACGACCTTGAGGGGACCGGCCGCCGCGGCGGGCAAGGCCGCCGCCATGCCTGCGAGGCCGGCGGCGGTGACGATCAGGGAGCGGCGGGACAGCATGGTCCCATGAGCCTACTCCACTTTGGCGCCCGATGCGCGGATCACCGGCGCGAGTCGCTTCTCCTCCGAGAGGCGGAACGCGGCGGTGTCGGCCGGGCTCATCCAGGTCGCGGTCGCGCCCTGCTGGTCGAACGCCTTCTTCACCGCGTCGGTCTCGAGGGCCCGCCGCGCCAGCGCCGACAGCTTGTCGACCATCGCCGGCGGCAGCCCCGCCGGGCCGCAGACGCCGCCCCACGAGGTGATGTCGAAGCCCGGCAGGAACTCGCCCATCGTCGGCAGGTCCGGCACCGACGGGTGGCGCCTGGGCGAGGTCACGGCCAGCCCGCGCACCTTGCCGGCGCGCATCAGCGCCAGCGGCCCGGGGATGTTGTCGAACATCATGTCGACCTGGTTGGCGAGCAGGTCCTGGTGGGCCGGCGCGCTGCCCTTGTAGGGCACGTGCAGGATGTTGACCTTGGCCAGCTGCTTGAACAGTTCACCGCTCAGGTGCGGGCTGGTGCCGGCGCCCGACGAGGCGAAGGACAGCTTGCCGGGATTGGCGCGGGCCAGCGCGATCAGCTCGGGGACCGTCTTCGCCTGGAGGTCGAGACGGGTCATCAGGAGGTTCGGCACCGACCACAGCATGGCGATGCCGGTGAAATCCTTGGCCGGGTCGAACGGCAGCCTGGCGTAAAGCGTCGGCGCGATCGCCTGGCTGGCGATGGTGTAGAGCCCGATCGTGTAGCCGTCGGGAGCCGCCTTGGCGATCGCGTCGGTGCCGACGTTGCCGCCCGAGCCGGCCTTGTTCTCGATCACGAACTGCTGGCCGGTCATCTCCGACAGCTGCTGGCAGACGATGCGCGACAGCGTGTCGGTCGGACCGCCAGCCGGGAAGACGACGATGTACTTCACCGGCCGGTTGGGCCAGTCGGCGTCGGCCCGGGCGATGCCCGATGCCAGCATCGGGGTCGCCAGGGTCGAGGTGGCGAGCGCGAGCGCCCGCCGGCGCGGCAGGAACAATGGTCTCATCTCGGGAGCCTCCCAGCTCGTTTCTTATGGCGAAAGTCTACCGGATCGGCCGAGCGCCCAGAACCGGACGTACGGCAACGTTCCGTCGCCGGCCGGCGTTCGCGGCGGCATGCATGCAAAGCTGGTCTGGCAGGAAGAGGGTGTCCGCACCTACATCGTGATCCTCGAGCCGGGGGAGGAGGCCCACTCGGCCCTGTCGGCCTTCGCCGCGGCCAACGAGATCGAGGCGGCGTCGCTCAGCGCCATCGGCGCCTTCGAGCGCGCGACGGTGGGCTGGTTCGACCTCGTCAGGAAGACCTACAAGCGCATCGAGATCGCCGAGCAGTGCGAGGCGCTGAGCCTGCTGGGCGACATCGCGGTCGACGATGCCGGCAAGCCCGGCCTGCACCTGCACGCCGTCCTGGGCTTGAGCGACGGCACCTGCCGCGGGGGCCACTTCATCGAGGGGCTGGTGCGGCCGACGCTGGAGGTGACGCTGGTCGAGACGCCGGCCCGGCTGCGCCGGGTCAAGCGTCCCGAGTTCGGCCTCGCCCTGATCGACCTTTCGCGGTCCTGACGCAAATCGGCTACGGTCGCGCCGTCCTACGACTGGAGACCGATCCTTGACCGACCGCGCGCATGTCCTGCTGTGGACCGACCGCACCGACGCCTACACCGACGCCATCCGCGACGCCGGCCTCGCGGACCGCGTCACGGTCGAGATCCTGGCGCGCAAGGACGCGCCGTCGCCCGAGCAGCTGGCACGCACCGACGCGATGCTGGCGATGGCGGCGCCGGCCGGGCTGCTGCCGAAGTTCCAGAAGCTGCGCTGGGTACAGGCGATGACCGCCGGCGTCGACGGCTGGCTGGCGATGCCCGACCTGCCGCCGCGGCTCGACCTCACCTGCGCCCGCGGCACCCACACCGAGTCGATGCCGGAGAACATCATCGGCGCGCTGTTCCAGGTCGCCAAGCCGTACCGCGCCGTGGCCGAGCACCAGAAGCAGTCGAAGTGGGTGCACACGGTGGCGCAGCCGCTGACCGGCAAGACGCTGGGCATCCTCGGTCTCGGCGTCATCGGCGCCGAGGTCGCGCGCATCGCCAAGGCCCTCGGCCTCGCGGTGATCGGCACCAAGCGCCGCGTCGGCCCGGTGGCGCACGTCGACGAGGTGCTGCCGCCGTCGAAGGGCGAGGAAGTGCTGGCGCGCGCGGACTTCGTGCTGCTGCTGCTGCCGGCGACGCCCGAGACCGAGAACTACATCGACGCCCGCCGGCTGAAGCTGATGAAACCCACGGCGTGGCTGCTGAACTTCGGCCGTGGCCAGCTGGTCGACGACGACGCGCTGGTCGCGGCGGTCAGGGACAAGACCATCGCCGGCGCGCTGCTCGACGTCTTCCGCCAGGAGCCGCTGCCGTCGACGCACCCGTTCTGGACCACCGGGAACATCGTCGTGCTGCCGCACATCGGCGGCCCGCACCCGCAGCGCGACCGCTTCGTGGCGAAGCTGTTCGCCGAGAACCTCGGTCGCTTCCTCGACGGCAAGCCGCTGCGCGAACTCGTGGACCGCGTGGCCGGCTACTGATCAGGTCGGTTGAGGAAATCGCGCACCGCCTCGACCGCCTCGGCCAGGCCGACGCGATCGACCTGCACGCCCGGCGGGAAGGCACCCAGCAGGCGGCTGGGCAGGCGTGAATCGAGCATCACGAAGACGCCGCGGTCGTCGGCGCGGCGGACCAGTCGGCCATAGGCCTGCTTGAGGCGGAATCGCGCCAGCATGTCGTCGTAGCCGTTGGCGCCGGCGCCGGCCTGCTTCCACGCCGCCTTGCGGGCGCGGTGCAGGATGTCGGGGCGCGGCCACGGCACGCGGTCGAACACGATCAGGCGCAGCGATCGGCCGGGCACGTCGACACCGTCGCGCACCGCGTCGGTACCGAGCAGGCACGAATGCTCCTCGGCGCGGAAGATGTCGACCAGCGTCGCCGCGTCCATGCCGCCGACGTGCTGGGCGTGCAGCGGCAGGCCGGCCTCCTCGAGCGCCGGGGCGATGCGCTGGTGCACCGCGCGCAGCCGGCCGATCGCGGTGAACAGGCCGAGCGCGCCGCCGCCCGCGGCGAGGAACAGCTCGCGGTAGGCGGCCGCGACCTGGTCGGAGTCGTCGCGCCGGACGTCGCGCACCACCAGCAAGCGGGTGTGGTTGGCGTAGTCGAACGGCGATGCCATCGCCGCGCGCATCGCCGGCGCCGGCAGGTGCTTCGTTCCGGTACGGGCCTCGGCCACCGTCCAGTCGGCCAGCGCCTCGGGCTTCTCGTCGTTGGCCGCGACCGGCACGCCGAGCGCGTCGCGCAGCGTCGCCGAGGTGATCACCGCGCCGTGCGACGGCACGATCACCGCGTTCACGAACGGCTCGGTCGGATCGAGGTAGTGGCGGTACATGCCGACGTCGATCTCGCGGTTCTGGCTGCGCTCGACCGCGAACCAGTCGACGAAGGCCGGGTCGGGGTCGTTGTGCAGGCCGCGCAGCATGGCGCGCCAGGCCTCGAGCGTCAGTTCGCAGCGGTTGGCGAGCGAGCGCGCGACGCCCTCGATGCGCGAGCGCTGGCCGGAGTCGAGCCGGTCGGCCTCGCTCTCGAGCTTGCCGCGCAGCGCCTGCCGCAGCCGCCGCACCGGCGCCAGCATCTGCTCGAGCGCCTCGCCGAGCCGGTCGGCAGCCTCGACCAGGCCGGGGTTGAGCGGTCGCACGTCGCACTCGAGGCCGAAACCCTGGTCGACGTCGGCCGAACGTGCGCGCACCTGCTGGCGTACCAGCGCCAGGAACTCCTCGGCCGGACCGATCACCGTGCCGTCCTGCAGCCGCGTTTGCCAGTTGGGCGAGGGCAGCTGCTGCGCGAGGTCGAGCAGGCGGCGCAGCGCCTTCTGCGCCTCCTCGTCCTCGCCCAGCAGGTCGGACAGCCGCCGCTCCAATCCGCGCGCACGGCTGCCGCGCCGGCCCTCGGCGCCCAGCAGCCAGCGCCGCAGGTCGGACGCCTCGACACCCGACAGGTGAGCGCCGAAGGCGCCGTCGGCGGCATCGAACAGGTGATGGCCCTCGTCGAACACGTAGCGCAGCGGCCGGGTGGCGTCGTCGAGCCCGCCCATTGCCGCCTGCACCATCACCAGCGCGTGGTTGGCGATCACGATGTCGGCCTGGCGGGCACGGCGGATGGTGCGCTCGACGAAGCACTTCCGGTAGTGCTCGCAGGCCGAGTAGATGCACTCGCCGCGGCGGTCGGCCAGCCGGCCGATGCGGCCGCGGCCGAGCAGGTCGAGCAGCCACGCCGGCAGGTCGCCGCCGACCATGTCGCCGTCGCGGCTGGCCAGCGCCCAGCGCGCCAGCAGGCCGAGCCCGACGGCGTTCTCGGGCGCGAGGCCGGTGCGCAGCACCGCTTCCTGGAAGTTCAGCAGGCACAGGTAGTTCTCGCGGCCCTTGCGGATCACCACGCGGCGGCGCTTCTCGGCCGGGTCGCGGTGCAGGCGGTCGAGCTCGGTGTCGATCTGGCGCTGCAGGTTGCGCGTGTAGGTGGCGATCCAGACCGGCGCGCCGTTCTTCTCGGCCCACAGCGACGCCGGCGCGACGTAGCCCAGGGTCTTGCCGACGCCGGTGCCGGCCTCGACCAGCACGACGTGCGGCTGGCCCTCGACCTCGCGCGGCGCGAATGCCTCGCTGGCGGCCGAGGCATAGTCGCTCTGGGTCGGCCGCGCCTCGGCCATGTTGGGGCCGGCCGAGATCATCTGCGCCAGCCGCAGGCGCGCCTCGCGCGGTTCGACCGGCAGGCTCGACGGCGGCGGCGCCGGCGGCGGCTCCTCCCACTGCGGCAGGCTGCGCCAGACGTCGAGGCCGGTGCCGGGGCGGACCTTGACCGGCGCGCCCAGCCCGAGCGCGTCCAGCACGTCCTCCCCCCACGGCCAGCGGCCCTGGGCCATGACCTGGGCGACGTCGGCCAGTTCGCGCGAGGCCAGCGCCGCCATGTCGTCGAGTTCGGCCAGCAGCGCGGCGGCGACGCGCGGCATCGCCTCGAGCTCTTCCTCCGGGGTCGACGGCACCGGCAGTTCCAGTGCCTCGCACAGCCCGCGCACCGTCGGCAGGCAGAACCGCGCCGGGCGGACGAAGGCGAACAGCTCGAGCAGGTCGCGGGCCGGCAGGTCGTCGAGGCCGAGCCGCGCGGCCACCGCGGGCGCGTGGCAGACCAGCGGCCGCGCGGCGTTGGCGCGCAGCGCCGCGTCGCCCGCCGACAGCCGCTCGACCGTTCCGTCGGGCCGTCGCCACAGCGCGCCTCGAACGGTCGCGACCAGCGACGGCGAGGAGGACGACGGACCGGAGGATGGGGGCCCGGAGGATGGGGAAGACACCATCAACAGCCCGATAGCATACAATGGTGGTGAAATGCGGCTGGCCCGGCGTCCCTTCCTTTTCACTGCAGCGGCCTCGGCGGCCGCCGGGATCGCCGGCCCGGCCGCGGCCGCTGATCCCGACGTGGTGGTGATCGGCGCCGGCGTCGCCGGTCTCGCCGCGGCGCGCACCCTGATGGCGGCCAGGCTCACCGTGCAGGTGGTCGAGGCACGCGACCGCATCGGCGGCCGCGTCGTCACCGACACCACGCTGGGCTTCCCGGTCGACCTCGGGGCGCAGTGGCTGGACGCGGCCCGCACCAACCCGGCGGTGGCGATGCTGCGCGAGCTCAACGCGCGGCCGGTCGCCGACCGCGGCCAGCAGGGGCTGTACTTCGGCGGCCGCGAGGCGCCGGCGGAGGAATACGCGCGCTACGAGAAGATCGCCGGCGAGGCGTCGGTCAAGCTCGGCGAGGCGCTGAAGAAGGCGCCCGACGTCGCGGTCGGCAGCGTACTGGTGCCGCGGGACCTGCTGGAGCGGCTGGCCTACGCCATGGTCGGGCCGCTCGAGTCGGGGATCGAGCTCGACACGCTGTCGGCGCGCGACTTCTTCCGCCAGCCCGAGCCCTACCCCGAGATCACGGTGGCCGAGGGGCTTGGCACGCTGGTCGCGCGCTGGGGCGCCAAGGTCCCGGTCAGGCTCGGCACCCGCGTCGTGCGCGTCGATTCGACCGGGCCGCAGGTGCAGGTCGTGACCACCAACGGCCAGTTCTCGGCCCGCAGCGCCATCGTCACCGTGCCGACCGGCGTGCTGGCGGCCGGTCCGTTCGGCTTCGCGCCGCAGATCTCGGCCGCGCGGCGCGAGGCGATCGCCCAGTTGCCGATGGCTGCCTACAACAGGATCGCGCTGTCTTTCGGTCGCAAGGTGTTCGACACCCCGGCCAACCGCAGCGTGCTCGGCATGACCCGGCGCGAGCAGGCCTTCGACGCCGTGGTTCGACCGCAGGGACACGACGCGGCGCTGGTGTTCGTGGGCGGCACGCTGGCGCGGCAGATCGAGGAGGAAGGCGCAGGCGCGGCGGTTTCCTTCGCGGTCTCGGCGCTGGCCGAGATCTACGGCGACACGCTGCGCGGCCAGGTCGTGCGCTCGGTCGTGACGCGCTGGGGCCGCGACCCGTTCGCGCGCGGCGCGTGGTCGATGGCGACGCCGGGCAACGTCGACAAGCGCACGGTTCTGGCGCAGCCGCACCACGACCGCGTGTTCTTCGCCGGCGAGGCCACCGACCTGGTCGGCGCCGGGCGAGTCGGCGGCGCCTTCGCCTCGGGCGTGCGCGCGGCGCGCGAGGCGATGGCGGCGCTGGCGGTCAAGCCGGGCGGCGCCGCGCGGCGCTGAGCGCGAGCGCGGCGGCGATCGCGAGCCCGGCGGCGGCGGCGATCGAGGGACCGACCAGGCTGCCGGTGGCGTCGTAGACCACGCCTGCTACCACCGGGCCGATGATCTGGCCGAGCCCGAACGCCGCCGTCATCAGCGCGATGCGGCCGCGCGGGTCGCCGTCGCCGGCCTCGCGCGCGGCGACGAGGCCCAGAGCCGTCAGTCCCATGAAGGTGCCGCCGAGGCACAGCGCGGCCAGCACCACGCCGGCGGTGGTGAGCCACAGCACGCTCGCCAGCACGCCCAGTGCCTCGACGACGCAGGCGGCGGCGAACGCCTGCAGCAGCCCGATGCGGCGGCCGATCGCGGTCCACAGCAGCACCGACGGCGCGGCGCCCAGCCCGACCAGGACCCAGGCATAGGGCTCGAGCGGCCGGATCGCCGGGGTGCCGCGCACGATGTCGATCAGGAAGGTGGCGGTGATGACGTAGCCCAGCCCGAACAGGAAGTAGGCGACGGCGAGCACGAGGAAGCCGGCCGTGGGGCGGTTGCGCCCGGCGCGCGCCGCGGTCGCGGCCGGGCGTGCCTCGGGCGGCACGATGGCGGCGACGGCGAGGCCCGCGACGGTGGCGAGCGCCGCCGACGCCAGCCACATCGCCTGCCAGTCGCGCAGCAGCGCGACCGTCGCGGCCGACACCGCGATGCCGACGCCGACGCCCGCGAAGTGCAGGGCCGACAGCCCGCCGCGGCCGGCGGCGGCCAGCCGGTCGAGGACGAGGGCCGAGCTGAAGATCAGGCAGAAGGCGCTGGCCATGCCGGCGGCCAGCCGCAGCAGCAGGAACGGCAGCAGCGTCGCCGCGCCCGCCATCGCCGCGAGGCAGAGCGCGTTGACCGCGAGCGCGCCCAGCAGCCACGCCCGCCGCGAGCCGGGCAGGCGCACTGCCGCCAGCAGGGCGCCGGCGAGGTAGCCCAGGAAGTTGGCCGAGGCGACGAGTCCCGCGGCCGACTTGCTGAGGCCCAGCGCCTCGACCATCGGCGGCAGGATCGGGGTGTAGACGAAGCGGCCCACGCCGATGCCGGCCGCCATCGCGAGCAGGCCACCGAACGCCAGCAGGACGGGGTTTCTGGTCATTTGAGGGGCGGCACTTTGGGCCGGCCGCTGCATTGACGCAAATCGCCCCGGCCCATAGGTTGCCCGCTCCATGTCACAGATCGACCGTTCCCTCGCCGAGGCCGCGCGCGCGTGGCCATTCGAAGAAGCCCGCAAGATCGTCGCCCGCATCGGCGGCGCCGTGCCGGAGAAGGGATACGTGCTGTTCGAGACCGGCTACGGCCCGTCCGGCCTGCCGCACATCGGCACCTTCGGCGAGGTCGTGCGCACCACCATGGTGCGCCAGGCCTTCCGCCGGCTGTCCGACGTGCCGACCCGGCTGTTCTGCTTCTCCGACGACATGGACGGGCTGCGCAAGGTGCCCGACAACGTGCCGAACAAGGAGATGCTGGCGGCCCATCTCGGCAAGCCGCTGACCGCGGTGCCCGACCCGTTCAGCAACGAACACCCGAGCTTCGGCGCCGCCAACAACGCCCGCCTGCGCGCCTTCCTCGACTCGTTCGGCTTCGAGTACGAGTTCCAGTCGGCGACCGAGTGGTACAGGTCCGGCCGCTTCGACAAGATGCTGCTGGCGATGCTGCGCCACTACGACGAGGTCCAGGCGGTCATGCTGCCGACGCTGGGCGAGGAGCGTCGTGCCACCTACTCGATCTTCCTGCCGATCTCGCCGAAGACCGGCCGCGTGCTGCAGGTGCCGGTCATAAAGACCGACGCCGATGCCGGCACCATCGTCTACCGCGACGAGGACGGCTCGATGGTCGAGACGCCGGTGACCGGCGGCAACGTCAAGCTGCAGTGGAAGGCCGACTGGGCCGGCCGCTGGTTCGCGCTCGGCGTCGACTACGAGATGTACGGCAAGGATCTCATCCCGTCGGCCGAGCTGTCGGCGCGGATCGTCAGGATCCTCGGCGGCCAGCCGCCGGAAGGCTTCAACTACGAGCTCTTCCTCGACGACGAGGGCAAGAAGATCTCGAAGTCGAAGGGCAACGGCCTGTCGGTCGAGGAGTGGCTGCGCTACGCCCCGCCGGAATCGCTGGCGCTGTACATGCAGCAGCAGCCGCGCCGCGCCAAGCGGCTGTACTTCGACGTCATCCCGCGCGCGGTCGACGACTACCTCGCCGCCGCCGAGAAGCTGCCGAAGGAAGAGCCGGCCAAGGCGCTGGAGAACCCGGCGTGGCACATCCACGACGGCAAGCCGGTCGACAACCACGCCGCCGGCGTCAACTTCGGCATGCTGCTGAACCTCGCGGGCGTCGCCCACACCGAGGACAAGGACGTGCTGTGGCAGTACCTGCGCCGCTACGTGCCGGGCGCGACGCCGGAGAACGCGCCCTACATCGACCGGCTGCTGTCGGGCGCCGTCGCCTACTACCAGGACTTCGTGAAGGCCTCGAAGAAGTTCCGGCTGCCCACCGGGCAGGAGCGCGCCGCGCTGCAGGACCTCGCCGACACGCTGCGCAAACTGCCCGAGGATTCGACCGCCGAGTTCATCCAGAACGAGGTCTACGAGGCCGGCAAGCGCCACTTCGCGCAGGCCGAGCTGCGCCAGTGGTTCAAGACCCTGTACGAGGTCCTGCTGGGCAGCGAGCAGGGGCCGCGCATGGGCGCCTTCATCAAGCTGTACGGCCGCGACAACGTCGTCACGCTGATCGAGCGGGCGCTGGCCGGCGAGGATCTCGGCAAGGCGGCGTAGGGAAGGCGCGAGGGCGGCGCCCAGCGGGAGGGAATGGCAGCATGGACACCGTCGTCTTCGACTACCTGAACCCCAAGGTGCCGGCCGGGCTTCGGCTCGTCGACGTGCCGCTGGTCAGGGCCACCGAGCAGTCGATCAAGGGCTACGGCGAGATCGCGCGCACCCGGGACCACCGCATCGAGATCGAGCCGTGGCCGCTCAAGGGCTGGCGCAAGCTCGACGAGGGCACCGGCATCGAGGGCGGCACCACCGAGGGGATCTTCAGCTGCGAGTGGAAGGGCAACGAGCTGCTCGGCCGCAACGAGGCGGTCGGCGGCCACTACGTGATCGGCTTCCGCGAGCGGCCCGAGCAGGCGCGCGCCGGCGTGGCGCTCGACCAAGGCCGCGTGCTGCTGTGGCATTGCAACTACCATCCCGACGGCGGCCAGCTGTTCTTCCCGATCGACGGCAAGCCGTTCGTGGTGCCGGTGGCGCTGCCGGGCGACGACCTCAAGCCCGAGAACTTCGTCGCGCTGTGGTCGGACGGCAGCCACGGCATCTACATCCACGCCAACATCTGGCACGAGGGCGTGTTCCCGTGCCAGCCGTCGGGCCGCTTCTTCGACCGCCAGGGCAAGGTCCACGGCCGCGTCAGCTGCGACCTCGCCAACGAGCTCGGCGTGCTGCTCAACGTGCCGCTGCCGGCGTCCCTGTGATCGCCTGCAGGTAGGCCAGCGCCAGCCGCACCAGCTCGTCCTCGAAGGCGGCGCCGCGCAGGAACGGCTGCTCCTCCATGACGGCCGCGCGGATGGCGCCGAGGATCGAGCGCGACAGCACGAACACCTGCTCGCGCGACAGGTTCGGCATCGCCGCCTGCGGGTGGCTGGCCATGAACGCCGCCACCGGTCCCATCAGCTCGACCGCGAGGCCCTGCGCGAGGATCGCCTGCACCACCGCCTTGCGCGCGCGCAGGCGGCCGCGGAAGGCGTCGAGGATGGCGCGCACGGCGGCGCGCACGCGCTGCTCGGGCGAGCGGTCGACGGTGGCCAGCGCATCGCGCGCCAGCCGGTTCACCGTGTCGGTCATCTCGCGCCGCGCCAGCGCCAGCAGGATCGCGTTCTTGTCGTCGAAGTACTGGTAGAGCGTGCCGATGCTGACGCCGGCGCGCGCCGCCACCGCGTTGGTGGTCAGCGCCGCCAGCCCGCCGGCCTCCAGAACCTGAGCGGTCGCCTCGAGGATCGCCGCCACGGTCTCGGCGGCGCGCGCCTGCCGGGGAATTCTGCGTTTGTTTTCAGGCGCTTGCCTGGAGGCTGCCATGGACGCTCCGGGAACCGGGAAAGCGAGTTTCGAACATGAGTACTGCTCATGATAATCCCGCCATGACCGAACTCGCCACCCTCTACCTCGTCATCCTCCCGCTGGTCGTGGTCGCCGCGCTCGCCGAGGCGGCCTGGCAGCAGCGCACCCGTGCCGGCCGCTACGACTGGTGGTCGATGGCCTGCTCGCTGGGCGACCTCGCCGGCCGCCGGCTGCTCGCCTTCGTTCCCTACACGCTGGTCGCGCCGTGGCTCGGCTGGGTTTGGCAGCACCGGTTGTTCACGCCGTCGCTCGACGCGCCGTGGGCGGTGCTGCTGCTCTTCGTCGGGCTGGAGTTCTGCTACTACTGGTTCCACCGCGCCAGCCACACCGTGCGCTGGTTCTGGATGTCGCACTCGGTGCACCACTCGCCCAACCAGTTGAACCTCGCCGCGGCCTACCGTCTCGGCTGGTTCGGCAAGTTCACCGGCACGTCGCTGTTCTTCACGCCGCTGGTGCTGCTGGGCTTCACCCCGACCGTGGTGCTGACGGCGCTGTTCCTGAACCTGCTCTACCAGTTCTGGCTGCACGCCGACTGGATCCCGAGGCTCGGCTGGCTGGAGGGCGTGCTCAACACCCCGTCGAGCCACCGTGTCCACCACGCCCGCAACCCGGAGTACCTCGACGCCAACTACGGCGGCGTGCTGATCGTGTTCGACCGCCTGTTCGGGACCTACGTCGCCGAGCGCGACGACCTGCCCTGCGACTACGGCACGGTCACGCCGGCGGTGTCGTCGCGCAACCCGTTCGTCCTCAACCTCGCCCCCTGGGTGGGACTGGCGAAGGACATCGCGTCGGCCCGCTCGCTGTCCGAGGCCTGGATGTACCTGTTCGGTGCCCCGGGCTGGCGGCCCGACGGCGCCGGGCTGACGACGGCGGAAATCCGTCGGCGACGCGGCGCCGCCAACCCCGACCGCCCGCCGGTTACGGTCTGAGCGCGCCGAGCGCGGCCAGCAGGATTCCCGCCAGCCTCGCCACGATCCCCGGGTCTGCCAGCGCCTCGCCGTCCTCGCCCAGGAGCTCCCAGGCCACGCCCTCGATGGCGACCAGGGCGAGGGCCACTTCCTGCGGACCGGCGGGGCCGAGGCCGGCCCGCCGCAACTTGTCCTGGAGCGCCGGCAGGGAGCGGCGGGCTTCCTCGACGACGACGGCCCGGCCCTGCACCGCGGGCAGGGCATCGCGCACCGCCAGGGAGCTGGCCAGCCCGGTCCGCTTCTCCTGCACGAAAGCGGCCATCAGGCGGGTCGCGGCCTCTGCCGGGTTCGTGCAGCCGGACAGGTCGGCGGCCAGCACGGCCTCGAGCAGCCGTCGTGTCCGGCGGCGAACGAGTTCGACCACGATCGACTCGCGGTTTGGAAAGTACTGGTAGAGCGAACCGACCGAAACGCCGGCCCGCCGGGCGACCCGGGTGGTGGCGAGCGCCGGCCAACCGTCGCGCTCGAGAACGCGAATCGCGGCCTCGACGATGGTGTCGACCGTCAGGGCCGAGCGATCCTGCAGTGGCCGTTTCCGCGGGTGGAACGCGGTCGCTGCCGTTGGCGGTCGTATGCGAATGGGCACGCGCGCCACTGCAACCCATCTCGGGTAGGCGGTCCAGCCGAAAACGGAGCCACCCGATGCCATCCAAGGTGCATGTCCTGACCGGAGCCACGTCCGGCCTCGGGCTCGAGGCTGCCCGGCGGTTGCTGGCCGAGCCCGCCAGCCGGCTGATCGTGGGCGCGCGGTCACCGCAGGCCATGGCCTCGCTTCGCCCGGCGGCCGAACCCGACCGCCTGGTCGTGCTGCCGCTGGACCTCGGGTCGCTGGACTCGACCGTTCGCTTCGCCGCTTCCGTGGTGGAGCGCCTCGCGGGCAGGCCGGCCGCGTCCCTCGCGGCCAATGCCGGGCTGCAGTTCGCAGGGCCTCGCCGGCTCACGGCCGACGGCTACGAGGAAACGTTCCAGGTCAACTGGCTGTCGCACGCCGTGCTGATCGAACGGCTGGCGCCCTGTCTCGCGCCCGGGGCGCCGATCGTCCTGACGGCCAGCGGCACGCACGACCCCGGCAACCGGTTGGCCCGGGTCTTCGGGTTTCGCGGCGGCATCTTCCCGGACGTCGAGCGCGTCGCCCGCGGCGACCTCGACGCCACGGCGTCGGTCGCCCAGCAGGCGAAGGACCGCTACGCGACGTCCAAGCTTTGCACCGTCCTCTACGCCCATGCCCTGGCACGCCGCCTGCCGCCGGGCGAGGCGCGCGTCATCGCCTTCGATCCCGGCCTGATGCCCGGCACCGGTCTCGCCCGTGACCGGAGTGCCCTCGAGCGGTGGGCGTGGTCGTCCGTCCTGCCGACCCTCGTCAGGCCCTTCCGGGGCGCCAGCACGGCCCGCCGCTCGGGCGCGGCGCTGGCCGAGATCCTGATGGAGCGGCGCTGTGCCGGCGACAACGGTGTCCATGTCGATCACCGGCTGGTACGGACGCCCGGGTCGGCCGACAGTCTCAGGCGCGACTGGCAGGAGGCGCTCGACGCGTTCGCGCGCCGCACCGCCTCGGGGGTCGCAACGACGAACGCCGGCCACCGTTGGCCTCCGACGTAACCGGAGGTGAAGCCATGGCGTCGGACACGGTCGACACGCGGAAACTTTGGGACATGATCGGGGACATCCGCTTCGCGATGTTCACGTCGTGGGACGGCGAGCACCTGCGCTCGCGGCCGATGACCACCCAGAACGGCGCCGAAGAGCGTGGCGGCGTGCTCTGGTTCTTCATGTCGCGCTCGGGATCGCCGGTCGCCGAGTTCGAGAGCCATCCCGAGATCAACGTCACCTACGCCGACCCGGGACGCGATTCCTACTTCTCGATCTCGGGCGCGGCGCGCGTCGTCGAGGACTCCGAGCGCAAGAAGGCGATGTGGACGCCGGCCGCGCAGGCGTGGTTCCCCGGCGGGCCGACCGATCCCGACCTCGCCCTCGTCGCCGTGCTGATCGGCGAGGCCGAGTACTGGGACGTCACCGCCAACAAGGCCGTCCAGCTCTTCAAGATGGCCAAGGCCAACCTGACCGGCGAGCCGCCCACCGACATGGGCGAGCACCGCCGGGTCAAGATGTAGGCCCGTCGGCTCAGCGCTGGGGCGTCGTCGCCGCGCCGATGCCGGCGCCCATGGCGCCGCCGACCAGGGCGCCCGGCAGCAGGCCGATCGGCGTGAGGGCGCCGATCAGGGCGCCCGAGCCGGCGCCGATGCCGCCGCCGGTGACGGCGCGCTGGCCCCAGGTGTCGCCGCAGGCCGTGGTGCCGAGGAGGATCGCCGCCAGGACCAGGTACTTCGTCATGTCTCGTCAGCCTCTCGTGGACAATTGGTCCCATTCTTTACGTATCGACGGCGGGTCCCGGCTGTGGCCTAACTGTGATCGTGAAGACCGACGTCGAAATCTGGCTGCTGTTCGCGCCCTTCTGGATCCTCGGACTGGGGGCGCTGATCGGCGGCCTCTACCACCTCGCGCACGGCTGGAAAGCCTCGCACCCGGACCACCACGCGCGCCGTCGCCACCACTTCAGCCGCGCGGTCATCGCCATGGCCGCGTTCCTGATCCTGATGATCATCGGCATCGGCGTGGCGGCGGCGATCGGCTACGTGGTGGAAGGCTAGAGCCGGGCGACCCGTCGCCGCACCTTCTCGAGGAACGCCGCGCGGGCTTCGCGGCTCGCGGCGTCCATGCCGTACTTGGCGAGGTAGAAGCAGCGCGCGTCGCGGGCGCACAGCGGGCGCAGCCCGCGCATCAGCACCTTGCGGCCGGGATCGCCGGCGAACACGCGCACCATCCATCATGACGAGCCGAAGGTGGTGACGACGCCGAACAGGCGGATGTTGCGCAGGTTGGGCCGCAGGTGCCCGTCCTTGGGGTCGTAGAGGAACGCGGTGCCCGGCCCCCAGACCCGGTCGACCCAGCCCTTCAGCATCGCCGGCATCGCGAACCACCAGTGCGGGAAGCACAGGACAAGGCCGTCGACCGAGTTCAGGGTAGCGACGTAATCCGCGACCGCGCTGTCGCGTAGCTTTTGTCCATGTAGGTGCGGCGCTCCTCGGTGCGGAACAGGGCGTGGTCGAAGCTATCGGTCAGCGGGTGGCAGCAGACGACCTGTATGTGCATGCGGCGGCAACGCTGCGGGCGCGGGCCGTGTTCCTGCCCGGCGTCTCGCGAACGTGACTTGCCGATCCGTGCCCTCGAATGATCTGGTGCCCCCGATGCCGCTCGACGTGCTTCCGACCGTGTCCCTGCTGTCCGTGGCGACGGCGGTGCCGCCGCACCTTTTGCCGCAGGCCGACGCGGCGGCCACCGCCCGCCGCCTGTTCTCGCATCGCTACGCCGCCTTCGAGCGTCTGGCGCGGGTGTTCGAGACCTCGGGCATCCGCCAGCGCTACACCGTGAAGCCGCTCGACTGGTACACGGCCGCGCTCGACTGGCCGGAAAGAAACGCCGCCTACCTCGAGGGCGCGCAGGCCCTGTTCGTCGATGCCGCCACCGCGGCGCTGGCGCGGGCGGACTGTCGCGCCGACGCGGTCGACACCATCGTCACGGTGTCGTCGACCGGCATCGCCACGCCCAGCCTCGAGGCCCGGGTCGCCCGGCAGATGGGCTTCCGCGCCGACGTCGAGCGCGTGCCGGTGTTCGGGCTGGGCTGCGCCGGCGGCGTCACCGGCCTGGCGATCGCCGGTCGCCTCGCGCGGGCGCGGCCGGGCGCGACCGTGCTGGTGGTGGCGATCGAGATCTGCACCGCCGCGTTCCGCCTCGACCAGTTGACCAGTGCCAACATCGTCGCCACCGCGCTGTTCGGCGACGGCGCCGCGGCCTGCGTGGTCCGCGCCGGTGCGCCGGGCATCGCCGCGATCGAGGGCGCGGGCGAGCACCTGTGGCCGGACAGCCTCGACATCATGGGCTGGAAGGTCGATCCGACCGGGCTCGGCGTGATCTTCGACCGCGCCATCCCGCCGTTCGCCGAGGCCGAGGTCGGCGGCGCGGTCGATGGCATCCTGGCGCGGCTCGGCCTGGCGCGGCGCGACGTCGACCGCTTCGCCTGCCATCCCGGCGGCGCCAAGGTCATCACCGCGCTCGAGAGCGCGCTGGCGCTCGGCCAGGGCACGCTCGACGTCGAGCGCGCGGTGCTCGAGACGCACGGCAACATGTCGGCGCCGACCGTGCTGTTCGTGCTCGACCGGCTGGTCGCGGCGGGGCTGCCCCGGCGCACCGTGCTGGCGGCGCTGGGTCCGGGGTTCACCTGCAGTTGCCTGTCGTTGGCGGCCTGATCCTGGGGTTCGTCACCCTGCAGCGACTGGGCGAGCTGGTGCTCGCCCGGCGCAATACCGCGCGCCTGCTGGCGCGGGGCGCGCACGAGGTCGCACCGGGACACTACCGGCTGATCGTGCTGCTGCACGCCGCTTGGCTGGTCGGGCTGTGGGCGCTGGTGGCGGGACTGTTCGGGGGGCCGGGCATCGAGACCGTGAACCTCGGCTGGCTGGCGCTGTTCGCCGTGCTGCAGGGCCTGCGCGCCTGGGTGATCGCGACGCTGGGACCGCGCTGGACGACGCGCATCGTCGTGCTGCCGGGGGCGCCGCTGGTGCGCAGCGGCCCGTACCGCTTCGTGTCGCATCCCAACTACCTGGTGGTGGCGGGCGAGATGGTGGTGCTGCCGCTGGTGTTCGGGCTCGCGGCCTACGGCGCCGTCTTCTTCGTCCTCAACGCCGCCGTGCTGTGGATCCGCATCCGCGCCGAGGACAGGGCGCTGCGCCCGTGAGCGAAGGTACGACCGGGCGCGGCGCGCCGGCCGGCGTCTGGCTGGGCTTCGCCGCCCTGACGCTCGGCCTGTTCATGGCCGTGCTCGACATCCAGATCGTCGTGACCTCGCTGCCGGAGATCAGCGAGGCCCTGGGCATCCCGGCCGACCGCATGAGCTGGGTGCAGACTGCCTACCTCGTGGCCGAGGTGATCGCGATCCCGCTGACCGGCCTGCTGACGCGGGCGCTGGGGCTGCGCCGCCTGTTCGTGGTCGCGATCCTGGTCTTCACCGCCGCGTCGATCGCCTGCGCCGCCAGCCGCGGCTTCGAGGCACTGGTCGCCGGCCGCATCGTGCAGGGCTTCGCCGGCGGCGTGCTGATCCCGGTCGTGTTCTCCGCCGTGTTCCTGTTGTTCCCGGAGCGGCAGCAGGGGCTGGCGACGACGGTGGGCGGGGTGATGGCAGTGCTGGCGCCGACCGTCGGGCCGCTGCTCGGCGGCTACATCACCCAGACCTGGTCCTGGCCCTGGCTGTTCCTGGTCAACGTGCTGCCGGGCCTCGGGGCGGCGCTGGTCGCGGCTTTCGCCCTGCCGCGCGACGACGGCGAGCGCGCGGCGCTGCGCCGGCTCGACGGCAGCGGCCTGGTGCTGATGGCAATCGCGCTGGCGGCGCTGGAGATCGGCCTCAAGCAGGCGCCTCGCCACGGCTGGTCGTCGCCCGGCGTGCTCGGCCTGCTGGCCCTGGCGCTGGTCGCGGGCATCGCCTTCGTGCGCCGGACGTTGCGGCGCGACGCTCCCGTGGTCGACCTCGCCGCGCTCGCCGACCGCGACTTCGCGATCGGCTGCCTGCTGTCGTTCGTGCTCGGCCTCGGCCTCTACGGCTCGGTCTACCTGATGCCGGTGTTCCTGGCCTTCGTGCGCGAGCACGGGCCGCTCGAGATCGGCCGCGTCATGCTGGTCACCGGCGCCGCCCAGCTGGTCACCGCGCCGATCGCCGTCGAACTCGAGAAGCGGGTCGACGGCCGTCTGCTGATGCTGTTCGGCTTCGCCCTGTTCGCGACCGGGCTGGGGATGAGCGGCTTCCAGACCTGGGAGAGCGACTACGACGCCATGCTGGTGCCGCAGCTGCTGCGCGGCGCGGCGATCATGTTCTGCCTGCTGCCGCCGACGCGGCTGGCGCTCGGCCACCTGCCGCCGGCGCGCGTCGCCGACGCCAGCGGCCTGTTCAACCTGATGCGCAACCTCGGCGGGGCGATCGGGCTGGCGCTGATCGACACGGTGATCTTCGGCCGCGCGCCGGTGCTGGGCGAGGCGATCGGGCAGCGGCTGAGGGCCGGCGACGTCTCGGTGGCGCCGCTGGTCGGCATCCCGGCCGAGACCGTGGCGACGGCGCCGACGCGCACCATCGACGCGGCGCTGATCGAGACGGTGCGCCCGCTGGTCGAGCGCGCCGCGCTGGTCGAGGCGATCAACGAGGCATGGCTGATGCTGGCGGTGCTGACCGCGGCGGCGCTGCTGGCGCTGCCGTGGGTGCGGAAGTGTCCCTCGCTGCGCTCGGGATGACGGGCGCTAGTTGATCGGCTGCGTCTTCGAGAAGGTCATGTACAGCTCGTGCGCCTGGCGGCCGATCGGGCCGGGCTGCAGGTCGCGGCTCTCGTAGCGGCTGACCGGCTGGACCTTGCCGGCGTTGCCGGTGGTGAACATCTCGTCGCAGCTGTCGAGCTCGGCCACCGTCACCGTGCGCTCCTCGACCGTGATGCCGGCGTTGCGCAGCAGCTTGACCACGCGGTTGCGGGTGATGCCGGCGAGGAAGGTGCCGTTGGGCACCGGCGTCGCGACGACGCCGTCGCGGGCGATGAACAGGTTCGAGCTGCAGGTCTCGGCGACGTTGCCGACGGCGTCGAGCACGATGCCGTTGTTGAACCCGCGCTTCAGCATCTCGGCAACGCCGCGGCTCGAGTTCGGATAGAGACAGGAGGCCTTGGCGTCGGTCGGCGCGCTCTCGGGCGTGGCGCGGCGGATCGAGCGGCACAGGCCGAGCGTCAGCGGCGTGCCGGCGCGCATCGGCGAGACGTAGATGCAGAGCAGGAAGTCGGTCGAGGCGGGATCGACCGAGATCGGGCCGGGTCCGCCCTTGGTCGCCCAGAACATCGGCCGAACGTAGAGCTCGGCCTTGGGGCCGAAGCGGCGGATGCCCTCGTGCATCAGGGCGAGGATCTCCTGCGGCGTCCGGGTCGGGCCGAGACCGAGCGCGCGCGCCGAGCGCACCACCCGTTCCGCGTGGAGGTCGAGGTCGGGACCGCAGCCCTCGAAAGCGCGGCCGCCGTCGAATACCATCGAGCCCAGCCAGAAGGCATGGTCGCGCGGGCCCAGGATCGCCGGGTTGCCCTCGTGCCAGGTGCCGTTCCAATAGGTGAGCGTGTCCATCTGTCGTCGTCTCCGGTCCGAAGCCGGCGCTTCTAGCACCCCATGACCGGCGCGGCCATCCTCGCCCTCGGTGCGGCATTCTGCTTCGCCCTGGCCCTGATCCTGACCCAGTTCGGACTGCGGAGCGTGCCGTCGTGGCGCTCGCCGCTGTACTCGATCGTCAGCTCCAATTTCGCGGCCTGGGCCGCCGCCGCCGTGTTCGTCGACTGGCGCGGCTTCGACGGACGGGCGGCCGCGATCTTCGCCGCGGTGGGGCTGGTGTTCCCGGTGGTGGTGTCGATCCTGGCGGTGCGCGCCAATGAGCGGCTGGGCCCGGCCGTGGCCGGGGCGGTCGGCAACGTCACCCCGGTGTTCGCCGTGCTGGGCGCCGTGCTGTTCCTCGGCGAGCCGGTCGGTCCGGGCCAGCTGGCCGGGCTGGCGCTGGTGGTCGGCGGCGTCGCCCTGATGGCGCTGCGCGGCGGCGCCGGCGGCCGGCACTGGTCCCTCTGGGTGCTGGCGATTCCGCTGGCCGCCGCCCTGGTGCGCGGCGCCATCCAGCCGGCGATCAAGACAGGGCTGGCGCTGTGGCACGAGCCGCTGGCCGCGGCGGCGATCGGCTACGCCCTGTCGAGCCTCGTGATCGTGGCCCTGGTCGGCCGCCGCGCGCTGCGCGCCGGGCCGGTCGACCCGGCGGGTCGGTGGTGGTTCGTGGCAGTCGGCCTGTCCAACGGCACGGCGACGTTCCTGCTCTACGCCGCGCTCGGGCTGGGCTCGATCACGGTGGTGGCGCCGCTGGTCGCCGTGTTCCCGCTGATGGCGGTGGTGATGAGCTACCTGCTGCTGCGCGGCGAGCGACTGCACATCGTCGGCCTGCTGGGCATCGTGGTCAGCGTCGCCGGGGTGATCGTGCTGCTGGTCGCCGGCTGAGCCGCCGCCTATCATTCGCGGATGCGCAAAGACCGCTTCGGACTCTCCGTCGCCCTCGCCACGCCGTTCGCCGGGGACCGCTCCATCGACCTGCCGCGCCTGGTGGCGCACGGCCGGCAATCGCTGGCCGACGGCTGCGCCAGCCTGACCGTGTTCGGCACCACCGGGGAAGGCGCCTCGCTCGGCCAGGGCGAGCGGCAACGGGCGCTCGGCGCGCTGGCCGGCGCCGGCGTCGATCCGCGCACGCAGATGGTGATCGGCATCGCCTCGGCCTCGGTCGAGGACGCGATCGCGCAGGGCCGCGCCGGGCTTCGCATCGGCTGCCCGAGCTTCCTGCTGGCGCCGCCGTTCTATTTCAAGGGGGTGGGCGACGAGGGCCTGTTCGACTGGTTCGCCGCGGTGCTGACCGGGCTGGGGCCGCAGGCCTCGAACGTCATCCTCTACCATATCCCGCAGGTCACCTCGGTCGGCCTGTCGATCGCGCTGGTCGACCGCCTCAAGAAGGCGTTCCCGGCACAGGTCAGGGGCGTGAAGGATTCGTCGGGCGACTGGGCCAACGCCGAGGCGCTGCTCGCGCACCACGCCGACCTGCACATCCTGATCGGCGACGAGCGGCTGCTGGCGAAGGCGATGCGGCAGGGCGCCTCGGGCGCGATCAGCGGCCTGCTGAACGTCGCGCCCGACCTGATGCAGCCGCTGCTCGACGGCGTCGAGGAACCGCGGATCAACGCCATGGTCGAGGCGGTGCTGCCGTTCGCCGTGACGGCGGCGATCAAGACGCTGGTCGGCCTGCGCCGCAACGACGCCGTCGCGTGGAGCCGCATGCGCGCGCCGCTGGCCGCGCTGGGCGAGGCCGAGGCGCGGGCGCTGGGCGCCACCGTCGACGCCATCCGTGCCCGCAAGGCCGCCTGATCGACCGACGACAAGAACGAACGCGAGGAAACGCCATGGCCGCTCCGCTCACCATTCGCCTGCACCCGGCCGACAACGTCGTCGTGGCGCGCATGGACATCCTGCCCGGCACCGACGTCGAGGGCGAGGTCAGGGCCGCGACGCGCGTGCCGGCCGGTCACAAGATCCTGACCCGGGCGGTGAAGAAGGGCGAGCCGCTGCGCAAGTACAACCAGATCATCGGCTTCGCGACCGAGGACCTCGCGCCGGGCGCGCACGTCCACACGCACAACTGCGCGATGGGCGACTTCGAGCGCGACTATGCCTTCTGCGCCGACGCGCGGCCGACCGAGTACATCGTGCCGTCCGCGACCTTCATGGGCTATCGCCGCGCCGACGGCCGCGCCGCGACGCGCAACTACATCGGCATCGTCACGACGGTGAACTGCTCGGCCGCGACCAGCCGCATGATCGCGGCGAAACTCGAGCCGGCGCTGGCGGCCTTCCCCAACATCGACGGCGTGGTGCCGCTGACCCATGGCGGCGGCTGCGGCATGGCCGCGTCGGGCCTCGAGATGGACGTGCTGCGCCGCACCCTGGCCGGCTACGCCCGCCACCCCAACATGGCGGCGGTGGTGGTGCTGGGCCTCGGATGCGAGACCAACCAGATCGCCGGCCTGATGACCGCCGAGGGCCTCGTGGAAGGGCCGAAGATGATCCCGCTCGCCATCCAGGACGAGGGAGGGGTCGCCAAGACCGTGGCCAAGGCAGTGGGTTTCTTGAAAGAACTGCTGCCCGCGGCCAACGCCGTGACGCGCGAGCCGATCCCGGCCAGCGAACTCATTCTCGCCCTGCAGTGCGGCGGCTCGGACGGCTACTCGGGCATTTCGGCCAACCCGGCGCTGGGCGCGGCGGTCGACCTTCTGGTCCGCCACGGCGGTACCGCGGTGCTGTCGGAGACGCCGGAGATCTACGGCGCCGAGCACCTGCTGACGCGGCGCGCGGCGAGCCGCGAGGTCGGCGAGAAGATCGTGAAGCGGATCCGCTGGTGGGAGGATCATTGCGCCCGTACCGGCGGCGAGATGAACAACAACCCGTCGCCGGGCAACAAGGCCGGCGGCCTCACCACCATCCTCGAGAAGTCGCTGGGCGCGGTCGCCAAGGGCGGCACGACCAACCTGGTCGACGTCTACGAGTACGCCCAGCCGATCACCGCCAAGGGCTTCGTCTACATGGATTCGCCGGGCTACGATCCGGTGTCGGCGACCGGCCAGGTGGCGGGCGGCGCCAACGTGCTGTGCTTCACCACCGGCCGCGGCAGCGTGTTCGGCTGCAAGCCGACGCCGTCGCTCAAGCTCGCCACCAACAGCGCGCTGTACCGGCGCATGACCGACGACATGGACATCAACTGCGGCACCATCGTCGACGGCGAAGAGACGATCGAGCAGAACGGCCGGCGCATCTTCGACCTGATCCTGCGCACGGCGTCGGGCGAGAAGACGAGGTCCGAACTGCTCGGCATCGGCGACGACGAGTTCGAACCGTGGAAGATCGGCGCGACGATGTGAGCGGCCTCACGCCCGGTTGGCCTCGCGAATTTGGGCAACCAACTTGAATCCCGGGCGTTGGGGCCCCATATGCGCCCCTACGACTTTGCGAACTGGCCTTTCTTGGCGGCCCAGCCCGAGCACCGCTTCGGACCTACCCCACCTGAAACCCAACTTCCGAGAGTTGTCGTGGACCGTACCAAGCATGGCGCGGCCCACGCGTGGACGTATGTTTGATAGGCAAGGAGAGAGACACTATGCCGACCGGTACCGTTAAGTGGTTCAATGCAACCAAGGGTTTTGGGTTCATCCAGCCGAGCGAAGGTGGGAAGGACGTTTTCGTTCACATCAGCGCGGTTGAGCGGGCAGGCCTGAACGGCCTGAACGAAGGCCAGAAGGTCAGCTACGAGATCGCGACGGAGCGCGGCCGCTCGGCTGCCGTCAACCTGAAGACCGAGTAGCGCAACGCAGCCAAGGGTTTTCGCCGCGGCGTGTCCTTCTGCGGAAGGCACGCGGCGGCGGCTCTTGAGCGCCGCGCCCATCGCGGCGAACATGGCCGGATCATGCCGGCCCCCCTTCACTACCTTTCCCTCGACGAGGCCGCCCGTCTCCTGGAGACGCGGGCGCTGTCCTCCGTCGATCTCGCGACCGCGCTGCTGCAGCGCATCGCCACCCTCGATCCCGACCTCAAGTCCTACGCCACCGTGACGCCGGAACGCGCGCTCGCCGACGCGGCGCGTTGCGATGCCGAGCGGGCGGCGGGCCGCGTGCGCGGACCGCTGCACGGCGTGCCGATCGCGGTCAAGGACCTGTGCGACACCGAGGGCGTGGCCACCGCTGCCGGCATGTCGATCCGGCGCGCCCACGTGCCGTCGCGCGACGCGACCGTGGTCCGCCGTCTCAAGGATGCCGGCGCGGTGATCCTCGGCAAGCTCCAGATGACCGAGGGCGCCTACGGCGTTCACCACCCGAGCGTGACACCGCCGGTCAACCCGTGGAACGCCGCCTACTGGACCGGCGTGTCGTCGTCGGGATCGGGCGTGGCGACCGCGGCCGGCCTGTGCGCCGCCTCGCTGGGCTCCGACACCGGCGGATCGATCCGCTTTCCCTCGACCATGAACGGCGTCACCGGTCTCAAGCCGACCTGGGGCCGCGTCAGCCGCGCCGGCGTCTTCCCGCTGGCCGAGTCGCTCGACCATGTCGGGCCGATGTGCCGCAGCGCGCGCGACTGCGCCCACGTTCTCGGCGCCATCGCCGGCGCCGATCCCGACGATCCGACCGCCGCGCCGGTCGCGGTCCCCGACTACGCCGCGGCGCTGGCGGGCGGCATCGCCGGCAAGCGCCTCGGCGTGCCGCGCAACCTGGTCGGCCTCGACGACGACTCGCGGCGCACGGTCGAGCACGCCGTCGAGGTGCTCAAGGCGGCGGGCGCGCGGCTGGTCGACGTCATGCTGCCCGACCTCGACAAGGCGGCCGCCGGCTGGCTGGCGATGTGCGGCGTCGAGGCGGCGCTGGCGCACGAGGCAACTTTCCCGGCGCGGCGCGGCGAGTACGGCGCCGAGTTGGCCGGGCTGCTCGATCTCGGCCGCGGCCTGTCGGCGCTCGAGCTGGCGCGGCTGCAGCTGGTGCGGGCGCGGGTCAAGGGCGAGCTCGACGCGCTGCTCGACACGCTCGACCTGCTGCTGCTGCCGGTGATGGGCGTTGCCGCGCCGTCGCTGGCGGCGATGCGCACGCGCACGCCGGAGGGCATCGCTGCCCGCCTGCGCTACACCGCGCCGCTCGACATGACGGGTCATCCCAGCCTGACCGTGCCCGGCGGCATGACGGCGGACGGCGTCCCGGTCGGCTTCCAGCTGGTCGGCCGCGCCTTCGACGAGGCCGGGGTGCTGGCGGCGGGCGACGCTTTCCAGCAGGCGACTGACTGGCATCGGCGGCACCCGCCGCAATAGACGTTACCATTCCGGCGCGGCTCCTTCATGGACGCTGCAGGCAGTATCGGGTACGATTAATCACCCGTCGCCCAAGGCCGGATCGCGGCCCGAAACTGCACGATTGATGACAATTTTTCGCAATGTGCGGCTGAAGCCGAGCATCCTGACGGCGTTCGCCGTCCTGACGGTTCCGGTCTTCGTCACCATCATCGCCGTCACCTACCTGTCGAACGACAAGCTGGCGCGGTCGAACGCCAAGGCCCTGGTCGAGCGCTTCCGCTTCGACGCGATCGACAACATCCAGTCGGACTTCACGCCGATCAAGTCGCTGGTCCGGGCCGCCGCCGCGATCGGCGGCCAGTACCCCGACTTCTACGCCGACAACCGCTGCTTCCCGTACTTCCAGTCGGTGCTGATGCACAGCGACCGCATCGTCAGCGTCTACGTCGGCCTCAACGACGGCAGCTTCCGGCAGACCCGCCGTATCGATCCGACCGTCAAGATCCACGACCGGCTGCCGCCGCCCTCGACGCGCTATGCCTACCGCTGGATCGTGCCGCAGCGCGGCGAGGAACTGATCGACACCTACCTGTTCATCAACGAGGAACTGGTCAACGTCGGCGAGAGCAAGGGGCCGACGGCCTACGATCCGCGCACCCGGCTGTGGTACCGCAGCGCCGCCGAGGCCGGCAGCGAGACCATCTCCGATCCCGACATCTTCGCCGCGCTGGGCCTGATCGGCTTCACCGTGGCGGCGCCGTTCTACGACAACGGCGAACTGCGCGGCGTCGCCGCCGTCGACATCACGCTGGCCGGTCTCGGCGATTACCTGCAGCAGCGCCGCATCAGCCCCGGCACGGTCAGCTTCATTCTCGACGGCCAGAGCCGCGTCATCGCCGCCTCCGACGGATCGAAAACCTACGACACGGTGAAGGGCCGGCTCGAGCTGCGCCACGTCACCTCGCTCGATTCGGAGCTGCCGGCGCTGGCCTACAGCGCGCGGCCGCGCAACAGCCAGGACCTGTTCACCTTCACCTACCAGGGCCGCGAGTACATCGGCAGCATCGGCTCGCTGGCCCCCGAGTTCGGCAAGAGCTGGCAGCTGTTCATCATCACGCCGATGGACGACTTCACCGGGGTGTTCCAGGAGAACAACATGCGGCTGGCGGCGTTCGGCCTGCTCGCCCTGGTCCTCGAGATCCTGGTCATCCACTACCTGACCGGCGTGGTCGCCGCGCCACTGGAGAAGCTCGCCTACAAGGTCGGCCGCATCCAGGAGCTGACCAGCGAGCCGCTGCCGCCGGTCGATTCGCCGATCCGCGAGATCTCGGTGCTGGCGCGCGCGATCGAGACGCTCGACGCGGCGATCAAGTCCTTCGCGTCGTTCGTGCCGGTCGGCCTGGTCAACCAGCTGCTGCACTCCGAGCAGAAGCTGGAACTGGGCGGGCACAGCCGCTTCCTCACCATCTTCTTCTCCGACCTCGAGGGCTTCTCGACCCTGTCGGAGGTGGTGCCGTCGCAGGAACTGCTGCTGCAGGTGTCGGCCTACCTCGAGCTGGTGACCCGGACCGTCGACCAGGAGCATGGCACGATCGACAAGTTCATCGGCGACGGCGTCATGGCGTTCTGGGGCGCGCCGGCGCTGCTCGACGACCATGCCTGGCGCTCGTGCGTCTCGGCGATGCGCATCCTGCGCGGCATGGAGGGGCTCAACGCCGGTTGGAAGGCGGCGGGCCAGCATCCGCTGCGCGTCCGCATCGGCATCCACAGCGACGCGGTCCTGGTCGGCAACATCGGCTCGCGCGAGCGCATGAGCTACACCGTGATGGGTGACGGCGTGAACATCGCCGCACGGCTCGAGGGCACCAACAAGGAATTCCACACCCAGGTCTGCATCAGTCACGCCGTCTTCAAGGAGGCCGGCCAGCTGCTGTGCGTGCGCCCGATCGACGAGGTAACGGTCAAGGGCCGGCGCTCCAAGGTGCCGATCTACGAATTGCTCGGCGTCTACGGTACCGACGACCCGTCGCTCGAACCGTCGCCCGAGGTCCTGGAACTCGCGCGGATGACGCGGCACGCCTACGAGGCGCTGGCCCGCGAGGACTTCGCGGAGGCGCTGGTCCGCTACCGCGAACTGCTGGTCGCCTATCCCTCCGATCCGGTGGCATCTGCGCTGGTTCGGCGACTCGGTGCGGCATAAGACGGGCCGGCACGGAGATACAATTGGCCCACCCCAAACCAGCCCCCGATCCCACCGAGGCCCTGCGCCTCGCCGCGCTGCGCCCCAGCGAGTACACCGCGGCCCTGATCCATGCCCTGCAGGCGCGCGCCGACCGGGTGCGCGGCGCGGCGGCGCTGGAGATCGGCTCGGGCAGCGGCGTCGTCCTGGCGGCGCTGGGCGAGATGGGTGCCGCCTCCCTGTGCGGCATCGACATCGAGGAAGACGCCATCCAGTCCGGCATGCTGCTGCTGGCCGAACTCGGTCACGGCGAATCGTCCGAACTCCACAAGGGCGACATGTGGCAGCCGGTCGCCGGCCGCCGCTTCGACCTGATCGTCGCCAACCTGCCGCATTTCCCGATGGAGCGCCGCGAGGTGCTGGGCCGCCGCGCGACCTGGAGCGCCGGCGGCAACAGCGGCCGGGCGCTGCTCGACCGCTTCATCGAGGGGCTGGATGCGCACCTGCTGCCGGGCGGCTCAGCCGTGATCACCCACAACGCCTTCGTCGACGTCGATCGCACGCGCGAGATGCTGCGCGAGCGCGGCATGACCATGGCGGTCGTGCAGTCGATCCTGGCCGGGATCCCGGAGGAGAAGATGGCGCGGATGACCCCGTCGGTGCTGTCGGCGGAGCTTGGCCGGACGCTGCACCGCTTCGGTCCCTACTGCTTCGGCGAGGTCAACGTGATCGAGATCGCCCGGATCGGAGCGCGGGGATGAAGCGGCTGCTCCGGCTGGCGGCCGTGATCCTCCTCGCGGTGCTGGCCGGTGCGCCGCTCAGGGCCGAGACGCCCGACGCGGCGCTGGCCAGCCTGCTGGCCGAGGCGCGCAGGAAGGTGCCGGCCGAGTGCCAGCAGCCGGGCATCGACCGCCTGGTCCAGGTGCTCTGCGCCAAGCGTATCCGGGTCGGGGTCCGCGACTACTACCCGCTGTTCGCCGAGCGCAAGGACGACAAGCGCATGGGGTACGAGGTCGACGTCGCCGAGGCGATCGGCCGGATGCTGGGCGTCCAGGTCGAGTTCGTGCGCGTCAACGCCGCGACGCGCGTGCCGATGCTGGCCGAGGACCGCGCCGACCTCGTGATCGCCACCATGGGGCACAACACGCAGCGTGACCGGCAGGTGCGCTTCATCCGGCCGCACTATTATCGCTCGGAGACGA
This sequence comes from uncultured Reyranella sp., assembly GCA_964420105.1. Lineage (GTDB taxonomy): Bacteria > Pseudomonadota > Alphaproteobacteria > Reyranellales > Reyranellaceae > Reyranella. The sequence continues at coordinate 36,746 of CAYQRL010000012.1, forward strand.
CCGTGGTCGGGCCGCGCGAGTTGCCGGTGGCCAGCATGCTCGACCTGCCCGGACGCACGGTCTGCGTCACGGTCGGCAACGGCTCCAACGCCGACCTGGTGTCGCAGGGCGGGCGCCTGATGCTGTTCGACGAGGCGGGCGTGCTGCCCGACCGGCTCAGGGATCGCACCTGCACGCTGGCCGCGCAGGACGACAGCTTCTTCGCCAAGTACTTCACCGATCCCGACTTTCGTGCCCGCTACACCCAGAAGTTCGGCTTCGCCCAGGTGCCGTGGGGCATGGCCGTGGCCCGCCAGGGAACCACCGAGCTGGCCCGCGCGCTCGACCTGATCAGCCAGGTGTTCCACCGCGACGGGCTGTTCATCGACATCGGACGGCTGCACAGCATCGGCCTCGGCTTCCTCACCGAGCAGCAGCAGGTGTGGCGCCGGCCGGCCTGCAACACCGCCGAGGGCAGCCGCGATCCCGCCTGCGTGCTGCCACCGCTCAAGGCCGCGCTGCAGCCCACGGCGTTCGCGCCCGACGTCAGCGCGGTCGAGGACTGGGTCGAGAAGCGGACCGGGGTCGACCTGCAGCTGCCGATGCTCAAGACCGTGCCGGCGTGGTCGCTGTTCCAGGACGGCGTCGCCTACACGCTGGTCCTGATCGCCGGCGCGCTCGCGGCGACGCTGGTCTTCGCGCTGCTGCTCGGCGCCGCCATGGGTGCGCGCGCGCTGGTCCTGCGCTGGCCGGCGCGGCTGGCCACCATGACGCTGCAGTCGTCGCCGATCGTGCTGACCCTGGTGATCGCCGCGGCGATCGCCCACGGCCTGTTCGTCGTCTCCACGCCGGTGCTGCTCGGCGCGGCCATCGTCGCGCTCGGCCTGACCAACGGCGCCAATGCCGGGCAGGCGATCGGCGAGGCGATGTGGAGCCTGCGCGCCGAGGGCGCGTCGGGCGCCGGCCTGTTCGGCCGCGCCGTCGGCCGCTCGGCGACGCAGATCGTGGCCTTCCTCGTCAACGCCGCCAAGGGTACGCCGATCGCCAGCTTCATCGGGGCGCCGGAACTGCTGAGCACCCTCACCGACATCACGTCGTTCTCGAGCGGGCGGGCGACGACCTACACGATCCTGCTGGTGTTCTACACCGTCGTGGTGATGGTCGTGGTCTGGCTGTGCGGCCGGCTGCAGCGCTGGCTCGAGCGCCGGACGGTGACGGTATGAACCAGCTCGTGAACGGCCTGTCCGGCGATTTCCTGCCGCGTTTCCTGGGCGGCATGGTGGTCAATTTCGAGATCGCCGCGATCGCGCTCGCGCTCGGCCTGGCACTGGGCGCCGTGCTGGCGCTGGGGCGGCTGGCCGGCGGCGTCGTCGCCGGCGTCAGCGTCTCGCTGGTGTCGCTGATGCGCGCCGCGCCGACCTTCGTGGTGATGTTCTTCCTGCTCAACGCGTTGCCGCGCGACGCCACGCTGTTCGGCCGCCCGTTCGGCCTGTCGGGGGTGATGACCGTCGCCCTGTCGCTGGTGCCCTACTCGGCGGCCTACGTCGGCGATGCCGCGTTCGACGCGCTGCGCCACCTGCGCGCCGGCACCACGCACGGCGCAATCCTGTTCCTGCCCAACGTCACGCGCGCCTTCTTCGTGCTGGTGATGTCGTCGAGCGCCGGCGCGGCGATCGGCGTGACCGAGGCCATCACCGTGATCCTGCGCGAGGCCGAGCACCTGCCCGAGCTCGGCGACCGGCTGGTCCTGTTCGCGCTCGGCATCGTGCTGTTCGGCATCCCGCTGCAGGCCGCTTTCGCCGTGATCGGGATGATCCAGCGGCGCGTCGCGCGCGCCGCCGCCGCGCGTGCTATGTAGGGAGCCTCGAAGTCCAACGCGGAGGCGGTCGTGAACGTCGCACGTATGCTGTGCCTGTCTGCCCTCGGCGTCGCGGCGCTGGCCGTGCCGGCGCAGGCGCAGATCGCGAAGGCCACGCTCAAGGACGCCCAGGGCAAGGAGGTCGGCGAGGTCCGGCTGGTGCAGGCGACCAACGGCGTGCTGATCCGCCTGGCGCTGAAGGGCGCGCCGCCGGGCGAGCGCGCCTTCCACATCCACGCCGTCGGCAAGTGCGAGCCGCCCTTCACCAGCGCCGGCCCGCACTTCAACCCGGCCGGCCACAAGCACGGGCTGGAGGCCAGGGAAGGCAGTCATGCCGGCGACATGCCGAACCTCCACATCCCGGGCAGCGGCGAGCTGGTGATCGAGGTCGCAAACCCGATGGTCACCCTGGCCAAGGGCCAGCCCAACTCGCTGTTCGACGCCGACGGCTCGGCAATCGTGATCCATGCCGGCAAGGACGACTACCGGTCGGACCCGGCCGGCAACGCCGGCGACCGCATCATCTGCGGCGTCGTCACCGAGTAGGCGCCGCCGCCGTCAGCGCCGGCTGCGCCGGGTAGGGCGGGAACAGCATCGCGATCGCCATGGCGCCGAGGCCGATGCCGAACGAGGCGAGGTAGAGCCAGCCGTAGCTGCCGGTGGTGTCGAAGATCCAGCCGCCGACCACCGGCCCCAACGCCATGCCGAGGCTCGAGAAGATGGTCGAGGCGCCCAGGATCGTGCCCATGATCCGCATCGGGAAGTAGGAGCGGGCGATCACGGCGTAGAGGGGCATGATGCCGCCGTAGATCAGGCCGAAGATCGCGGCGACGGCGTAGAACCCGGCGAGGTCGCGCACGAAGAAGTAGGCGCCGGCACCCAGCGCCTGGGCGAGCAGGCCGATCACCAGCACGCGCTTGGCGCCGAAGCGGTCGCCGGCGATGCCGAACACGACGCGGCCGAGCAGGCCGCCCAGCCCCTCGACGCTGTAGATCGAGACCGCCGCCATCAGCGGCAGGCCGCAGGCGACGGCGTAGCTGACGGTGTGGAAGATCGGCCCTGAATGGGTGGCGCAGCAGCAGAAGTAGGTCAGCGACAGGACGATGAACTGCGGCGAACGCAGGGCGTCGCCCACCGACAGGTCCTCGCGCGCCGTCGGCCCGGCGTCGATGCCCGGCGCGGCGGCGATCCGCTCGCGCGGGTCGATCACGGCCGGCGGTCGCGCGACCAGCAGGGCGACCGGGACCAGGACCACCCAGCAGGCCACCGCGATGATCGCCTGCGCGGTGCGCCACTCGTGGATGCCGATCAGCCAGCTCGCGATCGGCGAGACCGTCATCGGCGCCATGCCCATGCCGGCCGAGACCAGGGAAACGGCGAGGCCGCGGTTCTTCTCGAACCAGCCGGTCACTGTGGAAATCGCGGGAATGAAGATCGCGCCGGCCGAGCCACCGACGGCGAGGCCGTAGAGCAACTGGAACTCGAGCAGGCTGGTGGCGCGGCTGGCCAGCAGCAGCCCGAGGCCGAGCAGGACGGCGCCACCGACCACGACCGGGCGCGGCCCGAAGCGGTCCGACAGCGCGCCCCAGCCGAACGAGGCGATGCCCATGGCCAGAAACACGATGGTCATGGCGGTGGAGACGCCGGTTCGCGACCAGCCGGTGTCGTCGGCCACGGGCTGGAGGAACACGGCGAGGGAAAACACCGCGCCCGCGGCGCCGCATCCCAGCACCCCGCCGGCGGCGACCACGATCCAACCGTAGGAAATCTTCATCCGCTGCCTCCGTCTTCAGTTGGAAGACGGACGGGAAGGCGCGGTCCCGACAAGGCATTGCCCCTGGTGTTGCCGGACGACCAGGCCTGGCGCGAAGCGACCCACCCGATGGGGAAGGACCGGGTGGGCCGCCGCGACCCGGCGATGGGGGAAGACTTGCGCTTGCCGAGCAAGCTCGCCGGATAGCCGGACCAGTGCGCGTCGGTCCGAACGCATCGAAGCAATGCGGCCCCGCCAAGCGAGTTGCCGTACGCGATTGAACTCACTGCGGGCACGAAAAAGCGGGACGGCCCGCCGGGCCGTCCCGCTCCGTCACCGGGGCCGAAGCTAGTAGCGGCCGCGGCCGCGACCGCTGCGACGGTCGTCATCCTCGTCCCAGCCGCGCCGGGCCGCGCGCGAGTGGCCCTCGGGATCGCCGTACCAGCCACTGCGCCCGTGGCGGGGATTGTCCCAGCCGCGCCGCGACGCCTCGGAATGGCCCTCGGAGTCGCCGAACCAGCCGCTACGGCCGTGGCGCGGGTTGTCCCAGCCGCGGCGCGAGGCCTCCGAATGGCCCTCGGAATCGCCGTACCAGCCACTGTCGCCGTGGTCGGGATTGTCCCAGCCGCGGCGTGCCGCCTCCGAATGGCCCTCGGAGTCGCCGAACCAGCCACCGCGGCGGCGCCCGCGACGATCGCGATCGTCGTCGTCGTCGTCGTAGCGGCTGCGCGAGCGGCTGCTGCTGGAGCGATAGCCACGACGGTCGTCGTCGTCGTCGTAGCGGCTGCGCGAGTAGCCGCCGCCGCCGTTGCCGCGATCGTCGCGATCTTCCCAGCCGCGCCGGGACGCTTCCGAGTGACCCTCGGAGTCGCCGAACCAGCCGCCGCGCCCGCGACCGCGGCCACCGCGATCGTCGTCGTCATCGTCGCGGCTGCGCGAGCGGCTGCCCGAGCTGGAGCCGCGATAGCCGCCGCGGCGGTCGTCGTCGTCGTCGCTCATGAACCGTCCGCGGTCGTCACGCTCGCGATCGTTGCTCGAGTATCTTGCCATATCGTCCTCCGTCTCGGTCCTTGGTTGCAGAGAGATGGCGCGTGTCGGTCGCAGGCCCGCAGCGCGCCCCTGCAGGGCCTTGTCCTGCTCCCCGTGTATCGACGCCCTGCCATCCAGAACGCCTCCGCTCGCTCGAAGCTCAATGCGGGGGCGACCGAGCCGTTACATCCGGCGAACGTTTTCTGCCGCGACCGAATTCGCAGTGGGGCGGTAACTCGACGTCCGGCACCGCATTGATCGAGCACCGGCACCGCTCGCTCCGACGGCATGCCACGTTCGCCGCCGTCGCGGCGCAGGAGACGCCCATGAACACCGAGACCCGACGGCAGCAGCCGCCGCAGCAGCAGGAAAGGCCCGGCACCACCGACGCGATGTCGCCGCGGCCCGACCATGGCGAGAGCTCCTATCGCGGCTCGGGGCGGCTCGCGGGCCGCCGCGTGCTGATCACCGGCGGTGACAGCGGCATCGGGCGCGCGGTCTGCATCGCCTACGCGCGCGAGGGCGCCGACCTCCTGGTCAGCTACCTGTGCGAGGACGAGGATGCGCGCGAGACCGCGCGCTGGGTCGAGAAGGAGGGACGACGCTGCGTGCTGGTCGCCGGGGACATCGCCGATCCCTCGCATTGCCGCGCCCTGGTCGACCGGGCCGTGCGCGAACTCGGCGGGCTCGACATCCTCGTCAACAATGCCGCCCACCAGGCGACCTTCAAGTCGCTGGAAGAGATCGACGAGGCCGAATGGGACATGACCTTCCGGGTCAACATCCACGCCATGTTCTACCTCGCCAGGGCGGCGGTGCCGCACATGGAGAAGGGCGGCTGCATCGTCAACACCGCGTCGATCAACGCCGACTTCCCCAACCCGACGCTGCTGCCCTACGCCACGACCAAGGGTGCCATCCAGAACTTCACCGCCGGCCTTGCGCAGTTGCTGGCCGAGCGCGGCATCCGCGTCAACGCGGTGGCACCGGGCCCGGTGTGGACACCGCTGATCCCCGCGACGATGCCGCCCGAGACGGTCGCCAGTTTCGGCGGCAACGTGCCGATGAAGCGGGCGGCCCAGCCGGCGGAACTCGCCACCGCCTACGTCATGCTGGCGGACCCGCTGTCGAGCTACGTGTCCGGCGCGACCGTCGCGGTCACCGGCGGCAAGCCGTTCCTGTGACCCCGACGCGCTCGCTACCCGGCGGCGCGGGCGAGGCCGCGCGACGCCTCGACGCCGCGCGGCAGGCCGCTGCGGTCGCTGTAGTCGCGTGCGGGACCGGCCGGGCGCCGCGCGGCCTGCCGCACCGCCTGTAGCGCGAGGCAGTCCAGCACCGTCACGGCGGCGACCGCGGTCAGCGCCAGGGCGGCATTGCCGCGCCGCGGGTTGCTGGCGCGCAGCGCCGGCAGGAGCGTGGCGATGTCGATGACGTCGCCGGCAACGCGGCTGGCGAGGCCGGCCTGCTTGTCGACCGACAGCGTCGGAACGCCGGCCATGACCTCGCGCACGCCGTAGGCGCGCACCAGCCCTTCCTTGCCCTCGAGACCGAGCCAGCGCGCGACCCGACCGGGCGCCAGGACCTCGGCGGCGCCGAGCGCGAGGCTGAACCAGCCGAGTGCGCGGGCCAGCCGGTCGGACGGTTGCAGGGAACTCGGACCGGTCTCGAGGACGTGCGGGTCTCCCGGCGAGCGGGCGCGGTCGGCGAATCGCGAAAGTCCCTGGGCGATGGACATGGAGTTCCTCACGGCTTGAGAACGACCTTGATGCAGTTGTCCTGCTTGTTGCGGAACGTCGTGTACATTGCCGGCCCGTCTTCCAGCCCGGCGACGTGGGTGATGACGAAGGACGGGTCGAGCTGGCCGTCCTCGATGCGGTGCAGGAGGTCGTCGGTCCAGCGCGCGACGTGGGTCTGCGCCATGCGCCAGGTCAGGCCCTTGTTCATCGCCAGCCCGAGCGGGATCTTGTCGACCAGCCCGGTGTAGACGCCGACGATCGACAGCGTGCCGCCGGGACGACAGACGTAGATCATCTCGCGTAGCGCGTGCGGCCGGTCGTTCTCGAGCAGCATCATCTGCTTGGCGCGGTCGAGCAGCGAGTCGGGGTGGGACAGCCCGACATGGCTCTCGCTGCCGATCGCGTCGATGCAACGCTGCGGCCCCTTGCCGTCGGTCAGGTCGTCGAGGCGCGCGACCACGCTGTCGGTCGAGAAGTCGATCGGGATGGCACCGGCCGCCGCGGCCATCGACAGGCGCTCGGGCAGGCGGTCGATCGCCACCACCTGTCCCGCGCCCAGCAGCAGGGCGCTGCGGATCGCCATCTGGCCGACCGGACCGCAGCCCCACACCGCGACCGTGTCGCCGGGTTCGATGTCGCATTGCTGCGCCGCCTGCCACCCGGTCGGCAGGATGTCGCTCAGGAACAGCAGCTTCTCGTCGGGAATGCCGTCCGGCACCTTGACGTGCGTGGTGTCGGCGAACGGCACGCGCAGGTACTCGGCCTGGCCGCCGGGATAGCCCCCGGTCAGGTGCGTGTAGCCGAACAACCCGCCGGTGGCGTGGCCGAACACCTTGTCGGCCAGCGCCTTCTTGCGGTTCGAGCGCTCGCACAGGGAGTAGTTGGCGCGCCGGCACTGGCCGCACTCGCCGCACCAGATGGTGAAGGGGATGACCACGCGGTCGCCCTTGCGCAGCTTGTGGCCGGCCTCGCTGCCGACTTCGACGACCTCGCCCATGCTCTCGTGGCCGAGGATGTCGCCGGGCAGCATCGCCGGGATGAGATTGTGGAAGAGGTGCAGGTCCGAGCCGCAGATCGCGCAACTGGTGACCTTGATGATGGCATCGCGCGCATCCTCGATGCCGGGATCGCTGACCGTGTCGCAGCGAACATCCTCCTTGCCGTGCCAGACCAATGCCTTCATGCCGACCACCTCCTCGGGCGACGACGCGCGGCCGAGGCGAACGGTTGCAACGATCCTGGCGAACGCGCCGGGATCGCTACAGGACGTTGGCCGCGCGCTTCTTGCGCGTGCGACGGATCGAGGCGCGCGACTGCAGGGTCGCGGTGATCGCGGCTTCGGCGGCGGCGTCGAAGCGGAAACGGCGGACGCTGGCCCACCCCGGCTCGGCGGCGGCGGGCTCGGCGCCGACCGCGTCGGCCAGCTTCACCGCGTCGGCCTCGCGCCCGAGCGCGCACCGAATCTCGTGGCCGCTGCGCGCCGGCAGGTCGACGAGGGCGTAGAACTCGGCCAGCCGCAGTGCGCGCGCCAGCCGCGCCAGCAGCGCGGCGCGGAGTTTCAGCGAGGCCGCGCCGCCGGCCGCTTCGTCGGCGGGAACGAGGCCGGCCACGAGGTGACGGGCCGAGCGCTCGCGCATCAGGGCTTTCCAGGAGATCTCGGTCATGGTGGGCGACAAAACGGTGACCGCCGATGCGCGTTGCGCGCTGCATGGTGCCTGCCAGTACCGGATGTGCCGATTGCACCGGTCTGGAACTATTGCACGAGACAGGGTACGGTATGCAGCTTGTTGGCCCGGTTTGCGCCGACCCCCGACCCGGAGTTCGCATGACCGCTACCCTCGCCTCGCGCCCGCGCTTCCTGATCGCCGAAGACAACTACCTGATGGCCCAGGAAGTCGGGGATTTCGTCCGCCGCTGCGGCTACGACGTCGCCGGCGCCGTGCCCACGGTCGAGACCGGCCTTGCCCTGTTGGCGGAAGCGCCGATCCAGGGTGCGATCATCGACATCGATCTCGCCGGCGAACCGAGCTACCCGATCTGCGAGGTGCTGGCCTCGCGCGGGCTGCCGTTCGTGTTCCTCAGCGCCTACTCGAGCCCGCACGCGCTGATTCCCGAGGAATTCCGCCACGCCCCGCAGCTCGGCAAGCCGATCGAGCCGATGCAGTTCGAACTGGCGTTGCGCCAGATGGCGGGATCGCCGCCGCCGTCGGTGGCGGTCGAACCGCTGGGCAACGCCGTGCTCGACGGTCTCGACGAGTCGAGCCGCGGCCTGGTGGTGCCGTCGCTCGAGCGCGTCGAACTGCGCGCGGGTGAGCGGCTGCAGTCTCCGGGCAAGCCGACCGGCGATGTCTATTTCCCTGTCGAGGGCCTGATCTCGCTGTTCGCCGGCAACACGCGCGGCACGCGCATCGAGATCGCGACGGTGGGACGCGACGGCATGACGGCCCCAGGCCTGCTGCTGGGCGACATCACCGCCGGCAGCGAGGCCGTGGTGCAAGCGCCCGGCGCGGCGTGGCGCCTTCCGGCGATGCGCCTGCGGCGGCTGGCCGAGTTCCACGCGCCGCTGCGCCGCCACCTGCTGGACCATGCCGGCGAGGCGATGCGGCAGATCATGGAGACCGCGTCGTACAGCGGCCGCGCCACGATCGTCGAGCGCCTGGCGCGCTGGCTGGTCCAGGCATCGCAGCGGCTGGGTGGCCGGCAGCTGACCTTCACGCACGATGCGCTGGCCGAGATCCTCGGCGTCCGCCGTCCCAGCGTCACGACCAGCCTGCAGCTGCTCGAGGGCCAGCGCCTGATCCGCTCGACCCGCCGCACCATCGTGATCCTCGACCTCGAGGGGCTGATCAGGCTGTCGAGCCGGTAAGGCACGCTCGACCGCACGCCCGGGGATTTTCCAGGCGATCGCGCGCAACGCCGCTCCATCGGGCGGCATTGCAACGCATGCCTGCGCCCCGACATGCGCCAGGTCCCCGTTCCCAACCGGAGAGACCCATGACGATCGCCAAGACCTTCGCGCTGCTGTCGCTGGCCGTGCCGCTGGCCGCCCTTGCCGTTACCCCGGCCATCGCGGCCGACCCGCCCAGCACGGCGGCGGCCCCGGCCACGCCGGCCACCGGCTCGTTCGTGGCCACGACGGCGGCGTCGAACCTGTTCGAGGTCGAGAGCAGCAAGCTCGCCCTCGCCAAGTCGGGCAACGACAAGGTCAAGGCTTTCGCCAACCAGATGGTCGCCGACCACACCCGGGCGGCAGCCAGGTTCAAGCAGGCGGTGACCGAGGCCGGGCTGACGCCGCCGGCGGAGAAGCTCGACATCCGGCACCAGGCCATCCTCGACGATCTCACCAAGCGTGCCGGCACGGGCTTCGACCAGGCCTACCTGAAGGCGCAGCACGACGCCCACGTCGAGGCGGTCGGCCTGTTCGAGGCCTATGCCCGCGGTGGTGACAACGCCCGCATGAAGCAATTCGCGGCCGAGATGCTGCCGACGCTGAAGCAACACCTGCAGCACGTCGCCTCGATGCAGTAGGCGCCCGGCGATTCAAAAGGCCTCGACCGGCAACTCGCTGCCGCCTCCGCTCGTTCGACCCGGTGCTGTCTTTTGCAGCGCCACCGACGAGGGAGTGTCCTGGATGTTCATTCACAACAAGAGGCTGCAGTACACGGTGCGGGTCGGCGAGACGAACCCGGCGCTGGCGTCGTTGCTGCTGGAGCAGTTCGGCGGGCCCGATGGCGAGCTCGCCGCCGCGATGCGCTACTTCACGCAGGGCCTGGCCGAGGACGACCCCGGCCGCAAGGACATGCTCCTCGACATCGCCACCGAGGAGCTCAGCCATCTCGAGGTCATCGGCTCGATCGTCGCCATGCTCAACAAGGGCGTGAAGGCGCAGCTCAGCGAGGCGGCGATGCAGGAGGCCGAGCTCTACCGCTCGCTCACCGCCGGCGGCGACAGCCACACCCAGGCCATCCTGTTCGGCGGCGGGCCGTCGCTCACCAATTCGTCGGGCGTGCCGTGGACGGCCGCCTACATCGATTCGCGCGGTGATCCGACCTGCGACCTGCGTTCCAACATCGCTGCCGAGAGTCGCGCCAAGATCATCTACGAGAGGCTGATCAACATCACCGACGATCCCGGCATCAAGGACGCGCTCGGTTTCCTGATGACCCGCGAGATCGCCCACCAGAAGTCGTTCGAGAAGGCGCTCTACTCGATCGCCGACAACTTCCCGCCGGGCAAGCTGCCGGGGGTCGGGCCGTTCGCCGACATCTACGTCAACACCTCGCAGGGCGAGGGCGACTCGAGCGGTCCGTGGAACAGCGGCGCGCAGTGGCAGCGGGTCGACGATCTCGAGCAGGTGATGCCGGCCGGCGAGGGCGACGGCGCGCCGTCCGTGAAGCTCAGCAGGGCCGAGCAGACGGCGTCGCTGAAGCTGGCCCAGCGTACCCTGTCCGACCTCGCCAACGACGCCACCACCGGGGCCGATCTCGGCGCCGGTCCGGGGGCCGGTCGCATCACCGGCCAGGACATGGGCCAGGCGCCGGACGTCGGCTCCAACGGATCGGCCAAGTCGCGGTCGGCGAAGCGCTGACCGGCGGCCGTGCCGCCACCCCCTCCACCACCGCCTTCGGCCGCGTCCGCCGCGGCCGGAGGTGCCGTCGGACCGGCAGCGCCGCTGGCGCCGCCGACGGGCGCGTCGGTACCGGTGCCGGCGGGCTTCTGGCGCAAGGCCTTTGCCTTCGCAGGGCCGGGCTACCTGGTCGCGGTCGGTTACATGGACCCCGGCAACTGGGCCACCGGTCTGGGCGGCGGCTCGGCATTCGGCTACCAGCTGCTGTCGGTCATCGTCCTGTCGAACCTGCTCGCGATGTTCCTGCAGGCGCTGGCGGCGAAGCTCGGCATCGTCTCGAGGCTCGACCTCGCCCAGGCCTGCCGCGCCCGCTACCGGCGGCCGACGCGGCTGTTCCTGTGGATCCTGTGCGAACTGGCGATCGCGGCCTGCGATCTCGCCGAGCTCATCGGCGCGGCGATCGCGCTGGAACTCCTGTTCGGCATCCCGTTGCTGCTCGGCATCGTCCTGACCGGCTTCGAGGTGCTGCTGGTGCTGATGCTGCACGAGCGCGGCGTGCGCGCGCTCGAGGCGCTGGTGGTCGGCCTGATCGCGGTGATCGCCCTGTGCTTCGCGGTCGAGCTGGTGCTGGCGCAGCCGTCGGGGCGGGCGATCCTGGCCGGGCTGGTGCCGTCGCCCGGGATCGTCGCCGATCCTGCCATGCTCTACCTCGCGATCGGCATCCTCGGCGCGACGGTGATGCCGCACAATCTCTACCTGCACTCGGCGCTGGTGAAGAGCCGTCACCATCGCCGCGACGAGCGGGGACTGCGCGAGGCCATCCGCTTCGCCACGGCCGACGTGGTGGGCGCGCTGGCGATCGCCCTGTTCATCAATGCCAGCATCCTGGTGCTGGCGGGCGCGACATTCCACCAGCCCGGTGAACCGGTCGTGGTCGGGATCGAGGAGGCCTACCGGCTGCTGGCACCGGCGCTGGGCGCGGGGATCGCCAGCACGCTGTTCGCCGTGGCGTTGCTGGCCGCGGGGCAGAACGCGTCGATCACCGGGACGCTGGCGGGCCAGATCGTGATGGAGGGCTTCACCGACCTGCGCTGGCCGCCGTGGCTCCGGCGGCTGGCGTCGCGGCTGCTCGCGATGGTGCCGGCCCTGGTCGCGGTCGCGCTGTACGGCAACGATGGCGCGACCAGCCTGCTGATCCTGAGCCAGGTCGTGCTCAGCCTGCAGTTGCCCTTCGCCGTCTACCCGCTGGTGCGCCTGACCAACGACCGCGCGCTGATGGGACCGTTCGCCAATGGCCGGGTGGTGGCGGCGGTGGCGTGGGCCATCACCGCGACGCTGATCGCGCTCAACCTCGTCCTGTTGGTGCAGTCCGTGACGTAGACGTCGTCGGGGCGGCGCCGCGGCAACGACGGGGACGGCCGGCCGTCATCTCCGGGTGGAGGATCGATGGCCCGTCACTCTCTCGCGCCGCTCAGCCCGGAAGAGGAAATCGTCCTGCGGCGGATCGCGCACGGCTCCATCGAGATCGACAGGCGCATCGCCGACCGCCTGGTCGCCCAGGCGCTGGTCGAGCGCGCGCCGCAGGCCCTGCGCCTCACGCCTCTCGGCCTGTTGCGGTTTCGCGCGTTGCCGAAGGCTCCGCTGCTGGCGCGCCGCCGCTCGCTGCAGGCGGCGGCCGGCTACGTCTCGGCGGTGATCGAGCGGGCGCAGGGGCAGGTCCGGAGTGAGCAGCGGGCGCGCGCCGCCGACGCGGACGACCCCAAGGTCACCGACCCGCCGTCGAAAAGACCCTCGTGATGCAACCCCGTCGGCCGGTCGCTCATTCCCGATGGAGCGGCAACCGGAGGACAAGGATGGCGAAGGGCAGCAACAAGCCGGCGGCGAAGGCCGGCAGCATGGGCGGCAGCGGCAGCACGGCGGGGCAGGCGTCCGGTCAGCAGGGGCAGCAAGGTCGACAGGCGGGCAGCACCGGCGCGGCCGCGCTCGGCGGCGCCATGGGTCTCGGCACCGGCCAGAGCGCGGTCGAGGCGCTGAAGCAGGATCATCGCCGGGTCGAGGCGTTGTTCTCGCAGTTCGAGAACGCCGGAGACGGCCATCGCAAGGAAGAACTCGTTGCGATGATCTGCACCGAGCTCAACATCCACACCCGCCTCGAGGAGGAGATCTTCTACCCGGCGTGCCGCGAGGAGATCGACGACGAGGACCTGATGGACGAGGCGCAGGTCGAACACGACTCCGCCAAGTTCCTGATCGCGGACCTGCTGCACGCGTCGAGCGACGACCCGTACTACGACGCCAAGGTCAAGGCGCTGAAGGAGCAGATCCGCCATCACGTCGCCGAGGAGGAAAAGGCCGGCGAGGGCGTGTTCGCCAAGGCGCAGGCGCACCAGGTCGACACGCCGCGGCTTGCGGCGGAGCTGGCCGAGCGCAAGCAGGAGCTGCAGCGGCGGGGAAGTCGGCTGCAGCCGACGCGCGCGGTCGCCTTCGACATCGACCTGCGCGACATGATGGGCAACGGCGGGGGCGGCGGACGCCGCGACGAGGACGAGCGCGGTTACCGCGAGCCCGAGCGGCGCGGAAGCTGGGCAGGCGACCGGCGTCCATCCTACCGCGGTCGCGATGACGAGCGTGGCGAGGGACGGAGCCGTGGCGGCTGGTTCGGCGATCCGCAGGGCCATGCGCGCGCGGCCCGCCGCGGCTGGGAAGGAAACGACGACCGCGGCGGCGGGCGCAGCGACTGGCGCGACCGCGAGCACGGCCGTGGCTACGAGGAACGGCGCGGCGGTTACGGGGGCAGCGGTCAGGGGGGCGGGCACGGGGGCTGGTATGGCGACCCGGAAGGCCATGCCCGTGCGGCGCGCCGCCGGTGGGAAGAGGACGAGGACGATCGCCGCGGCCGGGGCGACTGGGACCGCCGGCGCTGAAGGTTCGCTCGAGCTTCGCGGAATGGGGGCCGGCGGTGGTCACACCGCCGGCCTTTTCATGCGCCCCCGCCACCGGGCGGTGCGCCATAGTTCTTCGCCGTAGGGAACGATCCCCAGGACCACGACCGCGGCCAGCAAGGTCACGACATAGCCAACCGGCAGCGGCGGGTCGCGCCATTGCGGCGCCACGCCCGGGCCTTGCGCCAGCAGCGTGTGCACGGCATCGGGGTTCAGGATGGCCACGGTCGCCGCGGCCACGATCGGCGCCATCTCGAGCACGCCGTGAACGTGCTGCTCGAGCGGGGACACCCGCCGGGTGGCGTTGGCATAGCGCACGTCCCACGCCGCGGTGGCCTGGTGCAGCACGACCGCGCCGACGAGCAGCAGCAGGAGCGTGGCGTTCACGGCGAGGAAAAGAACGGCCAGCATCGGCAGGCCGACCTCGACCAGCTGCAGCGCATGCATCAGGGATTCGCGCACACCGCTGGTCGCCTCGATTCGCGACCGGCGGTGGCAGAGGTAGTCGGCGAAGCCGGCCGCGAGCCAGGCCGGAACCACGCCGTACATCAGGAAAGCCCGGAGCAGGCCCTCGACGTCCAAGTCCCGCGCGGCCCGCTCAGGCGGGATCGTCGACCCGCCGGCCGGTCGCGTCGGCACCGCTCTTCGCGACCTCGTCCTTGAGCGCCTCGGCGGCGGTCTCCACGGCCTCGCGGCCCATGCCGACCGCGCGGGCGCCGGCGGTGCCGATCATGTCCTTCTCGGTCCGCGACAGCGGCAGGGCCGCGCCGATCGCCGCGCCGACCGCGGCGCCGATCGCGGCCATCAGGACCGGCTGCTCGTCGAGCAACTGGGAGAAGCTATGCCTGGCCTGGTGGGCGAGCGACGCGGCCTTTTCCTGCGCTTCGCCGGTCAGCCGGCTGGCGGCTTCCCGGGTCGAGCGCATGGTGTCGCGCAGGCCGCGCTCGCCTTCATCGAGGCGGCTGTCCAGGGAGTCCTTCATGGCGTCGTATCCTTCGCTGACCTGTTGCTGGGTGCGATCGACGGTGTCGCCGACCACGCCGGCGACCGTGTCGCCGACGGCGGTGGCGGTGCCGCGAGCGGTGTCGGCGGCGTAGGTGGCGGCACGGCTGGCGGCGGCCGACACGCTGGCCGCTGCCTTCGAGGCGGCGTCGGACGCCGTGCGGGTCGCGGCCGCGGTGGCGGCGGACGCCGCTTCGCTGGACGCGGCGGCGGCCTTGCGCATGGTCGAGCGCGCCACGCCCAGGACGTCGCCGCCGGTGGTGCGGGTCAGCAGCATGGTGAGCCCGGCACCGATCAGCAGGGCCGGTATCGGGTTGGTGCGGGCCTGGTCGGCGAGCGTGCGGGCCAGGGTGAGCCCGCTGTCCTTGGCCAGCGCGATCGCCTCGCTCGACAGGGCGGACGGCGCGAGGCCGTCGCGCAGCTGGCCCAGCGTGTCGGCCAACTCGACGCGCGCGGCATCGGCTTCGCGTTGCAGTCGGGCAGTCGATGTCATGTCACGCTCTCCTTCACCATGCGGCCGTCGCGCGACAGCGATGTCAGCGTCCGCTCCGGCACCAGTTCGTCGGGGGCCAGCCGCTTCTGTCCCATCAGGAACATCACGAGGCCGATCACGCCGGCACCACCGGCCACCAGCAGGATCGCCACCGGCGCCGAAACGCCCCCGGCGATCAGCACCGAGACCAGCGCCTGCAACACCATTCCCAGCGCGGCGATGAGGAAGATCGCGCCGATCACCATCAGGGCGAGGCCGGTGCGCAGCGCCGCCATCTTCTCGGAGACCTCGGCGCGGGCGAGCCGGAACTCGGTCTGCACCAGGTCGGCGGATTGCGACATCGCCGCGGTCAGCAACGTCACGACGCCGGGGCGCCGGGTGCCCGGGACGATCACGCCCGGGACTCCCGCGACCCCTCGGTCGTCTTCGATGCGGTCGACGTGGTAACGCCGGCCTTGACCAGCCGCGACAGGGCGAAGCCCACCAGCGCGGCGCCCGCCAGCAGGACCAGCGGCTGGGCGCGACCGAACTCGGCGGCGCTGTTCAGCAGGTCGCCGACCTTCTTGTCGCGGAGGTCGTTGGCCAGCTGGTCCATCTTCTCGCTGGCGGTACGGACGTAGTCCGCCACGGCCGGCGCCTGGTCCTCCATGCTGTCGGCCAGCGCGCTCGCGGTGCGACCGAGGCCGGCCACCGCTTCGGCGCCGGCGACCTTCGAGCGGTCCGCGACCTGCTCGACGCGCTGCCCGACGGCCTCGCCGACGGTGCGCGCCATCCCGGCCGCCTGGTTCGCGGCCTCGTTCCCCGCCTGCTTCATCGTCTCCTGAGTCGTGTCCGCCACCTTGTCCTCCTCGCTGGAAGCGTCAGGTGAACGAACCCTGCAGGGCGAGGTTGCGGCCGGGGAAGAGGCGGCGCGACCTCAGTCGCCGGTCGCCTCGACCGGGTTGTCCTGGACCAGCTTGTGGCCGGTGAAGGAGCGGGTGCGCGGCGGCGGCAGGTCACCGTCGGCGAAGTCGCGCTTCAGCGCCTCCTTGCGCTCGGCGATGCGCTGGCCGAGGACAGCGGTGTCCAGGCCGGCGCTGCGCGCCTGTGCGAACAGGCCCTCGGCGCGCTTCTCCTCCTCGCGCACGTGATGCTTGATCATCTCGGACAGTACCGTGACCTTGGCATCGTAGAACTCGGACTCCGGGTCGGCCTCCAGCAGCTCGGCGATCAGCACCTTGGCGCCATCGTGCTCGACGTAGGACTCGTCCAGCACGTCCTCCTCCTCGATCTTCTCCTTGCAGGCCGGGTAGAAGATCTCTTCCTCGACCGTGGCGTGGATCATCAGCTCGGTGCAGATCTGGCGCACCAGCGCCTGCTTGCGCTCGGCGTCGCGCGCCTTCTCCGCCTTTTCGAAAAGCTCCTCCACGGTGCGATGGTCCTGCTTCAGCAGGGCGATGGCGTCGGGCTTGGCACGGCTGGGCATGGCGGTCCTCCGGTGATTGCGGCACTTGGATCGGGACCCGCAGAACGACCGGCGCCGCCGGTTCGTTGCCACATTTGTGCCCGCTGCCTGCGTTTATCGCCGGGCCATCGGAGTGAACGGCGTCGCGCTGCCGCAGGTTCCCGCACTCGTCTTGCAATTGGACGCGTGGACTTCTAGGAGAGGTCCGCGGGGGGAACGGGGTATGACCGACACGTCAGTGACCATCGCTGAGCGGCTGGCTTTCCTGGAGCGCGAACTCGATCGGCTCGGACGCTCGGCCGACGACATGGAGCACGAGCTCCTGCAGAACCCGACCGATGCCTGGTCTGGCCGACGCCTCGAGGCGATCTATGCCGTTGCCGGGCAGACCTGGTCGAAGATCCGCGAGCTGCGGGCCGAGCAGAACAAGCGCTTCACCGTGATCCACTTCGACCGCGACGCCGAGCTCGACGAAGCGGCCGACCAGGCCTGGCGGCGCGCTCTGTGCTGAGCCGCGGCGCCGCCGCTAGCGCAGGCCGTACTTCGAGAACTCGCTGGCGACGTCCGGGCTGATCGCGATCGCGGCGGCCTCGTCGGCCTTGCCGCCGGCATCGCCCATGCGCAGCCGGGCGAGGCCGCGGCCGTACAGCGCCAGCGGCCGGTTGGGATCGAGGGTGAGCGCGTCGTCGTAGTTCACCAGCGCCTGCGCCGGCTCGTTCAGCTTCAGGAAGATGAAGCCCCGGGTCTCGCGGACGTCGATGTTGATCGGCATCAGCTTGAGCGCGGCGTCGGAGTCGTCGAGGGCGGCCTTGAGGTCCTTGTCCAAGACCACGCGGGTGAGCGCGCGGTTGTTGTAGGCGAGACCCATCGCGGGATCGAGCTCGATCGCCCGGCTGTAGTCGGCCAGCGCCCGGTCGTACTGCTTGAGCACGAAGTTGGCGTAGCCGCGATTGTAGAAGGCCAGCGCGTCGCCGTTGTCGATCTCGATGGCGCGATCGAGCAGCGGGATCGCCGCGACCACGTCGCCGCGCAGGGACTTCACCGCCGCGAGGTTGACCAGCGCCGTCGCGTTGCGCGGATCGGCCTTTGCCGCCGCCTCGTAGTCTCGCTGCGCGTCGAGCTGGTTGCCGGCCCGGCTCTCGGCCTGGCCGCGGGCGATCAGCGCCACGGCGTTGTCGGGCGCCATTGCCACGGCGCGGTTGAGGTCGGCCATCGCCCGGCCGACATCGTTCAGCTGGCTGTAGGCATCGCCGCGCCCGATCAGCGCCTCGAGGTTGTCAGGCTCGAGGGACAGCACCCGGTTGAAGTCCTCGATGGCGCGGTCGTAGGCCCGCTTGCGGGCGGCCAGCAGGACGCCGCGATTGAGGAAGGCCAGCGAGGCCTTGGGGTCGAGCCTGATCGCCTTGCCGTACTCGTCGAGCGCGCGGTCGGTCTGCCCGGCGCCGCCCAGCGCCACGGCCCGGCGATAGACCGACAGGGCGTCGGGGTTCGCCGGGTTGATCAGCTGGTCGTAGTGCTGGACGGCGGCGGCATAGTCGTCGCCGGCGAGGATGCGGTCGCCCAGCGCGGTGCGGGCGACGGCGCGGGTCAGCCGCGCCATCGCGACCTGCTCCGGCGAGAGCCGGCGCGTCTGCAGCGCCTTCGAACAGGCAGCGCCCCGCGCCTCCGCGTCCTGCCGGGTCGGGAACAGCCTCATGACGCAGGCATCGTAGTCCTTCTTGAGCTCGGCGCCGGGATCGACCGCCGCGGCAGCGGGCGCGGTGGCAGGCGCCGGGACGGCTGCCGGCGCGGGCGCCGCCGGCGGCACGGTCTTGCCGACCGTGCGCGAGGTCGCGGCGCCGCGCAGGCGGTACACGTGGTCGATCGAGAGATAGCCCACGACGCCCACCACCAGCGCGATCGAAAACAGCAGGAACCTGGTATTCCCCGTCACGGCTTCATTCCCCCACCCGAGCGTCCCCTCTTGCTAGACGCTGCTACGGGCGCTGTGAAGTCGTTTAGCGCACCAGCGAGTCGAGCCAGCGGCCGAGCCGGTCGAACGGGTTGTCCGGCCGGTTGCTGCCGCGGGTGGCGCGGGCGGTCCCGCGTCCGCCGCGCTGGGCGACCTGCACCGGGGCGACCACGACCGGAGCGGGATCGAGCCTCAGCTGGTCCAGCAGGGCGCGGTCGATCTCTTCGCTTTGCGGCTGGTTGCGGCTCTCCCGGTATTGCCGCGCGGCGGCGAGGGTGCGCGGCCCGGCATCGCCGTCGATCGGCCCGGGGTCGAAGCCGAACCCGCGCAGCTTGGCCTGGACCTCGCGCACATCGGCCCGCTCGAGCGGGGCGGCCACCGGAGCCGGGGGTGGCGGCGCCGCGGGGAGCGCGGCCACGGGAAGTTCCGCGACGGGTGCAGGCGCGACCGGCGCGACCGGGACCGCCGGAGGCGCCGGCTCGATCGGTGCGGCGGCGGCGTGGAACGGTGGCTCCGGGGACGGCGCCAGCGCAAGCCCGAGCGGGACCGCGAGGCCGGCGACGGCCGCCACCGCGAGGCTGCCGAACACCACGAGCCGCCGCCGGCGGTCGCGGTCGTAGGCTCGCAGCGCGTCCTGCCGTGCCCGCGCCGCGGCCGCGGGGTCGCCGGGGCCGGCCGCCCGCGACTCCAGCTGGCGCGAGAACCGGGCCAGCGTGTCGGCGAACGGCGCTTCCGCGGCCGGGGTCCGGAGGCGATCGACGTCCTTCATGACCGCACCATGCGGGCCAAACGCGCCTTGGACGGGATGGCGACGTGACCAAGCCGCGACCAATTGCGGAGCCACCCGGGAGCACGGCATGCTATCCTGTGACCGTTGCGTGATGATGGGGTGGAGATGATTTCCCGCAGGGGTATTTTGGGCGGGCTGGCCGCGTCGACGCTGCCGGCCCTGGCGGGTTGCGCCAGCGAGGGTCCGATGCCGGAGGTCTACCATCCGCCGGGGGGTCCGAGCGGCCTCGACGCCGTGATCGACATCAGCCATGGCGTGGCGGTGTCGGACTGGAACGCCATCCGGCGCAGCGGCATCCTGGGCATGATCCACAAGGCGACCGAGGGCGGCGACTGGATCGACCCGTCCTATGCCCAGCGTCGGCCGCAGGCCGAGGCCGCGGGCCTGCTGTGGGGCGCCTACCATTTCGGCACGCGCCAGTATTCCGGCCGCAAGCAGGCGGAGTCGTTCCTCTCGGTCGTGCGGCCGACGCCGGACACGGTCATCGCGCTCGATCTCGAACCCAACGACGCCAACCCGCGCAACACCATGACGCTGGCGCAGGGCGAGGAGTTCGTCGCCACCATCCAGCAGATGACCGGCCGGCTGCCGCTGCTCTACGCCCACCCGCAATGGGCCAACGGCGAGAAGTACGGACGGCGCAACCTGCGCCTCGAACGCCCGATCCTGCCGAGCTCGATCCTGGCCAAGTGCGACCTCTGGCTGGCCGACTACCGCGAACAGCCGGTCGTGCCCTACACTTGGCAGGGCCGCGGCTGGACGCTGTGGCAGTACGCGGCCGACCAGACCGCCAAGGACATGGCCTTCGGTGCCCACCATCGTGCCGTCGCCGGCGTCGCCTACTGCGACCGCAACCTGTTCAACGGCGATGTCGCGGCGCTCTACAAGTTCTGGAACGCCAAGCCGCGCTGATCGTCAGCCGAACAGCCAGTTGAGGCCGGCCAACGCGGTATCGATGGCGTGGTCGAGCAGTCGGCCGACGATGTGGAGGTCGATTCCCAGCTTGTGGCCGATCACCGGCAGCACGACGACCAGTCCGATCAGGATCGCCATGCCGTGGGGCCTCATCGACTCCACCGCCCGGGACAGCGGCGGCGGCAGCAGCCCGATGGCGATGTGGGAACCGTCGAGCGGCGGGATCGGCAGCAGGTTGAAGACGGCCAGCGCGATGTTGAGCACGACCATGCGCGACAGGTTCGCGACGAACCAGCCGGTATCGTCGATTTCCGAGACCAGCTTGAGCAGCAGGAACGCGGCCACGGCCAGCGCGACGTTGGCGGCCGGACCGGCGGCGGCGACCAGCATCATGTCGCGGCCGGGCTTCATCAGCCGGCGCGTGTCGACCGGTACCGGGCGCGCGTAGCCGAACAGGAACGGCGCGTGGGCCAGGATCAGCAGGCCCGGCAGCACGATCGTGCCGAACGGATCGATGTGCCGCATCGGATCGAGGCTCACCCGCCCGAGGACGTACCCCGTGTCGTCGCCGCACCGCCACGCCATGTAGGCATGGGCAGCTTCGTGCAGGGTGATGGCCAGCAGGACCGGCAGGGCCCAGACCGAAACGTTGTAGAGAAGGGCGGGAGCGTCGGAATGCATTGTCCGACAAGGAGACGGGACCAACCGCGCCGCCGTTACCGCCGTCTTCACCATCCCGTGATGCCGGGGGCGGCATCCGCAGTCCCGCTGCTAGAGTATCACCCGCATGGCCCGCGCGACCTGGACCTGGACGTTCGACCTGCCGCCGGAGAAGCTATGGCCGGTGCTGGCCGACACCAACCGCTTCAACGAGGCGATGGGCCTGCCGGCGTACGCGCTGGCGGAGACGCCGCGCGCCGACGGCACGGTGCAGCGCCGCGGCCGCGGCAAGGCCGCGGGCTTCGCGCTGGAATGGGAAGAAAAGCCGTACGAGTGGATCGCCGGCCGGCATTTCGCCCAGGCCCGGGTGTTCAGCCGCGGTCCCTTCCGGCGTTTCGGGCCGATCTTCGACCTCGCCGCCGACGGGCAGGGCGGCAGCCGCGTCAGCTACGCGCTGGAGTACGAGCCCCTGACCCTGACCGGGCGGCTGTTCGGCGCGCGGCTGGCGCGACAGGCGGGCGCCGCCGTCGAGAAGCGCATCCTCGAGGCGGTCGCCCATGCCCGCGGCGAGCGCGCGACCTGGTTCGATCTCGAGCCGCCGCCGCTGCCGGACGGCGCGCGCGAGCGGGCCGCGGCGATGGCGGCCGAGATCGACCGCAGCCCCTATGGCAACGGGCTCGGCCAGCGGCTGGCCGAGCTGGTGCTGACCGACATGGCGAGCGACCTGTCGCCGCTGCGGCCCAAGCCCCTGGCGCGGCGGCTGGGCGTGGCGCCGCGTCTCGCCATCGAGGCATGCCTGGCGGCGACGCGGGCGGGGCTGTTGACGATGAAATGGGATCTCCTGTGCCCCAACTGCCGAGGGCCGAAGCTGGCGGTGGGTGCGCTCAGCGAGCTGCCGACCGGGGCGCACTGCCCGTCCTGCAACATCGACTACGATCGCGACTTCGAGCGCAACGTCGAGCTGACCTTCGCGCCGGCGCCGTCGGTGCGGCCGCTGGCCAGCGGCGGCTTCTGCCTGTCGGGGCCGATGGCGACGCCGCACGTCGCGGTGCAGGTGCTGCTGGCGCCGGGCGAGACGCGGCGCGTCGAGGTCGACCTGCCGCCGGGTGGCTACCGGTTGCGGCCGCTGCATCCCGGGGCCGCGGTCGAGGTCGATCATGGCGGCGGCGCCTTTCCCGGCCTCCGTCTCGGTGCCGAGGGCGTGTCGGCGTTGCCGCCGGACAGGCCGGGTTCGATCGCCTTCGTCAACGGGACCGGGGGCGAGGCTGCGCTGCTGATCGAGGACCGGACGTGGACGCGCGACACGCTGCGGGCCCCCGAGGTGATCGCCCTGCAGGCGTTCCGCGATCTCTTCTCGGCGGCGACGCTCCGGCCCGGCGACGAGGCCGGGGTCGGACAGGTCGCCTTCCTGTTCTCCGACCTGCGCGGCTCGACCGCGCTCTACGAGCGGGTCGGCGATGCCGTCGCCTTCAACATGGTGCGCGAGCACTTCGCCCTGCTCGCCTCGATCGTGCGCGACCACGACGGCGCGGTGGTCAAGACGATCGGCGACGCGGTGATGGCGGCGTTCGGCGACCCCGCCCACGCCGTGCGCGCCGCGCTCGCCATGCAGGCGCGCATCGCCGACCACGACCTGGTGCTGAAGCTCGGGGTCCATGCCGGGCCGAGCGTCGTCGTCACCCTGAACGACCGCCTCGACTACTTCGGCTCGACCGTGAACATGGCCGCCCGCCTGCAGGGCCAGAGCGAGGGCGGCGACATCGTGTTGAGCCGCGTCGTCGTCGACGACCCGGCGGTGCGGCCGCTGCTCGCGCCGCTCGCGTCACGCGAGGAGAGCGTGCGGCTGAAGGGCTTCGCCGACCCGATCGGCTTCGTGCGCCTCGTCTCCTAGACGCCGAAGTGGGCGGCCATCACCGCGGCAGCCTCGTCGTTGGCCTTGAGACCCTGGGACAGGAAGCGGGTCAGCGAGAAGAAGCCGTGGATGGTGCCGGGATAGTTGACGTAGGTCGTCTTGACGCCGGCCTCGAGCAGTCGGTCGGCGTAGGCGCGGCCCTCGTCGCGCAGCGGGTCGTAGCCGGCGGTCAGGACGAAGGCCGGCGGCAGGCCCTTGAAGTCGGTCGCGAGCAGCGGCGACAGGCGCAGGTCGGCGAGGTCGGTGCCGGCCGGCACGTAGGCCTTCCAGAACCAGTCCATCAGTTCCTTCGTCAGGAAGTAGCCGTCGGCCAGCGCCTTGCGCGAGGCGCTCTCGCGGCTGGAATCGGTCGCCGGGTAGATCAGCATCTGGAAGGCCGGCCCGGCCTCGCCGGCATCGCGCAGCGACTGGCAGACCACCGCCGCCAGCGCGCCGCCGGCCGAATCGCCGCCGACCGAGAGGCGCGAGGCGTCGGCTTCGAGCGCCGCGGCGTTCTCGCGGACGTAGCGGAACGCGGCCAGCGCGTCCTTGATCGGCGCCGGGAACGGATGCTCCGGCGCCAGCCGGTAGTCGATCGAGATCACCTGGCAGCGGCTCTTGTTGGCCAGCCGCCGGCAGGTCGAGTCGTGGGTCTCGATGTTGCCGATCACGAAGCCGCCACCGTGGTAGTAGACCAGCGTCGGCAGCGCGCCGGCCGTCGCCCCGAGCGGGCGGTAGCGGCGGAAGCGCACGGCGCCGCCGGGACCGGCGAAGGCACCGTCGACCGTCGCCGCGACCTCGGGCGGATCGGCCTCGCTGTCCTCCGACATCTTGTCCACGGCCTGCCGGCCCACCGCGTAGGGCAGGGTGTGCAGCTTGGGACGGCCCTCCTTGACGGCCTTGTCCATGATGTCGAGCAGGATGCGGGCTTCGGCGTCGAGCATGTCCAGTCACTCCAGGTATCGGCCGGACTTTAGGGAGCGGCGTGCCGGCGCCGCAACGGCGCCTGTGTCGCGGGTCCTGTCGCGGGGAACGGGCCTACTCGAGCTTGACGTTGGCGCCCTTGATGATCGCGGCCCAGCGCTCGGTCTCCTCGGCGATGAAGGCCCGCACCTGCTCGCTGGCGCCGCCGCCGCCGGCGCGTGGATCTTCCGGCGCGCCTCCGGCGGCGCCACGGCGCGTCAGCTCATTGCTCTTTTCTTCCGGTCCTGCCCCGAGTTTGGGCATTGGCCGGGAAGGCGGCAAGCCGCCGGAGGTGGCAGCGACTGCTCAGAACTCGACGTCGAGTTCCTCGACTTCCTCGGGCTCCGCCCTGGCCGCCGCGATCCATTCCAGCATCGCCGGGAACTTCATCATCAGGTCGCGGTAGCTCGCCGAGGCGGCGTCGAGCCTGACGTCGTAGGTCGCGAAGCGGGCACAGACCGGCGCGTACATGGCGTCGGCCATGGTCGGCGTCGCGCCGAACAGGTAGGGACCGCCGTACCGGGCGAGGCAGTCGCGCCAGATCGCGGTAACCCGGTCGATGTCGGCCTGGGCGCCGGCCCAGACCTTGAAGCCGTCGTGGCGGACCTTGAGGTTCATCGGCAGGGCCGAGCGCAGGTTGGCGAAGCCCGAGTGCATCTCCCCGCAGACCGCGCGGCAATGGGCGCGCGCCACCGGGTCGGCCGGCAGCAGGCCGGCGCCGGGCCGGATCTCGTTCAGGTACTCGGCGATCGCCAGCGTGTCCCAGACCTTGACCGGGCCGTGCTCGAGGCAGGGCACCAGGAAGGACGGGGACAGCAGCAACAGTTCCGCCCGGGTCGCCGGATCGTCGATCGGGGCGACCTTCTCGGTGAAATCCAGGCCCGCCATCCGGCACAGCAGGAAGCCGCGGAGGGACCAAGAGGAATAGTTCTTGCTACTGACGGTGAGCGAAGCCTCGGCCATGCGGTCGAGGATGCAAGTTCCGAGCCGATTTGCCCATGCTCTATTCGCTGTACCAGACCGCCGCCGACGTGATGCTGCCGATGCGGCTCTGGGCGACGGCGGCCGGGCAGACGCTGGCGGGCGGCGGCAGCCTCGACAGCCTGCGGGCGGCGAGCGCGATGTGCGAGATGCTGAGCCGCGCCCGGCTCACCCACCGCCGGCCGTCGTTCGGCATCGACGAGGTCAAGGTCGGCAACCAGCTGGTGCCGGTGCGCGAGGAGGAAGTGCACGCGACCCCGTTCGGAACGCTCCTGCGCTTCGCCAAGGAAGGCGTGCCGCCGCAGCCGCGCGTGCTGGTGGTGGCGCCGCTCAGCGGTCACTTCGCGACCCTGCTGCGCGACACCGTGCGGGTGCTGCTGCCCGAGCACGACGTGCACATCACGGACTGGGCGAATGCCCGCGACGTCGGCATCTGGGAGGGCCGCTTCGGCTTCGACGAGTACGTCGAGCACCTCGTCCGCTTCCTCGAGGCGATGGGGCCGGGCGCCCATGTCGTCGCGGTCTGCCAGCCGTGCGTGCAGGCGCTGGCGGCGGCGGCGGTGATGGCCGAGGACGACAATCCCTGCCAGCCGCGCTCGATGACCCTGATGGCCGGGCCGATCGACTGCCGCGTCAACCCGACCAGGGTCAACGAGCTGGCGACCGGCAAGCCGATCTCGTGGTTCGAGCAGAACCTGATCACGCGCGTGCCGCTGCGCTATCCCGGCGCGACCCGCCGCGTCTATCCCGGCTTCCTGCAACTCACCGCGTTCATGAGCATGAACGCGGAGCGCCACCTCAAGGCCCAGGTCGACCTCTACAAGGCGATGGCCAAGGGCGACGAGGCCCAGGCCCGGACGATCCGCGACTTCTACGACGAGTACTTCGCGGTGCTCGACATGACCGCCGAGTTCTACCTCGAGACCGTGCAGTGGGTGTTCCAGGAATTCCGCTTGGCGCGCGGGATGCTCGACTGGAAGGGCCGCCGCGTCGTGCCGAAGGCGATTCGCCGCACCGCCCTGTTCACCGTCGAGGGCGAACGCGACGACATCTGCGCGCTCGGCCAGACCGTCGCCGCCCACGACCTCTGTACCGGCCTGCGGCCCTACCGCAAGAAGCACTACATGCAGGCCGGCGTCGGCCACTACGGCGTGTTCAGCGGCCGCCGCTGGGCCGGCCAGATCTACCCGCTCGTCCGCAATACCATCCTGGCCAACGAGTAGGTCCGGACCGGCCCGATTGCCCCTGCCGACGGGGTGGAAAAACCGGGCCGTTGCGATACATACTCCGGCCATGGCTGACTTTCCGAAGAAGACCCTCGCCGACTGGGAAAAGCTCGCGGCCAAGGAGCTGCGCGACAAGCCCGTCTCGTCCCTCGACTGGATGACCCCGGAAGGGATCGCCGTGAAGCCGCTCTACACGGCCGCCGATCTCGAGGCGCTGGAGAGCGTGGGCTCGCTGCCCGGCTTCCCGCCCTTCACCCGCGGGCCGAAGGCCACGATGTACAGCGGCCGCCCGTGGACGGTGCGCCAGTACGCCGGCTTCTCGACCGCGGAGGAGAGCAACAAGTTCTACCGGGCCAACCTCGCGGCCGGCCAGATGGGCCTGTCGGTGGCCTTCGACCTCGCCACCCACCGCGGCTACGATTCCGACCACCCGCGCGTCGTCGGCGACGTCGGCAAGGCCGGCGTGGCGATCGACTCGGTCGAGGACATGAAGATCCTGTTCGACGGCATCCCGCTCGACAAGATGAGCGTGTCGATGACGATGAACGGCGCGGTGCTGCCGGTGCTGGCCGGCTACATCGTCGCCGCCGAGGAGCAGGGCGTCCCGCAGGAGAAGCTCTCCGGCACGATCCAGAACGACATCCTCAAGGAGTTCATGGTCCGGAACACCTACATCTACCCGCCCGGACCCTCGATGCGGATCGTGGCCGACATCATCGAGCACACGGCCAAGTTCATGCCGAAGTTCAACTCGATCTCGATCTCCGGCTACCACATGCAGGAGGCCGGGGCGACGCTGGTGCAGGAGCTGGCGTTCACGCTGGCCGACGGCCTCGAGTACGTCCGCGCCGCCCGCGCCAAGGGCCTCGACATCGACGCCTTCGCGCCGCGCCTGTCGTTCTTCTTCTGCATCGGCATGAACTTCTTCATGGAAGTCGCCAAGCTGCGCGCCGCCCGCTTCCTGTGGGCCGAGCTGGTCAAGCCGTTCGACCCGAAGAAGCCCGACTCGCTGTCGCTGCGCACGCACTGCCAGACCTCGGGCGTGTCGCTGACCGAGAAGGACCCGTACAACAACATCATCCGCACCGCCTACGAGGCGATGGCGGCGGTGCTGGGCGGCACGCAGTCGCTGCACACCAACTCGTTCGACGAGGCGATCGCGCTGCCGACCCCGACCTCGGCGCGCATCGCCCGCAACACCCAGCTGATCCTCCAGCACGAGACCGGCGTCACCAAGGTCGTCGACCCGCTGGCCGGCAGCTACTACGTCGAGTCGCTGACCTCCAGCCTGATCGCCGAGGCGCGCAAGCTGATCGCCGAGGTCGAGGCGCTGGGCGGCATGACCAAGGCGGTCGAGGCCGGCATGCCCAAGATGCGCATCGAGGAGGCCGCGGCACGGCGCCAGGCGCGCATCGACCGCGGCGAGGAAATCGTGGTCGGCGTCAACAAGTTCCAGCTGAAGGAAGAGCCGGCGATCGAGATCCTCGAGGTCGACAATGCCCAGGTGCGCGACGCCCAGCTGGCGCGCCTGGCCAAGATCCGCGCCACCCGCGACGAGGCCAAGTGCGTCGCCGCGCTCAAGGCGCTGGGCGACGCCGCGCGCAACGGCACCGGCAACCTGCTGACCCTGTCGGTCGAGGCGACCCGGGCACGCGCCACGGTCGGCGAGATCTCGTCGGCGCTGGAAGGCGTCTACGGCCGCTACCAGGCGACCATCCGCTCGATCTCCGGCGTCTACGCCGGCGAGTGGGAGGGCGATGCCGGCCTCGAGCGCATCCGCGGCGACATCGCGTCGTTCGCCGAGGAGGAGGGCCGCCGGCCT
Organism: uncultured Reyranella sp.; assembly: GCA_964420105.1. Taxonomy (GTDB): domain Bacteria; phylum Pseudomonadota; class Alphaproteobacteria; order Reyranellales; family Reyranellaceae; genus Reyranella. The sequence goes on from CAYQRL010000012.1 coordinate 64,748, forward strand.
CGCCTCATGGTCGTGAAGATGGGCCAGGACGGCCACGACCGCGGCGCCAAGGTGATCGCCACCGCGTTCGCCGACCTCGGCTTCGACGTCGACATCGGGCCGCTGTTCCAGACCCCGGCCGAGGCGGCCCGGGCCGCGATCGAGAACGACGTCCACGTGATCGGCGTGTCGAGCCAGGCGGCCGGCCACAAGACGCTGGTGCCCGAGCTGATCTCCGAACTGGCCAAGCAGGGCGGATCGGAAGTGCTGGTCGTGGTCGGCGGTGTCATCCCGGCGCAGGACTACGACTTCCTGAAGAAGGCGGGCGTCGCGGCGATCTACGGCCCCGGCACCAACATCCCGTCCGCCGCCGCCGAGATCCTCGAGATCCTGCGCGGCCGCAACCAGAAGCGGGCGGCCTAGCGGGCGAAGCGCGCGTGCGGCGTCAGCGCCGCATCGCCTGCGATTCCGCGGGTGTCAGCGGGCGTTCGCGGAAGAACAGCAGCTTGCCGCGGATCGTGCCGAAGCCGGTGCTGGCTTCCATCTTGGCGGGATAGCGGATCGGGCTGCCGTCGAGGCGGGCGAACCAGATCCGGATCGGCCGCTCGCGCTCGGTCTCGGCTTCCTTGGCCGCCTCGGCGAACTCGCCCGAGATGCGCTTGGTGTAGAGGTCGCAGACCAGCACGTCGCCGGTCGCGCCCGGAATGCCGGTCTTGGCCGCCGGCTCGACGCCGACCTTGCGCAGGATGATGTCGACGCGGCGCTTGCCATCGTTGGACGCCACGGTGCGGTCGCAGGCCTGGTCGCCGGCGAAGCCGACGCTGAGCGCGGCCGACAGCGGGTCGAGCGAGCCAGTGCGGTCGCTGTCGGGAATGGCCTGCTGCGGCGCCGGCTTCCACTCCGGCGTGTGGGTCTCGCTGACGCTGCCGCCCGGCCCGTACTGGGCCAGCCAGGTCCGCGTCTTGTCGCCGACCAGCACCGACAGCGAGCCGGCCGCGGGCTGCGCGCCCTGCGGGCCGAAGCCGCCCCAGGCGCGGTTGCGGCCGATGTAGTTCATGGTGATCGCCTTGAGCACGCCTTCCTTGAAGGCGGTGCTCTCGACGTCGTAGCGGGCACCGTCGAACCGGGCGCTGACGTCGAGCCGGAACCCGGCGAATCCGGCGAAGGTTATCTCGTAGCCGAGGTCGACCTGCCGGGCTTCCTGGGCGGCTGCCAGGCCGGGAGCCACGAACAACGCGGCCAACAGCATGAACGCCCTACGAAATCTCATGAATCCCTTCCTGCCTGGGGCTTACGCCGCCAGCCATGGCACGATAGAAGGCCCACGCTCCTCCCGCCATCCCCAGATGGCGCGTCAAAAAAGGCAATTTTTGCACATGTCGCCCCCCGCCAAAGCCGGTGTTCCGAACCTGGGTTGGGCCCGCAGTATGGCCGTACTGCGGGTCGTCGGCCGCCACCTGTGGCCCGACGATGCCGGCCTGCGCAGCCGCGTCGTCGTGGCCCTGGTCCTGCTGGTCGCGGCCAAGGTCACCAACGTCTACGTCCCGGTGCTGTACAAGCACGCGGTCGACGCGCTGGGCGAGCCGGCCGCCCAGGCGGTGGCCGTGCCGGTGGCGCTGATCCTGGCCTACGGCGTCGCCCGCATCCTGGCCCAGGCCTTCGGCGAGCTGCGCGACGCCCTGTTCGCCCCGGTGTCGCAGCGCGCCATCCGCAACATCGCGCTGGAAGTGTTCCGCCACCTGCACGCGCTGTCGCTGCGCTTCCACCTCGAGCGCCAGACCGGCGGCCTGAGCCGGGTGATCGAGCGCGGCACCAGCGGCATGGAATTCCTGATCCGCTTCACGACCTTCAACATCGTGCCGACGCTGTTCGAGATCATCCTGGTCGGCGCGGTGCTGTGGACGATGTACGACTGGCGCTTCTCGGCGGTGACCCTGGCCGCGGTCGCCGTCTACGTCGTGTTCTCGATCGCGCTGTCGGAGTGGCGCATCAAGTTCGTGCGCTCGATGAACGACGCCGACACCGAGGCCAACGCGCGCGCGATCGACAGCCTGCTGAACTACGAGACGGTGAAGTACTTCGGCAACGAGGCGCACGAGGCGCGGCGCTTCGACGTCGGCCGCCGGCGCTACGAGCAGGCGGCGATCCGCTCCAGCCGCACCCTGTCGATGCTGAACGTCGGGCAGGGCGCGATCATCTCGGTCGGCCTGGTCGCGGTGATGGTGATGGCCGGCTACGGCGTCCGCGACGGCACCATGACGCTGGGCGACTTCGTGGCGGTCAACGCCTTCCTGATCCAGCTCTACCAGCCGCTCAACATGCTGGGTTTCGCCTACCGCGAGATCCGCAACGCGCTGGTCAACATGGAGAACATGTTCGGCCTGATGAACGTCGCGCCCGAGATCGCCGACCGGCCCGGCGCGCCGGCGCTGGCGGTCAGGGGCGGCGAGATCGTGTTCGACCACGTCGACTTCCACTACGAGAAGAGCCGGCCGATCCTGCACGACGTCAGCTTCCGCGTGGCGCCGGGCGACACGGTGGCGATCGTGGGCTCGAGCGGCGCCGGCAAGTCGACGGTGTCGCGCATCCTCTACCGCTTCTACGACGTCGCCTCGGGCGGCGTGCGGATCGACGGCCAGGACATCCGCGAGGTGACGCAGTCGAGCCTGCGCGCGGCGATCGGCGTGGTGCCGCAGGACACCGTGCTGTTCAACGACACGATCTACTACAACATCAGCTACGGCAGGCCGGAGGCCAGCCGCGAGGAAGTCGAGCAGGCGGCCAGGCTGGCGCGCATCCACGACTTCATCATGGCGCTGCCCAAGGGCTACGAGTCGCTGGTCGGCGAGCGCGGCCTCAAGCTGTCGGGCGGCGAGAAGCAGCGCGTGGCGATCGCCCGCACCATCCTCAAGAACCCCAGCATCCTGCTGTTCGACGAGGCGACCAGCGCGCTCGACACCCGCACCGAGCAGGAGATCCAGCGCTCGCTGGAAGAGGTCAGCCGCGGCCGCACCACGCTGGTGATCGCCCACCGGCTGTCGACCATCATCCACGCCGACGAGATCGTGGTGCTCGACCGCGGCCGCGTCGCCGAGCGCGGCCGACACGGCGACCTGCTGGCCCGGGGCGGACTCTACGCCGACATGTGGCAGCGCCAGCAGGAAGCCGCCGCCGAGGCCGAGCGCCGGGTCGAGGAAGCGCAGCAGGAACAGGCATCGCTCCGCGCCGAGGGCCACCTGCGTGTCGCCGACTGACGGTCCCGCCGGGGGCGCGCCCCCGGGCAATCCCTGGCGCGCCCTGCTGCCGGTGTTCGCCGCGACCGGCGCGATCGGGCTGCAGGCCGGCGTCGCCCTGCCGCTGGTGCCGCTGGCGCTGGAGCGGCGCGGCGTCGACAAGCTCACCATCGGCATCGTCGCAGCGGCGTGGGCCATCGGCATGCTGCTGACCGCGCCGTCGATCCCGCGGCTGGCGGCGCGGCTGGGCGCGGTGCCTTTCATCATCGGCGCGGTGGTGACCGGTTCGGCGCTGACCGTGGCGTACACCCTCACCGACAACATCGTGGCGTGGTTCGTGATCACCCTCCTGCACGGCGCCACCGGCGGCGTGCCGTGGGTGGTGAGCGAGATCTGGATGAACGTCGTGGTCGAGGAGAACCGCCGCGGCCGGGTGATGGCGATCTACGCCATCCTGGTGGCGCTCGGCCTCGCGCTCGGGCCGCTGGTCCTGCAGGTCGCCGGCGTCTACGGGCCGCAGCCCTTCCTCGTCTGCGCGGCACTGGCCCTGCTGGTCGCGGTGCCGCTGCTGCCCTACTGGCGCACCGCGCCGGCGATCGAGCACGCGCCCGACAGCGGCTACCTCGCGGTCGTGGTCGGCGCGCCGCTCGCCATGCTGGCCGGCTTCTCGTGCGGCCTCGGCGAGCAGGTCGCCTTCAGCTTCCTGCCGGTCTACGCCGTCGGCGCCGGCGTTCCGGCCGAGACCGGGGCGCTTTGGCTGTCGGTGTTCGTGGTCGGCAACGTCGCCCTGCAGTGGCCGATCGGCTGGCTGGCCGACCATGCCGACCGCCGCGCCGTGCTGGCCGGCTGCACGCTGGCCAGCGCGCTGCTGGTGCTGGTGCTGTCCCAGGTCCCGGCGCAGTCGCTCTGGGTGCTGCTGGTGATCGGGCTGTGGGGCGGGCTGTCCTTCGCGATCTACCCGGTCGGCCTGGCGCTGCTCGGCCTGCGCTTCGGCGACGGCGACATGGCCCGCGCCAACACCGCCTTCAGCATGCTCTACATCGCCGGCGGGCTGGTCGGACGGCCGCTGGCCGGGGCGGCGATGGACGCCGTCGGCGACCCCGGGCTGGGCTGGACCCTGGCGGTCTTCTACGGCGGGGCCGGCGTGGTGGCGTTGCTGGCGTTCCACCGGGGCCGCTGATAAGTCTGGCTGCCCATGACCGAAGACCCGCTGCTCGCGCCGCTGCTGGCCGGCAACCGTCGAGCGCTCGCGCAGGCGATCACGCTGATCGAATCGACCCGGCCCGACCATCGCGAGCGCGCCGACGCGCTGCTGTCGGCGGTGCTGCCGCACACCGGCCGCTCGGTGCGGCTCGGCATCACCGGCGTGCCGGGCGTCGGCAAGTCGACCTTCATCGAGCGCTTCGGCCTGTCGCTGCTGGAGCGCGGCCGCTCGCTCGCGGTGCTGGCGATCGACCCGTCCTCGAAGCGCGCCGGCGGCTCGATCCTGGGCGACAAGACGCGGATGGAGGAACTGTCGCGCCGCACCGAGGCCTTCATCCGTCCGTCGCCGGCCGGGGCGACGCTGGGCGGCGTGGCGCGGCGCACCCGCGAGACCATGCTGCTGGTCGAGGCCGCCGGCTTCGACACGGTGCTGGTCGAGACGGTCGGCGTCGGCCAATCCGAGACCGCGGTCTCCGACATGGTCGACATGTTCATCGTGCTGCTGCTGCCGGCCGGCGGCGACGACCTGCAGGGCATCAAGCGCGGCGTCATCGAGCTGGCCGACCTGATCGTGGTCAACAAGGCCGACGGCGACCTGCTGGCCACCGCGAAGCGGTCGGCCGCGGACTACCAGCACGCGCTGCGCATGCTGCGCTCGCCCACCGCCGGCTGGACGCCCGAGGTCACGACCGCGTCGGCGCTGACCGGTGGCGGCGTTGCCGAGGTCTGGGACGTGGTCACGCGGTTCCGTGCCGCCGTGGGCGAGAAGGGCGTCGCCCATCGCCGCGCCGAGCAGGCGCGGGCCTGGATGTGGAACGAGGTCGGCGAGACCCTGCTGACCGACCTGCGCCGCCATCCCGGCGTCCGCCAGATCGTGCCGGGGCTGGAACGCGACGTCGAACAGGGACGCGCGACCCCCGCCGCCGCGGCGCGCCGCATGCTACAAGCCTTCCATGGCCGCTAAGTCCCTCGTTCGCCGCGCCCGCCGGGCCGCCGCCTCGCAGCAGGAGCCGTTCTGGAAGCGCAAGACGCTGGCCCAGATGACCCAGCAGGAGTGGGAGTCGCTGTGCGACGGCTGCGGCATGTGCTGCGTCAACAAGCTGGAATACGAAGGCACCGGCGAGCTGGCCCAGACCGACACCTGCTGCAAGCTGCTCGACCCCGCGACGGCGCGCTGCCGGGACTACAGGAACCGCAAGAAGATCGTGCCGGACTGCATCCAGCTGACCCCAAGGGTTGTGGCCAAGATGGACTGGCTCCCCAAGACCTGTGCCTACCGGCTGGTCCACTTCAAGCAGGACCTGTACTGGTGGCACCCGCTGGTCTCGGGCGACCCGGAAACCGTGCACGCGGCGGGAATCTCGGCCCGCGGCCGGGTGATCCCGGAGGACCAGGTCGAGGACATTTCCGAACGGGTGGTGGACTGGTTCGCCTGAGGCCGGCCTTTTTGCCGGGATCCAGCCGCTCCGGGGTGTTGACGGAGGGGGCGGGGACCCCTAAAAAGCCGGCCTTCCCGCCGTTCGGCGGGATCGTTTTTTCAGCGGAAGCCGCCATGCCTCGTCGTTGCGCCCTGTCGGGCAAGGCCGTCCAGTACGGCAACAATGTGAGCCACGCCAACAACAAGTCCCGGCGCCGGTTCATGGCCAACCTGCAGGTCGCCTCGGTCCTGTCCGATGCCCTCGGCCACAGTGTCCGCCTGCGCCTGACCCCGCGCGGCATCAAGACGATCGAGCACAATGGCGGCATCGACGCCTACCTGCTCGGCACCAACGACAGCAAGCTCAGCCCGGAGATGAAGGTGCTGAAGCGCCGCGTCGTGACGGCCAAGGCCAAGAAGGACGCCAAGGCGGCCGCGTAGGCGCCCCCTTCGGGCAGCAAACGAACAAAGGCCGCGCGAGCGGCCTTTTTCTTTATGGGCCGGGCGCCGTCAGCTCGAACAGCAGCAGCATGTTGCGCTGGAGCGGGTTGAAGTTGTCGTCCGAGATCAGCCACAGCAGCGTCTCGCCGCGCGGCCCCCGGGTCGCGGCCAGGCCCTCGAGGTTGTCGACCGCGTAGGGCGAGGCCAGCCGCGCCAGCTCGACGCCGCGCACCGTGCCGCCCGACACCAGCCGCGGCTCGACCAGCACGATCCGGCAGCGCACGCCGCGGACCATGTCGAAGGCCCGCTCCAGCACCGCGAAGGTGCCGTCGGGCAGCGGCGCCAGCGCCGTCGGCTTGAAGTCGGGAACGGTGGCGTAGGCGAACGAGCGCCAGTCGTAGCGGTCGTCGCCGGCCGGCGTGCCGATCCAGCCCATCACCGAGCCGGGCTGAACGCTGTATTCCTCGCTCAGCATGATCACCCGGCCGTCGGGCATCGCGGTCATCGCCTCGATGCCGCCGTTTGCGGGCTGGCGGCCGATCTCGGCCGGTCCCTCGATCGGCAGCGGCGTCGCCGTCAGCGCCGGGTAGCGCCACAGCCGGTGGCGGCGCTCGAACGCCACCAGCCACGAACCGTCCGGCAGCTTCGCCATCGCCTCGGCGTCAGCCTCGGCCTTGCTCTCGATCGGTTTGCCGTCGAGGCCACGCAGCTGGCCCATGCGGGCGTTCGACAGGCCGGCCAGGTTGGCCTCGCCGTCGTACTCGATGGTGGCGGTGAGCCACGCGCCCTCGTCCGAGATCGAGGTCAGGCTGCGGCCGTCGGCCGAGACGTGGAGGTCGGACCAGCCGCCGAAGCCGGCGATGCCGGCGGTCATCATGATGCCGCCGCGCCACAGCAGCCGGCCGACGCGGCGGGCCGACGGGTCGTCGATCTTGAACGGCTGCGACGAGCTGCGGATCTCGACGGCCTGCTCCTGGGCCACGGCCCGCGGGGTCGTGGCGGCGGTGCAGGCCGTCGCCAGCAGGCAGACGGCGAGAAGCGAGCGCAGGATCGGGGGCAGCACCCGGGACAAGGACGGCCGCGCGATCAGGCCGCGCGGCGGCCCGTCTTGGAGCCGGGGCCGCCCGGCGCCTTGCCGCCGCCGCCGCGACGGCGACCGCCGCCCCGGCCGGCGCCAGCGCCGTCCTCCTCGTCGAACAGCGAGGCCAGCTGCTCCATCATCGTGCCGCCGAGCTGGTCGGCGTCGACGATGGTGACGGCGCGGCGGTAGTAGCGCGTGACGTCGTGGCCGATGCCGATGGCCACCAGCTCGACCGGCGAGCGCGTCTCGATCCAGTCGATGACGTCGCGGAGGTGGCGCTCGAGGTAGTTGCCGGGGTTGACCGACAGCGTCGAATCGTCGACCGGCGCGCCGTCCGAGATGACCATCAGGATCTTGCGCTCTTCCGGCCGCGGCAGCAGGCGGTTGTGCGCCCACAGCAGCGCCTCGCCGTCGATGTTCTCCTTGAGGATGCCCTCGCGGAGCATCAGGCCGAGGTTCTTGCGGGCGCGCCGCCACGGCGCGTCGGCCGGCTTGTAGATGATGTGGCGCAGGTCGTTGAGGCGGCCCGGGTTGGCGGGCTTGCCGGCGGCCAGCCACTGCTCGCGGCTCTGGCCGCCCTTCCAGGCGCGGGTCGTGAAGCCGAGGATCTCGACCTTGACGCCGCAGCGCTCGAGCGTGCGGGCGAGGATGTCGGCGCTCATCGCCGCCACCGTGATCGGCCGGCCGCGCATCGAGCCGGAGTTGTCGATCAGCAGCGAGACCACGGTGTCGCGGAAGTTGGTTTCCTTCTCCATCTTGAAGGAAAGCGCGTGCATGGGGTTGGCGACGACGCGGGCCAGCCGCGCGGCGTCGAGCATGCCCTCGTCGAGGTCGAAGTCCCACGACCGGTTCTGCTGCGCCATCAGGCGGCGCTGCAGCCGGTTGGCCAGCTTGCCGATCACGCCCTGCAGGTGCGACAGCTGCTGGTCGAGGTGGTTGCGCAGGCGGCCGAGTTCCTCGGCGTCGCACAGCTGGTCGGCGTCGACGATCTCGTCGAACTTCAGCGAGTAGGCGTGGTACTGCTGGCCCAGCGGCTCGTTCGACAGCGCCCCCGGCGGCAGCCACGGGCGCTCGGCCCGGCCCGGCTCCTCCTCGTCGCCCGAGCCCATCTGCATCTCGGTCTGGGCCTGGTCGGCGACCGTCTCGGAGGCGTCTTCCTGCTCGGAAGCGTCCTCGGTCTCCTCGCCCTGGGCGCCGTAGCCGTGGGTCTCGCTCGAATCGCTCTGGTCGTCGCCGGTCTCGTTCGACTGGCCGTCGGCGTTCTCCTGGTCCTGCGACTCCTGCTCGTCCTCGTCCTGCAGGTCGGCGGTCTCGTCGCCGAGCTTGAGGTCGCGGATCAGCTGGCGCGCGGCGCGGGCGAAGGCTTCCTGGTTGGCGAGCGAATCGCGCAGCTTCTGGAAGTCGCGGCCGGCGGCGGACTCGATGTCGGCGCGCCACATCTCGACCATCGCCTTGGCGGCGTCGGGCGGCGCGGCGCCGAGCAGCTGCTCGCGCGCGATCAGGCCGATCACGTCGGCGATCGGCGCGTCGTCCTTGGACTTGATGCGGGCGTGGCCGCGCTGCTCGGAGCGCTGGCGGTAGAGCGCCGACAGGTTGTCGGCGACGCCGGCCATCTTGCGGGCGCCCAGCGCCTCGACACGGACCTGCTCGACCGCCTCGAAGATCGCGCGCGCGGTCTCGCCGCGCGGCACCCGCCGCAGGTGGGTCTTGCGATCGTGATGGCGCAGCTTGAGCGCCATCGAATCGGCTTCGCCGCGGACCCGGCTCACGTCCTCCGCCGGGAGGTCGCGGGCCGGCACGGTGATGCGCGCCTCGCTGCCCAGCAGCGAGCCGCCGTCCGGCACGAACGAGACGTTCACTTCCTTGCGCGACACCGCCCGCATGGTGGTGGCGGTGACGCGGCGGAATTCCTCGATCGGCGTGGTGTCCTTGGCCACGAGGCCCTCTTCCTACTAGTGCTTCGCGCCCTTGGCGCTACCGGCCGGCAGTTCCTTGCCGAAGCAGCGCTGGTAGTACTCGGCGAGCGTGCTGCGCTCGACCTCGTCGCACTTGTTGAGGAAGGTCAGGCGGAAGGCGAAGCCGACGTCGCCGCCGAAGATCCGGGCGTTCTCGGCCCAGGTGATCACGGTACGCGGCGACATGACGGTCGAGATGTCGCCGGCGATGAAGCCGGCGCGGGTCAGGTCGGCCAGCGCCACCATGGCGGCGATGGTCTTGCGGCCCTCGTCGTTGTCGTAGGTCGGCGTCTTCGCCGCGACGATGTTCACTTCCTGGTCGTGCGGCAGGTAGTTCAGCGTGGTGACGATCGACCAGCGGTCCATCTGGCCCTGGTTGATCTGCTGGGTGCCGTGATAGAGGCCGGTGGTGTCGCCGAGGCCGACCGTGTTGGCGGTCGCGAACAGGCGGAACGCCGGGTGAGGGCGGATGACCTTGTTCTGGTCGAGCAGGGTCAGCTTGCCCTCGACCTCGAGCACGCGCTGGATCACGAACATGACGTCGGCGCGGCCGGCGTCGTACTCGTCGAACACCAGCGCCGTCGGGTTCTGCAGCGCCCACGGCAGGATGCCCTCGCGGAACTCGGTGATCTGCTTGCCGTCGCGCAGGATGATCGCGTCCTTGCCGATCAGGTCGATACGGCTGATGTGGCTGTCGAGGTTGACGCGGATGCAGGGCCAGTTGAGGCGGGCGGCGACCTGCTCGATGTGGGTCGACTTGCCGGTGCCGTGGTAGCCCTGCACCATGACGCGACGGTTGTGCGCGAAGCCGGCCAGGATGGCCATCGTCGTGTCGTGGTCGAACAGGTAGGAGTCATCGACCTCGGGGACATGCTCGGTCGGCTGGCTGAACGCCGGCACTTCCATGTCGCTGTCGATGCCGAAAACCTGGCGGGCGGAAACCTTGATATCCGGCATGCCCGAGACGTTCTGGCGGGCCGCGGTCGTCGTAGAGGCCATCACAAGTCCTGCAAAACAAAACCCGCCAAATTGCGGGCTGAAAATCAGTGTCGCAGGCCCGAAAGTGCATCGCAAGCGACCAATTGGCTTGGCTGCCCTGAGCCGGGCTAATCACTCGGCCGGCAGGTTCTCCGATGCTCGCAGAGTGGAATAGGCCGCGTTGATTTCCTTCAGCTTCTCCTCGGCCTCGCGGGCGCCGCCGTTGGCGTCCGGATGGTGAATCTTCACCAGTTCCTTGTAACGAGATTTCACGTCGGCCTGAGTGGACGGCCATGAAAGTTCAAGAACGTCCAGCGCGGTGCGCTCGGCCGGGGTCAGCAGCTCGCTGCCGTCGAGCTTGGACGCCGGCCGCTCGCCCAGCCCGGCGTCGTCGGCGAGGTCGAGCGGGTCGTGGATGCGGACATAGGGGCCGTTCTGGCGGCGGGCGCCGAGCGGCCAGACCGGCCGGCGCCAGGTCGTGTCGGCGCGGATGTGGGCCTCGATCTGGCCGGCGTCGAGGCCGGCGAAATAGTCCCACTTCTTGTTGTACTCGCGCACGTGCTCGAGACAGAACCAGCGGTAGGCGTTGAGCTCGTCGCGCGAGCGCGGCGCGCGGTACTCGCCGGCGAGCTTGCAGCCCGGTGCCTCGCAGACGCGCTGGTGCGGCGCCGCGGCTTCCGGGGCCATCAAGGGTTTCGCTCGCCGTCTCGCCATCGGGGTAATATGTGTGGATCGGTTTGACCCGGCAAGTGAGGCGGACGATGGGCACGATGGCGACGGCGATTGACGGCAAGCTGCGCGCGGCACTCGCGCCGGAGCGGCTTGAGATCGCCGACGAATCGTCGCGCCACGCCGGTCACGCCGGATGGCGCGAGGGCGGCGAGACCCACTTCCGCGTCGAGATCGTGTCGGCCGCTTTCGCCGGCCAGTCGCGGGTCGCCCGCCAGCGCCAGGTCTATGCCCTGCTCAAGGACGAGTTCGCCGCCGGCCTGCACGCGCTGGCGCTGACGACGCTGACCCCCGAGGAAGCGGCTCGCCAGGGCGAGTCCTCCCGAGCGTAGCCAGGGACCTTTCGGTTCAGCCGTCGATCTCGATGTCCTTGCCGGCGGCGGCGGCGCGCACTTCCTCGGCGCCGGGGCCGGTGTAGAAGTGCGGCGCCCAGCGCCGCACCACCGGGCCGTCCGAAGCCCAGGCATGACAGGTGTCGAGCACGTAGGGCTTCTTCCTCGGCGCATCGGGATCGCGCGGCGCCGGCGGCTTGCCGATCCTGTGGCGGTGGGCCAGCGACAGTTCGCGCGCCTTGCCCGACGACACCGTCTGGAAGGCGGTGGTGGCGACCGGTCCCAGCAGCTCGACCAGGTGGGTGCAGCCGTGCACGCCGCCCAGCCGCTCGCGCACCGCGCGGTGGAAGCCGCCGCCGATGCGCAGCCCGATCAGCTTCTTGAAGTCGGGTGCGATGCCGCCGCACAGCTGGTACGGCGACTTGTCGGTCACCGCCTCGACGTCGACGATCGTGAACTTGTGGTCGATCGTCAGGCGGATCGACATGTCGTGCACGTGGTCGCCGGGCTGCAGTTCGCCGCGCCACTCGTTGGGATGCGGGTAGGTCTTCTCGTCGGTGATGCGGCCCTCGATGTCCCACAGGCCATCCTCGCGGAAGAAGCCCTGGCAGGTGACGCGACGCGTATGCAGGTGCTGACGCGCGACCGGCGGCGGAAGCGGCATGACGGTACTCTCCGATGATCGGTCAGTCGGTGGCGGCTTGTATGGCGGTGGGGGGCACGATGCGCAACTCGGCGATCCGCGTGCCCTCGCGCTTCAGAATTTCGAAGCGGAACCCGTAGAAGGCGTAGGTCTGCCCGACCTCGGGGATGCGCCTCGCCTCGTGCAGCACGAGGCCGGCGATGGTGATGGCGACGGTCTCGGGCAGGCCCCAGCCGTACTCTCGGTTGAGGTCGCGGATCGGCACGTCGCCGCGCACCACCAGGCTTCCGTCCTCGCGCGTGACCACGCCGCGCTTGATCGCGTCGTGCTCGTCCTCGATGTCGCCGGTGATCTCCTCGATGATGTCCTCGAGGGTGACGATGCCGAGCAGCGCGCCGTACTCGTCGACCACCATGGCGAAGTGCTCGTGCCGGGCGCGGAAAGCCTGCAGCTGGTCGAACAGGGTCGTGGTTTCGGGGATGAACCACGGCGGCGTCATCACCGCCTCGATGCTCACCGTCTCGACGCCGCCGGCCGCGTTGATGGCGCGGAACAGGTCCTTGGCGTGGACCACGCCGAGCACGTTGTCGGGGTCGCCGCGGAACACCGGCAGGCGGGTGTAGGGCGCCGCCAGCAGGTGGCTGACGATGGCCGCCATCGGCTGGTCGGCGTCGATCAGCACGACGTTGCCGCGGTGGGTCATGACATCGCTGACGGTGCGGTCGCCGAGGTCGAGCACCGAGCGCAGCATCGCCTTCTCGGCCGGCGCGTCCGCGTCGGCCTGGCCGTGGCCGTGCAGCTCGATGGCGCCGCGCAGCACGTCGGCATGTTCCTCGGCGTCGGCGGCCGGGTCGGCGCGTACGCCAAGCAGCCTGAGGAAGAAGCGCGACACCCACGCCACGCCGCGGGCAACCGGGCCGAGGATCGACAGCGTCAGCACGATCGACGGCGCCAGCATCAGCGCCACCCGGTCGGCGCGCAGCAGCGCCCAGGTCTTGGGCATGACCTCGGCGAAGATCACCACCATGACGCCGACCGCGATGGTCGCGTAGACGATGCCGGCGGCGCCGAACAGCGCGGTCAGGACGGCGGTGGTGAGCGAGGCCGACAGGATGTTGACGACGCTGTTGCCCAGCAGCACCGCGCTCACCGCCTCGTCCTTGCGGTCGAGCAGGCCGTTCACGATCGCCGCCCGCTTGTTGCCCTGCTGCGCCAGCCGGTGCATGCGCGGCCGCGACGTGCCGGTGATCGCCGTCTCCGCCGCCGACATGTAGGCGCCGAGCGCCAGGCACAGCACCACCAGCGGCGCGGCGACCGCGATCGGCAGGTCGAGCTGGAGTTCGGCTTCCATCGGACCTCAGGCGGCGATGGCGTCGTCGAGCAGGCCGCGCAGCGCCGCCTCGTCGACCTCGCGGGTGACGAACGATCGGCCGATGCCGCGCGCCAGCACGAAGGTGAGCTTGCCGTCGGCCGCCTTCTTGTCGCCGCGCATGTGCTCGATCAGTCGGCCCGTGTCCCAGGTCCGGCGGTTGTCGCCGCCGATCGCGCGCAGCCGCATCGGCAGGCCGACCGCGCCGAGATGCCGTCGCACCCGCGCCGCGTCCTCGGCCGGGCACAGGCCGAGCCGCGCCGACAGGTCGAAGGCCAGCGCCATGCCGGTGCCGACCGCCTCGCCGTGCAGCAGGTCGCTGCCGAAGCCGGTCTCGGCCTCCAGCGCGTGGCCGAACGTGTGGCCGAGGTTGAGCAGCGCCCGGAGGTCGGTAGTCTCGCGCTCGTCGGCGGCGACGATGCGGGCCTTGGACAGGCAGCTCTGCTCGATCGCGCGGGTCCGGAGCGCGGCATCGCCGGCCAGCAGCGCCGCGCCGTTCTGCTCGCACCATGCGAAAAAGGCCGGGTCGTCGATCAGCCCGTACTTGGCGACCTCGGCGTAGCCGGCCAGCAATTCGCGCCGGGGCAGCGTGTCCAGCACGTCGGTGTCGGCCAGCACCAGCCGGGGCTGGTAGAACGTGCCGACCAGGTTCTTGCCGTGCCGGGTGTTGATGCCGGTCTTGCCGCCGACCGAGGAGTCGACCTGGGCCAGCAGGGTCGTCGGCACCTGGATGAAGTCGACGCCGCGCAGCAGCACCGACGCGGCGAAGCCGGTGAGATCGCCGACCACGCCGCCGCCCAGCGCCACCAGCGTGGTCTTGCGGTCCGGCCGCAGGTCGAGCAGGTCGTTCACCAGGCGGCCGAACGCGGCGAACTCCTTCGAGGTCTCGCCGGCCGGCACGGTGACGGCGCTGGCGGCGATCCCGGCCTTGGCGAACGACGCCGCGAGGCGCGCGCCGTAGAGCGGCGCCACGGTGGAGTCGCTGACGATGGTGACCCGCGGCGCCGCCAGCAGCGGCTTGCTGAGTTCGCCGGCGCGGTCGAGCAGTCCCGGGCCGATCGCGATGTCGTAGGCGCGGCCGGCGAGATCGACTCGGATGGTACGCACGCTCATGCCGGGGCCTTTTCCTTCTGCAGCCATGCCGCCAGCGCCTCGACCACCTGGTCGGTGGTGCGATCGGCCGGCTGCGCGGTCGATTCGACGACGATGTCGGCCTCGGCGTAGACCGGGTAGCGCTGCGCCATCAGGCGGCCGAGGATCTCGCGCGGATCGCCCTCGCGCAGCAGCGGCCGGTGGCTGCGCTTGCGCACGCGGTCGAACAGCACGTCGAGCTCGGCGCGCAGCCACACCGTGATGGCGTGCTCGCGCATCAGAGCGCGTGTCTCGGGGTCCATGTAGGCGCCGCCGCCGGTCGACAGCACGTGCGGCGGCCGCTCGAGCAGGCGGGCGATCACCCGGCGCTCGCCGGCGCGGAACTCGGCCTCGCCGTACTTCGCGAAGATCTCGGCGATGGTGCAGCCGGCGGCGCGCTCGATCTCGTCGTCGGCGTCGATGAAGGGCAGGCCGAGCCGCAGCGCCAGCCGCTTGCCGATCGCGCTCTTGCCGGCGCCCATCAGCCCGACGAGGGCGACGGTGCGCGGCGGGATCAGGGGAATTTCAGGGTCCATGGCCGGCGTCACCATGCATGTCGCCCATTCTCACCGGGGTTTCAAGGCAGGGGAGGCGCTCGCCCGATTGCCGCTGGTGCGCCGGGCAGGTAGGTTGCCGGCACCGTGCCGTTGTTCCGCTCCAAAACCCGCTTCAGCGTTCCCACCCTGAAACTCGGACCGCTGGTGGCCGTTACCGTCGTCGTCCTGTTGGTCGGGGGGCTGGTGGCGTTGGCCGTGATCGAGCCGCGGCCGCCGGTGAGGCATTTCGAGGTTCCCGTCCCCAATGAACGTTTCGCCCGCTAGGCTGGCGCTGTCGGCCATCCTGGGCCTCGCGCTGGCCGCGTCGCCCGTGGCCGCGCAGGTCAACTTCGACGGCCAGCCGACCGGCTTCCTGACCGCCGCCACCGGCGGCTTCCCGGCCGATGCCTGGAACGGCACCTCGATGGCCACCGCCAAGAACCTGGTGTCGGCCCTGCCGGCGGCGCCGCGCAGCCGCGCGCTGCGCGACCTCCAGTTCAAGGTCCTGGTCAGCGCCCTCAACCCGCCGCGGCCCGACGGCGGCCCGCCGCCCAGCCTGTTCGCCCGCCGGGTCGAGAAGATCGCGGCGATGGGCGAGGGCGAGAGCCTCAACGAGATGGTGCGCAACGCCAACGGCTACGCCGACCCGGCGATCGCGGCGATCACGACCAACGCCTTGCTGTTGGCCGGCGCCCGCGACTCCGGCTGCGCCATCGTCCGCAGCCACCCGCTGGCCGAGCCGTTCGGGGCGCGTGCCCAGGCGGCCTGCCGGCTGGCGGCCGGCGACATGGCCGGCGCGGTCGAGGCCGCCGCCGCGGCGCGGGCCAGCGACCCCGGCTTCGCCAGGCTGGTCGAGGCGGTGGCGACCGGCCAGCCGGCGACCGGCGCCGCTCCCGCGACGGTCGATGGCCCGGCGATGGTGGCGATGAACCTCGCCCACCTGCCGCCAGGGCCGAACCTGATCCGGTCGACCCAGCCGCCGATGATCCGGTCGCTGGTGGCGCAGCGCTCGCTGCCGCTCGCCACCCGCATCGACATCGCCGAGCGCGGCGAGGCGCTGGCGGTGATCGAGGCCAGCCGGCTGGGCGACCTCTACGCCGACGCCCTGCGCGAAGGCGCCAGCCTGCCGGCCGCGACGGCGCGGCGCGCCCGCCTCGTGAACGCCGCCAAGAGCGCGAGCAACGAGGCGGAGATCATGCGCACGATCGCCGACGTATACGGCGAGTCGCGCGGCAGCCCGTTGTTCCCGACGATCGCCCGCGCCAGCGCCATGAACCTCGTCGGCCTGCCGGCGAACCCGAAGTTCGCCTCGGTGGCGGTGCAGGCGATGCGCGGCTTCCTGCTGCTGGGCGACAAGGCGCGGACCCAGGCGTGGACCCAGCTGGCGCTCGACGCCGCCCGCAACAATGCCCGTGCCCAGCTGGCGATCGACCGGCAGATGCCGCTGGTCGCGCTGGCCGGCATCGACAACCCGCAGGCCCTGCCGATCACCGAGTTCGATCGCTGGTACGAGATGTTCAAGGAGGAGGACGCCGCGCGCGCCGGCCTGCGCGCCTACGTCCTGCTCGAACTGCTGCGCGCCACCGGCCTCGACATCCCGCGCGGCGCGACCTCGTTGCCGGAGCAGCCGCCGGGCGGCGCCCGGCTGGTCATGCCCAACGGCGCGACGCTGCAGTCGCTCGCCGCCTCGGCGGCCGGCCGGCGCATCGCCGAGACCGCGCTGCTGGCCCCGATCGCGGCCGGCGAGGTCGCCCTCGGCGAGCTGCATCCGGCCGGCGCCGCGGCGATCGTGCGGGCGCTGCGCCAGATCGGCGAGGACGAGACCGCCCGCCTGTTCGCGGTCGAGGTCGCCATCGCCTACGGGATCTAGGCAATGAAGGGGAAGGCGCTGCCGCCGCTGCCGCGCGAGGCCGAAGCCTTCCTCGAGATGCTGCAGGCCGAGCGCGGCGCCTCGCGCAACACGACGACCGCGTACGGCACCGACCTGCGCGATCTCGCCGCCTTCCTGGCGCGGCGCAAGGCCCGGCTGGTGGATGCAGACACCGAGGCGCTGCGCGCCTACCTCAAGTCGCTCGACTACGTCGGCATGACGCCGCGCACGGTGGCGCGCCGCCTCTCGGTGATGCGCCAGTTCTACCGCTTCCTGCTGGCCGAGCGGTTCCGCGACGACGATCCCGCAAGCACGCTCGACTCGCCCCGGCTCGGCCGGCCGCTGCCCAAGGTACTGTCGCGCGACGAAGTCGACCGGCTGATCGAGGCCAGCCGCACGGCTGAGGATCTCGGGCGCATGGCGACGCTGCTGGAGATCCTCTACGCCGCCGGCCTGCGCGTCTCGGAACTGGTGACGCTGCCGCTGTCGGCGGTCGAGCGCGACCCGTCGATGCTGGTGGTCCGCGGCAAGGGCGACAAGGAGCGGCTGGTGCCGCTGTCGGACCCGGCGCGCAAGGCGATCGTGGCATGGCTGCCGATGCGGGCGGCGGGGTTGGCCGAGGGCGAGACCTCGCGTTTCCTGTTCCCGTCGCGCGGCCGCACCGGGCACCTGACCCGGCAGCGTTTCGCGCAGCTGCTGAAGGAGGCGGCGCTGGCCGCCGGCATCGACCCGGCGCGGGTCTCGCCGCACGTGCTGCGCCACGCCTTCGCCAGCCACCTGCTGGAGGGGGGCGCCGACCTGCGCAGTGTCCAGTTGATGCTGGGGCATGCAGATATCGCCACCACCCAGATCTACACCCACGTGCTGGACGAGAAGCTGCGGTCGCTGGTCCAGGACAAGCATCCCCTGGCCCGCCGCAAGCGGCCCCGGGCGGGCGGTTGACAGGGTACCGGTGCCGCGCGACACCTGAATTTCAATGACCACCTATCTCGACTTCGAGAAGCCGATCGCCGAGCTGGAAAGCAAGATTTCCGAGCTCCGGCACCTGCCCAACTCCGGCGACGTCGACATCGCCGACGAGGTCTCGCGCCTGCAGGACAAGGTGCAGAAGCAGATCCGTGCGACCTACGCCAAGCTGACGCCGTGGCAGCGCGTCCAGGTCGCGCGCCATGCCGAGCGGCCGCATGCCCAGCGCTACATCGACCGGCTGATCGCCGACTACCAGCCGCTGTCGGGCGACCGCGCCTTCGGCGAGGACGCCGCGATCGTCGGCGGCATCGGCCGGCTGGGCGGGCGCTCCGTCGTGGTGATCGGCCAGCAGAAGGGCGACGACACCGATTCGCGCATCCGCCACAACTTCGGCATGCCGCGGCCCGAGGGCTACCGCAAGGCGCAGCGCCTGATGCGGCTGGCCGACCGCTTCCGCGTGCCGGTGGTGACGCTGGTCGACACGCCGGGCGCCTATCCCGGCCTCGACGCCGAGGCCCGCGGCCAGGCCGAGGCGATCGCCAGCTCGATCGACACCTGCCTGTCGCTGGGCGTGCCGCTGGTCAGCGTGATCATCGGCGAGGGCGGCTCGGGTGGCGCGCTCGCCATCGCCTCCGCCGACCGTGTCTACATGCTCGAGAACTCGGTGTACTCGGTGATCACGCCGGAGGGCTGCGCCTCGATCCTTTGGCGCTCCAACGCCAACACCCAGGACGCCGCCGAGGCGATGAAGGTGACGGCGGCCGACCTCAAGCGGCTGGAGGTGATCGACGAGGTCATCCCCGAGCCGATGGGCGGCGCGCACCGCAACCCCGACGAGACCGTCGACCTCGTGGGCAAGGTGGTGGGCGAGGCGCTGGCCGAGCTGTCCAAGCTCGACCCCGACGCGCTGCGCCGTCACCGCCAGGACAAGTTCCTGGCGATGGGCAAGAAGGGCCTCTAGCGATCTCTTTTCCTCCCCGCGCTGGCGCGCCGGGAGGAAGACTCAGCCGCTGTTCTTGCCGGCGGTGGCGTCCCACAGCGGCGCCGCCATGGTCTCGCTGAAGTTCCGGAACATCAGGTTGAAGGCGATGCTGATGCGCTCGCTCTGGCCGTCGTTGGACGGCACGGTGTGCTTCAGCCACGACGGGAACAGCACCATGCGGCCCTCGCGGCTCTGGGCGTTGGCGCCGTTGGCGGTGAACTTCGTGTACTGCCTGGGCTTGGGCATGATCATCGAGGCCTGGCCGCGCGGGTCCTGGAAGATGATCTGCGAGCCGCCGGTCGGGATCGACACGTAGTAGACGCCGCTCAGGTAGTTGTTGGGGTGGTGGTGCATCGGGTGGTAGGCACCCGGCGGGTTGATGTTGGCCCAGCAGCCGGTGATGCCCATCGGGTACTGGTCGATCTGCAGGAAGCGGGCGACGCCGCGCGCCGCCATCTCGACCAGCTTCACGAACTCGGCGAAGGCCGGCCGGGTGTGCAGGTCCTGCGGCGTCTGCCAGTTGCTGCCCGCCGGGATGACCGGCCGCGGCGAGATCATGCGCTCGATCTCGGCCTTGAGCTGGGCATTCAGCACCGTCGCGGTCGCCGGCTGCAGGTCCACGATCCAGATCGGCGTGGGAAAGATTTCCTGAACTTCCTGCTTTTCGATCATGGCAGCCATCTTATCGGGCAATTGAAGGGATGTCCGTTCGGTGTTCCAATCGCACGGTCCCCGGCAACGGGACAACCTAGGAGAATCCCGTGGGTATCACCGTCCAGCCGATCACGCCGGATTTCGCCGCCGAAGTGGGCGACGTCTCGCTCGCCGCGCCGCTGTCGCCCGGCGATCTCGCCGCCATCCGCGCCGCCTTCACGCAGTATGCCGTCCTGGTCTTCCCCGACCAGGACCTCGACGACGAGCGCCAGCTGGCCTTCGCCCGCCACTTCGGCCCGCTCGAGACCACGGTCTTCAAGGCGCGCAAGAGCCACAAGCTGCGCCTGCACGAGAACCTCGCCGACGTCGGCAACCTCGACGCCGACAACCGCATCCTCGAGACCGAGAACCGCCAGCGCCTGTACAACCTCGGCAACCAGCTGTGGCACACCGACTCGTCGTTCAAGCGGGTGCCGGCCTACTGCTCGATGCTGCACGCGCGCTCGATCCCGCCGACCGGCGGCCAGACCGAGTTCGCCGACGCCCGCGCCGCCTACGATGCCCTGCCCGACACGATGAAGCGGCGGCTCGAGGGGCTGGTCGCCGAGCACTCGATCATGACCTCGCGCGCCAAGCTCGGTTTCAGGGACTTCGACGAGAACGAGCGCGCGGCCTTCCGGCCGGTGCCGCAGGTGCTGGTGCGTCGGCTGCAGGACAGCGGCCGCATGAGCCTCTACATCGCCAGCCACGCCGGCGCGATCCGCGGCATGGCCGACGCCGAGGCGCGCGCCCTGATCGACGAGCTGACCGCGCACGTGACGCAGCGCCAGTTCGTCTATGGCCACCGCTGGCGGGTCCGCGACCTGGTGATGTGGGACAACCGCTGCACCATGCATCGCGGCCGGCCGTTCGATGACCAGCGCTACGCGCGCGACATGCGGCGCGCCACCGTGTCCGACGTGGCGCCGACCTGCGAGCAGATGGGACTGGCCGTCGCGGCCGAGTAGCGGCTCAGAGCGGCCGTCGCATGATCGTCCGCCGCCATGGCAGGTGCCCCTGGCGGTTCTCGGCCGCGAACTGGCGGCGGAATGCCGGCGGCCAGTGTCCGCGCGGGAGGCTGACGAAGCCGCGGCGCTGGCAGAACGGGGCGTTCCAGTCGACGCCGAGGTAGGTCGAGAGGTGGATTGCCGCGCCGCCGCGCTCGCGAACGTGCCGCACGCAGCGCTCGATCAGCGCCGACCCGATGCCACGGCCTTGCCAGCGTTCCAGCACCGAGAGCTGGTCGAGCCAGGCCGCGCCGGCGGGAAACGTCACGAGGGCGAAGCCGGCGGGCCGGTTGGTCGGCGAGACGGCGACCCACAGCCGGCCGGCGCGCCGCGCCCGCTCCAGGACGGCGGCGCCCACCGGCGGCATGTCCAGGACGCGGCGCAGCCCGGCGCGAACGTATCGCCGGTCGGCGGCGCTTTCGATCTGCGGCAGCAGCGCGATTTCCTGCGGACGGGGCGCCCGAATCATGGCGGTATTCACGGGACCTGTTGCGAACCTCGAGGAAAGCGCCATGACCATCGACATCGAACCGCTGCGCAAGCAGCTTGGCCGCAAGATCGAGGACGAGGACGTCGTCACGCAGGCGCCGATCAAGGCGATGATCGCCACCTTCGACCGGCCCGACAAGGTGCCGGCCGAGGGCGAGCCGATCGCGCCGGGCTGGCACCTGCTCTACCTGCACTCCTACGCGCGACCGTCGCAGCTCGGCAAGGATGGCGCCGCCGTGACCGGCGGCGTGCTGCCGGAAATCCCGATGCCGCGCCGCATGTACGCCGGCTCGACCTTCACCTTCGATGGCGACATCCGGGTCGGTGACAAGCTGCGCCGCGAGATCGAGTTCAGCGACGTCCAGCTGCGCGAGGGCAGCACCGGGGCGCTGATCGTCACCACCCAGACGCGTCGCATCTTCACGCCGCGCGGGCTGGCGCTCACCGAGGCCGCCAACACCGTGTTCCGCGAGGAGGTCAAGGCCGGCGCCAAGAGCGGCGTGCCGGTGCGCGACGCCGCGCCCAGCGGCCTGCCGTGGAAGCGCACCATCGCGCCCAACCCGGTGATGCTGTTCCGCTACTCGGCGATCACCTTCAACCCCCACCGCATCCACTACGACAAGCCCTACTGCATGGAGGTCGAGGGCTATCCCGGCCTGGTCGTGCACGGCCCGTTCGCCCAGCAGTGCCTGTTCGACCTGCTGCGCGACTCGATGCCGGGGCGCAGGATCAGGACCTTCACCGTGCGCGCCCGCGCGCCGCTGTTCGACAACGCGCCGTTCGACGTGGTCGGCCGGCCGACCGCCGACGGCAAGGGCGCCGAGCTGTGGACGGTCACGCCCAAGGGCACGATCGCCGCGCAGGCGACCGCGACGCTGGACTGAGTTCCCTTCAGTCGTTGGCCGCGCCGAAGCGCAGCGGGCGGAAGAAGGCGCGGATGTCCTCGACCAGCAGGTCGGGTTCCTCGAGCGCGGCGAAGTGGCCGCCGCGCGGCATCGGCGTGTGGCGGCGCAGGTTGTAGGCGCGCTCGATCCAGGCGGCCGGCGGCGGCGGCGCGAGATCGGCCGGGAAGGCGGCGAAGGCAGTCGGCACCTCGACGCGCCGGCCGGCGGGCAGGGCACGCTGGGGCTGCTCGGCGACGCCGCGGTAGAGCCAGGTCGCCGAGCCGGCGGTGCCGGTCAGCCAGTAGACCATGATGTTGTCGAGCAGCAGGTCCATCGAGAAGCGGTTGAGCGGGTTGCCGCCGCAGTCGCTCCAGGCCTGGAACTTCTCGACGATCCACGCCGCCAGCCCGACCGGCGAGTCGGCCAGCGCCACGCCCAGCGTCTGCGGCCGCGTTGCCTGGATGCGCTGGTACGCGGTCCGGTCGTCGCGCTCGGCCTGGACGCGCGCCAGCCATGCCGCCTCGTCGGCGTCGAGCACCGCGCTGCCAAGGTCGATGCCGGGGCGTAGGCCGATCATGTTGAGGTGCAGGCCCATCACGCCGGACTGCCAGCCGCCGTCCTCGTCGCGCACCGGGTGGTCGAAGGCGGCCCACGACGACACCACCGCGCCCCAGTCGCCGCCCTGCACGCCGTAGGGCCGGCGGTAGTTCAGCGTGTCGTGCACCAGCGTGTGCCACAGGCCGGCGATGGCGCGCGGCCCGATCGGGCCGACGGTGCCGTCGGCGCGCACCGGCGGGCCGGAGAAGCCGTAGCCCGGCAGCGACGGCGCGATCACGTCGAAGGCGTCGAGCGGGTCGCCGCCGTGATCCTCGGGATGGGCCAGCGCATCGATCACCCCGAGGAACTCGACGATCGATCCCGGCCAGCCGTGCGTGATCACCAGCGGCATCGGCCGGGGCGCGCCCTCGACCTCGGTGCCGGGCTCGCGGATGAAGTGCAGGCGCTGTGGCCCGATGTCGACGAGGTAGTTGGGGTAGCGGTTGATCGCTTCCTGGCAGCGTTGCCAGTCGTAGCCGTGCCGCCAGTGATCGACGAGGTCGGCGAGGAAGGCAGGATCCGTGCCCGAGGCCCAGCTGCCGCCGTCGGCGATGGCGACCGGCGGGCGCCAGCGGCGCAGCCGCTCGTCGAGGTCGATCAGCAGCCGCTCCGGGATGTCGACCGTGAACGGCTCGGGTGTCTCGAGGCGGGCGTCGCTCACCTCAGCCGTCCAGCAGGTCCGCCTGCAGCCGCGCCCGCGCCGCGGCGTCGAGCCCGAGCGCCCGCTCGGCGAAGGCTTCCGGACCGCCGAAGTCCTGGCGGACCACCTCGAACGCGGCCTCGAGGTAGGGCATGCGCGCCTCGATGATCGCGGCGCGCGTGTCGATGTCGAGCTCGGGGTAGCGGCCGATGTGGCCGGTCCACAGCTCGTTGGTCCGCAGGTAGTCCTCCATCACCGTCTCCCACGGCACGCCCAGCAGGCTGAGCAGCAGGGCGGAGGCGAAGCCGGTGCGGTCCTTGCCGGCGGTGCAGTGGAACACCAGCGGCCGGTGGGTGCCGTCGCTGAGCGTCGCGAACAGCGTGCGGAAGCCCGGGGCGCAGCGACGCGGGTAGTCCCGGTAGTGGTCGGTCAGGAACTCCATCATCAGGTGCGGCGTCGCCGAGCCGTCGGCGACGGCGCCGCGGATGCGCTCGCCGACCCCCGGTTCGATGTGGGCGCCGACGACGCGGCAGCGCAGCCCGTCGATCGCGTGCGGCGTCTCGGCCGCCTCTTCCACCCCGCGCAGGTCGACGATGGTCCGGACCCCGATCCGGCCGAGCGCGGCGCGGTCCTCGTCGGTCAGGCCGCCGAGATGGGCGGAGCGGAACACGGCGTTGCGACGGACGGTGCGGCCGTCGGCGGTGCGGTAGCCGCCGAGATCGCGGAAGTTGGAACCGCCGGACAGCGGCACGACGTGCGGGAGCGGGGACTGGAGCATGGTCCCCGCTTTAGCACGCCCGGGTCAGAATTTCTGCGACAGCGTGACGAAGAAGGCCCGGCGCATTCCGAATTGCGGCGCCCCCACCCCGACGCCGGTGCCGGTCCGCAGCTGGTACTGGCCGTCGGTGACGTTGATCGCGTCCAAGCGGACGCTGGTGCCGCGGCTGCCGTTGATCGGCAGGCGCTGGGTCGCCGACAGGTTGAGCGTGACGTAGGCGGGCAGGGCGGAGTCGTTGGGCGTGACCAGCGACTGGCGCAGGCCGTTGCCATACAGCACGTCGGCCGACACACGCGTTGCCCAGTCGCTCTCGCGGTTGAACACGTAGGCGGCGCCGGCCGAGCCGGTCCAGCTCTGGTTGTGGTCGGCGAAGATCCAGTTGCTGGCAATGAAGTCGAGCTCCGCCTGCTCGAAATTGAACTGCGAGGAATTGATGTTGATCGAGTTCACCTGCGACCAGGCAAGGTTGGCGTAGAGCGACCACGGACCCTTGTCGTAGTTGGCGAACAGCTCGAAGCCGCGCACCTGGGCGTTGGCGTAGTTGAAAGCCGTCTGGAAGATCGGAGCCCCGAACTGGCCCTTGTCGATGTAGTTCTCCGCCCACTTGTAGAAGCCGCTGAAGCCGATGGTGAGGCCGTCGACAGGCTTCACCGTCAGGCCGACATCGATGTAGTCGGAGCGTTCGGCGCGCGCAGGATCGTTGGTCAGGACCTCGGGGGCGATGGCCGTGTCGGCACGCGCCGCGATCGAGGCGGCGGAGACCTGGTTCAATGGTACGGGAACGAAGTAGCGGGAGTATCCGGCGCGCAGGCTGATCTCGGGCGTGGGTTCCCAGACGACATTGACGCGCGGGCTGAACTGGGACTCGTTGAGCGGCGCGGTGATGGCATCGAAGCGCAAGCCGGCATTCACGGTCACCGTCGGCACGACCTTCCATTCATCCTGCAGGTAGAGACTGTAGGTCCAGCCGGTGAGGTCGGCGAAATCGGTGAGGCCGACGGGCTGGTCGCCGAGCACCGGGTCGGGTCCCCCGGCGGGGTCGGGCACGAAGGGCAGTGTATTGACTTGCGCAAAGCTCGCGACCCGCTCGCGCTGGACCAGGAAGCCGCCGCGCAGCGTGTGCTTCGGCGCGACCTTCCAGCTGGCATCGCCTTGCGCGCCTACCGCGAAGCTGGTGCGTTGCGCCCAGGGAGCGACGCCGTTGTACAGGAGATCGCCGATCGCGTCGGGCTGGTAGTTGAGCTGCGAGTAGCGGGCGAATCCCGAGAGCTGCAAGTTGACGTCCTGGTAGGTCTTCTGGAGCGAGGCGAGGCCGAAGTAGGTGCTCTCCCACTGGCGCTGGTCGAGGATCGAACTGTCCCAGGTCGAGTTGCCGAACACCGTGAAGTTGGGAACCTGGTTGATGTTGTTGGGAATCTGGTAGCTGGCGTTGACGCCGCCGCCGATGAAGCTCAGCCGTGTGCTCTCGTCGACGATGCCAGTGACCTTGGTGAGTGCATACCACTGGGAGGTCCGGTCATGGATCGGCGCCCATGCGGAGAAGGGATTCTCGATGCCGATGCCGTTGGCGACGTACTGTCCGGTCGCGAAGTAGTCGATGGCGCCGCTGCGGCCGCCATACTCCCCCGATGGTTGCACCCAGTCGTAGGAGCCGCCCATGAACGACAGGTCGCCGCCGGGATTGGTCGTGCCCGACTTCACACCGACATCGACGACGCCGGCGGTGCGCAGGCCGTACTGGGCCGGCAGGGCGCCGGTCAGCAGCGACAGCGAGTTGGCGAACCGGGGTGACAGCACCTGGCTGAACAGCGACAGGCCCTCCGGCAACTGCACGCCGTCGAGCCGGTACTGGAGGCTGCCGTGGTCGCCGCGGACGTGGATCTGGCCGAAGCCGTCCTGGACCACGCCGGGCGCGCGCAGCAGCACCTGGTTCAGCGGCGCGTTCTCGCCCTGGGGCGTGTTCTGGATGGCCGTGCGGCTGAAGTCGTACTTGGTCGCGCCGAGGCTCGGCAGGATGGCGCTGCGCTCCTCGTCCATCCTGGTCGCCGTCACCGTGATGCCGGGAAGGGCCTCCTGCGCCGGCGCCGTGCTCGGCGTGGACGCAGGCGCTGAGGGCGCCGGCGACCCGGTCTGGGCGACGGCCGTCGCCATGCCCGCGAACAGCCCGACCGCCGATGCCGCGCCCGCAACCCGTCTCCGCATCGTCGCCCGCTCCCCCGTGTTCGCCGAGGAAGAGATGTTATGTTATAACATCTTCAATCGTCAACCGGGGTGTCGGCGCGGCAGGAACAGGAACAGGGCGAGCGCGGCGAGGATCGCCAACTCGGCCATGCGCACGACGAACAGGCGGTTCACCGTGTGCTCGGAGACCTGCAGGGTTTCGCCGACCTTCAGCGGGCCGAGCACGAGGTCGTCGCGGCAGGCGGCCAGCGAGGTGCCGTACTCGACGAAGCCGAACGGGGCGTCGGCCACCGCGACGTAGCTCTTCTGCGCCACCAGCCCGCGCCGCAGGTCGTTGTACGAGGCGCGCTGGACCTCGCCGTCGGGGGGGCAGAGGGCGGGCAGGCGGGCGTACTTCGGCAGGAACTCGCGGATGCCGAAGATGCCGTCGCCGCGGTTGTAGTCGACCAACGCGGCGCGGTCGTCGGGCGCCTGGTCGATGATCGCCAGCGTCTTCTCCTTGGACAGCAGCGACGACCACAGCATCGAGGCGGCCGCCAGGAAGGCCAGGGTCGACAGGATGCCGACCGGCGGCCGGGCCAGTTGCCGCCAGCCCACCAGCACCGCGCCGAAGGCGAGGAAGGCGGCGGGCAGCATCAGGCGCCACACGAACACCGACAGGTTGAGGACCGGGATCCTCGACACCAGGTCGCGGAGCCCGACCCATTGCACCAGCAGCAGTCCGATCGTGAGCCCGGTCGCGATCCAGAAGCGCAGGTCGAGCCGGCCGCGCGCCGCGATCACGGCCACCACGAGGGCGATCGGCATGAAGGGCCCGATGCTGCGGAAATCGCGGCCGTGCACCAGCCCGGTCACGGTCCGGAAGCTGTTCTCGAAGGGCAGCGGAAGGCCTGCCGGGCCGAGGATCAGGTCCTTCCAGAGAAACTGCGCCGCCCAGAACGGCGAGGCGAGCAGCAGGGCGACCAACAGCGGCCCCAGCCAGCGCCGGATGAATTCGCGCATCGACATCCGGCCCATGCAGTAGGGGACGGCGATCTCGCAGATCAGCGCCTGCGCCAGCACGATCGGGTGGGACACCGCCTGCACGAAGAACAGGCCGACCAGCGCCCGTCCGCCGCCGGGCCGCAGGATGGCGGCGGCGACCCACGGCACCAGCGAGTAGACCCACAGCTCGGCCAGCGCCGCGCGTGCCGGCCACAGCGTGTAGACGTAGTTGGCCAGCAGGAACAGGATCCCGATCGCGAAGTCGGCAGTCACCCGACTGGCCGGCGCCTCGGCCGGCCGCGAGCGGTCGAGCAGCACCTGCAAGCCGAAGGCGAGGATGAGATGCTGGCCGATCAGCACGATCTTGAAGGCGATCCACGCCGGGATGCCCAGCATGTTCAGGAAGGTGCCGGGCAGGTAGGGCAGGACGCTGTAGAACACGAAGACCGGCAGGACCTGCCCGGTCGTCGGGTTGGTCAGCAGCATGCCCGGCTTGCCGGCCGCGTACTCCTCGGTCAGCGCCGCGATGCGGTAGACGTGGCTGTAGGAGTCGTCGCCCCACGAGAAGAACGTGTTCACCAGGACGAAGGCAACCGCCCACCAGTAGGCTTTCCGCGCCTCGCCACGCCACAGGTCGCGCCCGACCATCGCCAGCGTCGCCAGGACGAGCGCGAGATACAGGCCGGCGATGACCGGCCGGTCATGCAGCAGCTGCCCGACGCTGCGCAGCGTCGGCAGGATCATGCCTTCGATGGTTCCCCACATCGCCGGTCACTGTAGCCGCGGCACCGGCGGCGCGCGATGGCGGAAGTCACACCCGCCGGCATATTGCAGTCAGATGTTGAGGCGATTGAACACGAAGCGCGGCAGGTGGCGGACGATCAGCATGATCAACGCCCACCGGCCGGGCGTGTAGACCACCGGCCGGCGGGCCGCGATCCCCTTGACCGTGTCGCGGGCGACGTCCTCGACGGCGGCGAGCTTGAGGCCCGCCGCCCGGTGGGTCGCCGCCATCGGCGTGTCGGTCGGGCCGGGCTTGACCAGCACCACCGAAACGCCGGTGCCGGCGAAGCGGTGCTGCATGCCCTCGGCATAGCGCGCGACCAGGCCCTTGGCCGACCCGTAGACGTAGTTGGTCTTGCGGCCGCGATCGCCGGCGACCGAGCCGATGATCGCGATCGTGCCGCGCCCGGCCTTCGCCATCCGCGCGGCGAAGGCCTCGGCGAACAGGGCCGGCGACAGGCCGTTGATCGCCAGGGTGTCGCGGCATCGCACGAGGTCGTCCTGCAGCTCGGCCTGTGGCGGCAGCACGCCCTGGGCGATCAGCACGACGTCGACCGGCCGCTCGGTGGCGCGCCCGGCGAGCGCGTCGATGGCATGGGGATCGAGGAAGTCGACGGTCTCGACCGCGATCGTCGAGGCCGGGCCGCGGACCGCGAGGTCCTGCGCGATGCGGCCCGCCCTGGCCGTGTCGCGGGCCACCAGCAGCAGGTCGGCCGGTGCCTGCTCCAGCCAGGCGCGGCAGCAGTGTTCGGCGATGGCGGAGGTGGCCCCGATCACGACGATCCTCATGCGCTCTCCTCAGCTTCCCATCAGGCGGCGCGACATCGCCGAGCCGATGCCGGGGTCGCGGAACGGCAGGAACTCGGCGAGCCGCGGGTAGCCCTGCTCGAACAGGGCGCGCGGCATGCGCGAATCCTTGGCCGGGTAGAGCCGTCCGCCGGCCGCGGCGACGATCGCGTCGAGGCGCTCGAACAGCCGCTCGAGGTCGCGGTGCTCGCGGAAATCGAGGGCCAGGGTCACGCCCGGCCGCGGGAAGCCCAGTGGGCCGCGCGGCCAGCGCGGACCGAAGGTCTTGAGCACCGCCAGCATCGAGCCCTCGCCCGAGGCGGCGATCGTCGCCAGCATCTCGGCCGTGGCGGGAGCGGCGGCATCGTCGGGCACGACGCTCTGGTACTGGCGGAAGCCCCTCGGCCCGTAGAGCCGGTTCCAGTCGGCGATGGCGTCGAGCGGGAACAGGAACGGCAGCTCGTGGACCCGTCGTACGCGGCCGGCATGGCGCGCGTTCATGGCGCGGTACAGGCGGTTGAACGGCGCCAGCGTCAGCCGGTTGACCATCGACAACGGCGGCGCCAGCGGCACGGCCAGGCGGCGCGGTCGCCAGGTTCCGTCCTGCCGCGCGCTTGGCCGGCCGCGCAGGAACAGGCCGCGTAACGGCGCGACCCGCGTGCAGTCGATCCACGACACGGTGTGTTCCCAGTCGACCGATTCCCCGGACAGGCGGAAGAAGGCCTCGAGCCCCTCGTACGGAATGGTCTCGGTCTCGAGCCACGGCCCGGCGACGTGGCGGAGCTGCAGCTCGGCCTCGACGATCACGCCGGTCAGGCCGAGCCCGCCGGCGGTCGCCGCGAACCACTCGGGTCGCTGCGCCGGGCCGCAGGCCACGGTCTCGCCGTCGGTCCGCTGCAGCACCAGCGAAACGACATGGTCGGCGAAGGTGCCGGTCAGGTGGTGGTTCTTGCCATGGACGTCGTTGGCGATGGCGCCGCCCACGGTGACGTGGCGCGTGCCGGGGAGCACCGGCAGGCCCCAGCCGCGGGGGACGAACAGGTCCTGGATGGTGGCCAGCGTCACGCCGGCCTCGCAGCGCAGGCGGCCGGTCGCGGCGTCGAACGCGACCAGGCGGTCGAGGCCGGCGGTGCGCCACACCGTCCCGCCGGGGTTCAGTGCCTCGTCGCCGTAGCTGCGCCCGAGGCCATGGGCGATGCCCGGCCGTCCTGCCGCCAGCTGCGCGGCCACGGCGGTGCGGTCGGACAACTCGACCACCGCGTGCGGGTCGGCCGACAGGCGGCCCCAGGCGGAGAGCGGCCTCATGCGGTGCGGAAGACGAAGCGCTTGTCGAGGCGGTACTTGGCCCAGTAGCCGATCGCCAGCCCGATCGCGCCGCCGACGTAGCGCAGGCTCTTGTCCTCGAAGAGACGGTAGAACGCCAGTTCGAAGCCCCAGAAGACCATGGTCGTGACCACGCCCATGCCGGCGTAGAGCACGAAGGTCTGCAGGTCGTGGGCCGCGCTCTCGGCGGAGAAACGGAAGATGTAGATCTTGTCGAGGACGTACTTCACCACCAGCCCGACGCCGGTGCCGACCAGCATCGAGACTTCGACCGGCCACGGGCCGAACCACAGCCGCACGGCGACGGCCTGCGCGAGCAGGTTCGCCGCCGTCGCGATCAGGGCGAGCAGCGTGTAGACGACGGCGAGGCGCATCGGCGGGGGCAGGTCATTGTTGCCCCAGTATAGACGCTTCGCCGCCCGGTTGGGGGACTAGTCGGCGGTGCCCGCCGCCGGCGCCGCCGGCGCCAGCTGGCCGAGCGCGTCGAGGGTGCGCGACGCGTACATCACCGCCGGGCCGGCGCCCATGTAGATCGCCATGCCGAGCGCCTCCATGACCTCGTCGCGGGTCGCGCCATGCTGGCAGGCGGCCTTGACGTGGAAGCCGATGCAGTCGTCACAGCGGATCGCCACGGCGATGCCGAGCGCGATCAGTTCCTTGGTCTTGGCGTCGAGCGCCTTGGGCGCCGTCGCGGCCTGCGCCATCGCCCCGAACGCCTTCATCACGTCGGGCGCGCCGCCGCGCAGCTCGCGCATCTGGGCGGTGCGTTCAGCCAGGGTCTGCTTCCAGTCGGTCATCGGGATCTCCTTCGGGAGGGGATCCTGTCCCGGCGCGCCGGGCGTGCCTTGATCCAGATCAGTCGATCCGTTTCAGGGCGTTCTCGAACCGGGGGCGCCGGCGCTGGCCGAGCGCGGACGCGAGGACGGCCGGCATGGTGCACGCACGCGGCCGTCCCCGGCGGCCCGGTCAGAGGTTCTTGGGGTTGCCGTTCAGGAGCTTGAAGCGCAGCGACTTGCCGCCCTTGCGCGCGAAGGTGACCTCGTCGCCGGTGCGGCTGACGTTCTGGCAGTCCTTGTCCTCGTCGGGATACTTGAAGCAGATCCGCTCGCCTTCCAGCGACCACTTGCCCTGGGTGATCTCGCTGCCCTCCATCAGGGCCAGCGTCCCGTCCTTGCGGTAGTGCTCGAAGATCTCCTCGCCGTCGACCCGGCCGGTGATGGTGTTTCCAATGATCGAGAGCCAGGCCTCGCCGCCGGTCGTGGTCTTGCCCGCTCCCGCCGACGGGGCCGAGGCGCTTGCGGCCGGGGCGCCGGTGGCGCCGGCACGGGTGCCGGCATACTCGATGCGCAGGCCGAAGATGTCGCTCAGCGCGTTCGGCTCCTCGATCTTGTCGAAGTCGGCGAACGACGCGCTCTTCGACGGCTTGACCGAGATGCGCAGCGGACCCTGCGGCTTCTTCCAGTCGGCGACGAAGGAGGCGAGCGCGTCGAGCGCCTTGACCGTCTCGGCCGACTTGCCGGCGGCGAAGGCGCCGATCGGTGCCGCCGCCATGGCGATCATCGCGTCGACCGGCAGGCCCTGCTGCTTGGCCACCGCCGGCAGCAGCTGCGACAGCAGGCCATTGTCGCTGTAGTCGAGCGCGGCGACCCGCAGCCGGGTGTTGTCCTTGGCACCGGAGGTCTCGCTGGCCTTGTCGCTGAAGCCCTCGAGCACCATCGACAGCGCCAGGCTGCCCTGTCCCTTCAGCACCAGTTCCAGGTTCGACAGGTTCAGGACCTTCGACGCCGGGTCGAGGCGGTAATCGAGCGCGAGGTCGACCGGCGCCTGGGGCACGCCGAACGATTCGAACATGCCGTTCAGCGAATCGTCGCCGGTCATGCCCTCGATGCGCATCCTGGCGTAGCGCGGGAGGTCGTCGCTGCTGGACGAGGCGCGCAGCCGCTCGAAGTCGGCCTCGTCGACCGTCACCTTGACGATCCTGATCGTGGTGTCCTGCATCCCGGTCGCCTCGGCCGGGATCACGGCCGTGACGTTCTCCAGCGCGAAGCCCTTGGTCCCGACCGGCGCGGCCTTGCCGTAGGTGAACGACTTGAACTGGAGCTGGGGCTTGATCTCCTTCTCGAAGATTTCCAGCCCGTTCTGCGCCCACGCCGGGCGCGGTGCCTGTGCCGTCGCCGCCAGCGATACCCCGAGCAGGAGGGCGAACAGCCTCCACAGCCTGAACTTGCGCACGATCACTTCTCCCGACCGGGTTGAAACGGCGCTACCATACCGGAAGTCGGCCCCCGAGCCTCTGTGGGGAATGCCACGCCCGGCGCGGCAGTCGTTCGCAGTGCAGGCGAGGGCGACACGGGGTCAGCGTCCCATCGCGTAGAATTCGTCGTTCGGGCGCATGCTGGTGACGTTGGCCATGCGGTTGGACAGGCCGAAGAAGGCGGCGATGGCGGCGATGTCCCAGGTGTCGTCGGCGCTGAAGCCGTGGCCCGCGAGCGTGGCAATGTCGGCATCGCCGACGGCATGGGCTTCGAAAGCCACCTTCATGGCGAAGTCGATCATCGCCTTCTGGCGCGGCGTGATGTCGGCCTTGCGATAGTTGATCGCGACCTGGTCGGCGATCAGCGGGTTCTTGGCGCGGATGCGCAGGATCGCGCCGTGGGCGACGACGCAGTACTGGCACTGGTTCGCGGCGCTGGTCGCCACCACGATCATCTCGCGCTCGGCCTTGGTGAGGTTGCCCGGCTTGTCCATCAGGGCGTCGTGGTAGGCGAAGAAGGCGCGGAACTCGTCGGGCCGGCGCGCCAGCACGAGGAAAACGTTGGGAATGAAGCCCGACTTCTCCTGCACCGCCTCGATGCGACTGCGGATGTCCTCGGGCAACTCGGCCAGCGTCGGGATGGGAAAGCGTCCGATCGGGGCGGGGGCGGGCGTCGACATGGCATGACCTCTTCTGGGAGCCGGTGTTGTAGGCGCGAACGGCGCCGCGCGCATCCCTTCCCGGCCGGACCGCATATGTCCGGCGGATCCCGGGATCATCACAACGGCGTCGGGACATTCGCGCGACGATCGGAACCACCGCCGCGCGATGTCAGGCAGTCGTAAACGACTCTCGGGTAGAGGTAACCATGGTTTACGCTTTTCCTTCCTGCTCGATCGATCCCAGCGGTCCCGACTGCGTACGCGCGCTGGCGCTGGCGACGCTCAGGGTGCTGCAGGGCGGAAGCCCGCTTGCCGAGCGGGAGGCCCACCTGGTCGATTTCATCGCGGATCGCGACGACAGGGACCTGCGCATGCTGCTGGACGTTTCGCTGCCGGCCATCGCGCTCGCCGGGCACGACGACCTGTCGGACGCAATCCGGCGCGCCCTGCACGGCGCCGACGCCGCTGCCCGGGCCTGGCCGTAACCCCTCGACCCTAGGCGCCCGCCCCGATCAGCTCGGCGAGTCTCGCCAGTTCCTGCTTGTAGAGCGACATCACGGCATCGAACCGCGACGTGACCCGGGGGTGACGGTTGCGGTGGTCGTCGTCGTCGATCTCGAGCTCGATCAGCCCGGCGTGGACGTATTCGCGCAGCATCTTCCGCACCGTCGGTTCCGATGCGCGGCTCGATAGGTAAAGGTCCTTGAGGGGACAGGGCTCGTGCCGCGTCCTGAGCAGCCACAGCAGGACCTCGATGCTGACCGCCGAGCCGCCACCCGGGATGTTGTCCCTCTGCCATTGCTGGAGGTTCGCGAGCGCTTCCCAGATCGTCGTGGGATCGTTCTCGCGCTTCATCCGTTATTGCTGTCCATCCGGATTGATTAGAGAGCCGCGGGCGACAAATCCATCCGAAGCGCCACCACTTTGGTCAACCGGGTTGCAGGCGTGTAACGGTCACCACCTGCCTGCGATGGGGTCAATGCCGGCGAGCGAGTTCATGAATGCCGACAACGGCTGCCGGCCTTCCTGTTCCGCTGAACGATCGGCGGCGCGTGTCTCTGGTCGGTCGCGGATTTGTGCTGGATCAAGTCGGACAGAGGACGCACCCTCCACAATGTCGAAGCGGCCTCGAATGGCTGCAACAGGAAGCAGGGTGGATGCGGGCCGCGGATACGGAAGTGGGTGACCGGGAACTGATCGTCAGGATCGCCGGGCAGGCCCGGCGCCTCGTCTACACTGCGGCCCTCGGTCTGTTCGGCGTGGCCGCGCTGGCGTTGGTGCTCGGGCTCGAGTATTGGCCCGCGTCCGCCGCGGACGCCCTGGAAACCCTGTCGGAAACGATATCGTCGGGGATCGTGGCAGCCGCGCTGGCGGTCTCCGCCGGGCTGGGATTTGCCGCGTTCGTCCTGCTGCGGTGGAACAGTCCCGGGAGACGGGGCGACCGCTCCGCGCCGCGGGGTAGTGCCGCCCTGGCCGTCGCCTTCGCGTTGTTCGTCCTCACGATGCTCGTCGGCTCGTTGCTGGAAGTGCGGGCGATCCGCGAATCGTACAAGGAGCGGCAGATCGCGCAGCAAGTCACGGTCGCGCGGCTGAAGGTGGAAAAGATCGACCTGTGGGCGCGGGAGCGCCAGATGGCGCTGGAGTTCCTGGCCGCGTCGGTCGCCGGGGTTCCCCTCGGGCTGCTGGAGACCCGGCCCGAGTTCCGCCAGCTGGTGGAGGTTTCCCTCGCGCAGTTTCTCGCCAGCGCTCCCGAGCGCCGGGCGGTCGGCGTGTTTCGGGCCGATGGCCGTCCTCTCCTGTCGATGGGAGCCTTCCCGCCGCCTGTCCTGTCGTCGTTGCAGCCGGCCATTTCGGAGGCATTGACCCGGCGGGGGCCCGCCATCGGTACCCTCGCGGCCGAGGGCGTCGGACTGCCGGGCGTCGTGCTGCCGTTCGTCGTGCCGCTCGGAAATCCGCCCAGGGCATCGGATGCCTTCGTGATCGTGTCGCTGGTCGATCCGATGGTTTCGTTGTTGCGGGACTTCGCGGCGTGGCCGACACCCAGCCCGACGTCCGAGATCGTCCTGCTGTTCCGCGAGGGCGACCAGCTGGTCCACATCATCTCCGGCAAGAGCAGCGCGGTCATGCCGCCGCTGTCGATGCGCATCCCGGTCGGCGAAGGTCGGCTCCTCGGGGAACTGGGCGTCGCGCACGGTCGCGGTGCGTGGAACGCGCTGGACCGAACGGGCAAGCGCGTCCTGGGCGCGACCTACATGGGCCAGCAGGTGCCCTGGGTCGTGATCGCCAAGACCGACATGTCCGAGGTCACGGCGGAACTCGCGCCGCAGGTCCGCAACATCTGGGCGATCGCGTTGGCCCTGATCCTGTTCGATGGCGTCCTGACCCTGGCGCTGGGAGCCTTGCTCAGGATGACGGAAGTCCTGGAACGGGGAGGCGCCCCGGTCGCGGAAGGGCAAGCGACAGCCTGACCGTGAAAACTATTCGCTTCCTTGCAAGCTGGCTGCTCCTGGAGATGGCGGTGCTCGTCGCCGCGGCCATCCCAGCGCTTGCCGGTACGCTGAGCGTCGATGCCACGCCCGTCCCGGGCCGCGGCTCCCAGGCGCCCACCGTTGCCCACACCCTGCGCTTCACCGGTCCGGTCGACGTGTCGGACGCAGAGAAGCTGCGCGCCGAGCTCACGAAGATCCGGGCGAAGGCTTCTCCCGGTGGCGAAGGTCCGCTCGCCACGCTCGAGCTGAGCGGCAAGGGCGGCGACCTGCTGGAGGGCATCAAGATCGGGTACCTCCTGCGCGAGTTCGAAGTGGCGACGGTCGTTCGCAAGGACGAGGTGTGCCTGTCGGCATGCGCGATCGCTTTCCTCGGCGGAACCAGGAGCCGTCAGCTGCCCGCGCCGATCCCGAGCCGAAGCGTGGCCGTGGGCGCGAGGGTCGGCTTCCAGAACTTCTCCATCAACGTCGACCAGGTGAAATCGGAAACGCGGGGCGATGCCGCGGCCGGTATCGCCCGCAGCTTCAGCCTCGCCCGGGCCGGGGCCGCCCAGATGATGCGCTTCGTGACCGACATGGGCGTCGCGCCGGCGTTCATCGCCGGGCTGATCGGCCTGTCACCCGACCAGTTGCACTACATCGAGACGGTGGGCGATTTCCTGGAAACAGGGAGCTGCCCCGTGGGCAATCTTCCCAAGCCCGGCCGTCCGGAGATCCAGGCCGTCAACGTCTGCCGCAATGCCGTCGGCATGGTCGGCGTCAGCGAGCCGTCCCAGGCGCAACGCATGTCGACGTCCCAGGCGCAGCGTCACCTGCTGGAGCACGTTCGCAGCAACATCGTGGGCCTGAACGTGAAGGGCCCCCTGGCCGCGCAGCTCGCGGCCGTCGTGGCAAACTCCGATGGCCGGCTGATCGAGTCCGTCTACGCCGACCTGCGCGCCGGCGGGGTCTCGCTCCCCGACATGAAGGGCACGCATTTCGAGGTCACGCTCGGGATGGGAGAGATCGGCCCCACGCAGTGTCACATCACGCTGTCGCCGGACGAGCCCGACTCGTTCGACCTGACGCTGATCACGCAGAATGGGTTCATGCGGCCCTTCGTCCTCCCGCCCCGGGGCTGCGCCAGGTTGTTCCGCTACGATCGCGAGGACATCATCAACCCGGCCAACTGAGCCGCTGCGCCGGGGCCCCTACCACAACATGAAGATGGCGCCGAGGTCGATGCTCACGCGGGAAGGCGAAGGTAGATGGATCGCCGCCATGTATGAACTCACAACTCGTTCTGCTCTACGCAGTTGGAGTTTCACCAACACCTCGGCTCTCGGCTAGCTGCCACGCTGCCGAACGTCGGCATCTGGACAACAGGCTTGAGAACTATGGGTGCCTGGCTTCCGGCCTTCCCTGCGCAACATCACCCGTCAGGTCGGGACCCGAGATGCGTGTGGGTCTCCCTGGCGGGTCCGCGCAGATGCGGTTCAACAAGGCAGGCGTTTCACCACTGTCCGTGGCAGTGCTTGAACTTCTTGCCCGAGCCGCACGGGCAGGGGGCGTTGCGCGAGACCTTGCCCCAGCTCGACGGATCGTTGGGATCGACCGCGGCGCCCGGGCGCGGACGGTGCAGCGTCGCGACGCCGCCGCCCTCGGGGTCGGCCGGATCGAACGCGGGGTCGTCGCTCATGCGCGCGGCCAGCGCCGGGTCCTCGTGGACCTCGTGCAGGTTCGACGGCATGTCCGGCATCGGCGGCGGCTCCATGCGCAGCTGCACGGTCGACAGCAGCGACACCACCTGCTCGCGAAGGCCGCTCAGCAGGTCGCTGAACAGGTTGAAGGCCTCGCGCTTGTACTCGTTCAGCGGATCCTTCTGGCCGTAGGCGCGCAGGCCGATGCCCTGGCGCAGGTGGTCGAGGTGGAGCAGGTGCTCCTTCCAGCCCTGGTCGAACAGCTGCATCAGCACGCTCTTCTCGACCTGGCGCCAGACCTCCGGGCCGTACTGCGCCGCGCGCTGCGCGAACAGCCGCTCGACCTGGTCGGTGAGCCGCGTGCGGATCTCCTCGTCGGCGATGCCTTCTTCCTTCGCCCAGGCGTCGATCGGCAGGTCGAGGCCGAAGATGCGCTGCACCTCGTCCTTCAGCTCCTGCACCTTCCACTGCTCGGCGTAGGCGTCCTCGGGAATGGTGCGCGTGACCAGCCCGTCGACGACGTCGCGGCGCATGCCGGCGATCGTGTCCGAGACGTCCTCGGTCGCCATCAGCTCGACGCGCTCCTTGTAGATCTCCTTGCGCTGGCTGTTCATCACGTCGTCGAAGCGCAGCAGGTTCTTGCGGATCTCGAAGTTGCGCGCCTCGACCTTGCTCTGCGCGGTCTCCAGCGCCTTGTTCAGCCACTTGTGGGTCAGGGCCTCGTCGTCGGCCATGCCCTTCTTCTGCACCCAGTCCAGCACCTTGTTGTTGCCGAAGATGCGCATCAGGTCGTCTTCCAGCGACAGGAAGAACTTGGACGCGCCGGGATCGCCCTGGCGACCCGAGCGGCCGCGCAGCTGGTTGTCGATGCGCCGGCTCTCGTGGCGCTCGGTGCCGACGACGTAGAGGCCGCCGGCCTCGCGCACCGTGACGCGGTCGCGCGCGACCTGCTCCTTGATGCCGGCGGCGACGCGCTCGAGCTCGACCTGGCGCTGGGCCTCGTCCGGGATCTTCTGGGCGAACTCGGCCTCGGCGTGGCGCAGCAGCATGTCGACGTTGCCGCCGAGCTGGATGTCGGTGCCGCGGCCGGCCATGTTGGTGGCGATGGTGATGGCGCCGGGACGGCCGGCCTGGGCCACGATCTCGGCTTCCTGCTCGTGGTAGCGCGCGTTCAGCACGCTGTGCGGGATCTTGGCCTTCTTCAGTTCCT
Organism: uncultured Reyranella sp.; assembly: GCA_964420105.1. Lineage (GTDB taxonomy): Bacteria > Pseudomonadota > Alphaproteobacteria > Reyranellales > Reyranellaceae > Reyranella. The sequence continues at coordinate 103,032 of CAYQRL010000012.1, forward strand.
CGGACAGCGCCTCGGACTTCTCGATCGAGACGGTGCCGACCAGCATCGGCTGGTTGCGGTCGCGGCACTCCTGGATGAGCTTGACGATGGCCCGGGTCTTGTCGGCCATCGTGCGGTAGATCTCGTCGTCGTGGTCCTTGCGCGAGACCGGCACGTTGGTCGGGATCTCGATGACCTCGAGCTTGTAGATCTCGGCGAACTCGGCCGCCTCGGTCATCGCCGTGCCGGTCATGCCCGACAGCTTCGGGTACATGCGGAACAGGTTCTGGAAGGTGATCGAGGCCAGCGTCTGGTTCTCGCGCTGGATCTCGACCTTCTCCTTGGCCTCGAGCGCCTGGTGCAGGCCCTCGGAGTAGCGGCGGCCGGCCATCATGCGGCCGGTGAACTCGTCGATGATGACGACCTGGCCGTCCTTGACGATGTAGTCGACGTCGCGCGTGAACAGCTTGTGGGCGCGCAGCGCCTGGGTGACGTGGTGCAGCACCGTGACCATGTTCGGCGCGTACAGGCTGATGCCCTCGGCCAGCAGCCCGTCGCCGCGCAGGATCTCCTCGACCTGCTCGACGCCGGCGTCGGTCAGCACGACGGTGCGGTTCTTCTCGTCCTTCTCGAAGCCGTCGGCCTGGAGCCGCGGGATCACCGTGTCGGCGCGGCGGTAGAGCTCCGACGAATCCTCGGCCGGGCCGGAGATGATCAGCGGCGTGCGCGCCTCGTCGATCAGGATCGAATCGACCTCGTCGACGATGGCGTAGTGGAAGGGCCGCTGGACCATGGCGTCCATGCGGAACTTCATGTTGTCGCGCAGGTAGTCGAAGCCGAGCTCGTTGTTGGTGCCGTAGGTGACGTCGCAGGCATAGGCGGCCTTGCGCTGCTCGTCGTCGAGCTCGTGCACGATGACGCCGACGGTGAGGCCGAGGAAGCGGTAGACGCGGCCCATCCACTCCGAGTCGCGGCGGGCGAGGTAGTCGTTGACGGTGACGACGTGCACGCCCTTGCCCTCGAGGGCGTTGAGGTAGACCGGCAGCGTCGCGACCAGGGTCTTGCCCTCGCCGGTCTTCATCTCGGCGATCTTGCCCTGGTGCAGGACCATGCCGCCCTTGAGCTGGACGTCGAAGTGGCGCTGGCCGAGCACGCGCTTGGCCGCCTCGCGCACCACCGCGAAGGCCTCGACCAGGAGATCGTCGAGCTTCTCGCCCTTGGCGAGGCGCCCGCGGAACTCGTCGGTCTTGCCGCGCAGCTGCTCGTCGCTCAGCGCCACGAGCTCCGGCTCGAGTGCGTTGATCTTCGCCACCGGCTTGTCGAGCCCCTTGACGAAGCGATCGTTGGCTGTGCCGAACAGGCTTCGAGCCAGCGCACCCAGCATGAAAACCTCGATATCCTAATGACTTAGGCGGGCACCGGGGCCCGCCATCCCAGCCAGAGATAGAGAGCGGCCCCGGCAGTGTCAACGCGACCGCGGGCCTCGCCCGCGGCGGCGCCGGCGTCGGCCCGCGCCGCCGCCGCGCGCCGCGCCGGCCGCCATCCCGCCGCCGCCCCGGCATCGACACGCGGCTCACGAAAAAGTGCCGCATTCCGACGCCATCACGACCGTTGCGGGGGGAACCCGTGCTTGCGGGCCCGAAGCCGGCCTGTGTAAACGGAAGGCCCTCGATCGTGTCGATCAACTCGTTGTTTCCGGAGCGTGTCATGAGCCAGCGCCTGCGCCCCCTGCGCCTCGTCGTCCTCGGTTGCGCGGCGGCGGCCCTGGTTGCCCCCGCCCTGGTTGCTCCTGTCTCGGCCCAGCAGCCGGCTCCCGCGCCTGCGCCGGCGCAGTCGGCCCCGGCCAAGCCGGCGCAGGCCCAGCCGGCGAAGGATCCCATCGTCGCCACCGTGAACGGCCAGCCGATCCGCCTGTCGGACATCGAGGTCGCGCAGCAGTCGCTGCCGCAGCAGTATCGCAGCATGCCGCTCCAGGCGGTGTTCCCGGCGCTGCTCGACCGCATCATCGACAGCAAGCTGGTGGTCCAGGAAGGCAAGAAGACCAAGGTCAACGAGGACCCGGCCTTCAAGAAGCGCATGGCCTTCGTCGAGGACCAGGTGCTGCAGGACTTCTGGATCCAGCGCGAGATCGCCAAGATGGTGACCGCGGAGAAGCTGCAGAAGCGCTACGAGGAGCGGCTGAAGCAGATGCCGAGCGAGGACGAGGTCCGCGCCCGCCACATCCTGGTCTCGACCGAGGACGAGGCCAAGGCGCTGATCGCCGAGATCAAGAAGGGCGCGGCGTTCGACAAGCTGGCCAAGGAGAAGTCGACCGACAAGGCGTCCGGCGCCGAGGGCGGCGATCTCGGCTGGTTCAAGAAGTCGGACATGGTGAAGGAGTTCGCCGACGCCGCCTTCGGCCTCAACAAGGGCGACCTCACCGAGACGCCGGTGAAGACCCAGTTCGGCTACCACGTCATCAAGCTCGAGGATCGCCGCAAGGCGCCGCCGCCGTCGTTCGAGGAGATGGCCGACCAGCTGCGCGAGGAGATGGCGCGTGAGGTCATCACCGGCCAGCTCGACCAGCTGCGCTCGGGCGCCAAGGTCGAGAAGTTCGCGATGGACGGCAGCAAGCCCGACGCCAAGCCGGCCGCCACGCCGGCGGCACCGGGCGCGCCCGCCGCCAAGCCGGCCGCCCCGGCGGCGCCCGCCGCCCCGGCGGCGCCGAAGTAGGGCCGCCGGCCGCGGCCTCGCAGAACGCTCACTTTTCAGGGCGTTTCTGGTGTAGGCTCCCGACCTCGGAGAGACCGGGCCGTACCCGGTTCTCCGCAAGGGGAGTTCTATGGCCGCCAAGCACGCCGTTTCACCGCTCGCGCCGAAGACGACGCCGACCCTGCCGCGCATCGCCGGGGTGAAGCTCGCCGCGGCGCAGTCCGGGGTCCGCTACCAGGGCCGCGACGACGTCATGCTGGCGCTGGTCCCGGCCGGCGCGACCATCGCCGGCGTCCTGACCCGGTCCAAGACCTGCTCCGCGCCGGTCGACTGGTGTCGCAAGAACCTGGCCCGCGGCAAGGTCCGGGCAATCGTCGTCAACGCCGGCAACGCCAACGCCTTCACCGGCAAGCTCGGCGACAAGGCGGTCGAGGAGAGCACCCGGGCGGTCGCCCAGGCGCTGGGCTGCCCGCGCAACGAGGTCTTCATGGCCTCGACCGGCGTGATCGGCCAGCCGCTGGAGTGGGAGAAGATCGCGGCGGTCGTGCCGGCGCTGATCAAGGGCGCGCGCGAGGACAACTGGGCGTCCGCGGCGGCGGCGATCATGACCACCGACACCTTTCCCAAGCTCGCCACCCGGCAGGCCAAGATCGGCGAGAAGACGGTCACCATCAACGGCTTCCTCAAGGGCTCGGGCATGATCGCGCCCGACATGGCGACCATGCTGGGCTTCGTCTTCACCGACGCCAAGGTGCCGGGCGCGGTGCTGCAGAAGCTGCTGGCCGATTCGACCGACAAGTCGCTGAACTGCGTCACCGTCGACGGCGACACCTCGACCAGCGACACCCTGCTGATGGTGGCGACCGGCGCGGCGCGCCACGCGCCGATCGAGGAAGCCGACGACCCGGTGCTGGTCGACTTCAAGCGCGCGCTCGACGAGGTCCTGATCGAGCTGGCGCAGCTGCTCGCCCGCGACGGCGAGGGCGCGACCAAGTTCGTGACCATCAACGTCGGCGGTGCCTCGTCCAACGGCGCGGCGCGCAAGATCGGCCTGGCGGTGGCGAACTCGCCGCTGGTCAAGACGGCGATCGCCGGCGAGGACGCCAACTGGGGCCGCATCGTCATGGCGGTCGGCAAGTCGGGCGAGCGCGCCGATCGCGACAAGCTGCGCATCTCGATCGGCGGGGTGAAGATCACCGACGGCGGCCAGGTCGTGCCGGGTTACGACGAGGAGCCGGTCGCCCGCCACATCAAGGGCACTGACATCGTCATCGACATCGATCTCGGCATCGGCCGCGGCCGGGCCACCGTGTGGACCTGCGACCTGACGCACGGCTACATCGACATCAACGGCAGCTACCGTTCTTGAGCGGCGGCCTCGAAGCGGAGTGCCCGGGCGGCCCGCCGCCGCTCGGTGACCGGCCGCTGCTGCTGGTCGCCGCGGTCGCGCTGGTCGATCGCGACGGCCGCGTGCTGATCGCGCAGCGTCCCGAGGGCAAGTCGATGGCCGGCCTGTGGGAATTCCCCGGCGGCAAGATCGACGCCGGCGAGACCCCGGAGCAGGCGCTGGTCCGCGAACTGCGCGAGGAACTCGGCATCGAGACGGCGACCAGCTGCCTCGCGCCCATCGCCTTCGCCAGCCACGGCTACGACAGGTTCCACCTGCTGATGCCGGTGTTCGCCTGCCGCAAGTGGCAGGGCACGCCGCGGCCACGCGAGGGCCAGGTGCTGAAGTGGGTGGCGCCGATGGAACTGTCGCGCTACCCGATGCCGCCGGCCGACGTGCCGCTGGTCGGCCTGCTGCGCGACCTCCTCTAGACGGTCGCCAGCGCGGCGCCCTCTCGCCAGTTGAGCAGGCGCCGGAAGATCACCGCCTGCATCGTGACGGTGAGGCCGATCACGCCGTACGAGACCAGCACCGTCGCCGTCCACGCCACCAGCGCGGCGCCGTCGCGAGCGCCCAGCGCGCCGCCGACGATGCCGAGCGTCATCATGTGGGTCATCGCCGTGACGAAGGCGCCGCCGAAGTAGACGAGGAACAGGCCGGCGATGATGGGCCAGGCCTGGCCGCGGCTGCAGGTCCACGACTGGCGCGGCGCGAACGGCACGTCGACCGAGGTGGCGGCGAGGCCGAAGCTGACGCGCAGCGCCAGCAGCAGCGACACGATGAAGCCGAAGGACAGCGGCGCGGCCAGCGCGTAGCGCTGGGCGACCTCCGGGTCGAGCGTCGGCCCGGCCCGCAGCGCCGCCGGATCGACCGGCCAGATCGTGATCATGAACGCCGCCATCAGCAGGAAGGTCATGCCGGCCACCTTCAGCAGGTGGGCGAGGAAGGCGCTCTCGCGCGCCGTCCAGCCGGTCCCGGGCAGCCGCTCGACGCGCTCCGGCCCGAGCAGCACCAGCCGCTGCCAGGCGACCACGAACATGATCGTCGGCAGTACGTCGATCGCCTTCTCGACCAGCGCCGCCGCCACCGACTCGGCGGCGATCAGTGCCCCGGCCACGCGGATCGCCAGCGACAGGATCCACGGGATGGTGACGAGGTGGAAGAACAGCCGGATGTTGCCGAAGAAAAATCCGAAGCTCTCCGCGAAAATCTCGCCGAACGACAGTTTGCCCGGTGGTGCCACGATCAACCCCGCTCCACTTTCTCTCCCGCGCTGCGCTCGGCCGTGCCCAGCGCGTCGGCCAGGCGTTGCGTCGCCGTGCCCGGGCGCAAGGGCTTGGGCTGCGACTCGGCCGGTGCCCAGCCATGCAGGTAGATGATCTCGAAACTCGCCGCGACCCGGCCGGAGGGCAGGGCGAAGCGCTCGCCGTAGATCTCGGCGGCGCGCATCAGCGTGGCGCGGCGCATCAGGCCGCGCCGGCGCTCCATCACCAGGTTGCTTTCGCCCATGCCGGCAAGGTCGCGCATCAGCGCCAGCGCGTTGTCGTACTCGACCTCGATGGTCTCGCTGTCGGCGACCGGCAGGGCGAAGCCGGCGCGCTGCAGCAGGCCGGCGGCATCGGCGAGCCCGGCGAACGGCGAGACGCGCGGGCTCAACCCGCCTTCGACCTCGCTCTCGGCCGCTGCCAGCGCCTGTCGCAGCTGCCACAGCGTGGCGCCGCCCAGCATCGACGCCAGCAGCAGCCCGTCGGGCCGCAGGATGCGGCGCAACTGGACCAGCGTGCCGGGCAGGTCGTTGACCCAGTGGAGATCCATCGCGCTCAGCACGAGGTCGAGACTGGCCGGCGCGAACGGCAGCAGCTCCTCGTCGGCGACCACCGCCGGGCCGCGGGCGCGGGCGGCGAAGCCGAGGCCGAGGTCGGCGCGCGCCAGCCAGTCGACCGGGCCGTCCGGCCCGAGCGCCGCCGCGATCTCGTCGCCGTGGCAGCCGAGGTCGAGCGCCGTGCCGAAGCGGCGGCGCACGTCGCCCAGCCGCTCGACCAGCCGTTCGGCGATCTCGCGCTTCAGGAAGGCGCGGTCGGTCCAGCCGCGCGCGGCACGCTCGCGCCGCCGGCGCAGGGTCGCGCGGTCGAAGACCAGCAGGGGATCGAGGCCCGTCGTCACCCGCCGTATGTAGGGCCAAAGTCGCCGCGCCGCCATTCTGTCGGCGCATTTGCCCGGCGAGATCGCGCCATGTCGTCCCCGGTGCTGCTCCACCTGTGGCGCGGCGCCGGCCCGCTCCTGCTCGATGCCGTGCTGCCGCCGCTTTGCCTCGGCTGCAACGAGATCGTCGGCACGCCCGGCAGCCTGTGCCCGGCATGCTGGACCCGGCTCAGCTTCGTCGCGCCGCCGTACTGCGCCCGCTGCGCCCGGCCGTTCGCGCGCGATCCCGGCGCCGGCGCGCTGTGCGGCGCCTGCACCGGCCGGCCGCCGCGCTGGCGACGGGCGCGCGCCGCCTTGGTCTACGACGGGCGCAGCCGGCAGCTGGTGCTGCCGTTCAAGCACGGCGACCGCACCGACATGGCCCGCGCCTGCGGCCGCTGGATGGCCCGCGCCGGGGCCGAGCTGCTGGCCGACGCCGACCTCGTCGCGCCGGTGCCGCTGCATTGGCGGCGGCTGTTCGCGCGACGCTACAACCAGGCCCAGCTGCTGGCCCGCGCCGCGCTCGCGGCGGCGCCGACGGGGACCGCGGCGCGGCTGGTGCCGGACCTGCTGCGGCGGCGGCGCTGGACCGGGTCGCAGGACGGCGATGCCCGGCAGCGCGCCGCCAACGTGCGCCGGGCGTTCGATCTCCATCCCCGCCATGCGGACAAGGTCGCCGGCCGGACCGTCCTTCTGGTCGACGACGTGCTGACCACCGGCGCCACCGTCGAGGCCTGCACGCTCGCGCTGCAGCGCGCCGGGGCCGCCGCCGTTGACGTGCTGACGCTGGCGCGCGTCGTGCGCCCGGCGGTATAGTTTCGCGAAAGAGGTAAACCCGATGGCCAAGATCGAGATCTACACCAGCCCGTTCTGCGGGTATTGCGCGCGCGCCAAGGCGCTGCTCGACAGCAAGGGCGCGTCCTACGACGAGATGGACGTGATGATGGACGACAAGAAGCGCAGCGAGATGCGCGAACGCTCGAGGCGCACGACGGTGCCGCAGATCTTCATCAACGGCGCCCACATCGGCGGCTCGGACGACCTCGCGGCGCTCGAGAGCCAGGGCAAGCTCGACGCGCTGCTGGCGCAGCCGGGCTGAGCGCCGTCATGACCAGCGTCTTCAGGGCCGGCCTGATCCAGACCAACGTCAGCAACGAGATGGCCGAGAACGTGGCCTTCGTGCGCGACCAGGCGAAGCGGGCGCGCGCGGCCGGCGCCGACTTCGTGATGACGCCGGAGAACACCGGCCTGATCGGCGCCAGCCGGACCGAGACGCTGGCCAAGGCGCAGACCGAGGAAGAGCACGCGATGCTGGCGGCGGCGCGCGACAGCGCCCGCGAGACCGGGGCGTGGTTCCTGCTCGGCTCGATCCACGTGCGCGTGCCGGGCGAGGAGCAGATCCGCAACCGCTCGTACCTGCTCGACCCGTCCGGCGGCATCATCGCCGCCTACGACAAGATCCACATGTTCGACGTGCAGCTGGCGGGCGGCGAGAGCTACCGCGAATCCTCGACCTTCCGGCCGGGCGACAAGGCGGTGCTGGCCGAGACCCCGTGGGGCATGCTCGGCATGACGATCTGCTACGACCTGCGCTTCCCGTACCTCTACCGCGACCTCGCCCATGCCGGCGCGACGATGCTGGCGATCCCGTCGTCCTTCACCGTGCCGACGGGCCAGGCGCACTGGCACACGCTGATGCGCGCGCGCGCCATCGAGACCGGGTGCTTCGTGTTCGCGCCGGCCCAGGTCGGCACCCACAAGGGCTCGAACCGCAAGACCTACGGCCACTCGATCGTGGTCGCGCCGTGGGGCGAGGTGCTGGCCGATGCCGGCGGCGAGACGGCCGGCTTCGTGGTCGCCGAGATCGATCTCGGTCGCGTCGCCGAGGCGCGCAAGGCGGTGCCGTCGCTGACCCACGACCGCACCTATGCCGCGCCGGCTCTGCACCGGCCGGCCGCCGCCAGGGCCGCCGAGTAGGGCTCTCGCCTCAGAGCCTGCGGGCGGCGATGCGCTGGACCATCGCCATCCGCGGCTGGCTGGTCATCCGCGCCTCGTAGGCAACGACCGAGCAGCGCCCGCGCACGACCTCGAGCAACTCGCCATCCTGCAGCAGGAAGTCCGGATTGCTGGGGCGGCCGAAGCGCTCGTTGCCGGCCATGAAGGTCTCGTAGAGCAGCACGCCGCCCGGCGAGAGCGCGTCGAGCAGCGCCGGAAACAGCGGCCGGTGCAGGTAGTTCGTGACCACGACGGCGCCGAAGGTCCGGCCGGGCAGCGGCCAGGCCGAGCCGCCCTCGAGGTCGGCGGCGACGACCTCGATGGCCGGCTCGCGGGGCAGGGCGGAGATGTCGCGGTCGATCGCCGTCACGGCGTGCCCGCGCCCGGCAAAGAACAGGGTGTGGCGGCCGCCGCCGGCGGCGACGTCGAGCACGGCGGCGCCCGCCGGGACCAGGCCGGCCCACTGCGCCACCCAGGGCGACGGCATCCCTCTTGCGTCAGGCACGACGACACCCCATCATCACTGGCACTCCCCGGCGGGGAGTGCCAAACGCGGAAAACCCTTCAATTTCATGATCCTATATCGACTGCGCTGCTCCAAGGGCCATGAATTCGAGAGCTGGTTCAAGGACAGCAAGACCTACGAACGGCAGGAAAAGAAGTCGCTGGTCGGCTGCGCGGTGTGCGGCGACGCCAAGGTGACGCGCGCGCCGATGGCGCCGCGCCTCGGCAAGCGCGGCAAGTCGGAGGCGGTCGAGGTGACCGCCAACACCGCGCCGGTGCCGGCGGCGGCCGGGTCGCAGCAGGTGGCGGCGCTGGCCCAGAAGATGCCGAGCGAACTGCGCGAGTTGCTGCTCAAGGTCCGGGCCGAGGTCGAGAAGAACTGCGAGCATGTCGGCGACCGATTCGCCGAGGAAGCGCGCAAGATCCACTACGGCGAGAGCGAGCAGCGCGGCATCTACGGCCAGACCAGCGAGGAAGAGGCGGCGGCGCTGGCCGAGGAAGGCATCGAGTTCGGCCGCCTGCCCTGGATCCCGCGCGGCAACTAGGGCCGCCCCGGCCGTCCTTGGCCGCTGGCTCAGGTCTTGGTCGCGTACAGCATGTAGTTGACGTCGAGGTCGCGGGCATTGAGCGACCAGGCACGGCCGAGCGGGCTGTAGACCACGCCGACCAGTTCCTGCGCCTCCAGCCCGCCGGCCCGCAGGCCGCGCGTCACTTCCGACGGCTTCAGGAACTTCTTCCACTCGTGGGTGCCCCGCGGCAGCCAGCCCAGCACGTACTCGGCGCCGGCGATGGCCAGCGCCCACGCCTTGGCGGTGCGGTTGAGCGTCGACAGGAACAGCAGGCCGCCCGGCTTCACCAGCCGGCCGAGGCTGGCCAGGAACAGCGGCGCGTCGGCCACGTGCTCGACGATCTCGAGCGCCAGCACGACGTCGTAGGTCTCGCCGGCGGCGACCAGCGCCTCGGCCGAGCTGCAACGGTAGTCGATCGCCAGGCCCTGGCCCTCGGCGTGGAGGCCGGCGACGGCGACGTTGCGGGCGGCGGCATCGACGCCGGTCACCCGGGCGCCCAGCCGCGCCATCGGCTCGCTGATCAGGCCGCCGCCGCAGCCGATGTCGAGCAGCGAGAGGCCCTCGAGCGGCCGGCCGGACAGGGCGTCGCGGCCCCAGTGGGCGGCGACGCGGTCGCGGACGTACTGCAGGCGGACCGGGTTCAGGCGGTGCAGCGGGGCGAACTTGCCGGCCGGGTCCCACCACTCGGCGGCGATGCGCGAGAATCGCTCGATCTCGGCAGGATCGACGGTGGTTTGCGCGGTTTCGCTCATGGCTGCCCTTGACCCGACTGGTGCCCCCGGTGTCTATACCCCGCTTTCGAGCAGGTCCATGGCGCGCATCGTACTCAAATTCGGCGGCACGTCCGTCGGCGACACAGATCGCATCAAGAACGTCGCCAACAAGGTGAAGGCCGAGGTCGCGCGCGGCAACGAGGTCGCGGTCGTGGTCTCCGCCATGTCCGGCGCGACCAACCAGCTGGTCAAGTGGGTCAACGAGATCGCCCCGCTGCACGACCCGCGCGAGTACGACGTCGTGGTGGCGACCGGCGAGCAGGTCACGATCGGCCTGCTGGCCATGGCGCTGCAGCAGGTCGGCGTGAAGTCGCGGTCTTGGGTGTCATGGCAGATCCCGATCCGCACCGACGACGCCTACGCCAAGGCGCGCATCGTCGAGATCGACACCGCCGACATGGCCAAGGCGATGGCGGCCGGCGAGGTCCCGGTGGTGCCGGGCTTCCAGGGCGTGTCGCCCGAGGGCCGCATCACGACGCTGGGCCGCGGCGGTTCCGACACCTCGGCGGTGGCGCTGGCCGCGGCGCTGAAGGCCGACCGCTGCGACATCTACACCGACGTCGACGGCGTCTACACGACCGATCCGCGGATCGTCGAGAAGGCGCGCAAGATCGACCAGGTGACCTACGAGGAAATGCTCGAGATGGCGTCGCAGGGGTCCAAGGTCCTGCAGACCCGCTCGGTCGAGCTGGCGATGAACCACCACGTCCGCGTGCAGGTTCTGTCGTCGTTCGACGCGGCCCTGGGCAGCGACCTGCCCGGCACGATGGTGGTGGACGAGGAAGAAATCATGGCGAAGGGTCTCGAGAAGTCGGTCGTGAGCGGCATCGCCTTTTCCAAGGACGAGGCCAAGATCACGGTGACGCGCGTCAGCGACCGTCCCGGCGTGGCGGCCGCCATCTTCGGTCCGCTGGCCGAGATCAACGTCAACGTCGACATGATCGTCCAGAACGTGTCGCTCGACGGCAGCTCGACCGACATCACCTTCACGGTGCCGCGCACCGACCTCGCGCGCGCCGTCGACCGGCTCGAGCGCGCCAAGGCCGAGCTCAAGTTCGCCGAGGTCCAGTCCGACACCAACGTCGCCAAGATCTCGGTGATCGGCGTCGGCATGCGCAGCCACGCCGGCGTCGCGCTCAAGATGTTCGAGACGCTGGCCGCCAAGGGCATAAACATCCAGGTGATCTCGACCTCGGAGATCAAGGTCAGCGTGCTGGTCGCCGCCGAGTACACCGAGCTGGCGGTCCGCGCCCTGCATACCGCCTACGGGCTCGACGCGGCCTGATCCGGCCTCCCCGCGAGGGGGAAGCGTTCGCACTGGTTCCCGTGCTGCTTGTGCGAACAAGGCGGGTAGGAATCCCGGCGCGGGTCTTGCTATAAGCACGGCATGCGCACGACGCACGCCCGGAACGCCTGCCAAGCCGCCCGCCGATCGGCCGCGGCATGGCGCGTCTGCGCCTGCGTCATCGACCGTAGCTTCGTCGTCATTCGACTCAAGCATCCAGCGGTCTGACCATGGAGAGATCAACTCCCCTGGCCGGACCGCGAATGCTCCTCAAGCGGCTCCGGGACACGATGGCGCGTGCCGAGTCCATCGAGGACCCGCTCGGCGAGGTCGTGCGCCTGGTCGCCAACGAGATGGTGGCCGAGGTCTGCTCGATCTACCTGCTGCGCGCCGGCGAGGTGCTCGAGCTGTTCGCGACACAGGGTCTGAATCCCTCGGCCGTGCACCGCACCCGCCTGCGGGTCGGCGAGGGCCTGGTCGGCGACATCGCCGCCCACCACCGGCCGCTGGCCCTGGCCGACGCCCAGAGCCATCCGCAGTACGCCTACCGCCCGGAGACCGGCGAGGAGATCTACCACTCGCTGGCCGGCGTGCCGATCCTGCGCGGCGGCCGCATGCTGGGCGTGCTGGTGGTCCAGAACCGGACCCGCCGCCAGTACGACGAGGAAGAGATCGAGACGCTGCAGACCATCGCGATGGTCCTGGCGGAACTGATCTCGGCCGGCCACTTCGTCAGTCCCAACGAGGTCCAGCAGGTCGACGGGCTCGGCCTGCTGCCGCTGCGCATCGATGGCGTGCAGTTGACGCCCGGCGTCGCGATCGGCCGCGCCGTGCTGCACGAGCCGCGGATCTCGATCCAGCGCGTCGTCGCCGAGGACATCGGCCAGGAGCAGAAGCGCTTCGAGGAAGCCGCGCACGGCGTGCGCGCCGACCTCGACCGCATGCTCGAGGCGCACGACATGCAGTCGGGAGAGCAGCGCGAGATCCTCGAGACCTTCCGCATGTTCGTCGACGACCGCGGCTGGCTCGAGCGGGTGCGCGAGGCGATCTCGTCGGGCCTGACCGCCGAGGCCGGCGTGCAGCGCGCCTTCGACGACGTGCAGGCGCGCATGAGCCACTCGACCGATCCCTACATCCGCGAGCGGCTGAGCGACCTGCAGGACCTGACCAACCGCCTGCTGCTGCGCCTGACCGGCCGCACCGTCGCCGACATCGCCTCGCAGCCGGACGACATGATCATCGTGGCCCGCGACATGGGGCCGGCGGAGCTGCTCGACTACGACCGGACGCGGCTGCGCGGGCTGGTGCTGGAAGAGGGCTCGGCGATGAGCCACGTCGCCATCGTCGCCCGCGCGCTCGACATCCCGGTGGTCGGCCGCGCTGCCGACGTGCTGAGCCGCGTCGAGGCCGGCGACCCGATCGTGGTCGACGGCGACAACGGCCAGGTCCTGGTCCGCCCGGCCGACGACATCCTGCAGACGATCTACGCCGCGATCGCCGCGCGCGACGAGCGCCGGCGCAAGTACGCGGCGCTGCGCGACCTGCCGTCGACGACGCGCAACCAGGCCCGCGTCTCGCTGCTCATGAACGCCGGTTTACTGATCGACATGCAGCACCTCGCCGAGAGCGGGGCGGACGGCGTCGGCCTGTACCGCACCGAGATCCCGTTCATGGTGCGTTCGGAGTTTCCCGACGTCGATGCCCAGAGCTGGCTGTACGGCCGCGTGCTCGACGTCGCCGACGGCCGGCCGGTGACGTTCCGGACGCTCGACGTCGGCGGCGACAAGGTGCTGCCCTACGTCGGCGCGTTCGGCGACGACAACCCGGCGATGGGCTGGCGCGCCATCCGCATCGGCCTCGACCGCCCGGCGATGCTGCGGCGCCAGCTGCGGGCGCTGATCCAGGGCGCCGGCGGCCGGCCGCTGTCGGTGATGTTCCCGATGATCGCCGAGGTCGGCGAACTGCTGAGCGCCCGTCGCCTGCTCGACCTCGAGCTCGAGCGCGCGCGCCGGCGCGGCCTGCCCGAACCCGAGCGGCTGCGCATCGGCGTGATGTTCGAGGTGCCGGCGCTGGCGTGGCAGCTCGACAGCCTGCTGCCGCACGTCGATTTCATTTCGGTCGGTACGAACGATCTGCTGCAGTTCCTGTTCGCGGCCGATCGTGGCAACGCGCGCGTGGCCGGTCGCTACGACAACTTGTCCCCGGCGTTGCTGCGGCTTCTACATTTTGTGGTCGACAAGGCGCGGCCCGCCGGCGTCGAGGTCTCGGTCTGCGGCGAAATGGCTGGCCGCCCGGTCGAGGCGCTGGCGCTGCTGGCGATCGGCGTGCGCACGCTGTCGATGTCGCCCGGTTCGATCGGACCGGTGAAGGCCATGATTCGTTCGCTCGACATCGACGAGGTGACGGGCTTCATGAGGTCTGCGTTGTCGCAGCCGGATCGACCGATGCGCGAGACGTTGCGCCTGTACGCGGCCGATCATGCAATTGAAATTTGACGCAGCAACCCGAATCGCTTTTGCCCTGTCAGAGGCCCTCTGGTAGAAGTCGCTGAGAGGGGACTAGCAGGGGACATCATGCCGGATCAGGTCGATTGGCGTGCGCTGGAACGCGAGGCCTCGCCGGGGCGCGCGGTCGGTCGCCTGCTGCGCGATCAGCGGGAGGCGCGGGGACTCGATCTCGACGAGGTCGCGAAGAGCCTCCGGATTCGCCGCACCCAGCTCGAGGCCATCGAGGACGGTCGCTTCGAGCGACTGCCCGGCGCTGCCTACGTGCCGGCGTTCCTGCGCGCCTACGCCGCCCATGTCGGCCTCGATCCCGAGAAGGTCCTGACCGCCTATCACCTGTCGGGCCCGGTGCCGATCAAGCGACCGGTGACGCTGCCGGCCGATTTCCCCATCGTCGAGAAGCGGGCCCCGATCGGCCTCGCGGTCCTGACCGTGCTGATGGTCGTGGCCGCCGGCTACGCCGCCTGGCATTACCTGCCGCGCGAGCAGGCCGTGGTCGCCGAGAAGGTGCCGCCGGTGCCGGATCGCCTGCTGGCGACCCGACCGGCCGACCCGCAGCCGGCGCCGGCCACCGCGCCCGCCGCGCCGCAGGCTGTGCCGTCCCAGGCGGCGTCGCCGGCGCCGATGGCGCCCGACACCTGGCCGCCGCGCCCCGTCGTGACCGCGGCCCCGCCGCCGGCTCCGGCAGCCCCGGCGCAGGCGCCCATCCAGACCCAGGCGTCGGGCCCGACCCAGGCGACTGCACCCCAGGCGACTGCACCCCAGGCGACCGCGCCGCAGCCGGCGCCGCTGGCGCCTCCCGTCGTGTCGGCTGCCCCGCCGCCGCCGCCGCCGCCGATGCCGACCTTCGGCCAGGCCCAGGCCGCCCAGCCGCAACCCGTCGCGCCGGCCACGCCGCCGCAGCAGGCCGAGGCGCCGCGCCCGGCTGCTCCCGTGCCCGCCGTCGAGGAAGCCTCGCGGCCGCCGGTGGCCGAGACCGCGTCCAGCCTGCCGGTTCGCGCTGACACCCGCGTCACCGTGCGGGTCAACAGCTGGATCGAGCTGCGCGCGCCGAACGGCGACGTGCTGGCCCAGTCCTTCGTGCGGGCCGGCGAGAGCTACGTCGTGCCGGCGGGCATCGCCTACCGCATCACCGACGCGCGCTGACGCCGTCCGGCGCCGGTCGATGCGGGCGCCGGTCGTGTCGGCGTCGCAGGTCACGGGCTTGGCTGGAAAGGCCGCGCCCGTCCCGTTAGATTGCCGGCCATGAGCATCAGGCCCTATCGCGACATCATGCGCCGCAAGTCGCGGCGCATCATGGTCGGCTCCGTGCCGGTCGGCGGCGAGTCGCCGATCACGGTCCAGACCATGACCAACACGCTGACCGCCGATGCCGCCGCGACGATCGACCAGATCCGGCGCTGCGAGGAGGCCGGGGTCGACATCATCCGCGTCTCCTGCCCCGACGAGGAGTCGACGGCGGCGCTGCCGGCGATCGTCAAGGCGGCCAGGGTGCCGATCGTCGCCGACATCCACTTCCACTACCGCCGCGCCATCGAGGCCGCCAAGGCGGGCGCCGCGTGCCTGCGCATCAACCCGGGCAACATCGGCAGCGCCGACCGCGTGCGCGAGGTCGTGCAGGCGGCCAAGGACCACGGCTGCTCGATGCGGATCGGCGTCAATGCCGGCTCGCTCGAGAAGGACCTGCTGGAGAAGTACGGCGAGCCGTGCCCGGAGGCGATGGTCGAGAGCGCGCTCGACCATGCCCGGATCCTGCAGGACCACGACTTCCACGAGTTCAAGATCAGCGTGAAGGCGTCCGACGTCTTCCTCGCTGTCGCCGCCTACCAGGGGCTGGCCGAGGCCTGCGACTACCCGCTGCACATCGGCGTCACCGAGGCCGGCGGCCTGCGCACCGGCACGGTCAAGTCGTCGATCGGGCTGGGCGCGCTCCTGTGGGCCGGCATCGGCGACACGGTGCGGGTGTCGCTGTCGGCCGAGCCGGAGGAGGAGGTCCGCGTCGGCTTCGAGCTCCTGAAGGCGCTCAACCTGCGCCACCGCGGCGTCAACATCGTGTCGTGCCCGTCGTGCGCGCGCCAGCAGTACGACGTCATCCGCACCGTCGAGGCGCTGGAGAAGCGCGTCGCCCACATCACCACGCCGATGACGGTGTCGGTGATCGGCTGTGTCGTGAACGGCCCGGGCGAGGCGCGCGAGACCGACATCGGCTTCACCGGCGGTGGCAACGACACCCACCAGGTCTACATCGCCGGCGTGCCGCACCATCGTCTCAAGGATGCCGACATCGTCGAGCACCTCGCCGGCCTGATCGAGAAGAAGGCGGCCGAGATCGAGGCGGCGCGCGCCGCCGAGGCGGAGCGACACCGGACGGCGGCCGAGTAGCCTCCGCCTCCCGCCGTCCCTCCCGACCTCTCCAGCCAGGACAATCTCCCGTGAGCAAGATGCAGCCCGTGCGCGGCACGCACGACCTCCTTCCCGACGAGTACCGGCGCTTCGCCCACGTCGTCGACAGCGCGCGCGACGTCGCGCGCCTCTACGGCTACCGCGAGATGGCGACGCCGATCTTCGAGTTCACCGAGCTGTTCGCGCGCGGCATCGGCGAGACCACCGACGTGGTGTCGAAGGAGATGTACACGTTCCAGGATCGCGGCGGCGAGTCGCTGACGCTGCGGCCGGAATACACCGCCGGCATCTGCCGCGCCTTCGTCACCCACGGCGAGCTCGGCCAGCAGCTGCCGCTGAAGCTGTTCGCGGCCGGCCCGATGTTCCGCTACGAGCGGCCGCAGAAGGGCCGCCAGCGCCAGTTCCACCAGATCGACCTCGAGGTCCTGGGCGCGCCCGAGCCCGGCGCCGACATCGAGGTGATCTCGGTCGCCGCCGACATCCTCGACCGGCTGGGCATCCTCGACCGCTGCGTGCTCAAGCTGAACTCGCTCGGCGACCCCGAGAGCCGGGCCGGCTACCGCAAGGTCCTGGTCGACTACTACTCGGCCCACCTCGACCGGCTGTCCGAGGACTCGCGCAACCGCCTGCAGCGCAACCCGCTGCGCATCCTCGACAGCAAGGACGAGGGCGACAAGGCGATCAACGCCGGCGCGCCGTCCTTCGCCGACTACCTGAACGAGGCCAGCCGCGACTTCTTCGCCGCGGTGAAGGACGGTCTCGCCGCCGCCGGCATCGCCTTCGAGGTCGATCCCGGCCTGGTGCGCGGGCTCGACTACTACACCCACACCGCGTTCGAGTTCGTCACCACCCACATCGGCGCCCAGGGCACGGTGCTGGGTGGCGGCCGCTACGACGGGCTGATCGCCGAGCTGGGCGGTCCGCCGACCGCCGGCATCGGCTGGGCCGGCGGCATCGAGCGGCTGATGATGCTGGCCAACGAGCCTGCGCCGCTGCCGCGCCCGGTGGTGATCGCGCCGCTGGGACCGGCCGCCGAGGCCCGGGCGCTGGGCCTCGCCCGGACGCTGCGCCGGGCCGGCATCGCCGTCGAGCAGGACTATCGCGGCAACATGAAGCGCCGCATGCAGCGCGCCAACAAGGTCGGCGCCCGCGCCGCCCTCATCCTGGGCGACGACGAGCTGGCCAGGGGCGTGGTGCAGCTGAAGGACCTCGACAGCGGCGAACAGCGCGAGGTCGCCTTCGACGCGCTGGAAGGCGTGCTGAAGGGATGATTGTCACCCGCGGCGGACTTGTGTAACGACCGGCATCCATGTCGCTCCTCTACAAGCTCGAACAGATCACCCAGAGGCACGCCGAGCTGCAGGCCGCGCTGTCGGCCGGCAGCCTCGACGGGCAGAAGTTCGTCGCCGCATCGAAGGAGTTCGCCGACCTCGGGCCGCTGGTCGAGGCGATCGGCGAGTGGCGCCGGGCCGAGCAGGAGCTGAAGGACGCCGAGGCGCTGGCCGCCGACCCCGACATGCGGGCGATGGCCGAGGAAGAGGCGGCGGCGCTGAAGAAGCGGCTGCCCGAGCTCGAGCACAACGTGAAGCGCATGTTGCTGCCCAAGGACGCGGCCGACGAGAAGAACGCCATCCTCGAGATCCGCGCCGGCACCGGCGGCGAGGAGGCGGCGCTGTTCGCCGCCGACCTGTTCCGCATGTACCAGCGCTACGCCGCCGAGCACGGCTGGAAGTTCGAGGTCATGGAACTCTCCGAGACCGGCATCGGCGGGTACAAGGAAGCCATCGCCACGGTCTCCGGCCGCGGCGTGTTCG
The DNA here is from genome assembly GCA_964420105.1 of uncultured Reyranella sp. GTDB lineage: Bacteria > Pseudomonadota > Alphaproteobacteria > Reyranellales > Reyranellaceae > Reyranella. The sequence continues at coordinate 121,117 of CAYQRL010000012.1, forward strand.
CGCGGCTGAAGTTCGAATCGGGCGTGCACCGGGTGCAGCGGGTGCCGGCGACCGAGGCCTCGGGCCGCATCCACACCTCCGCCGCCACCGTCGCGGTGCTGCCGGAGGCCGAGGAGGTCGACGTCAAGATCGACGACAAGGACCTGCGCATCGACGTCTTCCGCGCCTCCGGGCCGGGCGGCCAGTCGGTCAACACCACCGACTCGGCGGTCCGCATCACCCACCTGCCGAGCGGCATCGTCGTCAGCCAGCAGGACGAGAAGAGCCAGCACAAGAACCGCGCCAAGGCGATGAAGATCCTGCGCGCCCGCCTCTACGAGGCCGAGCGCCAGCGCCGCGACGACGCCCGCGCCGCCGACCGCAAGGGCCAGGTCGGCAGCGGCGACCGCTCCGAGCGCATCCGCACCTACAACTTCCCGCAGAGCCGGGTGACCGACCACCGCATCAACCTGACGCTCTACTCGCTCGACCAGGTGATGGAGGGCCGCGGCCTCGACCAGCTGGTCGACGCCCTGATCGCCGACGACGAGGCCGGCCGGCTGGCCGAGCTGGCCGCCTGAGCGACGCCGCTCCCGGCGGGCCGCCCCCCGGCGCCCCGAAATTCGACGCGCTGCTGCGCGACACCGCCACCGCGCTCTCGGCCGCCGGCCTCGACAATGTCCGCTTCGAGGCCCGGCTGCTGTTGGGCCATGCCGCCGGCCTAACGGTCGAGCAGATGGTGGCGCGCGGCGGCGAGCGCGCGCCGGCCGGCGTCGTCGCGACACTGCGGGCGCTCACCGCGCGCCGCGTCCAGCGCGAGCCGATGGCCTACATCCTCGGCGAGCGCGAGTTCTGGGGCCTGTCGTTCCGGGTCTCGCCGGCCGTGCTGGTGCCGCGGCCCGACAGCGAGACCGTGATCGAGGCGGCGCTGGCACTGCTGCCCGAGCGCGAGCGGCCGTGGCGCTTCCTCGACCTCGGCCTCGGCTCGGGCTGCCTGCTGCTGACCCTGCTGCACCTCTACCCGGCCGCCACCGGTGTCGGGCTGGAAGCCTCGCCCGAGGCGCTGGCCGTGGCGCGGGCCAATGCCGAGGCGCTGGGCCTCGCGGGCCGCGCCGACCTGCGCCCGGGCGACTGGCGCCGGCCGGGCTGGACCGACGGGCTGGGGCCGGTCGACCTCCTGGTCAGCAACCCGCCCTACATCGAGGCCGCGACCGTGCCGACCCTGATGCCCGAGGTCTCCCGCCACGAACCGCGGCTTGCCCTCGACGGCGGCCCGGACGGGCTCGACGCCTACCGCGCGATCGCCGCCGGGGCGCCCCGCCTGGTCGCCCCGGGCGGCCGCCTCCTGCTCGAGGGAGGGGAGGGGCAAGCTGCTGATATCGCTGGGATTTTTGCCGCGGCCGGGTTCGTGCCCGAGGCTCCCTGGAAGGACCTGTCCGGGATCGAGCGCGTGGTCTCGCTGAAGCATTAAGCAGTTGGCAACCCGGGGAATTGCGACTACGTTCCCGGTCAGCCCCTTCGGGGGCCACGCGCCCGGACGCATTGGCCGGGCGGCCCCAGATCCCTCTCAATATCCGCCAGACGGCGCCCGGGAAGGGCAGAGGGAAGTGAAGAACAACACCCGTCCGGCAGGTAACTGGCCTTAGGTAATGAGACCAAACAATCGTCAGCGGTCGCGTGGCGGCCGTAGTGGTGGCGGCGGCGGCGGCGGTCACCATCACAAGCAGCACCACAACAACCCGAACCGCCCGCCCAATCGCAACCAGATCTACGACTCGAGCGGGCCGGACGTGCGGGTGCGCGGCAACGCCCACCAGGTGTTCGACAAGTACCAGGCGCTGGCCCGCGAGGCCGCGACCTCGGGCGATCGCATCATGGCCGAGGCCTACTGGCAGTACGCCGACCACTACTATCGCCTGATCCAGGCGGCCGGCGGCTTCACCCCGCGCAACAACCAGGGTTGGGGCGACGGCGAGGAAGGCCAGCAGCAGCAGCCGCAGCAGGGCCAGGCCGGCGGGCAGCCGCAGAACAACGGCAACGGCCACGACCGCCCGCAGGGCGAGCGCGGTCCGCGCGAGGAACCCGAGCCCGATCCGGGCCTTGGCGGCGTCGCCTTCCTGCAGAACGGCCGCTCGACCCCGCAGCCGGCCGACCCGTCGATGGACGACCAGCCCGAGGTCCCCGAGTTCGCCCCCGCCGGCGGCCGCAGCCGCGGCTAGGGGCTTCCCCACGACCTTCGAGAACGCCCGGCCGAGTGCCGGGCGTTTTTGTTCCTGGGACCGCGCGCGTCCCGCGCGCCGGTTGAGCGCGCCGGAGTCGCGCCGTCCCGGACCCTACAAGTGCACCAGGGTGGGCGCGATGAACGCCAGGCCGGTGAAGCCGATCCCGACCACGCCCAGGCCGAGGGCGATGAAGGTCAGCCAGGCCACCGAGGTCAGGGCCGCCGCGCCGGCCAGCACGATCGCCAGCTGGAACGAGGCCGAGCCGTACTCGAACAGGTGGTAGGCCGACAGCGAGCGGTCGCGGCGCTGTTCCTTGTCCTTGGCCCGCGCCATCAGCTCGCGCCGGCCCTCGCCGGTTTCCGGCTCGGTCTCGTAGCGCTGGGCGGTCTGGCGCCAGCGTTCGGCCTGGGCCTTGAGCGCCGGCGGCAGGCCCTGCGGCGTGTCCTTGAAGGTCGCCTCGGCCTCCTCGGCGGCGGTGCGCAGCGTGGTCTGGCGGATCGTCTTGGCCTGGAAGAAGGTCCAGAAGTTCGACGCCTCGATGTGGCTCGCCAGCGCGTTCGTCTGCGAGCTCTTGCCGCCCATTTCCGAGATCGCCAGCAGGGCCGCCAGCACGGCGACCAGGAGCGCGATCCGCTTGTTCGAAGAATCGATGTGGCCGTGGCCGCCCGACATTGGAACCCCCTGTTTATCGTTGATTCAGGTCATGTGCGCGGCGGTGATACCCCGGCATCCTGGGGAAGAAAACCGCACCTTGCTTCCGGTCTTGTACCGGCCGGAAGCCTCCCCATATCGGCGTCAGGATGCCTCCCAGAGGGTCCGCTCTTTCGCCCGCCGATAACGGGGGCGCGAATGAAAGGGTAGAAGTATGAACCAAGAGAAGTACACCGACCGCATGCGCGGTTTCCTGCAGAGTGCGCAGATGCTGGCGCTGCGGGAGGGCCACCAGCGCCTCGTTCCGGACCACGTCCTGAAAGTCCTGCTCGACGATCCCGAGGGCCTCGCGGCCAACCTGATCGCCGCGGCGGGCGGCGATTCGCGGGCCGTCCACAAGGCGGTCGAGGCCGACCTCGCCAAGCAGCCCAAGGTCGAGGGCCAGGGCGCCGGCCAGGTCTACATGGCACCCGAGACCGCGCGCCTGTTCGAGCAGGCCGAGGCGATCGCCGACAAGGCCGGCGACAGCTTCGTCACCGTCGAGCGCATGCTGATGGCGCTGGTGCTCGCCAAGGGCACCGAGGCCGCCGAGGCGCTGGCCAGGGGCGGCGTGAAGCCCCAGGCGCTGGAGAAGGCGATCGCCGAGCTGCGCAAGGGCCGCACCGCCGACTCGGCGTCTGCCGAGGGCAGCTACGACGCGCTCAAGAAGTACGCCCGCGACCTCACCGCGGTGGCGCGCGAGGGCAAGCTCGACCCGGTGATCGGCCGCGACGAGGAGATCCGTCGCGCCATCCAGGTGCTGAGCCGCCGCACCAAGAACAACCCCGTCCTGATCGGCGAGCCCGGCGTCGGCAAGACCGCCATCGCCGAGGGCCTCGCGCTGCGCATCGTCAACGACGACGTGCCCGAGGCGCTGAAGAACAAGAAGCTGATGTCGCTCGACCTCGGCGCGATGGTGGCCGGCGCCAAGTACCGCGGCGAGTTCGAGGAGCGGCTCAAGGCCGTGCTCTCCGAGATCGCCGCGTCCGACGGCGAGATCATCGTCTTCATCGACGAGCTGCACACGCTGATCGGCGCCGGCAAGGCCGACGGCGCGATGGACGCTTCCAACATGCTGAAGCCGGCGCTGGCGCGCGGCGAGCTGCACTGCGTCGGCGCCACCACGCTCGACGAGTACCGCAAGCACATCGAGAAGGACGCCGCGCTGGCGCGCCGCTTCCAGCCGGTGTTCGTGGCCGAGCCTTCGGTCGAGGACACGATCTCGATCCTGCGTGGCCTCAAGGAGAAGTACGAGCTGCACCACGGCGTACGCATCGCCGACGGCGCCCTGGTGGCGGCGGCGACGCTCTCCAACCGCTACATCACCGACCGCTTCCTGCCGGACAAGGCGATCGACCTCATGGACGAGGCCGCCAGCCGCATCCGCATGCAGGTCGACAGCAAGCCGGAGGAGCTCGACGAGCTCGACCGGCGCATCATCCAGCTGAAGATCGAGAAGGAAGCCCTCAAGAAGGAGAGCGACCAGGCCTCGCGCGACCGTCTGGAGAAGCTGGAGAAGGAACTCGGCGACCTCGAGCAGAAGTCCGCCGCGCTGACCGCGCAGTGGAAGTCGGCCAAGGACAAGCTGGCCGATTCGCAGAAGATCAAGGAGCAGCTCGACAAGGCGCGCTCCGAGCTCGAGATCGCCCAGCGCAAGGGCGAGCTGGCGAAGGCCGGCGAGCTGGCCTACGGCGTCATCCCCGACCTCGAGAAGAAGCTCAAGGAAGCGGAGAGCCACGAGGTCCAGGGCGGCAAGGGCGTGAAGGAAGAGGTCACGCCCGAGGACATCGCCGCGGTGGTCTCGCGCTGGACCGGCGTGCCGGTCGACAAGATGCTGGAAGGCGAGCGCGCCAAGCTCCTGCGCATGGAGGAGCAGATCAAGAAGCGCGTGGTCGGCCAGGACGAGGCCGTGCGGGCGGTGTCCGACGCGGTGCGCCGCGCCCGCGCCGGCCTGCAGGATCCGAACCGGCCGATCGGCTCGTTCCTGTTCCTGGGACCCACCGGCGTCGGCAAGACCGAGCTGACCAAGGCGATCGCCGAGTTCCTGTTCGACGACGACCAGGCGATGGTGCGCATCGACATGAGCGAGTTCATGGAGAAGCACGCCGTCAGCCGCCTGATCGGCGCGCCCCCGGGCTACGTCGGCTACGACGAGGGCGGCGTGCTCACCGAGGCGGTGCGCCGGCGGCCCTACCAGGTGATCCTGTTCGACGAGGTCGAGAAGGCCCACCCGGACGTGTTCAACGTGCTGCTGCAGGTGCTGGACGACGGTCGCCTGACCGACGGGCAGGGCCGCACGGTCGACTTCAAGAACACGCTGATCGTGCTGACCTCGAACCTCGGCAGCCAGCACCTCGCGGCGCTGCGCGACGGCGAATCGGCCGAGACGGTGCGCGAGCAGGTGATGGAGGACGTCCGCAAGGCGTTCCGGCCGGAGTTCCTGAACCGGCTCGACGAGATCCTGCTGTTCAACCGGCTCAGCCGCGCGCACATGCAGGACATCGTCGAGATCCAGCTCAACCGGCTGCGCAAGCTGCTGGCCGATCGCAAGATCGAGCTGTCGTTCGACGACAAGGCGTTGCAGTGGCTGGCCAACCGCGGCTACGACCCGGTCTACGGCGCCCGGCCGCTGAAGCGGGTGATCCAGCGCAGCCTGCAGAACCCGCTGGCGACGCTGATCCTCGAGGGCCGCGTCAAGGACGGCGACACCGTCCAGGTCGGCGTCGAGAACGGCGAGCTGACGGTCGGTGGCCAGCGCGTGATGAGCGAAGCCGCCGACTGACGGCGGCCGCCTCGGCAACATCGACGGGGGCGCGGCGCGAGCCGCGCCCTTTCTCGTGGGGGCGCGAACAGGTCCTACTGCATCCGGGCGCGAGGTCGATCGATACGTTCCGTTGACCGGATCGTGTCGCGGACGAAGACTGCGGGTCATCATGTCCCGTCGTCCCGTCACGCTCGATCTCCACGCCGCGCGCCTGTGCGCGAGTCTGCGCGCGCTGGCATCGGATCGCGAGGCCTGGATCGCGATCGATCGGCTGCGGACGAGCCTGCAACCGCAGGAGGAGCGCACGGTCGACGCCGCGATCGCTTTCGCGGCCGCGCGCGGCTGGCTCGCGATCGGCCGGGCCCCGGCCGATCATGTCCTGTTGATGCCGGGCGCGCCGTGACCCGCTCTACCTCCGGTAGCGGGCCGGCCTAGCGCCGCGCGGCTTCCTGCGGCGCCTGGTCCTTCGCCGGCTTCGTCTGCGCCACGGTCGGCGCGTTCTTCAGTTGCGCGAGGTACTGGCGCGCCAGCGCGTGGAAGCGCTGGCCGTCCTTGCCGCCGAGCTGGGCACGCATCGCGAACTTCTGGGCCAGCGGGTTGACCTGCTTGCCGGCGCGGTGGAACTCGTAGTGCAGGTGCGGACCGGTCGACAGGCCGGTCGAGCCGACGAAGCCGATCACCTGGCCCTGGCGCACCACGGCGCCCGGCTTGATGCCGGGACCGAAGCGCGACATGTGCGCGTAGGCCGTGGCGACGTCGCTGGTGTGCTGCAACTTGACGTAGAGCCCGTAGCCGCCGTTCGGTCCGGCCTGGACCACGCGGCCCGCGCCGGCGGCGAGGATCGGCGTGCCCGTCGGCGCCGCGAAGTCGACGCCGGCATGCAGCGCCGAGTAGCCCAGCACCGGGTGTTCGCGCATGCCGAAGCGCGACGAGATCTTCGATGCGTCCATCGGCGTGCGCAGGAAGGCGCGCACCACGCTCTCGCCGTTCGGGTTGTAGAAACCGTCGGCGCCGTTCTGCGGCCGGAAGCGGATCACCGTCACCGTGCGCTTGAGCAGGCGCAGCTCGCCGGCCAGCAGGCGGCCGGGGTGGGTGACGCGCCCGTCGCTGGTCACCAGCTGCTCGAGCAGCACGGTGAACTTCATGCCCTGCTTCAGCTCGCGCTGGAAATCGACCTCGTAGGACAGCGCACGCATGAACTCGACCATCGCGCCTTGCGGCACGCCGGCGCGCACGCCGCTCTGCTCGAGCGGACCGTGGCGCTCGCCCTCGACGCGCACGATGCGCGGGCTGACCTGGTAGATCTTCTCCTCGCCCTCGTAGACGCCGTCCTCGCGCCGCGTGACGATGAACTCGCGCTCGGGCTGGGGCCGCACCGACAGCGCCAGCACCCGCGGCGAGTCGGGCTGCTCCGGCACGTTCTGCAGGATCAGCTCGACTTCCTGGCCGACCGCGAGGCGCCGCTTCTTCAGCAGCGCCGCGAAGCGCTCGTGGATCTGCTTGCGATCGGCCTCGGCGACATCGATGTCGGCCAGTAGCTTCTCGATCGTGTCGCCGCGCTCGAGGCGCAGCGTCAGCTCGTAGTGATCGGGCGGGGGCGGCTCCGGTTCGGCCGCCGGCTCGGCCGGACGGGTGGCGCCGAAGCCGCGGAAATCGGCCTGCAGGGAGCGGAAGTCGCTGGCCGTCACGGGCGGCGGCGGCGGCGCGGCCTCGGGCAGGATCACCGGGACGGCGGGTGCCCTGGCCTCGGCCGGGAGCGGCGAAACGGCCGGCGATTCCGTCCTTGCGGCGGGCGTCAGCGCGGCGATCTCGGGGTTCGAGCGATGGCTCAGCACCAGCCCGCCAAGCGCGAGGCCGATCGTGCCGGCGGCGAACAGGACGGGCCGGAACAGCGCCAGAGCCGGGCTCCTGGCGCCTTTCGACCGGTCCGACGGAGGGGGGGAACCCGTCATGACCACTGACCTATCGCGGGCCCGATGCGTTGCCGGGCCTCTGCCTGGGTTGATTCGGCGGCTGGAGAAAATTCCCCAGCCGCGAATTCGTTGATTTACCTACATATTGATGCCGGAAAGCCCGGGAGGGCACAAGAATACAATAGGTTTGACGGGCTTTTCGGGCTGTTCCGGACGATCCGAAACTTTTTTCAAGAATCGGTTTGACACCCCGAACAGCCCCCCATATAAGCGCGGCTCCCGAGACGAACGGGGCCGCGAAAAAGAGCGCCGCACGAGAGTGCGACGCGGGGGTCGAGAGACCCTAAACGGCCCGGAAAACCTCGCGGACTTGGCCCTCGGCCACGCGCTCTATGCATCGTCTGTTTGGAAAGGGATACGCCAGCGGCGGCGGACGTCAGCGCTAACGCGCAGATGTTTCTGCCGTCGCTAGTTCGGAAGCCTGGCCTCGAGGGTTCGCTCGAGAGGTTGGGCAGAGTAATTAGTGACGGGATCTCAACTGCTCCTCGATCTTCCCGGTCGGGGGTACGCAGTACGTTAAACTTGAGAGTTTGATCCTGGCTCAGAACGAACGCTGGCGGCAGGCTTA
>CAYQRL010000013.1:0-67218 GCA_964420105.1 uncultured Reyranella sp.
AAATCAAGTCGATGGACGACATGAAGGGCCTGAAGTTCCGCGTCGGCGGCTTCGCGGGCCTGATCCTCGAGCGTCTCGGCGTGGTGCCGCAGCAGATCGCCGGCGGCGACATCTACCCGGCGCTGGAGAAGGGCACGATCGACGCCTGCGAGTGGGTCGGCCCGTACGACGACGAGAAGCTCGGCTTCAACAAGGTCGCCAAGTACTACTACTACCCCGGCTGGTGGGAAGGCTGCTCGGGCGGCTCGCTCTACATCAACAACGACGCCTGGGCGAAGCTGCCCAAGGCCTACCAGGCGATGGTCGAGACCGCCGCCGGCATGGTCACCTCGTGGATGGTGCCCAAGTACGACGCCTCCAACCCGCCGGCGCTGCGTCGCCTGCTGGCCGGCGGCGCCGAGCTTCGGCCCTTCCCGCGCCCGGTGCTCGAGGCCTGCTTCAACGAGGCCTACAAGTTCTACGGCGAACTGGCTGCCAAGGATCCGAAGTTCAAGAAGATCTACGACAGCCTGATGGCGTTCCGCGCCGACGAGAACGTGTGGTTCCGCGTCGCCGAGAACACCTTCGACAACTTCAACTTCTCGATGTCGGCCCAGGGTCGCTAGGACCCGGCCTCATCGGTCAAAGGAAAGCCCCGCCGGCAACGGCGGGGCTTTTTCCTTGCCACGCCGCTGCTCACTCGAGCCGGGTCAGCTTTCTCAGGCTGCCGCGAACCGCGTCGATGTTGGCGCGCGTCGGTGCGATCATGCCGTCGGCACCGATCTGGGTTCCCTGCAGGGCCTCGCCGTACCAGGCAATGACGAGGAAAGACCGCACCTGGCGCTCGCCGGGAGGGCGGCCGCCATTGGCCTTGAGCCCCGCATCCATGACGGCATTGAAGCTGGCGATGCAGGCGCCCGCCTCGATCTCGAGGGCGCGGGTGACGAAGTCCTCCACGCGCGCGTACTTGCCGGGATCCGGAGCGCGTTCTGCGAGGTGGTGGGCGAGGTGGGCCAGGGCATAGACGGTGTCGTTGGGGGCGAGGTCGCCCGATGCCGGTGCCGGGACCGCTGCGCCGCGGGATGCCAGCAATTGCAGGAAGTCGGTCGTGAAGACGATCGCGGTGCCTTCGATCCACCCGTCGAAGGGCTTGCCCGACCGTTGCCGCGCGACCCGGATCTCGCTCAGCTGGCGTTGCTCCAGCAGCGACAGCAGTTGGCGCGCCAACCGCGGCGATGCCTCGATCGCCCCGGCGATCTGGCCGACTTGCTGCGGGGTGGCCGTGCGGGACAGCCGGTCGAGGAGTGCCTTGAGGGGCGGGCCGGCGACCGCCGGGGCGGTATCGTGCCGGCGCTGCGGTCGAAGCGAGAACCCGGGGACGGGACCCATCTCGGCGTAGCCGGGGTGGTACATGTCCATGTGGATGACGGCCACCTGGTCGCCGCACTGGACGTCGTAGATGTCGATGACCGTGTCGTAGGGACCGTGCTCGGGAAGGCTGCCCCTGCGCCGGAACGACGGTGCCGTGCCGTCCCGGCACAGCAGTCGCCCGAGGTAGTCCTGCTGTCCGGCGAGGAAGTCGGCCCGAACCGGGTTCTGTTTCGAACCCAGCGGCTGGGCGTTGATGCGTGACCAGTCGGGCCTGACCGTCCGCCGCCCGCCTGGAGCGAGCATGTCCAGCACCTCGATGGCGTCGCCGTCGATCGCCGGGGAAGGCGGTGCCGCGGCGGCGATGCCGCCGGTGCCGACCGAGGTCGCAAGCGCGGCGAGAAGCAGCACGGTGACAGGCAGTCGCGGCATGGATCCCGTTTCGTGTTCCCTTGCGTCTCCAGGAGCACCCCGAAGGGGCGATCCTCGGTGCCAAGGCTAGCGCCACCGTGCGCCGTGTCAGCGCGAGATTGATTGCGCGCGATTCGTGCTTTCCGGGGGCCCCCCGCCGAGCCGAGCCGAGCCGGGCAGGGCGCCGGCGGCCGCAAAAAAAGCCCCGCCGGTGAGGCGGGGCTTCGGGTTCGGGCGGGTGACCCCGCTACTTGAAGACCGGTGGCGCCACGTCGTCGGATGGTGGTGCCTGGATCTCGATCTTGACCTTGCTCGGATCGACGTTGCTCGGCTTGTCGAGGAAGTAGGTCACCGACTGCGGGATCGCGATCACGATCGCCACCATGATCAGCTGCAGCACCACCCACGGGATCGATCCCCAGTAGATGTCCGAGCTCTTCACTTCCTTGGGGGCCACGCTGCGCAGGTAGAACAGCGCGAACCCGAAGGGCGGGTGCATGAACGAGGTCTGCATGTTCACGCACAGCATGACGCCGAACCAGATCAGGGCGGCGTCCGCCCCGACCACCGGCGTCAGCAGCTTCTGGGCCACCGGGGCCAGCATCGGCACGATGATGAAGGCGATCTCGAAGAAGTCGAGGAAGAACGCCAGGAAGAACACGAACAGGTTGACGACGATCAGGAAGCCCCAGACGCCGCCCGGCAGGCCGGACATCAGGTGCTCGACCCACTGGTTGCCGTCGACACCCTGGAAGGTGATCGAGAAGCAGGTGGCGCCGACCAGGATGAACGCCACCATCGCGGTGATGCGCATCGTCGCCTGGAACGCCTGGACGATCAGGTCGCGCAGGTCCTTGACCTGCCACGCCCGCCAGGTCAGCCAGATGACCGAGGCGAACATCACCGTGAAGGCCGCCTTGAAGGCCGGCGACTTGAAGGCAACCATGCCGATCAGGACGCCGATCACCGCGGCGGCGCAGCCGATGCCGAAGGTCCACTTGTCGAACTTGGTCAGCGGCGCGTTGCGCACCACCGCCAGCACGATCGCGCCGATCGTGCCCATGGCGCCGGCTTCCGTCGGCGTGGCGAGGCCCATCATGATGGTGCCGAGCACGAGGAAGATCAGCACCGCGGCCGGGATGATGCCCCAGGCGCACTTGATCAGCAGCTCCTTGCCGAACAGCGTGCGCGGCACCGGCGGCAGCGCCTCCGGCTTCACCAGCGTCAGGTAGAAGGTGTAGCCGGCGAACAGGGCGATCTGGAGCAGCGACGGGCCCCAGGCCCCGAGGTACATGTCGCCGACCGAGCGGCCGAGCTGGTCGGCCAGCACGACCAGCACCAGCGACGGCGGCACCAGCTGGGTGATGGTGCCCGAGGCCGCCAGCACGCCGGTGGCGTAGCGCATGTCGTAGCGGTAGCGCATCATCACCGGCAGGGTGATCAGCGCCATCGCGATGACCTGCGCCGCCACGGTGCCGGTGATGGCGCCGAGGATGAAGCCTACGATGATCGTCGAGTAGCCGAGGCCGCCCTTGATCGGGCCGAACAGCTGGCCCATCGACTCCAGCATGTCCTCGGCCAACCCGCATTTCTCGAGGATGGCGCCCATGAAGGTGAAGAACGGGATGGCCAGCAGCAGCTCGTTCGACAGGATGCTGCCGAACACGCGCCCCGGGATGGCCTGCATGAAGGCCATCGTGAAGTAGCCCATCTCGATCGACAGGAAGCCGAAGAAGAAGCCGACGGCGGCCAGCGAGAAGGCCACCGGGTAGCCGATGATCATGAAGACCACCAGGCCGGCGAACATCAGCGGCGGCATGTACTCCAAGGGGATCATTGCGTCGGCCTCTCGTAGTGCGCTTCGAGGCTCTCGACGGGGATATCGTTGAGGAAGGCCACACGCTTGATGAGTTCGGACAGTCCCTGCAGGGCAACCAGCGCGAAGCCGACCGGCAGCACCAGCTTGATCGGCCAGCGCAGCAGGCCGCCGGCGTTCGACGAGTGCTCGCTGACGTTGAACGACTGCATGAAGAACGGCCAGCTCAGCCAGGCCAGGATGATGCAGGTCGGCAGAAGGAAGACCAGCGTGCCGAGGATGTCGACCCACAGCTGCCCGCGACGGCTCAGCGTCATGTAGAACAGGTCGACGCGGACATGCTCGTTACGCTTGAGCGTGTACGACGCGCCGAACATCACGATGACCGCGAACATGTACCACTGCACTTCGAGCCAGGCGTTCGAGCTCTGGTCGTAGGCGTAGCGAACCATGGCGTTGCCGCCGCTCACCAGGCAGGCGAGCAGGACCAGCCAATTACACACAACACCGATTTTTTCGTTCAACCAATCGATGGCCGTGCTGAGACCCAGCAGTGCACGCATCCCGTCTCCCCTGCGCGAGTTTCTTGATTTTGCCGTCCCGACCCCGCCATCGGGCCGCCTTTCATAGCGCGGTGCGAACCCGCACGCCAGCGTCCGGAGGCGGACCGTCTGCCTAGGTCGTGGGCAACTCGATCCACCCCTCCGGACCGAAGAATTCCAGGGGCCGAAAGGCGCGCTTGTAGGCCATCTTGGTCGAATCGGCGATCCAGTAGCCGAGGTAGACGTAGGGCAGGCCACGGCGCGCCGCCGCGTCGGCCAGCCACAGGATCATGTAGGTCCCCAGCCCGCGGCGCGGGTCCTGGGTGTCGAAGAAGCTGTAGACCGCCGAGACGCCGCTCGCCAGCCAGTCGACCAGGCAGGCACCGACCAGCCGGCCCTCGGCCGAATCCTCGCGGAACTCGACGATCGCGGTGTCGACCGGGCTTTCCTCGACCATCGCGCGGTAATCGTCGAAGTCCATGTCGGCCATGTCGCCGTCGCGGTGGCGGGCGAGGACGTAGCGCGAGAACAGGGCGTACTGCTCGCCGGTCGCCAGGGCCTGGACCTCGGTGGCGTGGACGTGCTCGTTGCGCCGCAGGATGCGGCGCTGCGCCCGGCTGGGCTCGAAGTCGCGGACCCGGATGCGCACCGGCACGCAGGCCCGGCAGCCCTCGCACAGCGGCTTGTAGACGAAATGGTGCGACCGCCGGAACCCGGCGTCGGTCAGGGTGTCGTGCTGCGAGATCGCATCCGGCCCGCTCAGCTCGGTGACGAGCTTGGTCTCCAGGCGATGCGGCAGGTAAGGGCAGCGCATCGCCGGGGTGGTGCGGAAGAACCGCAGGGTCTGGATGTTCTGGCGGATGAACATGTCGTCACCGTCAGTGTAGCGCAGCGGCCGCTGAAGGAAAGCGCAAGACCGCGGCTCGTTGCCTTCCCGGTACGCGGCATGACCCCGACTGGATCACGGTCTTTGCCGCGGCGCGAGCAGGCGGCGCACCGGCAGCGCCGCCAGCCGCACCAGTTTGGGCAGCAGCCAGGCCAGCAGCACGACGAACAGGGCGAGCAGGCAGAGGAAGATCACCGGGTGCGACAGCGCCAGCGCCAGCCCGCCGACCACGCCGACATCCTCGGCCAGCGAGGCGGCGATGTTGCTGAACGGCTCGGGCGAGGTGTTGATCAGCGCCCGCGTGCCGGTCTTGGCGATGTGCGTGCCGGCCGCCAGCGTGCCGCCGAGCAGGCCGGCGATCACCGACACTTCGGGGCTGAGCCCAGCCGCCGCGCCGTAGGCGAGCAGGATGCCCGCCGGCACCCGCACGAAGGTCTGCAGCAGGTCGTTGAGGCTGTCGACATAAGGGATCTTGTCGGCGAGGAAGTTGAGGGCGAACAGCAGCGCCGCCACCGCCATCACCCACGGCGAGCCCAGCACCTGCAGGTCGGCGGGCAGGGCGACCAGGTGCAGCCGCTGGGCGATGCCCAGCACCAGCACCGCGGCGTAGGCGTTGAGGCCGCTGGCCCAGCCGGCGCCCAGCGCGACGGCGATCGCGGCCACGACGTCGGCGCTCACGGCCGGGCAGCCATCGTCACAGCGCCCGCCGCGCCTTCAGCGCGGTCGCCAGCGTGCCGTCGTCGAGCCAGTCGAGCTCGCCGCCGACCGGCACGCCGTGGGCGAGGCGGGTCACCGGCACGCCGTGCTCGGACAGCCGCTCGGCGAGGTAGTGCGCGGTGGTCTGGCCGTCGACCGTGGCGTTGGTCGCGAGGATGACCTCGCGCACGCCGCCGGCGGCGACGCGGCGGACCAGGCCGGCGACGTTGAGCTCGTCCGGGCCGATGCCGTCGAGCGCCGACAGCGAGCCGCCGAGCACGTGGTAGCGGCCGCGGAAGATCTTGCCGCGCTCCATCGCCCAGAGGTCGCCGACGTCCTCGACGACGCAGATCAGGCCGGCGTCGCGGCCGGGATCGGCGCAGATCGAGCACGGCTCGACGGTGTCGAGGTTGCCGCAGGTGGTGCAGGCGCGGATCGCGCGCGCGGCGTCGGCCAGCGCCGCGCCGAGCGGCTGCATCAGCGTCTCGCGCTTCTTCAGCAGGTGCAGCGCGACGCGGCGCGCCGAGCGCGGGCCGAGCCCGGGCAGGCGGCCGAGCAGCTGGATCAGGCGCTCGATCTCGGGGCCGTTCATGGCCGGTGCGCCGCCGCCTCGGGCGGTGTCAGAGCTTGAAGCCCGGCGGCAGCGGCAGGCCGCCGGTCAGGGTGCGCATCTGTTCCTGCACGGTCTGCTCGACCTTGGCGCGGGCATCGTTGGCGGCGGCGACGATCAGGTCCTCGACCACGCCCTTGTCGGCGGGGACGAACAGCGAGGCGTCGATCTCGACCTTGCGGGTCTCGTTCTTGCCGTTGACCGTGACCCTGACCAGCCCGGCGCCGGACGAGCCGACGATCTCCAGCCGCTCCAGCGACGCCTGCAGCTCCTGCATCTTCGCCTGCATCTGCTGGGCCTGCTGCATCAGGCCGCCGAGGTCCTTGAGCTTGTCGAACATCAGTACTCGCTTTCGGGAATGTCGTCGTCGACCGGGTAATCCTCCGCCGCCGGCGGCTCCTCGGTCGTCTCGACGAGGTCGGCGACCAGCGAACCCTGCTCGCCCTTGCGGCGGACCGCGTCGAGGCGGGCGCCGGGGAAGGTCTTGAGGATGGCTTGCACCAACGGGTTGTTCTCCGCCTGGTTGCGCAACGCGTCGCCCTTGGCGGTCTTCTGCTCGTTGAGCGTCGGCTTGCCCGGCGCCGACGACACCGAGGCGATCCATCGCCTGCCGGTCCACTGCGAGAGCAGGTCGCTCAGCCGCGCCGCGAGGTCGGTCGGCGCCTTGGGCTCGGGGCGGAACTCGATCAGGCCGGGCTCGCAGCGGACCTCGTGGACATGGTGCATCAGGTGATGGACCAGCCGCGGTTCGCGCCGGCTCTCGAACAGCGCCACGATCTCGGCGAAGCTGCGCGGGTTGGCGAGCGGCGACGCCGCCGCTGCCGGCTGCGCCGCCGGCTGCGCCGCGGTCGCCGTCACCGGCTGGCTGACCAGCCGCGCGGTCGCCGCGCCGCCGTTGCCGCCGCCGCGTGGCGCCGGGGCTCCGACCGCCGTGGCGCCGCCGTTGCTCCCGCCGTTGCCGGCCGGGGCCGCGCCGGCGGGCAGGGCGATGCCGGCGCCGCCGCCGTTCTGCAGCGCCTTCAGCGCGTCGACGGGCCTGGGCAGGTCGGTGGCGAAGCACACCCGGATCAGCGCCATCTCGGCGGCGCGCATCGGCGACGGCGCCACCAGGGTCTCCTGCAGGCCCTTCATCAGCAGCGTCCAGGCCAGCGTCAGCGAACCCATGCTGAGCTTCTTGGCCAGCGCCAGCCCCTGCGCGCGCTCGCTGTCGGCCGAGGCCGCCGCCGCCTCGGGCGCGACCTTGAGCCGGGTCACCCAGTGGGTGAGCTCGAGCATGTCCTGCAGCACGACCACCGGGTCGGCGCCGGAATCGTGCATCTCGCCCAGCAGCGACACCACCGACGGCGCGTCGCCGGCCATCGTCTTCTCGAACAGCTCGAGCACGCGGCCGCGGTCGGCGAGGCCCAGCATGTCGCGGACCTGCGCGGCGTCGACCACGCCGCCGCCGTGGGCGATCGCCTGGTCGAGCATGCTGAGGCCGTCGCGCACCGAGCCGTCGGCGGCGCGCGCCAGCAGCGCCAGCGCCTCCGGCGAGATCTCGACCTTCTCGATGCCGGCAATGCGGCCGAAGTGCTCGACCAGCGTCTGCTGCGGCACCCGCTTGAGGTCGAAGCGCTGGCAGCGGCTCAGCACCGTCACCGGGACCTTGCGGATCTCGGTGGTGGCGAACAGGAACTTCACGTGCGGCGGCGGCTCTTCCAGCGTCTTGAGCAGGGCGTTGAACGCCTTCTCCGACAGCATGTGCACTTCGTCGATGATGTAGACCTTGTAGCGCGCCGACACCGGCCGGTAGCGCACGCCCTCGATCAGCTCGCGGACATCGTCGATGCCGGTGCGCGAGGCGGCGTCCATCTCGATGACGTCGACGTGGCGGTCCTCGGTGATCGACCTGCAGTTGTCGCAGACGCCGCAGGGATCGACGGTCGGGCCGCCCTTGCCGTCGGGACCGATGCAGTTGAGCGCGCGGGCGATGATGCGGGCGGTCGTGGTCTTGCCGACGCCGCGCACGCCGGTGAGCATGAAGGCGTGGGCGATGCGGCCGGTCGCGATGGCGTTGCGCAGCGTGCGCACCATGGCTTCCTGGCCGACGAGCGTGGTGAAATCGACGGGGCGGTACTTGCGGGCAAGGACCCGATAGGGAAGCGATGCGGCGGCTTCCGGCATGACGAGCGACCTACCCGAGACGCGCCGCGGCCCCTCGAGGCCCGGCGGTCGTCGCGCCCGGCCGCCTGTCCCGGCGGCGGCGCGCGCCGGGCGACAGGTGAGGGACCGACATGACCCGAAGCGAATTCGTTACGGCTGCTTCCTTCCGGATCTGACCGGGTTGGCGACTGCTCCGCCCACACCGGCCCCTCGAGGTGGTTATATCAGGCCTTGCCCCGCTTCGCGCAAGGCCGCCGTGAGACATTTTCCCCCCACGGCCAACCCGTTGGAAAACCGCGACTTTCCCGTCAGGCGGCGGCCATGACCGCGACCGGGTCGGTGCGGCCGTCCAGCGCGACCGTCCCGGCCGGCCGCCAGCCGGCCGGCCGGCCGGCCGCCGCGAGGGTGTCGGCCGAGGCCACGATCGCGGCGCCGAGCTCCTTGGTCGCCTTCTCGAGGCGGGCCGCCACGTTCACGACGTCGCCCAGCACGGTGAACTCGAGGCGGCGCTCGTCGCCGACCAGGCCGCAGAACACCTCGCCGACGTGGATGCCGACGCCGATCGCCACCGGCGGCGTGAACCGCCGCTTGTCGTTCCAGCGCCCGACCCGGGCCTGGATGTCGCGCGCGAAGGCCAGCGCCCGCGACGCGTCGTCCGGCGCCGGGTCGGGCACCCCGAACACGATCAGCGCGCCGTCGCCGATGAACTTGTCGATCACCCCGCCATGGTCGGCCGCCGCGGCGGTCAGGCGGCGGCGGAACGCGCTCATGAACAGGGCGAAGCGGACCGGGTCGACGACTTCCGCCCGACGGGTCGAGGCGCGCATGTCGACGAAGGCGACGGCGACCACCTGGCGGCGGCCGCTGACCCGGCCGCCCATCTCGCGGCGGGCCAGCACCGGCACCAGCTCGCTCGGCAGGAAGCGGGTCAGGCCGAGCCGGGCCCGCGTCTCCTCGACCGCCGCCTCGAGCAGGCGCCGGCCGCGCCGCGCGACGATCACCAGCACCGCGGCGGCGGCGGCGATCATCACCAGCCGCACCGCGTTGGGCGGCAGGCCGAAGCCGATCGCCATCGACGGCAGCAGCGCGGCCCGCTCCTCGAGGCCGAGGCCGGCGCCGCTGACCGCCAGCCCGGCAAGGCCGGCGACGTACAGCGCGCCGGCATACGCCTGCAGCCACGGATCGTAGCGCAGCGCCGTCGCCGCGAGCGCGATCGGCACCAGCCAGACCGGCGGGAACACCGCGAAGAAGGAACCGGGCACGCCGGAGCCGAACAGGTCGAAGGCGATGTTGCCGAGGATCGCCACGAAGTCGGCGGTGGTGGTGGCCAGCGCGATGCGGCGCACGTCGGCGCCCCGGCGCAGCGCAGCCAGCGCGAGGCCGCCGGCCAGCAGGACGGACAGGCAGGTCGCCGCGCCGACCGCGAGCTGGGCGAGCACGCGGCCGTCGCGCGCCGGCACCACCAGGATGACCGCCAGCACCACGCCCAGCAGCAGCAGCCCGACGGCGAGGCGCAGCCACGCGACCTGCCGCTCGGCCTTGCGCTCCGCCTCCCCGAGCAACTCGGCGGCGATGGCCTGGATGGTGCGGGCCTCGGTCCCGGTCGCGTCGGGCGACGGGTCAGGGCTTGGCGGCACTGACCCGGTCGAGGCTGAGGATGACGTACTTGCGCAGGTCGGCCGGCGACAGCACCCGCTCCTCCTTGAGCGCGAACACCGCCTGGCGGGCCGAGACGAAGCGGGCGGTGATGACCAGCCGGCGGCCCTCGAGGTTGGTCTCCTTGGGCAGGCGCAGGCTGAACGGGATCGGCACCTGCCAGCCGCTGCGCACGACCTGCTCGGCCAGCACCTCGGCCGGCTTCTTCGCGGTGTCGAGCAGGCGGACCTGCAGTTCGACGCCGCGCGGCAGGGCCATGCGCTCGAGGTAGGACGCCGCGCCCTCGATCACGGTCGCCGGCGGCAGGGTGTCGCCCATGGTCCGCAGCAGCGGCCCGAGGTGGACCATCACGGCCTGGCCCTTGTCGTCGAGCAGGCAGGTGAAGCGCAGGTGGACCGAGGTGCCGTCCTTGCGCCGCACCGACCCGATGCCGGTCACCGTGGTGGCGATCATGGTGTCGCCGACCTTCTCTTCCGTGCGCTCCACGGTCAGCCACGGCTCGCCGTCGAGCGCCACCGTCACGAAGGCCGGATCGTTCCGGCGCATCTCGCTGCCGACCTTGCCGGCGCAGCGCGACAGCACGGCGGTCGGCTCGGCGAGGTCCTGGGCGGCGGCCGGGACGGACGCGACGGCGGCGGCGAAGCCGGCGAGCAGGGACAGAACGGACGAACGCATCATCAAGCCTCTCGGGGTCATCCTCGCTGGGTCGGGTCCCGCCGGACAGCGTGCCGGTCGCCCGGCGGCCGGGCAAGGGCATGCCGCATCCGCCGGCGCGGCGTCATCGCCGGCTCAGCCCGCCGCGTGGCGCATGCCGCCGTCGACCTGCATCACCGTGCCGGTGATGTAGCCGGCGGCGGGCGAGGCGAGGAAGGCGACGAGATGGGCGACGTCCGCGGGATCGCCGAAGCGTCCGATCGGGATGTTGCGGGCGATGAAGTCGCGGCGGTTGTCCTCGGTCGGATGCAGCTTCTGCAGGATCTGCTCGCTGTTGATGCGGCCGGGCTGGATCGTGTTGACCGTCACGCCGTCGGCGGCGACGTCGCAGGCCAGGCCCTTGGCCCACAGGTGCAGCGCCGCCTTGGCCGCGATCGCGGCGTTGAGGCCGCGCGGCTCCATGCTGCCGCTGATGTTGACGACGCGGCCCCAGCGGCGTGCCCGCATCGCCGGCAGCAACGCCGTGGCGAGCCGCCGCGCCGCCGTGAAGTTGAGCGCGAAGGCCTCCTCCCAGAACGCCTCGTCGGCATCGACCGTGGTCGGCCGCGAGCCGCCGGCGCAGTTGACCAGGATCTCGACGGTTCCGAGCGTCGCGGTCGCCGCGGCGACGACCCGGTCGAGATCGTCGGCGCGGGTGACGTCGGCGGCGAGCGCCGTCACCAGGGCGTGGCGCTCGATCCGCTCGACCCGGCGGGCGACGGCGGCGACACGCGCACCCTGCTCGGCGAACAGGCGCACGATGCCCGCCCCGATGCCGGCGCTGGCGCCGGTGACGAGGCAGGTGCGGCCTCGGAGTTCGTAGTCCATGGCGACTTGATACGATAGACTGGCCGCTCCCAACAGGAGCGATCATGGCTGCGAAGAAGAAGACGGCGGCGAAGAAGACCAAGAAGCCCGCCAGGAAGCCCGCCACCAAGGCCGCGAAGAAGGTCGTCGTGAAGAAGGCGGCGGCCGCCAAGCGGAAGCCGGTGGCGAAGAAGGTGGCGAAGAAGGCCGCCAAGAAGAAGTCGGCCAGGGCCAAGATCACGCCGGCCCGCCTGCGCGCCGCGGCGCCCAAGATCACGCCGTTCGACGACCGCATCGCGATGGCGCGCGACAACTTGCGCCAGCTGGTCGAGCAGGCGGCCTCGTCGGCCGGCGCGGCCAGCGAGGAACTGCTGGCCCAGCGCATCTCGAGCTACGAGGACCGGCTGAAGGACCTCTACCGGCAGCGCGACGACTACATCAAGAAGACGCGCTAGGACCGGTCAGGCGCGCGCCGCCCGGAGCTTATCGGTGGCGTCAGTGTCGACCACCCCGGTGGCCGACACCACCACGCCGTAGTCGCGGCGCGCCGTCTCGACCGAGATCATGCCGTCGAGCACGTCGTCGGCGACCCTGGCCGGATCGCGCTTCAGCGGATCGCCGTAGCCGCCGCCGGCCGGGCCGTAGCAGATGAAGCTGCCGTCCTTGCCGATGTTCATGTGCGGCACCTTCGACGGCAGCGCCTTCGGCGCGCTCCCCGGCAGGACGAGGTCGAGCTTTGCCGGCATGCCTTCCTTGCCGCCGAGGAAGCCCCACGGGCGGTAGCGATGGCCTTCGCCCTCGACCGCCGCCGCGCCGTCCTCGAGGAAACCGAACTCGCGCACCGAGCCGAGGCCGCCGCGCCACTGGCCGGCGCCGGCCACGTCCTCGCGCAGCTCGTAGCGCAGCACCCGCAGCGGCAGGTGGGTCTCGATGTCCTCGATCGGGTTGTTGCGGGTGTTGGCGTAGAGCGTGTCGACGGCGTCCATGCCGTCCTTGCCCGGGCGGCCGCCGTACGAGCCCTCGAAGATCTCCATGTGGACCCAGTGCGTCTCGTCCCTGAGGCCGGAGAAGGCGATCACCTTGAGGTTGCCGATGCCGGCCGAGACGTTGCCCGGCACGGCCTGGGCCAGCGCCTTCATCACCGTGTCGGCCAGCGCGTTGCCGGGGCAGAAGCGGGCGATGGTGGGGGCGGGGAAGGTCGGGTTGGCGAGGCAGCCCTTGGGGGCGACGATGGTGATCGGCCGGATCAGGCCGGCGTTGACCGGGATGTGGCCGTGCACCGCGGTATCGAGCAGCACCGAGCGGATGGTCAGCCAGATCGCGATGTCGGCGGTGCCCTGCAGCGGCATGTTGATCGGGCGGTCCGGGACCTGCGGCGCCGTGCCGGTGAGGTCGACGGTCAGGCTGTCGTCCTGCTTGGTGATGGTGACGACCAGCGGCAGTTCCTTCTTGGCCGGGTCGTCGCTGTCGAGGTAGCCGTCGATCGCGGTCTCGGCGCGGTAGACGCCGTCGGGCAGCCGGGCGATCGCCTGGCGCATCAGCCGCTCGGCGTGGTCCATCAGCGCGCCGCAGGCGAGGTCGAAGGTCTCGAGCCCGTAGCGCTCGACCAGCTCGGCCATGCGCTCGGCGCCGATCCGGGCGGCCGCGACCTGGGCGTCCATGTCGCCGACCACGAGGTCGGAGGCGCGGATGTTGTCGCGCACGATCTGCCACACCATGTCGTTCCTGACGCCGCGGTCGTAGACCTTGATCGCCTTGAACTGCAGGCCCTCGGCGTAGGCGTCGATCGCCTCGACGATGCCGCACGACCCGGGCGACAGGGCGCCGATGTCGAGGTGGTGCGCGGTCGTCGCCGCGAACCCGATCAGCCGGCCCTGCACGAAGACCGGCACGATGAAGGCGACGTCGGGGCCGTGGCTGGCGCCGGAATAGGCATCGTTGTGCATCACCACGTCGCCCGGCCGGAACGTGTCGCCGCGCTCGGCGAGGATGCGCTGCACGCCCTGGACGTAGCCCGGGATCGGGCCCGACTGCAGCGGCGTCGACTGCGCCGATTCGGCCAGCCCGCGGCCGGCGGCATCGACCAGCGCCGCTCCGAAATCCTCCGACTCGCGGATGATCGAGGAGTAGCTCATGCGCATCAGCTTGTAGCCCATCTCGATCGCGATGTTCTCGAGCGCGCCCTGGATCACCGAGGTGGTGATCGGGTCGATGCGGTCGGGCTTGGTGGCCGGGCTGCGGCGGGGGGCGGTGGACATGGCGGTCTTCCTCTCGTCTTTCAGCCGTCGCTCTTGCGGATCACCAGGTTGCCGGCCGCATCGGCCTCGAACGAGTGGCGCGGCGGCACCACGGTGGTGGTGTCCATCTGCAGCACGATCGCGGGGCCGGGGATCGCCTCGCCGACCGGCAGGCGATCGCGGCGGTAGAACGCGACCTCGTGGTCGCCGAGCTGGCCGTCGACCCGGAAGGTGCCGGTGCCGGTGCGGACCACGGCGTCGGCGAGGCTCGCCGCGCCGGCGGGAGCGGGCCTGGCGATCGGGGCGGCGCTGGCGGCGCCGACCAGCCGCAGGTTCACGATCTCGATGCCGGAGCCGGCGAAGTGGTGGCCATACTCGCGGCGGTGGACCGCGTGGAAGGCCTCGAAGGCGGTGGCCAGCGCGGCCTCGTCGATCGGCCCGCCGGGGATCGGCACCTTGAGCTCGTAGCCCTGGCCGACGTAGCGCAGGTCGCCGCGGCGCTCGAACGTGACGTCGGCGAGGTCGATGCCGTCGGCGGCGAAGCGGTCGGCCAGTTCCCGGTGCATGGCGGCGAAGTCGGCGTTGACGCGCGCGAGGTCGACGCTGCCCGAGACCTGGAACGAGGTCCGGATGGCGTCGTAGCGGAGGTCGGAGATCAGCAGCCCGACCGCCGAGGTGATGCCGGGATGCGGCGGCACGATGACCTCCGGGATGCCCAGCATGTCGGCGACCTCGGCGCCGTGCAGCGGCCCGGCGCCGCCGAAGGCGACGAGGGCGTAGTCGCGCGGGTCGATGCCCTTCTGCACCGTGCGCGAGCGGATGGCGTTGGCCATGTTGGCGTTGATCAGGGTGATCACGCCCTCGGCCGCCTCGCGGTCGGAGAGGCCGAGCTGCCGCGCCAACTCGCCGATCACCCGCCGCGCCGCGACCTCGTCGAGCGCCATGCTGCCGCCCAGGAAGTTGCCGCGGTCGAGGCGGCCCAGCACGACGTTGGCGTCGGTCACGGTGGCGCGGCTGCCGCCGCGGCCGTAGGCGGCGGGGCCGGGGACGGCGCCGGCCGAGCGCGGCCCGACCTTGAAGGCGCCGGCCGGGTCGACGTAGGCGATCGAGCCGCCGCCGGCGCCGATCGTGTGCACGTCGATCATCGGCACCAGCACCGGGAAGCCGGCGATCCAGGTGTCGCGCGCCGTCGCCTCGCCGAACCCGCCCCCGGTCACGATGCCGATGTCGGCCGAGGTGCCGCCGACGTCGAAGGTGATGAGGTTGCGCTTGCCCGACAGGGCGCCCGCCCAGTCGCCGCCGATCACGCCGGCGGCGGGGCCGGAGAGCAGCGTCAGCACCGGCCGGTCGGCGACCATGCCCGGGGTCGCGACGCCGCCGTTGGAGGCCATGATGCGCAGGTCGGCGCGGAAGCCGGACGACTCGATCTCGCTCTCCAGCCGGGTCACGTAGTTGCGCACCTTGGGCCCGACGAAGGCGTTCATCGCCGTGGTGGTGAAGCGCTCGAACTCGCGGAACTGCGGCGACACCGACGACGAGGTGGTGGCGAAGCAGCCGGGATACTCCTCGCGCACGATCTCCATCGCCCGCGCCTCGTGCGCCGGGTCGAGGTAGGAGAACAGGAAGCAGATCGCGATCGCCTCGACGCCGGCTTCCTTCAGTTCGCGCACCGCGGTGCGCACGCCGGCCTCGTCGAGCGGCTCCAGCACCGCGCCCTTGGGCGGCACCAGCCGCTCCTTCACCGTCTTGCGGTGGCGGCGCTTCACCAGCGGCCGGTCCTGCCACGGGATGTCCTGCATGATCGAGTAGTGCTCGGGCCGCTGGTGGCGGCCGATGTGCAGGATGTCGCGGTAACCCCCGGTGGTGATCATGCCGGTGACCGCGCCGTCGTGCTCGAGGATGGCGTTGGTCGCGATCGTCGTGCCGTGGAACACCACATCGATGGTCTCGCGCGGGATGCCGAACTTGTCGCACAGCGCGACCAGCCCGGCGACGACGCCGCGCGAGGGATCGTCGGGCGTGGTCGAGACCTTGTGCACCATGGTCTGGCCGGCCTCGGTGTCGGCGTAGACCAGGTCCGTGAAGGTGCCGCCAACGTCGACGCCGATCAGCCGCATCCGTCTTCTCCCGCTGCCTGTTTGCCGGGCCGGGGCAGCAAGGAGCGGGCCAAGTTCGCGGCGCGACGATCGCGCGGGGGATATTTCACAGTCGCGGCACGGGTCATGGCATGGGCCTTGCTTCTCCTCGCCCGATGGCAAGCAAGCCCGATATCGAACTGGTCGCGGTGACCAAGCGCTACGGCGACACCGTGGCGGTCGACGAAGTCAGCCTGAAGATCCCGGCCGGCGCGTACTGCTGCCTGCTGGGCCCCAGCGGCTGCGGCAAGACCACGACGCTGCGCATGATCGCCGGCCACGAGGAGGCCAGCGACGGCGACATCCTGCTCGGCGCGGAGAACATCACCCGGCTGCCGCCGGCGGCGCGCGGCACGGCGATGATGTTCCAGAGCTACGCGCTGTTCCCGCACCTCGATTGCACCGACAACGTCGCCTTCAGCCTGCGCATGCGCGGCGTGCCGAAGGACAAGCGCCGGGCCGAGGCGCTGGAGATGCTGAAGCGCGTCGAGATGGAGCGCTTCGCCGGCCGCCTGCCGGCGCAGCTGTCGGGCGGGCAGCAGCAGCGCGTGGCGCTTGCCCGTGCCCTGATCACCAATCCCCGGGTGCTGCTGCTCGACGAGCCGCTGTCGGCGCTCGACCCGTTCCTGCGCCTCAAGATGCGCGAGGAGCTGAAGGCGTTGCAGCAGAAGTTGGGCATCAGCTTCATCCACGTCACCCACAGCCAGGACGAGGCGATGGCGCTGGCCGACCTCGTCGTGGTCATGAACCAGGGCCGCATCGAGCAGGCCGCGACCGCGCGCGAGGTCTACAACCGCCCGGCCTCGGCCTTCGTCGCCCGCTTCATCGGCGGCCACAACGTGCTGCCGGCGGCGGTCGCGCGCGCGACCGGCGATGCCGCCTACGTGGCCATCCGCGCCGACCGCATCACGGTGCAGCCGGGCACCGCGCCGGTCGACGCGACCTCGCTGTCGGGCGTCACCCGCTCGGTCGAGTACCTCGGTGCCACGGTCCAGGTCGGCATCGACGTCGCCGGCCTCGACCCGCTGTCGGCCGTGGTTCCGGAGGCCCGCTTCGACGCCCACCCGGTGGCGCCGGGGCAGCCCGTCGTCGTGTCATGGACGCCCAAGGACGTGCACGTGCTGGGGCGGTAGGGGGTGGCGGCCCCACGCCGCCTGTGACTGGAGAGAGGAATCGATAGATGGCTCAGAAGAAGACTTTCGGCCGCCGCGGCGTGCTCAAGGGCGCCGCCGGCCTGGCCGGCGCGGCCGCGGGCAGCGGCGCGATCACCGGCTTCCCGGTGATCTGGGCGCAGAACAACAGGAACATCGTGCTGCGCCAGTGCGGCACCGGCGTGTCGAACATCAACGAGATCGCCGAGAAGTGCAAAGCCGACCTCGGCATCACCCTGCAGATGACCGCGCTCGACTCCGACGCCGTGGTCCAGCGCGTGGTCACCCAGCCGAACTCGTTCGACATCGGCGACATCGAGTACTGGATGGTCAAGAAGGTGTTCCCGTCCGGCAACCTGCAGCCGATGGACGTCAAGAAGATCAAGTACTACGACAAGATCGTGCCGATCTTCACGACCGGCAAGCTCAAGCCCGACTCGGTGATCGCGCAGGGCACGGCGCCGAGCACGGTCGGCTTCGTCGAGGGCCAGGCCTCGACCAAGTTCGCCAAGGGCCAGACCCAGTGGTTCACGGCGGTGCCGACGATCTACAACGCCGACACGCTGGGCATCCGCCCCGACCTGGTCGGCCGCAAGATCGAGAACTGGAAAGACATCCTCGACCCCAAGTTCAAGGGCAAGACCTCGATCCTGAACGTGCCGTCGATCGGCATCATGGACGCCGCGATGATCTGCGAGTCGGCCGGCATCATGAAGTACGGCGACAAGGGCAACATGACCAAGGCGGAGATCGACAAGACCATCGACTTCCTGATCAAGACCAAGAAGGAAGGCCAGTTCCGCGCCTTCTGGAAGACCTTCGACGAGTCGGTCAACCTGATGGCCTCGGGCGAGGTCGTGATCCAGTCGATGTGGTCGCCGGCGGTCTCGGCGGTGCGCGGCAAGGGCATTCCCTGCACCTACCAGCCGCTCAAGGAAGGCTACCGCGCCTGGGGCGGCGGCCTGTCGCTCGCCAAGCACCTGTCGGGCGCGCAGCTCGACGCCGCCTACGACTACATCAACTGGTACATGTCGGGCTGGGTCGGCGCCTTCCTCAACCGCCAAGGCTACTACTCGGCGGTGCTCGACACCGCCAAGGCCAACATGACCGAGGACGAGTGGGGCTTCTGGATGGAAGGCAAGCCGGCCAAGGGCGACATCAAGAACCCGCAGGGCCAGGTCGTCGAGAAGGCCGGCGCGGTGCGCGACGGCGGCTCGTTCTACGACCGCATGGGCGCCGTCGCCTGCTGGAACGCGGTGATGGATGAGGACCGCTACATGGTCCAGAAGTGGAACCAGTTCATCGCGGCGTAAGAGCAAGCAGGAAGGAAGGCGTGTCGTCGCGCACCGAGCGTGACGGCACGCCGGTTCTCGCCATGAACCGCGTATCGTCCTGGGTCGCCTACCTGCAGGTCGCGCCGCTCGCGCTGGTGTTCGGGCTGTTCCTGGTCGTGCCGATCGCCACCATCGTGGTGGTCAGCTTCTGGGACTACAACACCACCCAGATCATCCCCGACTTCCTGCTGCAGAACTACGAGGAGCTGCTGCTCTCGCCGGTGACCTGGCAGACCTACCGCCAGACCGTGCAGTTCGCGCTGGTCACCTGGGCGCTGACGCTGCTGATCGGCTTCACCGTTGCCTACTTCCTGGCCTTCCACGTCCGCTCGACGACCTGGCAGACGGTGCTGTTCCTGGTCTGCACCATCCCGTTCTGGACCTCGAACGTGATCCGCATGATCTCGTGGATCCCGTTCCTCGGCCGCAACGGGCTGGCCAACATGACGCTGATCGAGCTCGGCCTGATCCGCGAGCCGCTCGAGTTCCTGCTGTTCTCCGACTTCTCGGTCGTGCTGGCCTACGTCCACCTCTACACGCTGTTCATGGTGGTGCCGATCTTCAACTCGATGGTGCGCATCGACCGCAGCCTGCTCGAGGCCGCGCGCGACGCCGGCGCCAGCGCCTGGCAGACGCTGTGGACGGTGATCGTGCCGCTGTGCAAGCCCGGCATCGCCATCGGCTCGATCTTCATCGTCACCATCGTGATGGGCGACTTCGTCACCGTGCGCCTGATGAGCGGCGGCCAGAGCGCCTCGGTCGGGCTGATGATGATGAACGCCATGTCGCTGCTGCAGTACCCGGCGGCGGCGGCCAACGCCGTGGTGCTGCTGCTGCTCGTCCTGTTCACCGTCGCGGCCATGATGCGGCTGGTCGACATCCGCAAGGAGCTGTGAGGCATGCCCGGTCGTCGCGGTCCCGCCTACTGGCTGCTGGCCGGCTTCTTCGCCCTGTTCGTGCTGTTCCTGTACGGCCCGACCCTCACCATCCTGGTGCTGTCGTTCCAGGGACCGAGCGGCGGGCTGACCTTCCCGATGAACGGGGTGTCGCTGCACTGGTTCGGGAACCTGTTCGAGAAGCAGATGGTCGGCGACTTCGCCGGCGCGTTCAAACGCTCGATGATCCTCGGCCTCGGCGTCATGGTCGTGACCGTCGTGGCGTCGTTCTCGGCCGGGCTGGCCTTCCGCAACCGCTTCCGCGGCTCGACGGTGCTGTTCTACCTCGCGATCGCCAGCCTGATCGTGCCGTCGATCCTGATCAGCCTCGGCATCGGCCTGCTCTACCGCGTGCTCGGCTGGGAGACCGCCTGGTACAGTTCCGGCTTCGGCGCCCACCTGACCTGGACGCTGCCGTTCGGCCTGCTGATCATGTTCGCGGTCTTCAACCGCTTCGACCGGCGCTACGAGGAGGCGGCGCGCGACCTCGGCGCGACGCCGTGGCAGACCATCCGCTTCGTCGTGCTGCCGATCCTGCTGCCGAGCCTGGTGGGCGTCGGCCTGTTCGGCTTCACGCTGAGCTACGACGAGTTCGCGCGCAGCCTCTACACCGCCGGCACCTTCAACACCCTGCCGCTCGAGATCTACGGCATGACCACCAACGTCACCACGCCGGTTCTGTACGCGCTCGGCACGGTGACGACGGGGGTGTCGTTCCTGGCCATCGGCCTGGCGCTGGCCGTGTTCGCCTTCCTGCGCCGCCGCCAGCAGCGGCACGGCAGCGACGCGGGGAGGGCGGCTTGAGCGCGCGCCGCGCCCGCGTGCTGCGCCTGCCGACGGCGGGGCCGCAGGACGTCCAGCCGCTGGCCGCCGCCTTCGACCGTGGCGAGATCGATCCCGCGACGGTGGTCGCGATCGTCGGCAAGACCGAGGGCAACGGCTGCGTCAACGACTTCACCCGCGGCTACGCCACGCTGGCGCTGAAGCTCCTGCTGGCCGAGCGGCTGGGGTGCCCGCTGGCCGAGGTCGAGGCGCGGGTGGCGATCGTGATGTCGGGCGGCACCGAGGGCGGGCTGTCGCCGCACCTGCTGGTGTTCTGCCGCGAAGCCACGGCGCAGGCGGCGGGGCCGGGGACGGGATCGGGCAAGCGGCTGGCGATCGGCGTCGGCCTGACGCGGCTGTTCCGGCCCGAGGAGATCGGCCGGCGGGCGCAGATCGAGGCCACCGCCGGGGCGGTGGCGGCGGCGATGGCCGAGGCCGGGATCGCCGCGCCGTCGGACGTCCACTTCGTCCAGATCAAGTGCCCGCTGCTCACGAAGGAACGCATCGAGGAGGCGGCGCGGCGTGGCGCGACCACGGCCACCGACGACACCTACGCCTCGATGGGCCTGTCGCGCGGCGCCTCGGCGCTGGGCGTGGCGCTGGCGCTGGGCGAGATCGACGGCGCGCCGGAGGACGCGGTGTGCCGCGACTGGTCGCTGCACTCCGGCGTCGCCAGCACCTCGGCCGGGGTCGAGCTGCTGCGCAACGAGATCGTGGTGCTGGGCAACGCCGCCGGCTGGGCCGGCGACCTCGCGATCGACCACGCGGTGATGGCCGACGCGATCGACGCCGCCGCCGTGCGCGGCGTGCTCGAGCGGCTGGGCGGCGAGACGGTGGCGGTGCTGGCCAAGGCCGAGGCCGCGCCGGGCGGCGAGATCCGCGGCCGCCGCCACACCATGCTCGACGACAGCGACATCCACTCGACCCGCCACGCCCGCGCCCTGGTCGGCGGCGTGCTGGCCGGCGTGATCGGCGACACGCTGCTCTACGTCTCCGGCGGCGCCGAGCACCAGGGACCGCCCGGCGGCGGCCCGGTGGCGATCATCGCGCGCCTCCCGTAGCCGTCCTCCCGACCGAGGCCCGAAGGGCCGCGCGGAGGGACCTTGCTTCGACAATCGGACGCCAGGCGGTGGAGAGAAGTTCCCTCCACGTCGCCTCGCTGCGCGAGGCTCCGGTCGGGATGACGGAGGTCGCAGCAGTCAGCGCCCGGGACCGCGGGCCTCTGGCCCGCTCTTCGCGCGATCAAGGGCCGACGTAGACCTCGGCGCGGTGGTAGGCGAGATACTTTCGCTGCTCCGTTGCGAACGCTTCTGTTCGCCACGGACGTTGCGACTCGCCAAATCCCAGCCGACGCATCACGAGGTCGCCTAGGCCAAGCCGGCGCAAGTCCTCGCTGGCAAAGCGTGGCGAAACGACAACTTCGCCTTCGTCTTCGAAGGTAATGAAACCACGATCGAACAGCAGGTCCGCATCCGGGGTCAGAAGGAGCCCGTTCATGCCATCAAGCCGCTCCGTCGCTGTCTCGCAGGAGCGCCATGGCTTGATGTGGCTCGCAATCAGAAGAGTAGGATTGGTGATCTTCGTGAGTCTGCAGTGACGCTCGACTGCCTCGACATTGGCGCGAAACTTCCCTTGCCCACGGCGAGCCTGGATCACGGCGCTCCGGGTCGTTGCATCGATTCCCGGATCGTCTTGAATACTGCGTTGAACGGTGTCTTCGAGGGTCTCCTTCACCGCCTGGAATGTCAGGCTGTTCTCGCCACCCCGTCGAAGAAGGGAATAGTTGACCGAGGACACGGAAACGACCACGTCGAATGCGGCTTGGCCGATCTCCGCGAGATATGCGCCCTGGTTGCCATGGCCCGTTTCGGGTCTGATGGGCGAGTGTGTCTTCGGCAGCAAGGGTCCCAGCAGGTCGATGATGGCCGCCGGACGAACCGGTGGAACGATCTCCGTCCAGAACACCGGCAGCAGCCATCCTTCGTCGTTCCAGTAGCTGCCGGTAGAGCCGAACTCGCTCGGCTTGGGCGCCGTGAAGGCGAATTCCGCGACTCGTCCCACGTAGCGAACGAGTCCGTCCGCATACGACAGGACCAGGTCGCCCGGGCTGGCGCGCCTCATGTTCTCGTAGAACCGGTTGCGGGCGCCATTGCGCGACGTCTTCGGCGACCAGAGATACTGGTTCTCGATCTCCTGGCGGACAGTCTGCTTGTGGTTCACCCACCAGTAGCGCGTCATAGTGCAGGAAGACTACCAGGGCATTCACGCTAGGCCACCGCAATATGGGGAAACAGTGTCTATAGATCCCTACACCGTCCTCGGCGTCCGTCGCCGCATCAACGCCGCCGGCGCGCTGACCCGGCTCGGCGGTGCCGTCATGGCGCCCGAGGTCGTGGCGGCGATGGCGGCGGCGGCGCGGGCCTCGGTCGACATCGGCGAGCTGCAGGATGCCGCCAGCGTGCGCATCGCGGCCGCCACGGGGGCGGAGGCGGGGATGGTGACCACCGGCGCCGCCGCCGCCCTGACGCTGGCCGCCGCCGCCGCGATCGCCGGCTGGGACGCGGCGAAGATGGCGGCGCTGCCGCACGCGGAGGCTTTCCCGCGCGACATCCTCGTGCCGCGCACCCATCGCACCGGCTACACCCACGCGCTGGCCGCCGCCGGGGCGCGCCTGGTCGACATCGGCCACAACGACCGCGGCACCGGCGCCGGCGTGCGCGGACTGGAGGCGTGGGAAATCGAGGCGGCGCTGTCGCCGTCCGTCGTCGCCATGGCGTTCTCGGTCAACGCCACCAGCCTGCCCGACCTGGCCGTCGCGGTCGCCGCCTGCCGCGCCGCCGGCATCCCGCTGATCGTCGATGCCGCCGCGCAGCTGCCGCCGCGCGACAACCTGCGCCGCTTCATCGCCGCCGGCGCCGACCTGGTGGCGTTCTCGGGCGGCAAGGCGCTGGGCGGGCCGCAGGCCTCGGGCATCCTCGCCGGCCGTCGCGACCTCGTGGCCTCGGCGCTGCTGCAGCAGCTCGACATGGACGTGGCGCCGCAGACCTGGTCGCCGCCGAAGCTGGTCGACCGTGCCCGGCTGCGCGGCCTGCCCCACCACGGCATCGGCCGCGGCTTCAAGGCCGGCAAGGAAGAGATCGTCGGCCTGCTGACCGCGCTCGACCGCTTCGTGGCGGCCGACGATGGCGCGGACAACGCCCGTCTCGAGGAACGGCTGAAGGCGATCGCGGGCCGCCTGCCGCCCGCGGCGGCGACGCTGGTCCCGGCCGCGGTCACCGGTCGCGTGCCGGTCCTCGAGATCGCCTGCGCCGACGCGCTCGCGACCAGCGCCCGGCTGCAGGCGCTCGACCCGCCGGTCCACCTGTCCGAGCGCCACGCCGCCCGCGGCGTGCTGACGCTCGACCCGCAGGTGCTGTTGCCGGAAGACGACGCGCCGCTCGCGGCGGCGCTGGCGCGCGTATTGGCCTGAGAAGGGGAACAGCCACTTCCGCCTCTCCCCCCTTTCAGGTGGGGGAGAGGCCAGGCGAGGAGGTCAGTCGAGTTCGACGCCGTCGTCGCGGTAGGCCCAGCAGCTGTCGGGCGGCAGGGTCAACGCGATCTCGCCGGCGTCGTGGCGCGCCGCGGTGCCCAGTTCCAGCACCTCGAGCTTCTGGTCGCCCAGCACCACGTCGTACAGCGTCTGCATGCCCTGGTAGCGGCGCTCGACGATGCGTCCGCTGAAGGCGTTGGCCGGGCCGCGCTCGCCCAGCCGCACGTTCTCGGCCCGCAGCGCCACCCGCGCCTGGTCGCCGACGGCGAGGCCGTCGGGCGTCCACGCCTCGAGCCGGCCGGTGGCGCCGAGGTCGATGGTGGCGCGGTCGCCGGCGCGCGCCAGCACCTTGCCGCGCAGCACGTTGGCCGCGCCGGTGAAGTTGGCGACGAAGGGATCGGCCGGCCGGTTGTAGATCTCGCCCGGCGGCGCCATCTGCAACAGCTTGCCGTCGCGCATCACGCCGATCCGGTCGCCCAGCACCACCGCTTCGGACTGGTCGTGCGTGACGTAGAGGCCGGTCATGCCGGTCTGCTTGAGGATGCGGCGCAGCTCGTCGCGCAGCCGGATGCGCAGCTTGGCGTCGAGGTTCGAGAGCGGCTCGTCGAGCAGCAGCAGCTGCGGCCGGTAGACCAGGCTGCGCGCCAGCGCGACGCGCTGCATCTGGCCGCCCGACAGCGACGTCACCGGTCGCTCGGCGTAGGCTTCCAGCCCGACCAGCGCCAGCGTGTCGTCGACCTTGATCTTGACGTCGCCGCCGGCGCCCGAGCGCCGGTGCTTCAGCGGGTAGGCCACGTTCTGGCGCACCGTCATGTGCGGCCACACGGCGTAGGACTGGAAGACCATGCCGATGTCGCGCTCGCGCGGGCTGACCAGGATGCCCTTCGCCGGTTCCGAGACGACGCGGTCGCCGATCGAGATGCGACCGCCGGTGGGATGTTCGAGACCGGCCACGCAGCGCAAGGTCGTGGTCTTGCCGCAGCCCGACGGGCCCAGCAGCACCACGATCTCGCCCGGCGGGACGTCGAAGCTGACGCCGTCCACGGCGGGCTTGCCCGTCGCGAACTGCTTGACCAGGTCCTTGATCTGTAGCGCGGTGCTCACTGACGGTAGCCGTAGGTCTTGTTCCAGTCCGCCATCCACGGCTCGCGCAGCTTCTCGAACTGCTCGAAGTTCGGCACCCACACCTTGACCACCTTCGGGTCCCAGCCCTTCGGCAGGGCCGGCGGCTCCTTCAGCGAGGTCAGGTTGCCGAGCTTGGTGATCTGGAAGAGCTGGCCTTCCTTGGACAGGCGCCAGTTCATGAACAGGCGGGCCGCGTTCGGGCTCTTCGAGGTCTTGGTGATGCCGTCGGCGTAGGGGACGATCGGCACGCCCTCGGGCGCGAAGATCGCCTCGGCCGGGGCGCCCTCGGCGATCTTGGTGTAGATGATGTTGTAGAGCAGCGGCGCGATCGAGACCTCGCCGCGCACCAGCGCGTCGGACAGCGGCGCGCCCGACGGGTAGAGCGCGATGCCCAGCGCCGCCTGCTTGGCCCAGTAGTCGTCGCCCAGGACCTGGCGCTCGAACATGATGCGCGTCCAGGTCGTGCCGCCCGACGGGCCGACCACCTGCCCGATCTGCTTGTTCTTGTATTCCGGGTTCAGCAGGTCCTTCCACGTCTTCGGCGCGGTCTTCACCAGCTGGGTGTTGTAGGCGATCGCCCAGCCCAGCGTGGCGCCAGGCCACAGCTTCGGCGAGACCATGGCGTCGGGACGGTAGTCGGCGGCGTTCGGCGGCGCGTAGTCCTGGAACAGGTCCTGGATCTCGAGCATCAGGCCGCGGTCGGAGTGGTTGATGACGTCGGCGCCGAGCTTGCCGGCGGCGGCCTCGGTCTTGATGCGGGTGATCAGCTGGCCGCCCGGGGCGCGCACCATCGACACCTTGATCTTCGGGAAGACCTTGTTGAACTCCTTGATGACCTCCTGCTCGACCTCGGCGAAGTTGGCCGTGTAGTAGGTCAGCCCGCCTTCCTTCTCGGCGGCGGCGATCAGTTCCTTGGAACCGAACTTCTCCTGTTGCGCGGCCAGCGGCAGGCCGCCGAGCACGGTGCCGGCGGCACCGAGGATCGCCGTGCGGGTGAACGTCCTTCTCTTCATGATCGCATCCTCCCTTGAAGGTTCTGTCGTCAGCCGACGCGGGCGCTGCCCTGCGCGGCGTCGCGGGAAAGCCAGGTCGTGATCCCGAGCAGGACGCCCAGGATCGCGGTCTGGACCAGGCTGAAGGCGGCCGTCTTGCCGGTGTTGCCGCCCTCGTAGTAGTCGAGCAGCAGCACCGCCATGACGGTGGTGTCGCTGGTGTAGAGGAACAGCGACGAGCCGAGCTCGCGGATCGCCAGCACGAACAGCAGCGTCATCGAGGCGACGACGCCCGGCCGGGCGAGCGGCAGGACCACGGTCCGGATGGTGCCGAGCAGGCCGCGGCCACAGATCCAGGCCGCCTCCTCGAGCTCGCGGTGGATCTGCAGGAACGAGGTCGACAGCGCCTTCACCGTGTCCGGCATGAAGCGCGCGACGAAGGCCAGGGCGAGGATCCAGATGGTGCCGTAGAGGCCGCCCGGCAGGCCGATCCACGCCCACAGGTAGGCGACGCCGACCACCAGGCCGGGGATCGCCACCGGCAGCGTCGCCAGCAGGTCGATCGGGCCGCGGCCCTTCACGGTCGTGCGGTTGACCGTGTAGCCGATCGCGAAGGCCAGCACGCCGCCGACCAGCGCGGTGATCACCCCGACCTTCATGGTGTTCCAGATCGACAGCATGGTCAGCGGGTTGGCGAACACGCTCTCGAAGTGGCCCCAACTGTAGGCCTTCATGTCGAACAGCGCGTCGAAGTCCTTGATGAACAGGAACTTGCGGAAGGCGGCGATGACCAGCGCGATGGTCGGCAGGACCACCACGACGAACAGGTAGGCGAGCGCCAGGCCGAAGGTGAACCAGCGCCAGCGGCCGAGGTTGAGGGCGCGCGGCCGGAACGCCTTGCCGGCCACGGTGGCGTAGCTCTTGCCGGACATCACCCGCTGCTGCGCCCACACCAGGATGGCGGTCACCACCATCAGCAGGATCGCGACCGCGGCGGCGGTGTTGTAGAGGGGCGGGCTCCACGCCGTCAGCTTGAAGATGTAGGTCGTGAGCACGCTGATGTTGGCCGGCGCGCCGAGCGCCGCCGGCACGCCGTAGATGCCCAGCATGACCACGAAGGACAGCAGCGACCCGGCGAGGATCGCCGGCATGATCAGCGGGAAGGTGACGGTGAACAGCGTGGTGAAGGCCGACGCGCCCGAGACCTCGGAGGCTTCCTCGAGGCTGGGGTCCATGTTGCGCAGCGCCGAGGCCGTGAACATGTAGACGTAGGGCGCGTAGTAGATGCCGAACACCAGGATCAGGCCCGACATCGAGTAGAAGTCGAAGCGGAAGTCGATGCCGACCCACTTCATCACGGTGTTGAGCAGGCCGGTCTTGGGCGAGCCCAGGATGCCCCAGGCGACGCCGGCGACCAGCGGCGGCACGAACAGCGGGATCATGCTGGCGCCGGCGATGAAGCCCTTGAACGGCGTGTTGGTGCGCACCACGATCCACGAGAAGGTCAGGCCGATGATCACCGCGAGCAGGGTGCCGCCGCCGCACGCCGCCAGGGCGTTGAAGAAGGCGAGGTGGACGTTCTCGTTGGCCAGCACGTCGGCGAAGTGCTTCACCGACGGCCGGAACGCGCCGAAGCCGTCGACCACCGGGTTCGAATCGCTGAACGCGCCGAACACCAGCATGGCGAGCGGGTAGATCACCAGGAAGGCGAGCACGGCCAGCAGCGACGCGACCCACAACGGCGCGGCCAGCCGCCGTGGCGGCCCCGCCGCCTCCCGGGCAGCCGGCAAAGCGTCAGCACTCGTTGCCGTCAACGCGTCGCACTCCCTGTTCCCACGCCGGCGCTTCCCGCGCCGGCAATTTCATTATGTGTGTGACCGTAGCCCATCGGCATTTCCGGCGCTACGTTTTGCTGATGCGACTGAAGACCCACGACCGCTACGATTATGTACCGCTGCGCGGACGTCCCGATTACCACTGGCCCGAGGGCCGCCGGCTGGCCGTCTATTTCGCCCTCAACCTCGAGCATTTCCACTACGGCGAGGGCCTCGGCGCCGAACTGGCGCCGGGGGGGCCCCAGCCCGACATCCTGAACTACGCCTGGCGCGACTACGGCAACCGGGTCGGTGCGTGGTACATGCTCGACGCCTTCGACGCGCTCGGCCTGCCGATGGCGGCGCTGGTCAACAGCGCGATGTACGATTACGCACCGGCCCTCGTGGCGGCCTGCCGGGCGCGCGGCGACGAGATCGTCGGCCACGGCCGCACCAACTCGGAGCGCCAGGGCGACAAGCCCGAGGAGGTCGAGCGCGCCCTGATCGCCGAGGCGACCGAGCGGCTGGCGCGCGAGGAGGGACGACCGCCCCGGGGCTGGCTCGGGCCGTGGATCTCGCACAGCCACGCCACGCCCGACCTGCTGGCCGAGGCCGGCTATGCCTACCTGCTGGACTGGTGCATGGACGACCAGCCGGTGTGGTTCCGCTGCCGCGGCGGCAAGCGCATCCTGTCGGTGCCGTACCCGCAGGAGGCCAACGACATCCCGCAGATCGTCGGCCGCAAGATCGGCGGCGACGCCTTTGCCGACCTCGTGATCGACCAGTTCGACGAGATGCTGGAACTGTCCGCCGAGCGGCCGCTGGTCATGGGCATCGCGCTGCACGCCTACCTGGTCGGCCAGCCGCACCGGCTGCGCCACCTCAAGCGCGCGCTGCGCCACGTCGCCCGCCACCGTGACCTCGTCTGGCTGACCACGCCCGGCGCCATCGCCGGCCACTGCGCCGCCCTGCCGCCCGGCGTGGTGCCTTGATGATGCCGCTCGCCGCCTCGATCGCCGCCTTCGTGCTGATGCTGCTCGGCGCCTTCGCCGCGGTGCAGCTGCGGCGGGTGCTGTCCGATCAGCACTTCACCGAGGACGCCAAGGACATCGTGCGCCTGTCGGCCAGCCTGATGGCGACGCTGGCTGCCCTCGTGCTCAGTCTCCTGATCAGCTCGGCCAACAGCGCCTACGACGCCCAGCGCCGCGAGCTGCGGGAGATCGTCGCCAACGCCGTCCTGCTCGACAGCCTGCTCGAGGAATTCGGGCCGCAGGCCCGGCCGCAGCGCGTGAAGCTGCGGGAGATGGCGGACTCGCTGGCCGACAGCATCTGGCGCCACCCGGGACAGGAGCAGGTGCGCGAGCGCGGCTTCGTCTCCGGCGACCAGGCGCTGAGGTTCCACCAGTTGCTGCGCGCCCTGCCGGCGACCGACGACCGGCAGCGCGAGCTGCGGTCGCAGGCGCTGCAGATGTCGCTCGCGGGCGCCCAGGTGCGCTACGTCCTCTACGAGAGCCACCACAACGATTTCCCGGTACCGTTCCTCGTCATCCTGATCGGCTGGCTTGCGGCGCTGTTCATGAGCTTCTGCCTGTTCACGCCGCCCAACCGGATCGCCATCGCCGCCCTGGTGATCCTCGCCTTGTCGACCTCGTCGGCGCTGTTCATGCTGCTCGAGCTCAGCAACCCGTTCGACGGGCTGCTGTCCCTGCCGAGGAGCACCATCGCCGGCGCCCTCGCGCCGCTGCCGCCCGGCTGACCGCAAAGAGACAAGAGGAAACGATGCGCCTGTTCTCCGCCACGCTGGCGACCGAGACCAATACCTTCTCGCCGCTGCCGACCAGCCTGCAGAACTACCGCGAGTCGGTGTTCCTGCGGCCCGGGGAGCACCCCGCCGACGCGCCGCGCATGTGCACCGCGCCGCTGTTCGTGGCGCGGCAGCGTGCCGCGAAGGAAGGCTTCGAGCTGGTCGAGGGCAGCTGCTTCGCCGCCAGCCCGGCCGGCATCACCAACCGCGCCGACTACGAGACCATGCGCGACGCCATCCTCGGCCAGTTGCAGGCGGCGGGGCCGGTCGACGGCATCCTGTTCGGCCTGCACGGCGCCATGGTCGCGCACGGCTACGACGACGTCGAAGGCGACATCCTCGAGCGCGCCCGCGCCATCGTCGGGCCGAAGTGCGTGATCGGCGTCGAGCTCGACCCGCACTGCCACCTCACGCTGAAGCGGCTGAAGAATGCCGACATCGTCGTGCTCTACAAGGAGTTCCCGCACACCGACGTGGTCGAGCGCGCCGAGGACCTGCTCGACCTCGTGCTCGCCACCTTGCGCGGCAAGGTCAAGCCGGTGATGTCGGTCTACGACTGCCGCCAGATCCAGAGCT
Organism: uncultured Reyranella sp.; assembly: GCA_964420105.1. GTDB lineage: Bacteria > Pseudomonadota > Alphaproteobacteria > Reyranellales > Reyranellaceae > Reyranella. Next base: position 30,061 of record CAYQRL010000013.1, read on the forward strand.
ACCCGACGACGCTGCAGCCGATGCGGTCGCTGGTCGACCGCATCAAGGCGATGGAGGGCAGGGACGGCATCCTGTCGGTGTCGATCGCCCACTGCTTCCCCTACGGCGACGTCCCGGAGATCGGCACCCGCGTGCTGGTGATCGCCGACGGCGACAAGAAGAAGGCCGACGCGCTGGCCACGGCGCTGGGCGAGGAACTGGTCGGTTTGCGCGGCAAGACCGCGCCGCCGGCCTCCGACGTGCCGACCGGCATCGCCGAGGGACGGGCGTTCAACGACCTGCCGGTGGTGATCGCCGACCCGGCCGACAATGCCGGCGGCGGCGCGCCCTCGGACAACACCGACATCGCCCGCCACCTGATCGAGATCGGCGCGGAAAGCGCCTGCCTCGGCCCGATCTGGGACCCGATCGCGGTCCGCCTGTGCTTCGACGCCGGGCTCGGCGCGCGCATCGGCCTGCGCTTCGGCGGCAAGATCGCGCCGACCTCGGGGCCGCCGATCGACGCCGAGGTCGAGATCGTGGGCCTCAAGCGCGACGCCTGGCAGAGCTTCGGCCCGACCAGGGTGCCGGTCGGCGACTGCGCCGCGGTCAAGGTCGGCGGCGTCGAGTTCGTGCTGATCGCCAACCGCACCCAGGCCACCGGGCTCGAACTGTTCACCAACCTCGGCATCGATCCGCGCCAGCGCAAGCTGGTGGTGGTGAAGTCGACCAACCACTTCATGGCCGCCTACGGACCGATCGCGAAGAAGGTGATCTACGTCGAGTCGGGTGGGCCGCTGCGCCGCGACCATCGCAAGGTGGCGTACACCAAGGCCGAGCGGCCGATCTGGCCGCTCGACGCCGACGCCCGGCCGCGCGGGCTGGTGTTCTGACGGCGACGGCTCAGGAACCCCGCAACGCGCCGAAGCAGCCGGCCGGCAGGCCGGCGCCGCCGACCGGCAGGGCGCCGGCGGCGAGCAGGCCGAGCACCGGGGAGCCGCCCTCGGTCGCGATGACCACCAGGCTTCCGCTGGTGTCCGACCAGGCCACGCGGCCGCCGACCGAGGCGATCGTGGCGAACACGCGCGCGCTGTCCGTGCCGGGCGCGAACAGCACGGCGGTGAAGGGCGAGTCGGAGGCGGGCCGCAGCGCCTGCGCGCCCAGCCCGATCACCAGCAGGGCCGCGACGGCGGCGCTGCCGGTCGCCGGATCGCCGGCCCCGTCCGCATCGTCCGCGTCGTCCGCATCGTCGCCGCCGCGGCGGCGCAGCGCGATGCCGGCGAGCAGGGGCAGCAGGCCGAACAGGCCCACCCAGGCGAGGTCCCAGGCCAGGCGGTGGTCGCTGTCCATGCGGACGCGGTGGATGCCGAGCAGCCAGTGGGAGGCGAGGGCGTCGAGCGCGTGCCAGGCGCCGAAGCCGATCAACAGGTCGCCGATGAAGGCCGTCGAGCCCGGCAGGGCGCGACGCCGGCCGTCGCGCCACAGCAGGCCGAGCCCGACCGCCGAGGCGAGGTACATGGCGCCGTGGAAGACGCCGTCCGCCGCCACCTGGAAGCGGGCATTGTCGGGGTCGATCGCGCTGAGCAGGTGATGCCACTGCAGCACCTGGTGCAGCAGGATCCCGTCGAAGAAGCCGCCGAGGGCGAAGCCGGCGAGGTAGCCCGTCGCGTGGGCACGCGCTGCGCCGACCGCCATGAACCGACCTCCGACCGACTTCCAACCGATCTCCCTGGCGGCGCGAACGCGCGGCGGGCGCTCCGGTTCCCGCCCGCGGCCGCGCCCGGCGCCGCCTCGCTTGCTGGACAAGGGCCCGTCGGCCTTTGCATACTTTCTGTACGGGGAGTTCAACGGACAGTCTGGGGGTCGCATGAAGTTGCGGATTCTTGCCGGCATTGCGGCGCTGCTGCTGCCGGTCACGGCGATGGCGCAGGAGAAGGTGCTGCGCGCGGTGATGCATGCCGACGTGCGCGTCATCGACCCGGTCTGGACGACCCAGACCATCGCCAACATCCACGGCGCGCTGGTCTACGACACGCTGTTCGGCAACGACGCCAACCTGAAGCCGCAGCCGCAGATGGTCGGCAAGTACGAGATCAGCCCCGACCGGCTGACCTACACCTTCACGCTGCGCGACGGGCTGAAATTCCACGACGGCTCGCCGGTCACGACCAAGGACGTGATCGCCTCGCTCAAGCGCTGGGGCGCCAAGGACGGCGTCGGCCAGCGCCTGATGGGCTTCGTCACCAAGCTCGAGCCGGTCGACGACAAGACCTTCGTCATGGTGCTGAAGGAACCCTACGGCCTGGTGCTGGAATCGCTCGGCAAGAGCCAGAGTTCGATCGCGGCGATCATGCGCGAGAAGGATGCGCTGACCGACCCGCAGCAGCAGGTCAAGGAGTCGGTCGGCTCCGGCCCCTACGTCTTCGCCAAGGACCAGTGGGTGCCGGGCAGCAAGGCGGTTTACCTGAAGAACAAGGACTACGTGGCGCGGACCGAGCCGCCGTCGTCGTTCGCCGGCGCCAAGATCCCCGGCGTCGACCGCATCGAGCTGGTCTGGATCTCCGACCCGCAGACCGCGATGTCGGCGCTGGTCAACGGCGAGATCGACTTCTACGAAAACCCCAATGCCGACTTCCTGCCGCTGCTCGCCAAGGCGCGCGGCGTCAAGCTGATGAAGACCGGCACGATCGACAGCACGCAGGGCATGATCCGGCTCAATCACCTGCACCCGCCCTTCAACAACCCGAAGGCGCGGCAGGCGATGTACCACCTGATCAACCAGGAGGACTTCCTGCGGGCGATCGTCGGCGATCCCAAGTACTACCGCGTCTGCCTCGGCATGCTGACCTGCGGCGGGCCGTACGAGAACGACGGCGGCAGCGCCCTGATGAAGGACTACAACCCGAAGAAGGCGCTGCAGCTGCTGAAGGAGGCCGGCTACAACGGCGAGCCGATCACCATCCTCGCCGCCACCGACCACAACACCATCACGCCGGCGACACAGGTCCTGATCCAGGCGATGCGCGAGGCCGGCATCAACCTCGACGTCCAGTCGATGGACTGGGGCTCGGTGGTGTCGCGCCGCGCCAAGAAGGAGCCGCCCGCCCAGGGCGGCTGGAACATCTTCGTCACGACGACCGGCGGCGTCGGCTCGTCCAACCCGGTGCTGCACACCTGGCTCGGCGCGGCCTGCGACAAGGGCCTGTTCGGCTGGCCGTGCGATCCCGAGATCGAGAAGCTGCGCAACGCCTTCGGCCTCGCCGCGACCGAGGACGAGCGCAAGAAGATCGCGAAGGAACTGCAGACCCGCGCCATGGAGCAGGTCGTCTACATCCCGTTCGGCCAGTGGGACACGCCGCTCGCCTACCGCGCCGACCGCATCGACGGCATCGTCCCCAACACCGGCCTCGCGGTGCTGTGGGGCATCACCAAGAAATGACGGCCGCAGGCCGTCATCCCGATCGAAGCGTAGCGTAGTGGAGGGATCTCGCTTGCCACCCGGGAAGGCCCTTCGAGCGCGCTTCGCTCCGCTCGGGGTCGCGGCTTCGCCGTGACCGCCTACATCGTCCGCCGCCTGTTCGCCACGCTGCCGGTCATGGCCGTCGTGGCGCTGTTCGTGTTCTTCCTGCTGCGCTTCGCGCCCGGCGACCCGGCGGCGATCATCGCCGGCGAGGACGCGACCAGCGAGGCGATCGCCGCGGTGCGCGCCCGGCTCGGCCTCGACCGGCCGATCGCCGAGCAGTTCGTGGTCTGGGTCTGGTCGCTGCTGCAGGGCGACATGGGCGTGTCGATCTTCTCGAACCTGCCGGTGACGCGGCTGATCGCCCAGCGGCTCGAGCCGACCGTGGCGCTGACGCTGTCGACGCTGTTCGTCGCCGTCGTGCTCGCCATCCCGGCCGGCGTGGTCGCGGCGTGGAAGGCGCGCAAGTGGGTCGACCGGCTGGTCATGGGCTTCGCCGTGCTCGGCTTCGCCATGCCGGTGTTCGTGCTGGCCTACGTGCTGATCTACTTCTTCGCCGTGCAGTGGCAGATGCTGCCGGTGCAGGGCTACCAGCCGATGTCGGCCGGCCTGTGGCCGTTCGTCGAGAGCCTGATCCTGCCGTCGGTGGCGCTCGGCATCACCTACATGGCGCTGATCGCGCGCATCACCCGCGCCTCGATGCTCGAGGTGCTGCAGCAGGACTACATCCGCACCGCCAACGCCAAGGGCCTCGCGACCGACCGCGTGCTGCTGCTGCACGCGCTGAAGAACGCCGCCGTGCCGATCGTCACCGTGATCGGCATCGGCATCGCGCTCCTGATCTCCGGCGTGGTGATCACCGAGACCGTGTTCAACATCCCGGGGCTGGGCCGCCTCACGGTCGACGCCGTGCTGAAGCGCGACTACCCGATCGTGCAGGGCCTGATCCTGGTGTTCGCCGGCGCCAAGGTGGTGGTCAACCTGCTGATCGACATCTCCTACGCCTTCCTCGATCCGCGGATCCGCTACTGATGACCGCCGTCGCCGACGATCTCGACCTGCCGGTCCGCCGCTCCACCCTGTGGACGGCGATCCGCCGCAACCCGACCATCGCGCTGGGCGGCGCGCTGCTGGCGCTGCTGGTGATCATGGCGGTGTTCGCGCCGTGGATCGCCACCACCGACCCGCTCAAGATCGCCCCGGTCAACCGGCTGCGGCCGCCGTCGGAACGGTGGTGGTTCGGCACCGACCAGTTCGGGCGCGACCTGTTCTCCCGCACCGTCTACGGCGCCCGGGTGTCGCTGATCGTCGGCCTGTCGGTGGCGGCGCTGTCGAGCCTGCTCGGCCTCGCGCTGGGCCTCGCCTGCGGCTACTTCCGCCGCGTCGACGGCATCGTCATGCGCATCATGGACGGGCTGATGGCGATCCCGTCGATCCTGCTGGCGATCGCGCTGATCACCCTGACCCGGCCGGGGCTGGGCATCGTCATCGTCGCCATCGTGATCCCCGAGGTGCCGCGCATCGTGCGCGTGGTCCGCGCCGTGGTGCTGTCGATCCGGTCGCAGCCCTACGTCGAGAGCGCCATCGCCGGCGGCACCCGCAACCTGCGCCTGCTGTCGCGCCACGTGCTGCCCAACACGCTGGCGCCGCTGATCGTGCAGTCGACCTACGTCTGCGCCTCGGCGATGCTGATCGAGGCCGGCCTCAGCTTCCTCGGCGCCGGGGTGCCGCCCGAGGTCCCGAGCTGGGGCAACATCATCGCGCAGGGACGGACCTTCTTCCAGATCGCGCCGTGGACCATCATGATCCCCGGCGCCTTCCTCGCGGTCACGGTGCTGGCGGTGAACCTGCTGGGCGACGGCCTGCGCGACCGCCTCGACCCGCGGCTGGCGAGGCGGCTGTGAGCGCCGTCCTCGAGGTCCGCGACCTGCGGACGCGGTTCGACACGCTGGACGGCGTGGTCCGCGCGGTCGACGGCGTGTCGTTCGATGTCGCCCGCGGCGAGACCCTGGGCATCGTGGGCGAGTCCGGCTGCGGCAAGTCGGTGACGGCGCTGTCGATCCTGCGCCTGATCCCGCCCGAGACCGGGCGCATCGTCGGCGGCTCGATCCGCTTCGAGGGCCGCGAGCTCACGGACCTGCCGGAACACGAGATGAAGGGCCTGCGCGGCCACCAGATCTCGATGATCTTCCAGGAGCCTATGACCAGCCTCAACCCGGTGCTGACGGTCGGCACCCAGATCGCCGAGAACGTGGTCCGCCACCTCGGCGTGCCGTGGGCGGCGGCGCGCGACCGCGCCCGCGAGATGCTGGACCTGGTGCGCATCGCCGACGCCAGGCGCCGGCTCGACGAGTACCCGCACCAGCTGTCGGGCGGCATGCGCCAGCGCGTGATGATCGCCATGGCGCTGTCGTGCGACCCGCAGGTGCTGATCGCCGACGAGCCGACGACGGCGCTGGACGTCACCATCCAGGCCCAGATCCTCGACCTCATGCTCGAGCTCAAGGAGAAGACCGGGACGGCGATCGTGCTGATCACCCACGATCTCGGCGTCGTGGCCGAGACCACCGAGCGGGTGGTGGTGATGTACGCCGGGCGCAAGGTCGAGGAGGCGCCGGTCGAGGCGCTGTTCGACGACCCGCTGCACCCCTACACGCGCGGCCTGATGCAGGCGATCCCGCGGCTCGACGTCGAGGCCGACGCCGCCGGCCGGCGGCCGCGGCTGCAGGAGATCCCGGGCCTGGTGCCGGTCCTCACCAGGCCGATCGTCGGCTGCGCCTTCGCCGCGCGCTGCGCGCTCGCCACCGAGCGCTGCCGCCGCGAGGCGCCGCCCGAGGTCGATGTCGGCGGCGGCCACCGCGTCGCCTGCTGGGAGACCGGGCGATGAGCGCGACGCCGCGGGACACCGTCCTCGAGGTCGACGGGCTGGTGAAGCATTTCCCGATCGTCGGCGGGCTGTTGCAGCGCCGCGTCGGCGCGGTGCGCGCGGTCGACGGCGTCTCGTTCTCGATCCGGCGCGGCGAGACGCTGGGCCTGGTCGGCGAGTCGGGCTGCGGCAAGTCGACGATCGGCAAGACCGTGCTGAAGCTGGTCGAGCCGACCGCCGGCCGCATCCTGCTGGGCGGCGAGGACGTCACGCACCTCGCGCCGGGCAGGATGTGGGCGCACCGCCGCCGCATCCAGACGATCTTCCAGGACCCTTACTCGTCGATGAACCCGAGGCTCTCGGCCGGCACCATCGTCGGCGAGCCTCTGGAGAATTTCGGCCTGTCGCGCGGCGCCGAGACGTCGGCGCGGGTCGCCGGGCTGTTCGAGCGCGTCGGGCTCCGGCCCGAGGCGATGCGCAAGTACGCGCACGAGTTCTCGGGCGGCCAGCGCCAGCGCCTGGGCATCGCCAAGGCGCTGTCGGTCAATCCCGACGTCATCGTCGCCGACGAGCCGGTGTCGGCGCTCGACGTCTCGGTGCAGGCGCAGGTGCTGAACCTGCTGATCGACCTGCAGGAGGAATACGGGCTGGCCTACCTGTTCATCAGCCACGACCTCGCGGTGATGCGCCACATCAGCCACCGCATCGCGGTGATGTACCTCGGCCGCATCGTCGAGCTGACCGACAAGCGCACGCTGTTCGAGCGGCCGCTGCACCCCTACACCGAGGCGCTGCTGTCGGCCGCGACCGCGCCCGACCCGCGCCGCCGCCGCCAGCGCCGCCGCCTGGTGCAGGGCGACGTGCCGAGCCCGGCCAAGCCGCCGCCCGGCTGTCACTTCCACACCCGCTGTCCCTACGCCACGCCGGAATGCCGGGTGACCGCGCCGCCGCTGGTCGAGGTCGCGCCCGGCCACCAGGTCGCCTGCCTGCGCCGCCCGCCGGGCGACACCGGCGCGCCGCTGTCGCCCACCGTCCCGGCGTAACGCCGGGCGCCGCCGCGTCGTCCCTCTGGCGGGAGGGCGACGATGGCGGTTCGGGTCTGGCTTGTCGGCGTGGTGGCGCTGCTGCCGCTGGTGATGCTGGGCGGCTGCCACGGGGCCGTGCATCGCCTGCCCGAGATCGCGGCCTCGGACATCGAGGTCGCCCGCCTCGACCTGCAGGCCGACACCGCCGTCAAACCCCTGCGCACGCTGTCCGGGCGCCGCGCCCTGAGGATACTGGGGCGTGCCATCGACCGCGTGCACGACGCCGGCGTGGCGGTGTGCCGCGAGATCGGCGTCGGCACCTGCGACTGGGTGTACCTTCCCGTGCGCGACCGCTCCCTGAACGGCGGCGCCGGCCTCGACGGCGAGATCCTGGTCAATCTCGGCATCGCCGAGCGCGTCCACAGCGAGGAGGCGATGGCGCTGGTGATCGCCCACGAGATGGCGCACCACGCGGCGGGCCACCCGGCGACCGCCCTGCGCTTCGAGACGGCGGGCTGGCAGATCGGCTGGACGATCGGCCACGCGCTCGACGCCTTCTCCGGCTTCGGCGGCGGCCGCGGCGGCATGTTCACGCGGTGGGCCGTCGACTGGGGCCGCTACATCGGCCGGCTGGCCTGGTCGCGCCAGCGCGAGCGCGAGGCCGACACCATCGCCGTGCTGATCGCCTACCGGGCCGGCCTCGACCTCGACAAGGCGCGCGGCCTCGGCCTCGAACTGGCGCACGAGCACGAGTCGCGGCGCAGCGGCCCGTTCGACTCGCACCCGCTGGGTGCCGAGCGGCTGGCCGTCATCGACCGCGCCATCGCCCTGGCCCGCGCGACCGGCGGCAGGCTGCCGCCGCGCGTGGACTGGCCGCTGGCGGGGCTGCTGCGATGACGCAGCTTGTGTCGTAGGGTCCGGCCGCGGCAACGGGTGGGCAGAACGTGCGACGGATCGGTGACACGGCATTCTTCAGGGACTTCGACCGGGTGATGGGCGCATCGCTGCGCGACACCCAGTCGAATGGCTGGGTCGTCGCCGGCGCGCGCTGGACGCGCCAGCGCCATTCCCATGCCGGTCCCGACTTCAGCTTCGTCACCGAGGCGATCACCGGCGAGAGCCTGTCGCCGCCGGCGTGGTCGGTCCTCGTGGTCAAGGAATACTGGTGGGGCGCCGGCGGCCGCACGCCGCTGCGCTCGGGCCAGTGGGCGACGCTGCTGTCGGGCAAGCGCGAGCCGTTCGTGGCGTGGCTGGAAGAGAACGCAGGCAGGGGAAACGCCTGACGTAACGCCGCGACCGCTCACCTCGTCTTTCCTGCAAGGGGAGGCGCGGATGGCGGGATTCGTGTTGTTGCTTCTGCCGCTCCTGCTGGGCGGCTGCCTCGGCGCGCTTCACGACGTGCCGGCCGTGAGCCGCGATGACATCGGCGCGACCGAATCCAGGATGCGCGCCCTGGGACCGGGATCGTATCGCGAGTACACGGTGTCGGAGGAGGAGGCGCGCCAGCGGGTGGAGGTGGCCTGGGAGCATGTGAACCGGGTCGCCGTCGAGGTCTGCCGGGAAGTGCGCGTCGGCTCCTGCACGTGGCGCCTCGACTTCGATCCGTCGCGCGACCACTGGGCCGGGGCCTCCTCGAAAGGCCGCATCATCGTCTACCGCGCGCTGGTCGAGGATGCGGTCGTCCCCGAAGCCATCGCGCATGCCATCGCCCACGAGATGGCCCACATGTTCCTCGATCACGCGCCGGCGTCGTATCGCCTCGCCTATGTCGGCAGCGAGGTGGGATGGATCCCGGGTCACGTGCTCGACATGATGGCGGCGCTGGTCGGCAAGCGGAAAGGCTTTGCCGCCAGCGAGGTGGGAGCACGGTACGGGGTCTGGATCGGGGAGCGGCTGTGGGCGCGGGCGCGCGAGCGCGAGGCCGACTACTTCGCCAACCTGATCCTGTTCCGTGCCGGCCTCGACCTCGAGAAGGCCCAGCACCTGAACGTGACCTTGGCCCGCCGCGATCCCTCGCTGCGCAGCGAGGCCTTCGACATGCATCCGCTCGGGTCGGAAAGGGTCGCGCTGGCCGAACGCGCGGTCGCCGAGATCCGCGGCCGCGGCGGCCGCCTGCCGCCGCGGCTGCGGGCGGTGGCGGTCGACCCGGCGCCTGTAACGCCCTGAGCCGTCGCGCCGTCTCTCCCGGTGGAGGAGGGGCATCATGCGCCAGGGGAAGGGCCTGTCTTTCGCAGGACTGCTGCTGCTGCTTTCGGCCTGCGCCGGGCCGGTGCACCAGGTGCCCAAGCCGAGCCAGGCCCAGATTGCCGCGGCCGAGACCGCCATGCTGGCGGAGCGCGATGTCGTCGCGCGTCAGACCATGACGTTCGGGGAGGCCGCGCAGGCCCTGGCCGCCGCGGTCGGGCGGGTCCACCCGGCGGGGCAGCAGGTCTGCCACGAGGTGCGCGTCGGCAACTGCGACTGGCGCTATCGCCTCTCGGCCAGCCGCTCGCTCAACGCCGCGGCCACGGTGGACGGCTACGTGATCCTGAACCGCGGTCTTGCCGAGCTGACGGCGAACGAGGACGAGAGGGCCTTCGTCATCGCCCACGAACTCGGCCACCATGTGGCCGATCACCCGGTCACAGGGAACACCAACGCCTACGTCGGTGGCCTCGTCGGGGGTCTGCTCGGAGCGGCGCTCGACGTCGCCGCCGGCCGATACGTCGGCTACATGGACCTCGGCAAGTCGCTCGGGCAGCACGCCGGGTGGCTGAGCTATTCCAAGGAGCAGGAGCGCGAGGCGGACTACCTCGGCATCGTGATCGCCTACCGCGCCGGCATCGACCTCGACAAGGCGCGCGGCATCATGCTGACCATGACCCGGATGTCGGGCAAGCGCGAGAGCGGCGCGTTCGACACCCACCCGATGGGCGCCGAGCGGCTCGCCGCCTTCGACCAGGCCGTGGCCGCGGTGCGGGCGTCGAACGGCGCGCTGCCGCCGCGTGCCAAGTGAGCGCGCGCGGCGTCCCCGGATCGAGCTACGGGCGCGCGCCCGGCGCGGTGTCGCGCAGGTAGGTCAGCGCGGCCTGCACGCCGCCGGCCTTGTGCGGCACCTTGGCCAGCCCCAGCGCCATCTCGACGCCGGACAGCGTGCCCAGCAGCATCAGGTCGTTGAAGTCGCCGAGGTGACCGATGCGGAACACCTTGCCCGCGACCTTCGACAGGCCCTGGCCCAGCGACAGGTTGAAGTTCTCCAGCGCGACCTTGCGGAAGGCGTCGGCGTCGTGGCCCTCCGGCATCACCAGCGCGGTCAGCACGCCGGAGTAGGCCTTGGGATCGGCGCACAGGATCTCGAGGCCCCACGCCCGGGCGGCCAGCCGCGTCGCCTCGGCGAAGCGGGCGTGGCGGGCGAACACCGCGTCGAGCCCTTCCTCCAGCAGCATGTCGCAGGCCTCGTTGAGGCCGTACAGCAGGTTGGTCGAGGGCGTGTAGGGGAACCAGCCGTTGGCGTTCGAGGCCAGCATCTCGTCCCAGCCCCAGAACGCCTTGGGCAGCTTCGACCCCTTGGAGGCCGCCACCGCCTTCTCGCTGACCGCGTTGAACGACAGGCCGGGCGGCATCATCATGCCCTTCTGCGAGCCGGCAATGGTGACGTCGACGCCCCAGGCGTCGTGGCGGTAGTCGAGCGAGCCCATCGACGAGATCGTGTCGACCAGCAGGAGCGCGGGGTGCCTGGCCGAGTCGATGGCGCGCCGGATCGCGGCGACGTCGCTGACCACGCCGGTCGAGGTCTCGTTGTGGACCACGCACACCGCCTTGATCTCGTGCCCGGTGTCGGCGCGCAGCCGCTGCTCGATCGCCGCCGGGTCGGCGGGCCTCGACCAGTCGCCGCCCATGAACTCCGAGCGGATGCCGAGCTTGTCGGCCATCTTCTTCCACAGCGAGGCGAAGTGGCCGGTCTCCCACATCAGCACGAGGTCGCCGGGCGACAGCGTGTTGACCAGCGCGGCTTCCCACGCGCCGGTGCCGGAGGCCGGGTAGATGATGACCGGCTGCTTGGTCTGGAAGACCTGGCGGACGCTGCGCAGGACCTTCTTGGCCAGGGCGTTGAACTCCGGCCCGCGGTGATCGATCGTCGGGTGGTCGATGGCGCGCAGGATGCGGTCCGGCACGTTGCTGGGGCCGGGGATCTGCAGGAAGTGGCGGCCGCTGGGGTGCGAATTCAGGCGCATGGGATGTCCTCTCGGCTCCGCTTCAGGGGCGGGGGTTGCATTTTGTATACAACATGCGAAACTGCGTCCACAGCATAAATGGACAGCCTGAACACCCCCCTCGCGCGCTCGACCCTGCCACAAGCGGCGGCCGAGCGGCTGCGCGCCCTGATCGTCGAGGGCACGCTGGCGCCCGGCACCCGGCTGAACGAGCGCGAACTGTCCGAGCAGCTCGGCGTGTCGCGCACGCCGCTGCGCGAGGCGTTCCGCGTGCTGGCGTCCGAGGGCCTGCTCGACCAACTGCCCAACCGCGGCGTGCAGGTCGCGGCGCTGTCGCGCGAGGACGTGCGCCAGGCCTTCGAGGTCATGGCGGCGCTGGAAGGGCTGGCCGGCGAACTGGCGGCGGCCCGCGTCGGCCCGGCCGACCTCGACGCCCTCGAGGCCTTGCAGGCCGAGTTGGAGGACGCCCACCGCCGCCGCGATCTCCCCACCTATTATCGGGTCAACCGGGCGATCCACGACCGGCTGCAGGCGGTCGCCGGCAACGGCCTGCTCGGCCGCACCTGCGAGACCATCAACGCCCGCCTGCACGCGCTGCGCTTCCGCTCCAACCTCAACGACGCGAAGTGGGCGCGCGCCGTGGCCGAGCACCGCGCCATGCTCGACGCCCTTGCGGCGCGGGACGGCAGTGGGCTACGGGACCTTCTGTCCGGCCACCTGCACGCCAAGCTTCAGGCGGTGCTGGAGGAAATGGACCGGCAACGGGCACCCGCGACGGGGCCCGGACAAGACAGGGCGTAGCTTCAGGGAGGAGCCTCGATGACCTTCGACACGACCTCGCGCCGCCGCGCGCTCAAGCTCGGCGCGGCCGCGACGCTGGCCGCCCCGCTCGGCCTCGCCGGCGCGGCACGGGCGCAGCAGGGATGGCCGCCGCAGACCATCACCTGGATCAACCCGTTCCCGGCCGGCGGCGGCACCGACGTGTTCGCCCGCCCGCTGGCGGCGCAGGTCGGCGAGCAGCTCGGCTGCCAGATCATCATCGACAACAAGGGCGGGGCCGGCGGCACCGTCGGCGCCTCGCAGGCCGCCAAGATGAAGCCCGACGGCTCGGTGTTCTTCGTCGGCGCCATCCACCACACGATCGCGCCGTCGATCTACAAGAACCTCGACTACGACCTCGAGAAGGACTTCATCCCGATCACCATGGTCGCGCTGGTGCCGCAGGTCATCTCGATCAACCCGAACCGCGTGCCGGTGAAGACCGCGGCCGAGTTCATCGCCTACGTGAAGAAGAACCCGGGCAAGGTGAACTACGCCTCGCCGGGCGCCGGCACCGCCCACCACCTCGCCGGCGAGCTGTTCAAGCTCGAGACCAAGACCGACCTGACCCACGTGCCGTACCGCGGCGCCGGTCCGGCGATGCAGGACCTGCTGGCCGGCAACGTCGACATGATGTTCGACGGCATGGGTACCTCGGCGTCGCAGATCCGCACCAACCGGCTGATCGGCCTCGCCGTGGCGACGCCGCAGCGCAACCCCGAGTTCCCCGACATCCCGACGGCGGCCGAGATCGGCGTGCCGAACTGGATCGTCTCGACCTGGTACGGCCTGTGGGCGCTCAAGGGCACGCCGCAGCCGATCGTCGACCGCATGTACGCCGAGGTCGTCAAGGCAATGGCGACGCCCAAGCTGCAGTCGATCTGGAAGGACCAGCTGGCGCAGGCCGGCGGCGAATCGCCGGCCGACTTCGCCAAGCGCATCCGCGCCGAGATCGAGAAGTGGCAGAAGGTCGTCGCCGCGGCCGGGGTGAAGCTCGACTGAGCCCGCTCGAGAAAAACCTGCGCCAGGCCGTGCGCGGCGACGTCCTGTTCGACGCCGCCTCGCGCGGCCGCTACGCCACCGACGCCTCGATCTACCAGGTCGAGCCGATCGGCGTGGTCGTGCCGCGCGACGAGACCGACCTCGCGACCGCGCTCGACGTCGCGCGTGACGCCGGCGCGGCGATCCTGCCGCGCGGCGCCGGGACCTCGCAGTGCGGCCAGACGGTGGGCGAGGCGCTGGTCCTCGACATGTCGAAGCACCTGCGCGAGGTCGTCGGCTTCGACAAGGACCGCGCCGAGGTCACGGTGCAGCCGGGCATCGTGCTCGACGCCCTGAACGCGTGGCTCAGGCCGCACGGCCTGTGGTACCCGGTCGACGTCTCGACCTCGGCGCAGTGCACGCTGGGCGGCATGGCCGGCAACAACTCGTGCGGCAGCCGCTCGATCCGCTACGGCAACATGGTCCACAACGTGGTGTCGATCGACGCCATCCTGGCCGACGGCCAGCGCGCCCGCTTCGGCGCGGCGCGGCCGGAGGACATGACCGGCCCGGTGCGCGCCATCGCCGACCGCGTCGCCGCGCTGGCCTTCGCCGAGCGCGACGAGATCGAGCGCATGTACCCCAAGGTGCTGCGCCGGGTCGGCGGCTACAACCTCGACATCTTCTTCCCGCAGTCGGAGCGTCCCTACACGCTCGACAACTCGGTGAACCTCGCCCACCTGCTGGTCGGCAGCGAGGGCACGCTGGCGGTGACCGAGCGGCTGACGCTGAAGCTGGCGCCGCTGCCGCGCCACAAGGCGCTGGGCGTCGTCAACTTCCCGAGCTTCTACCAGGCGATGGACAGCGCCCAGCACATCGTCAAGCTCAAGCCGACCGCGGTCGAGCTGGTCGACCGCACCATGATCGAGCTGGCGCGCGCCAACCCGGCGTTCCGGCCGGTGATCGAGCGGGCGCTGATCGGCCGCCCCGAGGCGATCCTGCTGGTCGAGTTCGCGGGCGAGGAGCGCGACGCGCAGCTCGCCGACCTCAAGCGCCTGGTCGAACTGATGGGCGACCTCGGCCTGCCGGGCAGCGTCGTCGAGATGCCCGAGCCGCGGCCGCAGGCCGAGCTGTGGGAGGTCCGCAAGGCCGGCCTCAACATCATGATGTCGATGCGCGGCGACGGTAAGCCGGTGTCGTTCATCGAGGACTGCGCGGTGCCGCTCGAGCACCTCGCGGACTACACCCAGCGCCTGACCGACGTGTTCGCCAGGCACGGCACCCGCGGCACCTGGTACGCCCACGCCTCGGTCGGCACGCTGCACGTGCGGCCGATCCTCGACATGCGCCGCGACGGCGCGGCGAAGATGCGGGCGATCGCCGAGGAGGCCTCGGCGCTGGTGCGCGAGTACAAGGGCGCCTACTCGGGCGAGCACGGCGACGGGCTGGTGCGCTCGGAGTGGGTGGCCTGGCAGTTCGGGCCGCGGCTCACCAGGGCGTTCGAGGAGGTCAAGGACCTGTTCGACCCGAACGGCCGCATGAACCCCGGCAAGATCGTGCGGCCGCCGCGCATGGACGACCGCGCGCTGTTCCGCTTCAGGCCCGACTACCGCGTCGCCGCGCACAAGCCGGCGCTCGACTGGTCGGCATGGAACGTCCACGCCGACCCGGTCACCGAGGTGCTGACCGCGCCGGGCACCGGCGAGGACCCGGCCGGCGGTCTCGCGAAGGCCGTCGAGATGTGCAACAACAACGGGCATTGCCGCAAGTTCGACGCCGGCACCATGTGCCCGTCGTTCCGCGTCACCCGCGACGAGAAGCACCTGACGCGCGGCCGTGCCAACACGCTGCGGCTGGCGCTGTCCGGCCAGGTCGAGGGCGGCCTCGCCTCCGACGCCGTCGCCGCCGCGCTCGACCTCTGCGTCTCGTGCAAGGGCTGCAAGCGCGACTGCCCGACCGGCGTCGACATGGCGCGCATGAAGATCGAGGCGCGCTCGGCGCGGCGCATGGCCAAGGGCCTGCGCTGGCGCGACCGCCTGGTCGGCAGCCTGCCGGCGATCGCGCCGTTCGCGCGCCGGCTGCCGTGGCTGTTCAACCTCGCCTGGATGGCGCAGGGCGCGCTCGGCTTCGCCCGCCAGCGCCGGCTGCCGCGGTGGCGGTCCGATACCTTCCTCGCCACCACCGACGTCGATGCCGCCGAGGCCACGGTGGTGATCTTCGCCGACACCTTCTCCAACAACTTCGAGCCGCACGTCCTGCACGCGGCGCGGCGCGTGCTCGAGGCCGCCGGCCACCGCGTCGCGGTGGCGTGGCCGGGCATCGGCGCGCCGGCGCTGTGCTGCGGCCGCACCTACCTCGCCACCGGCCAGGTCGAGCGCGCGCGCGACGAGGCGGCGCGCCTGCTCGAGGCGCTGTCGCCGTTCGTGGCCCGCGGCGTGCCGGTGATCGGGCTCGAGCCGTCGTGCCTGTTCTCGCTGCGCGACGAGATCCTGGCGCTGGGCTTCGGCGAGGTCGCCCGGGCGGTCGCCGACAACGCCTTCCTGTTCGAGGAATTCCTGGCGCGCGAGAACAGGGCGGGGCGGCTGTCGCTGGCGTTGAAGCCGCTGGCCGAGAAGACGGCCTACCTGCACGGCCATTGCCACCAGAAGGCGTTCGGCGCGATGAGCGCGGTGCAGGAGGCGCTGGCGCTGGTGCCCGACCTCGCCGTGACCCCGATCGAGTCGAGCTGCTGCGGCATGGCCGGGAGCTTCGGCTACGAGGCCGAGCACTACGAGGCCTCGATCGCGATGGCCGAGCTGTCGCTGATGCCGGCGGTGCGCGCCGCGCCGGCCGAGGCGCTGATCGTCGCCGACGGCACCTCCTGCCGCCACCAGATCGCCGACGGCGCCGACCGCCAGGCGATCCACGTCGCCGAGGTCCTGGCCCGGGCGTTGGCCTAGAAGATAGGTCCCTCGGCTTCGCTTCGCTCCGCTCGGGATGACGAGAGGGTGTAACGGCTTCCGCGTGGGTTCCGTCGTTGGACTATGCGGCACCGGCCGGGTGGCGCATACCGCCAGGTACCGCATTCACCGCCTGATCTTCGTCGAATGGTGCGACACGGCCCCCGATGCCATCGCCCGCGAAAAGCAGCTGAAGGGATGGCGGCGCAGCAGGAAGATCGCCCGGATCAACCGCTCGAATCCCGACTGGCGAGACTTGTCGAACGAGTTGGTCGTCTGAAGTCCCGTCATCCCGAGCGGAGCGAAGCGAAGCCGAGGGACCTTTCTTGCAGCCCCGGCGGGCCTGTGGCACGGTCCGCGGCCATGCAGCGACCCAGCAATCCCTATTCCAGCGCCGAGATCGACCGCGCCTCCCACGAGCGCGAGGACGACGAGCGCATGATCGAGCTCGCCTCGTCGGGCGCGGCGCGCTTCGTGCCGATCGACAGCGAGAAGAACCTGGTCAGGTCGGGCGGCAACCCCGAGGCGGTGTTCCTGCACGGCATGATGGGCCGCGCCATCGCCAACTCCGCCGAGCACCCGATCTTCCTCGGCTACGTCGAGGGCACGCCGTACTTCGCCGTCGACGTCACCGGCAAGGACGTGCCGCTGCAGGAGATGGGCGAGTTCGTCGATCTCCGCCAGGTCGGGGCGCTGCTGTTCGCGCGCGAGGGCTCGATCCTCGCCTACGCCCGCGGCATGACCTACTGGCACCGCCGCCACCGCTACTGCGGCGTCTGCGGCGCCACCACCAGGGTCGCCAAGGGCGGCCACGTCCGCGTCTGCACCAACGACAGCTGCAAGAGCGAGCACTTCCCGCGTACCGACCCGGCGGTGATCATGCTGGTCCACCACGGCGACAGGTGCCTGCTCGGCCGTGGCAAGCACTTCCCGCGCGGCATGCACTCGACGCTGGCCGGCTTCGTCGAGCCGGGCGAGAGCTTCGAGGACGCGGTCGCGCGCGAGGTCTACGAGGAAGTGCGCGTGCGGGTGAAGAACGTGGTCTACCGCTCGTCGCAGCCGTGGCCGTTCCCGGCCTCGGTGATGATCGGCTTCCACGCCGAGGCCGAGTCGCTCGACTTCAGCGTCAACGAGAGCGAGCTCGAGAGCGCGCGCTGGATGAGCCGCGACGAGCTGCGGCCCGAGAACCTGCCCAAGGACGGCTCGTTCTTCATGCCGCGCCGCGACTCGATCGCCCGCCGCCTGATCGAGGAGTGGCTGGGCCACGAGGCCGGACCCTCGATCAACGGCTGATCCTTCTTCGACAGAACGCCCCGGGAGCGCCATGACCGTCCAACTCTTCACGCCCGTCGAGCTGGGCGGCATCACCCTGCCGAACCGCATCGTCGTCTCGCCAATGTGCCAGTACTCGGCGGTCGACGGCTCGGCCCAGCCCTGGCACCAGGTCCACTACGGCATGCTGGCGATGTCGGGCGCCGGGCTCCTGTGCCTCGAGGCCACCCACGTCGAGCGCGAGGGCCGCATCACGCAGGGCTGCCTCGGCCTCTACGGCGACGCCAACGAGGCGGCGCTGAAGCCGATCGTCGAGTGGGCGCGGGCCTGGATGCCCAACGTGAAGCTCGCGATCCAGCTCGGCCATGCCGGCCGCAAGGCCTCGGCGCAGCGGCCGTGGAAGGGCGGGGGGCCGCTCGGCCCGGCCGACGCTCCCGACCTGCCGTGGACCACCGAGGGTCCGTCGGCGATCCCCTATGCCGAGGGCTGGCACACGCCGGTCGAGCTCGACGCCGCCGGCCTCAGGCGCATCAAGCAGGCGTTCGTGAAGGCGACGCGGCGGGCGCTGCGGCTCGGCCTCGACGTCGTCGAGCTGCACGGCGCGCACGGCTACCTGCTCAACCAGTTCCTGTCGCCGCTCAGCAACGCGCGCAGCGACGAGTATGGCGGCTCGGCCGAGAAGCGCCGCCGCTTCCCGCTGGAAGTGTTCGAGGCCTGCCGCCGGGTGGTGCCGCGCGACAAGGCGCTGGGCATGCGCCTGTCCTGCGTCGAGTGGGTCGAGGGCGGCATCACCATGGACGACACGCTCGAGACCGCGCGCCAGCTCAAGGATCTCGGCTGCGACTTCATCGACGCCAGCTCGGGCGGCAACGCGGCGGCGCAGAAGATCCCGGTCGGGCCGGGCTACCAGGTCGAGTTCTCGCACCGCATCCGCAAGGAGGTCGGCATCAAGACCTGGACCGTCGGCATCATCACCGAGCCCGGGCAGGCCGAGCGCATCGTCGCGGCCGGCGAGGCCGATTGCACGGCGCATGCGCGCGCCTTCCTGCTCGACCCGCGCTGGGGCTGGAACGCGGCGCGGACGCTCGGCGCCGAAACGCCGCCCTTGCCGATGCCCGCCATTCGCGCGACAAGCATCCTGCCGTTCAGGCCTCAGCCCAATTTGGCTCGGGCGGCCGAATAGGGACCTTCGCATGCCGAGAGTCTTGCTGGCTGAGGACGAATTCCTGATTCGCGCCGTCATGGTCGACGCGCTGGATGCGCTCGGCCTCGGCTGCATCGAGGCGGCGACCGGGCAGGACGCGCTCGACGTCGTCGCCGGTCCCGAATCGCTCTCGGCCATCATCGTCGATATCGGCCTGCCCGACATGTCGGGCGAGAAGGTCATCGAGGCGGCGCTGCAGCAGCGCCCCGACGTGCCGATCATCCGCTGCTCCGGCGGCGGCCAGCCGTCGGGCCGCGGCCCGGCCGGCGTCCACGTGTTTCCCAAGCCCTACAGCGCCGCCGACCTGTCGAAGTTCGTGGCATCCCTCGTCAATCCTTCCTGACCGGCGCCCATGCGGCGGCTCATCGACAGGCTGCCCTGGAGGGGCCGCGGCAACGCCGCGGAGGCCACGCTGCTGCTCGCGGCGGCGACGCTGGTCGTGCCGGTCGTGCTGTTCGCCGGCGCCAGCTGGCTGGCATGGGGCGACGTGCGGCAGGCCGCCGAGGAGCGGCTGCAGCGCAGCCTCGACCTGCTCTACGCCAACGCCCGCAGCGAGTTCGAGACCTACCGGCTGGTCGCGGCCAACGTCGCCCTGCTGGTCGGCGACCGCGACGCCGAGGCCATCCGCGCCGACGAGCCACGGCTGCACCAGTCGCTGGGTCGGCTGCTGCGGTCGCTGCCACAGGTCGACGACATCCGGGTGATCGATCGCGACGGCGTTCCGCTGGTCGCCGCCCAGGTGTCGCCGCTGCCGCCGGCGGTCAGCCACGCCGACCGCTCCTACTTCGTGGCGCTGCGCGACGGCGCCGAGCGCCGCTTCGTCAGCGAGCGGCTGCGCGACCGGCTGCGCGACATCGACTACTTCCAGTACGCCGAGCGGCGCCCGCCCGAGGGGCCGTTCGACGGGGTGATCACGGTCGGGGTGACGCCGCAGTACTTCTCCCGTCAGTTCGAGCAGGCCAGCGAGCTGCCGCTCTCGGCCGCCCTGCTGGTGCGGGCCGACGGGGCGGTGCTGGTGCGCTACCCGAAGGTCGAGGGCGAGGCCGTCCGCCTGGCCCCGGACGGCGGGCTGATGCGGGCGATCGCCGCGGCGCCGAACGCCGGCAGCTACACGATCGAGCGGTCGGCGATCGACGGTGTCGGCCGCATGGCCGCCTATCGCAAGCTTCCCGACCTGCCGGTCTACGTCGTGCTGTCCTACGCCACCGCGGCGATCCGCGAGGCGTGGATCGACCGCATGGCCTCGCACCTGGTGTTCGGCGTGCCGGCGACGCTGGCGCTGTTCCTGCTGGCGCTGGTCGCGGCGCGGCGGGCGCGCGAGCAGGCCGAGACCCTCGAGCGCCTGCACGCCGAGCAGGCGCGCCGCGCCATCGCCGAGGACAGCCTGCGGCAGTCGCAGAAGCTGACCGCGATCGGCGAGCTGGCGGCCGGCATCGCCCACGACTTCAACAACCTGCTGACCGCGATCGGCGGCGCCGTCGAGATGATGGGCCGGCGCGTGCCGCAACCGCCGCCCGACTTCACCCGCTTCCTCGAGCTCGCCCGCACCGCGGTGGCGCGGGCGGCGACCCTGACCCAGCGGCTGCTCGCCTTCTCGCGCCAGCAACCGCTGCAGATCGACACGGTCGACGCCAACCGGCTGGTCGCCGGCATGTCGGAGCTGCTGCGCGGCACGCTGGGCGAGCGCATCGAGGTCGAGACCGTGCTGGCCGGCGGCCTGTGGCGGGCGCGCGCCGACGCCGCCCAGCTCGAGAGCACGGTGCTCAACCTCGCGATCAACGGCCGCGACGCCATGCCCAAGGGCGGCACGCTCACCATCGAGACCGCCAACGCCCACCTCGACGACGCCTATGCCGCGGCCAACAGCGAGGTCTCGGCGGGGCAATACGTGCTGGTCGCGGTGTCCGACACGGGGATCGGCATGGACCCCGAGACCATCGCGCGCGCCTTCGAGCCGTTCTTCACCACCAAGCAGCGCGGGCAGGGGACGGGGCTGGGGCTGAGCATGGCGTTCGGCTACGCCAAGCAGATCGGCGGCCACCTCAAGATCTACAGCGAGGTCGGCCACGGCACGACGGTCAAGCTCTACATCCCGCGCGGCGGCGACGACGCGCCGGCCGAGCCCGAGCCGGCGCGGGCTGCCGCGGCGGTCGCGGCCGGGCGCGGGCCGACCGTGCTGGTGGTCGAGGACGACGCGGCGGTGCGCGACTTCGCGGTCACGGCCTGCCGCGACCTCGGCTGCACCGTGCACCAGGCCGGCGACGCCGCCGAGGCGCTGGCGGTGCTGCGCGCCGAGCCGGCGATCGAACTGCTGTTCACCGACATCGGCCTGCCCGGCGACATGAACGGCCGGGCGCTGGCCGCCGCCGCGACGGCGCTGCGGCCGGGCCTCGCGGTGCTCTACACCACCGGCTACACCGCCAACGCCATCGTCCACCATGGCGTCCTCGACCCCGGGGTGCAGTTCATCGGCAAGCCGTTCTCGCTCGCCGCGCTGGCGGCGAAGCTCAAGGCGATGGGCTACGGCGGCTGAGCCGCCGCCGGGAAAATCCGCTATCCTCGCGGCGATGAGCGACGCGTCCAGTTCTCCGCCCCCCGCCGCGGCCCCCGCCGGCACCCCGGCCGCTGCCCCCGCCGCCGGGGCAGCCGAGCGCATCGTCAGCCGCAAGCGCCGGTTCTTCACCGTGGTCGGCGCGATCCTGGCGCTGTTCGTGGCCTGGGAGGTGCTGACCTGGTTCGTGGCCTACACCGACGACGCCTACGTCCGTTCCGACCTGATCGGGGTGGCGCCCGAGGTCACCGGGCCGATCGTCGAGCTGTCGATCGTCGACAACCAGGAGATCCGCAAGGGCGACCGGCTGTACCGCATCGACCCGGTGCCGTTCCAGCTCGACGTCAACACGCGGCAGGCGCAGATCGAGGAGCAGACGGCGCTGGTCAAGGTCGCCCAGGAGGAGCTCGATGCCGCCAACGCCGCGCTCGAGCAGGCCAAGTCGTCGCACACCTACGCGGTCCAGGAGCAGGCCCGCTTCGCCGTGCTGGCGGCCTCCGACAACGCCCCGCGGGCCGCGCTCGACAAGGCCAACGACGAGCTGCGCCGGGCGACCGCGGCGATGACCATCGCCTACGCCGCGATCGCCCGCGCCGAGACCCGGATCAACGTCCACAAGGCGGCGCTGGCGGTGGCGACGGCCGAGCGCGCGACCGCTCAGTGGCGGCTCGACCGCACCGACGTGCGCGCGCCCAACGACGGCTGGATCAACAACCTGACGCTCAGGGTCGGCGACACCGCCACGGTCAACGTCGCCAACGTCGGCATCGTCGACGCCCATGCCTGGCGCGTCATGGCCAACTACAAGGAATACTACGTCCGCCCGCTGCGCGTCGGCGAGACCGCCTGGGTGTGGCTCGACAGCGACCCGTGGCGCTTCCACCGCGGCCGCATCACCGGCGTCGCGCGCGGCATCTCGCGCAGTCCCGAGCCGCCGATGCTGCTGCCCTACGTCGCCCCGACCACCGACTGGATCCGCCTGCAGCGCCGCATCCCGGTGACCATCGTGCTCGACGAGCCGCCGCCCGGCGGCAAGCTCTACATGGGTGCCGACGCGCGCACCGTGGTGTTCCCGCGGTGGTGATCGTCCGCCACTTCCTGCGCGAGCTGGCCGACACCGCGGTCGACACGTTCGACATCGCCTGGGACACGGTGGTGCGCTTCCTGCGCGAGGTCGGCGAGCTCGGCGAGGCGCCCGACCGCACCCGCCAGGGCCTGGTCGCGGCGCTGGCGGTCATGCTCGCCACATTCCTGGCGCTGCTGCTCGAGATCCAGTCGCCGTGGTGGGCGGCGATCAGCGCCTTCATGTCGCTGACCGCGACCGGCGGCGGCTCGCTGCGCCGCGGCCTCCTGCGCTTCAGCGGCACGGCGGCGGGCGCGCTGCTGGGCTTCGTGATGGCGCGCTGGCTGCCCTACGACCACCTCGCGATGTACCTGTTCGTGGGCGGCGTCACCATGCTGGGGGTGATCGCCATGCAGGTCAGCCCGCACGGGCTGGCGTGGCTGTTCCTCTGCATCACCTCGATCCTGGTGCTGCTCGAGAGCGTCGGCAACCCGCTCGGCGCCGCCGCGATCGCCTACTACCGGCTGTACGAGGTCGGCATCGGCGTGCTGTCGGCGATCATCGCGGCCAACCTGCTGCAGGACTGGCACCGCGAGCCGCCGCCGACCGCCCCGGGCTGGCGCCACCTGTTCGGGGCGCAGTGGCCGGTGGTGCTGCACGGCACCCGGTCGGCGATCGCGGTCTGCGTCGTGCTGGCCTTCTGGTTCTCGCTCGAGTTCACCGAGGTCACCGAGATGGCGATCACGGTCGCGGTGGTGATGGCCGCCCCGGTGGTCGCCGACGGCGGCTTCGCGACTCGCCACGCCATCGCCGTGCGCTCGCTGCACCGCCTGCTCGGCTGCCTGCTGGGCGGCGCCATGGCGCTGGCCTGCCTGGCGCTGGGCATCGAGTCGTTCGCGTGGTGGCTGGGCATGATCGGCGCGGCGGTGTGGGTCGGCATGCACATCCAGGTCGGGCCGCACGGCGTCGGCTACGTCGGCACCCAGGCCGCCTTCGCCTTCATCGTCACCGCGATCCAGGGCGCGGCGCCGCCGGACAGCATCATGCCCGGCCTCGACCGCTTCGCCGGCATCACCGGCGGGCTCGCCATCCTGATGGTGATCTCGCTGCTGCTGTGGCCGAGCGACCGCGAACTGGCGGAGGAACTGCGGGACGCGAAATAGTCGCGCCCGGTGCATTGCCGCCCTGCGCGCCGCCACCTTTGCCGAAGAACGGCCGGCCTGTAGCTTCGCCCCATGCCTTCCGAAGCGTCGACATCCCCGGCGGCCCGGCCGCGGGACCGTGTCCTGCGTGCCATCCTCGCGATCATCGCCTCGGTTGCCTGCTTCTCCGTCCTCAACGCGCTGTCCAAGACGCTGGGCCAGGTCTACCCGGTGATCGAGGTGATCTGGGCGCGCTACGCCTTCGCCTTCGTGCTGATGGTGGTGCTGTTCCTGCCGCGCAGCGGCCGCGCCCTGTTCCGCTGGCACAACGTCCCCAGCCAGGTGGTGCGCGGGCTCCTGCTGTTCTTCTCGTCCTACCTCTACTTCACCGGCCTGGTGTACCTGCCGCTGGCGACCGCCGCCTCGATCTCGCTGACCAGCCCGCTGATCGTGACGGCGCTGTCGTCGCGCTTCCTCGGCGAGCCGGTCGGACCGCGGCGCTGGGCGGCGGTGCTGGTCGGCTTCGGCGGCGCCCTGATCGTGATCCGGCCGATCCGCGCCGACTTCGACTGGCACCTGCTGCTGATCGTCGGCAGCACGATCTGCAGCGCCCTCTACCAGCTGTTCTCGCGCCGCTACGGCCAGGCCGAGCGGCCCGACGCCTCGGCCACCATGGCGACGATCGTCGGCACCGTGGTCGCCGCGCCGTTCCTGCCGTTCCAGTGGATGATGCCCGACCCGGCGTGGCACTGGGCGCTGTTCGCCGGCATGGGCGTGATGGCGGGCGTCGGCCACTACTTCCTGACCATCGCCTACAGCCAGGCCCCGGCCGCGATCGTGGCGCCGTTCAACTACTTCCAGCTGCTCGGCGCGGCGCTGCTGGGCTGGCTGCTGTTCGGCGACCTGCCGGATTTCTGGAGCTGGGTCGGCGCGGCGGTGATCGTGTCGTCGGGCCTCTACATCGGCCACCGCGAGCGGCTGCGCTGGCGCGCCGCGCAGCAGGCGGCGCAGCAGCACGGTCGCTAGAGCCTCCGGGGCGTCCCCAGCAGGCGCAGCGCGCCGGCCTTGGCGGCGAGGCTGGCGCGGCGCGACAGCGGCAGGCTGGGCGCGCCCGGCCAGCGCCCGCCGGCCCGGCGCACCGCGGCCTCGCGCTCGGCCAGGGGCGTGCGGAAGCGCGGCGACAGCAGCTTGGCGGTCTCGCCGCGGCGCGCGAGCTCGCGCAGCAGCCGGCGGCGCAGCGCCATCAGCGTGCGCTCGCGCGCCACGAACCCGCCCATGCCGGCGAGGTGGCGCGGCGGGTCAGGTTCGCTCGGGTACCAGTACACGTTGGGCGTGGCGTTGAAGTAGAGCCGGTCGGCGAGGTGCCAGCCGCGCATCCACTCGTGCAGGGCGGGATGGTGGCGGCTGCCCAGCGCGAAGTCGCTGCGGCAGTCGCGCCGCCAGAACACCGAGCCGTTCGACATCGGCAGGCACCACAGCAGGGCGAGGCGGAAGTCGTCGGCCGTCCAGACGCCGTCGGTGTGGCAGAGGTTGGCCGCGACCCCGGCATGTCGCGGCGGGCCGGCCAGCGGGTCGGCGGCGGGGACCTCGTGCCACTGGTTGTTGATCACCACGGCGACGTCGTGCGCCGCCATCCAGCCGAGGTTGTCGGCGAGGAAGGTCGGCTCGACGTAGTTGTCGTCCTCGAGCACGTAGAAGGCATCGCCACCGGCCATCGGCTGGCGCGCGAACGCCGCCAGGATGTTGCGCTCGCGGCCGAGCCGCACCGGGTTCGGACGGTAGACGAGGCGGGGGTCGCCGATCTCCGCCACGATCGCCCGGGCGGCCTCGCCGTCGTCGAGGATGACCGCGCGCCAGTCGGCGTGGGTCTGGGCCAGCAGCCCGTTGAGGGCGCGGCGCAGCAGCGTGGTGCGCTGGTAGGTCGGGATCCGGATCTCGACGATCGGCGACGGCATGGCCGCCAGTGTAGCGCGGCGGGTCCACCGTGGCACGGCGCTTGCCGGGCGCCGGGTCCGCGCCGCCGGGCGTGTGGATGAGGCCCGGTGGCAGCCGCCCCCGGGTTCGCCTAGTCTCTCGAGCGATGCAGTTTGTCGAGCGAGCCAGGGCCGCCGTGGCGGCCGCCGCGATGGGCGGGATCATCGCCGTGGCGAGCGTCGGCAGCGTCCGGGCCGAGACCGCCTGGTACCCGGTCGAGATCGACGTCTGGACGCCGCCGTTCAACACCGAGCACCGCCACGTCCGCCGCTCCTACACGCCGCCGCTGCGGGCGGAGAAGCCGTGGCGGATCTGCGCCGTCATTCCGCACCTCAAGGACGACTACTGGCTGGCGGTGAACTTCGGCCTGGTCGACGAGGCGCGGCGGCTGGGCATTTCCCTCAACGTCCACGAGAGCGGCGGCTACGAGAACCTCGAGGTCCAGCGCCGGCAGGTCGCGGCCTGCATCGAGCGCCGGGTCGACGCGCTGGTGATCGGCGCGGTCTCGGCCAGCGGCCTCGACGACCTCGTGCAGCGCGCCGCGACGGCCGGCATCCCGGTCATCGATCTGATCAACGGCATGACCTCGACGGCGCTGGCCGCCAAGGTCGCCGCCGACTTCTACGACATGGGCTACGCCACCGGGCTGGCGGTGCGCCGACTGCAGGGCGCGGCCGGCCGGCCGTTCCGCGTCGGCTGGTTCCCGGGCCCGGCCGGCGCCGGCTGGGTGAGCGACGGCGACCGCGGCTTCCGCACCGCGCTGGAGGGCTCGGGCGCGGTGATCCTCGACGGCGGCCACGGCGATACCGGCAGCGCCGTGCAGGCCCGCCTGGTGCGCGACTTCCTGAAGGTCCATCCCGACGTCGACGTGGTGGTCGGGACGGCGGTCACGGCCGAGGCGGCGATCCCGGTGGTCGAGGAGAGACCGCCGGGCGCGCGCCCGCGCATCCTGGCCTACTACTTCGGTGCCGGCATCGCGCGCGCCATCAAGCGCGGCCTGGTGGTGGCGGCGCCCAGCGACCGCCAGGCCCTGCTGGCGCGCATCGCCGTCGACCAGGCGGTCAACCTGCTGGAGAAGCGGACCATCGACCGCCACGTCGCCGCCGCCATCGAGCTGGTCGACGACGCCTCGATCGGCCGCTTCGACCTCGCCTCGAGCCTGGCGCCGGTAGGCTACAAGCCGATCTTCAGCGTGAAGCCGTGACCGCCGCCGCGCCGACCGCCGCGGCGCCCTTGTCCTCGGCGGTGCCGCCGCGCCGCCCGCGCGTGCTGTCGGCGATGGCGATCCTGCTGCTGGCGGTGGGCATCGGCCTGTCGTGCGGCGGCGCGTGGTACGCCTGGCAGTCGGCGGTCGAGGAATGGAACGGCCGCGTCGACGAGGCGGCCAGCCGCCTGACCCAGATCTTCCTCGGCACGATGGACGATTCGTACGCCCTGCTGTCGGGCGTCGTCGCCGCCGTCGAGGCCGATCCCGACCTGCCGCGGCCGCGCTTCCTCGCCATGATCTCCGGCCTCGAGCAGCGCTCGGGCACCAACGCCATCGAGGATATCGCGGTGCTGCGCGCCGACGCGTCGGGTCGCCTCGCCGTGGTCGCCACGACCAGCCTGCGCGGCGCCTTCGCGCCCGGTGCGCGGTTCGACGACCCGGCCAGCCGGGCGGTGCTGGAGGCGGCGCGGCGCACGCCCGGCCAGTTCTTCCTCGCCCCGACGTCGCGCGCCGCCAACGGCCGGCCCGTCTCGCTGGCCGCCGTCGCGACCGCCGAGTCCGCCGCGTCGGTCGTGGTCGGCATGCTCGATTACGACGCGCTGATGCAGGGCATGCGCGCCTTCGCCATCCCGGCCGGCATCGCGCCGGTGCTGCGCGCGCGCTTTCCCGGCGCACCGGCGCCGGTCGACATCGCCGTCGCCGACCGCCGCTTCGCGCGCGTCTTCACCACCCGCTCGGCGACCGGCGGCGCCGAGTTCGAGGTCGGCTGGGGCGCCGACGACTCGTTCGACGGCGGCATCGAGCGCGGCCTCGCGCTCGCCGTGCTGCTGGGCGGGCTCGCCTTCACCGCCGCGCTGACGATGCTGATCGCGGCGCTGCTGCGGCGCGAGGGCCTGGTCCGCCAGCGCGTCGACGAGGCCACCGCGGCGCTGCGACGGCTGTCCGGCGACCTCGACCGCGAGCGCCTGCTGCTGCGCTCGCTGATCGACAGCCTGCCCGACATGGTCTTCGCCAAGGACGCGTCGGGCACCTACATCGCCGGCAACAAGGCGTTCGCCGGCCTGATCGGCAGGACCGGCGAGTCGATCGTCGGCAGGACCGACTTCGACCTCTTCCCCGAGGCGCTGGCGCGCGAGTTCCGCGACAACGACGCCCGCACGATGGCGGAGGGCCACATCCGCACCAACGAGGAGGCGGTGACCTATCCCGACGGAAGGGTCGCCGAGCTCGAGACCAGCAAGACGCCGTTCGTCGGCGCCGACGGCACGCTGCTCGGCCTGATCGGCGTCGCCCGCGACATCACCGAGCGCAAGCGCGGCGAGCGCGCGCTGGCGGCCGAGCACAACCGCCTGCGCGAGATCCTGCGCAGCGCGCCGGTCGCGGTGGTGCTGTCGAGCGGCAACACCATCCGTTTTCTCAATCCCTACGCCACCGAGTTGGTCGGCGGCCGCGAGGGCGAGACCGTGCGCGACCGCTACGTCGTGCCCGAGATCCGCGATTCGATCGCCGAGCGGCTGGCGCGCGGCGAGTCGGTGGTCGACATCGAGGTCCAGCTCTACGGCACCGACCAGAAGGTCCACGACATGCTGGGCACGTTCCTCACCACCGAGTACGAGGGCGAGAAGGCGACGCTGGCCTGGCTGATCGACATCTCCAACATCAAGGCGGCGGAGCGCGAGATCGTGCGCGCCAAGGAGCTGGCCGAGGACGCCGCTCGCACCAAGGCCGACTTCCTCGCCAACATGAGCCACGAGATCCGCACGCCGATGAACGCGGTGATCGGGCTGGCGCACCTGTGCCTGCGCACCGACCTCGACGGTCGCCAGCGTGACTACGTGTCGAAGATCCACGGTGCCGGCCTGTCGCTGCTGGGCGTCATCAACGACATCCTCGACTTCTCGAAGATCGAGGCCGGCAAGCTCGACTTCGAGACCATCGCCTTCGACCTCGACACGGTGCTGGCCAACGCCTCGACGCTGGTGGCGCAGAAGGCGCAGGAGAAGGGACTCGAACTGGTGATCGACGTGTCGCGCGACATCCCGGCGGCGCTCGAGGGCGACCCGATGCGGGTCGGCCAGGTCATCACCAACCTGCTCAGCAACGCCGTGAAGTTCACCGAGCGCGGCGAGGTCCGGCTGTCGGCCGCGGTCAGCGAGCGCACCGCCGACCGCGTCAAGCTGCTGGTCTCCGTCCACGACACCGGCATCGGCATGACCCCGGAACAGACCGCCCGGCTGTTCCAGGCCTTCTCGCAGGCCGACACCTCGACCTCGCGCCGCCACGGCGGCACCGGGCTCGGCCTCACCATCAGCCGTCGCCTGGTCGAGATGATGGGCGGCACGATCTGGGTCGACAGCGCGCCGGGGCAGGGCAGCACCTTCCGCTTCACCGTCTGGTTCGGCCTCGCCCGCGAGGCGCCGCCGCGCGCCGTGCCGGCCCGGCTGGGCGGGCTGAAGGCGCTGGTGGTCGACGACAACGCCTCGGCGCGGGCCGCCCTGCAGGAGACGGTGTCGACGCTCAGCGCCGACACCACGGTGGCGGCCTCCGGCCCCGAGGCGATCGACCTCCTGCGCGCCGCCGACGTCGACCGGCCGTTCGACCTCGTGCTGCTCGACTGGCAGATGCCGGCGATGGACGGCATCGAGGTCGCGCGCCGCGTTCGCGCCGCCGGCGCGTTGCGCAGCCGGCCGTTGATCATCGTCGTCTCGGCGTTCGGCCGCGAGGAAGTGCGGGCGGCGGCTCAGGCCGCCGGCGCCGACGGCTTCCTCGAGAAGCCGGTGTCGCGCTCGTCGCTGCTCGACACCCTGGTCGGCCTGCTGCCGGCCGGGACGGGACCCGCCGCCGCCGCGCCCGCCGCCGCCGGAACGGCCATCGACCTCGGCGGCCTCGGCCTGCTGGTGGTCGAGGACAACGAGATCAACCGCCAGATCGCCGTCGAGCTGCTGGAGGGCGCGGGGGCCGTGGTGACCACGGCGACCAACGGCCGGGTCGCTCTCGAGGTGCTGCGGGCCGCGCCGGCGGGCCGCTTCGACGCCATCCTGATGGACCTGCAGATGCCCGAGATGGACGGCTTCCAGGCCACCGCGCAGATCCTGGCCGACCCGCGGCTGAAGGACATCCCGGTGATCGCCATGACCGCGCACGCCATGGCCGAGGAGCGCGAGCGCTGCCTCAGGGCCGGCATGCGCGGCCACGTCGCCAAGCCGATCGACCCCGAGCTGCTGTACCGCACCCTGCTGCCCTTCCGACCGGCGGGGATGGGGGCGGGGACCGCGGCCGCGCCGGCCCGGCCGCCCGCCGGCGCCGCCGGGGCGTCGGCGGCGACCCCCGAAATCGCGGGCATCGACGTCGCGGCGGCGCTGCGCCGCGTCGGCGGCAATGCCGGCCTCTACCGCTCGCTGCTCGAGCAGTTCGTGGCGCAGCAGGCCGACGCCCCGGCGCGCCTCGCCGCGGCGCTGGCCGGGGGCGACCTCGCCGCCGCCGCCGGCCTCGCGCACGCGCTCAAGGGCGTGGCCGGCAACCTCGGCGCCATGGACCTGCACGCCCTTGCCGGCGCCGTCGAGGCGGCGGCGCGCGACGGCGATGCCGGCCGTGCCGGGGCGGCGGCGGCGCGGCTGGCGCCGGCCTGCGCCGCCACCGTGGCGGCGATCGCCGCGGCGCTGGCCACGACCGCGGCGACCTCGCCGGCGGAACCCGCGCCGGCGGCGGGCGAGGGCACCGCCATCCTCGACCGCCTGCAGGCGCTGCTGGCGGCCGACGACGGCGAGGCGCTCACCACCTTCATGGCCGGCCAGGCCGCTCTCGCCGCCGTCGTTCCCGCCGACGACCTTGCCCGCCTGCGCGCGCTGGTCGAGGGCTTCGACTTCGCCGCCGCGCTCGACCTCGTGACCCGCCTGCGCCGCCGATCCGACCGGGAGTGACGATGACCGACCGCCGAGACACCATCCTGATCGTCGACGACACGCCGACCAACGTCGCCATGCTGGTCGGCCTGCTGCGCGATGCCTACGCCACCAGGGTCGCGACCAACGGCGAGAAGGCGCTGGCGATCGCCGCGGGCGAGGACAAGCCCGACCTCATCCTGCTCGACATCGACATGCCGGGGCTCGACGGCTACGAGGTCTGCCGCCGACTGAAGGCCGATGCCGCGACCGCCGGGATCCCGGTGATCTTCCTGACCGGGCGCACCGACACCGCCGACGAGCAGAAGGGCTTCGACTGCGGCGCCGTCGACTACATCCACAAGCCGTTCTCGCCGCCGCTGGTGATGGTGCGGGTGCGCACCCAGCTGGCGCTGCGGCGCGCGGTCGAGGAGGCGCGGCGGGCGCAGCGCGAGGTCAACGACCTGCTGCTGTGCGTGCTGCCCGAGACCGCGGCGGAGGAGATCAAGACCATCGGCACCGTGATCCCGCGCCGCCACGAGGACGTCGCGGTCCTGTTCTGCGACATCGCCAGCTTCACCGCGTGGTGCGACAAGCACCCGCCGGAGGAGGTCGTGGCGCGGCTCGACGCGGTGTTCGTCCAGTTCGAGCAGGTGGCGGCGCGGCACGGGCTGGAGAAGATCAAGACCGTGGGCGACTCGTTCATGGCCGCGGCCAACCTGTTGCGCGCGCTCGACGACCCGCTGGCGGCGGCGATCCGCTGCGGCCTCGACCTGACCGCCCAGCTGCGCCAGTCCGACCTCGGCTGGGACGCCCGCGTCGGCGTCCACTTCGGCCCGGTGGTCGCGGGCATCGTCGGCCAGGAGCGCTACCAGTACGACATCTGGGGCGACACCGTGAACGTCGCCGCGCGCATGGCCGGCAAGGCCCGCACCGGCGGCCTCGCCATCACCGAGCAGACCTGGGATCGCCTCGACGGCCGCTTCGAGGGCCGGTCGCTGGGCAAGCTCGAGGTTCGCGGCAAGGGCGAGGTCTCGGTGGTGGAAATCACCGGGGATCTCACCGGGGCGCGGGCCTGAGGCCGCCGCGATGACGTCGCCGTCCGCCTGGCTCGACTCCTTCCCGCCGCTGCGCCGCCTGCCGGCCGCGCTGCAGGCCGATCTCGCCGCCGGCAGCCGCGTCGTCGACCTGCCGGCGGGCAGCCGCATCTTCGGGCCGGGGCAGGGGCCGGAGAATTTCCTGCTGGTGCTGGACGGCACGGTCCGGGTGTCGCAGGTGTCGGAGGGCGGCCGCGAGATCGTGCTGTACCGCGTCGCCGCCGGCGAATCGTGCACCCTGACCACCGCCTGCCTGGTCGGCGAGGAGGAGTACCAGGCCGACGGCGTCGCCGAGACCGCGGTGCGCGCCGTCGCCGTGCCGCGCCGCCTGTTCGACGCCCTGATCGCCGCCTCGGCCGAGTTCCGCCGCTTCGTCTTCGCCGCCTTCGGTCACCGCGTCACCGCGCTGCTGCGCGTGATCGAGGACGTCGCCTTCGCCCGCATCGAGGTCCGGCTGGCAGAGCGGCTGCTGCGGCTCGACGACGGCACCGGCCGCGTCGTGGCCACCCACCAGGACCTCGCCAACGAACTCGGCAGCGCTCGCGAGGTGGTGAGCCGGCAGCTGACCGAGTGGCAGCGCCGCGGCCTGGTCCGCGGCCACCGCGGCGTGGTCGAGATCGTCGACCGCGCGGCGCTGGCGCGGCTGGCCGACGGGGCCGCCGGCTCGCCGACGGCTCCGTGACTTAGTTACAGAACCCCGGGCCGGGCGGGCGTATCCGGGAAGGGTCAGACTTTCCTGGAGGGACACATGACCCGCAACGTTGGTTCCATCGACCGTATCGTCCGCATCGTCGTCGGCCTCGGCCTGATCAGCCTCGCCTTCTGGGGTCCCCAGACGATGTGGGGCTGGATCGGCGTCGTGCCGCTGTTCACCGCCGTGGTCGGCTGGTGCCCGCCCTACGCGCTGCTCGGCATCAACACCTGCGGTCGCAAAGGCTGAGCCTTCGACGGGTCCCCTCGTCGCGAGCCGAAAAACAACCAGGGGTAGCATGCGGCAGCCGCACGACCCGGGCGGTGTTTCGCCGGGTCGTGCGATGCCGGTGGCGCGGCCGGGCTACTTCGGCAGCAGGACCGTGTCGACGACGTGGATGACGCCGTTGTCGGCGACGATGTCGGCGGTCACCACCTTGGCGCCGTTGACCGTGACGCCGCCCATCGTGGCATCGACCAGCACGGTGTCGCCCTGGACGGTCTTGGCCTCGGTCTTCTTGCCGGCGAGGGCGGAGCTCATGACCTTTCCGGGGACGACGTGGTAGGTCAGGATCTTGACCAGCTGCGCCTTGTTCTCGGGCTTCAGCAGGTTCTCGACGGTTCCCGGCGGCAGCTTCTTGAACGCCTCGTCGGTCGGGGCGAAGACCGTGAACGGGCCGTTGCCCTTCAGCACGACGACGAGATCGCCGGCCTTCAGCGCGGCTGCCAGCGTGTTGAACTGGCCGGCCTTGACCGCGGTGTCGACGATGTCCGCCGCGCTCGCGGCGAAGGAAGCGATCGAGACGAGTGCACCGGCGGCGAGGCCGACGAAGGTCTTGCGCAGCATGAGGTTATCCTTCCGTTGGTTGACGTAGCGGTGTTACACGCGCCGTCGTCCCGCGGATCACCGTCGTGCCGAAGTTTCTCGCAACCGCCGGATGTCGTTGTCGCGACCCGGCCCCGCCGGTTCGCTCACCCTTTCGTGAGAAGCCGCGGCGTCGACCGACGCCTCAGACCTTCTTCAGCCGCGCGATGTAGAAGCCGTCGATGCCGCCGCGGTCGGCCCACATCGACGGCAGCGTGCGGACGTCGCCCCTGGGCGTGATCGCCTCCTCGAGGCCAGGCAGTTCCTCGGGGCGCACCGGGTCGCGCTTCAGCGACGGCGTGCGGCCGAGCAGGGCGTCGACGCGGGCCGGGCCCTCGTCGTCCTGCAGCGAGCACACCGCGTAGACCAGCGTGCCGCTGGATTTCAGGAGCTCGACCGCGCGCACCAGCAGGCGGTCCTGCGTCAGCGTCAGGCGACCGACATCCTCCTCGTCCTTCAGCCACGCGATGTCGGGGTGGCGGCGCAGCGTGCCGGTGCCCGAGCACGGCGCGTCGAGCAGGATCGCGTCGAACGGCTCGGCCGGCATCCACTTGGCGGCATCCGACGTCACCAGTTCGGCCGACAGGCCGGCGCGGGCGAGGTTCTCGCCGACCCGGACCATGCGCCGGGCCGAGATGTCGACGGCGGTGACGCGGGCGCCGGCGGCGGCCAGCTGCAGCGTCTTGCCGCCCGGCGCGGCGCACAGGTCGGCGACGCGCTTGCCGGCGATGTCGCCCAGCAGGCGGACGGGCAGGGAGGCGGCGGCGTCCTGGACCCACCACGCGCCCTCGGCGAAGCCCGGCAGCTCGGCGATGCTGCCGCCGGCCTCGCGGCGGATGGTGCCGGTCGGCAGCACGGTGCCGCCGAGCTGACCGGCCCAGAAGTCGACGTTCGAGCGCGCCGTCAGGTCGAGCGGCGCCTCGACCAGGTGGGCCGCCGCGATCGCCCGCGTCGTCTCCTCGCCGTAGCTCTCGGTCCAGTGCTGCCACAGCCATCGCGGCGTGTTGAGGCGGGCGGGGTCGCGGTCGCCGAGCATCGCCACGCCGTCGCGCGAGATCCGGCGCAGTACCGCGTTCACCAGCCCCTTGATGTGCGGCAGGCCGGCATCGACCACCAGCCGCACCGAGGTGTCGACGGCGGCGTGCGGCGGCGTGCCGAGGAACAGGAGCTGCGCGGCGCCCAGCCGCAGCACCTGGCGGCCGACGGCATTGGCGCCGTCGAGCGGCCGTTCGATCAGCCAGGCCAGGACCTCGTCGATCTCGCCCAGCCGGCGCAGCGTGGTCGCCAGCAGCAGGCGCACGAAGGCGCGGTCGCGCGGGTCGAGGCCGGGGAAGCCGGGATGGCGCGCCAGCGCGTCGTCGAGCGGCTGCCCCTTGTCGAGGCACGCCGCGAGGATGGCGAGCGCGACGCGCCGCGAGAGCACCGGGTCGGTCATGGTGGCGGCGTGATAGCCCCCGGAGGGGGAATTGTCACCTCGCAGGAATTTCCTCCCTGCGCGGCAACGCGGGGAGGTGTCCGCGAAGCGGACGGAGGGGGCATGGGCAAGCGTCGCGACACCCATGACCTCACCGTCGGCGATGACGCCGACACCTCCCCGCGCTGGCGCGCAGGGAGGGCAAACCGTTAGGGTGCCCGCCACGAAAGGATACCCCCTCATGAAGCGCGTAGGTTCGTTCGTCGGCGACTGGTGGCGGCTGGTCGTGCCGTATTTCCGCTCGGAGGAGCGCTGGATCGCCATCGCTCTCCTGCTCGGCGCGATCGGCCTGACCTTCGGGGCGGTCGGGCTCGAGGTCCTGTTCAACGACTGGAACCGGCGCTTCTACGACAGCATCCAGAACAAGGACGCGGACGCGTTCTGGCGCGAGATCACCATCTTCTCGGTGCTGGCGGCCGGCTTCATCGCGGTCTACGTCGCCCGCGCCATCGTCAGCCCCTACCTGCGGCTGCGCTGGCGGCGCTGGCTGACGCGGCAGTACCTCGGCCACTGGCTGGATGGCCGCGGTTACTACCGCATCGAGTTGCAGCGCAGCGTCGACAACGCCGACCAGCGCATCGCCGAGGACCTGCGCCAGCTCGGCGAGTTCACCATGAGCCTGCTGCTCGGCCTCCTGAGCGCGGTGGCGACGCTGGTCTCGTTCCTGTTCATCCTGTGGAACCTGTCGGGACCGCTGTCGCTGGCGCCGATCGGCATCGACGTGACCATCCCCGGCTACATGGCCTGGGTCTGCCTGGTCTACGCCATCGTCGGCACCTTCCTCGCCAACATCGTCGGCCGCCGCCTGATCCCGCTGAACTTCCAGCGCCAGCAGTACGAGGCCAACTTCCGCTTCTCGCTGGTGCGGGTGCGCGAGAACGCCGAGGGCATCGCGCTGTACCGCGGCGAGGAGCGCGAGGCCGAGGCGCTGAACGCCCGCTTCGCCGACGTCTTCGCCAACGGCTGGCGCGTCGTCTTCACCCAGGCCCAGCTCGCCTTCTACCAGGCCGGCTACGCCCAGATCGCGGTCGTCTTCCCCTACATCGTGACGGCGCCGCGCTTCTTCGCCGGCGCCATCACCTTCGGCGTCATGACCCAGACCGCCTCGGCCTTCGGCCAGGTCCAGTCGGCGCTGTCGTTCTTCATCGACAACTACACCTCGCTGGCCGAGCTGCGCGCGGTGATGGACCGCCTGAAGGGCCTGCAGGAGGCCTCCGACCGCAAGCCGGCCGAGGCGATCGAGGTGGTGCCCGAGGCCCGCCCCGACGTCGGCGCGACCAACCTGACGCTCGGCCTGCCCAACGGCCAGGCGCTGCTGCAGAACGCCACCTTCGACCTGCCCAGGGGCCGCTCGACCCTGATCACCGGCGCCAGCGGCTCGGGCAAGAGCACGCTGTTCCGCGCCCTGGCGGGGATCTGGCCGTTCGGCCACGGCCGGGTGCACGTGCCGCAGGGCGCGCGCGTGCTGTTCCTGCCGCAGAAACCCTACATCCCGATCGGCACCCTGCGCGACGCGGTGAAGTACCCCGACGAGCACAGCCAGGCGACCGACCGCGACGTCGTCTCGGCGCTGGAGGCGGTCGGGCTCGGCCACCTGGTGTCGCGGCTGGACGACACCGCGCACTGGTCGAACACGCTGTCGGGCGGCGAGCAGCAGCGGCTGGCGGCGGCCCGCGCGCTGGTCTTCAAGCCCGACTGGCTGTTCCTCGACGAGGCCACCGCCTCGCTCGACGAGGCGATGGAGGCGGCGGTCTACAGGCAGCTGCGCGCCCGGTTGCCCGACGCCACCCTGGTCTCGATCGGCCACCGCCCGTCGCTGCGCCAGTGGCACGACCACCAGGTCGAACTGAAGCGCCAGCCGGGACAGGTCGGGCGGCTGGTCGAGGTGGCGGCGTAGCCATCGCAGTCGCCTGTCCACCGGCATCCGTGGCACACTCGCGGCGTGACGCAGGACACGCCAGACCTCTCGGGATCGCGCCGGCTGCGGGTTCGCACGCTGTCGGACAGGATCGGCCGCTTCCTCGCCCAGCTGGAGCGCAACCGCCGGCCGCCCAGCCGGCGCGAGCGCTATCACCTGGTCGAGGCGCTGCAGGCGCTCTACGAGGACCGCCCCGACGACAGCGAGGCGGCGCTCGTCCGGGCCGAGACGGTGGCGCCGCTGCCGCCACACCTCGCCGCCCACCCGGTGCCCTCCGACACGCTCAGCGTCGAGACCCTGCGCGAGG
Source organism: uncultured Reyranella sp. (assembly GCA_964420105.1). GTDB lineage: Bacteria > Pseudomonadota > Alphaproteobacteria > Reyranellales > Reyranellaceae > Reyranella. The sequence goes on from CAYQRL010000013.1 coordinate 66,968, forward strand.
GCCTGGACGCCATCGTGTCGCGGCAGAAATAGCCGTCATCCCGACCGAGGGTCGCAGCCCCGAGCGGAGAGACCTCGCTTCTTCCCGGAGATGCCGCAACGTGGAGAGAAGGTCCCTCCGAGAAGAAACGACCGAGCTCGTTCTCCACCTCGCCGCCCACCGACACGGTCAAACAGCCGTCATCTCGACCGAGGGGCGCAGCCCCGAGCGGAGAGACCTCGCTTCTTCCCGGAGATGCCGCAACGTGGAGA
>CAYQRL010000013.1:67318-125330 GCA_964420105.1 uncultured Reyranella sp.
GAAGGTCCCTCGGAGAAGAAGCGACCGACCTCGTTCTCCACCTCCCCACCGACACGGTCAAACAGCCGTCATCTCGACCGAGGGGCGCAGCGTCGAGCGGAGAGACCTCGCTTCTTCGCGGAGATTCCGCAACGTGGAGAGAAGGTCCCTCCGCTACGCCTCGCTGCGCGAGGCTTCGGTCGGGATGACGGAGAAGAAGCGACCGAGCCATGGCTGGGCTTTCGGGTGTTAATAACCCGTGTTATAGTCAGCGGCCACGGAGGGTCGTGTCCATGCCCGCGCGAATGTCGTTGCCGTCGTCGTTGAGGCGACACGTCCGGCCTGCTGCCGGCGGCACTTTTCCATTGGTTTCCAGTAGATTGCCGGATGCGGCTGAGGATCTTGGCGAACCCGCTTTGGCACCCCACGTGAATCCCGATTACGCTGCCAGCCAGCGCAGCGTCGACGGGATCAAGGGACTGCCATGACCAGCGAGCGAAAGCCCCTGTCGTTCCACGTGCCGGCGCCGGCGGTGCGGCCGGGCGGCACGCCGGACTTCAGCGACGTGCCGATCAGCCGCGCCGGCGAGGTCGAGCGTCCGCCGGTCGACGTCGCGCCCGAGAAGATCCGCGACCTCGCGTTCCAGATCATCCGCGTTCTCGACCGCGACAGCCGCGCCGTCGGCCCGTGGGCCGGCCTGCTGAGCGACGCCGAGCTGCTCGAGGGCCTGCGCCACATGATGACGCTGCGTGCCTTCGACGCCCGCATGCAGATGGCGCAGCGCCAGGGCAAGACCTCGTTCTACATGCAGCACCTCGGCGAGGAGGCGGTGAGCTGCGCTTTCCGCAAGGCGCTCGAGCCCGGCGACATGAACTTCCCGACCTACCGCCAGGCCGGTCTGCTGATCGCCGGCGGCTACCCGATGCTCGACATGATGTGCCAGATCTATTCCAACGAGCGCGATCCGCTGAAGGGCCGCCAGCTGCCGATCATGTACTCGTCGCGCGAGCACGGCTTCTTCTCGATCTCGGGCAACCTCGCCACCCAGTACATTCAGGCGGTCGGCTGGGCGATGGCCTCGGCGATGAGGGGCGACACCAGGATCGCCGCCGGCTGGATCGGCGACGGCTCGACCGCGGAGTCGGATTTCCACGCCGCGCTGGTCTTCGCCTCGACCTACAAGGCGCCGGTGGTGCTGAACATCGTCAACAACCAGTGGGCGATCTCGACCTTCCAGGGCATCGCGCGCGGCGGCGCCGGCACCTTCGCGGCCCGCGGGCTGGGCTTCGGCATCCCGTCGCTGCGCGTCGACGGCAACGACTATCCGGCCGTCCACGCGGTGGCGCGGTGGGCGGCCGAGCGGGCGCGGCGCAACCTCGGCCCGACGCTGGTCGAATACGTCACCTACCGCGTCGGCGCGCACTCGACCTCGGACGATCCCTCGGCCTACCGGCCCAAGACCGAGTCCGACGCCTGGCCGCTGGGCGACCCGGTGCTGCGGCTCAAGAACCACCTGATCGAGCGCGGCGCGTGGAGCGAGGAGCGCCACGCCCAGGCCGAGGCCGAGATCCTGGCCGAGGTCATCGCCGTCCAGAAGGAAGCCGAGAGCCACGGCACCCTGCACACCGGTCCGCACCCTTCGGCCCGCGACATGTTCGAGGGCGTCTACGAACAGATGCCGCCCCACCTGCGCCGCCAGCGCCAGCAGGGAGGGGTGTGATGGTCCGCCCGACGTCGCCTTTCCTCCCTGCGCGTGAGCGCGGGGAGGTGTCGCCGTCTTCGGCGACGGAGGGGTCGAGCCTCATGACGCATGACCCCTCCGTCCGCTGCGCGGACACCTCCCCATGCTGCCGCATGGGGAGGACAGGGAAAGGGGAGCACTGACGCCATGCCGCGCAGGACCATGGTCGAGGCGATCCGCGACGGGCTCGGCGTCGCCATGGAGCGCGACGATACCGTCGTCGTGTTCGGCGAGGATGTCGGCTTTTTCGGCGGCGTCTTCCGCTGTACCCAAGGGCTGCAGCAGAAGTTCGGCTCGAACCGGGTGTTCGACACCCCGATCAGCGAGTCGGGGATCGTCGGCGCGGCGGTCGGCATGGCCGCCTACGGGCTCAGGCCCTGCGTCGAGATCCAGTTCGCCGACTACATGTACCCGGCCTACGACCAGATCGTGTCGGAGGCGGCGCGGCTGCGCTACCGCTCGGCCGGCCAGTTCACCGCGCCGATCGTGGTGCGCATGCCGACCGGCGGCGGCATCTTCGGCGGCCAGACCCACAGCCAGAGCCCGGAGGCGCTGTTCACCCACGTCTCGGGCCTCAAGACGGTGGTGCCGTCCAATCCCTACGATGCCAAGGGCCTGCTGATCGCCGCCATCGAGGACAACGACCCGGTGATCTTCCTCGAGCCCAAGCGGCTCTACAACGGGCCGTTCGACGGCCACCACGAGCGGCCGGTGACGCCGTGGGCGCGCCACCCCCAGGGCGAGGTGCCGGACGGCCACTACACCGTGCCGCTCGGCCAGGCGGCGGTGCGGCGCGAGGGCGCGGCGGTCACCGTGCTGGCCTACGGCACCATGGTCTACGTCGCGCTGGCGGCGGCCGAGGAGACCGGCATCGACGCCGAGGTCATCGACCTGCGCACGCTCGTGCCCTACGACCTCGACACCATCGTCGCCTCGGTGCGCAAGACCGGGCGCTGCGTGATCGTGCACGAGGCGACGCTGACCTCGGGCTTCGGCGCCGAGCTGTCGGCGCTGGTGCAGGAGAACTGCTTCTGGAACCTCGAGGCGCCGGTGACCCGCGTCGCCGGCTGGGACACGCCGTACCCGCACGCCCAGGAATGGGACTACTTCCCCGGGCCGGCCCGCGTCGGCCGCGCCCTCAAGGCCGTGATGGAGGCCTGAGATGGGCACCCGCATCGTCAAGCTGCCGGATGTCGGCGAGGGCGTCGCCGAGGCCGAGATCGTCGAGTGGCACGTCGCGGTCGGCCAGTCGGTGCTGGAGGACCAGTTGCTGGCCGCCGTGATGACCGACAAGGCCACGGTCGAGATCCCGTCGCCGGTCGCCGGCACCGTGGTGGCGCTGGGCGGCGAGGTCGGCAGCGTGCTGAGCGTCGGCGCCGAGCTGGTGCGACTGGAGGTGGCGGGCGAGGGCAGCAGTGAAGTCGCCGCCACCGCGCCGCGCGAGGCCCCGGTCCGCCCGGCCCCCGCCAGTCCCGCGCACGCCTCGTCGGGCGCGGCGCAGCGGCTCGCGACGCCGGCGCCGGCGCATCCGCCCGAACCGACGGCGCCCGCCGTCACGGCCCCCGTCGCCGCCGTCGCTGCGCCCCCGGCGCCGCGCGCCGGCCTCGGGCCGCCCCGTCCCGCGGGCGAGAAGCCGGTGGCCTCGCCGGCGGTGCGCCGCCGGGCCCGCGAGGCCGGCGTCGACCTGCGCCAGGTCCGCGGCAGCGGCCCGGCCGGCCGGATCGGCCACGAGGATCTCGACGCCTTCCTGCGCCAGGGGCCGCAGGCCGGCGCGACCGGTAGCGCGGCCCGCGTGCCGCGCACCGACGTCGAGACCGTCAAGGTGATCGGCCTGCGCCGACGCATCGCCCAGCGGATGGCCGACGCCAAGCGCCGCGCCGCCCACTTCACCTACGTCGAGGAGGTCGACGTCACCGACGTCGAGACGCTGCGGTCGCGGCTCAACGCCGACCATCCCGGGCGGCCGCGGCTGACGCTGCTGCCGTTCCTGGTGCTGGCGCTGGCGCGCGCGCTGCCCGACTTCCCGCAGATGAACGCGCTGTACGACGACGAGGCCGAGACCATCGAGCGCCATGCCGGCGTCCATGTCGGCATCGCCACCCAGACGCCGTCCGGGCTGATGGTGCCGGTGGTGCGCCACGCCGAGGCGCTCGGCCTGTGGGAGTGCGCCGCCGAGGTGCGGCGGCTGGCCGAGGCGGCGCGCGAGGGCCGGGCGACGCGGGCCGAGCTCTCCGGCTCGACCATCACCATCACCAGCCTCGGCGCGCTGGGCGGCATCGTCTCGACGCCGGTGCTCAACCTGCCCGAGGTCGCGATCGTCGGCGTCAACAAGCAGGCGGTGCGGCCGGTCTGGCAGGGCGGCGCCTTCGTGCCGCGCACCATGATGAACCTCAGCGCGTCGTTCGATCACCGCGTGGTCGACGGCCACGACGCCGCCCGCTTCGTGCAGCGCCTCAAGGCGCTGCTCGAGACGCCCGCCACGATCTTCATCGAGGGATGAGATGGCCGACATCAATGCCAAGGTGCTGGTGGTGGGCGGCGGCCCCGGCGGCTACGTCACCGCGATCCGCGCCGGCCAGCTCGGCCTCGACGTCGTGCTGGCCGAGCAGGGCGGGCCCGAGGGCGGCCTGGGCGGCACCTGCCTCAACGTCGGCTGCATCCCGTCGAAGGCGCTGATCCACGCCGCCGAGGCGTTCCACCAGGCCGTCGCGCAGGCCGCGCACGCGCCGCTCGGCATCTGCGTCGAGCGGCCGACGCTCGAGCTGGCGCGCACGATGGAATGGAAGGGCGGCGTGGTCGGCCGGCTGACCGGCGGCGTCGGCACGCTGCTCAAGCGCCACAACGTCAAGATCCTGCACGGTCCGGCCGAGATGCTGGACGGCAAGTCGGCGCGCATCGACACCGACACCGGCCCGCAGGTCGTGCGCGCCGAGCACGTCGTGCTGGCCACCGGCTCGGAGCCGACGCCGCTGCCCGGCCTGCCGTTCGGCGGCAAGGTGATCTCGTCGACCGAGGCGCTGTCGCTGCCCGAGGTGCCGCGGCGCCTGGTCGTGGTCGGCGGCGGCTACATCGGGCTCGAACTCGGCACGGCGTGGGCCAAGCTCGGCGCGACGGTGACGATCGTCGAGGCGACCGGGCGGCTGCTGCCGCTCTACGACGCCGACCTGGTGCGGCCGGTGGCGCGGCGGCTCAAGGCGCTGGGCGTCGAGGTGCTGACCAATGCCCGCGCCGCCGGCCTGGCGGAAGGCGGGCTGGCGCTGGCGGGCGAGGGCCGGCGCGTGCTGCCGGCGGACAAGGTGCTGGTCGCGACCGGCCGGCGGGCGCGGCTCGAGGGCTTCGGCCTGGAGCGGCTCGACCTCGCCATGGCCGGCCGGTTCGTGGCGGTCGACGAGCGCTGCGCGACCTCGATGCGCAACGTCTGGGCGGTCGGCGACCTCACCGGCGAGCCGATGCTGGCGCACCGCGCGATGGCGCAGGGCGTGGTCGTGGCCGAGGGCATCGCCGGCCAGCGCCGCACCTTCGACGCCACCGCGATCCCGGCGGTGTGCTTCACCGATCCCGAGATCGTCAGCGTCGGCCTGTCGCCCGACGCCGCGCGCGCCGCCGGCCGCGAGATCGTGACGGCGCAGTTCCCGTTCCAGGCCAACGGCCGGGCCCTGACCATGGCGGCGGAGGAGGGCTTCGTGCGGGTGGTGGCGCGCGCCGACAACCACCTCGTGCTCGGCATCGCCGCGGTCGGCGCCGGCGTCTCCGAGCTGTCGGCGTCGTTCGGCCTGGCGATCGAGATGGGCGCCCGGCTCGAGGACATCGCCGGCACCATCCACGCTCACCCGACGCTGGGCGAGGCCTTCCACGAGGCCTCGCTGCGCGCGCTCGGCGAGGCGCTTCATGTCTGAGGCCGCGCCGTCTTTTTTCCTCCCCATGCGCGAGCATGGGGAGGTGTCGCCGTCATCGGCGACGGAGGGGGCACGGGTCCTGAGGCCCGACCCCTCCGTCCGCTGCGCGGACACCTCCCCGCGCTGACGCGCAGGGAGGAAGCCAAAAAGCAGAAGGCCCGCCGGTGAGGCGGGCCTTCGCGACTCCTCGAGGAGGACGCGATCAGCGCAGCGAGGCGTTGATCTTGTCCAGCGCCGCCTTGCCGGGGCAGAGGTCCGGCGTGCCGAGCGTGTTGAGCGGGGCATCGACCGTGTTGAGGTGGTGATGCAGGTCCTTCGGGCTGGGGTCGACGTAGAGCAGGCCGGTCACGACCTCGCCGGCGGCGAGGCCTTCCTGGACGCGCTTCATGGCCGCGATCTTGTCGGCCGGGTCGTAGTCCTCGCCGAGCTTGCGCAGGCGCAGCACCGAGCCGTCGTGCTGCTGCACCGTGGTCAGCGTGCCGGGGTCGTACTGGGTCGTGATCTCGTCGCGCCCGGTGATGAAGTCGAGGCGGTTCAGGGCCTCGTTGTGCTCGCGGACGTAGTCGTAGCTCTTGGTCGAGCCGGCGTGGTTGTTGAAGGCCACGCACGGGCTGATGACGTCGAGGAAGGCCGCGCCCTTGTGCGCCATCGCCGCCTTGATCAGCGGCACCAGCTGGTGCTTGTCGCCCGAGAACGAGCGGCCGACGAAGGTCGCGCCCATCAGGATCGCCATCGACACCATGTCGATCGGCTCGTCGTTGTTGGCGGCGCCCTTCTTGCTGATCGAGCCCTTGTCGGCGGTGGCCGAGAACTGGCCCTTGGTCAGGCCGTACACGCCGTTGTTCATGACGATGTAGGTCATGTTGACGCCGCGCCGCATGACGTGGGCGAACTGGCCCAGCCCGATCGAGGCCGAGTCGCCGTCGCCCGACACGCCGAGGTAGATCAGGTCGCGGTTGGCGAGGTTGGCGCCGGTCATCACCGACGGCATGCGGCCGTGCACGGTGTTGAAGCCGTGGCTGGCGCTGACGAAGTAGGTCGGGGACTTCGACGAGCAGCCGATGCCCGACAGCTTGGCGACCTGGTGCGGCAGGATGTCGAGCTCGAAGCAGGCCTGCACGATGGCGGCGCTGATCGAGTCGTGGCCGCAGCCGGCGCACAGCGTCGAGACCGCGCCCTCGTAGTCGCGGCGGGTGTAGCCGGCCTTGTTCTTGACCAGCGAGGGATGGTGCAGCTTGGGCTTGGCGATGAACGTCATGACGCTGCCTTCTCGAAGGAAACGACCTTGAACTGGGCGAGCTTCTTGGCGATCTCGCCGGAGATGAAGCGCGCGGTGATCGGGGTGCCGTCGTAATGCAGCACCGGGACCAGGTTGCGCGCGTCGAGCGTGAACTCGTTCATGATCATCGAGCGCAGCTGGCCGTCGCGGTTCTGCTCGACCACGAAGACGCGGTCGTGCTCGAGGATGAAGTCCTCGACCGACTGCGCGAACGGGAAGGACCGCACGCGCAGCGCGTTGACGTGGTTGCCCTCGGCCTCCAGCTGCTCGATCGCCTCGGCCATCGCCGGGCTGGTCGAGCCGAAGTAGATTACGCCGTAGCGGGTCGGCTTGGGCGACGAGTAGCGGATCGGCTGCGGCGCGATCTTGCGCGCCGTGTCGAACTTGCGCTGCAGGCGCTCCATGTTGCGGACGTAGACCGGGCCTTCCTCGGAATAGCGCGCGTACTCGTCCTTGGTCGTGCCGCGGGTGAAGTACGAGCCCTTGGTCGGGTGGGTGCCCGGGTAGGTGCGGAACGGGATGCCGTCGCCGTCGACGTCGAGGTAGCGGCCGAAGTTCTTGCCGGCCTCGAGTTCCTCGGCGGTCATCACCTTGCCGCGGTCGTAGACCCGCTTCTCGTCCCACTCGAACGGCTCGCACAGGCGGTGGTTCATGCCGATGTCGAGGTCGGTCATGACGAACACCGGCGTCTGCAGCCGGTCGGCGAGGTCGAGCGCGTCGGCGGTGAACTCGAAGCACTCGCGCGGGTCCTCGGGGAACAGCAGCACGTGCTTGGTGTCGCCGTTCGAGGCGTAGGCGCAGGACAGGAGGTCGGACTGCTGGGTGCGGGTCGGCATGCCGGTCGACGGGCCGCCGCGCTGCACGTTGACGATCACCGCCGGGACCTCGGCGAAGTAGGCCAGCCCGATGAACTCGGTCATCAGCGAGATGCCCGGACCCGAGGTCGCGGTGAAGGCGCGGGCGCCGTTCCAGCCGGCGCCGATCACCATGCCGATCGAGGCGAGCTCGTCCTCGGCCTGGACGATGGCGTAGCGGGCCTTGCCGTCCTTGTCGTGGCGCAGCCGCTTGCAGTGGGCCTGGAAGCCCTCGGCCAGCGACGACGACGGCGTGATCGGGTACCAGGCGCAGACCGTGGCGCCGCCGTAGACGGCGCCCAGCGCGGCCGCGCTGTTGCCCTCGACGAAGATGCGGTTGCCGACGTTGTTCGCCGGCCTGACCTTGATCTTCACCGCCGACGGGTCGAGGTGCTGGGTCGCCCAGTCGCGGCCGAGGTTGAGCGCCCGGACGTTCGAGTCCAGCAGCTTTTCCTTGCCCTTGAACTGCTCGGAGAACAGCTTCTTGATCGCCTCGGGATCGATGTCGAGCAGGACCGACAGCGCGCCGACGTAGATGATGTTCTTGAACAGCTGGCGCTGGCGGGCGTCGGTGTAGGTCGCGTTGGTGATCGCGGTCAGCGGCACGCCGATGACGTTGATGTCGTCGCGGAACGCCGACGACGGCATCGGCTTGGTGCTGTCGTAGAACAGGTACCCGCCGGGGCTGATCTCCTTGACGTCCTCGGCCCAGGTCTGCGGGTTCATCGCGACCATCATGTCGACGCCGCCGCGACGGCCGAGCCAGCCGCGCTCGGTGACGCGGACCTCGTACCAGGTCGGCAGGCCCTGGATGTTGGACGGGAAGATGTTGCGCGGGCTGACCGGCACGCCCATCCGCAGGATCGAACGCGCGAACAGCTCGTTGGCGGACGCCGAGCCCGACCCGTTGACGTTGGCGAACTTGACGACGAAGTCGTTAACGGCGGCTATTGCTTGCGGCATGCGTGCTCCGCGTGGGTCATCTCGATGAAATACTTGCGCATGTCCCACGCGCCCGTCGGGCAACGTTCGGCGCACAGACCGCAATGAAGGCAGACGTCCTCGTCCTTGACCATGATGCGGCCGGTCTTGAGGTCGTTGCCGACGTAGAGGTCCTGCGTGCCGTTGAGGGCCGGCGCGTTGAGCCGGTGACGGATTTCCTTCTCCTCACCGTTCTCGGTGAAGGTGATGCAATCCATCGGGCAGATGTCGACGCAGGCGTCGCACTCGATGCACAGCGTGCCGGTGAACACGGTCTGCACGTCGCAGTTCAGGCAGCGCTGCGCCTCCTTGAAGGCGAGCGCCGGGTCGAAGCCGAGCTCGACCTCGGCCATGATGTCCTTCAGCGACTCGTCCTTGGCGCGGTGCGGCACCTTGAAACGGTGGTCGATGGTGGGGGCGTTGTCGTAGCTCCACTCGTGGATGCCCATCTTCTGGCTGACGATGTTGACGCCGGGAGCGGGGCGCTCCTCGGGGTTCTCGCCCGACAGCACCTTGTGGATCGAGGTCGCGGCCTCGTGGCCGTGCGCGGCCGCCCAGATGATGTTCTTGGGGCCGAACGCCGCGTCGCCGCCGAAGAAGACCTTCGGGTTGGTGCTCTGCAGCGTCGCCTCGTTGAGCTTGGGCAGACCCCAGCGGTCGAACTCGACGCCGGCATCCTTCTCGATGAACGGGAAGGCGTTCTCCTGGCCGATCGCGACCAGCACGTCGTCGCACGCGTGATGCTCGTCGGGCTCGCCCGACGGCACCAGCGAGCGGCGGCCCTTGGCGTCGTACTCGGCCTTGACCTTCTCGAAGGTCACGCCGGTGATCTTGCCGTTCTCGTGCGTCACTTCCTTGGGGACGAGCATGTTGAGGATCGGGATGTCCTCGTTCATGGCGTCCTCCTTCTCCCACGGAGACGCCTTCATCTCGTCGAAGCCCGAGCGGACGATCACCTTGACGTCCTGGCCGCCGAGGCGGCGGGCGGTGCGGCAGCAGTCCATCGCGGTGTTGCCGCCGCCCAGCACGATCACGCGCTTGCCGACCGAGGTGACGTGGCCGAACGAGACCGACGACAGCCAGTCGATGCCGATGTGGATGTTGGCCGCCGCTTCCTTGCGGCCCGGCACGTCGAGCTCGCGGCCGCGCGGCGCGCCGGAGCCGACGAACACCGCGTCGTAGCCCTCGGCCAGCACGCCCTTCAGCGACTCGACGCGCTGGCGGCGGAACTCGATGTTGCCGATGCCGGTGATGTAGCCGACTTCCTCGTCGATCACCGACTCGGGCAGGCGGAAGTGCGGGATCTGGGTGCGGATGAAGCCGCCGAGCTTGGGATCCTGCTCGTAGATCGTGATCTCGTAGCCGAGCACGGCGAGGTCGCGCGCCACCGTCAGCGACGACGGGCCGCCGCCGATGCAGGCGACGCGCTTGCCGTTCTTGGCCGGCGCCTTGGGCATGCGCGCCTTGACGTCGTCGGACTTGTAGTCGGCGGCGACGCGCTTGAGACGGCAGATCGCCACCGGCTCGCGCTTGCCCTTGACCAGCGTCTCGTCCTCGACGCGGCTGCGGCGGCAGGCCGGCTCGCACGGACGGTCGCAGGTGCGGCCGAGGATTCCCGGGAAGACGTTGCTCTTCCAGTTGATCATGTAGGCATCCGAGTAGCGCCCGTGGGCGATCAGTCGGATGTACTCGGGGACCGGAGTGTGGGCGGGACAGGCCCACTGGCAGTCGACGACCTTGTGGAAGTAGTCGGGGTTCTTGATGTCGGTCGGCTTCAACAGAAACTCCGGGCGCCCTTGAGCGGCGAGATGAATGACAGTTTACAAGAAAATGGAGGCGCATTGGGGGGATTTGCGTCCGCGCCGTCAAGAACCCTGTGCGCTAACTGCTTGGGATGGAACGACAAAGCCACAGGTCGCGAGGGGCTTTACCGCGATTCGGACGGCGGGTGCCGCCAGGCGCTGGGAGGCGCGCCGGCCGCGCGGCGGAACATGGCGCTGAAGGCGCTGACGCTGTCGTACCCGAGGTCGAGCGCGACCTGGGTCACCGGCGCGCCGCCGGCCAGCCGGCCCATCGCCTCGAGCACGCGCGCCTGCTGGCGCCAGGCGCCGAAGCTGAGCCCGGTCTCGCGCTGGAAGCGGCGGGCCAGGGTACGGGCGCTGGCATGCAGCGGCCGCGCCCACGCCGCCAACGGCCGGGGATCGCCGGGATCGTCGAGCAGCGCCTGGCAGAGGCCGCGCAGGCCGGGATCGGCCGGCATCGGCAACTGCAGGGGCAGGGACTGCAGGCCCTCCAGTTCGGCCAGGATCAGGGCGACGACGTGGCCGGCCGGGCCGTCCTCGTCGTACTGCAGCGGCAGCTCGGTGGCGCGCACGATCAGCTCGCGCAGCAACGGCGACACCGGCAGCACGCGGCAGTTCCCGGGCATGAACGGCGCGGCGTCGTCGCGCAGGTACAGGGTGCGCATGGTGACGTCCGACAGCATCGCGATCGAGTGCTCGATGCCGGCCGGCATCCACAGCGCCCGCTGCGGCGGCACCACCCAGACGCCGCGGTCGGTCGAAACCCGCATGGTGCCGTTGGTGGCGTGGATCAGCTGGGCGCGCTCGTGGCGGTGCGGCGCGACCGCGGAAGCGGCCGCGAAGTCCTTGGGCATCGCCGCGACCGCCCGCGGCACCCGCTGGTAGTCCCGGGGATCGGTGGAGCGCGGTTGTCCGTTTCGCGACATATGTTGGCAGGTTAGCGCAAGACAGACACGGGGGCCACGGTTACCCTCGGCGACCGGAGGAAACGAGAATGAGTCACACCAGCCCGACCTCGATCCTGCTCAACATCGGCCACGCCATGGATCACTGGATCCTGGTCGTGTTCGCCTACAGCTGGGGCGTGATCGCCGGGGTCTGGGGCGTCGAGTGGACCGAGCTGACGCCGTTCAACTACGGCGCCCTGTTCATGTTCGGCGCCGGCTCGATCCTGAGCGGCCGGCTCGGCGACCTGTGGGGCCGCTGGATCATGATGGTGATCTTCTTCGCCGGCATGGGCGTGTCGGCGCTGCTGATCGCGCTGTGCACCAACAAGTGGCAGATCGGCATCGCCCTCACCCTGATGGGCGCCTTCGCCTCGATCTACCACCCGGTCGGCATCCCGATGCTGGTGCAGAAGGCGAAGAACCCGGGCTTCACGATCGGCGTCAACGGGCTGGCCGGCAACATGGGCATCGCCATCGCCGCCGGCGTCTCGGTCTACATCGCCCAGCGCTTCGGCTGGCAGATGGCCTACATCATCCCCGGCGTGATCTGCCTCGCCTGCGCGGTGACCTTCGTGGTCCTGGTGCCGCGCGAGGACACCGCGCCGGCGCAGCGCAAGGCCAAGATGAACGACCTGCCCAAGGCGATGATGGCGCGGGTGTTCGCGATCATGACCTTCACCGCGGTGACCGGCAGCATCGTCTTCAACTTCACCACCAACGGCAACGGCGAGCTGCTGCGCGAGCGCGTCAAGGGCGCGGTGCAGGACCCGGCCGAGCTGGCGCTGATGCTGTTCGTGATCTTCTCGCTGGCCTCGTTCGCCCAGCTCGTGGTCGGCAAGCTGATCGACCGCTTCCCGCTCAAGGCGATCTACGTGCCGATCGTGCTGATGCAGGTGCCGCTGTTCCTGCTCGCCTCGCAGGTCGAGGACTGGGCGCTGTTCGTCGTGGCGATCGGCTACATGCTGCTGGTGTTCGGCGCCATCCCGTTCACCGACGCCATGGTCGTGAAGTACATCGACGACCGCATGCGCAGCCGCGTCACCGGCGCGCGCCTCGCGATCGGCTTCGGCATCAGCTCGGTGGTGGTGGCGCTGATCGGCCCGACCGTGAAGGCGGCCGGCTTCCCGGTGGTGCTGATGGTGCTGGCCGGGGTGTCGCTGGCCGGCGCGATCGCGCTCGCCTTCCTGCCCGGCGACCGCGACATGAGCCGTGCGGTGGTGAAGCCGGCGGAGTAGGCTCCCTGCAACGAACAGGGAGGACTTCGATGCTCAAGCGACGCAGCGTGCTGGCGGCCGGCGGCATGATGGCTGGGGGCTGGACGATCGTGGGCGCCGGCGCGGTGCGCGCGCAGGCGTGGCCCAGCCAGCAGGTGAAGATCGTGGTGCCCTACATCCCCGGCGGCGCCACCGACACGGCCGGGCGGCTGGTCGCCGAGAAGATGTCGGCCCTGCTCGGCCAGCAGGTGATCGTCGAGAACCGCGGCGGCGGCAACACCATCATCGGCATGGAGCTGGTGGCCAAGTCGAAGCCCGACGGCCACACGCTGCTGCTCGGCACGACGACGCTGGCGACCAACGCCGCGCTCGGCCTGAAGCAGCCCTACGAGCCGCTCAGGGACTTCCAGCCGATCTCGACGCTGGCCGACATCCCCGACCTGATCGCCTTCAACAACGACATCCCGGCCCGGACCTGGCCCGAGTTCGCCGAGTGGGTGAACCGGCAGCCGCAGAGGGTCCGGTTCGCGACCTCGGGCATCGGCAACCAGCCGCACCTGTGGATGGAGCTGTTCAAGTCGCGCAACAAGCTCAACATGGAAGTGGTCGGCTACAAGGGTTCGGCCGACGCCATCCGCGACGTGCTGGCGGGCCACGTGCCGATGATCTGCGACGTCGTCCTGCCGACCGGCAACCACGTCAAGGCCGGGCGCATGAAGGGCCTGGTCGTGGCCTCGGCCGAGCGCTCGCCGATGTGCCCCGACGTGCCGACGGTGGTCGAGATCGGCATGCCCGACATGGTCGGCGCCGTGTACTACGGCCTGGTCGCGCCGGCCGGCACGCCGCGGCCGGTGATCGAGCGGCTCAACGCGCTCTGCCTCGAGGTCATCAAGGACGCCGAGGTCAGGAAGCGGTTCGGCGAACTCGGCTTCTTCACCACCGGGAGCACGCCCGAGGCCTACCTCGACAAGCTCAAGGCCGAGACCGTGCGCTGGACCAAGGTGGTCAGGGACAACGACATCAAGGTCGAGGGCTAGGACGATGACGACCGCTTCCGCGGTGCCGGTTCCGGCCACGCACCTCGACGCCGCGCGCGACGCCGAGGCGGCGACCCGCGCCGCCAACCGGGCGATGGCGGCGAAGCTCGACTTCGCCGACCGGCGCGACTTCGAGGCGGCCGGGCGCGGCCTGGTCGCGCCGGTGCCGGACGGCGTGGTCAAGGCCGGCAGCGGCACGGTGCTGTGGAACCTGGGCGAGTACGCCTTCATCGACGGCGAGCTCGCGCCGGCCACGGTCAATCCCAGCCTGTGGCGCATCGCCCGCCTCAACATGGCCAACGGCCTGTTCAAGGTGACCGAGCGACTCTACCAGCTGCGCGGCTTCGACATCGCCAACATGACGGTGATCGAGGGCGACAGCGGCCTGATCGTGATCGACCCGCTGACCACGGCGGAAGTGGCGCGGGCGGCGCTCGACCTCTACTGCGCCCACCGGCCGCGCAAGCCGGTGGTGGCGGTGATCTACACCCACAGCCACCTCGACCATTACGGCGGCGTGCGCGGCGTCATCGACGAGGCCGACGTGCGCGCCGGCAAGGTCGCGGTGATCGCGCCGGCCGGCTTCATGGAGGCGGCGAGCGGCGAGAACGTGCTGGCCGGCATGCCGATGATGCGGCGCGCCCAGTTCCAGTTCGGCCACCTGCTGCCGCGCGGCCCGCGCGGCCAGGTCGATGCCGGGCTGGGCAAGGGCGTGGCCCGCGGCACGCCCGGCCTGATCGCGCCGACCCTCAGCATCGAGAAGCCGGTCGAGGAGCACGTGGTCGACGGCGTCCGCATCGTCTTCCAGCTCGCGCCCGAGACCGAGGCGCCGGCCGAGATGCACATGTTCTACCCGCAGCTCGGCGTGCTCAACATGGCGGAGAACGCCTGCCCGCTGCTGCACAACTTCATCCCGCTGCGCGGCGCGGTGGCGCGCGACCCGCGGATCTGGGCGCGCTACATCTCCGACGCGATCGCGCACTACGCGCCGCAGTCCGACATCCTGATCGGCCAGCACCACTGGCCGGTGTTCGGCCGCGCCGCCGTGCTCGACCACCTCGAGTCGCAGCGCGACCTCTACAAGCACGTCCACGACCAGACCCTGCGCTACATGAACCGCGGCTGGCGGCCGGCCGAGATCGCCGAGGCGATCGACCTGCCGCCCGGGCTGGCCGAGCGCTGGAGCGTGCGCGGCTACTACGGCACGGTCAGCCACAACGTGAAGGCGGTCTACCAGCGCTACCTGTCCTGGTACGACGGCAACCCCTGCAACCTGCACCCGCTGCCGCCGGTCGCCACGGCGCGGAAGTTCGTCGAGTACATGGGCGGCGCCGCCGCCGCGATCGAACGCGCCCGCGCCGACTATGCGAAGGGCGAGTACCGCTGGGTGGCGCAGGTGATGAAGGAGGTCGTCTACGCCGAGCCCGGCAACCGCGAGGCCCGGGCGCTGTGCGCCGACGCGCTCGAGCAGATGGGCTACCAGGCCGAGTCGGCGACCTGGCGCAACGCCTTCCTGTACGGCGCGCAGGAACTGCGCCACGGCGTCTTCCAGGTGCCGCTGCGCGGCGGCATCGGCGCCGACACGCTCGCCGGCCTGTCGAGCGACCTGCTGTTCGACCTGATGGCGATCCGGCTCGACGCCGCCAAGGCGGCCGGCCAGTCGATGGTGATCAACTGGCACTTCACCGACCGCGACGAGAAGCTGGCGCTGACCCTGAAGCACTGCACGCTCAGCCACCGCCTCGGCGCGTTCGCGGAAGCGGCGGCGGCCACCGTCACCACGACGCGGGCGACGCTCGACGCGATCGTGGTGCGCAGGACGACGCCGGTCGAGGCGGTGCAGTCGGGCGCGCTGCGGATCGAGGGCGACCCGTCGCGGCTGGCGGCGCTGTTCGGGATGCTCGACCCGGCGCCGGCCCTGATGTTCGACGTGGTGACGCCCGGCGACGACCGGCCCTGAGGATCGCCCGTGACCTCGACGGGCGGCGCTTGACATCTCCTCCCGCGTTCCGTGTGATGCGGGCCAGATCAGAACGCCTAAGCGTCGATTGCACAGGGAGGACTTGATGTCCAAGAGCATGGTGGCCCGCCTCGTGGGTGGTGCCATGGCCGTTGCTGCCGCGTTCGGGTTCGCAGCCTCCGCCGTCGCACAGGAAAAGAAGATCAAGATCGGCGTCATCTACGACCTCACCGGCCCGCTGGCCGGCGGCGGCTCCGAGCTCCAGTACATCGGCGCCAAGATCATGCTCGACAACTTCATCAAGCAGGGCGGGGTCGAGGGCTACAAGATCGAGGCCGTCTACGCCGACGCCCAGAGCAAGCCGGACGTCGCCATCAACGAGGCGGTGCGGCTGATCGAGCAGGAAAAGGTCAACATGCTGCTCGGCTTCTTCTCGTCGGCGCAGTGCGTGCCGGTGGCCGCGCGCGTCGAGCAGCTGAAGAACTTCATGTGGATCACGACCTGCATCTCGTCGGCGGTGCTCGAGAACAAGAACCTCAAGTACGTGTTCCGGCCGCAGGCCAGCGGCAACCAGTTCGGCCTGATGACGATGGACTTCGTCGAGCAGCACGCCAAGGCCAAGTTCGGCAAGGAGCCGAAGGACCTGCGGGTCGCGATCATCCACGAGGACGGCTCGTACGGCGTCGACGTCTCCAAGGGCAACGAGGCCGGCGCCAAGAAGGCCGGCTTCAACGTCGTCCTGAAGGAAGGCTACTCGGCGACCGCGCCCGACCTGTCGGCGCTGGTCACCAAGCTGAAGCGGGCGCGGCCGGACGTGGTCTTCCACACCGGCTACAACCCCGACATCACGCTGCTGCTGCGCCAGGCGCGCGAGCAGGGGCTGAAGTTCCAGGCCCTGATCGGTCACGGCGCAGGCTACGGCGTCTACGAGAAGCTCAAGGAAGGGCTGGGCAAGGACGTCAACTACTTCTTCAACACCGACCCGATCTCGATCTGGCTGACCAACGAGAAGACGCTCGATCCCAAGCTGCCGCCGGTGATCAAGATGGTCGGCGAGGAGTTCGACAAGGTGAAGCCGGGCGTCGCCATCCGTTCCGCCCACGTTGGCATGGCGGCGTCGAACACCTACCTGTTCCTGACCGAGGTGCTGCCGCGCGCGATCAAGAAGTATGGCGGCGTCGATCCCGACGCGCTGCGCAAGGCGGCGCTCGAGGTCGACATCCCGGAGGGCGGCACCATGCTGGGCTTCGGCGTCAAGTTCTTCGGCGACGGCGCGCCGATGGCCGGCCAGAACGAGCGCAGCTTCCCGGTCGTCATCCAGTACATCGACGACAAGTCGTACGTGGTGTGGCCCAAGAGCCAGGCCCAGCGCGAGGCCGTGCTGCCGCTGCCGGCCGGCACGACCTACTCGAGCAAGTAGCCGGGCCGGGCGCCGCTCCGTGCTGGTCGTCGACGGCCTGGTCAAGCGCTTCGGCGGCTTCACGGCGGTGAACGGCGTGTCGTTCGAGGTCGCGCAGGGCGAGATCCTCGGCCTGATCGGCCCGAACGGCTCGGGCAAGAGCACCATCTTCAACATGCTGTCCGGAACGTTCCCGCCCTCGGCGGGATCGATCCGGTTCGACGGCCAGGAACTGGCCGGGCTGCCGTCGCACCGCATCATCAACCGCGGCGTCGGCCGCACCTTCCAGATCCCGCGGCCCTTTCGCCGCCTCTCGATCTTCGAGAACGTGGTCCTCGCGGGCTACTACGGGCAGGGCGGCCGCAGCCGCGGAGAGGCCGAGCAGGCCGCGACCCGGGCACTCGCCATGGTCGGCCTGCCGACCGACCGCGCCGCGCCGGTCGACGGGCTGGGCGCGGCCGGCCTGAAGAAGCTGGAACTCGCCAAGGCGCTGGCGACCGGGCCCAAGCTCCTGCTGGCCGACGAGAGCCTGGGCGGCCTCGACGAGGCCGAGATGGACCAGGCCGCCGAGATGCTGCGCAACATCCGCGACGAGCTCGGCATCACCATCATCTGGGTCGAGCACATCATGGGGGTGCTGATGCGCGTGGTCGATCGCGTCATGGTGCTCGACCACGGCGAGAAGATCAGCGAGGGCCTGCCGAGCGAGGTCGCGCACGACCCGCGCGTCGTCGAGGTCTACCTCGGCACCGACGCCGACGCGACCCAGGCGGTCGCCGCGCAGGCGAGGCGTTGATGCTGGCGCTGCGCGGCATCGACGCGGGCTACGGCAGCTTCCAGGCGCTGTTCGGCATCGACCTCGACGTCCGGGCCGGCGAGGCGGTCGGCGTGATCGGTCCCAACGGCGCCGGCAAGACGACGCTGATGCGCGTGATCTCCGGCCTGATCCGGCCGATGCGCGGCAGCATCGCGATGGAGGGCACCGACGTGGTGGCGACGCCGGCGCACCAGATCGTCGGCCTCGGCATCGCCCACGTGCCGGAGAACCGACGGCTGTTCCCGCGGCTCAGCGTCGAGGACAACCTGCGCATGGGCGCCTTCCTGCCCAAGGCGCGGGCGCGCTACGCCGAGCGGCTGGAGTTCGTGTTCGACCTGTTCCCGCGCCTGAAGGAGCGCCGCCACCAGATGGCCGGCACGATGTCGGGCGGCGAGCAGCAGATGTGCGCGATCGGCCGGGCGCTGATGAGCGACCCGCGGCTCCTTCTGCTCGACGAGCCGTCGGCCGGCCTCGCGCCAGTGGTGGTGCAGCAGGTTTTCGAGCTGGTGAAGCGCATCCGGGGCGGCGGCCTGACCGTGCTGATCGTCGAGCAGAACGTGCAGCAGGTGCTGAAGGTGGTCGACCGCGCCTACCTGCTGGAGGCCGGCTCGATCCGCGCCTCGGGCAGCGCGGCCGAGCTGCTGGCCAGCGACTCGGTCAAGCAAGCCTACCTCGGCGTCTAGGAACGGAGCGCAGGCGATGGGATCTTTCCTCGAGATCTTCGACATCTACCTGCTGGAGGCCGTGGTCAACGGCATCCTGCTGGGCGGCCTGCTGGCGCTGCTGGCGCTCGGCCTCAACCTGATCTTCGGCGTCATCGACGTGACCTGGATCTGCTACGCCGAGCTGGTGATGATCGGCATGTACGGCATGTACTTCATGGTGCAGTCGTTCGGTTTCAGCTACTGGCTGGCCGCGCCGATCGCCATCCTGCTGGTCGCCGGGCTGGGCGCGGCGCTGCACTTCCTGGTGATCGAGCCGCTGCTGTCGGGGCCGCCGATCAACCAGCTGCTGGCGACCGGCGGCGTGCTGTTCGTGCTGCAGAGCTTCGCCACCGTGGCGTTCGGCATCGACTTCCGCAACCTCGGCATCCGCCTGCCGGTGCTGACCTTCGCCGAGATGCACTTCAGCTACTCGCGCCTGCTGGCGTTCGGCGCAGCGCTGGTCGGCATGGTGGTGGTCTACCTGTTCATGACCCGGACCTACACCGGCACGGCGATCCGGGCGATCGCGCAGGACCGCGAGATCATGGCGCTGATGGGCGTCGACACCAAGCGCATCTACCTCGTGACCTCGGCGCTGGGTGGCGCGCTGGCGGGACTGGCGGCCTGCCTGCTGGTGTTGCAGTACGACGTCCATCCCTTCGTCGGCCTGTCGTTCGGCCCGATCACCTTCCTGATCTGCGTGCTCGGCGGGCTGGGCAACTTCGTCGGCGGCTTCGTCGCGGCCTTCGTCTTCGCCGAGATCATCTCGCTGGGCGGCCTGTTCTCCGACCTCGAGTGGGGCTACGTGCTGGCCTTCGCCTTCTTCATCCTGATGATGTTCATCAGGCCGGCCGGCCTGCTGGCGAGGCGGTCATGAGCGTGAACCCGCGCCTCGCCTGGCCGATCGCCCTGGTGGTGCTGGTCGCGCTGCCGTTCGTGCACCGCGACAGCTACCACCTGCACATCCTGATCCTGATCCTGATCTGGTCGTTCGCCTACACCTCGTGGTCGATGATGGGGCGTTTCGGGCTGGTGTCGCTGGGCCATGGCGGCTTCATGGGCGTCGGCGCCTACGTCACGGCGCTGCTGTGGAACCACGCCGGCCTGACGCCGTGGCTCGGCATCCCGATCGCGCTGTTGTGCGCCGGCGTGCTGGCACTTGTCGTGGCCTATCCCTGCTTCCGCTTCCGCATCACCGGCCACTACTTCGCGCTGGTGACGCTGGCGCTGTCGGGCATCGTGCTGCAGGTCATCACCGCGACCCGCGACTGGACCGGCGGCTCGCTCGGCATGACGCCGGAGCGCACCAAGGGCAGCCACCTGTGGGCGCTGCAGTTCGACGACAAGGCGGTGTGGTACCTGATCGCCCTGGGCGTCTGGCTGGTCGGCCTCGTGATCTGGTACGCGGTCGACCGCGGCATGTCGCGCTACGCGCTCGAGGCGATCTCGGAGGACGAGGACGCCGCCGCGGCCGCGGGCGTCAACGTCACCGCCCAGAAGCTGCGCATCACGGTGATCAGCGCGCTGATGACCGCGTTCGCCGGCGCGCTCTACTGCCAGTACCAGATGTTCATCTCGCCCGACACGGTGAGCGGCATCTCGGTGTCGCTGCAGATGGTGTTCGCGGTCGTGGTCGGCGGGATCTACGTGTCGCTGGGGCCGACGGTGGGCGCGGTGATCACGCTGCTGCTGGCCGAGTTCCTGCGCATCTTCTTCGGCACCAAGGCGGTCGGCTGGGACAACCTGGTCTACGGCCTGCTGCTGGTGCTGTTCATCATCTTCCTGCCCAAGGGCATCCTCGGCAGCCTGCTCGACCGCCGGGGCGGCGCCAAGCCGGCGGCGCCGGTGCGCAAGCCCGCCTAGCCGGCTTCCAGCGCGGCGATCGCGAGGTCGGCCGCGCGGCCGCGCACCTCCAGCGCCGGCAGGGGCCGTGCCACGATCCCGGGCGGCAGCGCGGCGCGCGCCAGCAGGTCCTCGGACACCAGGACGTCGTGACCCGCGGTGCGGGCCGCCTCGAGCAGGCGGGCCGCGACGTTCAGCGTGTCGCCGACGAAGGCGATCTCGCGGCGCACGTCGCCGATCTGGCCGGTGACGATCTCGCCGCAGTGGAGCGCGGCGCGGAAGCCCGGTGCGCCGCCGTAGAGCCGGCGGTAGGTCTCGTCCCTGGCCGCGATCAGGTCGCGGACCACGAACGGGCAGGCGAGCACGTCGCCGTCGATCGTGTCGCCGCGCAGCCGCCAGGTCAGGATCGCCTCGTCGCCGACGTACTTGTGGATCTCCGCGCCGCATTCCAGCGCGCCGTCGGCGACGTCGCGGAAGAAGTCGTTCAGCAGGTGGTGGAAGCGCACCGGCCCGAGCTGCTCGGCCAGCCCGGTCGAGCCCTTCATGTCGATCAGCAGGAACGCGCGGTGCTCGGGACGCGGGCGCGTGTAGCGGCCGCTCAGCAGGTTCGCCAGCGTGCCGAAGCCGAGCAGGTGGCCGACCTGGATCGCGAGGTTGGCGAGGATCGACATCGCGACCGAGAAGGCGAAGCCTCCGCCCTGGAAGATCTCGGCGAGGCGGAAGTCGCTGCCGTCGACCACCAGCCGAGCCAGCGTCAGGCCGACCACGATGATGGCGACGTACAGCAGGACGCGGGCAACGAAGTACAGCGGCAGCGGCAGCCGGGACAGGCGCCGCGCGAGCGCGAGCCGCTGGCCCTGCAGTTCGAACACGATGATCGGGGTGGCGATGGCCAGCGAGCTCAGCATCCCCAGCAGCGCCCCGCGCAGCGGCGTCTCGTCGCCGACGCGGAAGCCGAAGTAGCCGCTGACCAGCAGGCTGGCGAGGCTGATCCAGAAGGCGAGCCGCCAGTTGCGCCGGCGCCGCCCCGTCATGGTCATGCCGCGTGCCGGGCGAGCGCGCGGGCGTAGGTCGCGTGGTCGACGTTGCCGCCGGAGCAGACCACGGCGACGGCACGGTCCCTGACCGGCAGCTTGCCGGTCAGCGCCGCGGCCAGCGCCACCGCGCCGCCCGGCTCGACCACGATCTTGAACTCGCGGAACGCCACTTCCATCGCGTCGAGCACCTCGTCGTCGCTGACCACCAGCCCGGGGCCGAGCAGGGCGCGGGCCAGCGGGAAGGTGACGTCGCCCGGGGTCGGCGCCAGCAGCGCGTCGCAGATCGAGCCCGACAGCCGCTCGTTCCTCTGCCTGGCTCCGGCGGCCAGCGAGCGCGCGAGGTCGTCGAAACCGGCCGGTTCGCCGGCATGCACGCTGGTCGAGGGCGACAGGCCCTTGACCGCGAGCGCGATGCCGGTGGCGAGGCCGCCGCCGGAGCAGGGGGCGGCGACCGCGTCGAGGGTCACGCCCAGCGCCCGGGCCTGCTCGACCAGCTCGAGCCCGGCGGTGCCCTGGCCGGTCAGGATCCACGGGTGGTCGTAGGGCGGCACCACCGTCGCGCCGGTCTTGCGCGCGATGCCCATGCCGATCTCCTCGCGGCTCTCCTTGACGCGGTCGTGCAGCACGACCTCGGCGCCGGAGGCGCGGGTGTTGGCGATCTTCATCGCCGGCGCGTCGGCCGGCATCACGATGGTCGCCTTCACGCCCAACAGCCGGGCGGCCTCGGCGAGGCCCTGGGCGTGGTTGCCCGACGACCAGCCGACGACGCCGCGCGCCCGCTCGGCCTCGCTCATCAGGCTGAGGAAGTTGTAGGCGCCGCGCAGCTTGAACGAGCCGGTGCGCTGCAGGCACTCGGCCTTGACGAACAGCCGGCCGCCCAGCCGCGCGTTGACCCGCGCGTTCTCCAGCAACGGCGTGCGCACGGCGACGCCCTCTAGGCGGCGGGCGGCGCCCTGGACATCGGCGAAGGACGGGGACGACGACATTCGGCAATTCCTCTCTCGGACAACGATCCCGTTATGCCCTAATCTGGATGGCATGTTCATCGCCATCGTCCAGATTCCCCTGCCCAAGCGGCCGCGCGACGCCGCCATCGAGGCCGCCCGCAAGTCGGCGCCGACCTACACCGCGCTCGGCGCCAAGGGACTGCTGAAGAAGTACTACCTCAACGGCGAGGCCGGCGGCGGCGGCGTCTACCTGTGGGACAGCGAGGCCTCGGCCCGCGCCTGGTACACGCCGGACTGGGAGAAGCGCATGGAGGCGGCGTTCGGCGCGAAGCCGACCGTGACCTACTACGACAACCATGTCGTGGTCGATAACGAGGCCGGCGCCGTTCGGGTGGAAGGCGAGGCCTGAGATGCAGCGACGGCGACTGGGACGCACCGGTCTCGAGGTCTCGATCCTGGGCTACGGCGCGGGTGCCGTCGGCGGCCTGTTCACCAGGGGCAACGCCGCCGACCAGGACCGCGCGATCGCGCGCGCGCTCGACGCCGGCATCACCTACTTCGACACTGCCGCGCGCTACGGCGACGGCGAGTCCGAGCGCAACCTCGGCCGCGCCCTGCCGCGGCGCGACGGCATCGTGCTCGGCACCAAGTTCCGCCTGGCCGCGGCCGACCGCGGCCGCGTCGCGGCGGCGATCGAGCACAGCCTCGACCTGAGCCTGCAGCGGCTCGGGCGCGACCACGTCGACCTGCTGCAGCTGCACAACCCGCTGGCCGCCGTCGATGCCGGCGATCGCCTCGCCATCGACATCGCGCTCGAGCAGGTCGCGCCGGCGCTGGAGGCGCTGCGGCGCAAGGGCAAGACGCGCTTCGTCGGCTTCAGCGGCGTCGGCGAACCGGCGGCGCTGCACCGCGCCGTCGAGTCGGGCCTCTTCGACACCGTGCAGGTGGTCTACAACGCGCTCAATCCCAGCGCCGGCGGGCCGATGCCGGCCGGTACGCCCGGCCTCGACTACGGCGGCCTGCTGGACGCGGCGCGGGCGCGCGACGTCGGCACGATCGTGATCCGCGCGCTGGCCGGAGGCGCGCTGTCGGGCAGCGCCGAGCGCCACCCGATCGCCATGCAGTCGGTCGACCCGATCGGCTCGGCGCCGTCGTTCGCCGACGACGTCGCTCGGGCACAGGCGCTGGCGCCGCTCGCCCGCGACAAGGGCTGCGCGAGCCTGGCGGAGTACGCCCAGCGCTTCGTGATTGGGCACCCGGCGGTGTCGACGATGCTGATCGGCACGGCGACGCTCGAGCAGCTCGAGGTCGCCATCGCCGCGGTGGCGAAGGGGCCGCTCCCGGCCTAGGAGCGGCCGACGGCCGGCGGCACCATCCGGAACGAGCCGTTGAGGCGGTCGCGGTAGACGACCACGCCTTCCATGATGCGCTGCACGTAGTTGCGGGTCTCGCGGAACGGGATCATCTCGATCCAGTCGACCATGTCGATCTTGCCGCTGCGCGGATCGCCCATGGTCTCGAGCCAGCGCGCGACCCGGTTGGGGCCGGCGTTGTAGGCGGCGAGCGCGAGCTCGTAGGAGCCGCCGAAGCGGCCCAGCATCTCCGACAGGTACTGGCTGCCGAGCTGGACGTTGTAGGCCGGGTCGCGGGTCAGCTTGTCCTGGATGAACGGCACGCCGAGCCGGCCGGCGACGTCGCGGGCGGTGCCCGGCAGCAGCTGCATCAGCCCGAGCGCGCCCGACGACGACACCGCGGCGGCGTTGAACGAGCTCTCCTGGCGCGTGACCGCCAGCGCCAGCGCGCGCTCGACCGCGCCGGTCGAGCCGAGATCGACCACCGGGAAGGCGCTGTCGAACAGCACGACGCCGCCCTCGGCGCCGCGGCGCGCGATCGTCAGGGCGACGTCGGGCCGCTTCATCTCGACCGCCAGCTGGGCCAGCAACGCGACCTCGCCCGGCGCCGTCACCATGCGCGCCAGCCGCAGCAGGAACGGGCGGGTGCGCTCGGCATCGCCGGCCTGGCCGAGGTAGCGCGTCATGGTCACGAGTTCGCGGCCGCCCAGCGCCTGGCGGTCCTGGACCGAGGCCACCGGGTCGACCGGCAGCTTGGCCGCGGTGCCGGGCAGCTTGCGGGCGGCCATCTGGCCGTAGAACGTCTGGCCGTAGTTGGCGGCCCGCGCGTACCAGTCGCCGGCCTCGCGGGCGCGGCCGGCGGTCTCGTGGCTGCGGCCCAGCCAGTAGGCGGCGCGGCTGCGCGAGATGTCGGTGCTGACGCCGTCGTGCAGGGTCTGGAAATGCTTCTGCGCCTCGCCTGGCTTGCGCAGGTGGCGGAGCGCGATCCAGCCGGCGAGGAACTCGGCCTCGGCGAACGACACGCCGCGCGTCAGCCCGTGCTGCGACACCAGCGCGTAGGCCTCGGCGGCCTTGCCCGCGGCGAGCAGGTCGCGCGCCACCTGGTTGCGCTCGTTCCACCACGCGTCGGCCTGGCTGCCGGCCTGGCCGGTCGCCGGCTTGGCCAGCAGCGCGCGCGCCTCGTCGAGGTTGCCGGTGCGGCGCGCCCACTGCGCCCGCTCGAGCCGCACCGTCGGCGTGTCGAGCTTGGCCGGCGCGACGCCGCGCAGCACGGTGGTGGCGTCGGCCGCCCTGGTCGCCATCGCCAGCCGCGCGTTGGCCAGCGGCTGCTGGTCGGGCGGCAGCTTGGGCAGGAGGTCGCGCGCCACGTTGGTCTTGCCCTCGGCCATCAGGCGGTCGAAGCGCGCCACCTGGTCGTCGCCGCTCAGCAGCGTGCCGTAGCGGTTCAGGAACTCGAGCTCGTCGCTGTTGCGGAAGGTGGCGTTGCGCCAGCTCTCGCTGGCCAGCCGCCTGACGTCGTTGGGGCTGGCGGCCTGCGCCGCCTCGAGCCGGCGCATGTGGCCGGCGCTGGTCAGGGGCGGGAACGCGGTGAAGTAGCGGAAGACCTCGGTCGGCGGGACCTCGGGGCCGATCCGGTCCTCGGCCTGGCGGCGCAGCACCTCGGGCTCGGGCCAGTCCGGGCTCTCGCGCAGGAAGCGCCAGGTCGCGGCGAACGAGGCGTCGGGCTTGGGTGCGATGCGCAGGATGCTCCACTCGACGTAGCGGTCGAGCAGCGGCAGCCGGAAGGGGGCGACGGCGGCACGGGCATCGGCCCAGCGGCCCTCGTCGATCGCCTTGAGGGCGGCGGCCAGCGCGGCGGCCTCGGCCGGCGCCAGCGGCTTGGCCGGGCCGCCCAGCGCCTGGGCGGTCTCGGTCTGGGCCGGCGGCGGGATGATCGCGGCGGTGCCGTCGCCGATCGGTTGGGCGGTGACCGGGGCCGCCGGCCGCGGCGTCGCGGGCGCAGGCGAGGCCGTCGCGGGCGCCGCCGCAGGGGCGTTGCCAGGCACCCGCCGGATGCCGGTGTCGGGCGCGCCGCTGCCCGGTGAATCGGCGCTCTGTCCGCGCAGGATGGTGACGCCACCCTGCTGCGCCGAGACGGGCGTGGCGACGGCGAGGGGAAGCAGCAGCAGGAGAGGGGAGATCTTCATTGTCACGCTAGGAATCGTAGGCAGCCAGACATGGCATCACAATGGCAAGTTGCTCGGCTTGCCCCGCTGGGGGGTGGGGCCTAAACTGGCGGATTGGAAAGTTCTGGAGGAGAAACCCCATGTTTACCGGGTCGCTGGTCGCACTGATCACCCCGTTCAAGGACGGCTCGGTCGACGAGAAGGGCTTCGAGAAGTTCGTCGCGTGGCAGATCAAGGAGGGCACCGACGGCCTGGTGCCCTGCGGCACCACGGGCGAGTCGCCGACCCTGTCCTACGACGAGCACAAGCGGGTCATCGACATCTGCATCGCCACCGCGCGCGGCACCGGCGTGCCGGTGATCGCCGGCACCGGTTCGAACTCGACCGACGAGGCGATCGACCTGACGCGCCATGCCAAGAAGGCCGGCGCCGACGCCGCCATGCTGGTCGTGCCCTACTACAACAAGCCGACCCAGGAAGGCCTGTTCCAGCACTTCAAGGCGGTGGCCGAGGCGGTCGACATCCCGATCCTGCTGTACAACGTGCCGCCGCGCACCGGCGGCGACATGCAGGTCGAGACCGTGATCCGCCTGTCGCAGATCCCGAACATCATCGGCATCAAGGACGCGAGCTACGACATGGCCCGCCCGACGCTGACCAAGCTGCGCGCCAAGAAGGGCTTCCTGCAGCTGTCCGGCGAGGATGCGAGCGCGGTCGGCTTCCTGGCCCAGGGCGGCGACGGCTGCATCTCGGTCACCGCGAACGTCGCGCCGCGCCTGTGCGGCGACATGCACGACGCGTGGAAGAAGCGCGACCTCGACAAGGTGTTCGAGATCCAGGACCGGCTGATGCCGCTGCACAAGGCACTGTTCGTCGAGACCAGCCCGGCGCCGGTGAAGTACGCGGCCGAGCTGCTCGGCCAGTCCAGCGCCAAGCTGCGCCTGCCGCTGGTCGAGTGCACCGAGCCGACCAAGAAGCAGGTGCGCGAGGCGATGGTCCACGCGGGCCTGCTCAATTGATGAACGACGCGCGGGCGGCCGCGGCCGCCCCGGTGCGTAGACAAGAGGCGTAACTCCCTTGGCGAAGCCAACCGAGCTGGGCCGCACCGTGGTGGCCCAGAACCGCAAGGCGCGGCACAACTACTTCATCGAGGAGACCTTCGAGGCCGGGCTGGCGCTGACCGGCACCGAGGTCAAGTCGCTGCGCGGCGGCCGCAGCTCGATCGCCGAATCCTACGTCACCGAGGAGGGCGGCGAGGCGTGGCTGGTCAACGCCAACATCCCGGAATACGCCTCGGGCAACCGCTTCAACCACGAGCCGCGGCGACCGCGGAAGCTGCTGCTGCATCGCAAGCAGATCAACAAGCTGATCGGCGCGATCCAGCGCGAGGGCCGTACCGTCGTGCCGCTGCAGGTCTATTTCAATCCCAGGGGCCGGGCCAAGATCGAGATCGCGCTGGTCACCGGCAAGCAGGCGCACGACAAGCGCCAGTCGATCAAGGACCGCGACTGGCAGCGCCAGCGCGCCCGCCTGTTGAGCCATCGCCGCTAGGAGCCGGAGCATGCTGCTGAGCGAGGAACAGACGCTGATCCGCGACACCGCGCGCGCCTTCGCGCAGGAGAAGGTGGCGCCGAACGCCCGCGCCTGGGAGGCCGAGGGCGCGATCCCGCGCGCGCTGCTGGCCGAGATGGGCCGGCTGGGCTTCATGGGCATGTGCGTGCCGGCCGAGTGGGGCGGCGCCGGCGCCGACATGGTGTCGTACGTGCTGGCGCTGGAGGAGATCGCGGCGGCCGACGGCGGCCTGTCGACGGTGATGAGCGTCAACAACTCGCCCGACTGCGCCGCGCTGATGGCCTACGGCTCGCCGGCGCAGAAGGAGCGCTGGCTGAAGCCGATGGCGCGCGGCGAGGTGCTGGGCGCGTTCTGCCTGACCGAGCCGCACGCCGGCTCCGACGCCTCCAACCTCAAGACCCGGGCCGAGCGCCGGGGCGACGGCTGGGTGCTGAACGGCGTCAAGCAGTTCATCACCTCGGGCCGCAGCGCCGACGTCGCGCTGGTGTTCGCGGTCACCGACCCGTCGGCGCCCAAGCGCGGCATCTCGTGCTTCATCGTGCCGACCACGACCCCGGGCTACCGGGTGGCGGCGGTCGAGAAGAAGCTCGGCCAGAAGTCGTCCGACACCTGCCAGGTCGCGTTCGAGGACTGCGTCGTCGGGCCGGAGGCACTGCTGGGCGAGGAGGGCAACGGCTACCGCATCGCGCTGGCCAACCTCGAGGCCGGCCGCATCGGCATCGCCGCCCAGGCCGTCGGCATGGCCCGCGCGGCCTTCGAGGCCGCCCGCGCCTATGCCGGCGACCGCCAGGCCTTCGGCACGGCGATCGTCAACCACCAGGCCGTCCAGTTCCGGCTGGCCGACATGGCGACGAAGATCACGGTGGCGCGCCAGATGGTGCTGCATGCGGCAACGTTGCGCGACGCCGGGCGGCCATGCCTCACCGAGGCCGCAATGGCCAAGCTATATGCCTCGGAGATGGCCGAGGAAGTGTGCTCGGCCGCGATCCAGATCCACGGCGGATATGGATACGTGTCGGACTACCCGGTGGAGAAGATCTGGCGCGACGTTCGCGTCTGCCAGATCTACGAGGGCACCAGCGACGTCCAGCGCATCCTGATCGGCCGCGGGCTGGCAGCTCTCTAGGGCCCGCCAGTCCCTTGTTCCCGGGAATTTCGCGTGCGACTATCATGCACTGTGAAGTCAAGAACCGGGCCGCCAAGGCGGCCCTTTCGGGGGCAGGGGGAGCCGGGCGACGGATGGTCGGTCGTGCGCCGTAGGAATTTCATTGCGACGGCTGTCGCTGCCGTCGGGCTGACGGCGGCGGGTCCGGGACTCGCCGGCGACAAGCCGGAACGGGCGGGCGATCTCGGCCCCGCGCCGTCGCGCGTCATCCACATGCAGACCGCCTTCAACCCGGGCCTGCCGGGCTCGGGCGAGGGCGTGCGCACCTTCACCCGCACCGTCAAGCACATGTCGGGCGGGACGCTTTCGATCAAGATCGTCGAGCCCGGCCGGGTCGCGCCGACCGCCGACATGCTCGACGCCGTCATCAACGGCGACCTCGAGGCGGCGTTCACCTGGTCGGGCTACGCCGCGGCCAAGGCGCCGGTGTTCGGGGTGTTCTCGACCGTGCCGTTCGGCCCCGGGCCCGAGGACATGACCTCGTGGATGCTGGAGGGCGACGGCAGCCGCATCCACCGCGAGGCCTACGAGAAGCTCGGCGTGGTCGGCATCCCGTGCGGCATCCAGGGCGCCAAGGGCGGCGGCTGGTTCCGCGGCGAACTCAACACCGTGGCCGACTTCAAGGGCCAGCGCCTGCGCTTCGGCCGCTACGCCGGCGACGTCGTCGCCAAGCTCGGCGCAACCGTGGTGCCGCTGCCGCCGGGCGAGTTCTTCTACCAGCTGCAGCAGGGCAAGGTGGACGGCGGCGAGATGTCGACGCCGGCGATCGACGCGGCCCTGGGCTTCGACAAGCTCGGCCTTCCCTACTACATGCCGGGCTGGCAGCAGCCCTCGGCGGTGCTCGACTTCCTGATGCGCAAGGACAAGTGGGAGGCGCTGGCGCCGGCGCTGCGCACCCAGGTCGAGACCGCCTGCCGCGCCAACATCGCGTGGATGCTGAGCCGCTCGCCGCACCTGCAGGGCGTGGCGATAGAGAAGCTCAAGGCCTCGGGCGTGGTCATCAAGCAGTGGTCGCCCGAGCTGCTGGCGGTGTTCCGCGCCAAGGCGGAGATCGTGCTGAAGGAACAGGCCGACCGCGATCCGGATTTCGCCGCCGCGCTCGCCAACCAGCGTGCCTTCATCGGCCAGAGCCTCGACTGGCGAAAGATGTCGCGGCTGCCCTGACCCGCGACCGCGGGCCTCCGGGCCCGCTCAAGAGGCGCGCGGCCCGCGCGGTCCCGGTTGCCTCCGCTTGCACGGCGCGGCGCCTCCGGGCAGGTTGACCGGGCATGACGATCCTCAGCACCCGGGTCGATACCCGGTCCGAACCCTTCAAGCGCAATGTCGAGACGATGCGCGGCCTGGTCGACGACCTGCGGCGGCGCACCGAGAAGGTCCGCCTCG
The DNA here is from genome assembly GCA_964420105.1 of uncultured Reyranella sp. Taxonomy (GTDB): domain Bacteria; phylum Pseudomonadota; class Alphaproteobacteria; order Reyranellales; family Reyranellaceae; genus Reyranella. Next base: position 97,392 of record CAYQRL010000013.1, read on the forward strand.
GCGGCGGCGAGGACCAGCGCAAGCGCCACGTCGCGCGCGGCAAGCTGCTGCCGCGCGAGCGGGTGCGGGCGCTGCTCGATCCCGGCTCGCCGTTCCTCGAGCTGTCGCCGCTGGCCGCGCTCGACATGTACGACAACGAGGCTCCGGGCTCGGGCGTGATCACCGGCATCGGCCGGGTCAGCGGCGTCGAGTGCGTGATCGTGTGCAACGACGCCACCGTGAAGGGCGGCACCTACTACCCGATGACGGTGAAGAAGCATCTCCGTGCCCAGGAAGTGGCGATGGAGAACCGGCTGCCGTGCATCTACCTGGTCGACTCCGGCGGCGCCAACCTGCCGCAGTGGCCCGAGGTTTTCCCGGACAAGAACCACTTCGGCCGCATCTTCTACAACCAGGCCAACATGTCGGCGCAGGGCATCCCGCAGGTCGCCGTGGTGATGGGCTCGTGCACCGCCGGCGGCGCCTACGTCCCGGCGATGAGCGACGAGACCGTGATCGTGCGCAAGCAGGGCACGATCTTCCTCGCCGGCCCGCCGCTGGTGAAGGCGGCGATCGGCGAGGTCGTGAGCGCCGAGGATCTCGGCGGCGCCGACGTCCACGCCCGGACCTCGGGCGTCGCCGACCACTACGCCCACAACGACAGCCACGCGCTCGGCATCGCGCGGCGCATCGTCGCCAACCTCAACTGGAAGAAGAACCCGTCGGTATCGCTGCTGCCGCCGGTCGATCCGCGCTACGCCGCCGAGGACCTCTACGGCATCGTGCCGGCCGACGGCCGCACCCCGTTCGACATGCGCGAGATCATCGCCCGGCTGGTCGACGGCAGCGAGTTCGACGAGTTCAAGCCGCTGTACGGCACCACCATCGTCACCGGCTTCGCCCGGCTGTGGGGCCACCCGCTGGGCATCGTCGCCAACAACGGCATCCTGTTCAACGAGTCGGCGCTGAAGGCGGCGCACTTCATCGAGCTGTGCGGCCAGCGCGGCATCCCGCTGCTGTTCCTGCAGAACATCACGGGCTTCATGGTCGGCCGCAAGTACGAGGCCGGCGGCATCGCCCGCGACGGCGCCAAGATGGTGACCGCGGTCTCGACCGTGAACGTGCCGAAGTTCACCGTCATCGTCGGCGGCAGCTACGGCGCCGGCAACTACGGCATGTGCGGTCGCGCCTACAGCCCGCGCTTCCTGTGGATGTGGCCGAGCGCGCGCATCTCGGTGATGGGCGGCGAGCAGGCGGCGAGCGTTCTGGCGACCGTGCGGCGCGACAACATCGAGGCGCGCGGCGGCTCTTGGCCCAAGGAGGAGGAGGAGGCGTTCAAGCAGCCGATCCGCGAGGCCTACGACCGCGAGGGCCACCCGTACTACGCCACGGCGCGGCTGTGGGACGACGGCATCCTCGACCCGGTCGACACGCGCATGGCGCTGGCGCTCGGCCTGTCGGCGGCGATGAACCAGCCGATCGGCCCGACCAGGTTCGGCCTGTTCCGGATGTGACGCGATGACCGGCAGCATCCAGACCTCGGTCGCCGGCGGCGTCGCCCGCCTGGTCCTCGACCGGCCCGACGCCATGAACTCGTTCGACGCCGACATGGCGCGCGCCATCGCCGGCGCGCTCGACGGCTTCGCCCGCGACGACGCGGTGCGCGTGCTGGTGCTGGGCAGCGAGGGCCGCGTGTTCTCGGCCGGCGGCGACTTCAACTGGGTCCTGACCTGGCCCGAGATGGACGCGATCACCCGGCGGGTCGCGGCCGACGCCATGATGGGCGCGATCCAGGCCGTCTACGACTTTCCCAAGCCGTCGATCGCTCGCGTCCAGGGCGCGGCGGTGGGCGGCGGCATCGGCCTGATGCTGGCCTGCGACTTCGCCGTCGCCTCGACGGCGGCGCGCTTCGGCCTGACCTCGGTGCGCAACGGCCTGCTCGCCGGCATCGCCATCCCGGTGCTGATCGAGGCGGTCGGGCCGCGGCTGGCACGCCAGCTGCTGATGCACGGCGGCATGTTCGACGCGGCGACGGCGCTGCGCATCGGCCTGGTCGACCAGGCGGTGGCGCCGGAGGCGCTCGACGACACGGTGGCGGCGCTGGCCGGAGAGCTCAGGCTCGGCGCGCCCTCGGTGCAGCGGCTGGTCAAGCAGCTGCTGCCCGAGATCGACGCGCTGCCGCACGACGGCGGCGTCGCCGAGCTGATCGGCGAGCATGTCGCCAGCCAATGCACGTCGGAGGAGGCGCTCGAAGGCATGCGGGCGTTCCTCGACAAGCGCAAGCCCAGGTGGACGGTCTGATGTTCTCCAAGATCCTCATCGCCAACCGCGGCGAGATCGCCTGCCGCGTCATCCGCACGGCGCGGCGGCTCGGCATCCGAACGGTCGCGGTCTACTCCGACGCCGACCGCAACGCCCGCCACGTCGCGATGGCCGACGAGGCCGTCCACATCGGCCCGTCGCCGGCGCGCGAGAGCTACCTGGTGGGCGAGCGCATCGTCGCTGCCGCCCGGCGCACCGGGGCGCAGGCGATCCATCCCGGCTACGGCTTCCTGTCGGAGAACGCCGGCTTCGCGCAGGCCTGCGCCGACGCCGGGCTGGTGTTCATCGGCCCGCCGCCCGCCGCGATCCGCGCCATGGGCTCGAAGAGCGAGGCCAAGAAGATCATGGAGAAGGCCGGCGTGCCGCTGGTGCCCGGCTACCACGGCGACGACCAGTCGCCCGGGCTGCTGGCGAGCGAGGCCGATCGCATCGGCTACCCGGTGCTGATCAAGGCCTCGGCCGGCGGCGGCGGCAAGGGCATGCGCGTGGTCGAGGACGCGGCGAAGTTCGCCGACGCGCTCGCCGGCGCCAAGCGCGAGGCCAAGGCGGCCTTCGCCGACGACCACGTGCTGGTCGAGAAGTACCTGGCGCGGCCGCGCCACATCGAGATCCAGGTCTTCGCCGACAGCCGCGGACGCTGCCTCTACCTGTTCGAGCGCGACTGCTCGGTCCAGCGCCGTCACCAGAAGGTGATCGAGGAGGCGCCGGCGCCCGGCATGGACCCGGCGCGGCGCAAGGCGATGGGCGAGGCGGCGGTCGCGGCGGCACGGGCGATCGGCTACCGCGGTGCCGGCACGGTCGAGTTCATCGCCGACCAGGACGGCACCTTCTACTTCATGGAGATGAACACCCGGCTGCAGGTCGAGCACCCGGTCACCGAGGCGATCACCGGCCAGGACCTGGTCGAGTGGCAGCTGATCGAGGCGGCCGGCGGCGGCCTGCCGCTGTCGCAGGACGAGCTCTCGATCGACGGCCACGCGGTCGAGGTCCGGCTCTACGCCGAGGACCCGGCGCGCAACTTCCTGCCGTCGACCGGCACGCTGGTCCACCTTCGGCTGCCGGAGGAGGGCGCGCACGTCCGCGTCGATACCGGCGTGCGCCAGGGCGACACGGTGACCCCGTTCTACGACCCGATGATCGCCAAGGTGATCGTGCACGATCGCGATCGCACCTCGGTGCTGCGCCGCATGGCGAAGCTGATGGGCGACACGGAGGTGGTCGGCCTGACCACCAACGCGGCGCTGCTGAAGGCGCTGTGCGAGCACCCGGCGTTCGTCGGCGGCGAGGTCGATACCGGCTTCATCGAGCGCCACCGCGCCACCCTGTTCGCCCAGCTCAGGCCGGCCGACGACCGCATGCTGGCGGTCGCCACCCTGGCGCGGCTGATGGAGTTCGACACCCCCGCCGCCAGCCTCGACCCGTGGGACCAGCGCAACGGCTTCCGCCTGCTCGACGACGGCCACGACGAGGTGCGCTGGCGCGAGGGCGAGCGCGAGGTCGTCGTGATCGCGCGCCGCCGCCGCGACGGCAGCCTGTCGCTGGAACTGCCGGGCGGCACGCAGGAGGCGCGGGTGCGGCCGGGCCACGAGGGCCGGCTGGCGATCCGGCTGGGCGCCGACACCTTCACCGCCAGCGTGGTGCGCCGGCCGACCGCCGACGGCATCGACTACGCGGTGTTCGCCGACGGCGCCAGCCGCACGCTGCGCCTGTCCGACCCGCTCGACGTCACCCAGTACGAGGCCACGGCCGGGCCTGCGGGCGCGGTGCGCGCGCCGCTGCCGGGCAAGATCATCGACCTCAAGGTCAAGCCCGGCGACACGGTCAGCCGCGGCCAGCCGCTCCTGGTGCTGGAGGCGATGAAGATGGAGCACACCCTGGCGGCGCCGGCCGACGGCACGGTCAAGACCGTGCGCTACGCCGTCGGCGAGCAGGTCGCCGAGGGCGCCGAGCTGGTCGAGTTCGAGGACGGCGGCGCCTGAGCTAGGGCGCGCCGCGGCGGAGCAGGGCGCTCAGCAGCAGCGCCCCGAACGTCGCGGTGCCGATGCCGCCCAGCGTGAACGGGCCGACCGCCAGCGTGAAGTCGCCGGTGCCCAGGACCAGCGTGACCGCCGCGATCATCATGTTGCGGCTGTCGGCGAAGTCGACCTTGCTGTCGACCCAGATGCGCGCGCCGGCGACGGCGATCAGGCCGAAGATGACGATGCCGACGCCGCCGAGGCTGGCGACGGGGATGCAGCGGATCAGGGCGCCGAACTTGGGTGACAGGCCGAGCGCGACGGCGGCCAGCGCGGCGACCACGAACAGCGCCGTCGAGTAGACCCGGGTCGCCGCCATGATGCCGATGTTCTCGGCGTAGGTGGTGACGCCGGTGCCGCCGACCGCGCCCGACAGCAGGGTGGCGACGCCGTCGCCGACGAAGGCGCGGCCGATGTACGGCTGCATGTCGCGGCCGGTCATCGCGCCGACCGCCTTGAGGTGGCCGAGGTTCTCGGCGACCAGCACCAGCGCCACCGGCGCGATCAGCGCGATCGCCTCGACCTCGAACACCGGCGCGGTGAAGGCCGGCAGGCCGAGCCACGGCGCCTGCGCCACCGGCACGAGGTCGATCGGCGGCCCCATGCCCAGCCCGTTGGCGAGCACGGCGTAGAGCGCGGTCGAGATCAGCAGCCCGACCAGGACCAGCAGGCGGCGCGCCATGCCGCGGGCGTAGACCGCGACCAGCGTCACCGCCAGCACGGTCGCGGCCTGGATCCAGACGTCGAACGGCGTCGGCGCCATGGTCTTGACCGGCAGGCTGGCGAGGTTGAGGCCGATCACCGCGACCACCGAGCCGGTGACGACCGGTGGCATCAGCCGGTCGATCCAGCCGGCGCCGGTGGCCATCACGGCGAGGCCGACGGCGGCATAGGCGGCGCCGCAGGCGACGATGCCGCCCAGCGCCACGGCGAGGTTGGGGTTGGCGCCTTGGCCGGCGTAGCCGGTCGCGGCGATCACCGCGGCGAGGAAGGAGAAGGACGAGCCGAGGTAGCTCGGCACCCGGCCGCCGGTGGCGACGAAGAACACCAGCGTGCCGACGCCGCTCATCAGGACGGCGACGTTGGCGTCGAAGCCCATCAGCAACGGCCCCAGCACGGTGCCGCCGAACATCGCCACGACGTGCTGCGCGCCCAGCGCCACGGTCTGTGGCCACGGCAGCCGTTCGTCCGGCGCGACGACGACGCCGTCGGCCGCCTGCTTCCTCGTCCACGTGAACACGCCGGCCTCCCCCTGCCCGTCGACAGGGGGATGCCACGGCGCGGCTCAGGACGCCACCACGCGCCGGTAGAGGTGCCAGGTCGCGTGGCCCAGTACCGGCAGCACCACCGCCAGCCCGACCAGCAGCGGCAGCGCGCCCAGCGCCAGCCCGGCGGCGACGACCACGCCCCACGCCGCCATCGCGCCGGGGTTGGCCCGCACTGCGCGCAGCGAGGTCGCGATCGCCCGCCCGGCGCCGACCGGACGGTCGAGCAGCAGCGGCAGGGAGACGACGCCGATCGCCAGCGCCGCCACCGCGAAGGCGAAGCCGATGGCGATGCCGGCCGCGGCCATGATCCAGCCCTCGCGCGTCGTCAGCACGTCGCGCGCGAACGCCTCGGCCGAGACCGGCAGGTCGGGGCCCAGCGTCACGGTGTAGAGCACCCAGGCGCTGCCCAGCCACAGGCCGAACAGCGCCAGCAGGACGAGGCCGACCGCGAGGATGGCGCCGAAGCCCGGGGCGCGCAGCACGGCGAAGGCGTCGGCCCAGCCGGTGGCGATGCCGCGCTCGCGCCGCCGGCTCATCTCGTAGAGGCCGACCCCGAACAGCGGCCCGACCAGCGCGAAGCCCGCGACCAGCGGGAAGACCAGCGGCAGCAGGCCCTGCGCGACCGCCAGCCGGGCGATCACCAGCCCGGCCACGGGGTAGAGCAGGCAGAGGAAGACGACGTCGGTGCGGCAGGCGAGGAAATCCTGCCAGCCGGCCCTGAGCGCCGCGCCGAGATCGGCGAGGCCGATGCGGCGCACGGCGGGCGGCGCGGCATCGCGCGCCTCCCAGGCGCCCTCGAGCGTGCCGGCGGTGCTGCCGAGCGCGTGGCCCGTGTCCTTGAGGTGGTCCCAGCCCCATTCGAGGGGATTACGCACGTGGTTCTGAACGGCCATGACTGTCTCCTTCCGAACGGTCGTTGGAAGGTCGCGGCCAGAGTGTGCAGGAGAGGTCCGACGTCGGTCTCGGTGTCGTCGGCCCGTCAGCCGCGATCCGCCAGGTCGTCGAGTGTACGCTCCTCCTCGACGGGACGGAACTGCCGGGTCGCGAACAGGGTCAGCCAGCAGGCCAGCGCGCCCAGCGCGCCGAAGCCGCCGGCCACCACCATGACCTCCAGGCCGAGCCGGCTCATCGCGTCGGCGCCCTTGAGGTCGCCGCCCAGCATCATGGCGCTGCCGATCGGCAGCGCGCCGATCAGGTAGCCGCAGGCCAGCACCGGCAGCAGCCGCCGGCCGTCATGCTCGCGGTAGTAGGCGAGGGCCGGCGCGCCGAGGATCAGGGCATGCAGCCCCGATACCGCGAAGGCCGGGGCGAACAGGCGTGCGTTGCCCTCGAGGAGGGCGAAGAGCGCCGCCGGGAACAGCGCCCCGACGAGCAGGGAGCCGCCCCACGGCAGCAGTCGCAGGAGTCGCCGCAGCCGCGTCAATTCAGGAATTTGAGGTACTGGGCGACGAAATCGCAGCCGACGTCCTTCGAGTAGGCGTCGATCAGCTTCTTCGTGATCGCACCGGGCGTCTTGCCGTCGCCGACCGGGCCGCCGTTGAAGCTGCGCACCGGCAGGATGCACAGGCTGGTCGAGGTCAGGAACATCTCCTCGGCATTGGCAGCGTCGAACAGGTCGATGTCGCCGGCGGTGCACTTGATGCCCAGCTTGGCCGCCATGTCGATCGTCATCTGGCGGCTGACGCCCGGCAGGACGTAGCGCTCCGACGGCGTGAACAGCTCGCCCTCGCGGACGATGAAGATGTTGCTGCCGAGGCCCTCGGCGAGGTTGCCGTTCTCGTCGAGCAGGACCGCCCAGGCGTCGGGGTTGAGCGCCTTCACCGGCTTCTCGGCCACGATCATGTTCAGGTAGTTGTGGGTCTTGGCGCGCGGCGACAGCATCGACGGCGCGGTGCGCCGCATCGTCGTCGTGATCACGTCGGCGCCGTCGCGGAACAGCGGCGCCCGCTTCTTCAGCGGCAGCGGCAGCACCTCGATCACGACGTTCGGCCCGGTGTGCTCCCAGCCCTCGTCGCCGACCGCGTCGACGCCGCGCGACACGCGCTGGCCGACCCACCAGTCGCCGACCGCAGGGCGCAGGTGCTCGTTGCGCGCGATCACTTCCTCGCTGTGCGCCACCATCTCCTTCGGCCCGATGCCGGGGTCGATCTGCAGGTAGCGCAGCGAGCGGTAGAAGCGGTCGATGTGCTCCTTGAGGCGGAACGGCTTGCCCTCGAAGGTGCGCGTCATGTCGAAGGCGCCGTCGCCGTACTTCCAGCTGCGGTCGCGGAACGGGATCATGACCTGGCCCTCGGGCATGAACGTGCCGTTGAACCAGGCGATGCGTTGGTTGCTGAGCTGCTGGGCCATGACGCTTCCTTTCGCAGGGCGTTCGGGGGATTTGGCCGGCGAGCATGGCGCAGCGGCCGGGGCTTGTGAACCCACGATTGGCCGGTCGAATGGGTTTGCGACGGCCCGGGTGCCAAGGCATCGTTGCTGCCGGGAGAAACGCCGCATGCGCCGCTACGACAAGTCGATCGCCCTCTACGACCGGACCCGCAGGACGCTGGCCGGCGGTGTCAGCAGCAACGTGCGCTACGCCAGCGTGCCGGTGCCGCTGTTCTTCGAGCGCGGCGAGGGGCCGTTCCTCTACGACGTCGACGGCAACGAGCACATCGACTACGTGCTGGGCAACGGCCCGGCGATCCTCGGCCACGCACCCAGGGCGGTGATCGCGGCGGTGGCGGAGTCGCTGGCGAAGGGCCAGGTGTTCGCCGCCCAGCACCCGGGCGAGACCGCGCTGGCCGAGCGGCTGTGCCGGCTGCTGCCGGGCATCGAGGTGGTGCGGTTCGCGACCTCGGGCACCGAGGCGGTGCTGATGGCGTTCCGCCTGGCGCGGGCGTTCACCGGCCGCACCAAGATCCTGAAGTTCGAGGGCCACTACCACGGCTGGAGCGACCAGGCCTACATCAGCGCCCGACCGGCGCTGAACGAGGCCGGGCCGGCCAACGCGCCGGTGCCGGTGGCGGGCTCGCCCGGCATGCCGCCGAGCGTGCTCGACGACACCGTGGTCGCGGGCTGGAACGACCTCGACCTGCTGGCCGACGCGCTGGCCCGCCACCGGGGCGAGGTCGCCGGCGTGATCATGGAGCCGGTGATGGTCAACGGCGGGCCGACGCCGCCCCGGCCCGGCTATCTCGAGGGCGCGAAGAAGCTCTGCCAGGAGCACGGCGCGCTGTTCATCTGCGACGAGGTCATCACCGGCTTCCGCGCCGGCCTGCGCGGCGCGCAGGGACGCTACGGCGTGACCGCCGACCTCACGGTCTACGCCAAGGCGGTGGCGGCGGGCTTCCCGCTGGCCATGGTCGGCGGCCGGCGCGACGTCATGGACACGCTGGTCGACCGCGGCGTCATGCACGGCGGCACCTACAACGGCAACGTCCAGAGCATGGCGGCGGCGCTGGCCGCGCTCGACCTGCTCGAGGCCGGCGACGGCGCGGTCTACCGCGAGCTCGAGCGCCGCGGCACGCGGCTGATGGAAGGGCTGGCGGAGATCGCGCGCAAGCATCGGGTGCCGGTCAAGGTCCAGGGGCTGCCGGCGATCTTCCAAGTCTACTTCACCGAGGGGCCGGCGCCGTCGAACTACCGCGACGCCGTGGCCTGCGACCGCGACCGCGCGCTCGCCTTCCACCGCGCGCTGCAGGACGAGGGCGTGCGCACCAACCAGCAGGCCAAGTGGTTCCTGTCGACCGCGCACGACGACGCCGTGATCGAGCGCACGCTGGCCGCCGCCGACCGCGCGATGAAGGCCGTGGCCTGAGACGCGGCCGCCCCGCCGCCGGGCAAGACTCGGGGGGCGAGGCCGGTGTAGCGTCGGCCGCAGGAGGAAACGATGACCTATCCCAAGCGCGTGCGGCTGGTCGAGATGGGGCCGCGGGACGGCCTGCAGAACGAGGCCAAGCCGGTCCCGGTCGAGACCAAGGTGGCGCTGATCGACGCCCTGTCGGCGGCCGGCCACGTGGCGGTCGAGGCCGGGAGCTTCGTGTCGCCCAAGTGGGTGCCGCAGATGGCCAGCACCGACGAGGTGATGGCCCGGATCAAGCGCAAGCCCGGCGTGTCCTACCCGGTGCTGGTGCCGAACAAGCAGGGCATGAACGGCGCCATCGAGGCGCGCTGCGAGGAGATCGCGATCTTCACCGCCGCCTCGGAGGCGTTCTGCCGCAAGAACACCAACTGCTCGATCGACGAGAGCTTCGAGCGCTTCGCGCCGGTGATCGAGGCGGCGCAGAAGCACGGCATGAAGGTGCGCGGCTACGTCTCGACGGTGATCGCCTGCCCGTACGACGGCAAGGTCGCGCCGGCCAGGGTCGCCGAGGTCTCGGAGCGGCTGTTCCGGATGGGCTGCTACGAGGTCTCGCTCGGTGACACGATCGGCGTCGGCACGCCGTCGGAGTGCGTCGCCATGATCGACGCGGTGGCCGAGAAGGTGCCGCGCGAGAAGATCGCGGCCCATTTCCACGACACCTGGGGCCAGTCGCTGGCCAACATCATGGCGGTGATGGAGCGCGGCATCGCCGTGTTCGACACCTCGGTCGCCGGCCTCGGCGGCTGTCCCTACGCCAAGGGCGCCTCGGGCAACGTCGGCACCGAGGACGTGCTTTACCTGCTGAACGGGCTCGGCATCGCGCACGGCGTCGACCTCGACGCGGTGGCGAAGGCCGGACGCGACATCTGCGCCGCGCTCGGCCGCGAGCCCGCCTCGAAGGTGGCACAGGCCATGAAGGCCAGGGTCGCCGCGCAGGCGGCGGCGTGACCACGCTCGCCGCCTTCCGCGCCTCGACCGCGGCGGCGGCGCCGCCTGCCGGCCTCGCGCCGGCGCTGGAGGCGCTGTGGCGGGCGGCGCGCGGCGAGTGGGACGCCGCCCATCGCTGCGTCCAGGGCCACGAGGGCGAGTCCGACTGCGACTGGGTCCACGCCCACCTCCATCGCCAGGAAGGCGACCTCGCCAACGCCCGCTACTGGTACGGCCGCGCCGCCCGCCCGGAATCGACGGCCGGCCTCGCCGCCGAGTGGGACCAGATCGCGACCGCGCTGCTGGCGCGCTGAGGCAGGGTCTTCAGCGCCGCTCGACGACGCGGACCTCGACGGCGCTCGAGTGGCCGGCCTCGTCGACCACGGCGAGGCGGGCGGTGCCGGGGCCGTCGGGCATCCAGCGGCTGCCGTCGATCGGCCGGCCATCGACCAGCCAGCGCAACCTGCCGGAACCGCCGCGGGCGCTGAGCGGCACCGCCTCGCGCGCCGCCAGCTCGATGCGGGCGCCGGCCGGCGGGTAGGCGATGCGCAGGCCGCCCGGCTCCGCCGTCGGGCCGAGCATGCGCAGCCGCGCCGGCAGGTCGCGTCCCGAGGCGACGCGCAGCACGTCGGGCGGGGCGGGGCGCGCGACGTTGTCCTCGGCCGGCAGCCGGCCGAACGCCTTGAGCAGGATCGGCAGGGCGGCGTGGCGGCCGAGTTCGCCCGGCCGGGCGGCGCCGTCGGCGTGGCCGACCCACACCACCACCGTCCAGTGGTTCGAGTAGCCGGCGGCCCAGGCATCGCGGAAGCCGGCCGAGGTCCCGGTCTTGAAGGCGATGCGGCGCTCGCGCAGCGCCACCGGCAGGCTGGCGAAGCCGTCGGGCAGCGGCGCCTCGGCCAGCACGTCGGCGACGTACCAGGCGGCGGCGGGGCCGAGCAGGCGCACCGGCTCGGGCACCGGCCGGTCGCGCCGCACCGTCGGCAGGCCGAACAGGCCGTCGCGCGCCAGGCCGAGGTAGAGCCCGGCCATCTCCAGCGGCGAGATCGTGGCGCTGCCCAGCGCCAGCCCGAGCGTGCCGCCGCTGTCGCCGGGCGGCAGGCCCGGCGTCGCGCCGGCGGTGCGCAGCGTCGACAGGAAGCGCTGCGGCCCGACCTTCTCGAGCGCCAGCACGGCCGGCACGTTGAGCGACTGCTGCAGGGCACGGCGCACGGTGACGGCGCCCTGGTGGTCGCGGTCGAAGTTGCGCGGCAGCCAGTCGCGGAAGCGCACCGGCACGTCGTCGACCAGCGACTCGGGATGCAGGCTGCGGTCGTCGAAGGCGAGCGCGTAGACCAGCGGCTTGAGCGCGGAGCCGGGCGAGCGGTGGGCACGCACCAGGTCGACCTGCCCGGCACGGCCGAAATAGTCCGAGCCGGCCTGCCAGGCGACCACGGCACCGCCGCGGTTGTCGACCGCGACGATGGCGATCTCGGGCCGGTCGGCGGTGCGCTCGCGCTCGTCGCGGGCCAACTGCGCCATCGCCGCCTGAAGCTCGAAGCGGATCGTGGTCGGCACGACCGTGCCGGGGCTTTGGCCCGCCAGCCAGGCGGCGAGGTGCGGCGCCTGCATCGGGAAGGCGAGGCGGCGGGTCGGCGCCGGCCGCGCGATCGCGGCGTCGCGGGTCGCGGTGTCGAGGACGCCGTGTTCGAGGCCGCGCGCGAGCACGCGGTCGCGGGCGCGCTGCGCCACCGCGGACGCGCGGTCCGGCCGGCGGCGCTCGGGCGACTGCGGGATCGCCACCAGCAACGCCGCCTCGGCGGCGGCCAGCGACTTCGGCTCCTTGCCGAAGTAGGCGAGCGAGGCGGCGCGCACGCCCTCGAGGTTGCCGCCCATCGGCGCCAGCGTCAGGTAGATCGACAGGACCTCGGCCTTGCCGTAGCGCCACTCGAGCTGCAGGGCGCGGGCCGACTGCAGCGCCTTCGTGACGAGGCTGCGGTCGCGGGCCTGGAAGCGGTGCGGCTCGAGCAGCCGCGCCGCCTGCATCGACAGCGTCGACGCGCCGGAGACAATGCGGCCGCGGCCCAGCCACTGCTCGGCCGCGCGCACCGCGGCCAGCGGGTCGATGCCGAGGTGGCTGTCGAAGCGCCGGTCCTCGTAGGCCTTGAGCAGGGCGAGGTAGAGCGGGTCGACGTCGCCGGCCGTGGTGGCCAGCCGCCAGCGCCCGTCGGACGCGGTGAAGGCGCGCAGGAGCCGGCCCGAGGAATCGACGACCTCGGTCGAGCGGTCGCGGTAGCGCGCGAGGTCCGGCGGGAACAGCCGGTCGAGCGCCAGCGCCCCGGCGGCGAGGGTGGTCACCGCGAGCGCGAGGCCGGCGAGGACGCCGCGCAGGCTCATGGCCGCGGCTGCCCTACCGCGGCGCGATCTCGACGCGGCCCATGGCGGTGCGGCCATGGACGCGCGGCGCGTACATGTCGGCGACGTTGGTCGCCGGCAGGGCGAAGGCGCCCGGCGTGACCGCGCGCACGATGTAGGCGACGTGGTAGCCGTTGACTGACTGCTTCAGCTCCTCCTCGGAGTCCCACCACGAGCGGTAGGGACGGCGGCCGAGGCTGAACGAGGCGAAGAAGCGGTCGTCGCGGGCCTCGGCGATGCGGGTGTCGCTGAGCTTGGGCAGGAAGCCGAACGGCTTGGCCGTCTCCTCGTTCAGCACCGCCTCGATCTCGAAGCCGGCCGGCAGCAGGTCGAGCAGCGCCACCTCGTGGTAGCCGCCGGCGACGTTGCGGCCGCTGATCGACACGATCAGCCGCTCGTTCTGGCGTAGCCGCCGCAGGTCGGCGGGCCGCCCCGACAGGGTCAGGAACTCGCGCTGGACGCTGATGCCCTGCGTCGTCGCCGGCAGCGCCTCGCGCGGCACGCCGCGTGCCGTCACCTGCATCCACACCGCGCCGTCGCCCTCGTTCTTCAGCCGCACGCCGCGCGCGATCGCGGCGGCGTCGGGATTGACCGTCACCGGGTCGCGGTTCGACGTCCGGCGCTCGCCGTCGAGGGAGTAGGCGAGGTCGCCGCCGCTGCCGGCCATGGCGCGCGCCGCCAGCACCAGCCACGCCTGCTCCTGGGTCGTGGTCTGGTTGACGTTGGCCGCCAGCTTCTCGCCGACGATGCTCGCGACCTGGGTGAAGCCCTCGCGGCCGCCGGCCTCGGCGGCCAGCGCCAGGAGCGCGGCGCGGTTGCGCAGGCCCGAGCCGTAGTAGTCGGAGCGGTCGACCGCGTCGGCCATCTCGCGCGCCCGGGCGAAGGCGAGGCGGGCGCGCCCGGGCTCGGCGACGTTGTTCAGCGCCGCCGCCAGCTGCGCCCAGGCGAGGCCGTCGGAGATCTTCTGGCCGTCCTTGTCCTGGAAGTAGCGGACGCGGCCGGGATCGGCGAGCCCGGCCCGCGCCAGCACGTACCAGGCGTAGGCCTGGGCGTTGGGCGTGAACCTGTCGGCGCTGCGGTTCATCCACGTCAGCGCCCGCTGCAGCGGCGCCGACGGCACCGCCATCGACTGGTCGCGGGCGCGCAGCAGGAAGTCGAGCGCGTAGGCCTGCAGCCACTCGGCCGCCGGTGTCCACGGCCCCCACATGCCGAACGAGCCGTCCGGCAGCTGCATGTCGACGATGCGGTACACCGCCTCCTGCACGCGGTCGGGAATGCGCGGGTCGGACGGGCCGTACCCGAGCAGCGCGACGTCGTTGTAGTAGAGCAGCGGCAGCGCCCGGCTGGTCGTCTGCTCGATGCAGCCGAACGGGTACTTGTCGAGCGCGCGCAGCAGCGCCGCGACGTCGATGCCCGGCACGCGGGTCAGCGACACGCCGACCTGCGCCGTGCCCGGCGCGAACTCCGCCGTGACGTTGCGGTCGAGCACGAGCTCGCGGCCGGCCGCCAGCTGGGCGACGGTGTCGACTGCGCTCGGCGTCTGGGCCGGGCGGACCTGGATGTCCCACTCGCGGCGGACCGCGAAGTTGCCCGGACCGGCGACCTCGACCGTGACCTTGCCGAGGCCGGCATCGCCGCCGGCGACCAGCGGCCAGGTCAGCAGCTCGCGCTGGCCGCTGGCCAGCCGCCGCGTCTCGGCGACCGGGCGATCGAGCGATACCGCGCCGCTCGCCTGTACGGTCAGGCGGTAGTCGCCGGCGGCGCCGTCGACGTTGTGCAGCGACAGCGCCAGCCGGCCGCGGTCGTCGGGCGCGAGGAAGCGCGGCAGCACGGCGTCGGCGGTGACCGCATCGCGCACGAACACCCGGCGCTCGGCGGCGCCGACGCGCGACCTGGCGTAGGCCACGGCCATGATCCGCAGCTGGCCGATGAAGTCGGGCACCTCCAGCGCGATCCGCGCCTCGCCCTTGTCGTCGAGCTTCACCGCGCCGCTGAACAGCGCCACGGTACGGGTCGGCACGACGTCGAGCCCGCCGATCTCGCCGGCGTCGCCGCCGACCCGGATGCGGCCGAGATCGTCGGCCCGGGTCTCGAGCAGGCGGCCGTAGTCGTCGCGCATCTCGAGGCCGAGCCGCCGCTTGCCGAGGTAGTGCGCGGCCGGGTCGGGGGTGCGGAAGCGTGTCAGCTGCAGGATGCCCTCGTCGACCGCTGCCACCGTCACCCAGGCTTCCTCGCCGCCGAGGTTGCCGACCTTGACCGGTAGCTCGATGCGCTGGCGCGGCACGATCCTGTCGGGTGCCTCGAGCTTGACGTCGAGCGTGCGCAGCTTGGGATCGAGGCCCAGCCAGGCCAGCCCGATCGCCCGCGTCGGCACCCGGTCGGCCGGCTTGTCGAGCGGCCGCCACGCCGTCACCAGCGCGTAGGCCCCGGGGCCCCAGTCGCCGCTGACCGGGACCTCGACGGTGATGCCGCCGGCCGGGACGGTGACGTTGCGGGTCGAGATCACGCGGTCGGTGGCGATCGCCAGCAGCGCCTCGCCGGCGAACGGCGCCTCGATGCGCACGCGCGCGGTCTCGCCGGGCGCGTAGGCGGGCTTGTCGGACGCGACGCGCAGCGTGTCGGGCGTCTCCTCGCCGTCGTCGGAGCCGCCGTACCAGCCGACCCAGAAGGGCAGCGTCGTGGTGGTGTTGCCCTGGCGGTCGGTCACGGTCAGGCGGTGCGAGCCCCAGGTCAGGCGGAACGACAGGCGGGCCGGGCCATCGGCCTTCGCCGCCACGCTGTCGGCGGTGATGAGCCGGTCGTTGCTGATCGACTGCCAGCGCCAGCGGCCATCGACCTCGTACCACTGGTAGTTCCAGTCGGTGCGCTCGAGGCGGTACTCGAGGCCGGGCCGCGCCACCGGCTTGCCGTTGGCGTCGACCGCGACGATGTCGAACGCGGTCTCGATGCCCTCGCGGGCATAGCGGCCCTCGAAGCTCGGCCGGATGCCGATGTAGAGGTCTCGGGTGCGTACCGGCAGGACCAGGTCGGTCTTGGTGGCGCGGCCGCCGCCCGGCTCGAACACGCGCGCCACCAGCTGGCCGCGCAGCGGCAGGTCGGTGTCCTTGAGGTCGCCGCCCCACTCGAAGCGGGTGCGGCCGGCCTCGTCCGTGTCGGGCGCCTTCAGGGTCAGGAACGGCGGTTCGAAGTCCTTGCGCGCCTGCTGGGTGCCGAAGGTGTAGCGGGCGTAGTCGGCGAACGGCGTGTCGTCGATGGTGATGCGCAGGTCGCCCTCGACCGCGAGATTGGCACCCGGGGCGCCGTACAGGAAGTCGGCCTTGACGTCGAAGTTCGTAACCTGCGACGGCCGGATCGCCGTTGCCGTCGACGACAGCTCGACCTTCAGCTTCTCGGGCACGAAGTCCTCGACCGAGAACTCGACGCTGCCGACCGGCGGCGCCTTGGGATCGACGTGGGCGGCGACCGACCAGCGGCCGCGGCGCGACGACTTCGGCAGCGCGATCGCCTGCGGCACCGCGCCGCCGGCGCCCAGCGCGTGGGTGAAGCGCGTGAACTCGCTGCCGTCGGGCCGCTTGACGATCAGCGTCACCGGCAGGTTCGCCAGCGCCACCGCGCCGGCATCGCGCAGCAGGCCGACCAGGTGCACCGTCTCGCCCGGCCGGTAGACGCCGCGATCGGTGTAGAGAAAGGCGTCGACCGGCCCGGGCTGGTCGCGGCCGGTGACGCCGCGGTCGGAGAAGTCGAACGGCGCCTTGTCCAGCTCGAGCCGGGTGTAATCCTGCTGCGCGGCGTTCGACGCCATCACGGCGGCGGGGCGGGCCGCGCCCCGTCCCTTGAGCAGGCCGGCGGCGAACAGCACGCGCCCGGCCGCGTCGGTGACCGCCTTGGCCATCGGCTCGTTGCCGCGCGACAGCAGCACGACCTCGAGCCCGGCCAGCGGCTGGGCGGTCTGCAGCGAGCGGGCGAAGACGTTGAGCCCGTCGTCGCCGCTGAAGGTGGTCAGCGCGATGTCGGTGTCGATCACCCACATGCCGGCGGCATCGCCGCGGCCCTGGTCGTCGTCGTAGTTGCGGGCCGGCGGCTGGGCGGCGTCCCATGCCACCACGAAGTAGGTGCCGGGCTTCCAGTCCTTGATCGTGTCGCGGATCGGGAAGGCGGTGGTGACCGGCTGGTTGGCGACGTTGCGCACCTCCATGGTGCCGCGCCATTGCAGCGCGCCGTTGCTGCCGTTCAGCCAGCCGAACAGCGACCACGACTCGGTGACCGGCCCGCTGCCGGGGAAGGTCGCGTCGTAGCGGTCGCTGGCGAAGCCGTTGAGGGCGCGCTCGTTGACCCGGTAGACCGCGATGCCGACCTTGGAAACGTTGACGGTGGTGATCGGCAGGCCGGCGGCGCTGCCGCGCGGCAGGATGAAGCCGCGGCCGGGCAGGGTGACGGCGCCGGGGCGGGCGCCCAGCGCGACCTCGACGTCCTGGTCGAGGTCGAGCTTGACGCCGTCGCGGCCGGGCAAGCCGCTGCGCAGGCGCACCTTGTAGGTCTCGCCGTAGGCGAGGCCGCCGACGCACAGCCTGTCGTCGACCACGCGCAGCGCCGCCTTCACCTCCGGCGTGATCCGCACGAAGTCGCCGTAATTGACGTTGCCGGTGGCCAGCGGCTTGTTGAACGCCAGGCAGGCCTCGCTCTCGGGCCGGCTGTTGTCGAGGGTGATGCGGCGGAAGGCGAACGGCTCGTCGGGCGCGGCCGGCGGCTGCGGCAGCGGCACCGGCGCGGTGGCGTTGGCCTGGTTCCCGCCCGGTGCGGCCGGGGCGGCGGCGGGCGGCGTCGCGGCCGGGGCCGCCGGTGCCGGCGCGGGCGGAACCGGGGCAGCCGGGGCGGGGGTGGTGGTCGCGGCGACGCGCGGGGCGTCGGCCCTCTCGACCGGCCGGCCGATCAGGTAGCCCGCGATGCCGGAGCCCAGCATCAGCGTCACGACAACGGCCAGCAACGTCGTCCGGTTCATCGCATTCCCCTCGCAACAGCGCGCCGACCTTAAACCGGCGATTGTGCAGACTTCGTGGACTCTGGACCCCGCGTCGCGATTCTTCCAGCGTGTGGCTGGCGCATCACGGTGACGCTGTGGATAGGCGGCGCTTGAGCCGAGCGGGGCGCTCAACTAAGCGCGAAGCCATGGCGCTGCATCTCATCAAGCTGGCGGTCGGGATCGACGATCTCGCGCACCTCAGGACCGTGCAGGCCGAGCGCCGCCGCCAGCGCCGCCAGGCGCCGCGCTCGCCGCACTGGGTCTACACCCGCAACACGCCGCGCCGGTCCGGGGAACTGCTGGGCGGCGGCTCACTCTACTGGGTCGTGCGCGGCCTGATCCGCTGCCGCCAGGAACTGGTCGGCTTCGACGAGGACGTCGATGCCGAGGACGGCCGCAAGTACTGCCGCATCAAGCTGAAGCGCACCATCGTTCCGACCACGCCGCGCGCCTGCAAGGCCTTCCAGGGCTGGCGCTACCTCGAACCCGACAACGCCCCGCCCGACCTGTCGAAGGGCGACTCGGACGCCGAGATGCCGGCCGAGATGGTGGCGGAACTGAAGCGGCTGGGGCTGCTCTAGGGGCAAGCAGGGTTGAGGTGGAGAGGTGACCCCTCCACTTCGCCTCGCTGCGCTCGGCTGCGGTCGGGGTGACGAGCCTAACGGCTCGTCAGTTTCAGCTCGATGCGCCGGTTGCGGGCGGCGTCGGTCGCCGACAGCGGCTGGAACTCGGCGTAGCCCGCCGCCACCAGCCGGTCGTTGGGGATGCCCTGGCTGTGCAGGAAGCGCACGACGGCGATGGCGCGCGCGGTCGAGAGTTCCCAGTTCGAGGCGTAGAGAGCGCTCTTGATCGGCTTGTCGTCTGTGTGGCCGTCGACCTGCAGCACCCAGTTGAGGTCGCGCGGGATCCGGCCCGCCAGCTCGACCAGGCGCCGGGCCACCACCGCCAGCTGCTTCTCGCCGGCCGGCTGCAGCTGCGCCGAGCCGGACGGGAACAGCACTTCCGACTGGAACACGAAGCGGTCGCCCACGACCTGGACGTCGCGCTGGCCGGCCAGCGCCTCGCGCAGCTTGCCGAAGAACTCGGAACGGTAGCGCGCCAGCTCCTCGACCTTGCTGGCCAGGGCCCGGTTGAGCTTCTGGCCGAGATCGACGATCTGCGCCTGCTGGTCCTTCGACCTGGCCTCGGAGGCGTCGAGCGCCGCCGCCAGGCGGCCGAGCTCGTCCTTGAGGCCGGCCAGCTCCGCCGTCATGCGCACCACCGCAGCCTTCTGCTCGGCAGTGAGCTTCTGTTCCTCGGTGAGGTCGGCGAACAGCTTGCCCTTCTCGTCGTTGGCGGCGGCGAGCGAGGCGGCGAGCCGGGTCAGCTCCAGCCGCTGGCGCTCGATCTCCTTCTGCAGGTCGCCGGCCTTGGCCTCGCTGTCCCGGGCCTGCGTCTGCAGCGCGGCCGACAGGCGCTCCTGCTCGGCCAGCATCGAGGTCAGGCGCTCGGTCAGCCGGTCGCGCTCGATCCTGAGGGCGTCGCCGGCGCGGCGCTCGGCGGCGAGGTCGCCGCCCAGGCGATCGCGGTCGGCGTTGGCCTGGCGCAGCTGCAGGGTCAGCTGCTCGAGGTCGCGCTGCAGGCTATCGCCCGCCTTCTTCTCCATCGACAGGGCGTTGGCGAGGTCGCCGATCTGCCTGCCCAGCTGCTCGATCGCGCTATCGCGCGAGCTCAGCGCGTTGGACAGGGTGAACTGCGCCACGCTGAACAGCGACAGCAGGAAGATCAGCACCATCAGCAGGGTCGTCAGCGCGTCGACGTAGCCCGGCCAGGTGTAGTCGGCGGCGCCGCCGCGGCGGCGGGACGAGGCGGCCGCCATGCCCTAGCCGTCGCCCGGGTGGGACGTGCCGCGCGAGGACGAGGAGATGGTGCGCGCCAGCAGCCGCAGCTCGCCGCGCAGGTCGTCGGCCAGCGCGGTGCGGTTGCGGGCATTGTCCTCGACCAGCCGGGCGAGGTGGCTCTCGAGCGTGCGCTGGTGCGCGGCCAGCGCCTCGCGGTCGGCCTCGGACGGGCCGCGCTCGCCCAGCCGGCTGATGGCGTTGCGCAGCTCGATCGACTGCTCGCCCATGCGCGCCAGCAGCGCCTGCTGTGCCCGCGTCGCCTCGGCCAGCGAGGCCAGCCGCTCGACCAGCGTCACGGTCGCCGCGGCGGCGGCCTCGCGGCCCTCCTCGGCGCGGCGCAGGGTGCGGGTGAGGTCGTCGATGCCGTCGGCGGTGCGTTCCAGCAGCGCCTCGACGTAGGCCGAGACGCCCTGCTCGCCGTCGGAAATCACGCCGCTCTGCAGCTTGGTGGCGCCCGACAGCCACTCCTCCAGTTCCATGTGGAAGCGGCCCTGGGCCTGGCTCGCCTGCAACTCGAGGAAGCCCAGCACCAGCGAGCCCGAGAGGCCGAACAGCGAGGCGCCGAAGGCGGTCGCCATGCCCTTGAGCGGCCCCTCGATGCTTTCCTTGAGCCGGGCGAACATCGCCACCGGGTCGTTGCCGCTGACCTGCAGCCTCGAGATGGCGTCGGCGACCGCGCCGATGGTCTCGAGCAGGCCCCAGAAGGTGCCGAGCAGGCCGAGGAAGATCAGCAGGCCGGTCAGGTAGCGGGAGAGCTCGCGCCGTTCGTCGAGCCGGGTGGCGATGCCCTCGAGCACGGCGCGGGTCACGGTCGGCGACAGGCGCAGCCGGTCCTGGCGTTCGCCCAGCATGGTCGCGAGCGGCGCCAGCAGGTTCAGCGGGCCGGTGTCGAGCGGCGGCGCGTCGGGCTCGCGGTGCATGAAGCGACGCAGCCACTTGACCTCGGGCCATAGCGAGATGACCTGGCGCATGACGAAGAAGATGCCGATCACCAGCACGGCGAGGATCACGCCGTTCAGGATCGGCGTGTTCATGAACACCCGCAGGAGGTCGTGCCGAAGCACCCAGCCCAGTCCCAGCACGGCGGCCAGGAAGACCAGCATGCGCACCAGGTAGGGGAGGGGGCTGCTCATGCGCCGCGACCATAGCGGTCGCTCGCTGCCGGCTCAACCGGCGGCGCGGGGACGGTCCCGCGCCGGTCACAGCAGGGTCAGGCCAGAAGGTCGACCATCGGCTGGTGAAGGCCGAAATTGCTCGCGAGCAGCGTCGGCCCGCCGAGTTCGTAGGGCTTGCCCGCAATGTCGGTGACCACGCCGCCGGCCTCGCGCACCATCAGGATGCCGGCCGCGACGTCCCACGGCGCCAGCCCGATCTCGAAAAATGCGTCGTAGCGGCCTGCCGCCACGAAGGCGAAGTCGAGCGAGGCGGCGCCCCAGCGGCGGATGCCGGCGGTACGCTTCGACACCGTCTCGAGCTTCGGCAGGTAGGCGTCGTGGCCGCCCTTGCCGATGTTGGGGATGCCGGTCGCGACCAGCGCGCGCGCCGGGTCCTTGCGGCCGGAGACGCGCAGGCGGCGCGAGCGCGCGTTGGGCGTGTCGACGTAGGCGCCGTTGCCCTTCTCGGCCCAGAACAGTTCGTCGGAGATCGGCTGGTAGATCACGCCGGCGATGATCTCGCCCTCGCGCTCGAGCCCGATCGAGATCGCGAAGTGCGGCACGCCGTGCAGGAAATTGGTGGTGCCGTCGATCGGGTCGACGATCCAGCGGTTGCGACCGTCGCCGCGGCTCTCGCCGCCTTCCTCGCCGAGGAAGCCATACTCCGGCCGGGTGCGCGCCAGTTCGGCGCGCAGCATGCGCTCGGCCTTGATGTCGGCGTGGCTGACGAAGTCGCCCGGTCCCTTCTCGGACACCTGCAGGTTCTCGACCTCGCCGAAGTCGCGCTTCAGGTTCTTCGCGGCGGCGAAGGCGGCGCGGATCATCACCGTGATGGTGGCCGAGCGCGGCGCCAGCGACTTGCGCTCGGCCGGGCCCGAGCGTTCGCGGCCGCCGCCCATGGGGGCGCGGCCGACGCGGGCGACGGGTTGGTCGGGCAGGCGGGCCAAGGTCAGTCCTTGGCGCGTTCGAGGTAGCTGCCGTCCTCGGTGTTGATCACCAGGCGGGTGCCGACGCCGATGTGCGGCGGCACCATCACGCGGATGCCGCCCTCGACGATCGCGGGCTTGTAGGACGACGACGCGGTCTGGCCCTTGACCACCGCGTCGGCCTCGATCACCGGCAGGACGACGGTCTTGGGAAGCTCGGCGCCGACCGGCGCGCCCTCGTACAGCGACACCAGCACTTCCATGCCATCCTGCAGGAAGCGGGCCTGCTCGTCGTCGAGCACGTCGCCCGGCACGGTCAGCTGCTCGAAGGTCTCCTTGTCCATGAACGTGTAGCCGGTCTCGTCCTTGAACAGGTAGGTGCACTCGCGCTCGTCGATGTGGACGCGCTCGATGGTCTCGCCGGAGCGGAAGCGCTCCTGCAGCTTGTTGCCCTCGCGCAGCGCCTTGGCCTCGATGGCGACGAACGCGCCACCCTTGCCCGGGTTGATGTGCTGCACCTTGGAGGCGACCCAGAGCCGGCCATTGTGCTCGATGACGTTGCCGGCTTTGATCGAATTGACGGGCACTTTCATGGCGATACCGCAGGTCGAATGAATGGAATTCGGCCTCGTCCGCGGGGAGCGGACCGAGGCCGGCGGGCGGCTTGTATCAAGTCCGGCGGGGGGCCGCAACCGGGCCAGCCAGCCCCAGTTCGGCCTGTTTCCGGCGCGGCAGGGCGGCGGCGATCACGGCATGGGCGCGGCGCAGGTAGGCCTTCATCTCGGCGTCGGTCAGGCTGGCCGGGTCGTCGACCGAGACCCACTTGGCGCGGGCGAGGTAGGGGGCGGGGCGGAAGCCGGGGGAACGGCTGAGCGCGTCGTAGTGCTCGGGCGCCGACTTGAAGGAGATGCGGGCGACCGAGTGCTCGGCGGGCGCGACCAGGCAGAACATCTTGCCGCCGACCTTGAACACCGCCACGCCCTCCCACTGCACCGTGCGGGTGGCCGCCGGCAGGCTGGCGCAGAAGCGGTCGATCTGGCGGGGCGTCATGGCGCCACCCTACACGCGGCGCGGCCCGCGTGCGAAGCTCCGGGACCATGACCGAGGCCCCATGACCGATTGGCATCCCGACAGGCTCGCCCGCCGCCTGCCGCACCTGCAGGCGCGCGCCCGGCTGCAGGCGGCGCTGCGCGGCTGGTTCGCCGAAGAGGGTTTCGTCGAGGTCGAGACGCCGATCCTGCAGGTCGCGCCGGGGGCCGAGGTCCACCTCGCGGGCTTCGCCACCGACTGGGAACTGCCGGACGGCGAGGAGCGGCTGCGCTGGCTGCACTCCTCGCCCGAGTTCGCGATGAAGAAGCTGCTGGCCGGCGGCGTGCCCAGGCTGTTCCAGTTCGCGCGCACCTTCCGCAATGGCGAGGGCTCGGCGCTGCACCATCCCGAGTTCACCATGCTCGAGTGGTACCGCGCCGGCGCCGGCTACGAGGCCATCATGGATGACTGCGCCCGGCTGCTGGCGCTGACCGGGGCGGACCAGCTGCGCTGGGGCGACCTCGCCTGCGACCCGCGCGCCGAGCCCGAGCGCCTGACCGTGGCCGAGGCCTTCGACCGCTACGCCGGGGTCGACCTGTTCGCGACCGTCGGCAGCGCCGAGCGGCTGGCCAAGGCCGCCGGCATGGCGATGCACGACGGCGACAGCTGGGACGACATGTTCTTCCGCGTGATGTTCGACCGCATCGAGCGAAAGCTTGGCGTCGGCCGGCCGACCATCCTGTGCGAGTACCCGATCGGCATGGCGGCGCTGGCCCGCGCCAAGCCGGGCGATCCCCGGGTCGCCGAACGCTTCGAACTCTATGCCTGCGGCGTCGAACTGGCCAACGCCTTCGGCGAGCTGACCGACCCGCGCGTCCAGCGCGCGCGTCTGCTGGCCGACATGGACGAGAAGGAGCGGCTGTACGGCGTGCGCTGGCCGATCGACGACGATTTCCTCGCCGCCCTCGAGCACGGCCTGCCGGACTGCGCCGGCATCGCGCTGGGCTTCGACCGGCTGGTCATGCTGGCGACCGGCGCGCGCCGGATCGAGGACGTGCTGTGGTTGCCGGTCCGCTAGGTCGCGTCAGCGACCCGCGAACAGGTCGTTGAATGCCTTGACCGCGGCGGTCGGGCCGTCGCGGAACGACCACACCCCGCCCGCGACCGCGAGGAAGTCGGCGCCGGCCTCGACCAGCGGGCGGCAGTTGTCGACGGTGATGCCGCCGATCGCCACGCACGGCACCTCCATCAGGCCGCTCCACCATTGCAAGATCTCGACATCGGCTGGCGTCGTCGCGAGCTTGGTCGCGGACGGGAAGAAGGCGCCGAAGGCGACGTAGTCGGCGCCGGCCTCGGCCGCTTCCATGGCGAGGTGGCGCGAGGCCTTGCAGGTCACGCCGACCTGGCGCTCGGGGCCGACGATGCGCCGCGCCTCGGCGTAGGGCGTGTCCTCCTGCCCGACATGGACGCCGTCGCAGTCGAGCCGGACCGCGAGGTCGGGCCGGTCGTTGAGGATGAACGCGACGTCGCGCTGCTGGCAGACCGGGCGCAGCGTGTCGGCGGCCCGGGCGATGGCGTCGTCGGAGACGTCCTTGAGGCGCAGCTGGAAGGCGGCGACGTCGCCGCCGTCGAGCGCCGCCCGCAGTTCGTCCGCGAACACCGAGGGGTGCTCGAGCCGTTCCGGCGAGATGAGGTAGAGGCGGCAATGCCGCTGTTGCGATGCCATGCTGGTTCCCGGTGTCGACCGGCCGGCTGTGTGCGGCGTCGGCCCGGCGGCGTCAACGCCGGAATCGCCCGGCCGGGCACCCGGCCGATTCCAGACCGGCCGGGAATGCTCTAGGGTGGGGGCGATGGATCTTCAGCAGCTTCGCGGCTGGGCCGACGTCATGGACAAGGCCCTGGTGATCAGCACGGTCGTGGCGGTGCTCGGCATCGCCGCTGTCGGTGTCAGCGCCTTCTTGTCGGTGCGCTTCGCCGGCGCCATCCGGGCGCAGGAGGCCGCCACCTTCGACCGCTACAAGGCCGAGGTGGGCCGCCATGCCGCGCAGCTGGAGGCGGAGGCGGGACGCGCCGCCGAGCGCATCGCCGTGCTCGAGAAGACCGCGGCGGAGGCCGAGCGCCGGCTGGCCGAGGCCGATGGCAGCAAGGGCCGCGATGCCGCCCGCGCCGCCGCGCTGGAGCGCGAGACCGCGGAGGCGCGCCAGCAGCTGGTCGAGCTGCAGCGCCGGCTGGCCGAAAGGCAACTGGCCGCGGCGCCGCCGGCCGTACCGCCCCCGGTCGTGTCGCCCGCTGCCCCCGCTGCCCCCGTTGCGCCCGCCGCACCGGTCCAGGGGTTGGCGCGGTTCGCCGGCACCAAGGCCGCGATCTACGTGGTCGACGAGGTGTCCGATGGCGTCCCGGTCGGCGCCGCGGTCGAGCAGATGCTGGGCGTCGCCGGCTGGGAACCGCTGACCTGGCGCTGGACCGGGGTCGGCGGCATCGTCGGCACGGTGGTACTGATCCGCGAGGGCAGCGACGCCGCCACCGAGGCCGCGGCGCAGGGCCTGCTGGAGGCGCTGCAGGCGTCGGGCTTCAACGTCGCCAAGGGCCATTGGCCGGCCGACTGGCGGCGCTTCAAGGGGACCCTGCACGGCCCCCAGGCGCCGGCCGCGACCGACGCGCCGATCCGGATCGTGATCGGAGCGAAAGCCCGCTAGTCGATCACAGGGTCTGCTGGAACAGCAGTGCGAGGATCACGACGCCGACCCCGATGCCCACGAAAATCATCGCCCCGATCTCCCGACAGTCATGGGGCGTTGATACGGGGCGCGCACGGGGCGCGGCAACCGCCGGGATGGGGGATATCCAATCTGGTGCCGATTTCCCGGCGAGGCCGTCGCAAGGCTCGCTAGGTCAGGTCGACCTCGAGCGGCCACGACGACGACGAAGGCCGGTCGGCCATGCGTACGAAGCCAATGAGAAGGCCGGCGGGAACCGCCAATAGCAACAACCAGAGCATGCGAGTTGGGTCCACGTGATGTCGTGGAGGAGGCGTACAGCCTGGCCGTCGCGGGTCCGAGTCCAACCGCGTTCAGTTCGGACGTAATACCCTGTGAATCACACCGCCCGGGACCGCGCCGGGCGGTGGATCCGTCCAGTTTGGACCGTTACGGCAATGCGCGATGTCGATCGATCGATACGCTGACCGAATGATGAGAGCCGCATTGCTTGGTCTATCCCTGTCCGCGATCGCGGCGTCGACCGCCGTCGCCGACGTTCGGGACCATTCACTCGCCGAAGGCCAGGTCCTGCTGCAGAACTGCGAATCGCAGGCCTCGACCCTCCGGGCCATGTGCCTCGGCTACCTCGCCGCCATCGCCGACGACGTCAGGCGTTCGGGGCGACAGGACGAAACCGCCGCTTGCCTGCCGGCGTTCGTCGACCTCGACGTCTACCGGACCGCCGTCATCGGCTTCGCGCGGACACGATCGGGTGCCGGGCCACGGCCGTCGTTCGATCTCGTGCAGGAAGCGCTCGCGAGCACGTGGCCCTGTCGCTAGCCCGCCGCATGTGGGTACCGATCGTGGCCGTGTTGCTGGCCGTCGCGGGCATGGGCACGGTCGGGCTCGATGTCCTGGTCCTGTCCGACCGGCCGACGGCGCTGTCGTGGTGGGGCTGGGCCAGCTTCTCGATGGCCGTGGGCTGGCTGCTCTGGTCGGCGCTGGCGGACTGAGCCGTTCCCGCGTGACCCCCGATCCCTCCCGGCACACCGGCCGCATCGACGGTCGCCGCCTGCGCGGCGAGCGCACGCGACAGCTGATGATCGAGGCCTGTCTCGCCCTTGTGCGTCGGCATCGCCGTATGCCGACCGGCACCGAGGTCGCCGCCGCGGCGGGTTACGCGATCCGCTCCCTGTTCCAGCGCTTTGCCGACCTCGACAGCCTCGTCGTCGCGGCCGCCGACTACGCCATCGCCCAGGGGCAGATGGAGGCGATGCCCAGGGACCTCGTGGCGGATCGCGCCGGGCGCATCCGCGCGCACGTGCAGCGCCAGTCCGAGACCTGCGAGCGCTGGCTGCCGCTGTGGCAGGTCCTGATCGCCGGGCATGACTCCATCCCCGACCTGCGCGCCCGCGTGGCGACGGCCCGCCTCGGCAACGTCGAGCGCATCCGCCTGGTCTATCGACCGGAACTGGAGGTGCTGCCGCGGGCCGAGCGCGACCGCCTGGCGGTGATGCTGAGCGCGCTCACCAGCTTCGAAAGCTGGGACCAGCTGCGCGGCACCTTCGGGCTGTCGGTCGAACAGGCGCAGCGTGCTTGGCGCGACACCATCGATCGGCTGCTGCCGGCGAGCGCTACCGGTTCGGACGACTGACGGCGAACGGCTCGGCGACCATCGCCCGATGGCCGCGCCAATCTGGTTCCATCCGGACGCTGCGCGGGCGCGGCCAGCCAATTTGGTAGCAACAGCAGTCAGGCCGGGGCGCGCCCGCTGCTACAGCCAAGTCGTGGCATCCGCCATGGTTCAGTGTTCCAGGAGAGAATTCGGTATGAAGAGGTTTGTCGCCGCCGCCGTCGCGGCGTTCGTGCTGCCCGCGACGGGTCACGCCCAGGGCCAGGCCCCGGGCTTCTACATCGGGGCGGAAGGCGGCCTCAGCTGGCTGCTCAACCAGACGGTCATCGCCAACACCACGACCAACACCGGCGCCCTCAACGCCGTGCAGGTGACGCCGCAGACCGGCTGGATGGTCGGTGGCGTGATCGGCTACGACTTCGTCGGCCCGCGCGTCGAACTCGAGGGCATCTTCCGCCAGGGCTCGGCCAACGTCAGCGCCGTCGGCGTCGGCAGCGTCAACGACCAGGTCAGCCAGGTCGGCGTGCTGGCCAACCTGCTGTACGACTTCCTGCCGTCGTCCCCGGTCACGCCCTATGTCGGCGCCGGCGCCGGTCTCGGCTTCGTCACCTCCAGCACGGTGTTCGCCTACCAGGGCATCGTCGGCGTGGCGTGGAATGCCGACCGCAACATCCGCGTCAGCCTCGACGGCCGCTACTACGCCACCACCAACCCGACGCTGAACGGCGTGTCGTGGACCAACAACAACTTCAGCGTGATGCTGGGCCTGCAGTTCAAGTTCGGCGAAGCGGCCGCCGCGCCGCCGCCGCCGGCCCCGGCCGTCGCGCCGCCGTCGTTCATGGTGTTCTTCGA
>CAYQRL010000014.1:0-121574 GCA_964420105.1 uncultured Reyranella sp.
CCACCGACACTGCGATTTTCAGTCGCATGCTCTACCAACTGAGCTACCTGGGCGCACCACGTTGGCGGGGGCGCTTATAGGACGCGTCAGGCGTCCTGTCCAGACGGGCCGCGACCGCCGTTTTCCTCGTCGAACGGGCCTTCCTCGGTCGGGATCCGGTAGCCCTCCTTGAGCCAGCGACCGAGGTCGATGTCGGCGCAGCGCTTGGAGCAGAACGGGCGGTAGTCCGGCACGACCGCCTTGCCGCAGGTCGGGCACTTGGCGGCGATGCGCACGGCGCGCAGCGGCGGGGTCCGGTCACTCATCGGTCTGCTGCAGGGCTTCGAGCTGGGCCGCCAGCGTCGCGCCGCGCCGGGCGCGGGTCAACTCGAAGTGGCCCATGCGCGTGAAGCCGTAGAGCTGGGTCGGCACCGGGTCGTCGGCCATCGCCTCGGCCAGGGCGGCCTGGACCTTGTCGCGGTCGTAGCTGCTGCGCATGGTCACGAAGTCGATCACCACCGCGCCCGCGAGGTTGCGCAGGCGCAGCTGCTGGGCGATCGCCGGCGCCGCCTCGAGGTTGACGTCGACCGGGCGGCGCGGCGCCCGGCCCTGGCGGCCGCCGGCACTGCCGCTGTCGACGTCGACCGCGATCAGGGTCTCGCCCGGCTCGAACAGGACCTCGACGCCGCTCGCCAGCGCGATGCGCGGCGCCAGCGCCGTGTCGACCTGGCCGGCGACGTCGTCGATGTCGAAGGCCGGCATCGGGCCATTGTGCCAGCGCACCCGGATCTTCTCGCCCAGCCGGTCCATCTGGTCCTGCAGCGACCGCGCCATCGCGCGGTCGTCGATGATGACCTCTTCCAGCGTGGCGCCGTGGTCGCGCAGCGCGCGGGCGATCGGGTCGCGCTCGCCGGCGACGCGGGCCGACAGGTCGGCCG
Source organism: uncultured Reyranella sp. (assembly GCA_964420105.1). Classification (GTDB taxonomy): domain Bacteria; phylum Pseudomonadota; class Alphaproteobacteria; order Reyranellales; family Reyranellaceae; genus Reyranella. The sequence goes on from CAYQRL010000014.1 coordinate 918, forward strand.
GCGGCGCGGCGTCGAGCGCCAGCCGGCGCAGCTTCTCCCAGCGCTCGGCGACGCGCTCGGCGTCGGCGCGCAGCACCTCCGACCCCGCGCCGGCGGCGGCGGTGCGCAGCACGATGCCACCGTCGAGCAGGCCCTCGACGTGGCCGCGCAGCCGGTCGCGCTCGCTCTCGCCCTCGATGCGGCGCGAGAAGCCGACGCCGCTGCCGACCGGGTGGAACACGACGTAGCGGCCGGTGATCGCGAGGTTCATCGACAGCCGCGGACCCTTGTCGCCGTCGCCGTCGTTCCGCACCTGCACCAGCAGCGGCGCGCCCGGTGGCGGCCAGTCGTCGATGCCGGCGCGGTCCTCGGCGCGCAGGAAACCCGACTTGCCGGTGCCGATGTCGACGAAGGCCGCGTCGAGGTCGGCCATCACCCGCTCGAGGCGACCGAGGAAGATGCTCTCGACCCGCGACGGCCGGTCCCGCCGCACGATCTGCAGGTCGACTAGGCGGCCCTGCTCGACCAGCGCCAGCAGGAAGGCGTTGGGCATGACGTGGCAGACCAGCCGGTCGATGCGGCTCACGACTTCAGCCCGGCGGCGGCCAGCAGCGCCGCGGTCTCGAACAGCGGCAGGCCGACCACGTTGCTGTAGGAGCCCGACAGGAAGCTGACGAAGCGGGCGGCGTGGCCCTGGATGGCGTAACCGCCGGCCTTGCCCCGCCACTCGCCGCCGGCGAGGTAGGCCTCGACCTCGGCCGGGGCCAGGCGCTTGAAGGTCACGACGGTCTCGACCAGCCGGGTGCGCACCGCGCCGCCGGGCGCGGCGACGGCGATGCCGCCCAGCACGCGGTGGCGGCGGCCCGACAGCAGGTCGAGGCAGCGGCGCGCCTCGTCCTCGCGCTCGGCCTTGGGCAGGATGCGCCGGCCGCAGGCGACGACGCTGTCGGCCGCCAGCACGATGGCGCCGGGATGCCGGCCGGCCACGGCCGCCAGCTTGGCCCTGGCCATGCGCAGCGCGTAGGGCCGCGGCTGCTCGCGCGGCCCGGGGGTCTCGTCGATGTCGGCGGGATCGATCGCGCCGGGCTCGATGCCGACCTGCCGCAGGAGGTCGACCCGGCGCGGCGAGGCGGAGGCGAGGACCAGCAGCGGGGTCGGCTGGGCGCTCAACGCCTACTTGAAGCGGAAGGTGATGCGGCCCTTGGTCAGGTCGTACGGCGTCATCTCGACGGTGACGCGGTCGCCTGCCAGCACGCGGATGCGGTTCTTGCGCATCTTGCCCGAGGTGTGGGCGAGGATCGTGTGGTCGTTGTCGAGCTTCACGCGGAACATCGCGTTGGGCAGCAACTCGGCCACCACGCCGGTGAACTCGATCAGGTCTTCCTTGGCCATCCAGCCTCCAGGGGCGATGTCGGGGGTTCGAAGCGGCCGGAAAATGGGCTTCGGGCGGGGTTTAGTCAACTGACCCGCGGGGGACGAACCGGCGGCCCCAGCACCCTTCTCACCGCCCCCGCCCTCCCCTATACAGGACCCGCCTGCGAAGGCCCGGGGAAGGAAGGAACAGTCGCGATGAACGCACCTCTCAAGTGCAGCCTGCTGGCGGCCGCCCTGCTGGCTTCCGGCGTGGCCTTTGCCCAAACGGCTACAGCCCCGGCCTCGGCCCCGGCGACGCCGCCGGCGACGACGGCCGCCGCCGGGCCGAAGACGATCGGCGTCCCGGCCAACCGCTTCTATTCGAGCGCCCTGATCGTGATCAATTCGCGCGCCGGCCGCCTCGAGGGCGACAAGCTGGTGCTCGACGGGGTGCAGCCGACCGCCACCATGTTCACCAGCCGGCCGGTCCGGACGGTCGGCCACATGCCGACGCCGCAGATGGTCGAGCTGTGGCGCACCGGCAGCTTCGCCAAGGACGCCCCCAACGCCACCGCCTCGGTGTTCAGCAAGGACGGCAGCTCGGTCGCCGACGTCGTGGTCGTGCTCAAGGCCGCGAGGCTCGACGGCGACAAGCTGACGTTCGACGTCCACGTCCTCGAGGGCAGCCTCGGCAAGGCCGACGGTCCCGCCTCGGTGTTCATCGACACGATCTGGTTCGGCACCTCGCCCAACGGCTTCACCTACTACGGCCAGAGCCAGACCACCGGCGGCGAGACCCCCGCGATCGGCGATCCCAACGGCACCAGCACCTTCAGCGGCTGGTCCAACCCGTCGCCGACCCATCCGTACGTGCGCCAGCCGTCGGGCTACGAGCGCAACGTCGGCGCGCCGCCGCCGCCGGAGCTCGATCCGCGCTACCAGCAGCAATACAACCGCCCGACCTGCGGCCGCCCGCCGCTCCTGCCGTGCTACTGAGGGCCGCCGCCATGATCCCGTTCAGCCCCCCGACCCGCTTCCTGGCCGCGTTCGCGACGGCCGCCCTGCTGGCCACCGGCGCCGCCGCCCAGACCGCGCCGACGCCGGCCGCGCCCGCCGCGCCCGCCGCGCCCAAGGTAATCGGCCAGCCGCAGCAGCCGCGGCTGGTGCCGTCGATGATCGTGCTCAACGCCAAGGCCGCCAGGCTCGGCGGCGGCAAGCTGGTGCTCGAGGGCGTGTCGCCCAACGCCATCATCTTCGCCGACCGCCCGGTGCGCTCGGCCGGTCACGCGCTGACCGCGCACCTGCTCGAGGAGTGGACGCTGAACGCGCCCGACAGCTTCGCCAAGACGCCGCCCAACGCCACCGTCTCGGTGATGTCCAAGGCCAAGGGCGTGGTCGACGCGGTGGTGGTGCTGAAGGCGCCCAGGCTCGAGGGTGACCGGCTGACCTTCGACGTCGACGTGCTCGAGGGCGACCTCGCGGGCGGCGACGGCGCGGTCTCGGTGTTCACCGACCTCGTCAACCTGCCGCTCGGCCGCCGCACCGGCCACCGCGCCGCCTGGTACCACGGCGCCGACTGAGCGCTAGACGGTCGGGCCGGAGGGCGCGCCGAAGCGCGTCTTGAGCCGCGCCAGCAACTGGTCGCGCAGCCGCCGGTAGGCATCGAGCCGCATCTCGCGGCTGCCCTCGACCGCGCTGGGGTCGAAGACCGGCCAGTACTCGACCTCCGCCGCCGTGCCGCGCGTCGCCTCGAGCGCGCGGTGGTGCGCCTCCGGCGACAGCGTCACGATCAGGTCGTACGAACTCGGATCGATGTCGTCGAAGGTCTTGGGCGCGTGGTGGACGTCGACGCCGATCTCGTCGAGGGCGGCGAAGACGAAGCCGTCGACCTCCTTGCCCCGCACGCCGACCGAGTCGATGAACGACGCCCGGCCATACAGCCGCTTGGCAAGTCCCTCTGCCATCGGCGATCTCACGGAATTCTCGCTGCAGGCGAACAACACGCTGGCGGGAAGTCCGATCATCGCCATCGCGTCACGACTTGATGTACAGCGCGCAGATCAGCGTGAAGAGGCGGCGGGCGGTGTCGAGGTCGATCTCGATCTTGCCCTCGAGGCGCTCGCGCAGCAGCTCCGAGCCCTCGTTGTGCAGGCCGCGCCGGCCCATGTCGAGCGCCTCGATCTGCGACGGGCTCAGCTTCTTGATCGCGGCGTAGTAGCTCTCGCAGATCAGGAAGTAGTCCTTCACCACCTTCCGGAACGGCGTCAGCGACAGCACGATGTCGCGCAGCTTGTTGTCGTCGCCGTCGCGGACGTCGAACAGCAGCCGCTGCTCGAAGATGCCGATGCGCAGCCGGTACGGTCCGGGCTGTGCGCCGACCAGGCAGAAGTCGTTCTCCTCGAGGATGTCGAACATCGCCACGGCACGCTCGTGCTCGACCTCGGGGGTGCGGCGGGCGACCGATTCCTCGTCGAGCACGATGTCGACGATGCGACGGGAAGCGTCGGCCGTCATCGCTTCGCCTCAGCCGCGACGGTTCAAGCGGATCGACACCGAGCGGCCGTGCGCGCCCAGCCCCTCGGCCTCGGCCAGAGCCAGCGCCGCCGGCCCCAGCGCCGCCAGCGACTCGGGCGTGCACGACACCAGCGAGGTGCGCTTCAGGAAGTCGGCGACGCCGAGCCCGCCCGAGAAGCGGGCGGCGCGCGAGGTCGGCAGCACGTGGTTGGTGCCGGCGACGTAGTCGCCGATCGCCTCGGGCGTGAAGCGGCCGATGAAGATCGCGCCGGCGTGGCGGATGCGGCCGGCCAGCGCCTCGGCCGGGCCCGGCTCCATCGCCAGCTCGACATGCTCGGCGGCGATGCGGTCGACGATCGGCGCGCAGGCGGCGAGGTCGGGCACGACGACCAGGCAGCCATTGTCGCGCCACGACGCGCCGGCGATCGCGGCGCGCGGCAGGGTGCGCAGCTCGGCCTCGACCGCGGCGGCGACGGCATCGGCGAAGGCGGCGTCGTCGGTCACCAGGATCGACTGCGACGAGGCGTCGTGCTCGGCCTGCGACAGCAGGTCGGCGGCGATCCAGGCCGGGTCGTTGCGGTTGTCGGCGACCACCAGGATCTCGGACGGGCCGGCGATCAGGTCGATGCCGACCTGGCCGAACACCCGGCGCTTGGCGGCGGCGACCCAGGCATTGCCGGGGCCGGTGATCTTGTCGACCGGCGCGATCGACGCCGTGCCGTAGGCCAGCGCGGCCACCGCCTGTGCCCCGCCGATGCGCCAGACCTCGTCGGCGCCGGCGACCTCGGCGGCCAGCATGACCAGCGGGTTCACGACGCCGTCGGGCGTCGGCACGACCATGACGACGCGCCGCACGCCCGCGACCTTGGCCGGCACGATGTTCATCAGCACCGACGACGGGTAGGCGGCGGTGCCGCCCGGCACGTAGACGCCGGCCGAATCGACCGGCCGGTAGCGGGCGCCCAGCCGGGTGCCGGTGGCGTCGGTGAAGTCGACGTCCTTCGGCATCAGCGCGCGGTGGAACGCCTCGATCCGCCGGGCGGCGAAGGCGATGGCGTCGCGCTGGGCGGCCGGTACCGTCGCGGCGGCGGCGCGGCGCTCGGCGTCGGTGATGCGCAGGCCGGCGGCGTCGGCGACGTCGACGCGGTCGAAGCGGCGGGTGTAGTCGATCAGCGCCGCGTCGCCGCGGGCGCGCACGTCGGCCACGATCTCGGCGGCGGTGCGATCGACGTTCTCGTCGGCCTCGCGGTTGCGCCCGAGGAAGGCCTGGAAGTCGCGTTCGAAGCCCGGCGCCGCGGCGTCGAGTTTCCTAGGCGGCACGGGCGATCTCGCGGAAGCGGTCGATCCAGGCGCCGACCCGCTCGGGCTGGGTCTTGAGCGCGGCGCGGTTGACGATGAAGCGCGAGGTCACGTCGGCGATGTGCTCGATCTCGACCAGGCCGTTCTCCTTCAGGGTGCGGCCGGAATCGACGAGGTCGACGATGCGGTGGCTGAGGCCCAGCGACGGCGCCAGTTCCATCGCGCCCGACAGCTTGACGCACTCGGCCTGGACGCCACGCGCGGCGAAGTGGCGGCGCGTCACCTCGGGATACTTGGTGGCGATGCGGACGTGGCTCCAGCGCCGCGGGTCGTCGCTGCCCGCCATCTCGACCGGCTCGGCGACGGCCAGCCGGCAGTGGCCGATGCTGAGGTCGATCGGGGCGTAGATCTCGGGGTAGTCGAACTCCATCAGCACGTCGGCGCCGGCGATGCCGAGGTGGGCGGCGCCGAAGGCGACGAAGGTCGCGACGTCGAACGAGCGCACGCGGATGATGTCGAGGTCGGGATGGTTGGTGGCGAAGCGCAGCTGGCGCGCGTCGGGATCGGCGAAGGCCGCCTCCGGCGCGATGCCGGCGCGCGCGAACAGGGGCGCCGCCTCCTTGAGGATGCGGCCCTTCGGCACGGCCAGGATCAGCTTCTCGTTGGCTTCGCTCGACACGACGACCGGTTCCTTCAAGTGAAGAAGGCCCGCGCGCCCGGTCTGGCTACTCGACCGGGTGGGCGGGCTTCCACGGGGTCGCCCAAGGCTCCCCGACATCCCCCAAATGGCACGCGAGCCGGCCGATTTCCAGCCGGATGGCCCGTCCTGCGGCGAACCGCAGCGTGACCGAGCCGGGGCTCTCCTGCACCACCGCCAGCAGTTCGAGCATCCGGTCGGGCTCGCCGAGCGGGATCTCGTGGTGGCGGACGGCCGTTACCTCGTTGAAAACAAGGGCGGAATGGGTGCGGGAGTGCTGGGTACCCTCGACCGGCCCGGCCTCCCAGCGGAAGCGGTTGAGGAGAAGCACGAAGCGCCCCTCGTCCTTCAGCCAGGCGCAGTCGCGCACCGCCACCAGGGCGTCCTGGACCGCCGCCGACACGATCGCGAGATCGTCGGTGTCGAGCGCCGAAAGCCGGAGCGGCGCCATCAGCCGCGGATCCGCTCGATGTCGGCGCCGCACGCCGCCAGCTTCTCCTCCAGCCGCTCGTAGCCGCGGTCGAGGTGGTAGAGCCGGTTGATGGTCGATTCGCCCTCGGCCGCCAGCGCCGCGATCACCAGCGACACCGAGGCGCGCAGGTCGGTCGCCATGACCTCGGCGCCGCGCAGCGTCGGCACGCCGCGCACCAGCGCCGACTCGTGGTGGATGGTGACGTTGGCGCCCATCCGCGCCAGCTCGGGCACGTGCATGAAGCGGCTCTCGAACACCGTCTCGGTGATCATCGAGGCACCCTCCGCCCGGGTCATCAGCGCCATCATCTGCGCCTGCAGGTCGGTCGGGAAGCCCGGGTAGGGCTCGGTCATCACGTCGACGCCGCGCAGCGCGCCGTTGGTGCGGTGGACGCGCAGGCCGCGCTCGGTCCTGGCCAGCGTCACGCCGGCGTCGCGCAGCGTCTGCACCGCCGCCTCGATCAGGTCGAGCCGGCCACCGACCAGCTCGACGTCGCCCGCCGTCATCGCCACCGCCATCGCGTAGGTGCCGGTCTCGATGCGGTCGGCGATGACGCGGTGCGAGGCTTCCTGCAGCGACGTCACGCCGTCGATCGTCAGGGTCTCGGTGCCGATGCCCCGCACCGGCACGCCCATGGCGACCAGGCACTCGGCGAGGTCGGTGATCTCGGGCTCGCGCGCGGCGTTGTCGAGCACCGTGGTGCCGCGCGCCAGCGCCGCCGCCATCATCATGTTCTCGGTCGCGCCGACCGACACCTTGGGGAAGGTGAAGCGGGCGCCGCGCAGGCCCTTGGGGGCGCGCGCCACGAGGTAGCCGCCGTCGATGTCGATCTCGGCGCCCAGCGCCTTGAGGCCGGCGATGTGCAGGTCGACCGGGCGGGCGCCGATGGCGCAGCCGCCGGGCAGCGACACCCGCGCCTCGCGCTCGCGCGCCAGCAGCGGTCCCAGCACCAGCACGGAGGCGCGCATCTTGCGCACGATGTCGTAGGGCGCCGTGGTCGAGGCGATCTTCGCGGCGTGCAGCGTCAGCGTGGTGCCGCGCGCATGGCCGTTCTCGCCGGGGCCGGCGGTGACCTCGACGCCGTGCTGCTGCAGCAGCTGGATCATGGTGTCGATGTCGGCCAGCCGCGGCACGTTGTGCAGCGTCAGCTTGCGGTCGCTGAGCAGCGCCGCGACCATCAGTGGCAGCGACGCGTTCTTCGAGCCCGAGATCACGATCTCGCCCTTGAGCGGCTTGCCGCCCTTGATCCGGAGTCGGTCCATGGTCCGCGCCCTCAGATCTTCGGCAGGGTGACGCCGCGCTGGCCCTGGTACTTGCCGGCCTTGTCGCGGTAGGACACCTCGCAGGGCTCGTTGCCCTGCAGGAAAAGGAACTGGCAGGCGCCCTCGTTGGCGTAGATGCGCGCCGGCAGCGGCGTGGTGTTGGAGAACTCCAGCGTCACGTGGCCTTCCCATTCCGGCTCGAGCGGCGTCACGTTGACGATGATGCCGCAGCGCGCGTAGGTCGACTTGCCGACGCAGATCACCAGCACGTCGCGCGGGATGCGGAAGTACTCGACCGTGCTGGCCAGCGCGAACGAGTTCGGCGGGATGATGCAGACGTCGGCGGTGCGGTCGACGAAGCTGTTGGCCGCGAAGTTCTTCGGGTCGACCACCGCCGAATCGACGTTGGTGAAGATCTTGAAGTTGTTGCCCACGCGCGCGTCGTAGCCGTACGAGGACAGGCCGTAGGAGATCACGCCCTCGCGCTTCTGGCTGTCGACGAAGGGCTCGATCATGCCCTTCTCCTGCGCCATGCGGCGGATCCAGCGATCGGAAAGAATGCTCATTCGGAGGGGCTTCGGTCGGGCTGGTTCTCGGTGTTTTCGGTCGTCTTGGCGGCGCCCTGCTTGGCCCGCGCCTGCGCCTTACGCCGCCTGAGGTTCTCGCGCAAGGCGTCCGCCAGCCGCCGGTCCCGGTCGGGGACGCCGCTGGGGACAGAATCGCCGGGATTCGGCCGGGAGGGGGCTTTCATGGGCGGCAGGATACACCAATCAGCCGCCCTCAGGCGGCCGCCGCCGCCCCCAGCTCCCGGGCCACGGCCGCCGGCACCCGCACCGGCATGTCGAGCAGCATCTGGGCGAACGCCTTGGCCAGCGGGTCGGCCTTGAGCGAGGCCATGCCGCCGCCGCCCAGGGCCTGGCGCAGCAGGAAGTTGAAGCCGTGGATGCCGGGCAGCCGCCACCGGGTCACCTTGCCGTGGATGCGATGGGCGAACCAGCGGGCGACCGCCTCCTCCGTGACCTCGGCGTCGAGGATCGGCTCGAACTCGGGCCGGCGGGCGAAGATGCCGATGTTGGCGTTGTCGCCCTTGTCGCCGGAGCGGCCGTAGGCCAGCGCGACCAGCGGCACCGTCGCGGTGGCGGCGTTGGGACCGGTCGTGGGCAGCGGCGGCGCCGGCGGCGCCTCGGCCGGCAGCGCCGCGGCGGTGAAGCCGCCGCTCGGGGCCGCCTGCTCGAGCGCGATCGTGCGGCCGTCGATCTCGACCGTCACCGGCACCAGCGCCTTCGGCACCAGGCAGGAGAACATGCGGATCACCGGCGAGGGCGACACGCGGCCGGCGCCGAAGCTGCCGGTCATGCCGACGACGCCGCCGGTCGACATCGGCGCGATCTCGCGGCCGAGCAGCGACAGCGCTTCCTTCTGGTCGTGCTTGGCCGCGATCTTGACCACGACCTCGCGGCTGTCGAGCGTGCGGGCGTGCGGCCCGTAGGTCGCCTCGCCGCCGATGATCTCGATGCTGACATCGCGGTAGTCGCCGAGGTTGCGCTCGCGGAACAGGCGGCGGGTCTTGGCGATGATCATCTCGGCCGAGTGACGGCCCTTCTCGACCGCCTCGCGGCCGCCGAGCATGAAGATGGTGCTGAGCTTGTAGCCGTCGGGCCAGGTCGTGGAGACCTTGTAGGAGTCGGTGGCCGGCCGGCCCTTCGCGCCGGTCACGCGCACGCGGTCCTTCCCGACCTGGGTGAAGGTCGCGCCGGTGAAGTCGCAGGCGACGTCGGGCACGACGTAGGCACGCGGGTCGCCGATCTCGTACAGCATCTGCTCGGCCACCGTCGCGGTGGTGATCAGGCCGCCGGTGCCCTCGGGCTTGGACAGCACGAACGAGCCGTCGGCCTCGACCTCGGCGACCGGGAAGCCCATGTCGTCGTACCCCGGGACCAGGCGCCAGTCGGTGAAGTTGCCGCCGTTGCACTGCGCGCCGCACTCGATGACGTGGCCGCACAGCGTGCCGGCCGCCAGCCGGTCGTGGTCGTCCATGGTCCAGCCGAAGGCGTGGATCAGCGCGCCCAGCGTCACCGCCGAATCGACGCAGCGACCCGTGATCACGACGTCGGCCCCCTCGGCCAGCGCGCGGGCGATCGGGAAGCCGCCGAGGTAGGCGTTCATGCTGGCGATCTTCGCCGGCAGGGCGGCGCCGGTATCCATCTCGCGGATGTCGAGCCGCCGCCACTCGTCGAGCCGCGGCAGCAGGTCGTCGCCCAGCACCACCGCGACCTTGAGGCTCACGCCGGCCGCCTCGCAGGCCTTGAGCACGGCGTCGCGGCAGGCCTGCGGGTTGACGCCGCCGGCGTTGGTCACGACCTTGATCTTCTTCGCCGCGATCTCGCGCGCCAGCGGCGCCATCACCACCGACACGAAGTCCGTGGCGTAGCCCAGCTGCGGGTTGCGCATCTTCTGGGCCGCCATGATCGACATCGTGACCTCGGCGAGGTAGTCGCTCACGAGGTAATCGACGTCGCCATGGCGCACCAGTTGCGCCGCCGCGGTCTCGGTGTCGCCCCAGAAGCCCGAGTGGCAACCGACGCGCACGGTCTTCCTGCTCATCTCAACCCTCCGGTTCGATGCCGGCTTCCTTGACGAAGCGCGTCCACTTGGCGATCTCGGCCTTCTGGAAGGCGGCGAGGTCGGCCGGCGTGCCGAGCTTCAGGATGACGTTGAAGTCGCGCATCCGGGCCTGCATCTCCGGCTTCGAGAACTCCTCGCGGATCAGCCCGTTGATGCGCCCGACGATGGCGGCCGGCGTCTTCGCCGGCGCGAACACCGCGTACCAGGCGTCGAGGTCGAACGCGATGCCCTGCTCGCGCAGCGTCGGCAGCTCCGGAAGGTTGGGCGAGCGCTGGCTGGAGGTCGAGACGATCGGCTTCACGCGACCGGCCTTGACGTGCGGCAGGCCGGTGCCGACGTCGATGAAGGTGTAGTGGATGTTGCCGGAGATGACGTCGGTCAGCGCCGGCGGCGCGCTCTTGTAGGGCACGCGCAGCGTGTCGATGCCGGCGATCCGGTTGAAGGTCTCGCCCGAGACGTGGGCGGTGCTGGTGCCGGCGCCGTACGACAGCTTGCCCGGGTTGGCCCTGGCGTAGGCGACCAGCTCCTGGACCGTGTTGAACGGGGCGTTGGGCGTGGCGACGATCAGGAACGGCGCCAGCCCGACGAGGGCGACGCACTCGAAGTCGGCGACCGGGTCGTACGACAGGTTCTTCAGCAGGCTGGGGTTGGCCGCGTGCGTGGTGTTGGTGGTGAACATCAGCGTGCAGCCGTCGGGCGTCGCCCGCGCCACCGCGGTCGCGGCCAGGCTGCCGTTGGCGCCGGGCTTGTTGTCGACCACCACCGACTGGCCGGTGGCCGACGCCATGCGCTCGGCCAGCAGCCGCGCCACCGTGTCGGTGCCGCTGCCGGCCGTGAAGGGAATGACCAGCGTGACCGGGCGGGCCGGCCACGGCCTGTCCTGCGCCTTCGCCGCGGCCGGGAGGGCCAGCGCGGAGGCCGACAGCAGAAGGGTGCGACGCGCGATCATGCCTTCCTCGGACGGTTGATGAAGTCGCTCATGCGCTGGACGTGCTCGCCCTCGGCCACCGACTGGGCGAAGGAATCGATGCCGGCCTGCACCGCCTCGTCGAGCGACAGCCGCTCCCAGCGCCGCATCAGGCGCTTCTGCGCCCGCACCGACCCGGGCGTGCCCTCGACGATGGCGGCGACGCAGCGCTCGACCGCGGCCTCCAGCCGGTCGGCCGGCACGACCTGCTCGACCAGGCCCCAGCGGTCGGCGGTGGCGGCGTCGATGGTCTCGGCGGTCATCAGCAGCCACGAGGTCCGGCCCCAGCCGATCAGGCGCGGCAGCAGCGCCGCCTCGACCACCGAGGGAATGCCGACCCGGACCTCGGGCATGCCGAAGTGCGCCGAGTCGGCGGCGAGCCGCATGTCGCAGGCGGCGGCGATCTCGAGGCCGGCGCCCAGCGTGTAGCCCTCCAGCCGGGCGATCACCGGCACCGGGCAATCGCGGATCGCCTGGCACAGCTGGTGGATCATGGTGATGAAGGCGCGGCCGTCCTCGGACGAGCGCATCTTCGCCATGTGGTTGATGTCGGCGCCGCCGATGAAGGCCCGGCCGCCGGCCCCGGCCAGCACGACCGCGCGCAGGTCGTCCTCGTGGGCGAGGCCGAGGAAGGCTTCCTTGAGGTCGAGCAGCGCCGGGGGGCCGACCACGTTCAGCCGGCGGGCGTTGTCGAAGGTGACGTAGGCGACGGTGCCGCCGGGCCGGCGGTCGCGGGAAATGTCGACCAGGTGAAGGCCGGGCGCCATGTCGTTTCGCTCCGTGGGTGTTTGTGGTTATCGCGATTTCATCTAATAGAACCCGACCGCAAAGCTTCACAAGAGCCCATCGGATGCCCGACAGCGTACCCATCGACCTCGGCAGCTACTCCGTCTTCACGCCGCCCGATCCGTTCGAGGATCACGTCGGGCCGTTCTACTATCGGCTGCAGGGCGACCCGATGCAGGCCGGCAGCGTGCACTGCGTGCTGCCGACCGCCGAGCGCCATGGCAACTACGTCGGCGGCGTCCACGGCGGCGCCATCCTGGCCTTCGCCGACTACGCCCTCTGCCTGATCGCCGGCCGCGCCGCCGATGGCGGCACCAACACCTCGTTCGCCCTGACGGTCAGCATCTCGGTCGAGTTCGTCGATGCCGGCCGCACCGGCCTCCCGCTCGAGGCCAGCGGCGAGCCGCTGCAGGTCACCGGCCGGCTGGCCTTCGCCCGCGGCACGATCAGCCAGCAGGGCCGCACCGTGGCGCTGTGGTCGGGCGTCGTCCGCCACGTCCCGCGCGCCAAGGCGATGGAGCGCCGCGACAGCGCCGCCGCGCGCGCCGCGGTCGCGGTCGCCCAGGCCGTGCCGCCGGGCTTCGAGCACGAGGCCAAGGCCAGCATCTACTCGCGCCATCTCGGTCCCTCCTACGGCCGCGCCGACGACGGCGGCTTCACCCTGGTCCAGCCGACCCTGCCGCACATGTGCAACTCGGGCGGCGCGCTGCACGGCGGCTACATGATGAGCTTCGCCGACTCCGCGGTGACGCGGGCGGCGCGGCTGGCCAGCGGCATGGCGCCGACCACGGTGGCGTTCGCGGCCGAGTTCCTGTCCGGCGGCACCTCGCAGTCACCGGTCTCGACCCGGGTCGAGGTGCCGCGGCTCGGCAAGTCGCTGGCCTTCGTGCGCGGCGTGCTCGAGCAGGACGGCCGCAGGCTGCTGTCCTACTCCGCCACCATCAAGCTGCGCGCCGTCGCTCGATAACGGAAGTTATATATCGCGCCGCCCGGGAACGCAAGGGCCTGGCAATTTTTGCGTACCGCAAGGGGGGCCTAGCCGGCCTTCTGGTCGACGTGCTCGGCCAGCCGGCGGACTTCCTGGCTCAGGAGGTCGAACAGCCGGCGGGCGCTGGCGAGGTCCTCGGCCTTGGCGGTGCGCTCGATCGTCTCCGACAGGCGGTGCAGCGTCACCGCGCCGATCATGCCCGACGCGCCCTTGAGGCGATGGGCGGCGCGCGCGATCGCGACGCAGTCGACGGTGCCGCGGATCTCGCGCTCGGCGCCGCGCGCGGTGTCGAGGAAGTCGCGCTCGACCTCGGCCAGCGTCGCCGGGTCGTCGCCGAACAGCTCGACCAGCTTGGCGCGATCGTACGGAGGCGGGAGCGTCTGGGTCATGCCGCGGCGTCCTTCAGCCAGACATCGAGGGTGGCGCGCAGCTCCTGCAGCCCGATCGGCTTGGTGATGAAGCCGTCCATGCCGGCCTCGCGGCTGCGCACTTCCTGCTCCTCGAGCGTGCTGGCGGTGACGGCGAGGATCGGCGTGCGCCGGCGCCGTTCGGCCTGCTCGCTCGAGCGGATGCGGGTCGCCAGTTCGAAGCCGTCCATGGTCGGCATCTGGAGATCGGCCAGCACGAGATCGTAGCCGCCCTTGTGCCACAGCTCTAGCGCCTCCTCTCCGCTCGCCGCGACGTCGGTCGAGGCGCCGGCCAGCTCGAGCTGTCGGGCAAGGATCTTGCGGTTGACCGAGTTGTCGTCGACCACCAGCACGCGGCCGTTGATCGGCGTCGCCTTGACCGGCGTGGCCGGCGCGGCCGCGGCGACCTGCCGCCCGGCGGCGCGGGCAACGCCGCGGACCAGCGCGTCGCGCCGCCACGGGTGAGGCACGGCGAGCGGCTCGGCCGCGCCCGCCACGCGCAGGCCGGGCGCGGTGCCGGGGGGCGACAGCGTCGCGGCGGCGCCGGCCTCGCGCAGGTGACGCGCGATCGCCGCGGCCTCGAGCGGATCGTCCAGCGCCACGGCGACCGACAGGCCGGCCAGGGGCGTCTCGGCCGGGCGCGGCGCGGAAACCTCGCCCAGCCGCACCGACACGATAAAGGTGGCGCCGGCGCCGGGGCGGCTCTCGATCTCGACCCCGCCCTGCATCGCCTCGGCGAGGCGGCGCACGATCGACAGGCCGAGCCCGGTGCCGCCGAAGCGGCGGGTGGTCGAGCTGTCGGCCTGCACGAACGGCTGGAACAGGCGCCGCTGCTGCTCCTCGGTCAGGCCGATGCCGGTGTCGGCGACGCGCACCTGCAGCAGGTCGCCCTCGCCGCGCTGCAGCGTCAGGCGCACCGAGCCGTGCTCGGTGAACTTGATGGCGTTGCCCACCAGGTTGAACAGGATCTGCTGCAGGCGCAGCGGGTCGCCGATCACCCGTTCCGGCACGTCGGCGGCGACGTAGGCGGCCAGCGTCAGCCCCTTGGCCGAGGCCTGCGGCGCCAGCGTCTCGGCAACGCCCTCGAGCAGCTCGACGGTCGACAGCTCGATGCGCTCGAGGTCGAGGCGGCCGGCCTCGATCTTCGAGAAATCGAGGATGTCGTCGATGATCTTGAGCAGCGCCCGGGCCGAGTAGCGCACCGTGCCGAGCGCGTCGCGCTGCTCGGAAGTGAGCGGCGTGCTCTCGAGCACGTCGATCATGCCGAGCACGCCGTTCATCGGCGTGCGGATCTCGTGGCTGACCGTGGCGAGGAAGGTCGACTTGGCCTGGTTGGCGTCCTCGGCCTCGCGCTGCGCCACCAGCGCGCTGTCGCGCGCGCTGCGGGCCTCGTCGTAGGCGACCTGCAGGCGGCGGGCGAGGTCCTCCTTCTGGTAGGCCAGCGCGATGTTGTCGTACTGCCAGCGATGGACGTCGCGGACGTAGGCCATGAGATGGCCGACGTAGGCGCCGCCGGCGATGCCGACCAGCTGGTAGAACGGATCGGGCGAGACCAGCAGGACGAACAGCAGCGGTGCCGTGGTCGCGCCGGCGAAGGTGTAGAAGGTCGGCGGGTGGGCCGAGCGGATCGGCACCGCCGTCGTGATGGTGGCCAGCAGCACGAGGCCGAGCAGCATGCGCTGCAACTCGAAGTCCTTGGACGCCAGCATGTAGCCGGCGACGCCCCAGCAGGCGCCGGCGAGGAAGGACAGCGCCGCGAACCAGCGGCCCCAGCGGATCACCTCCTCGTCGGGCGGGTTGGCCTTGTTGAAGCGGCGTCGCAGGACGTCGAAGCCCAGCGTGACGAAGATGTGCGCCACGAACGGCGGCGCGAGGATCAGGAGATCGACCTGGCGCCAGTAGATGGCGGCGATCACCGGCCACAGCACGAAGGAGAAGTAGCGCGACTGCTTGGAGCCTTCGAACAGCCGACGGATCAGCTCGGCGCGGACGAAGGCTTCCTCGCGGGCCGGAAGCGGCGGATCGATGGCGGCGGCCGGGTCAGCCGTGACGACGGTCATGGGTCCTCATCGCCCGGGGGGCGCTAGGGATAGGGACGGCACCGGGAAGCACGACTATGGGTGGGGCCGCCGGAAACAGGTTCGATCAACAATCGGCCCGCAGTGTAACAAGTTTCTGAAATAACGACTATATCTCCTTGGTAAACCATGTTATTTTGAGATCATTATTAGTCATTCATTTCGGATCAAGTCATGCTCCAGCCTTCGATTCTGCTGGTCGAGGACGATGCCTTTCAGCGCAAGGCGGCCGAGACCTACCTCATGAACCATGACCTCAAGGTGATCGCGGTCGAGAACGGCGCGCAGATGCGCCGCCAGATCTCGCGCGCCATGCCCGACCTCGTCCTGCTCGACGTCCAGCTGCCCGGCCAGGAAGACGGCTTCGCGCTGGCCCGCTGGCTGCGCGAGAGCAGCACCAAGGTCGGCATCATCATGCTGACGGCGGCCGGCGACTCGGTCGACAAGGTGCTCGGCCTCGAGAGCGGCGCCGACGACTACGTCGCCAAGCCCTACGAGCCGCGCGAGCTGCTGGCACGCTGCAAGAGCGTGCTGCGCCGCTCGGCCAACAAGTCGACGCCGTCGCTGATCGAGCGCGTGCGCATGGGCCGCCACACGCTCGACCTGTCGAAACGCCAGCTGCTCGACACCGAGGGCGGCGACATCGCGCTGACCTCGGGCGAGTTCGACATCCTCAAGATCTTCGCCGAGAACCCGAACCGGCCGCTGTCGCGCGACTGGCTGCTGGAGACCACCAGCCACCGCAGCCGCGACCCGTTCGACCGCGCCATCGACCTGCGCATCACCCGCATCCGCCGCAAGATCGAGCCGACCCCCGAGAAGCCGACCGTGATCCGCACCGTGCGCGGCGTCGGCTACATGTTCGTACCGCCGGCCGAGTAGGCGTCGGGCGCGCGGTCGCGCCGCTCGAACAGCGTCCAGTCCGCCCCCTCCTCGCGCCAGTCGAAGTGCGCGGCGAGGTAATCGGCGTAGTGCGCGACCAGCGCCGCCGTCCAGTTGCGCTCGGTCGGGAAGCGCGGCACCAGCACGTAGCGCACCGGGCCGAGGTAGGTCTCGGCCGGCCGCAGCGGCAGGCTCCACAGCGACCACAGGTTCGCCCCCGGCGCCGGGCGCCATCCCAGCATGTAGGGCAGCGGGTTGACCTGGTCGAACAGGGCGATGCCGCCGGGTTGGCGCGGGGCCAGCAGCGTCGCCGCCGACAGCAGCGTCGCGAGGTACTCCTGTTGCGACAGGTCGTAGCGCGGCACCGGCACGCCCTCGCCGTTGGGCAGGGGCAGGTCGTAGCCGTTGCGCGGGAAGCTCGCGAACGCCCCCGGCACGCCGGCCGGCACCGCCAGCCCCTGCAGGTTGGCGGCCGGCGTCTCGAACACGGCGCCCGGCCGGGTCGCCTTGAGATGGTACATCGCGATGCTGAACCCGGACGAGGTCACCGTCAGGGCCGGCAGGACCAGCAGCGCGGCGAGCACCGGCACGAGATCGTGGCCCGGGGCATCGTGGAAGCGGGCGCGCAGGTGGTCGTACAGCATCATCACCATGACGATCAGCGCCGGCATGCCCGAGGACTGGCTGTTCTGGGTCAGCAGGCCGATGCTGGTCGCCAGCACCAACGCCAGCGACAACGGCAGGCGCAGCGGTGCCCGCCCGGTCGCCCACAGGCCGGCGCCGATCAGGACGAGGCCGATGTAGGGGGCGTACTCGCCGCCGGCCGCCGCGAGGTTGCCGACGTGCAGCAGCAGGCTGGTGCGGATCGCGCCGGCGCGCGCCGCGCCTGCGATGTCGGCGAGGTAGGGCCAGTTGACCGGCAGCACCGCCCACAGCGCCAGCGCCGCCGCGACCAGCCCCCAGCGCAGCGCGTTGCGCCGCACGTGCGGCTGCAGCACCGTGGCGACGACCAGGGTCCCGAGGCCGGCCGCGAAGTAGGTGATCTTGAGGAAGAACAGGGCGAACAGCAGGACCGCGCAGCCGGCGATCTCGAGCGCCTCGCCGCCCAGCGCGTCGCGCCGCGGCGGCACGAACAGGACGAGGCCGAGCACGCTGTACGCCGCCCAGCCGTAGCGATTGTACGACATCGCCAGCGTGAACTGGTCGGGCCGGTCGCCGATGTTGGCCGGCATCAGCGCCAGCAGGCAGGCGGCGGCGACGAACAGCGCCGCCGGGACCAGCGGCAGCCGTCGCAGCGCGGCATGGAAGGCCAGCGCGAACAGGCCGAGGGCCACCACGACCGTCCCGACGAGGAAGGCCCGCGGTCCGAGGCCGGCCAGGGCGAAGCCCAGCGCGGTCAGGAAGAAGTTCAGCGACCCCAGCGGATCGTGGAAGTCGACGTGCGGCCGGTCGCCGTGCCAGACGTGCCAGGCGCCGGCGAGGTTGAACATCAGGTCGCATGCCATGGCGTTGGCGAAGACGCGCATCGGGACGAGGATCGCCCACGCCGCGGCGAGACAGGGCAGGCCCGCCAGCAGCAGCAACGCGCCGGACCTGCCGATCGGCCGGCGCAGGCCCGCGGCGACGGCGGCCGGGAACGGCAAGGGGCGCCCGGTGGCCGGGATGCGAACGGACAGGGTCACGGTCCGCACTCTAGGCCGTCCGACGGTTCGAGAAGTGTGACGAAGCGAGGGTATGCGCGGCCCCCGCGCGAATGCTAGAAGGCCGCCTGCTGGGGGCCCGTAGTTCAGCGGTTAGAACGAGCCGCTCATAACGGTTATGTCGCAGGTTCGAATCCTGCCGGGCCTACCAGCCCTTCCTTCCCTTCCAGCCATGGTACGATCGGCGGCGCGCCACGCCCCTGACGTCTCCCTCGACAGAGCCGGTGACATCATCGGCGCGTCGAGCCGGAGGGAAGAGCAATGGGTCAATACAGCAAGACCGATATCGAAGGCCGCCTGTTGATCGTCACCATCGATCGCCCGGAGGTCTACAACGCCCTGCACCCCATGGCGAACCAGGAGCTGTCCGACATCTTCGACCGCTTCCACCAGGATCCCGAACTCTGGGTCGCGATCGTCACGGGTGCCGGGGACAAGGCCTTCAGCGCCGGAAACGACCTGAAGTACCACGCCGATTTCCGCAAGAAGACCGGCACGTCACCGGTTCATCCGCCCCGGAGAATGGGCGGCCTGGCGAGCCGGTTCGACCTCGACAAGCCGGTGATCGCCGCGGTGAACGGCGTCGCCATGGGCGGCGGCTTCGAGCTCGCGCTGGCTTGCGACATCATCGTCGCCTCGGACAGGGCGACCTTCGCGCTGCCGGAGCCGAGGGTCGGTCTCGCCGCCGGTTCGGGCGGCATGCAAAGGCTCTCCCGCATGATCCCGCTGAAGAAGGCGATGGGCATGCTCCTGACCGGGCGTCACGTATCGGCGCAGGAAGGTTTCGACCTCGGCTTCGTCACCGAGGTGGTCCCGCACGCGGAGCTGATGAAGGCGGCCCGGCGCTGGGCCGACGACATCCTCGCCTGCTCGCCGATGTCGGTCCGCGCGACCAAGCAGGTCGTGATGCGATCGCTCGATGTCCCGGCCCTCGAGACCGCCATGCACAATCTCGACTACCCGGCCTTCGTGGCGATGACCGGGAGCGAGGACACGGTCGAAGGTCCGAAGGCCTTCGCCCAGAAGCGCAAGCCGGAGTGGAAGGGCAGGTAACCGCGGAGGCCGCGCTTCCCTGCCTGCCGAGGACCGTCAGGTCGTCGATTCGGCGGTGGCGATCAGCTGGCGCCACGAGTCGAGGCCGTAGCTCGAGATCTTGCGGTACGGCAGTTCGTCGATGGCGACCGCCCAGTAGGCGAACGTCGTCGCCACCGAGAACAGCACCAGGATGGTGATCGCCGCGCGGGGCTTGTCGAGGTTGACGGCCATGAGCGACAGGTGCGCGACCAGGCCCAGCGCGATGATGATCGTCCACGCGATGTAGTTCGGACCGGCTCCGGACAGCGAGAACTTCTCAGCCCGTGCCCGCGCGATGTCGTAGAGAACCCCCTGCATCAGCTGGGCGTTGGGATCGGGCATCGTCTTCGCGAGTCGCGCGGCGATGGCCTGCAGGTTGATCAGTGCCCTGACCGCGGTGTCCGAGGCGCGGGCGTTGTGGTTGGCCAGCCATTCCTCGTCGACCACCGCCCTGAGGAAGACCACCAGCTCCTTGCGCGCCTCGGCCGAGTCGACCTCGGTCTTGCTGGCAAGCTGCCACAGCCGGTGAACGTAGTGGTCCATGAGCACGAAGTCCTGCTTGGCCCGGCTGTTGGCGTTCCAGACCTCGCTGGCGTGGAAGGCGAGCAGGAGCGAGAACAGCGTCGTCACGGCAACGAACGACGGGCCGGCCGGAACGAAGTCGGCGGGCCTGCTGATCCGCCGCTGCACGATCCTGAGCAGCACGATGCAGAGGGCGCACACCGCCAGGCCATGCAGGGCGAAGATCAGCAGCTGGAGGTCCTCGTTCTGCCGGACGATCCAGTTCAGCAGGTCGGACAGGGTCTTGTGGATCATCCGCCGGACCTATCACGCCCGGACAGGGCCGTGGCGAGAAGCTGCACCGCTTTGGAAGCACCGTTCCCAGTTCGGTGATGACGGTCCCGCCGAGCGCCGTGGCAGCCGATCAGCGCGTCGCCGCGCGGGTCACGCGCCCTGCCGGCAGCGGGTCTCGCGCATCAGCAAGGTACAGGCGATGCCCACCAGCGCGCCGGCGACCAGGACGGTGAAGGCCGTGCTGTAGGCCGCCTGGGTATAGACCCGGGCTCCGCCGGCCATCTCGCCGGTCCAGGCCGCGTCGAGCAGCCAGCCGAGCAGCGGCTGGTAGAGCGCGCCACCGCCCGTCACGGCGCCGTTGACGATGCCGATCGCGGCGCCCGCGGCCGCCGGCGGGTTCAATTCCCGGACCGCCGCGAAGCCCGCGATCTGGCTGGAGCCGCCGAAGCCGCAGAGGAAGCACAGCACGGTCACGACCCATAGCGGCAAGCCGGGGGCCCAGGCCAGTCCCGCCATGGCGATGGCCGTCAACGCCAGGCCGAGCACGAAGGGCAACCTGCGGCGGCGGATGCGGTCGCTGACGAGACCGATGACCGGCGCACCCACGCCCCAGCCGATGAACACCGTTGACGTCAACGCGGCGGCGGCCGGGCGATCCACGCCCTGGGTCAGTACCAGGTACGGCACGCCCCACAGGCTGGCGAAGCCCAGCAGCGGTCCGGTGGCCCCCAGCCCCGCGATGGCGATCAGCCAGGTCTGGCGGTTCCGACCGACCTGGGCCAGGCCCGTCATCACCTGCCGCAGGCCGCTCGTGGCCCGGGGCTTGTCCCGAACCGTGGCGACCGCCGCCAGCGCCAGCACGACGCCGCCGCCTGCCAGGGCGAGCGAGGCCGGCCGCCAGTCGAGCCGTTCCACCAGCAGGCGCAGCGGCGCCTGGCCGAACATCCCGCCGGCCATGCCGAGCATCATGGCGAGCCCCGAAAGCAGGGCGAAGCGCGACGGCGGGAACCATTGCCCGGCCACCGTCATCGCGCCGATCAGGCCGAAGGCCGACGTGGCGCCGACCAGGAAGCGGCCCAGCGACAGCGCCCACAGCGTGGGCGCCAGCGCGAACAGGACGCAGCCGACGGCGCATCCCACCCCTGCCAGGGCCATCAGCCGGCGCGGACCGAAGCGGTCCATCAGCAGGCCGACCGGGATCTGCATGCCGGCGTAGCCGTAGAAGTAGAAAGCGGAGAGATTGCCGACGGCGGCCGCGCCGAAGGCGAAGTCGCGCATCAGCTCGTCGATGATCACGCTCGGCGCGACGCGCAGGATCCAGGCATAGAAAAAGAAGAAGGCACCGGTCGCCCAGCCGAGCAGCGCCAGGTTCAGGGCAGCGCGAGACGTCGCCCGCGATTCCGATCCGCCATCCCCGCCCGTTGTCCTGCTGCCCGGTGTTGCCATCGTGATGGCAATTGCCGTTTCGGCGGGAGGCGTCAAGTCGCAAGCCGGCGCGATGGCGACTGTCCCGCTCCCCGCCCCTCACGCCGTCCCGTTGATCTCCTTCACGAACGCCTCGACGATGCGCGCGATGCCCGGCGCCGGGCGTGCGTTGCACGGGCCGACGAGTTGGCGGACCTGGAAGCCGCCCCTGCCCCAGCGGTAGTTCTCGACCCGGTCGCTGAGCTCGAGGGTGGCGACGCGGTTGCCGCCGGCGCGGATCGAGTAGATGCGCGACCTGCCGGCGGCGACCTGGTGCCAGTACGACGCCACGCAATGGTGCATGGCCGCGCCCTCGACGCGCAGCGCCTTGCCGGTCTGCAAGGCGGTGAAGCGAAAGCCGTCGCCTTCCCAGTTCGCGGGCAACGGGCCGTAGTCGACGACGGCATCGGCCCCGGCGCCGCCCCGCTTCGGCGTCTCGGCCAGCGCCAGTTCCTCGTGCCACGCCTGTTCCCGCGCCCGCGCCTGGGCCAGCGACCAGCGCGGGTTGAACGAATCGAGATGCGCCCTCGCGAAGTCCGCGAGGTGATACACCGCGTCGGCCTCGCTGTAGGTGAGGCCGGCGAAGTTGATCGCCGCCCACTCGAAGAACGGGCATCCCGCCCGGCCGCCCTCGCCGCGCCGGGCCATGTCGGAACACCAGCTCTCCAGCGCCTTCAGCCACGCGTTCTGCTTCTGCCTCGTCGCCGGGATGACCTGGGCCAGGGTCGACGGGTTCATCAGCGCCAGTCGCCGGATGGCGGTGGCGCGCGACGCCGTCAGCACGCCGGCCTCGAGCTTGCGCAGCGGCAGCGGCAGGCCATGGGCCCGCATCACGTCCTTCAGCCGGGCACCGCTGTCGCACAACCCGGCGAACTGCTCCTCCACGAAAGCGCGCTCGCTCGACGAGACATGCGTGACGCCACGGGTCGCGACGGCCACGATCGCCGGCGCCTGCTCGATGTAGTCGATGGCATGCGGGTGGGCGTTCGCCAGCATCAGGAACACCGGCCGCAGGCCGCGGTTGACCGGGAACCGCTCCTCGAGACGCCGGAAGGCGGCGCGCCGCGCGCGTTCGCCGCGCGGCGACCCCGTCGCCTCTTCGACGCCGGGATCCACGGACAGCTCAGGCTGCATGGTCGACCTCAGCGCCAGTCCGCCGACCACAGCGACAGGTGGGCCATGGCGCCGCCCGCGACCAGCGACGACCCCGCGTACGCGGGGCCGTGCAGGCGCAGGCTCTCGCCCGGCCCGACCCGCGCGCCGTGCTCGACCTCGAGGTTACCGGCCTGTTCCAGCGCCACGCGCACGGCGTCGGCGATATCGGGAGCCGCCGTTCCGCCGCCATTGGACGGTGCCGCTTCGTCGATTGCGTCGAGGGCGTAGCTGCGCACCAGGCGCGGCAGCAGGTCCCGCAGCAGGTCGGGCCCGGCGAACAGGTCGAGGCCGGCGAACCGGCCGTTGACCAGGAAGGCGGCACCGACCTGGCCGGGCTGGGCCGCGATGCCGGCGACGAAGGCGTCGAGCTCGGAAGAATGGTGCTCGAACAGCGCGGCGGCCGCGCCGGTGGCGGAATCGACGCTCATGCGGGCCGCCTTGACGGAGATGTCGGACCACACCCGACCCTGGTCGCCGCGCGTCGACTTCTCGTGTCGCCAGCTGTCGCTGACCGAGTCGCTGTTGCGTGCCCGCAGCTTGGAGAAGATGACGCGCTGCGGGTCCTGGAAGCTGGGCGAGCGCCACGACCAGCGTCCCTGCTCGACGCACGACACCGGGATGTCGAGCGTTGCCCCGGCCGGGGCGAGCAGGCTGAGATTGAGGATGCGGTTCTGCTTGGCGCCGACCAGCTCCTCGCCGTCGAGCAGGAACAGCGGCTCGGTACCGCGGTTGAGCAGCCGCAGCTGCGGCACGCTGCCCTGTTCGGAAATCTCGGTCACCTCGGCGAGGCCGCGGTCGATCGCCCGGCCGAGGGTCAGCCAGCCGGTCGCGGGCGCGGCGGCATCGAGCAGGGGAACGACGACGAGGTTGCGGAAGGCCTGCGGGGCACCGAGGGACAGGCGCGCCGACAGGGAGTGCAGCTGGGAAATGGTCATGGGGGGAATATGCGGCCAGGGGATGTCAAATCCGGTCACCCCTGCCAGCGTCGCGGCCGTCGCTCAGGCCTGCAGGACGAGCTCCCGGCGCCCGGCGAGAACCTGCCACAGGCGCACCATCGCCAGCGTGTCGAGGCGACAGTAGGCGAGCAGCTCGCGCTCGAGCTGCGCCCGGCGCTCGGGCGGCGTTTCCGGGCGGATCGCCTCGGCGAACGCGTCCATCGCGAGGCCGCCCTCGTTGACGCCGTCGAGGGCGCCGTAGTCGAGGTCCGGGGCAACGGTCGGCAGCACCGCCTTGATGCTCCAGCTGCCGGCCTGGGCGGGGTGGTAGTAGAAGCGACGGACGATCGGCAGCAGGTCGACCAGGCGGTCGGCGATGCCGGTCAGAGCCCGCTCGAGCGCCGGGAGGCGCCGCGCGAGGTCCAGCAGCTGGCCGCGCTCGAAGGTGGCGTTGTAGACGAACACCGGCCCGGTGCCGTCGCACGCCGCGACCAGGCTCTCGGCCAACGCCTCGGACGGGTCGCCGCCGCCGAGGTCGAGGAACGAGGCGTGCTCCAGCCGGCCGCTGCCGTCGAGACGGTGCAGGCTGTACTGGAACGCCACCTGCTGGAAGGGACGCGTCCCCTTCCACAGGGGCACGGCGGGTCCGATCGCCTCGAAGTCGAGGAACAGCGCCGGCAGCGGATGGTCGGCCAGCGCCGCCGCCGCGCCCTCCGCGTCGAAGTAGGGCTGGCCGGTCAAGGTCGCGGCCTTGACCCGCCGCTGCACCGGGTTGAGCAGCGCGTCGGGCACGGCCTCGAGCTCGGTGACGGCGTGGTCGTCGATGTACGACCGGAGCTTGCCAACGACATGGGGCAGCACCGTCAAAGGGTGGCGCGGTTGCGGCTCCTGTCCCCGGCAATAGGTGGCGAAACCGCAGTCGAACGGCGACCGGCAATGTCCGCCGGTCCGGATGGCCGGTTCCTCGGCAAGCGCCGCGATGCCCTGCGCCTGCGTCAGCCAGCCCCTGACCTCGGCCTCGCGGCCGAACGCTTCCGCGGAAAGGTCCTCCTCGACCAGCAGGCCGTCGTAGCGGCCCTCCCCCGGGTACACGAAGCGCGTGTCCACGCGCGCGATCGCGATCGCGTCGAGCGCCACCCCGGCGGCCCGGAAGACGAAGGCCTGGATGGCGGCGTCGTCGCGGTGATAGTCCTTCACGCGCGCCGACGACTTGACCTCGACCATGCGCCAGCCCGGCCGCTCGCCGCCCGCGACCGGCAGCAGGATGTCGGCGAAGGCGATCGCGCCCTCGGCGGCGGCCCCGGCCTCGAACACGGTGGCCCGGCCATCGAGCAGCCGGCGGCTGCGCTCCAGGGCCGCGGCGTAGCCCTCGGCCTGGGCATCGACCAGCGCGCCGGCTCCCGCCGGGTCGTAGATTCGTTGGGCGACGGCGCCGATCGCGTTGCCGGTCCGGTAGGCGGCCTGGGTCGTGGCCGAGTCGCGCTTGAGGTCGGGCCGGTGCAGTTCCAGCCACAGCCGCTTGGCGCACTGGCGAAAAGACAGCAGGCGGGATTTCGAAAGATTGCGCAGCACGACCCCCAGTATCTGCATACTGAAGGTACACGAATGCTGCTGCAATCAAGCACGGGGCCTCGCCCGCCGCCGCCCTCAGAGGTCGGACGGCAGCTGGTCGAGGTCGTGGAAGAAGCGGTGCACGTCGGCGCGGTAGAACGGTCGGAACGCGCCGTAGACGTTGCTCCAGGCCGGCACCCAGGTCACGAGCGTGTCGAGCAGCGCCGCCGCCACGATGGGCTCGAGGTCGCGGCGCACCACCACCACGGCCGGGGTCGCGTGGTCGTAGCGGGCGACGATCCGGGTCGCCGCGGCGTTGGCCGGCGTGGTCTTCCAGACGTCCTCCGGCAGCATGGTCGCGCGCACCGTCCCGGCGATCACGGCGTCGACCTGCCCCTGCCACGGCCGGGTCGGCACCATCTCGAAGTAGCGCGTCGGCGTCTGGCCATGCTCGTGCAGCAGGATCGCCGGCGAGAACCAGCTCGAGGAGCAGGACCTGTCGATGTAGGCGAAGCGCGCGCCCGCGAGGTCGCCGAGGCCGGTCGCCGGGTCGTCCCGACGCACCACCAGCACGCTCGGGAGGTTGGTGGTGCCGGTGAACTTCGACGTCGCGATGGCCAGCCCGCGATAGTGCGGGTCGCCCTCACCAGCCAGGCGATGGAAATCGGCGATCGGCAGGAACGCGGCATGCGGCTCGTGCGCCCGCATCATGGCATCGAGCTTGCCGAGATCGGTGGTCTCGAGCGTCGCGAACTCGTGCGTCTCCAGCACCTCGGGCCACGGCGGATCGGCGATCGCCAGCCCGAGGTTGGCGTCGAGCAGGAAGAGCTTGCCGCTCATTCGTGCGCCGCCCGGGTGCCGATTTCACGGGCGAGGGGTACGGGTGCGGTCACGGGTCCTTCCACGGTTCGTTGTCAGGCGCGGCGGTCGTCTTCTTCCTCGATCAGGAAGGCGAGGCCGACCTCGTGGGGATCGAGCTGCTCGGCGACCAGCAGGCCGCGCACGTGCTTGGCGTGCTTGGCGAACCAGGCGCGCCGGTAGAGCGGCGCCATGCTGACGACGTTGGCGGTGCTGAGCGCGAACGAGAAGATGCCCGACACCGCGATGAAGATCGGCAGCAGCCGCCAGTGCTCGGCGGCGATGTCCGACAGGATTCCGACCGTGGTGTAGCAGCTGCCGGCGAACAGCAGCGCCTGCAGCATGTCGGGAACGACGTTCATCACGCGCAGCAGGATCGCCCACACCACGATCGCGCCCACCTGCACGATCGCCAGGCTGACCACGGCGAGGAAGAAGAGATAGAGCGCCCGGTTGTAGTGCTTGCGCCCGATCGAGCGCCGCGCCCACACCTCGTACTTGAGCGCGATGCGGCGCGAGAAGAAGGCGTTGAGGAGGAGGGAGGCGAACATGCCGAAGACGCCGAGGGCGGTCGTCTGCAGCAAGTCGAACACGTTGACGGGCATGGTCGCCACTCTAGCGCGCCGTGCCGTCGGCGTCCCGCGAGATGCCGCCGATTCGGTCGAATCGGCCGGCTCTCGCGGGCAACCATTGCCCGACCCTGCGACCCGGACAAGGATGGGCCGAACAACCCCCCGAGGTAGCCCGATGTTCGGTACGGCCCCCGCCCTCGCGGCGTTCATCGCCTGGACGCTGCTGCTGCTGATCGCGATGGAGGCGTTGCGCAGCCGCCTCGTCGCGACCGGCAAAGTCCCCGCCAACGGCTTCACGCCGGGCAACGACGGCCTGTCGCCGTTCCTGCAGCGGCTGGCGCGCGCCCACCTCAACTGCGTCGAGAGCCTGCCGGTGTTCGGCGGCCTGATGCTGCTGGCGATCGCCACCCATCGCACCGCCGTGACCGACCCGCTGGCGGCCGTGCTGGTGGCCGCCCGCGTCGTCCAGTCGACCATCCACCTCGTCTCGACCAGCGCACCGGCGGTGACCCTGCGGTTCGCCGCCTTCGCCGTGCAGCTGGCGATCGGCGCCTGGTGGTGCTGGGGCCTTCTGCGCGCGCTGGCCTGAGGCGGCGCTACTCCGGCTTGATGTCCATCTCCTTCAGGACCGCCATCATCAGCTCGGTGTCGCGCTTGAAGCGGGCGTTGGTGGCCTCGAAGCTGAGCGGCCCGACGATCATGTAGTTCTTCATCAGCTCCTTGACCTTGTCGTCGTTGCCGGCCTCGATCAGCGTGTCGGAGAGCTTCTTCACGATGTCCTTCGGCGTCGCCGACGGCACCGCGAAGGCGGCGAAGGCGCGGGTCTCGTAGGCGCCACCCACCGCGCCCTGCTCCTGCATGGTGGGCACGTCGGGGTAGGCGGGCAGGCGATCGCCGACCACCGCGATGACCTTGCCCTTGCCCGAGGCGATCACCGGCGCCGCGCCGGCGGGGCTGCCCGAAGCGCCGTCGAGCACACCGGCCGCGAGGTCGGCGAACATCGCCGCTTCGCCGCGGTACTGCACGACCTCGACCTTCAGCCCGTACTGCTTGGCCATCGTCGCGATCAGCACGTGCGGCGTCGACCCGATCCCGTAGGCGCCCCAGTTGATCTTGTCGCGCTTCTGCGCCCATTCGACGAACTGCTTGAGGTTGGTGGCGCCGATCTTCTCCGCCACCACGACCGGGCCGCCGGTGCTGGTCGTCATGGTGAGGTAGGTGAAATCCTTCTCCGGGTCGTAGGGCAGGTCCTTGATCGTCACCCGGTTCTGGATCAGCGCCGAGGAGATCGTGCACAGGATGGTGTAGCCGTCCGGCGGTGCGCGCTTGACCTCGGCGCCGCCGATCGAGCCGCTGGCACCGCCCTTGTTCTCGACGACCACCGGCTGGCCGAGCTTGCGCGACAGCACCTCGCCGTAGGAGCGGGCGATGCCGTCGGTCTGGCCGCCCGCCGGGTACGGCACGATGATGCGGATCGGCTTGGAGGGGAAAGTGCCCTGGGCCTGGGCGAGAGAGTGGAGCGCAGGCATCGCGAGGACGCCCGCGGTGGCCGCGATCAGGCGGCGACGCGTGGTGTTCAAGATCGGTTCCTCCCTGACGGCGGACCGTTCCGGCCCTCGCCGTTGCCCCCGGAGCCTAATGCGGGGGCCGATCGGACGGCAAGCCGGTCGCTGCCGGCGCTTGCGCACAGCGGACGGGTTCGGGGATCATCTGCGGATGATCTCCCGCCGCTCCACGCTCCTGCGTCTCGCCCCGCTCGCCGCGCTCGCGCCCGCGATGCCACGCCCGGCCCGATCGCAAGCCTGGCCGGCGCGGCCGGTGCGGATCGTCGTCGGCTACGCGCCGGGCGGCGTCAACGACCTGCTCGCGCGGCTGGTCGGCCCGTTCCTGGCGGAACGGCTGGGACAGGCCTTCCCGGTCGAGAACCGGCCCGGCGCGGCCAGCAACATCGCCACCGAGGCGGTCGCACGCGCCGCGCCCGACGGCTACACGCTGCTGCTGGTCGGCGCGGCCAACGCCATAAACGCCACGCTCTACGACAAGCTGTCCTTCGACTTCGCCCGCGACATCGTCCCGGTGGCGTCGCTGTGCAGCGTGCCGATCGCGCTGCTGGTCAACCCGTCGGTGCCGGCAAAGACGCTGGCCGAGTTCGTCGCCTACGCCAAGGCCAACCCGGGCAAGCTCAGCATGGCCTCGCCCGGCAACGGCAGCCCGCAGCACCTCGCGGGCGAACTGTTCAAGATGATGGCCGGCATCGACATGGTGCACATCCCCTATCGCGGCGGCGGCCCGGCGATGAACGACCTGCTGTCGGGCCAGGTCCAGGTCTCGTTCGGCAGCGTCGCCTCGTCGATGCAGTACGTCCGCGGCGGCCAGTTGCGGGCGCTGGGCGTCACCACGACCACGCGGCTGGACGTGCTGCCCGACGTGCCGGCGATCGCCGAGATCCTGCCCGGCTACTTCGCGGTCGGCTGGTACGGGCTGGGTGCGCCGGCCGGCACGCCGGCCGAGATCGTGGGCCGCCTCAACGCCGCGGCCAACGCCGCGATCGCCGATCCCAAGATCGCGGCGCGGCTGGCCGAGCTGGGCGCGACGCCGCTGCCGGGGACGCCGGCCGAGTTCGGCAAGCTGATGGTCGAGGAGACCGAGCGCTGGGCCAAGGTGGTGAAGTTCTCGGGCGCCAGGCCCGACTGACCGGCCTACTGGCGCGGCGGCAGCGTGAAGCCGTTGCTGCGCAGCCGGCGCTCCAGCACCGCGATGCCCGCCGCGTAGCGGCCGCGGCGGCAATCCTCGATCGCGCCCTGGACCGCGAGGTCGGGCGACATCCGCCCTTCGGCCCCGGCACTGCCGGTGAAGCGCGTCGCCATCTGGCCGAGCTTCTGGCAGTAGGCCGCGTCGTCGTCGGCCGCCAGCGCCGGCGGCGCCGCGAGCGTTCCGGCGAGCGCTCCGGCGAAAAGGGCCAGGCCGGCCAGGGTTCGTGCTGTCATCGTCCTTCTCCCCTCGCCCGACCGGGCACCAGCCGGACCTTGCGCGGCGCGGCCAACCATATGGCAACGGCCGAGACCACGCTGCAGCCGATCGCCAGCACGAAGGCGACCCGGTAGCTGCCGGTCGCGTCGTGGATCAGGCCGGCGGCCCACGGCCCGGTCGCGCCGCCGGCGATCGACGGCACGGTCAGGGTCCCGAAGATCGCCCCGAACGAGCGGCCCTCGAAGATCTCCATCACGATCGGCCCCATCACCGAGGTCAGGGCGTAGCCGAGCGAGCCCTGGCTGACCACCATCAGCCACAGCAGCGGCGTCGACGGCCCGGCCTCGAGCGCGATCAGGGTGGCGTAGCAGATCGCGAAGCCGAGGCAGCCCACGGTCCAGATCCACTCGCGGCCGATCCGGTCGGACAACGCGCCCAGCCCGACCTGGCCCGGGATCGCCACGGCGCTGACGATACCCAGTCCCCACGCCGCCACCATCGGCGGGAAACCGACCTCGATCAGGTACTTGGTCTGGTGGACCTGCACCGCGTACCACGCGAACAGGGCGCCGAAGAAGCCGAGCGACAGCCACCAGAAGCGCGCGGTGCGCAATGCCCGGCCGAGCGTCCAGTCGACCGCCACCCAGGCCGCGTCGACCACGGTCGCGGGCGGTCGCGACGGCGTGCCGGCTGCCGCCGGCGCGGCGCCGTCGGGCAGCAGGCCGAGGTCGCGCGGCGCGCCGCGCACCAGCAGGTTGATCGGCCCCAGGACGGCGAGGACCAGCAGGCCCATGACGCGGCAGGCGGTCCGCCAGCCCTCGCCCTCGATGATCGCCTGCAGCCACGGCAGCAGCACGATGGCGCCGACGCCGACGCCCGAGAAGGCGAGGCTGATGGCGAGGCCGCGGCGACGCACGAACCAGTTGGGCAGGAACTGCGAGTGGGCGGTGAAGCTCATCAGGTTGGCCCCCGCCCCGACCAGCACGCCCAGCGTGACGTAGAACTGCCACGTCGCGACGATCGACGGCGCCAGCAGCAGGCCGGCGGCGACCAGCGCGACGCCGACCTCGATCACGAGGCGCGGCCCCCGCCGGTCCATGACCCGGCCGACGATCGGGCTCATCACCGCGGAGACGAGGAAGCCGAACGAGAAGGCGCCGGCCACCACGCCGCGGTCCCAGCCGAACTCGTCGATCAGCGGCGGCACCAGCAGCGAGAAGGCCGTCCGCGAGGTCACCGCGATCGCCATGGTGACGAAGGCGACGGCGACGACCAGCCAGCCATAGTAGAACGGCAGGCGGCGGGCCCAGCGTGCGAACGGCGCGGCCACGGCGCGACCCGGGCGCTTCGGGGCGCGGTTACTTGTTCCTGCGCTGCCGGGCGCGCTCGATCGCCTCGGCGATCAGGCGGCGCGCCTCGTCGACGTCGCCCCAGCCCGACAGCTTCACCCACTTGCCGGGCTCGAGGTCCTTGTAGTGGACGAAGAAGTGCTCGATCTGGTGGCGCGTGATCTCCGGCAGGTCGGTGTGCGTCTTCACGTTGACGTAGCGCTGGGTGATGCGCGAGGACGGCACGGCGATGATCTTCTCGTCGCCGCCGCCATCGTCCTCCATTCGCAGCACCCCGATCGGCCGCACGTTCATCACCGCGCCGGGGATGATCGGCCGGGTGTTGGCGACCAGCACGTCGATCGGGTCGCCGTCCTCGGACAGGGTGTGCGGGACGAAGCCGTAGTTCCCGGGGTAGCGCATCGGCGTGTACAGGAAGCGATCGACGACCAGCGCGCCGGCCGCCTTGTCCATCTCGTACTTCACCGGTTCACCGCCGATCGGCACCTCGATCACGGTGTTCACGTCGTCGGGCGGGTTGTGGCCGATGGCCAGGGCGTCGAGGTTCATGGCGCCATCCTAGTGCATCCCGGACGCCGCCGGAATTGGACGGATTGCCCCAAACGAAAACCGGCGGCCCTCGCGGGCCGCCGGCGGTTCGGGTGACGACGACGCGGGCGTCAGTCGCCGTGGTAGATGTCGCGATCCTTGGTCTCCGGCACGAACAGCAGGCCGATGACGAAGGTCATGCCGGCAATGACGATCGGGTACCAGAGGCCCGAGTAGATGTTGCCGGTCGCCGCCACGATGGCGAAGGCGGTCGGCGGCAGGAAGCCACCGAACCAGCCGTTGCCGATGTGGTACGGCAGCGACATGCCGGAGTAGCGGATGCGGGTCGGGAACAGCTCGACCAGCATGGCCGCGATCGGGCCGTACACCATGGTCACGTAGAGGACCAGGACGGTCAGGATGGCGATCACCATCGGCGTGTTGACCTTGGCCGGGTCGGCCGCGGCCGGGTAGCCGGCGGCGCGGATCGCCGCGGTCGCCTGCTCGTTGAACGCCTTCTCGAGGGTCGCCGCCTGGGCGCCGGCCTTCGCCTTGTCGAACGAGGTCACGACCTTGTCGCCGATCTTGATCTGCGCCGGCGTGCCCGCCGGGGCGGCCACGTTCGAGTAGTTCACGGCGTTGCGCGCCAGGAACGACTTGGCGATGTCGCACGAGGTGGTGAAGCTCGAGGTGCCGGTCGGGTTGAACTGGAACGAGCACTCGTTGGGGTCGGCCACGACGGTGACCGGCGACTTCGCGAGCGCCTGCTCGAGCTGCGGGTTGACCGCCCGGGTCAGCGCCTCGAACAGCGGGAAGTAGGTCACCACGGCCAGCAGGCAGCCGGCCAGGATGATCGGCTTGCGGCCGATCTTGTCGGACAGCCAGCCGAAGAAGATGAAGAACGGCGTGCCGATGGCCAGGGACACGGCGATCACGATGTTCGAGGTCGTGCCGTCGAGCTTCAGCGTCTGGGTCAGGAAGAACAGCGCGTAGAACTGGCCGGTGTACCAGACCACCGCCTGGCCGGCGGTGCCGCCGAGCAGCGCGAAGATCGCGATCTTCAGGTTCTTCCACTGGCCGAAGGCCTCGCGCAGCGGGGTCTTCGATCCCTTGCCCTCGGCCTTGATGCGGGCGAAGGCGGGCGACTCCTCGAGCTGCAGGCGGATCCAGATGGACACGCCGAGCAGCACGATCGACAGCAGGAACGGGATGCGCCAGCCCCACGCCGCGAAGTCGGCCGGCGACATCGAGAGGCGCAGCACGAGGATCACGACCAGGGACAGGAACAGGCCGACCGTGGCGGTCGTCTGGATCCACGAGGTGTAGAAGCCGCGGCGATGGTGCGGCGCGTGCTCGGCGACGTAGGTCGCCGCGCCGCCGTACTCGCCGCCCAGCGCCAGGCCCTGGACGAGGCGGCAGACGATGAACAGGATCGGCGCGGCGATGCCGATCGTGGCGTAGCTCGGCAGCAGGCCGACCACGAAGGTCGCGACGCCCATCAGGGTCATCGTCACGAGGAAGGTGTACTTGCGGCCGATCAGGTCGCCGAGGCTGCCGAAGAACAGCGCGCCGAACGGACGGACCGCGAAGCCGGCGGCGAAGCCCAGCAGGGTGAAGATGAAGGCGGCGGTCGGGTTGACGCCGGAGAAGAAGGTGGCGCTGATGTTCGCGGCGAGCGAACCGGCGAGGTAGAAGTCGTACCACTCGAAGACGGTACCGGCCGACGACGCGATGATGACCTTGCGCTCTTCCTTGGTCATCGGGCGCGACGGCGAAGCGGCGGCGTTTGCCACGGCCATGTGCGATTACTCCCCTTGGTTAAAAGATGCAGTTGGTGCATCTAGTTGATACCGGTTTAGGCTGCGGTTCAGCCGACGCGCAATTCGACCAAGGTCCAACCGGCGGGACTGATTTGTGCGCCGCGGCAATTCTCGCCGCGCTGCAGCATTGGAGACCAGGAGAGATGTCGGGCGCTGCCGGCTTGAGCTTCCTGATTGCCGACGATCACCCGATGGTGCGCGACGCGCTGGCCTCGGCGCTGGCGCAGGCCTTCGCCGGCGCCGCGATCGCCACGGCGCAATCGCTGGCCGAGGTCCAGGCGGCGCTCGAGGCCGATCCCGAGATCGACGCCGTGCTGCTCGACCTCGACATGCCGGGCATGGACGGGCTGACCGGGCTCGGCCTGCTGCGCTCCGACCACCCGGTCGTGCCGATCATCGTCGTCTCGGCGGCCCGCGACCCCGGGGTGGCCCGCCGGACCCACGATCTCGGCGCCTCGGCCTACATCGACAAGTCGGCGTCGCTGGAGGAAATCGCGCGAACGGTGCGGGCAGTGCTCGACGGCGAGATCCTCGTCCCGCCCGAGGCGGCGGCCGGCGACGACTTCGCCCAGCGCGCCAACCAGCTGACGCCGCAGCAGTGGCGGGTGCTGTCGCTGATGGTCCAGGGCGACCAGAACAAGGTCATCGCCCACAAGCTGGGAGTCGGCGAGGCCACGGTGAAGGCGCACGTCACCGTGATCCTGCGCAAGCTCGGGGTGCGCTCGCGCACCCAGGCGGTCATCGAAGCGCGCGGGCTGGCGCTTCCGCCGGGCTGACCCGCGACCTGAGGCGCAACAGCGCGCGCAGGGCGGCCGGCTTCACCGGCTTGTGCAGCAGTTCGACCTGGCGGGCGCGTGCCCGCAGCCGCAGCGTCGGCTCGCGGTCGGCGGTGACCAGCGCCGCCGGCACGAGCTGGCCCCAGGCGGCGCGCAGCGCGCCCACCACCTCGAGCCCGTCCGGCCCCGGCTCCGGCCCGTCCTCGAGGTGGAGGTCGGCCAGCACCAGGTCCGGCAGCCGGCCGGCGGCGCGCACCCGCTCGAGCGCCTCGGCGGCGCTGGCGGCGGTGATCACGCGGCAGCCCCAGCCGCCCAGCAGCGTCGCCATCGCCTCGCGCACCCGCGCCTCGTTGTCGAGGCACAGCACCAGGCTCTCGGCCTCGATCGACGGCGCCGGCTGCGGCGCCGGCGCGGCCACCGGGGCGGCGACCACCGCGGCGACGCGCGGCACCGTGACCGAGAAGGTCGAGCCGCGGCCCGGGGCCGAGGCCAGCCCGACCGGGAGCTCGAGCATGCGCGCGATGCGATCGACGATCGCGAGGCCGAGGCCGAGCCCGCGCTCCTCGCGGCCGCCCTCGTCCTCGGCGTTGAGACGCACGAACTCGTCGAAGATCACCGCCTGCTTGTCGGGCGCGATGCCGGCGCCGTTGTCGCGGATCTCGATGCGCAGGCCGTCGCCGGCGCGGCGGCACCCCAGCAGCACGCGCGACCGCCCGCCCTCGGCACGGCCGTAGCGCAGCGCGTTGGACAGGAAGTTCTGCAGGATGCGGCGCAGGAAGGCCGGGTCGGTGTCGACGAAGGCGCGGGTCGGCATCACCGCCAGCTCGACGCCGCGCCGCGCCGCCACCGGCGCGAACGCGGTGGCGAGCGAATCGAACAGCGGCTGCAGGGCGAACGGCCGCTTCTCGGGCTTGAACGCGCCGGCATCGAGCTTGGAGATGTCGAGCAGCGCGTCGAGCAGCGACTCGACGGCGCCGAGGCTGGTGTCGATCTTGCCGCCGAGGTCGTTGCCGGGATCGCGGTCGATCAGCGCCGCCGTGAACAGCCGCGCCGCGTGCAGCGGCTGCAGCAGGTCGTGGCTGGCGGCGGCGATGAAGCGGGTCTTGCCGAGGTTGGCGGCCTCGGCCTCGGCGCGGCTGGCCTCGAGCTCGGCGGTGCGCTCGACCACCCGCTGCTCCAGCGTCTCGGCCGCCTGGCGCAGCTGGCGGTCGGAGTCGCGCAGCGCCTCGGCGGTGTGGACGCGCGCCGTGACGTCGTTGCAGGTCGCCACGAAGCCGCCGTCGGGCAGCGGGTCGAGCCGCAGCTCGATGACGCGGCCCTCGCGGGTCGCGATCTCGTGCGTCTGCGGCGCCTGCGGTCGGCGCAGCAGCGCGGCGACGTGCGGCGAGGCGCCGAATTCCTCCGGCGAGGCGCCGACCGCGACGCGCTCGTCGTCGAGCGACAGCAGGCTGGCGAAGCGGTCGTTGAAGATCTCGAGGCGGCGGCCGTAGTCGAACGCCGCGATGCCCATGCCGACGTGGTCGAGGGTGTTGCGCAGGATCTCGTAGTTGTAGCGGATCGCCTCCGACGCCTCGTCGATCAGGGCGCGCGCGCTGCGCGGCATCAGGCGGCCGCGGCGGCCGAACGCCGCCACGATGACGCGCGCCGAGGCCGCACCCAGCGTGCCCGACAGCACCCGCTCGGCGCGACCGAGCGCGCCCTGGATCGACAGGTTGTCGTCGTCGAGCGCCCGCCGCGCCCGCTCGGCGCCGACGAAGCGGCCGAGCAGTTCGCGCAGCTCCTCGATGCGCGCCGCGTCGGCCGGGGCCGGCCGCTGCGGCAGCGCCGGCTCGGCGCCGAGCACGAAGGCGTCGGCCTGCTCGGCGTCGGCGCCGCGGGCGCGGACCAGCAGCGACACCCCGACCAGCAGCAGCGTGTTGAGGGTGATGGCGGCCAGGAAGCCCTGCCCGACCGGGTCGAGGTCGGCGAGCAGGCCCGGCAGGTAGGGCTTCAGCGGCGCCAGCTGGCTGGCGCCGATCTCCTGCCCCAGCGTCGGCAGCAGCAGCGCGTCGAGCCACACCACGAAGCCGCCGGCGAGGCCCGCCACCACGCCGTAGCGGTGGGCGCGCCGCCAGTACAGGCCGAGCACCAGGCCGGGCGCGAAGTTGGCGACGGCGCAGAAGCTGATCAGGCCGATCGAGGCGAGCGGCAGGTAGCCCGAGATGATGCGCTCGTAGGCGTAGCCGGCGCCGAGGATCAGCACGACCGCGGTGCGGCGCACGAACACCACCAGCGGGCCCATGTCGCGCGCCTGCGCGGCGCGCCGGCGCAGCAGGTAGGGCAGCACCAGCTCGTTGCCGATCATGCCCGACAGCGCCATGCAGGCGACGATCACCATCGAGGTCGCCGCCGACAGGCCGCCGATGAACACGAACGCCGACAGCCAGCTCTCGCCGTTGGCCAGCGGCAGCTGCAGCACGTAGAGGTCGGGGCTGGTCTGGCTGCCGAGCAGCAGCAGGCCGGCGGCGGCGATCGGGACCACGAACAGGTTGATCAGCACGAGGTAGGCCGGGAACAGCCAGCGCGCGGTGCGCAGGCTGGCCGGGTGGTCGTGCTCGACCACGGCGACGTGGAACTGGCGCGGCAGGCACAGGAAGGCCATGCCCGAGAGCAGCGTCATCACCACCCAGGTCAGCGGCGAGCCCTCGCGGGTGACGCGGTCGGCGATCGCCGGCACCGAGGCGATGCGGGCGACCAGGTCGGACGGCCCGTCGAACAGGACGAACAGCACGAACGGCCCGACCGTCAGCAGGGCCAGCAGCTTGACCACCGATTCGAAGGCGATCGCCAGCATCATGCCGCGGTGCTGCTCCGAGGCGTGGACGTGGCGCACGCCGAACAGGATGGTGAACAGCGCCATCAGCGCGGCCACGATCAGCGAGGTGTCGGTGTGCACGACGCCCGGGACGCTGCCCGGCAACGGGGTCGGCGCGGCGATGGTGCTGAAGGTCGAGGACACCGCCTGCAGCTGCAGGGCGATGTAGGGCAGCACGCCGACCGTGGCGAAAAGCGTCGCGGTGACGCCGACGGCGCGGCTCTTGCCGTAGCGCGAGGCGAGGAAGTCGGCGATCGAGGTGACGTTGTGCTGCTTGGCCAGCCGCACCATCTTGCGCAGCATCGGGTAGCCGAGCACGACCACCAGCACCGGGCCGGTATAGACGAGGATGAAGTCGACGCCGGAGGTCGCGGCGCGTCCGACCGCGCCGTAGAAGGTCCACGAGGTGCAGTAGATGGCCAGCGACAGGCCGTAGACCGCCGGGGCCAGGGAACTGGCCGACCAGCGGGCGGCATGCCGGTCGCCCCACCAGGCGACCGCGAACAGCATCGCCAGGTAGGCCAAGGACAGGCCCAGGACGGTCGGTTCCGCCAGCATTCTTGGTGCGTTTCTCCCGCCGACATTGAACCCGAGCGGCGGGGCCGCTACAAGCGCGCCAACCCCTTTTCACCCCGGTCCGGCCGCTGCCGGGCCTGCATGGAGCCGCCGATGGCCGCGTACCAGTACATCTACGTCATGAAGGGTCTGAACAAGACCTACCCGGGCGGCAAGCAGGTCCTGAAGGACATCTGGCTGTCGTTCCTGCCCGGCGCCAAGATCGGCGTGCTCGGCCTCAACGGCACCGGCAAGTCGACCCTGCTGCGCATCATGGCCGGCCAGGACGACAGCTTCACCGGCGAGGCCTGGGCGGCCGAGGGGGTCAAGGTCGGCTTCCTCGAGCAGGAGCCGAAGCTCAACCCCGCCAAGGACGTGCTCGGCAACGTCATGGAGGGCGCCGGCGAGATGGCGACCATGCTGGCCCGCTTCGAGGAAGTCTCGAACGCCTTCTCCGATCCCGACGCCGACATGGACAAGCTGATCGCCGAGCAGGCCGAGCTGCAGGAGAAGATCGACGCCGGCAACGGCTGGGACCTGCAGCGCACGGTCGAGATCGCGATGGACGCGCTGCGCCTTCCGCCGCCGGACGCCGACGTCGAGAAGCTGTCGGGCGGCGAGCGCCGCCGTGTCGCGCTGTGCCGCCTGCTGCTGAGCAAGCCCGACATGCTGCTGCTCGACGAGCCGACCAACCACCTCGACGCCGAGTCGGTGGCGTGGCTGGAGCGCCACCTCGCCGAGTTCCCGGGCACCGTCGTGGCCGTCACCCACGACCGCTACTTCCTCGACAACGTCGCCGGCTGGATCCTCGAGCTCGACCGCGGCCAGGGCATCCCGTGGGAGGGCAACTACACCTCCTGGCTGAAGCAGAAGGAAAACCGGCTGGCGCAGGAAGAGAAGGCGGCCGACGCCCGCCGCCGCACCCTGCAGCGCGAGCTCGAGTGGATGGGCCAGAGCCCGGCCGCCCGCCGCTCCAAGAGCAAGGCGCGCATCGCGGCCTACAACCAGATGGTCGAGGAGGAGCAGAACGCGACCCTCGACACCGCGCAGATCGTCATCCCGGCCGGCCCGCGGCTGGGCGATCACGTCATCCGCGCCGAGGGCATCACCAAGGGCTTCGGCGACCGCCTGCTGATCGACAACCTGTCGTTCAACCTGCCGCCGGGCGGCATCGTCGGCGTGATCGGCCCGAACGGCGCCGGCAAGACGACGCTGTTCAAGATGATCACCGGCCAGGAGACGCCGGACACCGGCACCTTCTCGGTCGGGCCGACGGTCAAGCTCGGCTACGTCGACCAGAGCCGCGAGACCCTCGATCCCAACAAGACGGTGTGGGAAGAGCTGTCGGGCGGCCTCGACCTGATCAAGCTGGGCAACAAGGAAGTGTCGAGCCGCGCCTACTGCAGCTCGTTCAACTTCCGCGGTCCCGACCAGCAGAAGAAGGTCGGCCAGCTGTCGGGCGGCGAGCGCAACCGCGTCAACCTCGCCAAGATGCTGAAGAGCGGCGCCAACGTGCTGCTGCTCGACGAGCCGACCAACGACCTCGACGTCGACACGCTGCGCGCTCTCGAGGAGGCGCTGGTCGAGTTCGCCGGCTGCGCCGTCATCATCAGCCACGATCGCTGGTTCCTCGACCGCATCGCCACGCACATGCTGGCATTCGAGGGCGACAGCCACGTCGAGTGGTTCGAGGGCAACTACCAGGACTACGAGGCCGACCGCCATCGCCGCCTCGGCTCCGACGCCGACCAGCCGCACCGCATCAAGTACAAGCCGCTGGTCCGGGCCTGACCGGCGGCGGTCGAGGGGCAGCGGGGGCGATGGCGGACCGTCCGGCGAGGTCGTGGTGGCGATGGATCCCCGAGGACGTCCTCGGCATCCGCTTCGCCGTCAACGTCGCCATCTCGACCGTCATCGTCTGGTACGGGCTCAAGTACCTGACCGAGGCCAACCCGATCTGGGCGATCGCCTCGATGGTGGCCTCGTCCGAGCCGCAGGTGAAGGAAGCGCGGCGCATGTTCCGCGCCCGCCTGATCAACGTCTGCGTCGGCGCCGCCGTCGGCCTGCTGTTCCTCGCGGTCGGCGGGCCGTCGGAGTGGCTGCTGCCGATCGCGCTCGGCGTCACGGTGCTGCTGTCGTCGTACGTGATCCACATCCAGACGATGTGGCGGCAGGCGCCGATCAACGCCGCTCTGGTGATCGCCACCGGCGTGGAGACGCATTCCAAGCTGGGCGGCATCGAGTCCGGCCTGCACAAGGTCGGCGAGGTCCTGTTCGGCTGCCTCGTCGGGCTGTGCGTGAGCTGGGCGATGGCCCGGATCTGGCCGATCCGGCAGCCCGAGGATCACAGCGGACCGTGAAGGGGCCGGCATGCTGAGCGACGAGCAACGCAGGGCGATCGAGGACGAGGAGACGCTGCGCCACGAGGTCCGGCGCAAGCTCGAGGCCGCGGCCCCGTCCTCCCCCGCCCCGGCCCCGGCGCCGACGAAGCCGGGCTTCGGCAAGCGGCTGTTCGAGTTCTTCAACAGCGCGCTCGGTATGTGGCTGCTGTCGTCGGTCGTGCTGACCGGCGGCGCCGCGATGCTGCAGCGCATCCAGCACGATCACGAGACCGCGCAGAAGGATCGCCAGACCGTCGTCCAGCACCGCTTCGAGATCACCAACCGGCTCGACGAGATGCAGTACGCGCTGCGCCGCGCCCAGACCGTCGGCGAGGCCCAGGCGGCGCTGGACGGCATGTACCGCAGCCGCGCGCCGCTCGCGCCCGAACTCCAGAACCGCAGCCTCGCCTCGATGTTCCTGACGCTGACGCAGATGCTCGAGGGCACCGAGCAGCAGCGCTCGGAAAAGGCGCTCGCCTTCGTGCGCTACCTCGAGGAAGCCGAGTTCGCGCTGCACCAGCACGCCGACGGGTCGGCAGCGCTCGACGGCAAGCAGAAGGCGCACCTGCACAAGCTGATCGCCTCGATCAAGGCGCTGCACCTGCGCGATCCGCAGAACCCGAACCCGACGATCGACGAGCGGGCCGGTCCCGGCGGCGCTGCCGCCCGGCCGGCCGGTCAGATGCGCTGATCCATCTCCAGCGCCGGCTCCGGCACGTCGACGCAGCCGATGATGCGGGCCGGCACGCCGGCCGCGGTGCAGCCGGCCGGGACCGGCTCGAGCACGACGCTGCCGGCCGCGATCTTGGCG
The DNA here is from genome assembly GCA_964420105.1 of uncultured Reyranella sp. Taxonomy (GTDB): domain Bacteria; phylum Pseudomonadota; class Alphaproteobacteria; order Reyranellales; family Reyranellaceae; genus Reyranella. Next base: position 41,375 of record CAYQRL010000014.1, read on the forward strand.
CAGGCGCCGATCTCGATGTTGCCCAGCACCTTGGCGCCGGCCCCGAGCAGGACGCCGCGCCGGACCTTGGGATGGCGGTCGCCGCGCTCCTTGCCGGTGCCGCCCAGGGTGACGCCGTGCAGCATCGACACGCCGTCCTCGACGACCGCGGTCTCGCCGATCACCACGCCGGTGGCATGGTCGATGAACAGGCCCTTGCCCAGCACCGCGCCGGGATGGATGTCGACGCCGAACAGGGCCGAGCCGCGGCTCTGCAGGTAGTGGGCCAGGGTCTGTCGGCCGTGGCGCCACAGCCAGTGCGCGACGCGCGCGGTCTGCAGCGCGTGGTAGCCCTTGAACCACAGCAGCGGGTCGAGGTGCGACGTGCAGGCCGGGTCGCGCTCGGTCACCGCGACGATGTCGGCCCGCGCCGCCAGCCCGATGCCGGGGTCGGCGTTCAGCGCCTCGTCGAAGATCTGGCGGATCAGCGCCGCCGGCACCTCGGTGGTGCCGGCCAGCCGGGCGAGATGGTAGCTGAGCGCGCCCTCGAAGCGCGACTGGCTGAGGATGGTGGCGTGCAGCGTGCCGGCCAGGACCGGCTCGGCGGCGGCGGCCTGTTGCGCGGCGTCGCGGATGCGGGCCCAGACGGGATCCACGGAGCGCGGCTCCAGCGTGTTCTTAGCGATGGCAGTATCCATCGGATATCTCCTCCGGCAGCCCCCCGGGGGCGAGCCGTTGCAATCGCCTCCCCTGGCGAAAAGTCTAGGACGCCCCGCGCGGGGGCGCAATTCAGCGGCCGGCGCGGGCCTCGAGCTCGTCGATCAGCGCCTGCACCTTGCCGCCGTTCTGCTGAATGTAGGAATTGAAGTCGGAACGTCTAGTCATGACCATGCTGACGCCCTCGACCTTGACGTCGGTGATGCGCAGCCCGGCCGGGACCTGGCGGACCTCCCACTCGAGCTTGATCGGCTGGCCGCTGGTCTGGTTGAGGCGGCTGTCGACCACGGTCACGCCGTTGGGGCGCGACGTGGTCTTGGTGATCTGCAGGGTCTGGCCGCCGTACTGGCCGAACCGCTCGCTGTAGGCCCGGGCCTCGGCGCTCTCGGTCGCCCTGACGAAGCGCGCCTGCTGCTCGGGCGTGGCCTTCGACCAGTGGGTGCCGAGCGCGACCTGCGCCATGTAGGGCAGGTCGAAGCGGGTGGCGAGGACCTGGGCGATGGCGGCCTGGCGGGCGGCGCCGGTCTTGGTCTTGATGATGTCGATGACCTGCTGCGCGGTTGCGGTGATCAGGTCGGAAGCGGGGTCGGCGGCAAGCGCCGGCGAAACCGCCGCGAGGGTCAGCGTCGAGGCAGCGGCCAGCCGGAAAAGATGGCGGCGGGAGGGGCGCAGGGGCACCGGGGGCTCCATGGATGACGGGTACGGGATGCGGCTCAACGCGTGACCGCGGCCGCGCGTTTCCTAGCGCGGGTGACGGTCAGCGAACCAGCGCGAGATTGTCGCGACGTTCGAGCTCCGCCTTGGTGTCGGTCTTCTCACGCTTCGCGCGGATCAGCTCGGCGCGGTTCTGAGTGTAGGCCGAGCGCAGCGCCGCGTAGTAGTCGACGCTGTTCTTCTCGAGGTCGTCGAGCGCGAACATGGTGCGCGACCGGTAGTCGATCACGTTCACCGCGTAGCGCGGGGTGCTGTAGTAGAACCAGTTCCAGTTGAAGGCGATCGGCAGGATCTGGAACGGGTCGACCGCGTAATCCATCATCAGGCCGGTGGCGTCGCGGGCATTGGACGGCCCGGCCAGCGGCAGCACGAGGTAGAAGCCGCCGTTCTCCGGCTCGACGCCCTTGCCCGCCCACATGCCGATCGTCTGGCCGGCGTCGGTCTTGGTCCGCTCGAGGCCGAAGGTGGCGGCGACGTCGAACAGGCCGGCGAGGCCCAGGGTCGAGTTGACGATGAAGCGGGCGATGGTGACGCCGGCCCGGCTCGGGTCGCCCTGGAAGACCTCGTTCACCGCGGTGACGGGTTCGCCCAGGTTGTCGAGCAGGTTGCGGACGCCCTTCTGCGCCGGCTCCGGCACCCAGTCGCGGTAGAGCACGGTGATCGGGCGCAGCATCATCACGTCGAGCGCGCGGTTGATCGAGAAGACGAAGCGGTTGGGGGTCTCGATGGGGTCCCAGACCTCGGCGGCGCCGGTATCGTTGACCGCGCAGCCGCCGAGCAGCCCGCCGGCCAACGCCGTCAGCACGACCGAACGACGGACCCGGGCGGCCACCTTCAAAACGCTTGCGATCATCGACGCCAACCCCGGAGTCCCTTACGCGCGACCCGCGACACGGGCCAGAAAACCTGCGGGAGAGCGATCGGACGACCCCACTCCCGCATCGGGCAGTGTCGCACAGGGCGCACACGGATTGAAGGGTCTTGGCCCGACTAGATTGTTTCAGAAGTACTGGCGATTCTTTTCCCCCGCCTCGCGCGATTCCGGTGTTGCATACATAAAGATATGCTTATATGCATACCTTCATGGAACACCTCCTGACGCTCCTGCGCGCGGCCGCCGAGGACACGAGGCTGCGCATCCTGGCGCTGGCGGCGCGGGAGGACCTGACGGTCAGCGATTACGTCCACATCCTCGGCCAGAGCCAGCCCCGGGTGTCGCGTCACCTCAAGCTGCTGGTCGAGGCCGGCCTGCTGGAACGCTTCCGCGAGGCCCAGTTCACCCGCTTCCGGCTGGTCACCGAGGGCGACGACGCCGCCCTGGTGCGCGAGTTCGTGCGCCGCATCGACCCGCGCCAGCCGCGCGTCGCCGCCGACCGCGCCCGCCTCGACCAGCTGCAGCAGCGGCGCCAGAGCGCGGCCGCCCGCTTCTTCCGCGACAATGCCCAGCGCTGGGACGAGCTGCGCGCCCTGCACGTCGCCGACCGCGAGATCGAGCGGGCGCTGGCCCACCACCTGCCGGCCGGCACGCGCCGCCTGCTCGACATCGGTACCGGCACCGGCCGCCTGCTCGAGGTGCTGGCGCCGCGGGTCGAGCAGGCGATCGGCATCGACCAGTCGCGCGAGATGCTGGCGCTGGCCCGCGCCAACCTCGCCCGCGCCGGGATCGAGAACGCCGACATCCGGCAGGGCGACATGTACGCCCTGCCCTTCGAGTCGGGCGCCTTCGACGCCGTCACCATCCACCACGTGCTGCACTACGCCGACGACCCCGCGGCGGTGCTGAGCGAGGCCGCCCGCGTGGTCCGGCCGGGTGGCGCGGTGCTGGTCGTCGACTTCTCGCCGCACGACCTCGTCGAGCTGAAGCGCGAGCACGCCCACGTCCACCTCGGCTTCGCCGACAACCAGGTCCAGGGCTGGCTGCGCAGCGCCGGCCTCAACCCGCTCGAGCCCATCCACTTCCCCGGTCGTCGCCTGATGACCGGCATCTGGCGCGGCGAGCGCGAACTGCCGGCACGCAGTTCCGCCCGCGAGGCCAGCCAACCGTCCCATGGAGTTACGCGATGAGTCCCGATCCCGCGGCCGCCGAGTTCCCGGCCCGCACGCCGCAGCCGCTGAAGGTTTCGTTCGAGTTCTTCCCGCCCAAGAACGAGGCGATGGAGAAGTCGCTGTGGGAGGCCGTGACCCGCCTGGCGCCGCTGCACCCGGCGTTCGTCTCGGTGACCTACGGCGCCGGCGGCTCGACCCGCCAGCGCACCCACGACACCGTCGTGCGGATGAAGAAGGAAACCGACATCGAGCCGGCCGCGCACCTGACCTGCGTCGCCGCCACCCGGGGCGAGATCGACGACGTCGCCCGCGCCTACTGGGATGCCGGCATCCGCCACATCGTGGCGCTGCGCGGTGACCCGCCGTCCGGCATGGGCGGCAAGTACAGCCCCCACCCCGGCGGCTACGCCAACGCCGCCGACCTGGTCGGCGGGCTGAAGAAGATCGGCGACTTCCAGATCAGCGTCGCGGGCTACCCCGAGAAGCATCCCGATTCGCCCAGCGCCGAGGCCGACCTCGACAACCTCAAGCGCAAGGTCGATGCCGGCGCCGACCGCTGCATCACGCAGTTCTTCTTCGAGGCCGACGATTTCCTGCGCTTCCGCGACCGCGCCGCGGCCGCCGGCATCGCCGTGCCGATCGTGCCCGGCGTCATGCCGGTCTCGAACTTCGCCTCGATCGCCCGCATCGCCGGCCTGTGCGGCTCCAAGGTGCCGGGCTGGATGGCCAACCTGTTCGAGGGCCTCGACGACGACGCCGAGACCCGCCGCATGATCGCCGCCACCGTGGCCGGCGACCTGTGCCGGCGCCTGCAGTCCGAGGGCGTCGACAAGTTCCACTTCTACACGCTCAACCGCGCCGATCTCACCTTCGCGATCTGCCACCTGCTGGGAGTGCGCCCCCGATGACCCGCGCCGAGAAGGCCGACCTGCTGCGCAAGATCGGCAGCGAACGCATCCTGATCAAGGACGGGCCCTACGGCTCGATGATCCAGACTTTCAAGCTCGACGAGGCGGGCTACCGCGGCGGCCGCGACTTCAAGTCCGACCAGAAGGGCAACAACGACCTGCTGAACCTGACGCGGCCCGACGTCGTCGGCCAGATCTGCAACGCCTACATCGACGCCGGCGCCGACATCCTCGCGACCAACACCTTCAACGCCAACGCCATCAGCCTCGGCGACTACGGCATCCCGGAGATGGCGCGCGAGATCAACATCGCGGCCGCGAAACTGACCCGCGCCTGCGCCGACGCCGCGACCGCGCGCGAGCCCGACAAGCCGCGCTTCGTGGTCGGCGCGCTGGGCCCGACCAACAAGACGCTGTCGGTGTCGCCCAACGTCAACGACCCGGGCTACCGCGCCGTCACCTTCGACGAGGTCAAGGGCATCTACCGCGAGCAGATCGACGGCCTGCTCGACGGCGGTGTCGACTTCATCCTGATCGAGACGGTGTTCGACACGCTCAACGCCAAGGCCGCCCTGGTGGCGGCCGACGAGGCCGCCGAGGCCAGGGCCGAGGAACTGCCGGTGATGGTGTCGATGACCCTGACCGACCTCGCCGGCCGCAACCTGTCGGGCCAGACGGTCGAGGCCTTCTGGCACTCGGTGCGGCACGCCAAGCCGCTGACCATGGGCCTGAACTGCAGCTTCGGCGCCACCGAGCTGCACCCCTACGTCAGCGCGTTGAACCCGCAGGTCGACACGATGATGTGCATCTATCCCAACGCCGGCCTGCCCAACGACCTCGGCGCCTACGACGAGCCGCCGGAGATGACCGGCAAGCTGGTGCGCGGCTGGGCAGAGAACGGCTGGATCAACATGGTCGGCGGCTGCTGCGGCACCACGCCGGCCCACATCAAGGCGATCGCCGAGGCGGTCAAGGGCATCAAGCCGCGCAAGTGGCACGCCCTGCCGCCGGCCCTGCGTCTCTCTGGAATGGAAGCGGCGAGTTTCTTCTGATGAGCACCGAAACCAGCACCGAAGCGGGCACCGAGACCGGCGCCGCCCCGCGCGCCACCTTCATCAACGTCGGCGAGCGCACCAACGTCACCGGCTCGGCGCGCTTCAAGAAGCTGATCCTCGACGGCGACTACGCGGCCGCGGTCGAGGTCGCCCGCCAGCAGGTCGAGAGCGGCGCCCAGGTCATCGACGTCAACATGGACGAGGGACTGCTCGACGCCGAGAAGGCGATGGACACGTTCCTGAAGCTGATCGCCTCCGAGCCCGACATCGCGCGCGTGCCGATCATGATCGACAGCTCGAAGTGGAGCGTCATCGAGGCCGGCCTCAAGTGCGTCGCCGGCAAGCCGATCGTCAACTCGATCTCGATGAAGGAAGGCGTCCAGCCGTTCATCGAGCAGGCGAAGAAGGTGCGCCGCTACGGCGCCGCCGTGGTCGTCATGGCGTTCGACGAGAAGGGCCAGGCCGACACCAAGGAGCGCAAGGTCGAGATCTGCAGCCGGGCCTACGACATCCTGGTCAACCAGGTCGGCTTCCCGGCCGAGGACATCATCTTCGACCCCAACATCTTCGCGGTCGCGACCGGCATCGAGGAGCACAACAACTACGGCGTCGACTTCATCGAGGCGACGCGCGAGATCAAGGCGCGCTGCCCGCACGTCCGCATCTCGGGCGGCGTCAGCAACCTGTCGTTCGCCTTCCGCGGCAACGAGCCGGTGCGCAAGGCGATGCACTCGGTGTTCCTGTTCCACGCCATCAAGGCCGGCATGGACATGGGCATCGTCAACGCCGGCCAGCTCGAGGTCTACGACCAGATCCCGCAGGAACTGCGCGACGCCTGCGAGGACGTCATCCTCAACCGCCGGCCCGACTCCACCGAGCGCCTGCTCGAGCTGGCGCCCAAGTACAAGGGCACCGGCGAGGTCGTCGCGACGCAGGACGCCGAGTGGCGCAGCTGGCCGGTCGAGAAGCGGCTGGAGCACGCGCTGGTCAAGGGCATGGACCAGTTCATCGTCGAGGACACCGAGGAGGCGCGCCAGCAGATCGCGCGGCCGATCGAGGTCATCGAGGGGCCGCTGATGGCCGGCATGAACGTGGTCGGCGACCTGTTCGGCGCCGGCAAGATGTTCCTGCCGCAGGTGGTCAAGAGCGCCCGCGTCATGAAGAAGGCGGTGGCCCACCTGCTGCCCTACATCGAGGCCGAGAAGTCGGCGGGCGCCCGCAGCAAGGGCCGCATCGTCATGGCGACGGTCAAGGGCGACGTCCACGACATCGGCAAGAACATCGTCGGCGTCGTCCTGCAGTGCAACAACTTCGAGGTCGTCGACCTCGGCGTCATGGTGCCGTTCCAGGAGATCCTGAAGGCCGCCAACGAGAACAAGGCCGACATCATCGGCCTTTCCGGCCTGATCACCCCGTCGCTCGACGAGATGGTGACGGTGGCCGAGGAGATGGAACGGCAGGGCTTCAAGGTGCCGCTGCTGATCGGCGGCGCCACGACCTCGAAGGTCCACACCGCGCTGCGCATCGCGCCGCGCTACAAGGGCCCGACCGTCCACGTGCTCGACGCCTCGCGCGCGGTCGGCGTGTGCAGCGCGCTGATCTCGGAGTCGGGCGAGCAGGCGGCGGACTACGTCGCCGGCGTCGCCGCCGAGTACGAGAAGATCCGCGCCGAGCGCGACGGCGGCGGCAAGGAGAAGCTGGTGCCGCTGGCGACGGCGCGGGCCAATGCCTTCGCCATCGACTGGAACGCCTATGCGCCGCCCCGGCCGGCGGTGTCGGGCACCCGGGTGTTCGCCGAGTACCCGCTGCACGAGCTGGTCGAGCGCATCGACTGGACGCCGTTCTTCCGCGCCTGGGAGTTGGCCGGCACCTATCCCTCGATCCTCGAGGACAAGGTGGTCGGCGAGAGCGCCAAGAAGCTCTACGGCGACGCACGCAAGATGCTGGAGCGCGTCGTGCGCGAGAAGTGGCTGACGGCCAAGGGCGCGGTCGCCTTCTGGCCGTGCCGCCGCGACGGCGACGACGTCGTGCTGTACGAGGACGAGAGCCGCAGCCGCGAGATTTCGCGCCTCCACTTCCTGCGCCAGCAGGTCGAGAAGCGGGCCGGCCGCGCCAACATGTGCCTGGCCGACTTCATCTCGCCCGAGGCCGACTGGATCGGCGGCTTCGCGGTCACCGCCGGGCACGGCATCGAGGAGCACCTCGCCCGCTACCGGGCCGACCACGACGACTACTCGGACATCCTGCTGAAGGCGCTGGCCGACCGGCTGGCCGAGGCGTTCGCCGAGCGGCTGCACGAGCGCGTGCGCAAGACGCTGTGGGGCTACGCCCCCGACGAGGCGCTGAGCAACGACGAACTGGTGCGCGAGAAGTACCGCGGCATCCGGCCGGCGCCGGGCTACCCGGCCTGCCCCGACCACAGCCAGAAGCCCGAGCTGTTCCGGCTGCTGAACGCCGGCCAGAACGCCGGCATGTCGCTGACCGAGAGCTTCGCGATGCTGCCGACCGCGTCGGTCTCGGGCTACTACTTCGCCCATCCCGACGCCCAGTACTTCGGCGTCGCCCGCATCGGCCGCGACCAGGTCGAGGACTACGCCAGGCGCCGCGGCGTCACCCTCGAGCAGGCGGAGAAGTGGCTGCGGCCGAACATCGGCTACTGAGGGCGCGAATCGGCGGCGGAGACAGTCAGGCTTCCGAGCATGACCCCTCCGTCCGCTTCGCGGACACCTCTCCGCGCTCATGCGCAGGGAGGGCAGTAATCCCCCCCATGCGCAAGCATGGGGAGGTGTCGCCGATTTCGGCGACGGAGGGGTCGGAACCATGAGCTACGCCCTCGTCCTCGCGGTCGGCGCCATCGCCGGGCTGGTCAGCGGCATCGTCGGCACCGGCGCCACGGTCATCCTGCTGCCGGTGCTGGTGATGGTGTTCGGGCCGCGCGAGGCGGTGCCGATCATGGCGGTGGTCGCGCTGATGTCGAACTTCGCCAAGATCACCTCGTGGTGGAAGGCGATCGACTGGCGCGCCTGCGCCGCCTACGCCGCGACCGGCATCCCGGCGGCGGCGCTCGGCGCCCGCACCCTGCTGGTGCTGCCCCAGCGCACGGTCGAGATCGCGCTCGGCCTGTTCTTCCTCGCGATGGTGCCGGGCCGGCGCTGGCTGGCCAGCCGCCACCGCTCGATCGGCCCGTGGGGCCTCGCCGCGGCGGGGGCGCCGATCGGTTTCCTGACCGGCATCGTGGTCTCGACCGGCCCGCTCAGCGTGCCCGCCTTCGCTGCCTACGGCCTGGTCAAGGGCGCCTTCATCGCCACCGAGGCCGCCGGCTCGCTGGCCCTCTACGTCAGCAAGGCGGCAACCTTCCAGGCCTTCGGCGCCCTGCCGGCCGACATCGTGGTCAAGGGACTGATCACCGGGTCTTCCGTGATGGCCGGCACCTACGCCGCCCGGCTGGTGGTCGAGCGCCTCAGCGTCCGGGCCTTCCAGGGCCTGCTCGACGTCGTCATGGTGATCTCGGGACTGGCGCTGCTGTGGCAGGCGCTGGCCTGACCCCTGCCCGGGTAGGGCGTATCGCGCCTTGCGCAGGCAGCCGGTTGTGCCCTATCCCGGGGCACCCTCAACCGGAGTTCGCAATGAACCTGATCGCCAAGGCCGCCATCGCGGCCACCCTCGCCGCCTCGGTCGCCGGCTGCAACATGAACCAGTCGACGCCGCAGCAGCTCAACACCACCAATGCCAACTCGCGGATCTACATCGGATCGCTGACCTGCAACGTCGGCGGCAGCACCGGCTACGTGCTGGCCTCGCGCAAGTCGCTCGACTGCGTGTTCCTCGACAAGGAAGGCGTGCGGACCGCCGAGTACACCGGCTCGATCGACAAGATCGGCGTCGACATCGGCTATACCAAGGCCGTCCACACGATCTGGCGCGTCTACTCGCTCGGCTCGGTGCGCGGCCCGTACAACCTGTCCGGCACCTACGTCGGCGAGCAGAGCAGCGTCGCGGCCGGCAGCCAGGCCGGCGGCAACTGGATCTACGGCGGCCCCAACGCCGAGATCGGCATGCTCGCGTCCGGCGTGGTCAAGGACGCCGGCTACAACCTCGCGGCCGGCGTCGCCGCCATGACGCTGAAGCTGAAGTAGCGCCGTCAGTGCGCCGTCGCCGGTTGCAGGGCGCATCCGGCGACGGTGATGCGGTGCATCAGGCGCCGCTCGCCGTGGTAGTCGTTGGCGGCGTAGTGCCAGGTCGCGCGGTTGTCCCAGAACGCGATCGAGCCGGGCTGCCAGTTGAACCGGCAGGTGAACTCCGGCCGGGTGGCGTGCCGGTAGAGATGCTCGAGCAGCGGCTTGCTGTCCTCGACCGACCAGTCCTCGAAACGCAGCGTGAAGGCCGGGTTGACGTAGAGCGCCTTGCGGCCGCTCAGCGGGTGGCGGATCACGACCGGGTGCAGGACGTCGTCGCCGGCGAGGTGGTCGTTGCCGTAGCGCGCGGCCGATTCCGGGTTGTTCTTGTGCACGCCCTTCGGCCCGAAGATGTGGGCGGCGCCATGGACCGCGCGCATGCCCTCGAGCGTGCGCTGCAGGCCGGGCGAGAGCGTCTCGAAGGCCAGGTACATGTTGGCGAACAGCGTGTCGCCGCCCTCCTCCGGCAGCTCGCGCGCCAGCAGCACCGAGCCCATCGCCGGCTCGAGGTCGTAGGAGTGGTCGGTGTGCCAGCCGCCGCCGATGTTGGTCTTCTGCGCCGGCTCCTTGCGGACCTCGGCGATCTCGGGGTGGCCCGCCACGGCGGTGAAGAACCGGTTGATGTCGATCGGCCCCCAGCGCCGGGCGAAGGCGACGTGCTCCTCCGGCGTCAGCGACTGGTCGCGGAAGAACACCACGCCGTTCTCGACGAAGGCGCGCTGGACCTCGTCCCACTGGCGGTTGCTCATCGACCTCAGGTCGACGCCCGTCACCTCGACGCCGCAGCCACCGGTGACCTTGCGCACCTTCACTGTTTCGTAAGCCATGTCGTTTCCTCCTGGTCCCCAGCCTAGCGCGTCTGGACGCCGAGGAGGAGCAGGACGATCGACAGGGTGACGACGCTGGCCGCGGTCGAGATCACCACCGCGTTGGTCGCCAGCCCGACCCCGGAGCGGTAGAGCTGGGCCATCAGGTAGACGTTGGCACCGCCCGGCATGGCGGCGTTGATGGTCGCCACGGTGACCCACAGCGGGTCGAGCCCGAACAGGTAGCGGGTGCCGAGGAAGACCAGCAGGGGCATCAGCACCAGCTTGAAAACGGCGGTCAGCACCGCCGGCTGCCAGTGCTCCTTGAGGCCGACATGGGCGAGCGACGCCCCGGCCATGATCAGGCCGCAGGGCGGCGCCGCCTGGGCCAGCGCCTGCAGCACCCGGTCGACCACCATCGGCGTCGCCAGCCCCGGGACCAGCCCGGTCAGTTCCGACCACGCCAGCCCGGCGAAGATCGGCGGGATCACCGGGTGCTTCAGCATGGTCAGCGCCGCGCCGCCCAACTTGGCGAGGACGCGCTGGTCGGACCTGGCACCGGTGTCGAGCTCGAGCAGGAACGAGGTCAGCGTCAGCAGGATCAGCGCGTTGACGCTGATGATCATGAGGAGCGGCACCAGCCCGGCCTCGCCGAAGGCGTAGGACACGAACGGGATGCCGATGCCGACGCCGTTCGAGAAGGTCGAGGACAGCGCGAACACGGTGCGGTCGCCGCGGCGCAGGCCGAGCGGCCCGGCGATCCAGCGCGCCAGCCCGAACAGCAGGAGCGCGGTGCCGAAGAAGGCGATGATTATGCCGGGCTCGAGCGCGTCGACGCGCACCCGCGACATCGAGCGGAACAGGAGCGCCGGGAACAGCGCGAAGAAGGTGACGTTGGTGAGGCCGCGCAGCCCGTCGGGCGTGAGCAGCGGCGATCGGCCGAGGAACCAGCCGATCGCGACCGTGCCGAACACCGGCACGATGATGTCGATGACGGCCTTCATGGCTCGAATGGGGGGCCCATGACCCCTCCGTCCACTGCGCGGACACCTCCCCGCGCTGTCGCGCAGGGAGGAAGCGTCTTCATGCCCTCCCCACAACCGGGGAGGTGTCGGCGCTGCGCGCCGACGGAGGGGTCAAGGGTTTCCCCCAAGACCCTCAGGCCGCCATGGCGAGGTTGCTGTAGCGGGTCAGGTGGTGCTGCTGGTTGCCGAACATGAGGTCGATCATGGTCAGTCGCTTGAAGTAGTGGCTGACCGCCATCTCGTCGGTGACGCCCATGCCGCCGTGCATCTGCACCGCGCTCTGGCCGCAGAACTTGCCCGACTTGCCGATCTGGACCTTGGCGCCCGAGGCCGCCTTGCGGCGCACCACCGGGTCCTTGTCGTCGATCTTCAGCGTCGCCATCAGCGTCATCGAGCGCGCTTCCTGGGCGTTGGTGAAGCAGTCGACCATGCGGTGCTGCAGGACCTGGAACTTGCCGATCGGCACGCCGAACTGCTTGCGGGTCTTGATGTACTCGAGCGTGCCGGCGTTGATCGCGTCCATGCAGCCGGTCGCCTCGGCGCACATCGCCACGATGGCGCGGTCGACCGCCTCCTCGACCACCGGGAACGCCGCGTCGACGCTGCCCAGCACGGCGTCGGCGCCGACCGAGACCTTGTCGAAGGTGAGCTCGGAGGCGCGCAGCGCGTCCTGGGTCGGGTAGTCGCGGCGGCTGAGGCCCTTGGCCTTGCCGTCGACCACGAACAGGGTCAGGCCCTTCTCCTCGCGGGCGCCGCCGGCGGTGCGCGCCAGCACGATAACCTGGTCGGCCGAGGCGGCGTTATAGACCACGCCCTTGTGGCCCGACAGCGACCAGCCGTTGCCTTCCTTGGTCGCCTTGAGCGAGACGTCGGCGAGGTTGTAGCGCGACTGGCGCTCCAGCCAGGCGAAGGCGAACTGCTTCTTGCCCTCGATCATCGGCGCCAGCAGCGCCTCCTTCTGGGCCTTCGAGCCGGCGCGGGCGATCATGCCGCCGCCCAGCACGACGGTCGGCAGGAACGGCTCGAGCACCAGGCCCTTACCGAACTGCTCCATCACGATCATGGTCTCGATCGGGCCGCCGCCGTAGCCGCCATCCTCCTCGGAGAACGACATGCCGAGCCAGCCGAGCTCGGCGAACTGCGCCCAGTTCTCCGGCAGCCAGCCGCGCTCGCTCGCGGCGATCTTCTTGCGCGCGTCGAACTGGTACTTGTCGCGCACGAAGCGCTCGGCGGCTTCCTGCAGCTGCTTCTGTTCGTCGGAAAGGGACAGGTCCATCTTCTCTTCCTCCAATTTCCTTGCCGGGTGTTATAGCCCGAGCACCATCTTCGACACGATGTTCTTCTGGATCTCGGTGCTGCCGCCGTAGATGCTGGTCTTGCGCATGTTGAAGTACCGCGGCGCGGCCGGCGGGGCGTGGTCCGGCCCGATCGGCGTCTCGTTGCTGTCGTGGAACAGCATGCCGGGCTGGTAGGGGGCGGCGTACTCGCCGACCGCCTCCATCGCCAGCTCGGCGATGCGCTGCTGGATTTCCGAGCCGCGGATCTTGAGCGTCGAGACCTCCGGTCCCGGCGCACCGCCCAGCGACATGGTCGACAGCGCGCGCAGCTCGCTCATCTCCAGCGCCTGCAGCTGCAGGTCGAGGTCGGCGACCTGGGCGGTGAAGGCCGGGTCGTCGGCCAGCGTGCCGCCGTTCGACGGCTCGGCGCGGGCGATCTCGCGCAGGCTGCGGACGCCGCGCTTGGACGCCGGCACCTCGGCGATGCCGAGCCGCTCGTTGGCCAGCAGGAACTTGGCGCAGGTCCAGCCCTCGCCTTCCTTGCCGATGCGGTTGGCGACCGGCACGCGGACGTTGTCGAGGAAGACGTCGTTCACGTGGTGGGCGCCGTCGAGCATGACGATCGGCCGGACGGTCACGCCCGGCGTCTTCATGTCGATCAGCAGGAAGGAGATGCCCTCCTGCGCCTTGGCATCGGGGTTGGTCCGAACCAGGCAGAAGATCCAGTCGGCCCAGTGGGCGAACGAGGTCCAGGTCTTCTGGCCGCTGACCACGTAGTGGTCGCCGTCGAGCACCGCGCGGGTGCGCAGCGACGCGAGGTCGGAGCCGGCGCCGGGCTCGGAATAGCCCTGGCACCACGCCACCTCGGACGAGCGGATGCCCGGCAGGAAGCGTTCCTTCTGCTCGTCGGTGCCGAAGGTGTAGATCACCGGCCCGACCATCTTGACGCCGAACGGGATGATGCGCGGCGCGCCCTCCTCGGCCAGCACGTTCTCGAACAGGAAGCGGCGCGTGACGTCCCAGCCCGGGCCGCCGTACTTCTTGGGCCAGGTGTAGGGCAGCCAGCCCTGGCGGCCGAGCGCCTTCTGCCACGCGACGTGGTCTTCCTTGTCGTAGTGCTTGCCGGCCCAGGTCTTCTCGCGGGTCGCCGGCGACAGGTTGGCGCGCGCGAACGCCCTGACCTCGTCGGCGAAGGCCTTGTGCTCGGGAGAGAGAGCGAGGTCCATCAGAGCCCCAGCACCATCTTGGAGATGATGCCCTTCTGGATCTCGTTGCTGCCGCCGTAGATGGTGGTCTTGCGGGTGTTGAAGTAGCGCGGCGCGGCGAGGTGGGCGTAGGCCGGGCCGACCGGCTCCTCGTTGGCGCCGTGCCACAGCAGGCCGGGCAGGTACGGCGCGGCGTACTCGCCGACCGCTTCCATCGTCAGCTCGGTGATGCGCTGCTGGATCTCCGAGCCGCGGATCTTGAGGCCGGAGACCTCGGGACCGGGCTGGCCGCCCTGGGCCATCTGCGACAGCACGCGCAGCTCGGTGTACTCGAGCGCCGTCACCTGGATCTCGAGGTCGGCGATCTTCTCGGCGAAGGCCGGGTTGTCGATCAGCGGCTTGCCGTTGTCCTGCTCGGCGCGGGCGATGTCCTTCAGCGCCTCGACGCCGCGCTTGGACTGCGGCACCGCGGCGATGCCGAGGCGCTCGTTGGCGAGCAGGAACTTGGCGCAGGTCCAGCCCTCGTTCTCCTTGCCGACCAGGTTCTCGACCGGGACCTTGACGTTGTCGAAGAAGACCTCGTTCACCTCGTGTCCGCCGTCGGCCATGATGATCGGCTTCACCGTGATGCCCGGCGTCTTCATGTCGATCAGCAGGAACGAGATGCCTTCCTGCGGCTTGGCCTTGGGATCGGTGCGCACGAGGCAGAAGATCCAGTCGGCCCAGTGACCCATCGTGTTCCAGGTCTTCGAGCCGTTGACGATGTAATGGTCGCCCTGCTTCTCGGCCCTGGTGCGCAGGCTCGCGAGGTCGGAGCCCGAGCCCGGCTCGGAGTAGCCCTGGCACCACCACACCGTGCTCTCGCGGATCGCCGGCAGGTACCTGGCCTTCTGCTCCTCGGTGCCGAAGGTGTAGATCACCGGCCCGACCATCTTGGTGCCGAACGGGATGATGCCGGGGGCGTATTCCTCGGCGCAGACGTTCTCGAAGATGTAGCGCTGGGCCGGGGTGAAGCCGGGGCCGCCGTGCTTCTTCGGCCAGGTGTAGACCAGCCAGCCCTTCTTCCCGAGCGCCTGCTGCCAGCGCATGTAGTCGTCGCGGTCGAGGTGCTTGCCGTTCTTGACCTTGTCGCGGATGTCGGGCGCGAGGTTGGCGCGCACGAAGGCGCGGACATCGTCGGCGAACTGCTGCTCTTCAGGTGTGAATGCGAGGTCCATGGAACCCTTCCGTCCCGGGGTTTTCGTTTGCGCCGGAGTTTAGCGGCGAGGCCCGCCGGGACAAGCGAAACGACCGGATAGCGGCTTGCGACGCCGCGACGCGGAACGGGTTTACGTGTTCGGACGGTTACGTCAGGTCGCGTTTCACCCCGCGCGGCGTGCCGTAGTCCGCCGGCTCGAGGGCGAAGATCCGGCCCGGCCAGTCGAGGTCGCCGCGACGCAGCCGGGCAGCATTCTCCCGCGCCCGGCGGTGGAACAGGGCCAGCGCCGCGCGGTGGTCGAGGTCGCGCGCGTCGACACCGACATGCTGCCGGAACAGTCGCTGCCGCAGGTCGCGGGCGATGCCCGGGTCCCAGATCGAGGCGTTCATCTCCGAGTGCCCGGCCAGCGAGAACGGGTGGAGGTTGCACGATCCCAGCGTCAGCCAGGCATCGTCGACCACCATCATCTTGGCGTGCACGTAGGCCGCCCGGCGGCGGCCCTCGTGGTCCTCGACCACGCCGGCGAGGGTGAAGTTGGGATGGCGGCCCAGCGCCTCGATGCCCTCGAAGCGGGCCGCCTCGGCCGGGTCGTGGCGGGCCTCGAAGACGTAGTCCTCGGGCACCGCCGGGACCAGCAGCGCCACCGAGACGCCGCGCTCGACCGCGCGCAGCAGCGGCCGCGCCACCACCGGCATCGGGATCGCCTGGTTCTCGAGGTAGATGGTGTGGCGGGCGGCGTCGATCGCCTTCTCGTACTGCTCGACGATCGAGCGCTCGACCCGGTGCGGCGGGTAGCGGCTGGGATCGAGCATGCGCTGGACCTGGACGGTGCTGTCGCCGGCCGGCGGCGAGGGCCGGCCCGGCAGCGGCAGTTCGTCGGACGGATCGCCGTTCCAGTTGCCGTCGGCGGCGTGGCGCTCGCTCGCCTCGTTCCAGCGCTCGACGAAGTTGTGGCGCAGGTCGGTGGCGGCCGGCCCGACGACCTCGGCGTAGACGTCGTGCAGGGTCAGCGCCACGCTGGTCAGGTTGAGCCCGCCGACGAAGGCGACCTCGGTCGGCAGGCCGGCATCGAACACCCAGCTCTTCTGGTGCTGGCAGAACGCCCCGGCGGCGCGGTCCCAGCGGATGCGCAGGCGCGAGCGGCGCGCCGCCAGCCACGCGCGCTGCTGCGGCGAGCCGCCGAAGATGCGGTGGCTGGGACGGGTCTCGGGGTTCTGCCGCCACGCCAGCAGGCGGACGTCGAGGCCGCGCGCCGCCGCCGCGTCGAGCACGTCGAACAGCGGCCCGCCCTCCGAGGCGGCACCGTCGGGAAACAGGAAATCGTCGGAGATGAAGGCGCCGGTCAGCCAGACGCTGTGGCGGGCGGCGGCGATCGCCGCGCCGAGACGCCGGGCGATCTCGGGACCGTCGATCCAGGTCGCGACGCGGTTGCCCGGGCGCGGCGGGAACGGCCCCGAGACGGTGCCCGGAACGTGGCTGCCGTCGATTGCCGTCACGAGCCGGACGGGGCCGCCATCGGTGCCGGCACCAGCAGGGCCTTCTCTTCCTTCAGCGCGGCGATGCGGTCCTCGGCCAGGCCGGCCTCGCGCAGCACCGCCTCGCCGTCCTCGCCCAGTCGCGGCGCGTGGCGGCGGAACTCGACCTTGGTCTTCTCGAAGTCGAGCGGGCTGGCGAAGGTCCGGATCGGTCCCTCGCTCGGGTGCTCGCGCTCGGCGAAGAAGCCGGTGGCCTTGAGGTGCGGGTCGTCGAACAGCTCTTCCAGCGTGCGCACCGGCATCGCCGGGATGTCGGCCTTGTCGAACATCTCCAGCCATTCCTCGGTCGGCCGGTGCTCGAGGATCGCGCCCAGCACCTGGTAGAGCTCGCTGAAGTGCTTGGCGCGCTCGTTGCGGTCGATGAACTTCTTCTCCTGCGCGAGGTCGGGCCGGTCGGCGAGCTGGAAGAAGGTCAGCCAGTGCGCGTCGGTGTAGGGCAGCGCGCAGATGTAGCCATCCTTCGTTCTGAACGGGTGGCGGAACTTGTTGATGATGCGGTCGTAGCCCATGTCGCCGCGCGCCGGCTCCCAGGTCGCGCCGAACAGGTGCTCGGTCAGCCAGAACGAGGCCAGCGTCTCCAGCATCGGCACCTCGATCAGCTGGCCTTCGCCGGTCTTCTGGCGATGGTACAGCGCGCCCAGCACGGCGATGCAGAGGTGCAGGCCGGTGGTCTTGTCGGCGATCAGGCTGGGCATGAAGCGCGGCGGCAGGCCGTCGACCCGCGACTGCAGCGACGCCGCGCCGCTGACGCCCTGCACGAGGTCGTCGAACGCCGGCTTGTGGCCGTAGGGGCCGCTGCGCTTGTAGCCCAGCGAGTAGGCGTAGATCAGGCCGGGATTGATCTTCTTCAGCTCCCCGTAGCCCAGGCCCAGCCGCTCGATCGCCTGCGGCCGGCTGTTGTGCACGAACAGGTCGGCCGACTTCACGAGGTCCTTCAGCACGGCGCAGGCGGACGGCTTCTTGAGGTCGAGGCAGAGCGAGCGCTTGTTGCGGTTGGCCGCCATGTAGATCGGCCCCATCAGCTTGTCGCGGCCCATGGCGCCGCCCGACACGCGCAGCAGGTCGCCCTCCGGCGGCTCGACCTTGATCACGTCGGCGCCCATGTCGGCGAGGTGCTGCGTGCAGTATGGTCCGAGCAGCACGGCCGTCAGGTCGATCACGCGTACGCCAGCAAGCGGTCCCGGCATTTCTTCTCCCCGATCTGTGTCGCAGATGTCTTCGCGAGCGGCCGGCACTATGGCATAGCTCCGGCGGCTGGGGCATGGTTGCCCGCAAAGGAGAATCGCGGCAATGGCTGGAGCGTTGGACGGGCTGCTGGTGATCAGCGTCGAGCAGGCCGTGGCGGCCCCCTACTGCGCGGCCCGCCTGGCGGACGCCGGCGCGCGGGTGATCAAGATCGAGCGGCCCGAGGGCGACTTCGCCCGGGCCTACGACGGCTACGTCAAGGGCCAGTCGAGCTACTTCGTGTGGCTGAACCGCGGCAAGGAATCGGTGACGCTCGACTTCAAGCAGCCCGCCGACCTCGCCCTGCTGCACCGCATGATCGGCCGCGCCGACGTGCTGATCCAGAACCTCGCGCCGGGCGCCGCCGAGCGCGCCGGCTTCGGCTCGGCCGCGATGCGGGCCAGGCACAAGCGCCTGATCACCGTCGACGTCTCGGGCTACGGCGACTTCGGCCCCTACAAGGACCGCCGCGCCTACGACCTGCTGGTCCAGGCCGAGAGTGGCCTCGCCTCGCTGACCGGAACGCCGGAGGGCCCGGGCCGCGTCGGCATCTCGGCGACCGACATCGGCACCGGCATGTACGCCCACGCCGCGGTGCTCGAGGCGCTGCTGGCCCGCCAGAAGACCGGCGAGGGCCGCGCCATCTCGGTGTCGCTGTTCTCGGCGATGGCCGAGTGGATGACCGTGCCGGTGCTGGCCAAGGACTACTCGGACTACGACTGGCCGCGGCTCGGCCTCACCCATCCCTTCATCGCGCCCTACGGCGTCTACCAGACCAGGGACAAGGTGCCGGTGCTGATCTCGATCCAGAACGACCGCGAGTTCGAGCGGCTGTGCCACGGCGTGCTCGACCGGCCGGGGCTGGAGAAGGATCCCGACTACGCCACCAACAAGGCCCGCAACGCGCGCCGCGACGACACCAACGGCATCGTCCAGGCGAGCTTCGGCGCCCAATCCTTCGCCGAGCTGGCCGCCCGCCTCGACGCCGCGCAGATCGCGTGGGCGCGCGTCAGCTCGGTCGGCGACCTCAGCCAGCATCCGCAGCTCAGGCGCACGCACTTCTCGACCAGCGTCGGCGAGGTCTCGATCCCGGCGCTGGCGGCGTCGTGGCCGGGCGAACCCGAGCGGCTGGGCGACGTGCCGACGGTCGGCCAGCACACCGAGCAGGTCCGCCGCGAGTTCGCGGCCTGAGCCACGCCGGTCGCCCCGCCTGATGGCGCGCCTCCTCACCGCGATCCGGCTGTCGGGGTACGGCGCCGCCTACTTCTTCGCCGCCGGCGCCTTCATGAGCTACTGGCCGGTGTGGCTGCACGACCGCGGCGTGCAGGACGCCGAGATCGGCACCATGTTCATGAGCCGGCAGATCATCAGCGTCGTCTCGACCCTGTCGATCGGCTGGCTGGCCCACCGGCTGGGCAGCGTGCGCGGCCTCTTGCTGGCGCTCGGCTGCGGCGCGGTCGTGATGATCGGCGCCTACGAGTTCGCCTGGGGTTTCCTCGCCATCCTGCTGGTCAGCCTGGTGTGGGGCTCGATGTGGTCGCCCAGCATGGCGCTGTACGACAGCGTGCTGGTGACCGAGACCAAGGCGCGCGGCTTCAACTACGGCAGCCTGCGCGTCTGGAGTTCCGTCGCCTTCATCCTCGGCGCGCTGGCCTGCGGCGCCGCGGTCGACCGCTTCGGCTCGCCGTGGGTGCTCTACGTCGGCGCGGCCTCGGTCGTGCTGCTGGTGCCGTTCGCCCTGATGCTGCCGATCGAGACGCAGCGTCGCGACGGCGCCCGGCACGCCAGCTTCGGCATCCCCGACCTGCTGCGCTCGCCGACCTTCGTGCTGTTCATGGTGGCGACCGGCCTGTGCCAGGCCAGCCACGGCGTGCTCTACAGCTTCGGCACCCTGACCTGGCGCGCCGCCGGCCTGTCCGACGTCACCATCAGCCTGCTGTGGGCGGAGAGCGTGGCGGTCGAGATCCTGCTGATGATGGCGAGCGGCTGGCTGCTCACGCGGCTCGGCGTCTGCGGCCTGATCGGTCTCGGCCTCGCCTGCGCCCTGGTGCGCTGGACCGGCATGGCCTTCACCACCGAGCTGTGGGCGCTGGTGCTGCTGCAGGCGCTGCACGCCGGCACCTTCGCCGCCTGCCACCTCGGCGCCATGGCCTTCATCCAGCGCGCCCTGCCGTCGAACGGCGTGGCGCTGGGCCAGGGCGTCTACTACGCCATCGGCACGGGCCTCGCGCAGGCCATCGTCTTCCAGCTGGCCGGCCTGCTGTACGGCGCCTACGGCCAGAAGGCCTTCCTCGGCATGGTCGGCGTCGCCGGCCTGGGAACGGTGGCGCTCCTGCTGCTGGCGCGGCGCTGGAACGGCGGCCTGCTGTTCAAGGGCTGAGCGCGCGTCAGACCAGCGCGTTGCCCGTCACCAGCTGGCGATAGAAGTCGGCGCTGAGCTTGGGCGCGCGCTTCTGGGTCTCGAAGTCGACATGGTAGAGGCCGAAGCGGACGAGGTAGCCGTCGTACCACTCGAAATTGTCCATCAGGCTCCAGGCGTAGTAGCCGCGCACCGGCGCGCCGTCGGCGATGGCGCGGCGCAGCTGGGCGAGGTACTGGCGCAGGTACATGATGCGGTCGAGGTCGTAGATGCGGCCGTCGGGGGCCGGCTTGTCGGCGGCCGCGGTGCCGTTCTCGGTGATGTAGATCTCCGGCACCTTCCACAGCCGCGACACGTGGCGCGGCGCCCAGTAGAGCGCCTCGGGCCCGAAGAACAGCCACGGCACTTCCATGCGCGGGTAGGACGGCGGGAACGGGACCTGCACGTAGCCCGGCTCGGCGTCGGAGGCCTGGACGAAGGCGCCGGGCGTGTAGACGTTGAGGCCGACGAAATCGACCGGCGTCGAGATGATCTTGAGCTCCTCGGCCGTGAATCGCGGCGCGTCGGCCCCCATCGTCCTCAGCCAGCGGTCGGTGTAGCGGCCCTCCATCATCACCGTGAGGTAGCCGGCGTTCATCTCGCGGGTCGCGATCTCGGCGGCGCGGATGTCGGCCGGGGTCTCGACCGCCGGCAGCACGACGTGCGGGTTCTCGGCCGGGCCGATCGCCAGCTTGCGCGACGCGGCGGCGCGCATCGCCTGCACGCCCAGCCCGTGCGCCAGCACCGCGTGGTGCCGCGCCTGGTTGAGCTCGGCGCGCGGCAGGCGCAGGCCCGGCGCGAACTTGCCGCTGCCGTAGCCCAGCTCGATGAAGGTCAGCATCTCGTTGATCGTGAACCAGCGGCCGACCCGGTCGGACAGCTTGGCGACGCTGTAGGCGGCGTAGTCCGCGAAGGCCCGGGCGGTGTCGCGCGACAGCCAGCCGCCACGGTCCTCCAGCGCCTGCGGCAGGTCCCAGTGGTAGAGCGTCGGCACCGGCTCGATGCCGTTGGCCAGCAGCGTGTCGACCAGCCGGTCGTAGAAGGCGATGCCCTTGGGGTTGGGCGTGGAGCCGCCGTCGGGGAACAGCCGCGGCCAGGCGATCGAGAAGCGGTAGGCCTTGACGCCCAGCTCCTTCATCAGCCGGACGTCCTCGGGATAGCGGTGGTAATGGTCGCAGGCGACGTCGCCGCTGGAATTGTCGCGGATGCGGTCGGGCTCGCGGCAGAACGTGTCCCAGATCGACGGGCCCCTGCCGTCCTCCTGGGCCGCGCCCTCGACCTGGTAGGCCGAGGTCGCCACGCCCCAGCGGAAGCCGGGCGGGAACGACAGGTCGGCGCCGGCCGGCTCGCCGCGCCAGCGGAAGCCGCCCAGCATCGCGGCGCCGCCGAGGCCGCCGGCGGCGGCCGCGCCGAGCGCCATCGCGGCGAGCCCGCGCCGGCTGAGGCGCGGGCCGCTCATGCCGGCCGCGGGGACTTGGGGCTGATCATCGACGGAATCCTAGCACCCCTCATGCCGGCCCGCGCCCCCTTCCCGGGACGCGCTTCCTGCAGGCCCGACCAGCGTTCCGTGCATTCCGCACCACAGGTTCGGGCGCAGGCCGGCATTGTTCGCGCCCCGCTGTTCCGCCACGCTCGGTGCAACATCACAAGAAAACGGGGAAACGCCAGATGCGCCTTCGAGCCGTCCTCGCCGCCGTTCCGCTGCTGCTGCTGTCGGCGGTCAGCCACGCCCAGAAGCAGGGGGGCACGCTCCGCGTCTACCACAACGACAACCCGCCGACCGCCTCGCTGCACGAGGAGGTGACGATCGGCACGCTCCACCCCTTCATGGCGGTGTTCAACAACCTGGTGATCTTCGACCAGACGGTGAAGCGCAACGCCGAGGACACGATCGTCCCCGACCTCGCCGAGTCGTGGTCGTGGAACCCGGACAGGACCCGGCTGACCTTCAGGCTGCGGCAGGGCGTGAAGTGGCACGACGGCAAGCCGTTCACCAGCGCCGACGTGAAGTGCACGTGGGACACGATCGCCGGCAAGCGCGACGCCGGCTGGCGCAAGAACCCGCGCAAGGAGTGGTACAACAACCTTCAGGAGGTCACGACCGACGGCGACTTCGGGGTGACTTTCGCGCTCGGGCGGCCGCAGCCCTCGTTCCTGAGCTTCCTCGCCGCCGGCTTCTCCGCCGTCTACCCCTGCCACGTCTCGGGCGCCGACATGCGCACCCGGCCGGTCGGCACCGGCCCGTTCAAGCTCAGGGAGTTCAAGTCGAAGCAGAGCATCTCGCTGGTCCGCAACCCCGACTACTTCAAGCCGGGCAAGCCGTACCTCGACGGCATCGAGTGGCGGATGATCCCCAACCGGGCGACCCGCGTGCTCGCCTTCTCGATCGGGGAGTTCGACCTCACCTTCTCGCAGGACATCTCGGTACGCATGGCCGGCGAGATCAAGGCCCGG
The DNA here is from genome assembly GCA_964420105.1 of uncultured Reyranella sp. Taxonomy (GTDB): domain Bacteria; phylum Pseudomonadota; class Alphaproteobacteria; order Reyranellales; family Reyranellaceae; genus Reyranella. Next base: position 64,091 of record CAYQRL010000014.1, read on the forward strand.
GCGCCCGAGGCGATCTGCGAGCTCAACCAGTACAACATCCAGACCCAGTTGCTGGTCAACAACCAGGCGCCGCCGTTCGACGATCCGCGCCTCAAGAAGGCGATGATGCTGACGATCGACCGCAAGGCCTTCATCGACACGCTGAGCAGCGGCGCCGACCGCATCGGCGGCGTGATGGAGGCCCCGCCCGAGGGCGTCTGGGGCATCGGCGCCGACCGGCTGGCCGACATCCCGGGCTTCGGCGGCGATGTCGAGAACAACCGCGAGGCGGCGCGCCAGATCATGAAGGAGGCGGGCTTCGGCCCCGACAAGCCGCCGATCAAGGTCAAGGTGCTGACCCGCAACCTGCCGACCTACCGCGAACCGGCGGTGCTGCTGATCGACCAGCTGAAGCAGATCGGCATCGAGGGCGAGCTCGAGACCATCGAGAGCGCGCTGTGGTACACGCGGCTGCTGCGCAAGGACTTCAACGTGGCGCTGAATACCGGCGGCACGGCGATCGACGATCCCGACGTCATGCTCTACGAGGCCTACGCCTGCACCTCCGAGCGCAACTACACCGGCTACTGCGACAAGGAGATGGAGGCGCGCTTCGACGAGCAGTCGCGCACCACCGATCCCGCGCTGCGCAAGAAGCTGGTGCAGCAGATCGACTACGACCTGCAGGCCCGCGGGGTGCGGCCGTCGATCATGCATACCCGCGCCAACACCTGCTGGCACCCGTGGGTCAAGGGTCTCGCGCTGGCCAGCAACTCGCAATACAACCACTGGCGCCTCGAAGACGCCTGGCTGGACAAGTGAGGAAGCACCAAGTGACCGCGCACCCCGCCTACCCCGACATCGCCGTCTCGCTGGCGGGTCGCGTCGCCATCGTCGAGATCCGCCGGCCGCCGAACAACTTCTTCGACCGCTCGCTGATCATGCAGTTGCGCGAGGCCTTCGCGCTGTTCGACCGCGACGACGCCTGCCGCGCGCTGGTGCTGTGCGCCGAGGGCAAGAACTTCTGTTCCGGCGCCGACTTCTCGAACGACGCGCGGGCGCAGGGCGACCAGCGGCCGCCCGACCCGGTGCGCGGCCAGCAAGGGGGCTCGACCAACCTGTACAAGGAGGCGGTCCACCTGTTCAGGTTCGGCAAGCCGATCGTGGCGGCGATCCAGGGCGCGGCGGTGGGCGGCGGGCTCGGCCTCGCCATGGTCGCCGACTTCCGCATCGCCTGCCCGGAGAGCCGCTTCGTCGCCAACTTCACGCGGCTCGGCACCCATCCCGGCTTCGGCCTCACCGTGACGCTGCCGCGCGCGGTCGGCCTCGCCAACGCCGAGATGATGTTCTACGCCGCCGAGCGCATCGGCGGCGAACAGGCGGTCGCGATGGGCCTGGCCAGCCGGCTGGTGCCGTTCGAGCAGGTCCGCCCGGCGGCGATCGAGCTGGCCGCGCGGATCGCCGAGAACGCGCCGCTGGCGATGCGGGCGACCCGGGCGACGATGCGGCGCGGCCTCGCCGACGCGGTCGAGGCGGCGACCGACCACGAGTTCGTCGAGCAGGACTGGCTGTTCCGCACCCGCGACTTCCGCGAGGGCGTGCGCGCCATGGCCGCCCGCGCGGTGCCGGACTTCGAGGGGCGTTAGCCATCCCGTCGGCTGACGGGTGTGGTTCTACAAGTCGAGATCCGACAGGCCGGGGTGGTCCTTCGGCCGTGGGCCGAGCGGCCAGTGGAACTTGCGGTCCTTCCCGGCGATCGGCAGGTCGTTGATGCTGGCGCGGCGTATACGCATCAGGCCGTCGGGCGCGAACTCCCAGTTCTCGTTGCCGTAGGAGCGGTACCAGTGGCCGCTGTCGTCGTGCCATTCGTAGGCGAAGCGCACCGCGATGCGGTTGGCGGTGAAGGCCCAGACTTCCTTGACCAGGCGGTAGTCGAGCTCGCGCTGCCACTTGCGCACCAGGAAGGCCTCGATCTCGGCCCGCCCCTTCAGGAACTCGGCGCGGTTCCGCCACACGCTGTCCTCGGTGTAGGCCAGCGCCACCCGCGCCGGGTCGCGGCTGTTCCAGGCATCCTCCGCGGCGCGCGCCTTGACGGCGGCGGTAGCGGCATCGAAGGGCGGCAACGGCGGGCGCACGGACAGCCCTTCCCTCAACGCGAGCGACCGCGGGCCGTCACCGGCCAGATGTCGACCAGCGTGTCGCCCTTCACCACGTGGTAGCTCTCGTACATGTTGACCGTCGGATCGCAGTGCGGCGGCACCAGCACGACCTGCTCGGCCAGCGCCGGCGCGGCCTGGCCGGCCGGCGCGATCACGGCGAGGTGCTCGTCGCCCATGAAGCGCGTGGTCGAGCCCTCGACCGCGCCTTTCAGGATCATCGGCGGCCCCTTCTCGGTCGCCATCGCCTTGAGGCCGGCATCGACGGTGACCATGCCCGGCGTGTTGGCGCTGACGACGCGGGCATCGATCTGCAGCGCCTGCTCGAAGGTCGGCTGGTCGAGGCCGCGCAGGTCGCAGACCGCGTAGTCGTGGTCCATGAAGACGTAGGAACCGACCTGCAGCTCGGTGAAGACGCCCGCCTTGGCGTCGATGTAGTGCGTGCCGGTACCCGAGCCGGTGACGATGGCGGGCTCGAGGCCAGCCGCGACCAGCTTGTCGATGATGCCCTGCAGGTAGGCGGTGCGTTCCTCGATCGCCGCCTTGCGCTCGGCGAAGTCCTTGATGTGCTGGTGGCTGCCGCAATAGAACTGGATGCCGGCGTACTTCAGCGACTTCAGGCCGGCCACCTTCTTCGCCAGCGCGACGCAGTCTTCCGGCGAGGCGACGCCGGTGCGGTGGATGCCGGGATCGATGTCGATCACGACCGCCAGCGGCTTGCCGGCCCTGGCGGCCGCCGCGGCCAGCGCGTCGACGTTGTCCGGGTGGTCGACCACCAGCATCAGGTCCGGCACCTTGGCGTTCAGCGCCACCAGCCGGTCGATCGCCTGCGGCGTCACCACCGGCGAGGTGATGTGCAGGCTGCCGATGCCCTGCTCGGCCAGCGCCTCGGCCTCGCCCAGCTTGGCGCAGCACACGCCCAGCGCCCCGGCCGCGATCTGGCGGCGCGCGATGTCGGCCGACTTGTGGGTCTTGGAGTGCGGCCGCAGCGCCACCTTGTGCGCCTTCGCGAACGCCGCCATCTCGGCGATGTTGCGGTCGAGCATCTCGAGGTCGAGCACCAGCGCCGGCGTGTTGAGCGACCGCCGCGAGCCCTGCTGGCCCACCAGGTGACGGTGCAGACGTTCGGCTTCGCTCATGACTTCTTCTCTCCAAGATGGCGCACGACCATGGCCTCGCCGGTCGTGCCGCGGTTGACCCCGGCGCTTTGCAGGAAGGTGTTGTCGCGCCCGGTGCCCCACAAGGCAACGCCCTGCGCCAGCAGGCCGCCATCGACCTTCACGGTCTCGCCGGTGATGAAGCGGGCGTCGTCCGCGCACAGGAACGCCGCGACGTCGGCGATCGCCGCGGGTTCGCCGCGGTCGGGCCACGGCTGGCGCGCGAACTGCTTCTCGAACTTCTCGGGCCGGCCGCGATGGACCAGCGGCGTCGAGATCACGCCGGGCGCGATGCCGACGACGCGGATGCGGTCGGGGCCGAGCTCGGCGGCGACGTTCTCGACCAGGCTGATCACCGCCGCCTTGGCGGCCGAGTAGGCGTGGCTGCCGCCGCCGCCGACCATGCCGGCGATCGAGGCCGTGACCAGGATGACGCCGCCCTGGCCGTGCGCCTTCATCGCCTGCGAGGCGTGCTTCATGCCGAGGAAGACCGAGCGGGTCAGCACCGCGAAGGTGTAGTCCCAGTCCTCGACCGAGGTCTCGGCGATCGGACCGAAGGCACCGCCGACGCCGGCGTTGAGATAGGCGATGTCGAGCCGCCCGAAGCGGCGCACCGCCGTCGCGACCATCGCCGCGACATCGGCCTCGGCCGCCACGTCACAGCGCACGAAGGCGATGTCTTCGCCGTGGCCGGCGGCGCGGGCCACCGCCAGGGTCTCGGCGCCGTTGGCCTCGTTGAGGTCGGCGACCAGCACGCGGGCACCGTCGGCCAGGAAGCGCAGGACGGTGGCGCGGCCCATGCCGCTCGCCCCGCCGGTGACGATCGCCACCTTGCCCGCCAGTTTCTTCATCGCAGAGGACCCTCCGTCCGGCATCGTGCGGTTGGCGGCGCGCGCGAGCAAGTCTTAACCACAGTTCGTATCGCGGGCCGGCGCGTGCGCTCCGCTGCCGCATGCATTCCCAGCCCGGGGCCGCTGCGTTAGCGTGGCGCCAACACCCCGCGGGAGGAACGAAGACATGGCCGACTACGACGCCCTCATCATCGGGGCCGGCATCTCCGGCATGTACCAGCTGCTGCGTCTGCGCCAGCTCGGCATGACGGTGCGCGTCTTCGAGGCCGGCAGCGGCGTCGGCGGCACCTGGTACTGGAACCGCTACCCGGGCGCGCGCTTCGACTCGGAGAGCTACTCCTACGGCTTCTCGTTCTCGCAGGAGCTGCTCGACGAGTGGCACTGGACCGAGCATTTCTCGCCGCAGCCGCAGACGCTCAAGTACCTCGAGCACGTCGCCGACAAGTTCGACCTGCGCCGCGACATCCAGTTCAACAGCCGCGTCGCCGCCGCCCACTGGCAGGAGGGCCCGCGCCGCTGGGAGGTGACGCTGGAGGACGGCAGCAGGCACGGCGCGCGCTGGCTGATCACCGCGATCGGGCCGCTGTCGGTGCCGACGCCGCCCAACATCGAGGGCATCGACAGCTTCAAGGGCCTGTCCTGCCACACCGCGCGCTGGCCCAAGGAACCGGTCAGCTTCGAGGGCAAGCGGGTCGCGGTGATCGGTACCGGCGCGACAGGCGTCCAGACCATCCAGGAAGTCGCCAAGACCGCCAGGCAGCTGACCGTGTTCCAGCGCACGCCCAACTGGTGCGTGCCGCTGCACAACCGGCCGATCTCGAAGGAGGAGATGGCCGAGATCCGCAAGACCTACCCGCAGATCTTCGAGCGCTGCCGCGAGACCTTCTCGTGCTTCCTGCACACGCCCGACCCGCGCTCGGCGCTGGAGGTCACGCCGGAGGAGCGCGAGGCGACCTGGGAGAAGCTCTACAACAGCCCCGGCTTCGGCCTGTGGCAGGGCAACTTCCGCGACACCGGCACCAACCGCGAGGTCAACGCGCTGCTGAGCGACTTCGTGGCGCGCAAGATCCGCCAGCGCGTCAAGGACCCGGCCGTGGCCGAGAAGCTGATCCCGCGCAACCACGGCTTCGGCACCCGCCGCGTGCCGCTCGAGACCCGCTACTACGAGGTCTACAACCAGCCCAACGTGAAGCTGGTCGACATCCGCGAGACGCCGATCCGGCGGATCACGCCCGGCGGCATCGAGACCAGCGACGCCACCTACGACTTCGACATCATCATCTTCGCCACCGGCTTCGACGCCCTGACCGGCGCCTTCGACCGCATCGACTTCCGCGGCGTCGACGGCCAGAAGCTGAAGGACAAGTGGGCGCACGGGCCGCAGACCTACCTCGGCATCATGGTCGAGGGCTTCCCCAACATGATGATGCAGATGGGCCCGCACGCCGCGCTGGGCAACATCCCGCGCAACATCGAGTACGGCGTCGAGTGGGTGACGAGGCTGCTGCAGCACGCCCAGGCCAGGGGCCTGACCCGGCTCGAGGCGACCGCGGCCGGCGTCGAGTCGTGGACCGACTACGTCAAGTCGGTGAGCGAGGGCCTGCTGTCCAACGAGGTCGATTCGTGGATGACCGGCGTCAACCGCAACGTCGCCGGCAAGACCACGCGCTTCGTCGCCCGCTACTCCGGCAGCGCCCCGGCCTACCGGGCGCGCTGCGACCAGGCGGCGGCCGACGGCTACCGCGAGCTCAAGGTCGCCTGACCCCGGGTCAGGCGATCAGCCCGTCCTCGCGCGCCTTGATCTGCAGCGCGAGGTAGCGCGAGTAGATGCGGCACTGCGCCAGGCTGCCGGCGGTGAACCACAGGCCGTCCTGCGCGGTCGGCGCCCACATGTTGCGCAGCTCGCCGCCGTCGTCGAAGCCCCACACCGGGCCGATGCGGTCGGCGACGGCATCGCCCAGCGTGTCGCGCACGAAGCCCTGCTGGGTCTCGTAGCCGGTGGCGACCACGACGAGGTCGACCGGCCGGGTCTCGCCGCCCTTCAGCCTCAGCCCGTCGGCGGCGAAGCCGTCGAGATCGTCGTACTGCAGGAGACCGATGCGCCCGTCGACGATCATGTCGGAGCAGCCGACGTTGAAGTAGTACCCGCCGCCGCGCCGCAGGTACATCATCTGGAAGCCGGTCTCGTCCTCGCCGAAGGTCAGCCGGAAGCCGCGCTTGCGCAGGCCGTCGTGCAGCTTCGCGTCGACCTCGCGCATCTCCGCGGTCGACAGCTGGTAGGCGCGGCGCAGCACCGGGTAGGGCCACGAGCAGGCCAGCAGGTCGCAATCCTCGAACGGCAGGCCCTCGGTGTAGACCGAGTAGACCTTCTGCGCCTCGCGGATCGACACCACGTAGGTCGGGCTGCGCTGGACCATGGTGACCCTGGCGCCGCTGGCGCACAGGTCCTGCGCCACGTCGTGGCCGCTGTTGCCGGTGCCGAGCACCAGCGCGTTGCGGCCCTTCCAGGCCGTGCCGGTGGTGTAGCTGCCGGAGTGCAGGACCTCGCCCTTGAACGCGTCGAGGCCGGGGATCTGCGGCCAGATCGGCTTGCCGCTGACGCCGGTCGCCACGACGATGTGGCGCGGCTTCATGGTGCGCGTGGTGCCGTCGCTGCGCTTCAGCGTCACCGTCCAGCGCTTTTCCTTGTCGTCCCACGTGCCGCCGGCCAGCTCGGTGCCGGTCCAGAAGTTGAGGTCGAGGCTGTCGACGTAGTGCTCGAACCAGTTGGCCAGCTTGTCCTTCGGGATGAACACCGGGAAGGTCGGCGGGAACGGCATCAGCGGCAGGTGGTTGACGTGGACCTCGTTGTGCAGCGTCAGCGAGTGGTAGCGCTTGCGCCAGTTGTCGCCGATCCGCTCCTCGCGATCGATGATCAGGGTGTCGACGCCGAGGTGCGACAGCCGCGCCGCCGCCGACAGGCCGGCCTGGCCGCCGCCGACCACCAGCACGGTCGGATCGCGGTCATCGTAGGCCTGCGCCCGGCGACGCTGGTCGGCCCAGTTCTCGCCGCCGAAGTCGCGCGAGAACTTCTCCGCATCGCTCAGCGCCGGCGGACGCCCGTCGGGATAGCCGTGCAGTTCCTCGAGCGTGGTCAGCAGCGTCCACGCCTTCCACGACCCGTCGGCCTGCTGCGCGAGACGGACGACGCCGTCGGCGCGGCCCGCCGTCGTCTGGAAGGTGAAGATGGCCTCGATGCAGTCGACCCCGGCGCGGCGCACGAAGCGCGGCGCCGATCGCTGCGGCGGCAGGACGAAGCCGCGCGGTTTCACGGCGTCGATCCGCCGGGCCAGCGCCGCCTCGATCGCCGCGGCGCCGCTCACCGTGCCGATATCCCAGGTGAAGGCCAGCACGTCGCGCCAGTGGCCGTCGGCCGCCACGCAGCGCGCCGCCGTCGTGGCCTTGCCGGCCTCGAGCGCTTCGCCGAATTCCTGCAGCCACGAGGCTGCGATTTCCCCGGCCTCGGGCTGCGCCCGCGTGATCACGTCCATCGTTTCCACCCTTTCGAGGGTGGCAGATTAGCAGAGGCGGCGGCGGCGCGAAGCGCGGTCGGCGCGCCGTGCGGAACCTGTAACGGCGCGCCGTCCCGCCTCGTCTTTCGGGGCATGACGTTCGACCCCGTCCGCAAGCGCCAGTTCTGGCTCGACTTCGCGCTGAAGTACGAGACCGAGTTCGTCCCCGACCAGATCCCGCCCCAGGGCCAGCCGCTCTACGTCTCGGTGCTCGCCAACTGCCTGGCCGGCGGCTTCCTGCTGGGCCTCGCCGACAGGGTCCGGCCGACGCTGGAGGCGATCGTCACCTGGATGGAAAGCCGGCCGGAGCCGGCGATGGGCCTGTTCAACGGCCCGCGCGATTTCTGGCACGACGACTACTACGCGCTCTACGCCTGGCGGCGCACGCTGGGCCTCGCGACGTGGCTGTGCGGCCGCGAGGGCGCGGAACGGCACTTCGCCGCCGCGTTGAGTGCCGAGTGGGATTGCTGGCACAAGGCGACCCCGGACCAGGTGAAACGCGACGGTTCGTTGCGACGCGACCGGCTGGGCGAGAACCTGGCGCTGGCGCTGGCCGCCAACCAGCCGAAGATCGGCGTGTACTTCTTCGCCGAGGCCGGCGGCGGACCGTTCGAGGAACTCGGCTCCCTGCCGATGCTCGGCGCCTATGCCTGCACCCGGATGCTGGGCTCGGAGACCATGACGCCGGCATTCATCGAGGAAGCGCGGCAGTTGCTGGACGCCGCGCTCTGGCCGGACTGCCTGTCGGAGGGACGGTACACCGAGCCCGCCCTCTGGATGAAGTTCCTCTACTTCGACAGCGGCATGGCGCGGACGCCGGAAGCGGCGCTCGCGCGGCTCTACGACTTCATGCCTGGCGTGAAGCGTCCCGACTTCGTTCCCCGCTGAGACCGGAAAGCGACATGATGCTCCGCCGCCGCACCTTCGCCCTGCCCCTCGCCGCCTCCGCCCTCCCGGGCCTGTCCGAGGCCGCCGCCCAGCCGTACGACGCCAACGGTCTCGACCGGCGCACGCTGGAGAACGTCGAGCGCGCCTGGGTCAAGATGCGCTTCATGGCGGACGAATGGATGGAGACCGGCCGCGTGAAGCCGCGCGATGCCTGGCCCAAGGCCAAGCAGAACATCGTGCGCGGCTCCTTCAGCGTCGGCTACCGCGAGACCGGCAAGGCCGAGGTGATCGAGAACGGCGTGCGTACCGGCCGGATCGCCTGAGCGGCCCTACTTGTTCATGGCGGTCACCGCGCCCGGGGTCGAGGTGCGGCCGCCGTCGACCACGAAGTGCGCGCCGGTGATGTTGCTGGCGAGGTCCGAGCACAGGAACAGCACGGTGTTGGCCACCTCCTCGGCGGTGCCGTAGCGGCCGAGCGGGATCGAGGACTGGTAGGTCGCGGCGACGCGGTCCGGGTCGGCCGGGTTCAGCTGCTTCTGCAGGTCCTGGATCATGCGGGTGTCGATCGGTCCCGGGCAGACGGCATTGACGCGGATGCCCTGGCGCGCGACCTCGCCCGACGCGGTCTTGGTCAGGCCGAGCACGGCGTGCTTGGAGGCGACGTAGGCGGGCATGCCGGGCGAGCCCATCAGGCCGGCGGTCGAGGCGGTGTTGACGATCGCGCCGCCGCCGGTCTGCGCCAGCATCTGCCGCAGCACGTACTTGAGGCCGAGGAACACGCCCTTCACGTTGACCGCCATGACCTGGTCGAACATCGCCTCGTCGTAGTCGGCGATGTTGGCGATCTTGCCCTCGATGCCGGCGTTGTTGTGGAAGCAGTCGATGCGGCCGTAGGCCTCGACCGCGCGCGCGACGTAGGCCTGCACGCTCTTCGCGTCGGTGACGTCGGCCGCGACGAAGGTCGCCTCGCCGCCCTGCTGGCGCACCACCCCGGCCACCGCCTCGCCGCTGGCCGCATCGCGATCGACGATCACCACCCTGGCGCCGCGCGCGGCGAAGCCCAGCGCGGTGGCGCGGCCGATGCCGTTGCCGCCGCCGGTGACCAGCGCCACCTTGTTCTTGAAATCCATGTCGCTCCCTCCGTGATTGCCTGCCGACGGTCTCAGCCGATCTCGATCACGCCCTCGCCGCCGGCGTAGAGCCGCTCGACCAGCGCCTTGCGGCGCTCCAGCGTCGCGCGCTGGTTGATGTAGCCCTTGTCGGTGATCTCGTGGCCGTCGACCGACGGCGGCTCGGCCATCAGCAGCGCCCGTTGCACCCGCATCGACGAGCCCTTGCCCTCGGCGTTCATGCGCGCGAGCCCGTCGCGCAGGGTCGAGACCACCGCCGGGTGGGCCAGCAGGTCCTCGACCGGCAGCTTCGCCCCGTCGTCGCCGGCGAGGCGACGGCAGGCGGCGATGTTGGGGAAACCCAGCAGGCCGGCATAGGGCCGGTCCTGGCCGCAGATCACCGCGTCCTGCAGCACCGGCGAGGCGGCGGCGATGGCGGTGGTGCGCAGCGTGCCGACCAGCACGAAGGTGCCGCTCATCAGCTTGAAGTCCTCGACCACGCGGCCGTCGAACACCAGGCCGAGGCTGGGGTCGGCGGGATCGACGAAGCGGCCGGCGTCGCCGATCTTGTAGAAGCCGTCCTCGTCGAACATCTGGGCCGTGAGATCGGGCCGGCGATAGTAGCCCGGCGTCACGATCACGCTCTTGATCCGCAGCTCGTAGCGACCGTCCTCGCCGGTCGGCACCATCTTCAGCTGCACGCCGGGGAACGGCAGGCCGATCAGGCCGACCCGCTCCGACGCCCAGTGCACCGTGGTCGCGGTCGGCGCGGTCTCGGTCGAGCCCCAGCCGGTGATGAACGGCAGGCGGTAGCCGGTGTACTTCACCGCCAACGCCTCGATGCGCTCATAGAGGTCGTCGGGCAGGGTCGCGCCGCCGTAGGCCAGCGAGTTGAGGTTCCTGAAGAACTTCCTCGCCAGCCCCTCGTCCTTCTCCAGCGCCGTCGCCAGCATGGCGTAGCCGGCGGGCACGTTGGCGAAGTAGGTCGGCGAGATCTCGGCGAGGTTGCGCAGGGTCTCGTCGAACAGGCCGGGCAGCGGCTTGCCGTCGTCGATGTAGGTGGTGCCGCCGTCGGCGAGGTTGCCCTGGAAGGTCGCGTTGCCGCCCATCGTGTGGTTCCACGGCAGCCAGTCGAGCATCACCGCCGGCGGATCGTCCGGCCTGCGCACCCGCGCCATCTGGCCCATCGCCAGGTTGGCGCACATCATCTCCTGGGTGTTGATCACCGCCTTGGGCATGCCGGTGCTGCCCGAGGTGAACAGGAACTTGGCGACGGTCTTCGGCTCGATGCGGGCCACCGACTCGGCGACCGCGGCGGTCGGCGTCGTCGCCACCAGTTCGCTCCACGGCATCGACCGGCGCCGCGACGGCGGCTTGTCGACGTGGACCAGCAGGACGCCGTCGAGGTCGAGCGCCGCCAGCGCGCGGTCGTAGATCTCGCCGTTCTGCACGAACACCAGGCCCGGCTTGATCAGGTCGAACACGTAGCGCAGCTTGGCGTGGTCCTGGCTCATCACCGAGTAGGCCGGCGAGGCCGGCGCCACCGGCGCCCGCGCCTGCATGGCGGCCATGGTCAGCAGCGCGAACTCGATCGAGTTCGAGGACAGGATCATCACCGCCCTGTCGGGGCCGAAGCCGCGGTCGAGCAGCGCCTGGGTCACGGCGTCGACCTGCCGCTTGGCCTCGGCGTAGGTCACCTCGTGCCAGCGGCGGTCGGGCCCGCGCCGCTGGGCCAGCCACACCCGGTCCGGCGCCTCGGCCGCCCACCGCGCCAGGAAGGCCGGCACGTGCCGCTCGAACGGCTTCAGCGGGTGGTTGGACTGCAGCACGATGGTGCCGTCGGGGCGACGGTCGGCGCGGATATCCCGGCTCAGGAACTCGATCGGCTTGAAGGGCGCCTGCATCACGCTGTCCAACGGCGTCACTCCCGGTTCTGTATGGTTGGAGCCGATTTAGAAGGCCAATCGCGGGCTCCGCAAGCGACCCGCCGCGGTTCGCGGAGCGAACCGGCAATCCCGCGGGGTGCGCCTGAATGGCCGTTCACATCGGCGGTGAATTCGGCCAGAGTCCGCCGCAGCACAAACGGAGAGCACGAATGGATTTCGAATACTCGGACCGCACCAAGGCGCTTCTCGAGAAGCTCCACAAGTTCATGGACGAGGTCATCTACCCGGCCGAGTCGGTCTACGAGGACCAGCTGAACAGCGCCAAGACCCGCTGGTCGCTGCCGCCGGTGATGGAGGAGTGCAAGGCCGAGGCGAAGAAGCGCGGCCTGTGGAACATGTTCCTGCCGGCCGACCGCGAGACCGGCGACACCCACGGCACCATGGGCCTGTCGAACCTCGAGTACGCGCCGATCTGCGAAGTGCTGGGCCGCTCGTCGATCGCCTCCGAGGCGACCAACTGCTCGGCGCCCGACACCGGCAACATGGAAGTGTTCGCCCGCTACGGCACCAAGGAGATGAAGGACAAGTGGCTGAAGCCGCTGCTGAACGGCGAGATCCGTTCGTGCTTCGCCATGACCGAGCCGGCGGTGGCCTCGTCCGACGCGCGCAACGTCGAGTGCCGGATCGAGAGCGACGGCGACGACTACGTGATCAACGGCCGCAAGTGGTGGTCGTCGGGCATGGGCGACCCGCGCTGCAAGGTCATCATCCTGATGGGCAAGAGCGACCCCAACGCCCCGGCCTACCGCCAGCAGTCGATGATCGTCGTGCCAGCCGACGCCAAGGGCATCAAGATCGTCAAGATGCTGCACGTGTTCGGCTATGACGACGCGCCGCACGGCCACGCCGAAGTGGTGTACGACAACGTCCGCGTGCCCAAGGCCAACATCCTGCTGGGCGAGGGCCGCGGCTTCGAGATCGCCCAGGGCCGCCTCGGCCCGGGCCGCATCCATCACTGCATGCGCGCCATCGGCGTCGCCGAGCGCGCGCTCGAGCTCGCGATCAAGCGCGCCAAGAGCCGCGTCGCCTTCGGCCAGCGCATCTCGGAGATGGGCGTGACCAAGGCGCACGTCGCCGACATGCGCATGGAGATCGACATGGCCCGCCTGCTGGTCCTGAAGGCCGCGTGGGCGATGGACAAGTACGGCAACAAGGAAGCCCGCCAGCAGATCGCGATGATCAAGGTGGCGGTGCCGAACATCACCTCGAAGGTGGTCGATCGCTGCCTGCAGCTGCACGGCGCCGGTGGCGTCAGCCAGGTGTTCAAGCTGGCCAGCATGTACGCCCACCAGCGCACGCTGCGCCTCGCCGACGGTCCGGACGAGGTCCATCGCGACCAGGTCGGCCGTCTCGAGATCGCCAAGTACAACTGATCCCTGCCAACTGACTTTCCGGACCCCGGGGTCCCGGACGCGAAGGCCGCCCGCGAGGGCGGCCTTCCTCGTTTCAGGCAGCGCGGCGCTGGCGCAGCAGGCGGCCCGTCGGCCGCGCCGGGACCTCGCCCGGCGGAGGAAGCACGCCGCCGTTCACGACGACGGCGTGGATGCCGCGCGGGTGCGAGACCAGGCGGTCGGCGCCGGCCGGCAGGTCCTTGACCCGCTCCAGCGGCGAGGCGCCGACCGTCGCCGGGTCGAACACCACGACGTCGGCCGGCATCCCGACCGCGAGGCGGCCGCGGTCATGCAGGCCGAACAGCTCGGCCGGCGCGCCGGTCAGGCGGTGGACCGCCTGCTCGAGGGTCAGCGCCCCGTCCTCGCGCACCCAGTGGCCCAGCAGGTGGGTGGCATAGCAGGCGTCGCACAGCTGGCTGAGATGGGCGCCGCCGTCGCCCAGCCCGATCACGACGTTGGGGTCGCGGATGATCTCGCGCACCTCGTCCTCGGCGAAGTTCAGCAGCGAGGCGCGCATCCGGGTGTCGAGGTCGTCGAGCGCGAGGTCGAGCATCAGGTCGATGGCGTGCAGGCCGCGCTCGCGCGCCACCTCGGCCAGCTTGCGCTCGCGCAGTGCCGGGTCGCGGGCGCTGGAGATGACGTAGGAGTGGAAGGTCGCGCGCCGCGTGTCGCCCTCCAGTTCCTTGCCCATGAAGCTGGCGTCGTCCGGCCCGCGCCCGTCGGCCTGGCGCTTCACCCGGGCGCGGAAGGCAGGGTCGGCATAGACCCGGCGCAGGCCGTCATCGTCGGTCGCCTCGCGCGCGGCGGCGAACGATGCCCAGGTGTCGAACACCACCGGCGAGTGGAAATCGAACTCGATCTGGATCGGCCGGCAGGCGCCCTGCGGGTGGATGCGGAAGCCACGCGCGACCTGGTCGGCGGCGCGCGCCAGCTGCGGGCGGTGCGAGTTGGGACCGAGCGAACCGGCCAGCAGGGCGGTCCAGACCAGCGGCCGGCCCGACTTCGTCACCAGCGCCTCGTACTCCTCCCAGCGCGGGTCGCGGCCGACGTTGTACTGGATGATGCCGTGCCCCGACCGGCCGACCGCGTCGGCGATCTCGAGCATCTCGTCGAAGCCGGCCAGCCGGCTCGGCACCGGCCGCCCGCCGTAGCCGATGTGGATCTTGGACACCGAGGTGGCGAAGCCGACGGCGCCGGCGTCCATCGCCTCGGCGGCCAGCCGCTTCATGGTCGCGATCTCGTCGGGGCGCGCGGCCCGCTCGGTCGCCTCCTCGCCCATCACCGACAGGCGCAGCGGCGTGTGGCCCAGCATGACCGCGACGTTGATGCCGAGCGGCCGGGCCGCCAGCACGTCCATGTACTCGGGGAAGCTGACGAACGGCCAGTCGGGGCCGATCCCGGCCTCCAGCGCCGCGAGGCTCATCGCCTCGACGCGCTCGAGCGTGCGCAGGATCAGGCCGCGATGCTCGGGCCGCGTCGGCGCGATGCCGAAGCCGCAATTGCCGACCACCACCGTGGTGACGCCGTGCCACGGCGAGATCGTGAGCATGGGGTCCCACAGCACCTGGGCGTCGTAGTGCGTGTGGATGTCGACGAAGCCCGGCGCGACCACGTGGCCGCCGGCATCGATGGTGCGCTCCGCGGTGCCCGGCGCCTCGCCCAGCGCCACGACCCGGCCGTCCTTGATGCCGACGTCGCCGCGCCGGCGCTCGGCGCCGCTGCCGTCGACGATCTCCCCGCCGACGATCTTGAGGTCGTACGCCATGCCCTACTCCACCTTGATGCCGGTATCGTCGATCATGCGCTTCCAGTAGGCGAGGTCGGCCTTCTGCCGCTCGGCGAAGACCTCCGGGGTGCTGCCGATCGGGTCGAAGCCGAGCGTCTTCCAGCGCTCCATCGAGTCGGGATCGCGCAGCGCCTTGTTGATGTCGGCCGACAGCTTGTCGACGATCGGCCGCGGCGTTTTCGCCGGCACGAAGATGCCGTACCAGCCCTCGATCGCGAAGTCGGGGAAGCCCGACTCCTCCATGGTCGGCAGGTCGGGCGCCGACGGCGAGCGGGTGGCGCAGGTCTGGGCCAGCGCCTTGACCTTGCCGGCGCGGGCCTGCGGCAGCGCCGACGGCAGGTTGTCGAACATGAAGGCGACGCGGCCGCTCATCAGGTCGGGCATGGCGGCGGCACTGCCGCGGTAAGGCACGTGGGTGGCGGCGATCCCCGCCCGCTTCATCATCAGTTCGGCAGCGACGTGCTGCGAACTGCCGGTGGCGGCGGAGGCATAGGCCACCGAGGGCTGGGCCTTCAGCCACGCCACGAATTCCTTCGGCGTGCTGGCCGGCACGCCGGGCGCCGTCACCAGCGCCATGCAGGCCGTGCCGATCAGGCTGAGCGGCTGGAAGTCGGTGATCGGGTCATAGGGCAGGTTGGGATAGAAGATCTTGTTCGAGGCGTGCGTGCTCTGGGTGCCGAGGATCAGCGTGTAGCCGTCGGGCGCGGCCTTGGCCGCGAAGTCGCTGCCGATGGCGCCGGCGGCGCCGCCCTTGTTCTCGACCACCACGCCCTGGCCCCAGGCCTCGCCCAGCTTGGCGGCAAGGATGCGCGACAGCGTGTCGGTCGGCCCGCCGGCCGGGAACGGCACGATCCAGCGCACCGGCTTGTTCGGGTAGGAATCCTGCGCCGCCGCGCCCCCGGCGGCGAGCGCCGCCACGACAATGCCCAGCACACCCAGTTTGCGACGCAGCATCGACGTGCCCTCCTCTTCCTGTCCGAAGCCTAGCGGATGCGAAGCCCGAAACAAATCGCGTGCCGTTTCCCTGCGGAACCGGTGGCTTGACCCGCCCCGCCCCCGCAGGCAAGCCAAGACCAATGCCCGCGCCCGTCCTCGACGCGCCCGATACGCTGTCGCGCCTGATCCCCTCGCGCGTCGCACGCGGCTACTTCCTCGCCATCCTGTCCGGCATCTTCTTCACCTTCCTCAACGGCTCGGTGAAGGAACTGGTCACCGAGCTGCCGCCGCTGTTCGTCGCCTGGGGCCGCTGGATCGGCGGCATCGTCCTGATCGCGCCCTACATGCTGTGGCGCGCCGGCATCGCGGGCATGCGCACCCAGGATTTCAAGCTCCATGCCTTCCGCGGCCTGTTCCACACCTCGGGCTACGGCCTGTGGTACGAGGCCGTGGTCTGGCTGCCGCTGGCGACGGTCGCGGCGCTGGGTTTCACCGGCCCGATCTTCGTCACGCTGGGCGCCGTGCTGTTCCTGCACGAGAAGGTCCACTGGCGGCGCTGGGTCGCCGTCGCCGTCGGCTTCCTCGGCATGCTGGTCATCGTCCGGCCGGGGCTCGGCAGCGTGAACCCAGGCATCCTGATGATGCTGGGCGCGGTGCCGCTGATCGCCGGCTCCAACCTGGTCGCCAAGGTGGTGTCGGGCCGCGACAAGCCGGCGGTCGTGGTGCTGTGGCAGAGCATCGTCGGCGCGATCTGCTTCACCCCGCTGGGCCTGTGGTTCTGGCAGACGCCGAGCCCGGAGCAGCTGCTGCTGTTCCTGTCGGCCGGCTTCTTCGGCACGGTGGGCTACTTCTTCATCACCTGGGGCTACCGGCTGCTCGACATTTCCGCCCTGCAGCCCATCACCTTCCTCGGCATCGTGTGGGCCGCCTTGATGGACGTCGCGGTCTGGGGGAAAACCTCGGACATCTGGACGTTCGTGGGCGCCGCCATCATCGTCGCGGCGACGACCTACATCGCCCACCGGGAAGCGAGAGCGGGAGGAAAGAAGAGATGACGAACCGTCTGGCCGGCAAGGTCGCCCTGATCACGGGCGGCGCCTCGGGCCTCGGCGCCAACGCCGCCGAGCTGATGGCCCGCGAGGGCGCCAGGGTCGTGGTCGCCGACATCGCCGCCGACCGCGGCCAGGAAGTCGTCGACCGCATCGGCCCGTCGGCCCGCTTCGTGAAGCTCGACGTCACCAGCGAGGACAACTGGAAGGAAGCGATCGCCAAGTCGGTCGAGGCGTTCGGCGCGCTGCACGTGCTCCTGAACTCGGCCGGCATCGGCCTCAGCAAGACGGTCGAGGAGATCGAGCTCAGCGAGTGGCGCCGCGTCCACGCCATCGACCTCGACGGCGTCTTCCTCGGCTGCAAGCACGGCGTCGCCGAGATCAAGAAGCACACGAGGACGCTGGGCGGCTCGATCATCAACATCTCGTCGATCTCGGGCATCATCGCCGGCGCCAACATGGCGGCCTACAACTCGGCCAAGGCCGGCGTCCGCCTGCTCAGCAAGTCGGTGGCGCTGCACTGCGCCAAGTCGGGCTACAACATCCGCTGCAACTCGGTGCACCCGACCTTCATCGACACGCCGATCCTCGACAAGTACCGCGACCGCTTCGGCCAGGACCTGATGCAGCAGAAGCTCGGCAAGCAGGTGCCGATCGGCCGCCTCGGCCGGCCCGAGGAAGTGGGCTGGGCGCTGGTCTTCCTCGCCTCCGACGAGTCGAGCTTCATGACCGGCTCGGAGGTCGTGATCGACGGCGGCATCTCGGCGATGTGACGACACCAGGAGGAGAAGGATCATGCTGCTGTCTCTCGACGGACGTCGCGTCTACTTCGACCTCGCCGGCCCGCAGAACGCGCCGACGGTGTGCTTCACGCACTCGCTGAACGCCGACGGCGGCATGTGGGTCGAGCAGATGGTGCCGCTGCTGGCCGCTGGCTACCGCGTGCTGCGCCTCGACATGCGTGGCCACGGCGGCAGCGCGCCGGTCGCCGGCGACTACACGATGGACGGGCTGGCGGCCGACGTGAAGGGCGCGCTCGACGTGCTCGGCATCGCCCGGGTCCACTATGTCGGCCTGTCGATCGGCGGCATGATCGGCCAGGGCTTCGCGCTGGCCTGTCCCGACCGCCTCCTGACGCTGACCCTGTGCGACACCCAGCCCTCGACCCCGCCCGGCTCGGCCGGCACCTGGGAAGAGCGCAAGGCGACGGTGCGCAGCAAGGGCCTGGCGGCGCTGGCCGACAGCACCATGGAGCGCTGGTTCACCGACGAGTTCAGGCAGGTGAACCCGGTGCGCTGGCGCGAGGTCCGCGACACGATCGCCGGCACCACGCCCGAGGGCTCTGCCGGCTGCATGTCGGCGATCCAGCACTTCGACTACCTCGACCGCCTGCCGACCATCAAGGCGCCGACGCTGGTGATCTGCGGCGACGAGGACGAGGGCACTCCGCCGGAACGCAACCGGCTGATCGCCTCGAAGATCCCGGGCGGCCGCTACGAGGGCATCGCCCGGGCGCGCCACCTGCCCAACGTCGAGCGCCCCGACGCGTTCAACAAGATCATGCTCTCCTGGCTCGCCGCCAACCGTTAGGACCCAGCCCCATGGATTTCGCCTTTTCCGAGGACCAGCTCGCGATCCGCGACAGCGTCGCCAAGCTGTGCGCGCAGTTCGACGACAAGTACTGGCTGAAGAAGGACAAGGAAGGCGGCTTCCCCGACGACTTCTACAAGACGATGGCCGACGCCGGCTGGCTGGGCATCGCCATGCCGGAGGAATACGGCGGCTCCGGCCTCGGCATCACCGAGGCGGCGCTGCTGATGCAGACGGTGGCCGAGTCGGGCGCGGCGCTGCAGGGCGCCTCGGCGATCCACCTCAACATCTTCGGTCCCAACCCGATCGTGGTGTTCGGCACCGAGGAACAGAAGAGGCGCATCCTGCCCGACATCATCAAGGGCAAGGTCAAGGGCTGCTTCGCCGTCACCGAGCCGGATGCCGGCCTCAACACCACCGCGCTCGACACGCGGGCCGAGCGCGACGGCAACGGCTACGTCGTGCACGGCAAGAAGGTGTGGACCACGACGGCGCAGGTCGCCGACAAGATGCTGCTGATCGCCCGCACCACGCCCAAGGAGAAGTGCAGGAAGCCGACCGACGGCCTGTCGCTATTCTACACCGATTTCGACCGCTCGAAGATCGAGGTCCGCGAGATCGAGAAGATGGGCCGCAAGGCGATCGACACCAACCAGGTGTTCATCGACGGGCTCAAGGTGCCGCTCGAGGACCGCATCGGCGAGGAGGGCAAGGGCTTCCACTACCTGCTGCACGGGCTCAACCCCGAGCGCGTGCTGATCGCCGCCGAGGCGATCGGCATCGGCAAGGCGGCGCTGGCGCGGGCCACGCAGTACGCCAAGGAGCGCGTCGTGTTCGGCCGGCCGATCGGCAAGAACCAGTCGATCCAGCACCCGCTGGCCGAGAGCTGGATGGCGCTGGAGGCGGCCAACCTGCTGACCTTCAAGGCGGCGTGGCTGTACGACAACGGCAAGGAGTGCGGCGCCGAGGCCAACTCGGCCAAGTACCTTGGCGGCCGCGCCGCCTACGACGCCTGCGAGCGCGCGATCCTGACCCACGGCGGCTACGGCTACGCCAAGGAGTTCCACGTCGAGCGCTTCCTGCGCGAGGTCATGATCGCCCGCATCGCGCCGGTCAGCGAGCAGCTGGTGCTGTGCTACGTCGCCGAACGCGTGCTGGGCCTGCCCAAGAGCTACTGACCGGGGTTGCAACCCGACCGCCCCGGGGGCGTTCCTCGGGCATGGTCACCAACAGCCGCCTGCATGCCGCGATCGCGCTGGGCGGGACACTGGTCATCGGGGCCTTCGCCGCCTTCGTGCCGCCTGTCCCGCCCGCCTCGGCGCAGAGCCACGCCCAGCGCCTGTGCCGCGAGCAGGGCGTCCCGCCCAACGGCGAGGCCTTCGACTACTGCGTGCGACGGGCCACCGGCGCCCTATCGGCCGGCGAACCCGTGACCGCCCACCTGTTCGCCCGCGTCGCCTTCGCCGCCCAGGAGGCCTGCCTGCGCGACGGGCGGGTGCCGCGCACCGAGGGGTTCCAGCACTGCCTCCGGCGCGAGACGACGGCGCGCAGCCTGCTGGTCTTCGCCGACGAGGCGCCGGCCTACGGCCCCCAGGTCGCCGCTCCCTAGTCGGCCGCGAGGGCGCCGCGTAGGGTGGCGGTCATGGAACCGCTTCCCTCTTCCGTCCTCCCGGCCGGCGTGCGCGCCCGCATCCTGCCCGGCATCAACGGCCTCGACGTCCATGTCCTCGAGGCCGGTCACGAGACCGCCGGCCGTCCCGCCGTCCTGCTGCTGCACGGCTTTCCGGAACTCGCCTACAGCTGGCGCAAGGTGCTGCCGGCGCTGGCCGCCGCCGGCTACCACGCGATCGCGCCGGACCAGCGCGGCTACGGTCGCACCACCGGCTGGAGCGCCGACTACGACGGCGACCTCGTGCCGTTCCGTTTCCTCAACCTGGTGCGCGACGCGATCGGCGTGCTGTTCGCGCTCGGCCATCGCACCGCCGAGGCCGTGGTCGGCCACGACTTCGGCGCCTCGGTGGCGTCGCTGGCCGCGCTGGTGCGGCCCGACATCTTCAGGCGCATGGTGCTGATGAGCGCGCCGTTCGGCGGCCCGCCGGCGGTGCCGTTCGACACCGCGAACCGCGTCGCGCCGGAGAAAGGTCCGGACATCCATGCCGCGCTGGCCGCGCTGCCGCGGCCGCGCAAGCATTACCAGTGGTACTACTCGACCCGGCCCGCCAACGAGAACATGTGGAAGGCGCGCCAGGGCCTGCATGCCTTCCTGCGCGCCTACTACCACCACAAGAGCGCCGACTGGAAGGCCAACCAGCCGTTCGAGCTCGCGGCCTGGACCGCCGAGGAGGTCGCGCGGATGCCGACCTACTACATCATGGACCTTGGCGAGGGCATGGCCGAGACGGTGGCGAAGGAGATGCCGACGGCGGCCGAGATCGCGGCCAACGCCTGGCTGCCCGACGACCAGCTCGCGGTCTACAGCGGCGAGTACGCGCGCACGGGCTTCCAGGGCGGGCTGAACTGGTACCGCGTGCGCACCTCGGGCCAGCACAATGCCGAGCTCGAGGTCTTCACCGGCCGCACCATCGACGTGCCCTCGACCTTCATCTCGGGCCGCAACGACTGGGGCATCTACCAGGCGCCGGGCGCGATCAGGCGCATGCAGACGGTGGCCTGCACGCGGATGAGGGAGATCCATCTCCTCGAGGGCGCCGGCCACTGGGTGCAGCAGGAGCGGCCCGACGAGGTCAACCGCCTGCTGCTGTCGTTCCTCCAGCAGTCCTAGCGTCGGCGATCACTCCGGCTCGATGCCGGCGGCCTTGGCGATCTCCTTCCAGGTCGCCAGCTCGCGGGTGATGCGCTGGGCGAAGGCCTGGGGCGTCTCGCCGCCGGCCTCGCTGGCGAGGTCGCGGATCCTGGCCTTGACCTCGGGCTCGGCCAGCACCGCGACGCAATCGTCGCGCAGCCGCTGGGCGAGCGCGGGCGGCAGGCCGCCCGGTCCGAACATCGAGAACCACGCCGACTGGTCGACGCCGGGCGCGCCGATCTCGGCCATGGTCGGCAGGTCGGGCAACTCGGCCAGGCGCTTGCCGCTGCTGACCGCCAGCATCTTCAGGGTCCCGGCGCGGTGCTGCGACATCACCGTCAGCGGGCTGGTCAGGCCAACCGGGATGTGGCCGCCGGCCAGTTCCTGCATCATCGGCGCGGCGCCCTTGTAGGCCACGTTCTCGATCTTGAGCCCGCTGCGCAGCCGGAACAGTTCGCCGACCATGCGCGTCGTGTTCTCGGTGCTGCCGAACTGGTACTTGCCCGGGTTGGCGCGCGCCGCCGCCATGAATTTCTCGGCGGTGTCGAAGCCCGCCTTGGGCGAGCCGACCAGCGCGATCGCGCCCATGACCAGCGTGGTGACCGGCGTGAAGTCGCGCTCGGTGTCGTAGGGCAGCGTCTTCGACGTGAAGGGATTGATGGTGTGCGCGCTGGTGGTGATCAGCAGCGTGTAGCCGTCGGGTGCGGCCTTGGCGACGATATCGCTGCCGAGGATGCCGCTCGCCCCGCCCTTGTTGTCGATCACCACGGTCTGCTTCCAGCGCTCGGCGAGGCGTGGCACGACCAGCCGCGCCACCAGGTCGGTGCCGCCGCCCGCCGGGTACGGCACGACCACGCGCACCGGCTTCGACGGGAATTCCTGCGCGCGCACCAGCGCCGGTGCCGCGACGAGCGCGGCGGCGCCGGCTGCGAAGGCGCGACGGCCCAACCTTGTCCTGGTCATTCCTTCCTCCCTGGTGTCTTGCTTGTCAGCGACCCTAGGCGCCCGCGCCGCCGGGTCAAGCCGCGCTTCGCCGCCCGGCGACGGGATGCTAGAACCGCGTGGCTGAGGGAGGAGACGGGATGGCAATCGAGATCGGTCACTACATCGACGGCAAGCGCGTGGCGGGCGGCTCCGGCCGCACCGGCGAGGTCACCAACCCCGCCACCGGCGAAGTGACCGGCAAGGTGGCGCTGGCCTCGGCCGCCGAGATCGACAAGGCGGTCGAGGTGGCGCGCAAGGCGCAGGTCGCATGGGCCAACACGCCGCCGCTGCGCCGGCAGCGGGTGATGTTCAACCTCAAGGGCCTGATGGAGAAGCGGCTCGACGACCTCGCCCGCCTGATGACCCTCGAGCACGGCAAGACGATCGACGACGCCAAGGGCGAGGTCGGGCGCGGCCTCGAGGTGGTCGAGTTCGCCTGCGGCATCGCCCACCACATGCGCGGCGACTTCACCGAGCAGGTCGCGACCGACATGGATTCGTGGTCGATCCGCCAGCCGCTGGGCGTGGTCGCCGGCATCACGCCGTTCAACTTCCCGATCATGATCCCGTGCTGGATGGGCGCCATGGCGGTGGCCTGCGGCAACGCCTTCGTGCTGAAGCCGTCGGAGAAGGACCCGAGCGCGCCGATGCTGCTGGCCGAGCTGTTCGCCGAGGCCGGCCTGCCGCCGGGCATCTTCCAGGTCGTGAACGGCGACAAGGAAGCGGTCGATGCCCTGCTCGCCCACCCCGACGTGCCGGCGATCTCGTTCGTCGGCTCGACCGCGATCGGCGAATACGTCTACCACCAGGGCACCCGGCGCAACAAGCGCGTGCAGGCGCTGTGCGGCGCCAAGAACCACATGGTGGTGATGCCCGACGCCGACCTCGACCAGGTGACCGACGCGCTGATCGGCGCGGGCTACGGCGCCGCCGGCGAGCGCTGCATGGCGATCTCGGTCGCCGTCGCCGTCGGCGACGTCGGCGACCGGCTGATCGAGAAGCTGGCGCCGCGCGTCGCCGCGCTCAAGGTCGGCCCCGGCATCGACCCGCAGTCGGAGATGGGTCCGCTGGTCACCCGCCAGCACCGCGACAAGGTCATGGGCTACGTCGACCAGGGCGTGAAGGAAGGCGCCAGGCTGGTGGTCGACGGCCGCGGCCTCAAGCTGCAGGGCTACGAGAAGGGCAACTTCATGGGCGGCTGCCTGTTCGACAACGTCACCAAGGACATGACGATCTACAAGGACGAGATCTTCGGCCCGGTCCTGTCGGTGGTGCGCTCCAAGAACTTCGACGAGGCGATCGGGCTGGTGAACGACCACGCCTACGGCAACGGCACGGCGATCTTCACCCGCGACGGCGACGCCGCCCGCACCTTCGCCAACAGCGTCAGGATCGGCATGGTCGGCATCAACGTGCCGATCCCGGTGCCGGTCGCCTACCACAGCTTCGGCGGCTGGAAGGCCTCGATCTTCGGCGACCACGGCATCTACGGCATGGAAGGCGTGCGCTTCTACACCAAGCTGAAGACCGTGACGGCGCGCTGGCCGACCGGCATCCGCACCGGCGCCGAGTTCAACTTCAAGGCCCGCAACTAGCAACGGCCAAACCCAGGGGGAGACAAGACGTGGCAGACCTCGAGATCATCGGTGTTCCGTTCAGCAACTACGTGCGCTCGGTGCGCATGCTGTGCGAGGAGAAGGGCGTTCCCTACAAGCTGACGCCGTCGTTGCCGCAGTCGCCGGAAGTCAAGGCGATCCACCCGGCCGGCCAGGTCCCGGTGGCCAGGCACGGCGACGTGGCGCTGTTCGAGTCCAAGGCGATCGCGACCTACGTCGACCGCGCCTTCCCGGGCCCGATGTTCATCCCCAAGGACCCGGCGGCGCACGCCCAGGTCGAGCAGTGGGTGTCCTACGGCAACGTCAAGGTCGACCGCTGGATCATGCGCGAGTTCGTCGTGCCGTCGGTGTTCTTCGACAAGGCCAAGGGCCCCGACAGCGCCCGCATCAACGCCGCGCTGCCCGAGATCGAGAAGTGCTGCAAGGTGCTCGACGCGGCGGTGGCCAAGACCGGCTACCTCGTCGGCAACGACATCACCTACGCCGACATGAACGTGCTGCCGATGCTGGCGACGCTGCAGAACTTCCCGGCCGGCAAGGAGATGGTGGCGAAGTTCCCCGCCCTGTCGGCCTACGTCGCCAAGCTGTGCGAGCGGCCGTCCTACAAGAACACCGCCCCGCCGCCGCGGAAGTAGCGCCGAAGGCGCTATCCCGACCGGAGCGCGCAGCGCGTAGCGGAGGGATCCGCTACCGCCGCGCATCCTCCGCGATCATCGCCGCGCCCTTGTCGGCGATGACCAGCGTCGGCGTGTTGGTGTTGCCCGAGGTGATGGTCGGCATCACCGAGGCGTCGATCACGCGCAGGCCCTGCAGGCCGATCAGCCGCAGGCGCTCGTCGACCACCGTCATCGGGTCGGACGGCAGGCCCATCTTGGCGGTGCCGATCGGATGGAAGATGGTGGTGCCGATGTCGCCCGCCGCCCTGGCGAGCGAGGCCTCGTCGTCGCCGACCGACGGACCCGGCAGGTACTCCTCGGGCGAGAACGGCTGCATCGCCGGCTGCTTCATCAGGCGGCGGGTGACCCGGATCGCGTCGGCGGCGACGCGGCGGTCCTCCGGCGTGCCGAGGTAGTTGGGCGCGATCACCGGCTTGTCGGCCGGGTCGGCCGAGCGCAGGCGCAGCGTGCCGCGCGAGGTCGGCCGCAGGTTGCAGGCGCTGACCGTGATGGCGGCGAAGCGGTGCAGCGGCTCGCCGAAGCGGTCGAGCGACAGCGGCTGGACGTGGAACTCGATGTTGGCGCGCTCGTGGTCGGGCGACGAGCGCGTGAAGATGCCGAGCTGGGACGGCGCCATGGTCAGCGGCCCCGACTGGAACAGCGCGTACTGCAGGCCCATCAGCGCCCGGCCGACCAGCGAATGGTAGGTCGTGTTCAGGGTCTTGGCGTTCTGGACCTTGAAGATCGCGCGCTGCTGCAGGTGGTCCTGCAGGTTGCGGCCGACGCCGGGCTTGTCGAGCACCGGCGCGATGCCGTGCTCGGCCAGCCACTCGGCCGGTCCGACTCCCGACAGCTGCAGGATCTGCGGCGAGCCGATCGCCCCGGCGGCGAGGATCACCTCGCCCTTCGCCCGCGCCTCGACCAGCCGGCCACCCTGGCGGAAGCGCACGCCGACCGCGCGGCGCCCCTCGAACACCACGCGCTCGACCAGCACGCCGGTTTCCAGCTTCAGGTTTGCGCGGCCCAGCACCGGCTTCAGGAAGGCCGTGGCGGTCGACAGGCGCACGCCGCGGCGCTGGTTGACGTGGAAGTAGCCGACGCCCTCGTTGTCGCCGGTGTTGAAGTCGGTGCTGGGCGGCACGCCCATCTCGGTCGCCGCCCGCGCCACCGCGTCGAGGATGTCCCAGCTGACGCGCATGCGCTCGACCTTCCACTCGCCGCTGCCGCCGTGGTGCTCGGTGTCACCGAGGAAGTGGCCGTCGAGCTTGCGGAACACCGGCAGCAGATCGTCCCAGCCCCAGCCGGTGAGGCCGAGCTGGCGCCAGTGGTCGTAGTCCTGCGCCTGGCCGCGCATCGAGATCATGCCGTTGATCGCCGAGCAGCCGCCGATGACCTTGCCGCGCGGGTAGTTGAGGGCGCGGCCGTTGAGGCCGGGCTCCTTCTCGGTCTGGAACATCCAGTCGGCGCGCGGGTTGCCCATCGCGAACAGGTAGCCGACCGGGATGTGGAACCAGATCCAGTTGTCGCGACCGCCGGCCTCGAGCAGCAGCACGCGCTTGCCGGGATCGGCCGACAGCCGGTTGGCGAGCACGCAGCCCGCCGAGCCGGCGCCGACGACGATGTAGTCGAAATCCCCCTCGAGGCGTGTCGCGGCTTCGGTCACGGCGTCGGTTCTCCTCGGTGGCTGACGATGCCGGGCGCATCGGGATCGCACCACGGCACCTCGTGGGCGCGGTGGATCCGCTCGACCGGCCGCGCGCCGGGGTCGTCGTCGAGCAGGGCGACGCGCAGGATCACGGTCGGCCGGTCGGGATGGTCGGCCACGATCTGCGAGCCGCAGGTGCCGCAGAAGCGCCGGACCTTGCCCGGCGAGGACTGGTAGGTGCGCACCGCCGCCTCGCCGCGCAGCCAGCGGAAGCCGGCGCGCGGCACCGAGGCGTAGACGTTGCAGGGGGCGGCATGGGCCTTGCGGCAGGACGGGCACGAGCACAGGCCGATCCGCAGCCCCTCGGCCGGCGGCTCGGCCTCGAAGGCCACCGTCCCGCACAGGCAGCTTCCCCTCATCCCGTTCCTCCCCCTGACAGTCGAAACCGCGCCCTTGCCGGCCCGACCGCGCGACGCGCAGAATTCCGGCCATAAATAAACGGGAGCGAAGCATGCAGTACAACCGCATTTCTGCCGACTGCCATCTCGACCTGCCGTGGATGCCGCCCGACCTGTTCACGTCGATGGCGTCGAAGGAAATGAAGGACCGCATGCCGTTCGTCGCCGACACCGACGAGGGCCCGAAGTGGATGGCGAAGAACGGCGCCACCTTCGGCTTCAAGAACGGCGTCGGCCCGTCGGGCGCCAAGTTCGTCCCGGGCAAGCACCACCGGGTCGACGTCATGGCCGAGACCGGCCTCTACGCCGACGGCGCCCGGGACATCCGCCGGGTCTCCGACCCGCACCTGCGGATCAAGGACCTCGACCGCGACGGCGTCGATGCCGAGGTGATCTACGGCATCCTCGGCGCCGCCGGCCGCCTGAACGATCGCGACGCCGCCAACGAGATGCTGCGCATCTACAACGACTGGCTGAAGGACTTCTGCAGCCACTATCCCGACCGCCACATCGGGCTCGCCTGCCTGCCCTACGGCGATATCGACGCCGCCGTGTCGGAGGTCTACCGCGTCGCCAAGCGCGGCGGCCTGCGCGGGCTGGAACTGTCGTGCTCGTGGGACATGGAGCCGATGTGGCACCCGATGTGGGAGCCGCTGTGGAAGGCGGTCAACGACGTGCAACTGCCGCTGCACTTCCACACCTTCCCCAACGTGCCGCCCGACACCATCGCCAAGCATCCCGGCCGGGTCGGGCGCTCGGTGTTCTTCACCATCGTCTCCGGCTTCCAGATGAACCTGGTGAACATCCTGGCGGCGGTGATCGCGGCCAACGTGCTGGAGCGCTATCCCAACATCCGCATCGCCTTCGGCGAGTCGGGCTGCGGCTGGATCCCCTACGCGCTGGACCGCATGGACTTCGAGTGGGAGGATCGCTTCACCGACCTCGGCCTCAAGATGAAGCCGTCGGACTACTGGCGCCGCCAGTGCAAGGCGACCTTCCAGTACGACCGTGTCGGCGCCAAGCTGATCGACGACATGGGTGCGGAAAGCCTGATGTGGGGCTCGGACTACCCGCACGGCGACGGCGTGTGGCCGCACTCCGACCAGTACATCAAGGAGCAGTTCAAGGACGTGTCGCCGGAGGTGACGCGGATGATCACCTGCACCAACGCGGCGAAGTTCTACGGGCTGGTCAACTAGCCCGCCCGTCGGCGGCGGCGTTCCCTAGGTGAACGCCTTGAACGTGATCAGCGTGAAGGTGTCCTTCACGCCCGGCAGCGTCTGGATGCGGCTGGTCACGAAGTGGCCGATGTCGGTCTTGTCGTCGAGGTAGCACTTCATCAGCAGGTCGTACTGCCCGGAGGTCGAGTAGACCTCCGAGATCTGCTCGACCGACACGGCGTCGTCGGCGACGGCATAGGCCTTGCCGAGCTCGCACTTCACCATGACGAAGATCGTCTGCATGGCTAGCGCCGGGCGAGGAACGCCGGGACGTGGTCGCCCAGCCCCATCGGCGACGGCTCGTCGCGCTCGTGGCGGCGCTCGCGCCGCGGCTCGCGGTCTCCGCGCGGTTCCGGCCGGCGCTCGCGCACCGGGCGCTCGCGAGCAGGACGCTCCGCCGAAGCTTCGGCCCGCGGCTCGCGCGGCTCCTCGGAACGACGCGGGCGATGCTCGCGCTCGGGACGCGGCGACCGCTCCGCCCGCGGCTCGCGGGCCTCCCGCGGCTCGCGGGCTTCCCGCGGCTCGCGCTCCGGACGCGCCTCGCGCTCCGGGCGCGCCTCGCGCTCCGCCCGCGGCTCGCGGGCTTCCCGCGGTTCGCGGGGCTCACGCTCGCGGCGCGGCTTGTCGCTGCTGCTGCTGCGGCCGCCACGGCCGCGGCCACGACCACGACGGCGGCCGTCGCCCTCCTCGAAGGCCACCGACTCCATGCCGGGAACCTCGACGCGCGGGATGGTCGTGCCGATCAGCTTCTCGATCGCGTCGACCAGGTAACCTTCGTCCGGCGAGGCCAGGGTGAAGGAATGGCCGGTCTTGCCGGCACGGCCGGTACGGCCGATGCGGTGGACGTAGTCCTCGGGCGAGAACGGCACGTCGAAGTTGAAGACGTGGCTCATGTCGTTGATGTCGAGGCCGCGGGCCGCGACGTCGGACGCCACCAGGATCTGGATCTCGCCCTGCTTGAACTTCTCCAGCGTCTCCATGCGGGCGGGCTGGCTCATGTCGCCGTGCAGCGCGCCGGCGTTGAAGCCGTGCTTCTTCAGCGAGCCCTGCAGGATCGCCACGTCCTTCTTGCGGTTGCAGAAGACGATGGCGTTCTTGATGTCCTGGTCCTTGATCAGGCTGCGCAGCGCCTCGCGCTTGTCGGCCTCCGGCACGACGCACAGGCCCTGGACGATGTTCTTCGATGCCGAGGCCGGCGGCGCGACGCTGACCTCGCGCGGGTTGCTCAGGAAGCGGTCGGCCAGGCGCTTGATCTCCGGCGGCATGGTGGCCGAGAAGAACAGGGTCTGGCGCAGCGGCGGCAGCAGCGAGACGATGCGCTCGACGTCGGGGATGAAGCCCATGTCGAGCATGCGATCGGCCTCGTCGATCACCAGCACCTTGACGTCGTTCAGCAGCACCTTGCCGCGCTCGAAGTGGTCAAGCAGGCGGCCCGGGGTGGCGATCAGGACGTCGGCGCCGCGCTCCAGCGCCCGCTCCTGGTCATCGAACGAGACGCCGCCGATCAGCAGCGCCATGTTCAGCTTGTGGTTCTTGCCGTAGATCTCGAAGTTCTCGGCCACCTGGGCGGCCAGTTCGCGGGTCGGCTCGAGGATCAGCGACCGCGGCATGCGCATCTTGGCGCGGCCCTCGGACAGGATGTCGATCATCGGCAGGACGAAGGAGGCGGTCTTGCCGGTGCCGGTCTGGGCACAGCCGAGGACATCGCGGCCCATCAGGACGATGGGGATGGCCTTTTCCTGGATGGGCGTCGGCGCCGTGTAGCCTTTGTCGGCGACTGCCTGAAGAACCGGGGCGCTTAGCCCCAAACTCTCAAAACTCATTTAATTTCCGTGACTTAGCCCCTGCATCCGAGAGGCCCTGGAGCAGTCTCGCAAGGCCCTGGGGAATTGGGCCGGACCGCTGGCGGCCCTCATATGACCCTTGGGGGGTCCTGAGTCAATGCAGCCCCGGCGCGGGTCTGGGCCGCGCCCGGGGCCGGTCTGGGGGCGGCCTGGCGGGCGATCAGGCCTTCAGCTCGATCTCGACGAACACGAACTCGAAGGGGTTGGGATTGATGACGTCGTGCTCGGTACCGTTGAGGCGGGCGTAGGAGACGCCGGCCCGCAGCGGCGCCGGCACCGTCATCTTGCCGTCGAAGATGTGAAGGTCGCCGGTGGTCATCGGGACCACAACGTAGTCGCGCTCGTGGCGGTGCCAGCCGGTGTGGCCTCCCGGCGGGAAACGCCACTCGGTGACGATGACGCGGTCGTTGTCGACCTGGACGGTGGGCTTGGCGAGGGGACGGTTGTCGGTGCGCGTGTCTGTGCTCATGGGCCAAAAGCTAATGGGCGCCCGCGCAAATGTCAGGTGACAGGACGTCCCGCCTCGGCAAGGGTGCATATACACATGACTTCCCGCTCCCCCGCGCACCCGCTCCTCACCGCCCCGATCGGCATCAGCCTGTGGCGGCTCGCCGCCCCGACCACGGTCGTGATGATCGTCCAGACGATCGTGTCGGTGACCGAGACCTACATCTTCGGCCAGCTCGGGACCGACGCGCTGGCCGGCTTCGCGCTGGTCTTCCCGTTCATGATGATGATGACGATGATGGCGGCCGGCGGCATGGGCGGCGGCGTCGCCGCGGCGATGGCCCGGACGCTGGGCGCCGGACGGCGCGACGATGCCAGCGCCCTCGTGGTCCACGCCCTGCTGCTGGGCACGGTGCTGGCGCTGCTGTTCACCCTGCTGGCCTTTACCGCCCTGCCCGCGCTCTACCGGCTGCTCGGCGGCGAAGGGCGCGCGCTCGAGCGGGCGCGGGAATACTCCGACGTGCTGTTCAGCGGCGCCCTCGCGATCTGGGCCAACTTCTTCCTCTCGGCCCTGCTGCGCGGCGGCGGCGACGCGGCGACGCCCGGCCGCTACATGGTGCTGTGGTCGCTGGTCCAGATCCCGCTGTCCTACGTCCTCGCGCTCGGCATCGGCGGCTGGCCGGGCCTCGGCATGGCCGGCCCCGCCATTTCCACCCTCGTCACCTCGCTGGCCTCGGCGCTGTTGCAGGCGCGTGCGCTGTGGCGCGGCAAGCTCGGCTTCGTGCCGGCGGTGCGGGTGCGCCTGCAGGGCCGGCTGTTCCGGGACATCCTCAAGGTCGGCCTGATCGCCTCGTTCTCGGCCTTCACCGCCAACCTGACCGCCATGCTGGTCACCGGCCTGGTCGGCCGCTTCGGCATCGCCGCGCTGGCCGGCTACGGCATCGGCGTACGGCTGGAGTTCATGCTGGTGCCGCTGGCCTTCGGCATCGGCTCGGGACTGACCACGCTGGTCGGTGTCGCCGCCGGCGCCGGCCAGTGGCAGCGCGCGGTGCGCGCGGCCTGGATCGGCAGCCTGACCGCGGCCGGGGCCCTGGGCATCTGCGGCTGGACCCTGGCCTTCGTGCCGGAAGGCTGGGCGCGGCTGTTCACCAGCGATCCCGAGGTCATCGCCGCCACCGCCGGCTACATCACGCGGGTCGCGCCGTTCTACTGCCTGTTCGGGCTGGGCATGACGCTCAGCTTCGCCAGCCAAGGCGCCAACCGCATGGCGCCGCCGTTCGTGGCCGGCATCGCCCGGCTGGTCGTCGCCACGGTCGGCGGCTGGACCGCGGTCGAGGTGCTGGGCTGGGGCCTCGCCGGCGTCTACGTCGCCGTCGCCGCCGGCATGATCACCTTCGGCAGCCTGATCGGCGGGCCGCTGCTGATCAGGCCGTGGGGGCCGCGCCGGCCGCGGCTTGTGCCCACGGCGGCCTGAAGAGGTCCGGATCGACGGCCGGGGGGCGACGCTAGCGCGCGCCGATCCGGCGCAGGGCGCGGTCGATCCACTGGGCGCCGATCTTCTCCTGCACCCCGTTCTGGCGCAGGCGCTGGCGCAGGCCGGCGAAGTCGACCTGGTCGAGCTCCTGGTCCTGGTTGTAGCAGGAGAACACCACCGTCTCCTTGCCGGTCACCGGGTCGCGGTGCAGCTGCAGGCACTGGGCGCAGATCTCCTTCATCATGCATTGCATGGGGGAGTTGATCGATCCCAGCGCCCGGTGCGTCGGCTTGAGGTACGGCGCCAGTACGCCGTGCCGCGCCAGGCGCACCGCGTTCATCATGCCGTCCGAGCCGATGGCGACGATGCGGTCGGCGTCCTTGAACGCGATCGTCTGCTCGCCGAGCTCGCCGGCCGCGTAGAGCCGCATCGCCTCGACGATGTTGGTGACGACGGCACGGTCCTGCGGGCGCCGCGGCGTGAACGCCGGGCCCTCGTCGCAGGCCCAGACCACGACGTCGGCCGCCGCCTCGATCTCCTCGATCTTGTAGCGGTCGGACGGCTTCTTGTAGCCGGCGAAGTACAGCACCTTGCTGCCGGCGCGGCGGAACGCCTGGCCGATCGAGAACAGCACGGCGTTGCCGAGGCCGCCGCCGGCCAGGATCACGGTCTCGCCCGGCTCGATCTCGGTCGGCGCGCCGGTCGGTCCCATGACGATCACCGGCTCGCCCGGCGCCAGCTGCGCGCAGAGGTCGGACGAGCCGCCCATCTCCAGCGTGATCAGCGACAACAGCCCCTGCTCCTTGTCGACCCAGGCGCCGGTCAGCGCGAGGCCTTCCATGGTCAGCAGCGTGTCGTCGACCTTCTTCGACCGCGCCTCGTAGTTCTGCAGGCGGTAGAACTGGCCAGGCTCGAAGTTGCGCGCCGCGGCCGGCGCCCGCACCACGACCTCGACGATGGTCGGCGTCAGCCGGTCGACGCGCACCACGGTGGCGCGCCAGCGCGCGTTGGCCTCGGCCAGGATCTCGGCCGGGCTGCGCTTCGGCGGCGGCAGCGCCGCCATCACGCGGGTCAGCACTGGGTAGCCCTGCTTGGCGCCGCCCATCGCCTTGACGACGTTGCCTGCGAACGACGGGTGGAGGTCGCCGAAGAAAGACAGGGTCCGGCCGTCGGCGGCGCGGTGCATCAGCACCCGGACCTCGGTCGGCTTGGCGACGCGCTCCGGCGTCACCGGCTGGCCGTCCTCGTCGAGCGCCTGGAAGTACTTGCCGTCGATCACCGCGTGGGCGGCGTCCTCGCGCGCCAGCACGGTGTTGGGCTGCGTTCCCGCCGCGACCAGGATGGTGCGCGCGGGCAGCGTCGCCTCGACCTTGCGACCGTCCTGCTCGCCCGCCAGCCTGAGCGCGCAGGCGTGGCCGTTGGCGTCGACCTCGACGGCGACCGGCGACAGGCCCTCGGCGAAGCGGATGTCCTCCTCCAGCGCCTTGAACACTTCCTCGTGGTTCAGGGTGTAGGACGGCGAATCGATCAGCCGCCGGCGGTAGGCGATGGTGACGCCGCCCCAGCCGTTGACCAGGCCGGCGATGTCGGCCGTGCGGCCCTCGCGCGCCGCGGCGGCGCGCTCGGCCCGGATCGCCCTGGCGTGGGCCAGGAACTCGGCGGCGATCTCGCGCTCCTCCGGGTTCATCGCGGCCATCACCGCCGCCTCGCCGCGCTCGGCGACCAGGGTCTCGTGCCGGTGCAGGAACTTCTCGACCTGCAGCGGGTAGTAGGCCAGCGACTCGGTGGCGGTGTCGATCGCGGTCAGGCCGCCGCCGATCACCACCACCGGCAGGCGGATCTGCAGGTTGGCGATCGACTCCTTCTTGGCCGCGCCGGTGAGCTGCAGCGCCATCAGGAAGTCCGACGCCGCGCGCACGCCGCGGGCGAGGCCGTTCGGCATGTCGAGCACGGTCGGCTTGCCGGCGCCGGCGCACAGCGCGACGTGGTCGAAGCCCATCGCCAGCGCGTCGTCGACCGTCACGGTGCCGCCGAAGCGCACGCCGCCGAACATCGAGAACGACGCCCGACGCTCGAGCAGCAGCCGCACCATCTTGAGGAAGTTCTTGTCCCAGCGGACGGTGATGCCGTACTCGGCGACGCCGCCGAAGCCCGCCATCGCGCGCTCGCCCAGGTTCTCGCGCAGGCTGGCGACGTCGGCCACCGGCTCGAACGGGGCGCGGCTGCCGTCGGCCTCGACGCCCGCCTGCGCCACCGGCAGCGGCTCGATCTTGAGGCCGTCGATCGCCACGACGGTGTGGCCGTCGTTCATCAGGTGATGCGAGAGGTTGAAGCCGGCGGGGCCGAGGCCGACCACCAGCACGGTGCGGCCGGTCGACGGGCGCGGCAGCGGCCGGCGCAGGTTGAGCGGGTTCCAGCGCGTCAGCAGCGAGTAGATCTCGAAACCGTACGGCAGGCCGAGCACGTCCTTGAGGGTGCGGGTCTCGACCTGCGGGATGTCGACCGGTTCCTGCTTCTGGTAGATGCAGGCCTTCATGCAGTCGTTGCAGATGCGGTGGCCGGTCGCGGCCAGCAGCGGGTTGTCGACCGCCGCCATCGCCAGCGCGCCGATGGAGAATCCCTCGCTCTTCAGCAGGTTCATCTCCGAGATCTTTTCCTCGAGCGGGCAGCCGGCCAGCGTGACGCCGAACGGCGACTTCTGGAACGCGCCGGTCTTGCGATCCCTGAGACCGCGCGAGCAGCTGTCCTTGCCCTGGTTGTGGCACCAGATGCAGTAGTTCGACTGGTCGAGCGCCTGCACGAGGTCGCAGCCGTTGTCGGTCAGGGCGAAGCCCTCGCGCGGACGCAGCAGCGGCCGCGGCAGGCGCATGCGCGTGACGCCGTCGACCACCTCGGTCTCGATCGGCACGAGGTGTTCCATGTCGAGCTTGTGCGGCACCTTGAACAGCGGGCCGGCGCGGTGGCGCGCCTTGCCCTCCGGCGCGAACAGCGCCCACGCGGCGTAGCGCGCGAAGGCGTCGATCTCGGGGGTCGGCGTCGCGACCTTGAACTCGGCGCCGGCGACCTCGCGCACCGCCAGCGCGAACGCCAGCTCGAACGCCTCGACGTCGCCGTTCCACGCCAGCGACGGCGGCAGCGCCGCGCCGACCTCGGCGCCGTCGAAAGCCGACGCCTGCTCCGGCTTGAGGGCACGGGTCACGTAGCGCTGCACGAACAGGCGCTTGCAATCGAAGATCGGCGCCAGGCGGTTGTGGCGCGCGCGCAGCGCGGCGGCCTCGGCGGCGACGCCGAACAGCTGGCCGACGAAATCCTCGAGCGGTCGCGCCAGCTCGATCAGCAGGTTCGACTCGTCCTTGGCGGCCAGCGCCTCCGGCGTGGCGCGCGCGGCCACGAGACGCGCGTGCAGCTCGACATGCGCGTCCTTCAGCCAGCCGACGAAGGCGGCGTCGAGACGGACCAGGCCGTCGCGGTCGTAGAGGTCGTTGAAGCCGAAGCCATGGCTCAGCGCGAGCGACGTCATGTCAGGAAAATCCGGAAAAACCGAAGGGAAATCGTTCGTAGACGAACCGATTAGACAAGGCCGGGGCCGAGCGCAAGGCGACCTCTCGGCTCGCGACACTAATGCCAGATGACGGCCGTCCCGGCTTGCCGCATGGTCGCGCCGCCATGCCTGCCGTTTCCTCCCAAGCTTCGGCTTCCGTCCGCCGCTGGCTGATCCTGATCGCGGCGATGATCTTCCTGATGATCGTGATCGGGGCCCTCACCCGGCTCACCGAATCGGGCCTGTCGATGGTCGAGTGGCGCCCGGTCACGGGCTGGCTGCCGCCGCTGTCCGACGCGGCCTGGCAGGCCGAGCTGCAGAAGTATCTTTCCTCGCCGCAGGGCCGGTTGATCAATCGTGGTTTCACGGTCGCCGAGTTCAAGGAAATCTTCTGGCTGGAATACATCCACCGGGTGTGGGGTCGACTGATCGGCCTCGCCTTCGCGCTGCCGCTGGCATGGTTCTGGCTGCGCGGTTCGCTGACGCCGGCCCTGAAGCCGCGGCTGGCCGCCCTGCTGGTGCTGGGCGGGCTGCAGGGCGCGATGGGCTGGGCGATGGTCGCCTCGGGCCTGGTCGACCGGCCGGCGGTCAGCCACTACCGGCTGGCGGCGCACCTGCTGCTGGCGATCATCCTCTATTCCTACACGGTATGGCTGATCCTCGAGATGTCGCCGCGCGCCGTCCGCCGCGACGATGCCTCGACCCGGCGCTGGGCCTCGGTCCTGATCGGCCTGCTGCTGGTGACGCTGTGCTGGGGCGCGCTGGTCGCCGGCCTGCGCGCCGGCTCGGCGCACAACACCTTCCCGACCATGTCCGGCCACTGGGTCCCGCCCGGCCTGTTCGAGCTCGCGCCGGCCTGGATCAACCCGTTCGAGAACCCGACGGCGGTGCAGTTCGTCCATCGCTGGCTGGCCAAGCTCTTGGTGCTGGGCGTGCTGGTGCTGGCGCTGCGCGCCCGGCGGCCCGAGACCACGCTGGCCGGCGCGATGGCGCTGGTCCAACTCGGGCTCGGCATCGCCACCATCCTGAGCGGCGTCGACATCGCGCTGGCGACGATGCACCAGGCCGGGGCGGTTCTGTTGCTGACCTTCCTGCTGGTGGCCCGCCACCGCGCCACGCCTTCGCGCCCGGGCTCGGTGTCGGCTACGCTGGCCGGATGAGCAGGATCCCTCTCGGGCTGGGCGCGCTCGCCGTCGCGGCCGTGATCACGGCCGGGGCCACGGCGTGGCTGACCCGTGCGCCCGAGACCGCGCCGCCGCCGCGCCTGTCCAAGGCCCAGCGGGCACGGCTCGCGGCCCAGCCGCCGCCGCCACCGGCGCCGCCCGCTGCCGTCGCGACGGCGGCGACGCCCGCGACGCCTTCGGCGCCGGCCCCGGCCCCGGCCCCCAGGGTCGAGGTGCCGCCGCCCGCACCGACGCCGCCGCCGGCTCCCCAGGCGGCACCGGTCCCGGCCGAGCCGCCGCCGGCCGACTGGACGACGCTGCCGATCGACGACCTGCGGCGCCGCGCCGATGGCGGCGAGGCCGGCGCGATGGAAGAGCTGGCGCGCCGCCTGCTGCAGGGCGACGGCGTCGCCAAGGATGTCCAGGCCGGCGCCGGGTGGATGCTGCGCGCCGCCGAGCGCGGCTCGGCCCAGGCCGCCTTCAACGTCGGCGTGATGTACGAGCGCGGCTTCGTGGTCGATCGCGATTCGAGCAGGGCGGTCGAGTGGTACGGCAAGGCCGCCGACGGCGGCGTCGCCACCGCCCAGCACAACCTCGCGCTGCTGTTGCGCGACGGCAAGGGCGCGCCGCGCGACCCCGCCAAGGCCGCCGACCTGCTGCGCGCCGCCGCTCGGCAGGTCATGCCGGCGTCGATGTACGCGCTGGGCGACATGTACGAGCGCGGCGAGATCGGCCAGAAGGACCTCGCCATGGCGCTCGCCTGGTTCGCGATGGCGGCCGAGGTCGAGCGCCAGGCCGCGCCCAACGGCGACAGCCCGATGGTGCGCATGGCCGAACAGCGCGCGCTGGTGCTCCAGCGCATCATGTTGCCGGGCGAGATCGCGAAGGCGCGGGAACTCGGCCAGGCCGAGCTCAAGCGCATCGTCCAGGACCTGCAGCCCAAGCCACCCGAGCCTGCCCGGGAGCCGCCGCCCACCCCCGCTCCCGACCCCGATCCGCCGGGCTGGCCGTCGGCGCCGCTGGAGCAGGTGCGCGCCATCCAGCAGGCCCTGCTCGACCTCAAGCTGCTGCGCGACAAGCCCGACGGCGTCGCCGGCCCGAACACGCGCAACGCCATCAAGGCGTTCCAGAAGAGCGTCGGCCAGGCCGAGAGCGGCGAGCCGAGCCGCGAGCTCTTCGGCGCCCTGCAGGCGGCGCTCGCCAAGCGCGACGGCAGCGCGGCCGCCGCGCCCAAGCCCTGAGCGCTCAGCCGCCGACGAAGCGGCCGGCGTGCGACCACCACGCCGCCGGCAGCGCCGCCGCCGCGGTCCGGGCCTCGGCCAGCGTCGCGTACAGCGCGAAGCAGGTGGCGCCGCTGCCGCTCATGCCGGCGTAGCGCGCCGGCCCCGAGCGCAGGCGCTCCAGCACCGCGCCGACCGCCGGCTCGAGCGATCGGGCGGCGGGCAGCAGGTCGTTGCCGCGCTGGTCGAGCAGGCGCACCAGGTCGTCGAGCGAGGACCAGGCCGGCGGCGCCGGCCGCGTGGGCGCAAAGGCCCCGCTGCGCGCGGCGAAGACATCGCGCGTCGCCAGCGCCTTGCGCGGGTTGACCAGCAGGATCGCCGACGGCGGCAACGGCGGCGTCCACGCCAGCCGCTCGCCCACGCCCGAGACGAAGGCGGCCCGGCCGGCGAGGCACATCGGCACGTCGGCGCCGAGCCGCGCGGCGAGGTCGAACAACTCGTCCTCGGGCATGGCGACGCGCCACAGGTCGACCAGCGCGCGCAGGGTCGCGGCGGCATCGGCCGAGCCGCCGCCCAGCCCGGCCGCCACCGGCACGTGCTTGGTCAGGCGAATGGCGGCGCGCGGCGACACGCCGGCGCGGTCGGCCAGCAGGCGCGCTGCCTTCAGCACAAGGTTGTCGGGTTCGGCCCCGAGCGCGCCGGCCAGCGGCCCATCGACCGCCAGCGACAGGCGATCCGCGGCCGCGACCTCGACGCGATCGGCGAGATCGACGAACGCCACCAGCGAGTCGAGCAGGTGGTAGCCGTCGGCGCGGCGGCCGACGACGTTGAGCCACAGGTTGACCTTGGCGTGGGCCGGCCGCTCCACCTGTCCCTCTCCGGTCGCGCGCGCGGCCGCGCTCAGCCGCCCTGCTTGGCCTCGGCCGGCTTCTCGTAGACCGTCGGCTTGTCGGTCGCCGGGGTCAGGCCGTTCGCCAGCTTCTCCTTGATAATCGGGATGCGGTCCTTGTCCGGCTTCTGGTTGAGCGCGCGCTCCCACTGGAAGCGCGCCTCGCGGCGGCGGCCGACATGCCAGTAGGCATCGCCGAGGTGCTCGACGATGGTGGCGTCGTCGCCCTTCTGCTCGGCCGCGCGCTCCAGCCACTCGACCGCCTTGTCGTACTGGCCGAGCCGGTAGTAGGCCCAGCCGACCGAGTCGGTGATGGCGCCGTCGTCGGGCCGCAACTCGGTGGCCCGCTGCAGCATCTTCATGCCTTCGTCGAGGTTCACGCCCTGGTCGATCCAGGAGTAGCCGAGGTAATTCAGGACATGCGGCTGCTCGGGCGAGAGTTGCAGCGCCCGCTTCATGTCGGCCTCGGCCTTGCCCCAGTTCTTGGTGCGCTCGAGCACGATGCCGCGGCCGAAGAACACCGGCCAGTGACGCTCCTCGGCGTTGCGGATGCGCCCGATCGCGGTGTCGTAGGCCTGCACGGCGTCGGCGTACTTCTCCTTGCTGCGCAGCAGGTCGGCCAGCGTGAGCGCGGCGTCGATGCGGTCGGGCTTCTCGGCGACCAGCTTGCGCAGCCGCGCCACCGCCTCGTCGAACTTGTCGAGCTGGGCCTCGAGCGCCGCCGCACGCAGGCGGGCCTGCCAGTAGAGCGGCGAGTTCGGGCCGATCCGGTTGAGCACGTCGATGGCCTTGGGCACCATCTGGAACTGCTCGTACAGGCCCGCGATCATCAGCCACGCGAAGTCGTGCTCGGGCCTCAGCGACGCCGCCAGCTGGTAGAAGATCAGCGCGAGATCGGCGCGCTGGTTGCGCGGGTCGGAGGCCAGGATGCCGCCGAGGTCGAACAGGATCTCGGCGATGCCCGAGGCAGGGCTGGGCGCCGGCGGCATCGGCGCGTTCGGCGCGATCAGCCCGTCCATCACCACCGAGTCGCCGTACTTCTCGCCGTAGCTCCTGAGCAGCGCGCGCGCCTCGTCGGCCTTGCCCAGCCGTCGCAGCCCCTCGGCCACCGCCACCGTGGTGCGCAGGCCATTCTTGTCGAGCGACATGGCGCGGCGGTACTTGGCCTCGGCGGCGGCCTTGTCGCCCGCCATCTCGTCGATCTGGGCCTCGATCACCAGCGCCGGCGCCTCGGCGCGCTCGCCGGCCGCGGGCTTGAGCCGGGCGACGCCGGCACGCGCCGCGGCATAGTCCTTCTCGCCGGCCTTCAGCCACGCCACCACGTACTCGCGCAGCGGCCCGAGCGGGGTGTCGCCGCCCGTCTTGACGATCAGCTGCTCGGCGCCGCGATAGTCGCCCTTCTTGATCGCCTGAACCGCCAGCACGAGGTTGGCGACGCCGTCGCCCGGGCGCATCGCCAGCACCTGCGGCGCCAGCTGCGCGGCCTGGTCGATGCGACCGGCGTACATGCGCATCCGGAAGGCGGCGTAGATCAGCTCGGGATCGGTCGGAGCGGCGGCCAGCGCGAGGTCGATCTGGTCGGCGGCGGTGTCGTAGTCGTGGTCCTGCTCGGCGACACGGGCGGCGAGGTAGCGGCCGCTCAGCGTGACCGGCGTCGTCCGCACCGGCGCCGCCGGCCGCTGGGCCGGCGGCCTCGCCTGCGAGCCGCCGGGCTGGTTGCCCTGCTGGGCCTCCGACGCCAGGGGGACGGCGAGGAGAAGCGCTGCCGACAGCAGCGCGAGAGGGGTACGTCTCATGCAGCTCACATGTTGGGATAGTTGGGACCGCCGCCGCCCTCGGGCGTGGTCCAGTCGATGTTCTGCGCCGGGTCCTTGATGTCGCAGGTCTTGCAGTGGACGCAGTTCTGCGCGTTGATCTGGAAGCGCGGCTGGCCGTTGTCGGCGGTCACGACCTCGTACACCCCGGCCGGGCAGTAGCGCTGCGCCGGCTCGGCGTAGAGCGGCAGGTTGACGGCGATCGGGATCGACGGGTCGCGCAGCTTGAGGTGGACCGGCTGGTCCTCCTCGTGGTTGGTGCTCGACAGGAACACCGACGACAGCTTGTCGAACGACAGGACGCCGTCCGGCTTGGGATACTGGATCGGCTGGAACTCGGCGGCCGGGCGCAGGCACTCGTGGTCGGCCTTCTTGTGGCGCATCGTCCACGGCACGCGGATGCCGAGGTCGTGCAGCCACATGTCGAGGCCGCCGTACAGCGTGCCCAGCGTGACTCCCCACTGCAGCGCCGGCTTGACGTTGCGGACCTTGTCGAGGTCCTTCCACAGCCACGATGCCTTGAGCTTCACCGGGTAGGCGATCAGCTCGTCGCCGCCGGTCTTGCCGGCCGCCAGCGCCTCGAACGCGGCCTCGGCCGCCAGCATGCCGCTCTTGATGGCGTTGTGACTGCCCTTGATGCGCGGCACGTTCACGAAGCCGGCCGAGCAGCCGATCAGGGCGCCGCCCGGGAAGGTCAGCTTGGGCACGGACTGCACGCCGCCCTCGTTGATGGCGCGGGCGCCGTAGGTCAGGCGCTTGCCGCCCTGCAGGTACCTGGCGACCTCGGGATGGGTCTTGAAGCGCTGGAACTCGTCGAACGGCGAGACGTAGGGGTTCTCGTACGAGAGGTGGACGACCAGGCCGATCGCCACGAGGTTGTCGCCGAAGTGGTACATGAAGGTGCCGCCGGAGCTGCCCGACTCGCTGAGCGGCCAGCCCTGGGTGTGCACCACCAGGCCCTTCTTGAAGCGCGACGGCTCGATCTGCCACAGCTCCTTGAGGCCGATGCCGAACTTCTGCGGGTCGACGCCCTCGCGCAGGTCGAACTTGGCCATCAGCTGCTTGGCCAGCGAGCCGCGCACGCCCTCCGCGATCAGCGTGTACTTGGCGAGCAGCTCCATGCCCGGCGTGTAGCTGTCCTTGTGCTTGCCGTCCTTGCCGACGCCCATGTCGCCGGTCGCGACGCCCTTCACCGAGCCGTCGTCGTTGTACAGCACCTCTGCGCCGGCGAAGCCGGGGTAGATCTCGACCCCCAGCGCCTCGGCCTGCTGGCCGAGCCAGCGCACGACCTCGCCGAGCGAGACGATGTAGTTGCCGTGGTTGTTCATCAGCCGCGGCATCAGGAAATTGGGGAAGCGGTAGGAGCCGGTCCTGGTCAGGAAAACGAACTGGTCGTCGGTGACCTCGGTCTCGATCGGCGCGCCCTGCTCCTTCCAGTCCGGGATCAGTTCGTTGAGGCCGATCGGGTCGATCACCGCGCCCGACAGGATGTGGGCGCCCAGCTCCGAGCCCTTCTCGATCACGCAGACCGAGACTTCCTGGTTTCGCTCGGCCGCCAGCTGCTTGAGACGGATCGCGGCCGACAGTCCGGCCGGGCCACCGCCCACGATCAGCACGTCATATTCCATCGACTCGCGCGCCATCACCGTCTCGCTCTGCAATGTCTTTTCAACATGGACGCGCCGCCGCCCGGCGACGATCCTCGTCGTTTAGATAGCCTGTCGGGGGCACTCTCGCCACCCGCGGAAAGGGGAATTCCCGTGGCAGAACTGGCCGGTATCGAGAGCAGGATCTTCAGCGCCAGGGATTTCCGGCTCGAGAACGGGCAATCCCTTCCGACCCTCGAACTCGCCTACGAGACCTACGGCACCCTGTCGCCGGCCCGCGACAACGCCATCCTGGTGGTCCACGGCTACACCTCCAGCCACCACGCCGCCGGCCGCAACGCGCCGGGCAAGCAGGGACGCGGCGTGCCGGAGGGAGCGGTCGGCTGGTTCGACGGCCTGATCGGGCCGGGCAAGGCGGTCGATACCGGGCGCTACTTCGTGGTCTCGGTCAACGCGCTCGGCTCGGCGCACGGCAGCACCGGTCCCAACAGCCTCGACCCGCGCACCGGCAAGCCCTACGGCCCGACCTTCCCGGAGGTCACCATGCGCGACATCGTGGCCGCCCAGAAGCTGCTGGTCGATTCGCTCGGACTGCAGAGCCTGGTCGCGGTCATGGGACCGTCGATGGGCGGCTTCCAGTCCTTCCAGTGGGCCGCTTCCTATCCCGGCTTCATGAAGGCGATCGTCGCCTCGGTGACGGCGCCGCGCTCGCCGGGCGGCCTCGACCGCCTCGAGGCGCTGCAGCAGCGGCTGGCCAGCGACCCCAACTGGAACGGCGGCTGGTACTACGACAATGGCGGCATCGCCCGCACGCTCGAGGAGCTGCGCTTCGAGACGCTGATGAACTACGGCCAGAACGAGATCCTGGCCGAGACCATGCCCGACCCGAAGGCGCGCGAGGCGGCGATCCGCGCCAATGCCCAGGCCTGGTCGAAACTGTACGACGGGCACTCGATGGTGGTGCTGCGCAAGGCGATCGGCAGCTTCGACATCACCGGCCAGTACGACCGGCTCAAGGGGACCAGGGTGCTGTACGTGCAGTCGCCGTCCGACAAGCTGTTCGACATCGCGCTCTGCCCGCAGTACGTGAGCGACATGCGGCGCGCCGGGATCGACATCACCTACGTGGAACTGCCCAGCAACAAGGGCCACATGGCGAGCCATGCCGACGCCGCGCTGTGGGCGCCGATCCTCGGCGCCTTCCTCGAGCGACTGCCCTGACCCCGCGACCATGACCGAACTCGCCGCCCCCGAGAACGTCGCCTTCCTGCTGCGCTGGTACGCCAGCCACGGGATCGAGGAGGCGATCGGCGAAGCAGCGATCGACCGCTTCGCGCTGCCGCCGCCGACCGCCCCGGCAGCAGCCGCATCGACAGCCCCGGCCGCTCCCCAGGCGCCGGCAGTGGCCGCCCCCGCGGTGGCGCCGCGCCCGTCACGCCCGGCTGCACCGCCCGCCCCGGCCCGCGCCCCGGTG
Organism: uncultured Reyranella sp.; assembly: GCA_964420105.1. GTDB lineage: Bacteria > Pseudomonadota > Alphaproteobacteria > Reyranellales > Reyranellaceae > Reyranella. The sequence goes on from CAYQRL010000014.1 coordinate 107,335, forward strand.
CCGCTCGAATCGCCGCAGCTGGTCGAGGATGCGCGCGCGGTGGCGCAGCGCTGCACCACCGTGGCCGAGCTGGAGGCGGCGGTGCGCGCCTTCGAAGGCTGCGCGCTCAAGCGCACCGCCAAGAACACGGTGTTCGCCGACGGCGTCGCCGGCGCGCCGGTGATGATCGTGGGCGAGGCGCCGGGCAACGACGAGGACCGCCAGGGCAAGCCGTTCGTCGGCGTCAGCGGCCAGCTGCTCGACCGCATGTTCGACGCCATCGGGCTCAGCCGCGCACGCGACCTCTACATCACCAACATCCTGTTCTGGCGCCCGCCCGGCAACCGCACGCCGACGCTGTCCGAGCAGGCGACCTGCATGGCGTTCACGCGCCGCCACATCGAGCTGGCGAAACCGAAGCTGGTGGTGCTGGCGGGCGGCACGGCCGCGAAGTCGGTGCTCGACACCACCGAGGGGATCATGCGGCTGCGCGGCAAGTGGGCGACGCTGACCCTCGACGACGGCAGCACCGTCCCGGCGCTGCCGACCCTCCACCCCGCCTACCTGCTGCGCACGCCGGCCAGCAAGCGGCAGAGCTGGAGCGATCTGCTGTCCATCGACGCCAGGCTGCGCGAGCTTGGCGTGCGGGACTGATCCGAAGGCTTCCTCGCCGCGCTCCGGGATGGCGGCTCCGCGCTCAGTCGGCGGCGCGGGCCAGCGGTTCGGGCTCGAGGGCCTCGAGCACCTTCGGCGGCGACATCGGCAGGCTGTCGAGGCGCTGGCCGATCGCGCGGTACATGGCGTTGCGCACCGCCGCCATCACCGGCACCAGCGGCACCTCGCCGACGCCGCGCACGCCCTGCGGGTGCTTCGGGTTCGGCACCTCGATCATGACGGCGTCGAGGTGCGGCAGGTCCGACATCACCGGCATCCGGTAGTCGAGGAAGCCGGCGTTATCGAGCTTGCCCTGCTTGTTGTAGATGTACTCCTCGCTCAGCGCCCAGCCGATGCCCTGGGCGACGCCGCCCTGGATCTGGCCCTCGGCGTAGTCGGGATGGATGGCGCGGCCGACGTCCTGGAACGCGGTGTAGCGCACGACCCAGGCGCGGCCGGTCTCGGGATCGACCTCGACGTCGCAGATGTGGGTGCCGAAGCCACCCTCGGCACCGGCCGTGTTGCTGGCCGCGCCGGCTCCGATCGGGCCGCCGGTCTCGCTGGCGCGGGCCGCGATCTGGGCCAGCGACAGCGGCTCGAACTTGCCGGCGTTGTCGCCGGCCGGCCGAGCGTGGCCGTTGTCCCAAGTCACCGCCTCCGGCTCGATCTTCCAGATCTTGGCGGCGCGCTCGCACAGCGTCTTGATCACCTTCTCGGTGGCCTCGGTCACCACCATCGCCGAGGCGAAGGTGACGCGGCTGCCGCCGGTCAGGTTGGAAAAGCCGATGCTGCTGGTGTCGCCGATCAGGACGTTGACCTTGTCGTAGGGGATGCCCAGCAGCTCCGACGCGATGTTCATGGTCGAGGCGCGCGAGCCGCCGACGTCGGGATGACCGGTCACGACCAGGATCGTGCCGTCCTCGTTGACGCGCACGTCGGCGCTCGATTCGCCGCCGGCGTTGAACCAGAAGCCGCTGGCCACGCCGCGACCCTGGTTGGGGCCGAGCGGCGCCTTGTAGTGCGGGTGGGCGAGCGCGGCGCGCACCGTCTCCTGGTAGCCCATCACCGGGTAGACCGGGCCGTGCACGGCCTTGGTGCCCTGCTTGGCCGCGTTCTTGAGGCGCAGCTCGAGCGGGTCCATGCCCAGCTTCTCGGCCAGCTCGTCGAGCACGCACTCGACCGCGAAGGCGCCGATCGGCGCGCCCGGGGCGCGGTAGGCCGCGACCTTGGAGCGGTTCGACACGACGTCGTAGCCGAGCGTGTGGGCATTCGGGATGTCGTAGGGGCCGAAGGCGCAGCCGGCGGCGCCGCGGATCGGCGAGCCCGGGAAGGCGCCGGCCTGCAGCCAGTAGGTGCCCTGCGCGGCGACGATGGTGCCGTCCTTCTTGGCACCGATCCTGACCGTGCTGATCGAGCCCGAGGTCGGGCCGGAGGCGCGGAACACCTCCTCGCGCGACATCACCATCTTGACCGGCCGGCCCGACTTGCGGGCCAGCACCAGCGCCAGCGGCTCGAGGTAGATGATGGTCTTGCCGCCGAAGCCGCCGCCGATCTCGGCCGGGATGGCGCGGATCGAGCTCTGCGGCACGCCGGTCAGCAGCGAGGTCATGGCGCGGACCATGAACTGGCCCTGGCTCGAGCTCCAGATCGTGGCCTTGCCCTCGACCATGCTGACGAGGCAGGCGTGCGGCTCGATGTAGCCCTGGTGCACCGGCTCGGTCTCGAAGCTGCGCTCGACGATGATCTCGGCCTCGCGGAAGCCGGCCTCGACGTCACCCTTCTTGTGCTCGAGCGTGCCGGCGATGTTCGACGGCTTGCCGTCGAAGCGGACGTGGTCGTGCAGGATCGGCGCCCCGGGCTTCATCGCGTCGCGGACGTCGATCGTCCACGGCAGGACCTCGTAGTCGACCTTGATCAGCTTCAGCGCCTCGGTCGCGATCGCCTGCGTGGTCGCGGCGACGGCGGCGACCGGGTGACCGTGGAACAGCGCCTTGTCGCGCGCCATGACGTTGCGGCACATCCAGCGCATGTCCTGGATGCCGAGCATCACCGGGCCCTTGTCGATCGGGAAGTCGACGATGTCCCTGGAGGTCATCACCGCCATCACGCCCGGCAGCTTCTCCGCCTTCGAGGTGTCGATCGACTTGATGCGGGCATGCGGGTGCGGGCTGCGCAGGACCTTGCCCCAGATCATGCCGGGCATGGTGGCGTCGGCGGCATAGGCCGCGCGCCCGGTCACCTTGTCGGCGCCGTCGGGCCGCGGGGTGCGCTTGCCGATCCACTTGTTCTCCGGATTGTCGGTCATGGCGGTGGATTCCTGTCTCTGCGGTGAACGGGGAGTTACCCCGCAATCAGAACGACTCGCGACCGGCAGATCAAGCCGGTTGTGACGCTACAGTTTCTTCCTGAGGAAGAACTTCTGGTGGCCGGCGGGATAGTCGTCGAGCGTGCCGAACACCACGTAGCCGCGCTTTTCGTACATCGGCCGGGCCTGGAAGCTGTGGGTGTCGAGGGTCGCCCAGCGACAGCCCTTCTCCCGCCCGATCGCCTCGGCCTGGTCGAGCAGCCGGGTCGCCCAGCCCTGCCCGCGCAGCGCCTCGTCGACCCAGACCAGGGAGATGCTGAGCCAGCCGCCCCAGGCCAGCGCGACCACGCCGCCCAGGATCTCGCCCCGGGGGTTCTTCAGCAGCAGGTTGACCGGGTACCAGGTCGCGACGCCGGTGGCCGCGAAGTTGAAGGCGTCGAGGCGCTCGCGCACGACGTTGGCGCCGGCCCCGGTCGGGTCGAAGACGATCTCGAGGCCGGACTGGAGGCCGGGCTCGAGGCCGCTATCGGCGCTCACGCCGTGGCCGCGCGCCGGGCTTCCTTCAGGCGCCCGACCGCGTCGCGCACCACCGGGTCGAGACCGGCACCGCCGGCCCGCAGGTGGGCGACGATGTCGGCCTTCATGCGCGGGTCCCAGAACTTCTCGAGGTGGTCGGCGATCTCCGCCACCGGGTCGCCGCGGCGCTGCGGCACGAAGAACTTGGCGATCTGGTTGGCCATCATGACCAGCCGGGGCGTCTGTCCGGACATCGCCCTACTCCGCCGCCACCGCGATGCGCCGGCTGTGCCGGGCCTGCTCGGCGTACTCGCGCTGCCATTCGCTCGGGCCGTTGGACGGCGCGACCTGCACCGCGGTCACCTTGTACTCGGGGCAGTTGGTCGCCCAGTCGGAGTAGTCGGTCGTCACCACGTTGGCCTGCGTGTCGGGATGGTGGAACGTCGTGTAGACGACGCCCGGCGCGACCCGGTCGGTGATCTTCGCGCGCAGCGTGGTCTCGCCGGCGCGGCTGTTCAGCCGGACCCAGTCGCCGTCGCGCACGCCGCGCTGCTCGGCGTCGTGCGGGTGGATCTCCAGCACGTCCTCGGCATGCCAGGCGCCGTTCTCGGTGCGCCGCGTCTGGGCGCCGACGTTGTACTGGCTGAGGATGCGGCCGGTGGTCAGCAGCAGCGGGAAGCGCGGGCCGACCTTCTCGTCGGTCGGCACGTACTCGGTGATCATGAAGTTGCCCTTGCCGCGGGCGAAGCCGCCGATGTGCATGACCGGCGTGCCGAGCGGCGCCTTCTCGTTGCACGGCCACTGGACCGAGCCGACCTTCTCCAGCAGGTCGTACGAGACGCCGGTGAACGACGGCGTCAGCGCCGCGATCTCGTCCATCACCTGCGAGGGATGGTCGTACTTCATCTCGAAGCCCATCGCCCTGGCGATCGCCAGCGTGATCTCCCAGTCGGCCATGCCGCTCTTCGGCGTCATGACGCGGCGCACCCGGTTGATGCGGCGCTCGGCGTTGGTGAAGGTCCCGTCCTTCTCGAGGAAGGTCGAGCCCGGCAGGAAGATGTGGGCGTAGTTGGCGGTCTCGTTCAGGAACAGGTCCTGCACGACCACGCACTCCATCGCCGCCAGCGCTTCCTTGACGTGGTGGGTGTTGGGATCGGACTGCAGGATGTCCTCGCCCTGCACGTAGAGGCCCTTGAAGGTGCCGTCGATCGCCGCGTCGAACATGTTGGGGATGCGCAGGCCCGGCTCGGCGTCGAGCGGCCGGCCCCACATCTGCTCGAACATGGTGCGGGTGGCGTCCTCGGAGATGTGCCGGTAACCCGGCAACTCGTGCGGGAACGAGCCCATGTCGCACGAGCCCTGGACGTTGTTCTGGCCGCGCAGCGGGTTAACGCCGACACCCGGCCGGCCGAGGTTGCCGGTCGCCATCGCGAGGTTGGCCAGCGCCATCACCGCGGTGGTGCCCTGGCTGTGCTCGGTGACGCCCAGCCCGTAGTAGATCGCGGCATTGCCGCCCGTGGCATAGAGGCGCGCCGCGCCGCGGATCGCGTCGGCCGGCACGCCGGTCAGCAGGCCGACGTTCTCCGGGCTGTTGCGCGGCTCGGCCACGAACGCCGCCCAGTCCTCGAAGGCGTCGCGGTCGCAGAACTCGCGGACGAACGCCTCGTTGACCAGGCCCTCGGTGACGATGACGTGGGCGATGGCGTTGAGCATCGCGGCGTTGGTGCCGGGCCGCAGCGCGAGGTGGTACTGCGCCTCGATGTGCGGCGAGCGCACCAGGTCGGTGCGGCGCGGATCGATCACGATCAGCCTGGCCCCGGCGCGCAGGCGCTTCTTCATGCGCGAGGCGAACACCGGGTGGGCGTCGGGCGGGTTGGCGCCGATCACCAGGATGACGTCGGACTGCTCGACCGAATCGAAATCCTGGGTGCCGGCCGAGGTGCCGAACGCGGTCTTGAGCCCGTAGCCGGTCGGCGAATGGCAGACGCGGGCGCAGGTGTCGACGTTGTTGTTGCCGAAGCCGCCGCGGATCAGCTTCTGGACGAGGTAGGTCTCCTCGTTGGTGCAGCGCGACGAGGTGATGCCGCCGATCGCCAGCCGCCCGTACCTGTCCTGGAGGCGGCGGAACTCCGAGGCGACGCGGCCGATCGCCTCGTCCCAGCTGACCTCGCGCCACGGCTGGTCGATGCTCTCGCGGACCATCGGCTTGAGGATGCGTTCCTTGTGGTTGGCGTAGCCCCACGCGAAGCGGCCCTTGACGCAGCTGTGGCCGCGGTTGGCCTTGCCATCCTTGTAGGGGACCATGCGCACCAGCTCCTCGCCGCGCATCTCGGCCTTGAAGCTGCAGCCGACGCCGCAATAGGCGCAGGTCGTCACCACCGAGTGCTCGGGCGTGCCGATCTCGATCAGGCTCTTCTCCGACAGGGTCGCGGTCGGGCAGGCCTGCACGCAGGCGCCGCACGACACGCACTCCGACGACAGGAACGACTCGTTCATGCCGGGCGAGACCCTGGAGTCGAAGCCGCGGCCCTGGATGGTCAGCGCGAAGGTACCCTGCACTTCCTCGCAGGCGCGCACGCAGCGCGAGCAGACGATGCACTTCGACGGGTCGTAGGTGAAGTACGGGTTGGACTCGTCCTTGGCCTGCTTCGTGTGGGTCTCGCCCTCGCCGTAGCGGACCTCGCGGAGGCCGACCGCGCCCGCCATGTCCTGCAACTCGCAGTCGCCGTTGGCGGCGCAGGTCAGGCAGTCGAGCGGGTGGTCGGAGATGTAGAGCTCCATCACGCCCTTGCGGATCTGCTTCAGCCGCTCGGTCTGGGTCGAGACGACGATGCCGGGCGCGACCGGCGTGGTGCAGGAAGCCGGCGTGCCGGGCCGGCCGGCGATCTCGACCAGGCAGAGGCGGCACGAGCCGAAAGCATCGACCGAGTCGGTGGCGCAGAGCTTGGGCACCTTGGTGCCGATCTCCATCGCCGCCCGCATGATCGAGGTGCCGGCGGGGACCGTCACCGCCTGGCCGTCGATGGTCAGGGTGACCATCTCGGTCGCCTTGCTGGCGGGGGTGCCGTAGTCGATTTCGTGAACGAGGGACATGGCCTGCTCCTCTACTCCGCCGCCGCCTGCAGGCGCGGCCGGAAGTCCTCGGGGAAATGACGGATGGCGCTCATCACCGGGTAGGGCGTGAAGCCGCCGAGCGCACACAGCGAGCCGAACTTGAGCGTCTGGCAGAGGTCCTCGACCAGCGCGAGGTTGGCCTCGACCCGCTCGCCGCGGATGATGCGGTCCATGGTCTCGGTGCCGCGCACCGAGCCAATGCGGCAGGGCGTGCACTTGCCGCACGATTCGATCGAGCAGAACTCGAGCGCGAAGCGGGCCTGGCGCGCCATGTCGACGGTATCGTCGAACACCACGACGCCGCCGTGGCCGATCAGCCCCTCCTTCGCCGCGAACGCCTCGTAGTCGAACGGCGTGTCGAACAGGCTGCGCGGGAAGTAGGCGCCCAGCGGGCCGCCGACCTGCACCGCGCGGACCGGGCGGCCGCTGCGCGTGCCGCCGCCGATGCCGTCCACGATCTCGCCCAGCGTCAGGCCGAACGCCGCCTCGAACAGGCCGCCGTGGCGGACGTTGCCCGCGACCTGGATCGGCATGGTGCCGCGCGAGCGGCCCATGCCCAGCGCGGCGTAGCGCTCGCCACCGTCGGCCAGCACCGCCGGCACGGTCGCCAGCGACACCAGGTTGTTGATCACGGTGGGCTTGCCGAACAGGCCCTTGTGGGCCGGCAGCGGCGGCTTGGCGCGGACCTGGCCGCGCTTGCCCTCGAGGCTCTCCAGCAGCGAGGTTTCCTCGCCGCAGACGTAGGCGCCGGCGCCGACCCGCATCTCGATGTCGAAGCCCGCGGCGGGACCCAGCAGGCCGTCGCGCTCGGCCAGCTTCAGCGCCTCGCCGAAGACGCGGATGCCGTCGGGGTACTCCGAGCGGATGTAGACGTAGCCCCTGGACGCGCCGACCGCGAAGGCCGCGATCGCCATGCCCTCGATCAGCGCGAACGGGTCGCCTTCCAGCAGCATGCGGTCGGCGAAGGTGCCGGAGTCGCCCTCGTCGGCGTTGCAGACGACGTACTTGCGGTCGGCCGCGGTGTCGGCGACCGTCTTCCACTTGATGCCGGTCGGGAAGCCGGCGCCGCCGCGTCCGCGGAGGCCGGACTTCGTGACTTCCTCGATCGTCGCCGCGGCGCCCAGCTGCCGCGCCCGGGCGAGGCCGCGGCCACCGCCGTGGGCGCGCCAGTCGTCGATCGACAGCGGATCGACGATGCCGCAACGCGCGAAGGTGATGCGGGTCTGGCGCTTGAGGAACGGGATCTCCTCCGGCGCCCCGACGCACAGCGGGTGGGTGGGCGCCGGCAGTCCGTTCGCGAACAGCGAGTCGACGTCGGCCGGCGCGACCGGGCCGAAGCCGATGCGGCGGCCCTCGATCTCGACCTCGACCAGCGTCTCCAGCCAGAACAGTCCGCGCGAGCCGGTGCGCACCAGCTCGATGGCCAGGCCCTGCTTCCGCGCGGTCTCGGCGATCGCGGCGGCGACCCTGTCGGCGCCGACGGCACGGGCCGCGGCGTCGCGCGGCACGAAGATGCGGGTCGTCATCGGCCGACCTCGCGGGCGATCTCCGGGATCGATGCCGGGGTCAGCCGTGCGATCGGCTCGCCGTCGAGCAGCGCCGACGGTCCCGAGGCGCAGAGGCCGAGGCAGTAGGTCGCCTCGATGGTGATGCGGCCGTCGGGCGTGGTGCCTCCCCAGCCGATGCCGAAGTGCGCCAGCACCTGCTCGGCCAGCGCCTCGCCGTCGACCGACTGGCAGGCCTCGGCCCGGCACAGCTTCAGCACGTGGCGGCCGGCCGGCCGGTCACGGAAGTCGTGGTAGAAGGTGACGACGCCGTGGACCTCGGCCCGCGTCAGGTTGAGGGCCTGCGCGATCGCCGGCACCGCCTCCGACGGCACGTGGCCGAATGCTCCCTGGATGTCGTGCAGGATGGGCAGCAGCGCGCCTTCCCGACCCGCGTGGCGCTGGATGATCTGGTTGCCCTGGGCTTCGTTCCACGCCGCCATTGGCGCCTTCTCCCGATGTTCGGTCCATTGGTGGGTGTCGACGACGCCCCGCGCAATAAAGCTAACCGGTGCTGCGATAGAACAAATCTATCGTTCTTCGCTACTCTTCCCAAGAAATCCGATCAAAATGTCCAAATGTTGTGTTCGTCATGGCTCATGACACTACATCTGGTCAGCGGAGCGACTTCTCCAGCCGGATCGCTTCCGCGACCAGGGCCGAGACCAGCGGTGTCATCGGCTCGCGCGGCGGGACCACCAGCCCGATCTTGTGGACCGCCTCGGGTTCGACGATCGGGATCGCCCGCAACCGCTCGGTCAGGCCCAGCGTGTCGGCCAGCTTCTCGGGCATGACGCTGGCCCAGCGCCCCGTGCGGACATGGCTGAACAGCACGATCATCGAGTTGGATTCGAGGGTCGGCTCCGGGCGTTCGCCGGCGGCGTGCAGCAGGCTGTCGATGATTCGCCGGTTCTGCATGTCCGGCGTCAGCAGGCACAGCGGGATGCGGCCGACCTCGGCCCAGGTCACGCGGTCACGGTCGCCCAGCGGGCTGTCGGCCGAGGTCAGCAGCCGGTACTGCTCGAGGTAGAGCGGCACCGCGCGCATCCGGCCCAGCGGCTCGTTGTCGATGTAGGTCAGCCCGGCATCGACCTCGAGGTTCTCCAGCATCGACAGCACGTCGCTGGAGGTCCGGGACAGGACGGTGAACTTCACCTTGGGATGCTTGGCGCGGTAGGGCGTGGTCAGGGCGGAAACCATCGCCAGCGCGGTCGGGATCGCCGCGATCTTCAGGTGCCCGCTCAGGCCCTGGCGCAGCGTCCGCACCTCCTCGCGCATCGCCCGCGTGTCCGACACGATGGTCCGCGCCCAGTCGAGGACCCGCTCGCCCTCCGCGGTGAAGCCGAGGAAGCGCGACGTGCGCTGCACGAGCAGCACGCCCAGCGTGTCCTCGAGCTGCTTGATCCCGGCCGAGAAGGTCGGCTGCGTGACGCCGCACTGCTCGGCGGCCTTGCCGAAGTTCTTTTCCCGCGCCAGGGCGATGAGGAATTCGAGCTTGTCGATCATGAACCTGTCCGCTCGACCCGTCGCCGCGATCATTGTAAGGTTTTGCGAAACTAGCAAAAACAAACTGCTTCGGGAGGGGACTTGACGATGATCGTTGCGCTTCGTTCGCGCGTCGCCGCGCTTGCCATGGGTGCCGTCGCCACCGCCATCGCCGCCGCCGTCCCGGTGACGCCGGCCATGGCCTGGGAGCCGACCCGGAACGTCGAGTTCATCGTCCCCGCGGGCACCGGCGGTGGCGCCGACCAGATGGCCCGGATGATCCAGGGCATCATCACCAAGCACAACCTGATGAAGCAGAGCATGGTTGTGGTGAACAAGGCCGGCGGCGCCGGCGGCGAGGGCTTCCTCGACATCAAGAACTCGAAGGGAAATCCCAACAAGCTGGTCATCACGCTGTCCAACCTGTTCACCACCCCGCTGGCCACCGGCATTCCGTTCTCGTGGAAGGACATGACCCCGGTGGCGATGCTGGCGCTCGACGAATTCGTCCTGTGGGTGAATGCCGACTCGCCGTACAAGACGGCGGCCGAGCTGATGGCGGCCATCAAGGCGGCGCCGGCCGGCCAGTTCAAGATGGGCGGCACCGGCTCCAAGCAGGAAGACCAGATCATCACCGTCGCCCTGGAAAAGGCGATCGGCAACAAGATCACCTACGTGCCCTACAAGGGCGGCGGAGAGGTCGCGGTGCAGCTGGTCGGCAAGCACATCGACATGACCGTGAACAACCCGATCGAGGCGGTGGCGCAGTGGCGCGCCGGCAAGGTGCGGCCGCTCTGCGTGTTCGACGCCAAGCCGCTGGCCGGCAAGGACAAGGTCGCGGGAGACATGTCTTGGTCCGATATCCCGACCTGCAAGTCACAGGGCCTCGACATCGAGTACCTGATGCTGCGCGGCATCTTCATGCCGGCCAACGCGCCGAAGGACGCCGTCGACTTCTACGTCGAGCTGTTCAAGAAGGTGCGGGCGACGCCGGAATGGGCGCAACTGATGGCCGACGGCGCCTTCAACCAGTCCTTCATGTCGGGCGCCGACTACACGAAGTGGGTCGAGGGCGAGGAGAAGCGCCACCGCGACCTGATGAAGGACGCCGGGTTCCTGGCGAGCAATTGATCCAGCGGCCATGAACCGGCCCGGCCGGGAGCGACACGCCGCTCCCGCGCCTTTCCGTGCGTCGCATCGAAGAGGCAGAGATAACGATGTCCGATTCGCCGGGTGAGCATTCGAGCGGCCCCCGCCAGCACCATGTCGAGGTCGCCGTCGCCGCCGTCATGGCGTTGCTCGGCGCCGTCACCATCGCCGGCAGCCTGCAGGTCGGGATCGGCTGGGGCGCCGAGGGGCCGAAGTCGGGCTTCTTCCCGTTCTGGATCGGCCTGATCGTCGTCCTGACCAGCCTCTACAACCTTGCCCGCGCCTGGAAGCACGCCAGCCGCGGCCTGTTCGCGAGCTGGGGCCAGCTCCGGCAGGTGATGAAGGTCGTGGTGCCGCTCACGATCTACGTCGCGGCGATCCCGTGGCTCGGCATCTACCTGTCGTCGGCGCTGCTGATCGGCGGCTTCATGCGCTGGATCGGCCGCTACGGCTGGGCGCTGACGCTGGCGATCGCCATCGGCGTGCCGGTGCTGACCTACATCACGTTCGAAATGTGGTTCCTCGTTCCCCTGCCGAAGGGGCCGATCGAGGACATGCTCGGCCTCTAGGCCGGGAAGCTGCCGCGGGGGGCCGGGAGAACGATGGAAGGCATTGGCGATCTGATGACGGGCTTCGCCGTCGTCCTCAGCTGGCAGAACCTCCTGTACATGGTGGTCGGCATCATCCTCGGCGTCATCATCGGGGTGCTGCCGGGCCTCGGCGGCGCCAACGGCGTGGCGATCCTGCTGCCGCTGACCTTCAGCATGTCGCCGACCTCGGCGATCATCCTGCTCTCCTGCATCTACTGGGGCGCGCTGTTCGGCGGCGCCATCACCTCGATCCTGTTCAACATCCCCGGCGAACCGTGGTCGGTGGCGACGACCTTCGACGGCCACCCGATGGCGCAGAACGGCAAGGCCGGCGAGGCGCTCACCGCCGCCTTCACCTCGTCGTTCATCGGCGCGCTGTTCGCGGTCGTCGTCATCACGCTGGCGGCACCGCTGGTCGCGAGCTTCGCGCTGCAGTTCGGCCCGGCCGAGAAGTTCTCGGTGTTCTTCCTCGCCTTCTGCAGCTTCGTCGGCATGGGCAAGGAGCCGCCGACCAAGACCATCGCCGCCATGATGCTGGGCTTCGCGCTGGCCGCGGTCGGCACCGACACTGTGACCGGCCAACTGCGCCTGACGTTCGGCTCGCATGAACTGCTCGGCGGCTTCGACTTCCTGATCGCCGTCATCGGACTGTTCGGCATCGGCGAGATCCTGCTGACCATGGAGGAGGGCCTGTCCTTCAAGGGCAAGGCCTCGGGCATCAACCCGGCCGTGGTGTGGCAGACCTGGAAGGAACTGCCGCGCTACTGGATGACCTCGCTGCGCTCGTGCCTGATCGGCTGCTGGATGGGCATCACCCCGGCCGGCGCGACCCCGGCCTCGTTCATGAGCTACGGCATCGCCAAGCGGACCTCGCGCAAGGGCGACAAGTTCGGCTCGGGCGAGATCGAGGGGGTGGTGGCGCCGGAAACCGCGGCCCACGCCGCCGGCACCTCGGCCCTGCTGCCGATGCTGTCGCTGGGCGTGCCAGGGTCGCCGACCGCGGCGGTGCTGCTGGGTGGCCTGCTGATCTGGGGCCTGCAGCCCGGACCGCTGCTGTTCGTCGAGCAGAAGGACTTCGTGTGGGGCCTGATCGCCAGCATGTACCTCGGCAACATCGTCGGCCTGATCATCGTCCTGACCATGGTGCCGGTGTTCGCCGCCATCCTGCGCGTGCCCTTCAGCATCATCGCCCCGATCATCCTGGTGGTCTGCGCGATCGGTGCCTACACGGTGCACAACAACACCTTCGATGTCGTGATGATGCTGGTGTTCGGGGTCGCCGGTTACCTCCTGAAGAAGTGCAACTACCCGCTGGCGCCGCTGGTGCTGGCGATCGTGCTGGGCGACAAGGCGGAGGAATCCTTCCGCCAGTCGCTGCTGGTGTCGCAGGGCGGGATGGGCGTCTTCTTCTCGAACCCGCTGGTCAGCACGATCATGGTGCTGGGCCTGGTCGCCCTGTTCTGGCCGATCCTGTCGAGGGCCTGGGACCGCCTGCGGGCGCCGCGCACCGCTTCCTGAAGGATCCCCACCGACCGTGATGTCTCGCCCGCTCTGGACGCGGCCCGGCCCGTGGAATAATGAATAATGAATTCAGCCGGTGGGGGCCGGCTTCGGGAGGGATTCCGTTTCCATGAGCGAGGCGCGCCTGGTGGTCGCCCCGATCGACGGTCGGGAGACGTTCAAGGACAAGGCCTACGCGGCCTTGCGGCATGTCATCGTGTCCTCCGACATCTACCGCTCGCGCACCGACATCCGGCTCGACGAGCGGCAGCTGGCGCAGGACTTCGGCATCTCGCGAACGCCGGTACGCGAGGCGATGGCGCAGCTCGAGCGCGAGGGCTTCGTGCGCTCGGTGCCGCGCCGCGGCATCTACGTCGTGCGCAAGACCAAGCGCGAGGTCATCGAGCTGATCCAGGCCTGGGCGGCGCTCGAGAGCATGGCGGCGCGGCTGATCACCGAAACCGCGAGCGACGACGACATCGCCGGCCTGCGCCGCATGTTCGCCACCTTCGAGGGCGACAAGCTGCACGCCAAGCTCGACGAGTATTCCGAGGTCAACATCCGGTTCCACCAGTCGCTGATCGAGCTGAGCGGCAACAAGGCGCTGATCCAGCTGGCCGAGAACCTGTTCACCCACATGCGCATGATCCGCGGCGCGACGATCGGCGAGGACGACCGCGTCGATCGCTCGATCCGCGACCACATGAACATCATCAGGGCGCTCGAGGCGCGCGACACCGAGCGCGCCGAGGACCTGGTGAGAGAGCACGCGCTGGGCCTCGCGAAGCACGTGGCCCGGCACGCCGACTACCTGGACTGAAAGAGAGCATTCGGAGGACCCCATGGCGGAAGCAGCAACCAAGGCGGCAGCGGTCGATGACGGCGAGGAGCTGACCGACGGCTTCAACCTCGTGATCGACGCGATGAAGCTGAACGGCCTCGACACGATCTACGGCGTGCCCGGCATTCCCATCACCGACCTCGGCCGCATGGCGCAGGCCGCCGGTATCCGCGTGCTGTCGTTCCGCCACGAGCAGAACGCGGGCTACGCCGCCGCGATCGCCGGCTTCCTGACCCAGAAGCCGGGCGTCTGCCTGACCGTCTCGGCGCCGGGCTTCCTCAACGGCCTGACCGCGCTGGCCCACGCCACCACCAACTGCTTCCCGATGATCCTGGTGTCGGGCTCGTCCGAGCGCGAGATCGTCGACCTGCAACAGGGCGACTACGAGGAGATGGACCAGCTCGCCGTGGCGAAAACCGTGGCCAAGGCCGCCTTCCGCGTCCTGCATGCCGAGGACATCGGCGTCGGCGTCGCACGCGCCATTCGCGCCGCCGTCTCGGGCCGCCCCGGCGGCGTCTATCTCGATCTTCCCGCCAAGCTCTTCGCTCAGACCATGAATGCCG
>CAYQRL010000015.1:0-118568 GCA_964420105.1 uncultured Reyranella sp.
CAGGAACCCGAACGAGAAGGGCCGCTGCGGCTGCGGCGAATCCTTCCACGTCTGATCGCGCCATGGATCACTTCGCGCGGCTGGGACTGCCGGCGGCGCTCGACCTCGACCCGGCCGCGCTCGATCGGGCCTACTTCGCGCTGCAGCGGCAGTGGCACCCCGACCGCTTCGTGGCCCGTCCGCCCGAGGAGCGGGCGCGGGCCTCGAGCGAGGCGGCGGCGCTCAACGACGCCTACCGCACGCTCAAGGACCCGCTGGGTCGTGCCGTCTACCTCGCGTCGCTGAACGGCGTCGACCTGCCGAGCGACGGCAGGACGATCGACGATCCCGGGCTGCTGATGGAAGCCATGGAGGCGCGCGAGGAGCTGCACGAGGCGGCCACGGTCGACGCCGTGGAGCGGCTGGCGGAGCGGGCCCGCGAGCAGGTGCGAACGGCTCTCGACGGGCTCTCGACTTTGTTCTTGGCAGGCGACAAGCCAGCCATCAGAAAGGCGCTCCTTCGCCTGCGCTACCTCGACAAGTTCGCCGAGGAGGCGCGGGCGCGGCGGACCAACATCGAACGGCAGAGAGCATGACGCTGCTGGAGATCCACGAGCCAGGCGAAACGCCCCTGCCGCATGCCGGCGAGGGCTCGCTGGCGGTCGGCATCGATCTCGGCACGACCAACTCGGTGGTGGCGATCGCGCGCGAGGGCAAGCCCGCCGCGCTGCACGACGAGACCGGCCGCGCCATGGTGCCGTCGGTGGTCGGCTATCCCGAGGCCGGCGGCGTGGCGGTCGGCGAGGACGCCCGCGCCCTGCTGGCCAGCGAACCGCGCCGCGTCGTGTCGTCGGTCAAGCGGCTGATGGGCCGCGGCGCCGCCGACCTGCACGCGGTCGCCGGCGTCCTGCCCTACGAGATCGAGCCGGGCAGCGGCGAGACCGACATGGTCAAGCTGCGCATCGGCGGCAGGGCCCGCTCGCCGGTCGAGATCTCGGCCGAGATCCTGAAGACGCTGCGCCGCCGCGCCGAGGCGGCGCTGGAGAAGCCGGTCGAGCGCGCGGTGATCACCGTGCCCGCCTACTTCGACGATGCCGCGCGCACCGCGACCCGCGACGCCGCCCGCGTCGCCGGCCTGGAAGTGCTGCGGCTGGTCAACGAACCCACCGCGGCGGCGCTGGCCTACGGCCTCGACAAGGGGGCGGAGGGCCTCTACGCGGTCTACGATCTCGGCGGCGGGACCTTCGACTTCTCGCTGCTGCGGCTGGAGAAGGGCGTGTTCCAGGTGCTGGCCACCGGCGGGGACACCGCGCTGGGCGGCGACGACTTCGACCGCGCCATCGCCGAGCGCATGCTGGCCGAGCGCAAGGCCGACGGGCTCGAAGGCGAGATCGACGAGACGGCGGTGAAGAGCGCCCTGGCGCTGGCCCGCCAGATGAAGGAGCAGCTGTCCGACCGCGACCAGGCCTCGGGCCGGCTCGAGGTCGCCGGCGTGCCGTCGTTCCATTCGCTCGGCCGCGCCGACTTCGAGTCCATGATCGCCGACTACGTCGCGCGCTCGGTCGAGATCGCGCGCCAGGTGCTGGCCGATGCCGGCATGGCCGCGGCCGACGTCCACGGCGTCGTGCTGGTCGGCGGCTCGACGCGGGTGCCGCTGGTGCGGGCCGAGGTCGCCCGCTTCCTCGGCAAGGCGCCGCTCACCGACATCGATCCCGACGAGGTCGTGGCGCTGGGCGCGGCGCTGCAGGCCGAGGCGCTGACCGGCGGCGGCGACACGCTGTTGCTCGACGTCACGCCGCTGTCGCTCGGGCTGGAGACGATGGGCGGCATCGTCGAGAAGATCGTGCCCCGCAATACCCCGATCCCGGTGCAGCTGGCGCAGGATTTCACGACCTACCAGGACGGCCAGACGGCGATGGCGATCCACGTCGCGCAGGGCGAGCGCGAGATGGTCGCCGACTGCCGCAGCCTCGCGCGCTTCGAACTGCTGGGCATCCCGCCGATGACGGCGGGCGCGGCGCGCATCCGCGTCACCTTCGCGGTCGACGCCGACGGCCTGCTGACGGTGTCGGCGGAGGAGCGCACCACCGGCGTGGCCCAGCGCATCGAGGTCAAGCCGACCTACGGGCTCAGCCACGACGACATGGCCGACATGCTCTACGACAGCCTCGACAACGCCGAGGCCGACATGACGCAGCGGCTGCTGACCGAGGCGCGGGTCGAGGCACGCCGCAACCTGCTCGCGCTCGACGCGGCGCTGGCCAGCGACGGCAACCTGCTCGACGCCGCCGAGCGCGCGGCGCTCGACGCGGCGCGGGAGCGGGTCGAGGCGGCGATGGCGGGCGAGGACCGCGAGGCGATCAACGCCGCGGCCGAGGACCTCGAGACGCTGTCCAAGCCGTTCGCCGAGCGCCGCATGGACCGCGGCATCCGCGCCGCGCTGGCCGGGCGCTCGGTGAACGATCTCGAGAGCCGGGTGGCCGATCCGGCCGGCCAATGACGACAGGGAATTCGTAGATGCCGAAGATGACGTTCATCCTGAAGGACGGCGTGCGCCAGGAAGTCGATGCGCCGCTCGGCCTCAGCGTGCTGGAGATCGCCCACCGCAACCACATCGCCATCGAGGGCGCCTGCGAGGGCTCGCTGGCGTGTTCGACCTGCCATGTCGTGGTCGAGGATGCCTGGTTCGACAAGCTGTCGCCGGCCAGCGAGGACGAGGAGGACATGCTCGACCTCGCCTTCGGCCTGACCCACACCTCGCGGCTGGGCTGCCAGATCCGCATGACCGACGATCTGGACGGCCTGGTGGTGCGGCTGCCGGCGGCGACCCGCAACATGATGGTCGACAAGTAGGCGGGGAGGCGGACATGGCGAGGAAACTGCGCTGGACCGACGTGCGCGACATCGCGATCGAGCTCGAGGAGCGCCATCCCGAGGTCGACAACGTCAACCTCCGGTTCACCGACCTGCACCGCTGGGTGCTCGAACTGCCGGGCTTCGAGGACGACCCCAATCGCTCCAACGAGAAGATCCTCGAGGCCATCCAGGCGGCCTGGATCGAGGAACGCGACTAGGCGCGATAAGGCCGCGACGGCAGCCGTAATTTGGCCGAAAATGTCGGCGTATACGGTATGCGGCCGGGAGGGGCTTCGATGAGGGGCAAGTGGATTCGCAAACTGGTGCTGCCGCTGATGCTGGCAGCCGGGCTCGGCGCGTGCGCTTCCAACGGCGTTCAGCCCGGCATCGTCAGCACGTCCGGGCCACAGGCCGTCACGGTGCCGGCGACCCCGCCGGCCGGTGGCGTGCAGCAGGCTTCCTACCCGGCCCAGGGCAGCGCGACCGGCGCGATCGGCGATGCCGGCCGCGTGGTCTCGATCCGCGAGGTCGGCCTGGCCGGCGGCGCCGGCCGCAGCGGCGGCGGTAGCGGCAACGGCGCGTTCCTCGGCGGCCTGCTCGGCGCCGGCACCGGCGCCACCATCGGCGCGATCACCAGCAACAGCCTCGGCGGCGGGCTCGTCGGCGCCCTGATCGGCGCCGTCGGCGGCGCCATCGCCGGCACCATCGCCGACGGCCAGCGCGCCCCCGGCCGCGGCATCGAGGTCACGGTCCAGCGCGACGACGGCCAGCAGGTCACGGTGGCGCAGCCCGACGATGGCGACATCCAGCTGGGCGACCGTGTGCAGATCGTGCAGAACCGGCAGGGCGTCGCGCAGGTGGTCCGCGCGCAGCAGCGCACCCCGGACTGACGGCTCGTTACGGACCCGGAGAAGGATTGCGCATGTTCGGCAAGTGGCTGCTCGGCCCCCTCGTTCCGCTGGCGTTGGTTGCCGGCCTGACAGGCTGCGAGCAGGGCGGCGTGCAGCCGGGCGTTGTCCAGACCGCGCCGGCCGCCAGCTACCGCGGCGAGTCCGGCCGGATCGTGGCGATCCGCGAGGTCCCGGTGCGGCGCGGCAACACCGGAGTGAGCGACGGCACCCTGATCGGCGGCGGTCTCGGCGCGGCCGGCGGCGCGGCGATCGGTGCGGCGACCACGAACTCGGTCGGCGGCGCGGTGGTCGGCGGCCTCCTGGGCGCGGTGGCCGGTGGCATCGCCGGCACCGCGATCGACCAGAACGCGACCCGGCGCGGCATCGAGGTCACCGTCCAGAAGGACAACGGCCAGCGCGTGACGATCGCCCAGGTCGACGACGGCGACGTCCAGATGGGCGACCGGGTGGTGATCGTCTACGACCGCAACGGCGTCGCCAAGGCCGTGCGCGACCCCAACCG
The DNA here is from genome assembly GCA_964420105.1 of uncultured Reyranella sp. Taxonomy (GTDB): domain Bacteria; phylum Pseudomonadota; class Alphaproteobacteria; order Reyranellales; family Reyranellaceae; genus Reyranella. Next base: position 4,249 of record CAYQRL010000015.1, read on the forward strand.
CAGACAGGACTAGATCGTCATCCCGACCGGGGGCCGGGAGCCACGACGCAACTGGGAAAGCTGATGCCCCGCAACGACCTCGACATCGACAAGGCGCCCGGCGCGACCCGCGTGGTCGTGGCGATGTCGGGTGGCGTCGATTCGTCGGTCACGGCGGCGCTGCTGAAGGAGCGCGGCTACGACGTCGTCGGCATCACCCTGCAGCTCTACGACCACGGCGTCGCGGTCGGCCGCAGCGGCGCCTGCTGCGCCGGCCAGGACATCCAGGACGCGCGCGAGGTCGCCGGCCGGCTCGGCATCCCGCACTACGTGCTCGACTACGAGAGCCGGTTCCGCGGCGAGGTCATGGATGCCTTCGCCGACGCCTACGTGCGCGGCGAGACGCCGGTGCCCTGCATCGCCTGCAACCGCACGGTCAAGTTCCGCGACCTCTTGCGCACCGCCCGCGAACTGGGCGCCGACGCGCTCGCCACCGGCCACTACGTGCAGCGCGTCGCCGGCCCGGCGGGACCGGAACTGCATCGCGGCGCCGACCCGAACCGCGACCAGAGCTACTTCCTGTTCGGCACCACGGTGGAACAGCTCGACTTCCTGCGCTTCCCGCTGGGCGCGCTGTCGAAGCCCGAGACCCGGGCGCTGGCCGAGCGTTACGGGCTCGCGGTCGCCGACAAGCCGGACAGCCAGGACATCTGCTTCGTACCCAACGGCGACTATGCCTCGGTGGTGCAGCGGCTGCGCCCCGAGGCCGGCGAGCCGGGCGACATCGTCGATCTCGCCGGTCGCATCGTCGGCCGGCACGACGGCATCGTGCGCTTCACGGTCGGCCAGCGCCGTGGCCTCAACCTCGGCGAGCGGGTCGGCACGGACAACGAGCCGCTCTACGTGGTGCGCCTCGAGCCCGCTACCCGCCGGGTCGTGGTCGGGCCGCGGGCCGCGCTCGCGCAGCAGGAGATCGCGCTGCACGATCTCAACTGGCTGGCGCCCCGGCCGGACGGCGCCCTGCCGGTGCAGGTGCGGGTGCGCTCCAGCCAGGCCCTGCGGCCGGCCGAGATCCGCCTCGACGGCGAGCGCGCCACGGTGCGGTTCGCGGAGCCGGAACTGGGCGTGTCGCCGGGCCAGGCCTGCGTCGTCCACGACGCGACCACCGGCAACCGCGTGCTGGGCGGCGGCTTCATCCGGCGGATCGATCCCCCGCCGGTGTAACGGCAGAGTCACGGCCCGCCCGCATAAGGGGGCATGGCCTTCGACATGTTCCGCGGTCCATCGCCGCGTCCGGGACCCTGGGTCGCGCTGATCCTGCTCCTGCTGCTCGCGGTTTTCTGGGTGAGCGTGCCGGCGAAGGCGGAAACCTGGCCCACCCGGCCCGTGAAGCTGGTGATTCCCTACCCGCCGGGCGGCGGCACCGACATCACCGGCCGTGCGCTGGCACAGAAACTGTCGGAGAGCCTCGGGCAGTCGGTGATCATCGAGAACCGGCCCGGCGCGACCGGGATGATCGGCGCCGCAACCGTCGCGAAGAGCCCACCCGACGGCTACACGGTGCTGTTCGGCGCGGCGAGCGAGATGGCCATCAACGCCAGCCTGTTCCGCAACATGGCCTACGACCCGCGCGGCGATTTCGAGCCGGTGACGCTGGTCGCGACCTTCCCGCTGGTGTTCGTGGCGCCGGCCGGCAGCAACCGGTCGCTGCGCGAGATGATCGAGGCGTCGCGCGCGCGACCCGACGCGGTTTCCTACGGCTCGATCGGCAGCGGCAGCCCGCAGCACCTCGCCGCCGAGCTGCTGGCCAGCATGGCCGGCGTGAAGCTGCTGCACGTGCCCTACAAGGGCTCCGGGCCGCTGGTGCAGGACGCGGTCGCCGGACACGTCGACATGGCGGTCAGCAGCGTGCCGCCGGCCGTGCCGCTGGTGCGCGCGGCCAAGTTGCGGGCGCTGGCCGTGATGTCGGCGACGCGCTCGGAGGCGCTGCCGGAGGTGCCGACCATGGCCGAGCTCGGTTTCGCCGGTTACGAGTTCAACACCTGGGTGGGCGTCGCCCTACCCAAGGGGACGCCGCCGGAGATCGTCGAGCGCCTGCGCGCCGCGCTGGTGGCGGCGCTGGAGGCCGCCGAGGTCAAGGCGGCGCTGCGCGAGCAGGGCGCGGTGGCCGCCGGCACCAGCCCGGCCGAGTTCCGTCGCTTCGTGCACGACGAGGTCGCCAAGAGCGACCGGATCGTTGTCCGGGCCGGAATCCAGCCGGAATGAGCGGGGCGTCCGGCGAGTTGACACCCCGCTGCCCGACCGCATAAAAGCGCGCACCCATGGCTGGGTAGCTCAGCTGGTTAGAGCACGGCACTCATAATGCCGGGGTCGGCGGTTCAAGTCCGCCCCCAGCTACCAAATTCCGCCCCCGGTTCAGCGGCCCACCGCCCGAACCGGGGGCTTTATTTTGTGGTTTCTCTTCGCCACCTTGGAGCCATGGCCGCAGGACAGACGCACCAGACCGACGTCGTGATCGTGGGGGCGGGGCCGGTCGGCCTGTTCGCCGTCTTCGAATGCGGCATGGTGCGGCTCGGGTGCCACGTGGTCGACGTGCTCGACCATGCCGGTGGCCAGTGCACCGCGCTCTACCCCGAGAAGCCGATCTACGACATCCCAGGGTTTCCGCGCATCGACGCCGCCGACCTGGTGGCGCGCCTGCAGGAACAGGCCGCGCCGTTCCGGCCGACGTATCACCTCGGCCAGCAGGTCGTGTCGGTGGCCGCGGGCGCGGCCGGCGGCTGGACCGTCACCACCTCGGCCGGAACCGTGATCGCCTGTCGCGCCGTGATCGTCGCGGCCGGGGTCGGCGCGTTCGGCCCCAACCGGCCGCCGCTGCCCGGCATCGAGGCCTACGAGGGCCGGGGCGTCTTCTACTACGTCACGCGGCGCGAGGACTTCCGCGGCAAGCGCGTGGTGATCGCCGGCGGTGGCGACAGCGCCGTCGACTGGGCGCTGTCGCTGGCCGAACTGGCCGAGCGCGTGCTGGTGGTCCATCGCCGGCCGAAGTTCCGCGCCGCGCCCGAGAGCGAGGCGCGGCTCAAGGCGCTGGTCGGGGAGGGCAAGGTCGAGCTGGTGGTGCCGTACCAGCTGCACGGGCTGGAGGGCCACGACGGCCGGCTCGAGGCCGTGATCGTGGCCACGCTCGACGGCGAGACGCGACGACTCGAGGCCGACGCGCTGCTGCCGTTCTTCGGCCTGTCCATGTCGCTGGGGCCGATCGCCGAATGGGGCCTGGCGCTGGAGCACAACCAGGTCGCGGTCGCGCCGGTGACGATGGCCAGCAGCCAGCCGGGCGTGTTCGCGATCGGCGACATCGCCACCTACCCGGGCAAGCTCAAGCTGATCCTGACCGGCTTCGCGGAGGCCGCCATCGCCGCGCGCTCGGCCTACGCGCTGGTCCATCCCGAGACGCCGCTGCACTTCGAGTACTCGACGACCTCGGGCGTGCCGCGCTAGCGAGCGGGACGACGTGTTCCCGGCGCTGGCGGGTCCTCGGGCGGACCGGCGAAGCACTGCACGATGGTCATCCAGTGCCGGGCGGTATCGCCGCTGACGCGCAGCGCCGTGTCGGCGACGTTGCGGGTCTGCGTCACCACCTGGCAGAAGTCGACGGCCGAACCCTCGACGGCATCGGCGGCGGCCGGCGTCTCCCAGGTCCAGCTCTCGCCGGACGGCGCGGCGAGACGCACGGAGGGCATGACCGGCGGCACGTCGATGCCGCGGTTGCGGTAGGCCCAGCCGAAGGTGCGGACGCCGATCTCGGCGATGTTGCGCAGGCGGGCCGACGCGGCCGGCCGCTCGACGCCCAGCAGGTCGTAGATCGCCTGGGCATGCGACCAGGTCTCCATCTGCCGCGCCGTCGCGAACATGCGCAGGCCCATGTCGGGGCCGGCCCACTTCAGGCGGGCATCGGCGGGCAGGGCACCGAGCCGGTCGCACAGCATCTCGGCGGTGTCGCGCCAGCGAAGGCGCAGCGCGGCGCCGCCCAGCCCGTCGAGGCGCCGGCGGGTCTCCTCGATGCGTGTGAGGCCGGCGGCGCGGGCGGCCTGGATGTCGGCGACCAGGGCGCTGAACGCCGCCGGGTCCGTGGCGGAGGCCAGCGCCATGACGTCGCCGATGTGCAGGTGACGGACGATGTCGTCGGGCGTCCACGCCTTGAAGCCGGTCGGACGCGTCCAATCCGTCCCGGCGAGCGTCGCGAGCAGCCGGTCGAGTTCCGCCACCTCGTCCCGGAAGTCCACCACCTGCTGGATCGCCATGCTGCCTCGCCGTCGTTGCGCGGCCGCAGCGTAGAGCAGGTCCGTCGGCCAGGCAGCCGTCCGCTTCCGCAACGCGGCCGGCTTCACGTCACCGGGCGCGACTGGGGCAGGCGATCCCGGGTGCCGTAGACCGGCGGCGCCAGCTGGTCGGCGGTGCGGCCGGCCCAGTCGCGCTGGGGCACCGTGGCCAGCCGCCTGCGCTGGCCCTCGACCAGGCCGGCGGTCGCGGTCTCGACGTCGATCGTCAGCACCTTGCCGTCCTTCACGACCTGGGTGCCGTCGACGTAGACGTGGCGGATGGCGCGCTCGCTGGCGGAGTAGATCAGGCTGCGCACCGGCTCGTGCGCCGGCTGCATGTAGGGGTGGTCCATGTCGACCAGCGAGAAGTCGGCCTTGCAGCCCGGCGCCAGCCGGCCGAGGTCGGGGCGGCGCAGGATCCTGGCGCCGCCCACGGTCGCGGCCTCGAAGACATGCCGCGTCGTGCCCATCTTGTAGTTGCCCGTGACCACGCGCGCGACGTAGCAGGCGAGCTTCATCTCCTCGACCATGTTGTGCGGGAACGTATCGGTGCCGATGCCGACGGTGATGCCGGCGTCCATGTAGCGGCCGATCGTGTTCAGGGCCATGCCGCGGCGGGCGAACACCGTCGGGCAGTGCGCCACCGCGGCGCCCGAGTCGCGCAGCCGCTCGAAGTCGTTGGCATGCGGGAAATGGATCTGCGGGTGGTCACTGAGGAAGATGCCGTGGCCGATCACGAGATCGGGTCCCAGCACGCCGATCGCCTCCAGCCACTCGATCGGTGTCTTGCCGTGGCGATGGACCATCTCGTGGAACTCGACGACCGCCTGGCAGGCATGGGTCTGCATCGGGATGCGCCGCCGCCTGGCCTCCTGGAGCGCTTCCTTGAAATAGCCCTCGCGGCAGGTGTCGATCTGCGACGGGCCGACCATCGCCGAGAGGCGGCCGCTCGGGTGCGTCATCGCCGCGTCGATGGTCTTCATCGCCGCCTCGAAGGCCTTGGCGCCGGCCTTCTCGTCCCACGCGTATTCCACCGTGTGGCCGTTCTTCGTGTACCAGTGGCCCTGCCGCATCATCGGGCAAACCACGGCGCGGATGCCGGTGCCGGCGAGGTCGTCGAGCCAGCCGTCGCGGCTCATCGACAGGTCGGTGATGGTGGTGACGCCGCTCTTCAGCAGTTCCGACATCGCCACCATGGTCGAGGGGCCTGCATCCTCGGCGTCGAGGCCGAACACCGGCAGGTACTCGTACAGCGAGCTCTGGCCGAGCTTGTCGCTGCCGAACTCCTCGGTCAGGCCCTTGTTGGCCGGTTCGGAGAAGGGATGGCTGTGGACGTTGACGAGGCCCGGGATCGCCATGAAGCCCCTGCCGTCGATGGTGGCGTCCGCCGTGCCGGTCCAGCCCGGACCGACATGGACGATCTCGTTGCCCCGGAACACGAGGTCGCCGCCGTCGATGTAGACGTGGCGCTGCTCGGCCTCGTCCCAGGCGACCACGTGGTCGAGGTTGCTGATCCTGGTCGTCTTCACCCTGTCCTCCCTCCGCGCCTGCCCGAGATCGAACTGCAGAACGCAGCCGAAGCGGAGCGGCTTCCAGGGGCGATCCGGCGCGCCATGCCTTTGTCGCAGCCCCGCGCACGGGATAGAAGACTGACCGACCTCGTCGCGCTCGACAAGAACGGGACGGGTGGCATGATCGCTGCAAGAAACGCGCCGAGGAGCGAAGTCGATGGCCGCAGGAAAACTCAACGAACAGGCGAAGGGCGTCTTCATCATCGCCGCCACGCCGTTCACGGACGAGGGCGCGCTGGACCTCGCCAGCGTCGATTCGCTGACCGATTTCTACCTCGGCTGCGGCGTGACCGGGTTCACCCTGCTCGGGATGATGGGCGAGGCCCACAAGCTCTCGAGCGAGGAATCGATCACGGTGGTGAAGCGGGTGGTGAACCGCGCCCAAGGCCGCCAGGTGATCGTCGGCGTCAGCCACGCCGGCCTGGAAAACGTCCGCCTGCTGGCGCACGAGGCGATGAGCGCCGGCGCCGCCGGCGTCATGGTGGCGCCGGCGCCGGGTCTCAAGGGTGACGAGGGGCTCTACAACTACTTCGCGCAGGTCTTCAAGGAACTGGGGCCGCACATCCCCGTCGTGTACCAGGACTACCCGCAGACGACCGGCGTCTACCTCGCGCCGTCGGTGTTCGAGAAGCTGGTCGACGACTTCCCGCAGCTGGTGATGCTGAAGCACGAGGACTGCCCCGGCCTCGCCAAGCTCACCCGCGTGCGCGAGGGCGAGAAGAAGCCGGGCCGACGCCGGGTCTCGATCCTGGTCGGCAACGGCGGCCTCTACCTGCCGCAGGAGCTGCGCCGCGGCGCCGACGGCGCCATGACCGGCTTCGCCTGGCCGGAGATGCTGGTCGAGGTCTGTGCGCTGGCCGCCGCCGGCAAGCACGAGGAGGCCGAGGACGTGTTCGACCTCTACCTGCCGCTGGTCCGCCACGAACAGCAGGTCGGCATCGGGCTGGCGCTCCGCAAGGAAGTGCTGTTCCGCCGCGGCGCCATCCGCAGCCCGCGCCAGCGCGCGCCGGGCAGCGCGCTGGGTCCGGTCGACCGGGCCGAGCTCGACAGCCTGGTGGCGCGCCTCGACCGCCGCCTCGCGGCGGCCGGCCGGCCGGTCACCACGACCTCCAGGCTGGCGGCGGAGTAGGACCATGGCCGACTACGACCTGATCGTCCGCAACGCCAAGATCGTCACGGCCGAGCGCCAGAGCGAGGGCGACATCGCCGTCAAGGACGGCAAGGTGGCGGCGCTGGGCGCCGACGTGAAGGGCACCGCCGCGCGCGAGATCGACGCCGCGGGCCGCTTCGTGCTGCCGGGCGGCGTCGACAGCCACTGCCACATCGAGCAGCGCTCGGGCATGGGCGTGATGTGCGCCGACGATTTCTACACCGGCACCGTCTCGGCGGCGTTCGGCGGCACCACCACGGTGATCCCGTTCGCTGCCCAGCATCGCGGCATGTCGCTGCGCGAGGTGGTCAAGGACTACCACGCCGCCGCCACGCCCAAGGCGGTGATCGACTATGCCTTCCACCTGATCGTCACCGACCCGACCCCGGCGGTGCTTGGCCAGGAGCTGCCGGCGCTGATCCGGGACGGCTACACGTCGTTCAAGATCTACATGACCTACGACGCCATGAAGGTCAGCGACTACCAGATCCTCGACATCCTGGCGGTGGCGCGGCGCGACGGCGCGCTGGTCATGGTCCATGCCGAGAACCACGACATGATCCAGTGGCTGGCCCACCACCTGGTCGACCAGGGCCATGTCGCGCCGAAGTTCCACGCCATCGCGCATGCCCGCCTCGCCGAGGCCGAGGCGACCAACCGCGCGATCTCGCTGGCGCGGCTGGTCGATGCGCCGCTGCTGCTGGTCCACATGTCGGAGGTGGAGGCGATCGAGACGCTGCGCCAGGCCCAGAAGAAGGGCCTCAAGATCTTCGGCGAGACCTGCCCGCAGTACATCGCGTTGACCGCCGACGACATGGACAAGCCCGGCGTCGAGGGCGCGATGTGGTGCTGCAGCCCGCCGCCGCGCGATTCGCAAGCGCAGGAGGCGGTGTGGGCGGCGCTGAAGGACGGCACCTTCCAGACCTTCTCGTCCGACCACGCGCCCTACCAGTTCAACGAGAAGGGCAAGATCCCGAAGGGCGACAAGACCACCTTCAAGGAGATGGCCAACGGCGTCCCGGGCCTCGAGATCCGGCTGCCGATCCTGTTCTCGGAGGGCGTCCAGAAGGGCCGCATCACGCTGCAGCAGTTCGTGGCGCTGACCTCGGCCAACCACGCCAAGCTGTACGGCCTGTACCCGCGCAAGGGCACGATCGCGGTCGGTTCCGACGCCGACTTCGCGATCTGGGACGCCGACCGCGAGGTCACGATCCGCTGGCAGGACCTGCACGACAACGTCGGCTACTCGCCTTACGAGGGCCGCCAGGTGCGCGGCTGGCCGGTCACCGTGGTCAGCCGCGGCCGCGTCGTGGTCGAGGACGGCAAGCTCAATGCCGAGCGCGGCTCGGGGCAGTTCCTGCCCTGCGCCTCGCCCGATTCCGCCAAGCCGCAAGGCCAGGCCGCGCCCGAACTGCAGGCGATGAGCCGGTTCGGCGCCAAGCCGCTGTTCTAGAGGAGAAGGTCCGTGTCCCGTCGCCTGAAAGTCGCCGCTGCCCAGCTCGGCCCCATCAACCGAGCCGACAGCCGTGCCAGCGTGGTCAAGCGCCTGGTCGAGATGCTGAAGGAAGCCGATTCGCGCGGCTCCAAGTTCGTGGTCTTCCCCGAGCTGGCGCTGACCACGTTCTTCCCGCGCTGGTGGATGGAGGACCAGGCCGAGGTCGACAAGTACTTCGAGGCGCAGATGCCGAGCCCGGAGACGGCGCCGCTGTTCGAACTGGCGCGCTCGAAGGGCATCGGCTTCTACCTCGGCTACGCCGAGCTGACCGAGGAGGAGGGCAGGACCCGCCGCTTCAACACCTCGATCCTGGTCGGTCCCGACGGCCGGCTGGTCGGCAAGTACCGCAAGGTCCACCTGCCCGGCCACGCCGAGCACCGCCCGGCCGCGCCGTACCAGCACCTCGAGAAGAAGTACTTCGAGGTCGGCGATCTCGGTTTCAACGTCTGGAAGATGTTCAAGGACGACATCATCGTCGGCCAGTGCATCTGCAACGACCGGCGCTGGCCCGAGACCTTCCGCGTCATGGGCCTGAAGGGCGCCGAGATGGTGGTGCTGGGCTACAACACACCGACCGACAACGTCTACGCGCCCAAGGAGCCGCCGTACCTGCGCGTCTTCCACCACAACCTGTCGATCCAGGCCGCGGCCTACCAGAACGGCATCTGGGTCGTGGCGGTCGCCAAGGCGGGCAAGGAGGACGGCTTCTGGCTGCACGGCGGCACCGCCATCGTCGCGCCGACCGGCGAGATCGTCGCCAAGGCGACGACCGAGGAGGACGAGGTCATCGCCTACGACTGCGACATGGAGCTGGGCGAGTACATCCGCAACACGACGTTCAACTTCGCCAAGCACCGCCGGCCCGAGCACTACAAGCTGATCGTCGAGCGCACCGGCGTCGTCGTCGAGCCGAGCAACTGAACCAAGCACGAGTACCGGAGGCAGGGCGATGCAGTACGCCGTCAACGACGTCAACCACCACGACCGCTACAAGATCCTCACGGCGTTCGTGCTGCCGCGGCCGATCGCCTGGGTGACCACGCTCGGTCCGACCGGGGTGGTCAACGCCGCGCCGTTCAGCTTCTTCAACGTCTTCGCCGAGGACCCGCCGCTGGTGATGTTCGCCATCAACAAGCGGCCGGACGGGCGGATCAAGGACACCTGGACCAACATCGAGCGCGAGAAGGAATTCGTGGTCAACCTGACCGACGAGCCGCTGGCCAAGGCGATGCACGAGTCGAGCGGCGACTTCCCGCCCGAGGTCGGCGAGCCCGGCTACCTCGGCCTCAAGCTGGCGCCGTCGGTCGAGATCCGGACGCCGCGGCTGGCCGACGCGCCGTGGGCGATGGAGTGCCGGACCTGGCAGGTGATCAACGTCAAGGACGACCGCCAGCTGGTGATCGGCGAGGGGCTGCGCTTCCACATCCGCGACGAGCTGTGGGATCCCAAGGCGATGCGCGTCCACATGGACAAGTACCGCCCGGTCGGCCGCATGTTCGCGGACCGCTACTGCTACACCAACGACCGCTTCGAGCTGCCGGCCGCCAAGGGACCCGAGAAGGGAACGGCCAAGGACAAGGCGGCGGACTGACCGCCGCCCGGGCGGCGGACTGACCGGCGCCTCGACGGACCTAGGCCGACCAGGCCAGCCGGGACCGGCCGATCGCCATGGCGACGGCGGCCTGGCTGGGTTCGACCACCGGCAGGCCGACGTGGCGCTGCAGGCGCTCGCGGTAGCGCGCCATGCCGGCGCAGCCCATCACCAGCACGTCGGCGCCGTCGAGGTCGCGCAGCTCGGCGGCGACCTCGGCCATGCGCGCGAAGGTGCGGACCTCGTCGGCCAGCGCCAGCACGCCGAGGCCGATGGCGCGGTCGCCGGCCATGCGGTCCATCACGCCCATCTGGCCGACGTAGCGCAGGTGACGCGGAATCGATTTCCGCAGGATGGAGATGACGCCGAAGCGCTGGCCCAGGGTCATGGCGGTCAGGATGCCGCACTCGGCGATGCCGAGCACCGGCTTGGTCGTGATCTCGCGCGCGGCGTGAAGGCCGGGATCGGAGTAGCAGGCGATGACGAAGGCCGAGCAGTCGGCGTCGCGACGCCGCACCATTTCGCCGATCGGACCGACGACCTGGTCGGCATGGGCCTGGCTCTCGATGCCCGGCGGGCCTTCCGCGAGGGTCACGCACTCGATGGCGGGGCCGCCCTGCATGCGCAGCGGGTCCATCGCGGCGTCGATGCCGCGCGTCACCGCTTCGGTGGAATTCGGGTTGATGACGAGGATGCGCTGGGTCTCGGACATGGGCCGCACCATGGCCTCTAAATTGCTTTAAGCCAATGGCTGATCTAACGTCGGCGTCTGGGGATTTTGCCCCTCGGGTATTCGCCCATGGGCACTTGGAAGGGAGACTATGAAATGATGCATCGGCGCCTCGCGGCCATCGCGGTCGCGGCACTCCTCTGCGCGGGGCCGGCCCTCGCGCAGGACAAGCAGCCGCCGCTCCGGACCGGGGTCGACGGCACCTTCGCGCCGCACGCCATGCCCAAGCTGGGCGGCGGCGTCGAGGGCTTCCAGATCGACGTCTTCACCGAGGCGGCGAAGCGCATGAAGCGCGACATCACCATCGACTCGGTCAGCTTCTCGACCCTGATCCCGGGCATGCAGTCGGGCCGCTACGACTTCATCGCCGCGCCGACCACGGTGACCAGGGAGCGCGCGGAGAACATGCTGTTCACCGCCGGCTACCTGTGGACCGCCTACCAGTTCGGCATCAAGAAGGGCACGCCGCCGATCAAGGGCTGGGAAGACCTCAAGGGCAAGTCGGTGTCGGTCAACAAGGGCACGCCGTACGAGAAGCTCGCCAAGGAAATGGGCGAGAAGCACGGCTTCACCGTCCAGGTCTACGACACCCAGCCGGACGCCACGCAGGCCGTGATCTCGGGCCGCGCCTACGCGACGCTGGGCGGCAACACCACGATCGTCTACGCCGCCGGCAAGAACCCGAACTTCGTCGCCGACCTCGAGCTCAAGGACACGCGCGCCCACTGGGCCGCGCCGGTGCCCAAGAACAACCCGAAGCTTCGTGCCGAGCTGCAGGACGCGCTCGACTGCATGAAGAAGGACGGCACGATGGCCAAGTTCTACGAGAAGTGGTTCGGCAAGAAGCCGGCCGCCGACGACCTCGCCGTCGTGATCACGCCGGGCTACGGCGTGCCGGACATGCCGGGCTACGACCCGACCCCGCACGAGCTGAAGTGCGGTGGCTGATTCGATCGTAGAAGCGCGCGGCATCCACAAGCATTTCGGCGCCCTTCATGTCCTGAAGGGCGTCGATCTCGTGGTCGCCGAGCGCGAACTGGTGTTCGTGATCGGGCCCTCGGGCTCTGGCAAGTCGACGCTGCTGCGCTGCCTCAACCGGCTGGAGGAACCGTCCTCCGGCTCGATCGTGGTCGACGGCATCGACATGCTCAGCCCGAAGACCGACATCAACCATGCGCGGCAGCGGATCGGCATGGTGTTCCAGTCGTTCAACCTCTACCCGCACATGACGGCGCTGGGCAACGTGACGCTGGCGCTGCGCAAGGTCGTGGGCAAGTCGCGGGCGGAGGCCGAGGAACTCGGCCTCGCGGCGCTGCGGCGGGTCGGCCTCGCCGACCGCGCCGGCCACACGCCGGGCCAGCTGTCGGGCGGCCAGCAGCAGCGCGTGGCGATCGCCCGCGCGATCGCGCTCGAGCCCAAGGTCATGCTGTTCGACGAGCCGACCTCGGCGCTCGATCCCGAGCTGGTCGGCTCGGTGCTCGAGGTCATGCGCGACCTGCGCCAGAGCGGCATGACCATGGTGGTGGTCAGCCACGAGATGGGCTTCGCCCGTGCCGCCGCCGACCGCGTGGTGTTCATGGATCACGGCCTGATCGTGGAGCAGGGGCCGCCGGCGGCGATCTTCGAGAACCCGACCCAGGAGCGCACGCGCTCGTTCATCGGCCAGATCCAGCGCCACTAGCCCGCCATGGACCCCACGTCGACCTGGGATCGCTTCGTCGAGACCTTCTTCAACGCCAAGGTCATGGCCAAGTACCTGCCGGACATCCTGTCCGGCGTGGTCGTGACCATCGAGCTGGCGGTGCTGGTCGTCGTCACCGGGCTGGCGGCCGGGCTGGCGCTGGCGCTGGTGCGCGCGCTCGGCATCCGGCCGGTCAACTGGCTGATCGTCTTCGTCGTCGACCTGTTCCGCTCGTTGCCGCCGCTGGTGATCATCGTGCTGATCTACTTCGGGCTGCCGGCGATCGAGCTGACGCCGTCCGGCTTCGTCTCGACGTGGCTGTCGCTCGGCTTCGTGCTGATGGCGTTCTCGGAGGAGATCTTCTGGGCCGGGATCACCTCGATCCACCGCGGCCAGTGGGAGGCGTCGCGCTCGACCGGCCTGTCCTACGGCCAGACCCTGATCAACGTGATCCTGCCGCAGGCGCTTCGCCTCACCATCCCGCCGCTCACCAACCGCACCATCGCCATCACCAAGGGCACCGCGCTCGGCAGCGTCGTGGCGGTGACCGAGATCCTGGGCCAGGCCAGCTCGGCGATGTCCAATTCCTACAACCCGTCGCCGCTGATGCTGGGCGCGGCGGCCTACATCGTCCTGTTCCTGCCGGTGGTCGTAGCCGCCCGCTGGATCGAGACCCGCTTCGCGTGGAAGCGATGATCGAGACCTTCCTCAACCCGCAGATCATCGAGCAGATCTGGCCGATCGTCCTGGCCGGGCTGTGGAACACGATCCTGCTGTCCCTGATCGTGGTGCCGCTGGGCTTCGTCGGCGGCCTGATGCTGGCCATGCTGGCGACCGTGCACCACCCGGCGGTGCGCTGGCCGCTGATGGCGTGGGTCGACTTCTTCCGCGCCTTCCCGCCGCTGGTGCTGCTGGTGCTGCTGTTCGCCGGCCTGCCGTTCGCCGGGCTGGAGCTGGGTGGCTTCGCCTGCGTGGCGATCGCCTTCTTCCTCAACACCGGCGCCTACTACGGCGAGATCCTGCGCGCCGGCATCGATTCGGTGCCGGCGGGGCAGGTCGAGGCGGCGCGGTCGACCGGGCTCGGCCGGCTGCAGGCGATGACCTACATCGTGCTGCCGCAGGCGGTGCGGAACGTGCTGCCCGACCTGATGTCGAACACGCTGGAGGTCGTGAAGCTGACCTCGCTCGGCAGCGTCGTGGCGGTGCCCGAACTGCTGTTCCAGGCGCGGCAGGCGCAGAGCGTCACCTACAGCCCGACCCCGATCGTGCTGGCGGCGATCGTCTACTTCCTGCTGCTGTGGCCGCTGGTTCGCCTGTTGAGCCGACTCGAGAATCGGGCTCTGGCGAGCCGCCGCTAGCTGCCGTAGCCTCCCGGCAAAACGGGAGGAAACAATGATCCGCATCCTGCGCGCCGCCACCGCGGCCGCCATCCTCGTCGCGTCCGCCATGGTCGGGCAGGCATGGGCCCAGGCCGCCTGGCCCGACAAGCCGGTCAAGCTGGTGGTCGGCTTCACCGCCGGCAGCGCCACCGACGTCACCGCGCGACTGTTCGCCCAGAAGTTCCAGGAAGCGTGGGGCCAGCCGGTGGTGGTCGAGAACGTCGCCGGAAACTCCGGCGCGATCGGCACCGACCGCGTCGCCAAGGCGGCGCCCGACGGCTACACGCTGCTGTGGGGCGCCAACGCCGCGCTGACCGTGCTGCCCAGCCTGCAGACCCTGCCGTTCGACCCGCTGAAGGACCTGACGCCGATCACCACGACGCTGGTGATGCCGTCGATCCTGATGGTCAACAACGACCTGCCGGTGAAGACGCTTGCCGAGCTGGTTGCCTACGCCAAGGCCAACCCGGGCAAGCTGTCCTACGGCACGCCGGGAGTCGGCACGCCGCAGCACATCGCCGGCGAGCTGTTCTGCTTCCTCGCGGGCATCAAGATGGAGCACATTCCCTACAAGGGTGCCAACCTCAGCGACCTGATGAGCGGCGTCGTCCAGGTCGGCATCCAGAACGCCGGCGCCAGCCTGCCGTTGGTGCGGGACGGCCGCGTGCGCGGGCTCGCCGTCACCTCGTTGCAGCGCTCGGGCAATGCGCCGGAGCTGCCGACCTTCGCCGAATCCGGCTTCGCCGGATTCGAGGCGACCTCGTGGTTCGCGCTGATGGGGCCGGCCGGCCTGCCGCAGCCGATCGTCGACAAGGTGCGGGCCGAGGCGCTGAAGGTGCTGGCCGACCCGGAGATGAAGAAGAAGGTCGCGACGCTCGGCCTCGACATCGTCGGCAGCACGCCGGAGCAGACGCGCGAGGCGATCGCGCGCGACATCCCGAAGTGGGCCAAGGTCATCAAGGACGCCAACATCAAGCCGGGGAACTGAGAAGATGGATCTCTCGCGTCTCGCGTCGGCGCTGTCGCGCAGCCCGGCGCTGGCCCGCCGCGCCCGCCTGGCCGGCCTGTCCTTCGTGCTGAAGAGCGGCGGCGAAGCCTCGACCGTGTCGGTGGGCGAGGGAGCCGGCGTGACGGCCGGCGCCGCGCCGGATGCCGCGTTCGCGCTGGTCGCGACCCCCGATGCCTGGAAGTCCTACGCCGAGGCGCTGCCGCCGGTCGGCTACCAGAGCCTGGTCGGCATGCAGCGGATGGGCCACCTGCAGGTCGAGGGCGACGTGCTGTCGTGGGGCCGCCACATGCTGTTCGTCGAGCAGCTGATGGCGTCGGTGCGGCCACCCGTGCCACAGCCGGCACCGGTCGCACCGGACAAGCCGACCTTCGAGCCGATCGTCGGCCGTTACCTGCGCTTCACCTTCCGCGGCCGGCCGCACCGGCTGTACGTCGAGGAGGCGGGGCAGGGCATCCCGCTGCTGTGCCTGCACACCGCCGGCTCGGATGGCCGGCAGTACCGCGCCGTGCTCAACGACCCGGAGATCACCCGGCGCTACCGCGTCATCGCCTTCGACCTGCCGTGGCACGGCAAGTCGTCGCCGCCGGCCGGGTTCGAGAACGAGGCCTACAGCCTCGACACCGCGCTCTACGTCGACACGGTGCTGGCTGTCAGCGAGGCGCTCGGGCTCGACCGCCCGGTGGTCATGGGCTGCTCGATCGGCGGCCGCGCGGTGCTGCACCTCGCGCTGAAGCATGGCAGCCGCTTCCGCGCCGCCGTCGGCTTGCAGTCGGCGACCCATGCCGAGGCCGGTGCCGACACCCGCCTGCGCGATCTCGGCGTGCTGTTCCGGCCCGACGTGCATGGACAGGAGGCCGCCGCCGGCACGGTGGCGTGCCTGGTCGCGCCGTCGTCGCCCCAGGCCGAGAAGTGGGAGACGCTGTGGCACTACATGCAGGGCGGTCCCGCCATCTTCATGGGCGACCTGCACTACTACTTCGCCGAGGGCGACCTCAGGAACACCGACCTCTCGGGCCTCGACGACAAGTGCCCGCTCTACCTGCTGACCGGCGAGTACGACCTGTCGGCGACGCCGCAACTCACGGCCGATCTCGCCCGCGCCACCGGGGCGCGTCATTTCGAGGTCATGAAGGGGATGGGGCACTTCCCGATGTCGGAGAACCCCGAGGCCTTCCTGGGCTACCTGCGGCCGGTGCTGGACCGGATCGCCAAGGGCTAGTCAGGAAGTCGCTAGCGTTCCTCGACGATCCGCCCGTCGGGATAGATCGTGACCGTTCCGGGCACGCCCTTCGGGCGGGTCGGCACGGCGTCGCGCGTGACGTCGGCCTTCCACGACCCGTCGAGTTGCCGGGTCATGCCCTGCACCTTGTAGCCCTGGCTCTCGACGCGGTCGCGCGACAGGGTCTGGGTGTCGGGATAGCGGCTGCCGTAGGAGGTGGCCGGCGGTCCCGCGGGCGCCGGCGGCGGCGTCACGGGCAGCGGCGGCGGCGATGCGCCGGGCAGCATGGTCTCGGGCAGGCGGCCGCCGTTGCCGATCGAGCCGGGCGGCAACTGCGCGCCGGCGGGCATGGCCAGGGCGGCGTAGGCCGCCGCGACGGCGGCCGCGAGAAGGGGAACGCGCTTCATGCCGCCATCGTCCACCCGCAGCGGGCAAAGGTCCATCACCAACCTCCGCCCGCCGTTGCGCCGGCCACGCCTCCTGGCCCGCCTCCCGAGCGCTGGCGGGACGTAAACGAGGCGTAAACCGCCCCGCCAGGCCGGGTGGCAGAGGCCTGGGCCTACTGCTCCCTGACGTTTCCGTTGGGCTCGAGGATCACGGCGACCTCGGCGTTGTTGCGCATCGCCTTGCCGGCCCAGTTGCCGGCCGGATCGCGGGTCAGGCTGCGGACGCCGGTGTAACCCTTCTTCTCCAGTTCGGCCTTGGCGGCGGCCTCGCCAGCGGACGGGTTCATCGGGCTCTTGGGCGTGGCGGTGTTGGGATTGCTGGTCGCGCCCGGCATCGAGCGGGAGTCGCGACCCTCGGGCGTGCTCGGAGCCTGCATCTGTGCGTGGGCGACGCCGGCGAGGCCGATCACGGCCAGGGCAACTGCCATCGTGCGGATCAAGGGAGTCTCCTTCCATGGGTGAGGGATGCCCACAGAACGCGCCGCCCGGACATCTGTTGCATGGCGTTTCGCGGGCACCGGCCGTAAGAAGGGCCGGGGAGCAAGGAATGGAACCAACGGGCCTGTTCGCGCGCAAGACGCTGGCCGACATCGCCGCGTCGGAAGGCCGGCGCGAGCCGCTGGCCAAGGTCCTGGGCCCGGTCAGCATCACCGCGCTGGGCATCGGCGCCATCATCGGGGCCGGCATCTTCGTTCTCACCGGCACGGCGGCGGCGCTCTATGCCGGGCCGGCGCTGACGCTGTCGTTCGTGCTTGCCGCGATTGCCTGCGCCCTCGTCGCCTTCTGCTATGCCGAGCTGGCGACGCTGCTGCCGGTGCAGGGCTCGACCTACACCTACACCTATGCCTCGCTGGGCGAGCTGGTGGCCTGGACGATCGGCTGGGACCTCGTGCTCGAGTACTCGATGGGCGTCGCGGCGGTGGCCTGCGGCTGGTCGGCCTACCTCAACGAGCTGCTGAAGCCCATGAAGCTCGACTTCGCGCCCGAGTTGCTGGCGGCGACCGGCACGGCGATCGTGCGCGCCGACGGCGGCGCCGGCGTCGCGACCGGCAACCTGCCGGCGGCGCTGATCGTGCTGGCGATCACCCTCATGCTGATCCTCGGCACCCGCGAGTCGGTGCGCCTGAACAACGTCATGGTCGGGGTCAAGCTGGTCGTGGTGCTGGCCTTCGTGGTGGTCGGCGCAGGCCACGTCGATACCGCGAACTGGGTGCCCTACATCCCGCCCAATACCGGCACGTTCGGCCAGTTCGGCCTGAGCGGCATCCTGCACGGCGCCTCGGTCGTGTTCTTCGCCTACATCGGCTTCGACGCCGTCTCGAACTGCGCCCAGGAGGCGCGCCGGCCCCAGCGCGACATGCCGGTCGGCATCCTAGGTTCGCTGTCGATCGCCACCGTGCTCTACATCGCCGTGGCCGCCGTCCTGACCGGGCTGGTGCCCTACACCAGGCTGAACGTCGCCGACCCGGTGCTGGAGGGCGCGCAGGCGATCGGCCTCGGCTGGCTGTCGCTGCTGGTCGAGGTCGGTGCGCTGCTCGGCCTGACGACGGTGATCCTGGTGCTGCTCTACGGCCAGAGCCGCATCTTCGCGATGATGGCAGAGGACGGCCTGTTGCCGGGTGCCTTCTCGCGGGTGCATCCGCGGCTGAAGACGCCGTGGATCAGCCAGGCGGTCATCGGTGTCGGCGTCGCCGCGGTGGCCTTCACCACGCCGCTCGACACGCTGGGCGAACTGGTCGGGGCTGGAACGCTGTTCGCCTTCATCCTGGTCTGTATCGCGGTGATCCACCTGCGCCGCACCGAACCCGACACGCCACGCCCGTTCCGCGTGCCCCACGTCCCCCTCGTGCCGGTGCTGGGCGTTCTGGCCTGTCTCGGCCTGCTGGCCGGGCTGAGCCTCTACACCTGGGTGCGTCTGGCGGCCTGGATCGCGATCGGGCTGGCGATCTACGCGCTCTACGGCCGGCGCCATTCGAAGCTGCGCCGCGCCGGCGGCGGGAGCGCCTAGGGGCGGGACGCCGTGCAGTTGGCGTAGGTCACGGCCTGCCGCGGGCCTTCCTCGAGGAAGGCGCCGTCGCCCTTGCTCCAGAACACGATGCTGTCGTCGCCGCTGGCGTAGCGGATGCCCGAGCCCGACAGGGTCTGCGGCAGCGACAGCCGTCGGCCGTCGCCGAGCGCCAGTTCGACCCGGCCGCCCGGAACCGGCCGGCCATCGGGCGCGGTGCGCAACGGCCCGTTGAAGTAGTCGGCGGACAGGGTCTTGCCGCCGTCGCAGCGGTACCGGATCGATGCGGCCGGCTGGGCGGCGGCCGGGAGGGCCGCGAGCGCGATGCTGCCGGCGACGGCGAGGCGGGAGGCGAGGCTCACCATTCGCGGATGTGCCCGCGGGTGTCGATGTCGACCCGGACCTCGCGCCCGCCGATGCGGCCGCGGCCACCGCGGATGGCGCGGCCGGAGAACGTGCCGTCGCCGTTGGAGGTCAAGCCCTGGATGTCGGTGTAGCCCGCGTCCTCCAGGCGGCGCCGGGCCGCGACCTCGTCGTTGCCCGGGTTGGGCGACGAGTTCATCGACGGGTTGGGCGGCAGGCGGTTGAAGTTGGTCTGCGCCGAGGCGCTGCCGTCCGCGAGGACGAACGGGAGGGCGAGGATGGCAAGCCAGCGCATGGGGTCTCCCGCGAGAGGGGCTCGGTTCAACGTGCCTTCGGTCGGCGGCGTTGCTATCAAGCGGACATGAGCCTCGAGTCCGTTCGCGCCTTCCTCGCCGCCCATGCGCCCGACATCGCCATCGTCGAACTGGCGGGCAGCACCGCCACCGTGGCCCTTGCCGCCGCCGGTCACGGCGTGGCGCCGGCCCAGATCGCGAAGACGCTATCGCTGCGGGTGCGCGAGCGCAACCTGCTGGTCGTCACCGGTGGCGAGGCGCGACTCGACAACAGGAAGGCCAAGGCGGTGTTCGGCGGCAAGCCGCGGATGCTGACGGCCGACGAGGTGGTGGCGATCACCGGCCACCCGGTGGGCGGCGTCTGCCCATTCGGGCTGGCGATGCCGCTGCCGGTCTACTGCGACGTTTCGCTGAGGGCGTTCGACGAGGTCGTGCCGGCCGCCGGCTCGATCAACAGCGCCGTGCGCATCGCGCCGCTGCGCATGGCCGAGCTGGTCGGCGCCGAGTGGGTCGACGTCTGCGGCTAGGGCTGGCAAGAACCGTCGCCCGCGCGGTCGAGACGAGCGACCCGCTGGGCATCACGCGTGATGGTGGTCGCGAGGCTAACGAACGGCGACGCCGATCAGAGACTCGTGCAGGAAGGCGAATGCACCGTAGGCAACCGTGCCGATCACGACGACGAGCAGGTCGTTGCGGCCGAACGAGGCGACGGGCTTGGCGCCGGTATCGCCGCGGCGCTTGACGGCGATGCGATCGTAGACCGCCCAGGCGAGCAGGCTGCCGAACAGCAGCAGCGAGCCGAGGTCGCCGTTGACCAGCAGGTGCGACAGCGCCCACGCCTTGACCGCGACCAGCATGGGATGGCGCAGCAGCGCCTTGATGCGGCTGGGCGGCGCGTAGGTCGCGGCCAGGGCGACCAGGGCGAACCACAGCAGCGCCAGCGCGATGGGCTGCAGGAACGAAGGCGGGTCCCAGACATGGATGTAGCCGCCGCGACGATAGGCGCCGAAGCCCCACACGATCAGGACGAAACCGGCCAACGCCACCAGCGAGTACAGGCCCTTGTAGCGGCCTTCGCCGATGGCGCCGATCAGGGCGGCACGCGGCGCCCGCAGCGTGGTGAACAGGTGGACGCCGAGGAACAGCGCCAGGCCGAGGATCAGGATGGTCATGGCGTCAGTCTATCACGCGATCTGCAGCCAGTGGGCAAGCACGCCGACCAGCCCGGAGGCGACGATCGGGTAGGCGGGGTTGAGCTTGGTCTTGAACAGCAGCAGGAACACGACTGCCGCGACCGCCGCCCACAGCCAGTCGGTGACGGCGCCGCGTCCCATGATCACGGCGCCGGCGAGGACGAGGCCGACCGAGACCGATCCCAGGCCGCTCTGGATGGCTGGCCGCCAGCGCCACTTGGCGAGGTGGATCCACAGGCGGCCGATGAAGAAAGTCAGCAGCCCGGTCGGCAGGAAGAACGCGATCAGCGCGACGGCGGCGCCGGGCAGGCCGGAGACGACGGCGCCGATCGACGCCACCATCATCATGTTGGGACCGGGGGCGAGCTGCCCGAGGCTGTAGAAGTGCAGCATCTCGGGGAAGGTCATCCAGTGGTAGGTGTCCACCGTCAGGGTCTTGAGCTCGGGGAAGGCGGCCATGCCGCCGCCGACCGTCAGCAGCGACAGGTAGGAGAACACCCCCGCGATGTCGAGCAGCTGCTTCATGACGGCGTCCCGCCGCGCGGCCGGTGCCACCAGATCGCGACCGCGCCGGCGCAGACCAGCGCGATCGGCACCGAGACCTTGAAGCCCGCGACCGCCGCCGCCGTGGCCAGCACGATGACGTAATCGGCGAAGCCCTTGAGCACGCGGGCGCCGAGCTGGACCATGACGACGACGATCAGGCCGAGTGCGCCGGCCGCGATACCGTGCAGGAACGCCTTCGACCACGGATCGTCACCGCCGATGCCGTAGGCGTAGGCGGCGCCGGTCATCAGCACGGCGCCGGGCAGGCACATGCCCAGCGTCGCCAGCAGGGCGCCCCAGCCGCCGCGCAGGCGGTCGCCGACCAGGATCGACATGTTGGTGGCGTTGAGGCCGGGCAAGGTCTGGCTGATCGACAGCAGTTCGACGAAGCTGACATCGTCGAGCCAGCGCTCGCGCACCACGAGCCCGGTGCGCAGGTAGCCGACCACGCCGCCGCCGAGGCTGGTGGCGCCCATCACCAGGAACACCCAGAAAAGGTGCGCCAGCGACGGCGTCGGGGCGGGGGGAGGAGAAGCGTCCTGGGGATCGTTCATTCGTGCGCCTGCGGCGGGTTGCCCTTCAACCGGTACACCGCGCCGGTCTTGGTGGTGGTGAGCGACAGCCAGTCGGCAGCGACCTGCTGCAGCTCGATGAAGAACCGCTCGCAGCGGCCGAGCGCGCGGGAACTGGGTCCGTCCGCCGGGTCGAAGCGGACCTGGTAGGCGAACTCGCCGACGAAAGGCCGGTGGTCGCCGCGCGACCGCCACAGCCCGAGGTTCGCGGTGGCATGGGTACGCTTGCCGAACTCGAGCCGGCAGAGGGTCTGCATCAGCTCCTCGACGATGCATTCGTTGACGAGCGCCACCGGCTCCGGACCCTCGGCCGGGACCGTCGACAGCGGGGGAAAGAGACGCTGCAGGTCGGGCAAGGTCATGCGGCCGAGCGCCTCGAGGTCGAGCCGCGCGGCCTCCGGGGACTGGCTCAGCGCGAACTCGACGTTGTGCGCGAGCAGTCGCCGCATGCTGCCCAGCCGTTCCCTGAGCGGCATCACCTCGAGCTTGAACTTGATCTTGTAGCGCTCCGAGATGCGCGGCCGGACGTCGAGCGCCTGCGCGGCCTTCATGTCGGTGGTCCGGAACTTGAAGACGATTTCCGGATCGTTCATCGGGAAGCCGTCCTCGTAGGCGATCCGGCGGCGCACGATGAAGCCGTGGTTGTAGAGGCGGAAGTCGGCGGTATCGAGGAACAGGACCTCGCGGACCTCGGGACGGGCGGTCGCCGGAAGCAGGCGGACGTGCCCGACGTCGGTGCGCGCGGCGGCGCGTTCGACCAGCTCGGCGAACTCGCGGAACACCTTGGCCGACGTGAACCGGTCCGGCTTCAGGATCAGCTTGCACTGGAGGTAGGCGATCTCGTCGAAGCGGCGGCCGTCGGCATAGACGCCGTCGTAGCGCTCGGCCAGCCAGGCCGGCAGCAGCAGGTCCGCGGTGTCGTCAGCCATGCACACTCCCCGCAACCAGCGTATCGCGGGGAGGCCGGCCTGTCATCCGGACGGCACGGCGTCGACCTTGCCGAACGACTCGACCTTACCGTCGCCGTAGCAGACGTAGTAGCGCTCCGACAGCGACCACGGCACCCGGCTCCAGAAATCCTTGAGCAGCGAGTAGTAGGCGCACTCCTTGCCGGGCGCGTGGGCCACGGTGTCGGGCGGACCCATCACCGACAGGACCTCGCTTCGGTCCATGCCGGCGTGGACGCGGTCGATGCTGCGCGCCGGCACGGCGCAGGCGCCGACGGCGAGCACGAGGGCGACGATCACGGGGGACAGGACCAGGCTGGACAGTCTCATGGGGGACCTCGGGAAGGGCGGCCGCGGGCGATAAGGCAGGCTTGGCCTCGCCGGCAACAATTGTCGGTGACGGGGCGTCTGGCGAAACGACGGTCGATGCGCTAGTCCGAACGCATGTCCGACCCGCAGCGTTTCCACGTCCCCGGCGTCGCCGCCTCGCTCAGCAGCGCGATCGGCGCCGACCTTTCCGAGACCCCGATCAGCGAAGTCGCCATGACGGTGTTCGGCGATCCCGACGTCGTGCCGATGTGGTTCGGCGAAAGCGACCTGGTCACGCCCGACTACGTGCGCGACGCCGCTGCGCGCGGCCTGCAGGCCGGTGAGACCTTCTACACCTGGCAACGTGGCATCCCCGAGTTGCGCGCCGCCCTGTCGGCCTACACCAGCCGGCTGTACGGCATCGACTGCCCCGCCGACCGCATCTCGGTCACGACCGGCGGCATGCAGGCGATCCTGTTGTCGTGCCAGCTGCTGCTGGATCCCGGTGACAACGTCGTGATCGTCTCGCCGATCTGGCCGAACATCACCTCGGCGGCGCGGCTGGTGCGGGCCGAGCCGCGCTACGTCGCGCTCGACCGCGGCGCCGATGGCGGCTGGTCGCTCGACCTGCAGAAGCTGTTCGACACCGTCGACGCGCGCACCCGGGCGATCTTCGTCAACTCGCCGGGAAACCCGACCGGCTGGACGATGACCTCGGAAGAACAGCGGGCGCTGCTCGACTTCGCGCGCAAGCGCGGCATCTGGATCATGGCGGACGAGGTCTACGCGCGGCTGATCTACACGCGGCCGGTGGCGCCCTCGTTCCTGGAGGTCGCCGGGCCGGACGACCCGGTGCTGGTGCTGAACTCGTTCTCCAAGCCATGGGCGATGACCGGCTGGCGGCTGGGCTGGCTGACCCACCCGGCGGGGCTGGGCGACCAGTTCGCCAAGCTGGTGCAGATCAACACCTCCGGCGTGCCGGGCTTCCTGCAGCGCGGCGGCATCGCGGCGCTGGAAAAGGGCGATGCCTTCGTCGACGAGATGGTGGCGCGCTGCCGGGCCGGCGGCGAACTGGTGTTCCAGCGCCTGTCGGCCCTGCCGCGGGTTCGCATCGCGCGACCGGAGGCGGCGTTCTACGCCTTCTTCTCGGTCGACGGCGTCACCGACACGATGGCCTTCTGCAAGACGCTGGCGAAGGAGTACAAGGTCGGCCTGGCGCCGGGCGAGGCGTTCGGACCGGGCGGGCAGGGCAACATCAGGCTGTGCTTCGCGTCGGGCGCCGAGCGGCTGAGCCGCGGCCTCGACCGGATCGAGGCCGCCATCGCCGCGCTGTAGGCCTTCGCGGCACGCCAACGGACGGGACAATGACGACGCCAGCCGAGACCCCGTCCATCGAGGTCCACCACCTGCGCAAGGTCTACGGCGAGGTCGTCGCGGTCGACGACCTCAGCTTCGCCGCGCGCCCGGGCACGGTGCTTGGCCTGCTGGGCGGCAACGGCGCCGGCAAGACCACCACCATCGCCATGCTGCTGGGGCTGCTCGAGCCGTCGGCCGGCGACATCCACGTGCTCGGCATCGACATGCGGCGGCGGCGCTACGCGGCGCTGCCGCGCATGAACTTCTCGTCGCCCTACGTCGACCTGCCGCACCGCCTGACCGTGCGCCAGAACCTTCTGTTCTACGGCCGGCTGTACAGCGTGCCCGACCTGGGCCGGCGGATCGAGGAGATCGCCGAGCACATGCAGGTCGCTCCCTTCCTCGACCGGCCGGCGGGCAAGCTGTCGGCCGGCCAGAAGACCCGGGTGGCGCTGGCCAAGGCGCTGATCAACAAGCCGGCGGTGCTCCTGCTCGACGAGCCGACGGCGTCGCTCGATCCGGACACCGCCGACTGGGTGCGCAGCTACCTCGAGGAATACCGGCGCGAGACCCGGGCCACCATCCTGCTGGCCTCGCACAACATGGGCGAGGTCGAGCGGCTGTGCGACGACGTCCTGCTGCTGCAGGCGGGCAAGGTTTTCGACCGCGGCAGTCCCCGCGAGCTGGTCGAGCGCTTCGGGCGCGAGGACATGGAGGAGGTGTTCCTCGACATGGCCCGCGGACGCGGGCGCGGCCTGCAGTCCCTCAACCGCAAGGAGGCGACCTCGTGAGCGGCTCGGTCCAGCGCATCTACGCGCTCGTGATGCGCCATATCCAGATCTGGCGCAGCTCGGTCATGCGGCTGGTCGATTCGATCTACTGGCCGGCGGTCCAGATGGTGATGTGGGGCTTCATGACCCAGTACCTGATGCCGCAGGCCTCGTTCGTCGCCCAGGCGGCCGGCGTGCTGCTGTCCGGCCTGCTGCTGTGGGAAGTCGTGGTGCGCGGCAACCTCTCGCTCAGCATCGCCTTCCTGGAGGAGATGTGGAGCCGCAACCTCGGCCACCTGTTCGTGAGCCCGATCCGGTCGTGGGAGATGGCGACCGGCATCATCATCGCGGCGCTGCTGCGCACGTTGCTGGGACTGGTGCCGGTGTCGCTGATGGCGTGGGCGTTCTTCGGCTACTCTATCTACTCGCTCGGCCTGCCGCTGATCGCCTTCTTCGCCATCCTGCAGATGTTCTCGTGGTCGATCGGTCTCGCGATGTCGGGGATGATCATGCGGGTCGGCCAGAGCGCCGAGAGCTTCGCGTGGGCCGCCGTCTTCATCCTGATGCCGGTCAGCGGCGTCTACTACCCGGTGGCGGTGCTGCCGCACTGGCTGCAGGTGATCTCCTGGGGCCTGCCGCCGGCCTACGTGTTCGAGGGCATGCGCTCGATCCTGTCGCATGGCGTGGTCCACTGGGACCTGCTCGGCATCGCCTTCGGGCTGTCGGTCGTGTACCTCGTGATCGGCTTCCAGGTGTTCCAGGCGTTCTTCCGGGCCTCCCGGCGAGCCGGTACCCTGCTCGGGCAGGGCGAGTGAGATGGAGAAGGGATCATGTTGAAGAAGATGTGCGCGACCGCGGCGCTGGCCGCGCTGGTCGCCGGCTGCACCACCAGCGGTGGCCAGAACCAGCCGACGCCGGACGTCTGGAACGCCAACTACAACGTCGGCTTCGACAGCATGGTCGCCTGCCTCGCCGCGCCGCCGCAGGGGGCCTTCCAGGTCTACCCGCCGGCCTTCCCCGAAGCGGGACGGGCGCGCATCGTCTTCATCCCGGCCAATACCCCGCAGGCCAACTCGGCCTACGTCGTGACCCGCATGGTCGGCAACAACAGCCTCGTGAGCTGGCAGCGCTACGGCCAGGTCCGCGGCCTCGACTGGCTCGACGGCGAGGCCCGCAACCGCGCCGACGCCTGCGCCTCGACCCTCAGGGGAGCCTGATCAGGGGGCCTTGAGCAGCTGCTGGCACGCCGCCGGCAGCTTGGGTCGGTACGGCGGCAGCACCGTGCCGGGCGGCGGCAGGGTCACCGGCGGCCTCGTGAACCAGAGGTCGAGCTGCTCGCCGCAGCCGTCGTCTTCGTAGTAGCTGGCCTGGGCCTGGCACTGCGGGTTGCCGGGCGGGCAATACATGCGCACGTGGAAGTGCTCGTCGTGGCCGGGCCACACCACCAGCTTGTTCAACCATGCCCGGTTGCCGGTGACGGTCTGGCACAGCCGCTGCTTGATCAGCTTGTTCACGAACATGCGGTCGACGCCGGGCGAGGTCGCGGCCATGCGCAGCAGGGCCACGTGCTGGTCGGTGAAGACGGCGTCGTCGATGCCGCTGTCGTCGGGCCGGACCAGCGATCGCAGGCGCGGGTTCTCGCGCTCGGCGGGGGCGCGGCGCGCCCCGGGCTGGCGCTCGAACCAGATGTCGACGTCGAGCCCGACCTGGTGGCTGGCATGGCCGTATGGCATCGGTCCGCCGCGCGGCTGGCCGATGTCGCCGATGTAGAGGTGCGGCTGGCCGGCCTGGCGGACCTGCTCGCCGAGCCGCTTCAGGAAATCGATGACGACCGGCTGGCCCCAGTAGCGGTTGCGGCTGATGCGGATGGCCTCGTGGCCGGGGCCGTCGAGCGGCAGGGCCTGGGCGCCCTGCAGGCAGCCCGCGGTGTAGAAGCCGATCGACTGGGTGGGGCCGGGCGCGGGCGTCGTGACCTGCGACCACTCCTGGGCCGCGGCGGGCGCGGCCAGCGCCATCGCCGCGAGCAGCGAAACCACGAAACGCCTCATCTTGTTGGCACCATAGCCGCCCGCTAAGACTTTGCCCATGGCCGAGAACGCCACCGACTACGCCAACCTGCGGCTGGAGCGGGACGGACCCGTCGCCCGGCTGGTGCTCGCCCGGCCCGAGCGGCGCAACGCGCTGACCCACGCCATGATGCTGGAGCTCGAGCACGCCTTCCTGGCGCTGCGCGACGATGGCGACTGCCGCGTCGTCGTGCTGCGCGGCGCCGGCGGGCACTTCTGCGCCGGCGGCGATCTCGACGCCATGGCCGACATGCCGCCCGCCCCGGAAGACGGCGCGCCCGACCCGCTGGTGCCGGCCTACCGCCAGTTCGGCAACGCGCTGCTGGCGCTCAACGACCTGCCGCAGGCCACCGTGGCGGTGGTCGAGGGCTCGGCGGTGGGTGGCGGCTTCGGCATGGCCTGCTGCTGCGACGCGGTCGTGTTGCACCGGAATGCCCGGTTCGGCCTGCCCGAACCCAGGGTCGGGTTCATCCCGTCGCAGATCGTGCCTTTCATCGTGCGCCGGATCGGCGAGGGCGCGACCCGCGACCTCGCCGTCACGGCGCGGCTGATCGACGGCGCGGAGGCATGGCGGCTGGGCATCGGCCGCTACCTGTGCGACGACGATGCCGCGGTCGAGCGCACGCTGGTCGGGCTGGTCGACGACCTGCTGAAGCTCGAGCCGCACGCGGTGGCCGCCGCCAAGCGGCTGGTGATGGCGTGCACGGGGCACGACATCCCGCCGGTGCTGGACGCCGCGGCCCACAGCCTGGTCGGCCTGCTGCGCCGGCCGCAAGCGGCCGCCGGCATCCGGCACTTCAAGGCCAAGTCGTTGCCGCCCTGGGCGGACAACGGGCGCTAGACGGAGGCAGGCGATGCGCAACTACCGACACATCGAGGTCCGGCCGGTTTCCGGCGCGCTCGGCGCCGAGATCGCCGGCGTCGACATGGCACGCGATCTCGACGACGAGGTGGTCAGCGAGATCCGCCAGGCCTTTCTCGACCACCTCGTGATCTTCCTGCGCGGGCAGGCGGTGACGCCGCAGCAGCAGCTGGCCTTCGCCCGCCGCTTCGGCGAGCCGATGGAGTACCCGCAGCTCAAGGGCCTGCCCGAGGCGCCGATGATCACGCCGGTGGTCAAGCTCGAGCACGAGCGCAACAACTTCGGCGGCATCTGGCACTCCGACACGACCTACCTCGAGCACCCGCCGATGGGCAGCATGCTGCTGGCGCGCGAGGTGCCGCCGTACGGCGGCGACACGCTGTTCGCCAACCAGTACCTTGCCTACGAGGCGCTGTCGGACGGGCTCAAGGCCACGCTCGACGGCCTGGTCGGCGTCAGTTCGTCGGCAAAGGCGGACGTCACCAAGACGCGCGAGGACCGCATGAAGGAAGCCGGCGCGGCGTTGAAGGTGCTGACCGCCGAGCACCCGATCGTGCGCACCCATCCCGAGACCGGGCGCAAGGCGCTGTTCACCTCGGACGCCCACACCTCCCACTTCAAGGGCTGGACCGAGAAGGAGAGCCTGCCGCTGCTGCGCTTCCTGTGGGACCACCAGACCCGGCCGGAGTTCACCTGCCGCTTCCGCTGGGAGCCGGGCTCGGTCGCGTTCTGGGACAACCGCTGCGCCATGCACAACCCGATCAACGACTACCACGGCTTCCGCCGCGTCATGCACCGCGTGACGCTGGCCGGCGACCGGCCGCGCTAGGCGGCTCAGGGCGCCGGCGGCGACAGGACGATGGTGCCGACGGCGGCGCGGCCCAGCTCGGCGCGGGTGCCGGCGATCTCGACGTAGCCGAAGTTGCGCCAGCGGGCGAGGAAGTTGGTCGCCCACGGCGACAGCATGTTGCCGGACTGGCCGAGCGGCATGGCGAAGCGGCTGTTGTCGAGGTCGCTGAAGTCGTAGATGCCGCGATAGCCGGCGCCGTGGATCGCCTCGAACGGCGCCGCACCGGTGAAGCCGGGCTGGGCGCGGTTCAGGGTCTGGCCATCGCCGTCCGACGGGAAGCGGACCGAGGCGATGTCGCGCAGCAGCGGCACGGTGTCGAACAGCGGGTGGCGATGGGCCGCCAGGTGCTCGCGGCCCCACTGCCAGGCATCGATGTCGTTGCCCTGGCGCCGCGCGATCCAGGCCAGCGCCCGGTCGAGCGCCAGCGCGATCGCGTCCTCGCAGGTCTCGATCGCCTTGGTGCCGCCGTCGTCGCACCAGGTCGGTTGTTCCTTGAGGATGCGCACCAGCAGCGGCACGTTCGGCACCGCCATCGACGAGCGCAGCTGGTCGCCCAGCTCGTCGCCGAGGACGCCGCGCTGCAGCTCCCAGGTCCACGCGGTGTAGATCAGCGGCTCCGGGCGACTGGCCAGCATGAAGCGGTTCCAGCCCGAGAGCAGGGCGTGGGCCTTGGTGGCGCGCGGGTTGCGCGGCGCGCCCTTCAGCAACAGGGGCAGGATGTCGTCGGCCTCGAGCGTGCGGTTGTCGGCCTGGGCCGCGATCATGCCGTAGACCGGGTGGCGTTCGACCTCGCGCAGCAGCTGGTTGGCGCGGCGCTGGCGATAGGGCTCGGCCCAGTCGCGGCTGATGAAGTGGCGGTAGTCGTCCGGCACGACGCGGGCATTGGCGTTGACCAGCAGGCCGCCGGCCGGGTTCCAGGCGCGCGGCAGTTCCTCGAACGGCACGAAGCCGGCCCAGTCGTACTCCGAGGTCCAGCCCGGCACCGGCATCGAGCCGTCGCCCTTGCGCCGGATCGGCACGCGCGCCGGCGACACGAAGCCGATGTTCCCGGCGGTGTCGGCGTAGACCATGTTCTGCATCGGCGAGATGATGCGCCGCGCGGCGGCCTGGAAGTCTTCCCAATTCTGGGCGAGGCCAAGCCGCCCGAAGCCCTCGCCCGACGTGTCGGCGGCATCCAGCGCCGTCGCCTGCAGCGCGAGCACGTGGCCGGCCGGGCTGAGCCCTTCGGCACGCGACACGAAGTCGTCGATCACCGGGCCGTGGCGGGTCTCGCGCACCCGCATCGTGACCGGCTTGCCCCAGCGCACCGCGATCGTCTCCTCGCGCACGGTGAAGGGGCGGGGACCGTCGGGCGTGATGTAGCGGTTGGGATCGGTGGCATCGACGCGCTCGACGAACAGGTCCTGGCTGTCGAGGTTGGTGGTGGTGAAGCCCCAGCCGATGGTGCCGTTGTGCCCCAGCACCACCGCCGGCGAGCCGGGCGCGGTGGCGCCGCGGATGTCGAAGCCCGGCCCGACCAGGCGGGCGAGGTACCAGGTGCCCGGGACGCTCAGCCCGAGGTGCGGGTCGTTGGCCAGCAGCGGCTTGCCGGCGACGGTGCGGGCCCCCGAGAGGACCCACTCGTTGGAAGCCTCGCGCTTGCGCGTCGCGACGTTGTCGGTGCCGCGGTAGAGGCGGTCGAGGTCGGTATCGCGCAGGGCCTCGTTGACCATCGACAGGGTGGCGTCGCGGTTGTCGCCCGACGGCTCGATCAGGAACTTGACGCCGTCGGGACCGATCTTGCGCGCCAGCCTCAGGCGCAGCAGCTCGGCCCGCCAGTTGCCGTCCAGCCCCAGCGCCATCAGCTTGGCCCAGACCAGCGAGTCGGCGGGCCGCCACGGTTCGGGGCGGTAGGAGCCGCCCGACAGCATCTTGATCAGCGTAAGCTCGAGGCCGAACTGCTGGTCCTCGTCGCCGATCCAGGCGTTCACGCCCGCGGCGTAGGCATCGATGATCGAGCGCATCGCCGGCGACAGCGCGTTCAGGCTCTCCGAGGCGCGGCGGTAGAGGCCGAGGCCGCGCATGGTGCGATCCGTGTCGACGATGGCATCGCCGACCAGGCGTGGCGGCAGGACCTCGGCGAGGCGCCCCTGGCCCAGGCGGCGCATCAGCTCCATCTGCCAGAAGCGGTCCTGGGCGTGGACGTAGCCGAGCCCGAAGGCGGCGTCCTCGATCGAGCCGGCGATGATGTGCGGCACCGCGTTGCGGTCGCGTACCACCTCGACCGGCGCACGCAGGCCGGCGGCGGCGAGATGGCCGCTGTACGGGGGCAGGGCGCCGACGACCTGGAAGTACGCACCGGCGAGGAAGACGAGCACGGCCAGCACGGCGCCGGCCAGGAACCTGGCCAGGCCGCGCGCGAGGCGGGTCAGGAGACGCATGTCCGGCCCGGCCGCGCGGCGTCAGCCGCCGATGAACGACAGGATCGCGTCGCGGTCGGCATCGAGGTCGGGCGCCGGCTTGCGCGTCGTCGGATCCTCGAAGGCCGACATCTTCAGCGGGTTGCCGGCCAGCTTGAGCGTGCCGCCGCTGCCGTCCGGCACCTCGACGATCATGTTGCGGGCCTGGACCTGCGGATGCTCGATCGCCTGCTTGATGTTGTTGATCGGGCCGCACGGCACGCCGGCCTTGCCGACCACCGCCAGCCAGTGCGCGGTGGTGTTGGTCTTGAGCACCGATTCGATCAGGTGCTCGAGCTTCTTGTGGTGCTTCTGGCGCAGCGCGTTGTTCTTGTAGTCGGGATCGGCGGCCCACTCGGGCTTGCCCAGCGCCTCGCAGGTCTTCTGGAACAGGCCGTCGTTGCCGGCGGCGATGATGATCGCGCCGTCGGCGGTGGCGAAGGCCTGGAACGGCGTGATCGTCGGGTGGCGCGCGCCCAGCGGGCCGGGGATCTCGCCCTCGACCGTGTAGCGCATGATCGCGTTCTCGAGCAGCGCCAGCTGGCAGTCGAACATGGCGATGTCGACCTTGGTCGCCTCGCCGGTCTTGAGGCGGTGGACGATCGCGGCGTTGACCGCGATCGCGGTGAACAGGCCGGCGCCGACGTCGCCGATCGACATGCCGACGCGGGCCGGCGGCTGGCCCTCGTTGCCGGTGATGCTCATGATGCCGCCCATGCCCTGCACGACCATGTCGTAGGCCGGGTCCTTGGAGTGCGGGCCGGTGTGACCGAAGCCCGAGGCCGAGGCGTAGATCAGCTGCGGGTACTTCTTGTGCAGCGTGTCCCAGCCGTAGCCCAGCTTCTCCATCGTGCCGGGGCGGAAGTTCTCGACGATGACGTCGGCCTTGGCGAGCAGCTTCTCGAAGATCTCGCGGTCGGCGTCCGACTTGAGGTCGAGCGCGATGCTCTCCTTGCCGCGGTTGACCGAGGCGAAGTAGGTCGAGCGGCCGTTGACGTAGGGACCATAGGCGCGGGCGTCGTCGCCGCCCTTGGGCGGTTCGACCTTGATCACCCGGGCGCCGAGCTCGGCCATCATCAGGGTGCAGTAGGGGCCGGCCAGGATGCGCGACAGGTCGACGACGACGATGCCCGAGAGGGGGCCCTTGGTAGCTTTGGTCATGCGGTTTCCTAGCCGGTGGTCCGCCGCGAATCCAGCCAGACGTTTGCCGCGGCGGCGGCGATCACGATGCTGCCACCCACCAGCGTCAGGTCGTCCGGCCGTTCGCCGTCGAACAGCCAGACCCAGACCGGGCCCAGCACCAGTTCGAGCAGGCCGAGCAGGGCGGCCTGGCCGGCCGGGATGCGCTTCAGGCTGGCCATGTAGAGCAGCAGCCCCCCGGCCAGCTGGCCGGGGCTGAGGGCGAGCAGCCAGGGAACCTTTTCCCAGGTCACCGTCCCCGGGTGGGCGAACGGCAGGGCGACGAGCCCGGACAGCAGGCCGGCCAGCCAGATCGCCGGCGCCATGCCGATGTCGCGGCGGTGGCGGACGACAACGTAGTTTCCGCTCATGCACAGCGAGACCAGCGCGGCGACGGCCATGCCGGCCAGCGCGCCGTCCTCCAGCGAGCCGGCGACGCTGACCCCCAGCCCGACCACCGCCAGCAGCATCGTCGCCAGGGTGTGACCGTGCAGCTTTTCGCCCAGTAACGTCCGGGCGAGCAGGGCCGTCAGGAAGGGTGTGATCCCGAACATCAGCAAGACGTTGGCGACCGGGGCGAGTCCCAGCGCCAGGATGAACGAGACGAAGGCACCGGCCAGCAGCACCGCGCTGGCGACCAGCCAGAGCCCGGCGTTGCGCACGTCGATCCACAGCGCGCGGCGCTGCCAGGCGAGCAGCGGCAGCAGCGACAGGCAGAGCAGCGCCGAGCGCCAGAACGACACGTCCCACGCCGGCAGGTCGATGCGGCGGACGATCAGGCCGGCGGTGCTGAACAGGGCGGCCGCCGCGACGGCGCAGGCAACGCCGACGGCGGCGCTGGAACTGGCGGTGCTCGGTTGCGTTTCCATGGCCGAAAAAGTGTTCCTACGGACCATACGTGCCCCCGTCCATCGATTCCCTCGACCTGCCGCCCTTTCGTCCGCGGTTCCCGTGGTGGAGTGCCGACCTGCAGACCATCGCGGTGCTGCTGGGGGCGCCGCCGGCCGATCTCTCGCCGCATCGCAGCGAGCGCATGGGCTTCTGTCTCGCCGACCGCAGCGGCGACATCCTGGTCGGCATGCTCGACCGACCGGCGCAGGCGCCGGGGCGCGCCCGGCCGCTGGTGATCCTCGTCCACGGTCTCACCGGCAGCGAGGCGAGTCCGCACATCGTCAGCGCGGCGCGCCACCTGCTCGACCGCGGCTACACCGTGCTGCGGCTCAACCTGCGCGGTTGCGGCCCGTCGCGGCCGCACTGCCGCGAGCATTACCACCTCGGGCGCACGGCGGACTTTCGCCGGGTGCTGCAGCTGCTGCCCGGCGACCTGACGGAAGACGGCGTCGTCGCCATCGGCTTCTCGATGGGCGGCGCCATGCTGCTCAAGTACCTGGGCGAGGAAGGCGCGTTCTCGCCGTTGCGGGCGGCCGCGACCGTGTGCGCGCCGCTCGATCTCGCGCTGACCTGCGAGCACATGCTCAAGCCGCGCAATTTCTTCTACCAGAACTACATCCTGGCCGACCTGAAGAAGGAGACGCTGGCACCCGGCGGCCGGCTCGATGCCGCCGAGCGGGCCGCGATCAGTGCCGCGCGCTCGGTGCGAGAGTACGACGAGAAGTTCATCGCGCCGCGCTACGGGTACCGCGGCGCCGACGACTACTACGCGCTGTGCGCGCCGCTGCACTACCTGCCGGAGGTCCGGGTCCCGACGCTGGTACTGGCCGCGGCGGACGATCCGTGGATCCCGGTGGCGTCCTACCGCGACTTCGCGTGGTCGGAGAACGCCGCGCTGCTGCTCGTGCTGGCCGAGGGCGGCGGCCATCTCGGCTTCCATGCCGCCGGCAGCGACCGGCCGTGGTGCGACACGGTCGTGGAGAAATTCCTCGACCGCATCTGATACGCTGGGGCGTGTCGCCGCCGCCCGCAACCAGCCCGCCCGCCTTCAGCCCCCGGTTCCCGTGGTGGGGGGCCGATCTCCAGACCCTGGCCAGCCGCCTGCTGCCGCCGGTGACGCTCGGTCCGCATGCAAGCGAGCGCCTGGCCTTCCTGATGCGCGACGGCAGCGACGACACGCTGCTGGCGATGCTCGACCGTCCGGCCCGGCCGCGGGCGGGGACGCCGCTGGTCATCCTCGTGCATGGCCTCACCGGCCTCGAGAGCAGCCGCTACATGCTGTCGATGAGCCGCCACCTGCTCGAGCGCGGTCACCGCGTCCTGCGCCTCAACCTGCGTGGCGCGGGACCGTCGCGCGCGCTCTGCCGCGACCACTACTATGCCGGCCGCAGCCAGGACTTCCGCCACCTGCTGACCCTGCTGCCGGACGACCTCCGCGGCGACGGACTGGTCGCGGTCGGCTACTCGCTGGGTGGCGCGATGCTGCTCAAGTACCTGGGCGAGGAGGGGGCCTCGACGCCGCTGTCGGCGGCGGCGACGGTGTGCGCGCCGATCGACCTGTCGCTCACCTGTCGCAACATGATGCGACCGCGCAACTGGGTGTATCACCGCTACATCCTCGGCCAGATGAAGACCGAGGCGACCGGCGGCGCGGCGGCGCTGACGCCGGAGGAGCACGCGGCGGTGATGGGCTCGCGCACCGTCTGGGACTACGACGACCGCTTCATCGCGCCTCGCTACGGCTTCGGCGGCGCCGAGGACTACTACGAGCGCTGCCGGCCGACCCGTTTCATGGCATCGATCCGGGTGCCGACCCTGGTGCTGGCGGCGCTGGACGACCCGTGGATCCCGGGGCCGCTCTACGAGGGCTACGACTGGGCCGGCAACCGCGCGCTGGTGCCGCTGCTGGCGGGCGGTGGCGGGCACGTCGGCTTCCATGCCGCCGATGCCGGGGAACCGTGGAGCGACCGGGCGATCGCCCGCTTCTTCGACAAGGGAGACGCGTGATGGCCGTGATCGTGAGCCTGGCCTGTTCGCTGGTGGCGCTGGTCCTGGCGTGGCGAGCCTACCGCTCCGCCTCGGCCGACCACGAGGCGCGCAAGCGCCAGCGCGAGCGGACGAGGAACGACGACGAGCGCTGACGCCGGCTCAGCGGACGGTGACGGGCTCGGCCGGCGGGCCGTCGCGCAGCAGGTCCCCGAGCCGCGCGGCCAGCTCGACCGGCTCGAAGCGTTCGCCCGAGGCGGCGATCTCCTCGGCGGTCCACCAGCGGTGATCGAGCGTCCAGCTGCGTTCGCGCTCGTCGAGACCCGAGGTGTCGACCTCGGTCCCGCGCGTGCGGGCGAGGAAGAAACGCTCGCGATGCAGGACCTGCTTCTCGCGCCATTGCATCACGCGTTCCCGGGTCCACACCCAGCGCACCGGCCCGTCGACCGCGAGCCCGGTCTCCTCGCGGGCCTCGCGCACGGCGGCATCGGCGAAATCCTCGCCGGGATCGACCAGGCCGCCGATCATGATCCAGAACGGGTCGCGCCACGGGTCGGCCGGGTCGTAGACGGTCGGCTGGTGGACCTTGAACAGGAACAGGCGGTCCCGCGGATCGAGCAGGATGAGCCGTCCCGAGGGACGCTCGATCATTTGCCCCGCAGCAGGCGGGCGGCGTCGACCGCGCCGTAGGTCAGGATGCCGTCGCAGCCGGCGCGCTTGAAGCCGGTCAGCGTCTCGACCAGCACCTTGTTCCAGTCGAGCCAGCCGCGCTCTGCGGCGCCGCGCAGCATCGCGTACTCGCCGCTGACCTGGTAGGCGTAGGTCGGCACGCCGAACGTGTCCTTCACGCGGCGCACGATGTCGAGGTAGGGCAGGCCGGGCTTGACCATCACCATGTCGGCGCCTTCCTCGATGTCGAAGCCGACCTCGCGCAGCGCCTCGTCCGAGTTGGCGTAGTCCATCTGGTAGGTCTTCTTGTCGCCCTTGAGGGCACCCGAGCTGCCGATGGCGTCGCGGAACGGGTTGTAGAAGGCCGAGGCGTACTTGGCGGCGTAGCTCATGATCTGGGCATGGATGTAGCCCCTGGCATCGAGCGCCTTGCGGATCGCGCCGATGCGGCCGTCCATCATGTCCGACGGCGCCTGGATGTCGGCGCCGGCCTCGGTCTGCACGATCGCCTGCTTGACCAGCGCCTCGAGCGACTCGTCGTTCTGGACGTAGCCGTCGCGCACGATGCCGTCGTGGCCGTCGCTGTTGAACGGGTCGAGCGCCACGTCGCAGACGATGCCGATGTCGCCGACTTCCTTCTTCACGGCGCGGATGGCGCGGCAGACGAGGTTGTCGGGGTTGTAGGCCTCGCGCGCGTCCGGCGTCTTGGCGGCGGGATCGGTCTCCGGGAAGATGGCGACGGCGGGAATGCCGAGGTCGCGCGCCTGCTTCACCGCCTCGACGAACAGGTCGACCGACAGGCGGTCGACCCCCGGCATCGAGGCGACCGGGGTGCGTGCGTTGGTGCCTTCCTGCACGAACACCGGCCAGATCAGGTCGTCGACCGACAGCCTGGTCTCCGCGACCAGGCGCCGGGACCAATCCTCGCGGCGGTTGCGGCGCAGCCGCGTCGTGGGGTAGCGACCGAGGGTCGAAAAGCGCTTCGCCATGGGCCCGGTTTATCGCGCGAACGGCGAACTGCCGCAATGCGGCTTGTTTGACTGCCCGAAGCCCCCCGATATGATCCGCCGCCATGGATTTCACCCTCAGCGAGGACCAGCAGGCGTTTCGCGCCACGGCCCGTGAATTCGCCGCCGAGCGGATGCTGCCGCAGGCCGCCCGCTGGGATGCCGAGAAGATCTTCCCCGAGGACGTGCTGCGCGAGGCGGCGGCGCTGGGCTTCGGCGGCATCTACGTGCGCGACGACGTCGGCGGCAGCGGGCTCACCCGGTTCGACGCCGCCCTGATCATGGAAGAGCTGTCGGCGGCGTGCCCGAGCACGGCGGCCTACGTCTCGATCCACAACATGGCGGCGTGGATGATCGACGCCTTCGGCGACGACGAGCAGCGCCGGCGCTTCCTGCCGAAGCTCTGCACCATGGAGCACTTCGCTAGCTACTGCCTGACCGAGCCGGGCGCCGGCTCGGACGCGGCCGGACTGGCGACGCGGGCCGAGCTGGTCGGCGACCACTACGTCGTCAACGGCACCAAGGCGTTCATCTCCGGCGGCGGTCGCAGCGACGTCTACGTCGTCATGCTGCGCACCGGCGGCAAGGGAGCGGGCGGGGTCTCGACCCTGGTGGTCGAGAAGGGCACGCCCGGCCTGTCGTTCGGCAAGCAGGAGAACAAGCTCGGCTGGAACAGCCAGCCGACCTCGGCGGTGATCTTCGAGAACTGCAGGGTGCCGGTGGCCAACCGGCTCGGACCCGAGGGCCACGGCTTCAAGATCGCGATGGCCGGCCTCGACGGCGGCCGCATCAACATCGGCGCCTGCTCGCTGGGCGGGGCGCGGGCCTGCCTCGAGACGGCGTCGCGCTACGTCGTCGAGCGCAAGCAGTTCGGCAAGCCGATCGCCGATTTCCAGGCGACCCAGTTCAAGCTCGCCGACATGGCGACCGAGCTCGACGCCGCCCGGCTGATGATCTGGCGGGCGGCCAGCCTGCTCGACGCCAGGTCGCCGGAGGCGACGCAGGCCGCCGCGATGGGCAAGCGCTTCGCCACCGACGTCGGCTTCCGCGTCGTCAACGAGGCGCTGCAATTGCATGGCGGCTACGGCTACTTGAAGGATTTCCCGATCGAGCGCTATCTGCGCGACCTTCGCGTGCACCAGATCCTCGAGGGAACCAACGAGATCATGCGCGTGATCATTTCACGCCGTTTGCTGATGGGATGAGTCGAGATGTCCGAGCCTGAAATTCTGTTCGAGATCAAGGATGGGCTGGGCGTGATCACGCTCAACCGGCCCAAGGTCATGAACTCGATCTCCCACGGCATGATCCTCGAGATGGAGAAGGTCCTGCCCGGCTGGGAGAAGGACCCGAAGGTCAAGGCGGTGATCCTGCGCGGCGCCGGCGACCGCGCCTTCTGCGCCGGCGGCGACGTCGTCGGCCTCTACCGGGAGATGAAGGACGGGAGCGGCGGCACGCTGCGCCGCGACTTCTTCCGCGACGAGTACATCGTCAACCGCCGCATCTACCGCTTCGCCAAGCCGTGGATCTCGCTGATCGACGGCATCGACATGGGCGGCGGCGTCGGCCTGTCGGCGCACGGCTCGCACTCGGTGGCGAGCGAGAAGTTCCTGTTCGCCATGCCCGAGACCACGATCGGCCTGTTCCCCGATGTCGGTGGCGGCTACTTCCTGACCCGCCTGCAGGGGGCGCTCGGCACCTTCCTGGCGCTGACCAGCCACCGCCTCAAGGCGGCGGACGCGCTGTGGGCCGGCATCGTCGACGCCTTCGTGCCCAGCGCGAAGATGAACGACCTGCAGGCCGCGCTGGGCGCCGCCGACCTGTCGGGCCCCGATGCCGACCGCAAGGTCGACGCGGTGATCGCGCAGTTCGCCGGCGATGCCGGCATGCCGACGCTGCCCGCCCTGATGCCCGAGATCGACAGGTGCTTCTCGGCCGAATCGGTCGGCGAGATCGTGTCACGGCTCAAGGCGCAGCCCGGCGAGTGGGCGGCCAAGCAGCTGGCGGCGCTGCTCAAGCTGTCGCCGCTGTCGATGGCGATCACGCTGGAGCAGCTCAAGCGCTGCGCCAACCGGTCGTTCGAGGACGTCATGACCATCGAGTACCGGATGTCGCAGGCCTGCATGCGCGAGGGCCACGACTTCTTCGAGGGCGTGCGCGCGCTGCTGGTCGACAAGGACCAGAAGCCGAAGTGGAACCCGGCCACCGTCGAGGGCGTGACCCGCGACATGGTCGAGGCGCATTTCAAGCCGGTCGCGAACGACCTGTTCTTCGACTGAGCGACTGAACCAGGGAGGACAACATGGCGAAGATCGCCTTCATCGGTCTCGGCAACATGGGTGGCCCGATGGCCGCCAATCTCGTGAAGGGCCAGCACCAGGTCACGGCGTTCGACCTCAGCGCCGCCGCGCTCGATGCCGCCGCCGCGAGCGGCGCGCGCAAGGCCGCCACCGCGGCCGAGGCGGTCAAGGATGCCGAGGTCGTGGTCACCATGCTGCCGCAGGGCAAGCACGTGCGCGCGGTCTACGAGAACGACGTCCTGCCGCACGTCGCCAAGGGCGCGTTCCTGATCGACTGCTCGACCATCGACGTCGACACCGCCCGCCACGTCGCGGCGCTGGCCGAGAAGGCCGGGCTCGCCATGGTCGACGCGCCGGTCTCGGGCGGCGTCGGCGGCGCGACCGCGGGCACGCTGACCTTCATGGTCGGCGGCAGCGACGCGGCCTTCGCCAAGGCGCGCCCGATCCTCGAGAAGATGGGCAAGAACATCGTCCACACCGGCGCGCCGGGCTCGGGGCAGGCGGCCAAGATCGTCAACAACATGATCCTCGGCATCACCATGATCGGCGTCGCCGAGGGCTTCCTCATGGGCAAGCGGCTCGGCCTCGACATGAAGACGCTGTTCGACATCGTCTCGACCTCGTCGGGCTCGTGCTGGGCGGTCAACAGCTACCTGCCGGTCGCGGGACCGGTGCCGACCTCGCCGGCCAACCGCGACTTCGCGCCCGGCTTCACCGCCGAGAACATGCTGAAGGACCTCAAGCTCGCGCAGCAGGCGGCGCTGTCGAGCGGCGCCAGCACGCCGATGGGCGCGGAGGCGGCACAGCTGTTCAACCTGTTCGTCAACACCGGCAACGGCGGCAAGGACTTCTCCGGCATCATCCGGATGCTCGACGGCAA
Organism: uncultured Reyranella sp.; assembly: GCA_964420105.1. Taxonomy (GTDB): domain Bacteria; phylum Pseudomonadota; class Alphaproteobacteria; order Reyranellales; family Reyranellaceae; genus Reyranella. The sequence goes on from CAYQRL010000015.1 coordinate 44,300, forward strand.
GTGACGCCGTGATCGTCCTCTACGACCTGGTCTTCCAGGACGACCGCCGGCCGAGCCCGTTCTGCTGGCGCGTGAAGTACGCGCTCAGGCACAAGGGGCTCGACTGGCGGGAGGAGCCGGTCGGCTTCACCGACAAGGACCGCATCGCCTTCGCCGGCTCGCAGACCGTGCCCGTCCTCGAGGACGGCGCGACGGCGGTGAAGGACAGCTGGGCGATCGCCCGTCACCTCGACGCGACCCGCCCGGACAAACCGCTGTTCCCGGGCGAGGCGGGGCCGTCGTACGCGCGCTTCGTCTCGAACTGGGTCGACACCTCGGTGCACGGGGCGCTGTTCCCGCTGGTCGTCGGCGACCTCTACGACCGCGTGCGCCCGGTCGACCAGCCTTACTTCCGCGAGTCGCGCGGCAAGCGGCTGGGCACCACCGATTTCGCGGCCTTCCAGGCGCAGGGCCGGGAGAAGGGCGTCGCCGCGTTCCGGGCCGTGCTCGAGCCCGCCCGCCGCCTGCTGCGCGAGCAGCCGTTCCTGTCCGGCGCCGCGCCGGCATACCCCGACTACGCGCTGGTCGGGGCCTTCCTGTGGGCGCGCATCGCCAGCCCGCTGGAACTGCTGGCCGACGACGACCCGGTGCGGGCATGGCGCGAGACGATGCTGGACCTGTACGGCGGCCTCGGCCGCAATGCCCGCGCCGCCTGAGCGCGGCGCGACGAGGGGAGGAGACCGTGTCCGAGGAAGCCCCGTTCCGACCCGAGGATCACCGCTTCGGGCCGACCCACTGGTTCGAGGACCTGGCCGTCGGGCAGAAGTTCTACATCAACTCCCGGACCCAGACGGAATCGATGTTCGCGGCGTTCCAGCTGGCCAGCGGCGACAACCACCCGATCCACTACGACCGCGAGTACTGCAAGGCGCGGGGCCATCGCGACCTGCTGGCGCACGGCCTGCAGGTCGCCATCCAGGGCGCCGCCGGGGCCGGCATCTTCCCCCACTTCATCGGCGATTCCCTGGTCGGTTTCCTCGAGCAGTCCTCGCGCTTCCTGAAGCCGGTCTACTGCGGCGACACGCTCTACCCGATGCTCGAGGTCCGCGATCTCAAGGAGGGTCGGACCACCGGGGTCGTGACGATGAAACTCACGATTCACAATCAGTCGGGTACACTGGTGTGCGACGGGGAACACAAGTACCTTGTGAAGCGACGGCCCCGCTAGAAGGACAGGAAACGGACATGATCGGCATCATCGCGAAGCTCACCATCAAGCCGGGCACCAACGCCGACTTCGAGGCCACGATGAAGGCGCTGCAGGCCAAGGTGCACGCCGACGAGCCCGGCAACAAGCTCTACGCCCTGCACAAGACCGACGATCCGAACGTCTACGTCATGCTCGAGCGCTACGTCGACGAGGCGGCGCTGGAAGCGCACCGCGCCGCGCCGCACTTCAAGGAACTGGGCCGCAAGCTGGGCGACTACCTGGCCGGCCGGCCCGACGTCCAGAAGATGCAGGAGATCTGACGCCGGCAACGGCGTCCACCGCGGCACATGGACGGCGTCATCCATCGCCACACCAAGCCGGGTACGTCGCCGGGCACGCTCGCGGGGCGTGCCCCCGTGCCCGACGAGGCACTTGACTTCACGCTGGTCGAGTACTCGCGCGACGAAGTCGAGGTGGTGCAGGGCGTGGAGGTGGACGAGTGCCGCTTCCACCTCGGGACGCCGGGCCACACCTGGATCGACGTCGCCGGGCGGCCGAGCTCGGACATGCTGCGCGACCTCGGCATGGCCTTCAACCTCCACCCGCTGGCGCTGGAGGACGTCTTCCACGCCAACCAGCGCAGCAAGCTCGATCTCTACGAGGGCCAGGGCTTCATCGTCCTGAACGACCCGCTGTACGAGGGCGGGGTGCTGACGCCGCGACAGGTCAGCATCTTCTTCGGCGACAACTACGTCATCTCGTTCCACGACCACAAGGTCGACATCTTCAAGCCGGTGCGCGACCGCGTGCAGACGGCCGGCTCGCGCCTGCGGACCTTCGGCATCGACTACCTCGTCTACGCGCTGGTCGACCTCGTGGTCGATCGCAAGTTCCCGATGATCGAGGCGCTGTCGACCCACCTCGAGGATCTCGAGGACGAGGCGCTGGAGCGCCCGACCGGCGACACGCTCTACCACATCCACCAGTCAAGGCGGGCGCTGGTCACGTTCCACCGCCTGCAATGGGCCGAGCGCGAAACCGTGTTGGCGCTGATGCGGCCGGACGTGCCGTTCATCATGCCGGAGACGCGGACCTACCTGCGCGACTGCTTCGACCATGCCGTGGCGGTGCTCGAGCTGGTCGAGAGCTACCGCGAAATGACCAATGGCCTGATGGAAGTCTACCTGATGCATGCCTCCAACCGCATGGCGGAGGTCATGAAGACGATGGCGATCATCACCGTCTTCTTCATGCCGTTGAGCTTCCTCGCCGCAGTCTACGGCATGAACTTCGACCGCGACGCCGGCAACATGCCCGAGCTCGGCTGGCGCTTCGGCTACGCCTTCTTCTGGGTGTGCGTGGTCGGGATCGTCTCCGGCCTGTTCTTCTGGCTGAAGCGCAAGCGCTGGCTCTAGCCACACGGTTTGCCCCATGACCTATCGCATCTTCGGTTCGGAGCTTTCGCCCTACTCGGTGAAGGTCCGCTCCTACTGCCGCTACCGCGGCCTGCCGCACGAGTGGATCCCGCGGTCGCCGGCGGTGCAGGACGAGTTCCAGAAGTACGCCAAGCTGCCGCTGGTACCGCTGGTCGTGACGCCGGACGGCGAGGGCCTGCAGGACTCGACGCCGATCATCGAGCGCCTCGAGGCCACCGGGCCGGTGCTGGCGCCGGCCGACCCGGCGCTCGGCTTCCTGTCGGCCCTGCTCGAGGAGTATGGCGACGAGTGGGGCAACAAGTGGATGTTCCACTACCGCTGGCGCTACCAGCCCGACATCTGGTCGACGGCGGAGCGCATCGCGCTGCAGATGATGGGCGCGCAGGGACCGCTGGCGGTGGCGCAGGCGCGAACGGCGGTGGCGGAGCGCATGACCGGACGCATCGGCTTCGTCGGCTCCAATGCCGTGACCGAGCCGCTGATCGAGGCCTCCTTCAAGCGCACGGTCGGCCTGCTGGAGAACCACCTCGCGACCCGGCCGTACCTGCTGGGCGGTCGGCCGTCGATGGCCGACCTCGGCATCTGGGCGCAGCTCTACGAGGCCGCGACCGACCCGACGCCGGGTGCGATCCTGCGCGCGAGCGCCCCCACGGTGATGAAGTGGGTGCAGCGCATGCTGTCGCCGAAGGACGAGGGGTCGTTCGAGGACTGGACGGCGCTGGCGCCGGGACTGCTGCCGTTGCTGAAGGACGAGGTCGGCGCCCTGTTCCTGCCGTGGTCGACGGCCAATGCCGCGGCGATCGCGGCGGGCGACAAGGGCTTCGAGACGACGCTGGCCGGCGCGCGCTGGATGCAGGAGCCGCAGAAGTACCACGCGCGCTCGCTGGCCGAGTTGCGCCGCAAGTACGCCGCCGCCGCCTCGGCGCCGGGCCTGCAGGACATCCTGCGCGACGCGGGTTGCCTCGATTACCTGGTTTGACGGGTCACGGCGCCTCCGGGGCGCCCGCTAACGGCCCTCGAAGCGCGGCCGCGGTTGGGCGGCGACGAAAGCCGAGACGTCCCACGCCTGCTGCAGCGTCAGCAGCGGCTGCCGCGGATCGACGCCGGTCGGCATGTTGTGCAGCACGAACGGCACCATCCGCCGCGCGAGGTCGAAGCCGGCGCCATCGTTGAAGCTGTCGGGCCCCCACAGCGGCGGGAAGACGTAGCCCGAGGCGTCGTTGGCGCCGCCGGCGCGCTTTCCCGAGCCGTCGGGCTGGTGGCAGGTCGCGCAGACGGAGGCGTAGACGGCGGCGCCGCGGGCGGCGTCGGGGGGCAACGGCGGTGCCGGGGCGATGACCGGCGGCGCGGCCGGCGGATCGCCGATGTAGCGGAGGTAGGCGATCATCGCCTGCATCTCGCGAGACTCCACCGGCAAGGGCCGGCCGTTGAGCGAGCGCGTCATGCAGTGGTTGAGGCGGTGGGCCAGGGTTTCCTCGCGTCCCCCGGGCAGGGCGCGCGGGTAGGCGCGGGCGATGCCGACCAGGGGCATGGCATCGCGGGCGGTGCCGGCCGCGAGGTGGCAGTTCTGGCAGCTGAGGTTGTTGCCGGCGAAGCGCATCGCCGGCGCCGGGACCTCCGGGCCGATGATCGCGAAGGTCCGGGTCAGCAGTTCGTAGCCGTAGGCGATGGCGGCACCGTCGGGGCCACCCGGCGGGCGGAAGCCGGGACCGGTCGGGCTGAAGTCGGGCCATGCCGTGGGCGGCGCGGCCGGCGCCGCGGCGCTGACCGGCGGCGGCGCCTCGCGGTGCAGGGAAAGACCGGTGAAGCCGAGGACGGCGCAGGCGGCGACGAACAGCAGGGCGAACGGGACAGGCTTCATCGGATCGCGGTCAGGACCAGGCTCGTGCCCGACACCGCCAGCAGGCCCAGCACCAGGCGGCGAAAGACGGTGTCGTCGACGCGACCGTAGAGCATCAGCCCGAGCCGCGCACCCACGAGGCTGACCGGCACCGTGATCGCCGCCCATAGCCAGAACGAGGCGTCGAGCAGCCCGGCCACGGCGGCGGCCAGCAGGGCGGTGGCGAGGATCGCCATGTTGAAGGGCTGGTTGACGCCGCGCTGCTCGTCCTTGGCCCAGCCGCGCAACTGGACCCAGATGGTGGGGGCAGGGCCGCTGAGGCTGGCCATGCCGCCCAGCACGCCGCCGACCAGGCCGACCGCGGCGTCGGCGGCGCGGCCCCCGCCGCTGATCACCGGCGGCCGCCGCACCAGTCCCATCCAGGCGCTGTAGAGGATCAGCAGGACGCCGACGCCGAGTTTCAGCGGCTGGACGTGGACATGTTCGAGCAGCGCGGTGCCGAGCGGCACGCCGGCCATGCCGGCGACGAGGAACGGCCACAGGCGCGGCCAGCGCACGCCGCGCCAGATCGAGCGCAGCGCCTGCAGGTGGCCGGCCACGGCGCACAGCGCGACCAGCGGGCCGGCGGTGGTGGGCGGCATGGCCTGCAGCCAGAAGCCGAGCGCCATCAGCGCGTAGCCGGTGCCGCTCAGGCCATTGACGAAACCCGCCGCGAGCGCGCCGGCGACAACGATCGCGATGTCGCCGGCGGGCGGCAGCGGCATCAGGCGCCGGCGGAGAAGGCCTGGATGCCGGTCATGGCGCGGCCGAGGATCAGCGCGTGGACGTCGTGCGTGCCCTCGTAGGTGTTGACCGCCTCGAGGTTCATGACGTGGCGGATCACGTGGTACTCGTCCGACACGCCGTTGCCGCCGTGCATGTCGCGGGCGACGCGCGCGATGTCGAGCGCCTTGCCGCAGTTGTTGCGCTTGATCAGCGAGATCATCTCCGGCTGGGCGTGGCCGGCGTCCTTGAGGCGGCCGACCCGCAGGCAGGCCTGCAGGCCGAGCGCGATCTCGGTCTGCATGTCGGCAAGCTTCTTCTGCACCAGCTGGTTGGCGGCCAGCGGCCGGCCGAACTGCTTGCGGTCGAGCGTGTAGTTGCGCGCCTGCTTCCAGCAGAACTCGGCGGCGCCCATGGCGCCCCAGGCGATGCCGTAGCGGGCGTTGTTGAGGCAGCCGAACGGGCCGCCGAGGCCCGAGACGTTCGGCATCATGTTCTCGACCGGCACGAACACCTCGTCGAGCATGATGGCGCCGGTCACCGAGGCGCGAAGCGAGAACTTGCCCTCGATCTTCGGCGTCTCGATGCCCTTCCAGCCGCGCTCGAGGATGAAGCCGCGGATCGCGCCGCCGTCGAGCTTGGCCCAGATCACCAGCACGTCGGCGATCGGCGAGTTGGTGATCCACATCTTCGAGCCCGAGAGCTTGAAGCCGCCCGGCACGGTGACGGCGCGGGTCTTCATGCTGCCCGGGTCGGAGCCGTGGTCCGGCTCGGTCAGGCCGAAGCAGCCGACCCACTCGCCGGAGGCGAGCCTGGGCAGGTACTTCATGCGCTGCTCCTCGCTGCCGTAGGCGTAGATCGGGTGCATGACCAGCGACGACTGGACGCTCATCGCCGAGCGGTAGCCGGAGTCGACGCGCTCGACCTCGCGCGCCACCAGCCCGTAGACGGTGTAGTTGGTGCCGGCGCAGCCATACTTCTCCGGCAGGGTCGAGCCGAGCAGGCCGAGAGCGCCCATCTCGTTCATGATCTCGCGGTGGAACTTCTCGTGCCGGTTGGCCTCGAGGACGCGCGACATCAGCTTGTCCTGGCAGTAATCGCGGGCGACGTCGCGGATCGCGATCTCCTCCTCGGTCAGCTGGTCGTCGAGGAAGAACGGGTCTTCCCAGTCGAACGGCTTGGCGTCGGCACTGATGCCCTTGGCGGCGCTCTTCATCGGCGTGGCAGCGGGGGACATGTCTTCTCCTGGAATTTGTCGCCGCCTCTTATCAGGCAGTGCCCGCCGCGCCAAGGGCGGGTCCCGATACGGGGTTTCGCCGCCGGCCGGAAACCCGGCTAGTATCCCGCCATGCTTTCCGGAGAGCCCGCGATGCGGTCCCAGCCTGCCCGATGATGCGCTTCCTGCAGACCGTGCTGATCGGCTTCTCGGCCGGGGCGCTCAGCGTGTTCATCTTCCACCAGGGTGGATTCTGGATCGCCAACGAACTCGGCTTCGCCCGGGCCTCGCTCTACAACTGGGCGGCCACCAAGCCCCTGGGCGTGCCGACGATCGTGTCGGGGGCCTTCTGGGGCGGCCTGTGGGGGATCCTGTGCGCCTTCCTGGTGCCGCGCCTGCCGGGGTTCCTGTCGGGCGTGCTGGGCTGGATCCTGTTCGCCGCGGTCGTGGTGTCGGCGGTGAACTGGCTGGTCGTTCTGCCGCTGAAGGGCCTGCCGCCGGGCGGCGGCTGGCGCATGCCCGGCCTGGTGGTGGTGCCGCTGGTCTATGGCCTGTGGGGCTTCGGGATGTGGCTGATCGCGACCATCCTGCGCGGCGGCACGCGCGGCCGCTAGGAACGTCGTTCGGGAGGAACAATGAGGATCGTCGATGCCCAGGTGCACATCTGGGCCGCCAACACGCCCGAGCGTCCGTGGCCGGCGCGGGCCGAGCCGCACCGCGAGCCGCTGGGCAAGGACGAGTTGCTGGCCGAGATGGACAAGGCGGGCGTGCAGGGCGTGGTGATCGTGCCGCCGTCGTGGGAGGGCGACCGCAACGACCTCGCGCTCGCGGCCGCCGCCGCCCATCCCGACCGGTTCTGCGTCATGGGCCGGCTCGATCCCGAGGCCCCGGGGGCGCGCGAGCAGATCGCCGGCTGGAAGAAGCAGCCGGGCATGATGGGCGTGCGCTTCACCTTCCACACCGAGGTGCTGCGGGCGCCGCTGCTCGACGGCCGCTTCGACTGGGTGTGGGGCGAACTGGAGAAGCACGGCATCCCGGCGATGGTGCTGTTCCACCACGAGTACCTGCACCTGCTCGACGACATCGCCGGCCGCTATCCCGGCCTGCGCCTGGTGCTCGACCATCTCGGGCTGAAGAGCACCAAGGGCTTCCCCGAGGCGACCAACTTCGCGACTCTCGACAAGGTGCTGGCGCTGGCCCGCCGGCCCAACGTCGCCGCCAAGGTGTCGGCGCTGCCTTGCTACGCCGACGACAAGACCTGGCCGTTCCGCTCGCTGCACGAGCCGATCCGCCGCGTGTTCGACGCCTTCGGACCGCAGCGCACCTTCTGGGGGAGCGACGTGTCGCGGCTGCCGTGCAGCTACCGCGACAGCGTCACCATGTTCACCGAGCAGATGCCGTGGCTGAAGGGCAGCGACCTCGAGGGCGTGATGGGCCGCGGCCTGTGCGACTGGATCGGATGGAGGACATGATGCAGCGTCGTTCCCTGCTGGCCGGCGTCGCGGCCACCGCCCTGGCTGCGCCGGCGCTCGGCCAGACTTACCCGTCCAAGCCGGTCCGCCTCGTCGTGCCCTACACGCCGGGCGGCGGCGCCGACACGACGGCGCGGCTGATCGCGCCCAGGCTGCAGGAGGCGCTCGGCCAGACGGTGGTGATCGACAACAAGCCGGGCGCCGGCGGCTCGATCGGCGACGACGCCGTCGCCAAGGCCGCACCCGACGGCCACACGTTGCTGATCGGCGCCTTCGCCCACGCGGTCAACCCGTCGCTGATGGGCCGGATGCCGTTCCGCACGCCCGAGGACTTCGCGCCGATCTCGCTGCTGGTCACGGTGCCGGAACTGCTGGTCGTGACGCCGTCGTTCCCGGCGAAGACGGTGCAGGAGCTGGTCGCCATGGCCAAGGCCCAGCCGGGCAAGCTGTCCTATGCCTCGTCGGGCAACGGCAGCGCCCAGCACCTCGCCGCCGAGCTGTTCAGGATGCGCACCGGCATCGACATCCAGCACGTGCCCTACAAGGGCGGCAGCCTCGCGATCGCCGACGTCGCCGCGGGCCACGTGCCGTTCTACTTCGGCAACATGAGCGCGGCGCTGCCGCAGGCCCGCGGCGGCAAGGTGAGGGCGCTGGCCGTCACCAGCCCGCAGCGTTCGCCGGCGGCGCCCGAGGTGCCGACCATGGCCGAGTCGGGCGTCCAGGGCTGCGAGATCTTCGAGTGGAACGCGCTGCTCGCGCCGGCCGCGACGCCGCCCGACATCGTCAAGCGCCTCCACGCCGAGGTCGCGAAGGTGATGGCGATGGAAGACATCCGCGCCAAGTTCGCCGACCTCGGCGCGCAGGCCGTCGGGTCGAACCCGGAGGAACTGGCCGCGTTCCTGAAGCTCGAGATGGCGAAGTGGGCCGAGGTGGTGAAAGCGGCCAACGTGAAGATCGAGTAGGAGCGCGCTAGAACGCCCGCGTCACCGTCTCCGAGCCGCCGCCCCAGATCGGCAGGTAGGTCATCTTCACGCCGGCGCCGCCGGTGACGATCGGGTGGATCGCGTCGGGCGCGCGGGCGACGCCGTTGCCCGCGTCGAAGACGTGGCGCTGGATGCGGGCGACGTCCCAGCCGTGGCGGGCGATCTTCTCGGCCATCTCCAGCGGCAGCAGGAAGACCTGTTCGCCGCGTTCGTTCTTGCGATGCACGCTCGACATGATGATGCCGGCCTTCATGCCCTCGACGATCGGGTCGAGGATGGCCTCGGGGGTCGCGCCCTCGCCGTCGCCGGGCAGCACCTCGGCGGTGCCGGAAACGCCCAGCACCGTGACCGCGTCGGCCTTCGCCGACAGGCCGCGGCGGACCGCGAGGGACGGGAAGGGGCCGTCGTCGCGCTCGGCGAAGCAGAAGGCGTACTTGCCGGGCTGGCCCATGGTCGCCATGTCGCCGACCTCGGCGCGGGCGCCGCCGATGTTGCGCAGGCAGAGCTGCAGGGCGCGGCCGATGCCGGCGTTGGCGCGGTTGCCCGGCCCCAGGCAGTTGGTGCCGGCGTTCATGCCGAGGCGCTGGACCACGGGGCCGTGCACGCAGAGCGCCACCGCCGCGGTCCCGGTCGTGGTCGCGATGCCCAGCAGGTTGAAGTCGGGTTCGAGCGTCGCCGCCGCGGCGGCCAGCACGACCGGCAGTTCGCCCGGCACGCAGCCCGCGATCACGCACTGGTAGGCGACCGAGTCCGGGGTGAGGTCGCCGAACAGCGGCGGCATCATGCCGACCGAATCGGCGCGGGCCGCCATGCCCGCGACCATCGCGTCCAGCCGTCGTTGCGTCGGCGGCACCAGCGGCAGGCCGTCCGACAGGTCGGCCTCGGCGAGGATCTGTTGCGCGGCCTCCCAGCCCGTCGGCTCGGGAACGACGGGCCAGCCGCACCACTCGGTCATCGCATCGCCCCGGTCAGGAGGCGATGCGGACGCAGGACACCAGCGTGCCGCCGAACGACGGGATGAAGGCCGAGTGCTTGCCCGGGCCGCCGGCGACCGTGATGTGGATGTCGTCGGGCGAGCGGCCGATCGTGAACCAGTCGCCGTCCGGCTTGTGGCCGGTGCTGACGTAGGTTTCCTGGTTCTCCGGCGAGATGCGCGAGACGTGGACACGCGAGCGCTTGAACAGCTCCTGGCGGATGCTGTCGATGGTGTAGCCGTCGCGCTTCAGCGTCGCGGCATGCTCCGGTCCGATGATCACCATCATCGGGCCCTTGCCGTAGATGGTGTTGGCGCCCGGGTTGGACATCGCGCCGGCGAAGGTCGTCAGCAGGCCGTCGCCGCTGGTGCTGCCGTGGTCGTTCATGTTGTGCGGGCCTTCGCCCGACATCACCGTGACCACGCTGTCGGACGGCGCGAAGCCGCGCTGCACGTGGTACGGCGTCCACGGGTTCTCCTCCTCGTTCTCGCCGAAGCAGAAGGTGAACTTGGCCGGGTTGCCCTGGGTCGAGCGGTCCATCTCGCCGGGCTTGGCGCCGGCGATGTTGAGCAGCATCAGCCCGAGCGCGCGGCCGATCGTGGCGTTGGGACGCCAGCCCTGGCCGAAGCAGTTCGAGCCGCAGTTGATGCCCAGCGTATGGCGGATCGGGCCGCTGACCATGATCACCGGCGCGCACGGGTGCGTGGTCGCCAGCGTGCCGTGCAGGTTGTACTCGGGGTCGAGCACGGCGCGCAGCGCCGCCGACACGACCGGGAAGTACTCCGGCTTGCAGCCGGCCATCACGGCATTGGCCGCCATGCTCTTCAGCGTCGGCAGGACCTGGCGCGGCGGTACCGGCGGGAAGGGGCGGTTGTCGCCGCGCACCGTCTCTACGAACTTCGCCACCTTGTCCTCGGTCGGGACGTAGAGCGGCATGCCGTCGCTCCAGCCCTGCTCGACGGCGAACTCGTTGAAGGCCTCGACGTCCATGTCGCCGAGGTCGATCACTTCCTGTTCGGAATAGTCCTTGCCGTCGTTCATTTGCTCGTGGCCTCGACCAGACCCTTGGTTGCCGCCTCGATGCGCTCGCGCAGCTCGTCGGCGTTGAGGCCGCCGATCGGGTGCTTCACGACGATGAGTCTCGGCTCGACCTTGCGGGCCTTGGCCTGGGCCAGGACGAGCGGCTTGAAGGTTTCAGTGGCGATCACGTAGGCCGTGACGCCGAGCTTCTCGAGTTCGATGCTGTCGTGGAAACTCCACGATGAACAGGACCCTCAATCCGCTATGGCTAGCAGTGCGCCGCGGTACTTGGCGGCGATCTCCTGGATCACGTCCTTGGGCGCCGGCTGGCTGGCGCTGTTCTTCGACAGGAAGTCGATATTGTCGATCTTGCGGCTGGCGCCCAGCTTCTCGCGGATGCCGGCCAGCAGCTCGCGCGCGTTCGGCTTCGAGTTCGACAGCAGCGCGATCGCGTCGCTCGCCCAGTTGACGGGCTTGAGGGCGATCTTCTCGCCGGTGGTGGCCGACAGGCCGAAGCTGGGATTGACGATGCGCATGACGCGTCTCCTCGGTACTTGGCGAGGGCCGTCAGGCCTTCAGTGCCGCCACGATGGCGGCGCCGGCGCGCTGGCCGTCGGCGATGGCGTCGGGAAGGCGCCCCCGCGAACCGGCCCGCACGTCGCCCACGGCGAACGCCGTGGCCGACGAGGTGCGACCCTCTTCGTCGGCCACGATATGCCCGGTGGCGTCGCGTGCAAGCGAATCCGGCACGAATTCCGCAGCGGGAGACTGGCCGGCGTAGATGAACAGCGCGCTGGCGGGCAGGGTCCTGCGCAGGCCCCCGGTCTCGACCTCGACCGAGGCGAGGCCGTCGTCGTTGCCGGCGAGGCCGACGATGCGACCCGGCACCACCTGGACGTCCGCCGGTGCGCCGGTGGCGTCGCTGGCGACGATCGTGACGTCGGGCGTGAAGGCCTTGAGCTCGATCGCTTCCTGCGCCGCCCAGCCTTCCAGCCCGGCGACCACGACCGGCTTGCCGCCGTAGAGCGGGCCGTCGCAGGTGGCGCAGTGCGACACGCCGCGGCCCTCGTAGTCGGCCTCGTCGGCCAGGCCCAGCGTGCCCTTGGTGAGACCGGTGGCGACGACGACCGCGCGCGCGGTGTGTTGCTCGCCCTCGGCGGTGTCGACCGTCCACTCGGGACCGCCCGCGACCCGGACGACCTCGCCGAAGCCGAGTTCGACGCCGGCCCCGGTGGCGGCATCCATCATCGTGGCGGCGACCTGGGTGCCGTCGGTCTCGCCCTCGACATGGTGCAGCTGGGTCAGGTTGATCAGCGCGCCGCCCGGCGCCAGCTTGTCGATGCACAGGGTTCGCAGCCCGGCGGCGGCGGCGGCGGTGGCAGCGGCGAGACCGGCCGGGCCGGCGCCGATGACGATGACGTCGTGGGTGGTGCTCATGGCGGCAGTAACCCCGGATCGGTCCGGGAGTTCAAGGCGCTTTCTCCCTGCCGTCATCCCGACCGGAGCGCGTAGCGCGCAGTGGAGGGACCTCGCCTCCGCGATCTCCCGCCAGCTTGTCGAGCAAAGGTCTCTCCACTCGGGCCTGCGGCCCTCGGTCGAGATGACGGGGGAAGGGAATATCGCTTGCCTCACACTGCGGAAGCGTTTTAGGTCGCGGGACAGGGACGACGCGAGGCGCATGGCGTACTTCACGCAGCAACTGGTCAACGCCATCACGCTGGGGGCCATCTACGGCCTGATCGCCATCGGCTACACGATGGTCTACGGCATCATCGGCATGATCAACTTCGCCCACGGCGAAGTCTTCATGATCGGCGCCTTCATTTCCCTGATCGGGTTCCTGATCTGCAGCCTGCTCGGTATCAGCTCGGCGCCGGTGGCCATCGTGCTGGTGCTGCTGATCGCCATGGCCTTCTCCTCGGTCTACGGCTGGGCGATCGAGCGCACCGCCTACCGACCATTGCGCGGATCGTTCCGGCTGGCGCCCCTGATCTCGGCGATCGGCGTCTCGATCGCGCTCCAGAACTACGTCCAGCTGGTCCAGGGTGCGCGGCCCAAGCCGGGCGGGCAGATCGTGTCCGGCGGCTTCGTGCTGTTCAGCGCCGACGGTTTCGACGTCCGCGTGTCGTGGCTGCAGATCATCATCGTGGTGGTCACGGTCGTGCTGATGCTGGGCTTCACCTGGCTGATCGCCAGGACCCCGCTCGGCCGCCGCCAGCGCGCCTGCGAGCAGGACATGAAGATGGCGGCGCTGCTGGGCGTCGACGTCGACCGCACGATCTCGCTGACCTTCGTCCTGGGCGCCGCACTGGCCGCCGTCGCCGGCATGCTGTTCCTGATGTACTACGGCGTGATCGACTTCTTCATCGGCTTCCTGGCCGGCATCAAGGCCTTCACCGCCGCCGTGCTGGGTGGCATCGGCTCGCTGCCCGGCGCCATGCTGGGCGGCCTGCTGATCGGCCTGATCGAGGTCTTCTGGGCGGCCTACTTCTCGAGCGAGTACAAGGACGTGGCCGCCTTCGCCATCCTCGTGCTGGTGCTGATCTTCCGGCCGACCGGACTGCTCGGCAAGCCGGAGATCGAGAAGGTCTGATGACGGCTCGGCTTCCCGCGATGCTGAAGGACGCCGCGCTCACCGCCTTCGTGGCGGCAGCGCTGGGCATCTTCATCGTCGGCTTCCGTACGGTCGACGTCGGTTCGCGGACCGGGCTCAGCTTCGACTACCAGTTCGCCGACCTCGCGGTCGCGGTGGTGGCGATTTTCCTTGGCCGGCTCGGCCTGCAGCTGGCGGCCAACGGCCTGCGCTGGCCGGCGATCGCGCTCGGCGCGGCGATGGTCGCGGCCGGGGCGTCGCCGATGACGCTGCCTTCCGGCTTCCTGCACTGGTTCGTGGCGCTGGGCGGCGCGATGCTGGTGATCCGCGGCGCCTGGCCTTGGGCGACGCAGGCGTTCGGGGCGGCGGCGCAGACCTCGACCGGTCGCCGGCTCGACGCCTTCGGCCTCAAGTGGTCGGGCTGGATCCTGCTCGGGCTGGCGCTGGTCATGCCGTTCACGCCGTTCGCCGACCAGAAGACGATGGACCTCTCGGTCCTGATCCTGACCTACGTGATGCTGGGTTGGGGGCTGAACATCGTGGTCGGCCTCGCCGGCCTGCTCGACCTCGGCTACGTCGCCTTCTACGCCGTCGGCGCCTATGCCTACGCGCTCCTGAGCACGCAGCACGGGCTCGGCTTCTGGGCGGTGCTGCCGCTGGCCGGCATGATGGCCGCCACCTTCGGGATCCTGCTCGGCTTCCCGGTGCTGCGCCTGCGCGGCGACTACCTGGCGATCGTCACGCTGGGCTTCGGCGAGATCATCCGGCTGGTGCTGCTGAACTGGGTCGACTTCACCAACGGCCCGGCCGGCATCGGCTCGATCCCGGGTCCGACGCTGTTCGGCGCGGTGTTCGCCGAGACCGCGCCGGCGGGCAAGCAGACGGTGGCCGACATGCTCGGCATCCCGTTCAACTCGAACCAGCGCCTGATCTTCCTCTACTACGTGATCCTCGGCCTCGCCCTGGTCACCAACCTGTTCACCCAGCGCATGCGCCGCCTGCCGGTCGGCCGCGCCTGGGAGGCGCTGCGCGAGGACGAGACCGCCTGCAAGGCGCTGGGCATCAACCCGACCAACACCAAGCTGACGGCGTTCGCGATCGGCGCCATGTTCGCGGGCTTCGCCGGATCGTTCTTCGCCGCCAAGCAGCGCTTCATCAGCCCCGAGAGCTTCACCTTCATCGAATCGGCGATCATCCTCGCCATCGTCGTGCTCGGCGGCATGGGCAGCCAGATCGGCGTCGTGCTGGCGGCGGTGCTGCTGATCGGCCTGCCGGAGTGGTTCCGCGAACTCGGCAACTACCGCATGCTGGCGTTCGGCCTGGCCATGGTCCTGATCATGGTCTACCGGCCGCGCGGCCTGGTCGGCCACCGCGAGCCGTCGATCCGCCTGCACCCGGCGGGGGGAGGCGGCGGATGAGCGCCGCCGGCGCGCCCGCCCTGATCGAGGTCGAGCACCTGACCATGCGCTTCGGCGGCCTGGTCGCGGTCGACGACGTGTCGTTCCGCGCCCGGCCGCGCGAGATCACGGCGATCATCGGCCCCAACGGCGCCGGCAAGACCACCGTCTTCAACTGCATCACCGGCTTCTACAAGCCGACGGTGGGGCGGCTGCTGCTGCGCGGCGAGCGCGATTTCCTGCTGGAGCGGATGCTCGGCCACGAGATCGGCCAGCGCGCCAAGGTCGCGCGCACCTTCCAGAACATCCGCCTGTTCCCGGCGATGACCGTGCTCGAGAACCTGCTGGTGGCACAGCACAACAAGCTGATGCGCGCTTCCGGCTACAGCATCTTCGGCCTGCTCGGCCTGCCCGGCTACCGGGCGGCCGAGGCGGCGGCGATCGACCTCGCCCGGGCCTGGCTGGAGCGCATCGGCCTGCTGGCCGACGCCGACCGCCCGGCGGGGGAACTGCCGTACGGCGCCCAGCGCCGGCTCGAGATCGCGCGGGCGATGTGCACGGAGCCGCGGCTCCTGTGCCTCGACGAGCCTGCCGCCGGCCTCAACCCGCGCGAGTCGGGCGAACTCAACGACCTCCTGCTGTCGATCCGCGACCGCGACGGCATCGGCGTGCTGCTGATCGAGCACGACATGAGCGTGGTGATGAAGATCTCCGACCACATCGTGGTGCTCGACTATGGCCGCAAGATCGCCGAGGGCGCGCCGGCGGCGATCCGCAGCGACCCTGCGGTGATCCGGGCCTACCTCGGGACCGACGACGAGGCGGGCGAGGGGGCTGGCCATGGCTGACCCGATCCTGTCGGTCGAGGGAATCGCGACCTACTACGGCGCGATCCAGGCGCTGCACGGCGTCGACCTCTCGGTCAACCGCGGCGAGATCGTCACGCTGATCGGCGCCAACGGCGCCGGCAAGTCGACGCTGCTGATGACGATCTGCGGCAACCCGCAAGCGCGCCGGGGCCGCATCGTGCTCGACGGCGAGGACATCACCGCCCTGCCGACCCACCAGATCGTGCGCCGCGGCGTCGCCCAGGTGCCGGAGGGCCGGCGCATCTTCCCGCGCATGACGGTGTTCGAGAACCTGCAGATGGGCGCGACGCTGGGCGATCCCGCCAACTTCCAGGGCGATCTCGAGCGCGTGTTCGCGATGTTCCCGCGGCTGGCCGAGCGGCGCGAGCAGCGCGGCGGCACGCTGTCGGGCGGCGAGCAGCAGATGCTGGCGATCGGCCGCGCGCTGATGAGCCGGCCGCGGCTGCTCCTGCTCGACGAGCCGTCGCTGGGGCTGGCGCCGCTGATCGTGCGCCAGATCTTCGAGGCGATCGGCCGGATCGCGCGCGAGGAGGGGGTGACCGTCTTCCTCGTCGAGCAGAACGCCTTCCACGCCCTGCGCCTCGCCGACCGCGGCTACGTGCTGGCCAACGGCCGGGTGCTGCTGAGCGGCAGCGGCCGCGAACTGCTGGCCAACAGCGAGGTTCGCGCCGCCTACCTCGAAGGAGGCCACGCATGAGCCTCGACGGCTTCGCGATGGCGTGGCTGGGCGACACGCTGGGCATCGTCCTGTTCTTCAACCTCGTGCTGATCGCGCCGGCCTCGTTCGCCGCCGGTCACGCGGTCGCGCTGACCTGGCGGCCGTTCGCCCAGATCCTCTTCTACGCGGCGTTGCTGTCGGGACTGCTGCGCTTCCTCGACTACGCCCTGATGGGCGGCGAACTGGTATCCGTCGCCGGCTTTCTGCTGGGCTGGGCCGTACAATTCGTCGTCGCCGCGTTCGCCTTCCGCCTGACCCGCGCCCGCCAGATGGTCCAGCAGTACCCGTGGCTCTACAGGCGCAAAGGCTTGCTGGGCTGGGAGGAGCGGGCCTAAGCTTCAACCAGTTCCACGCCACGTGGAATCCCGAGCCAACAAGAGGGGTCGTTAGATGAAGAAGACCTTTGCAGCGCTGGCTGCCGCGACGATCGCCACGATGGCGATGCCGGCAGCAGCCCAGATCAAGATCGGCGTCGTCGGCCCGATCACCGGCCAGTACGCCGCGTTCGGCGAACAGATGGTCAAGGGCGCGACCATGGCGGTCGACGAGATCAACGCGGCGGGCGGCGTCAACGGCCAGAAGCTGCAACTAATCACCGGCGACGACGCCTGCGATCCGAAGCAGGCGACGGCGGTCGCCAACAAGATGGTGTCGGACAAGGTCGTGTTCGTGGCCGGCCACTTCTGCTCCGGCTCGTCGATCCCGGCGTCGGACGTCTACAAGGAAGGCAAGATCCTGCAGATCACGCCGGCCTCGACCAACCCGAAGCTGACCGACGACGCGGCCTCGAAGGGCAACACCACGGTGTTCCGCACCTGCGGCCGCGACGACGTGCAGGGCGCCACGGTCGGCGCGTACATCCTGAAGAACAAGAAGGATGCCAAGGTCGCGATCCTTCACGACAAGTCGCCCTACGGCAAGGGCGTGGCCGACGAGACCAAGAAGGCCATCAACAAGGGCGGCCTGAAGGAGGCCATGTACGAGGCCTACAACGACACCGACAAGGACTTCACCGCCCTGATCAACAAGATGAAGCAGGCCAAGATCGACATCATCGTGCTCGGCGGCTACCACACCGCCGGCGCGCTGATGATCAAGCAGGCCCGCGAGCAGGGCCTCGCGGCAACGATGATGGGCTTCGACGCGCTCGAGACCGCCGAGTTCGCCCAGCTCGGCGGCGCCGCCACCGACGGCGTGCTGATGTCGTTCCCGCCCAAGGCCGAGGACGACCCGAAGAATGCGGCACTGGTTAAGAAGTTCCGCGATGCCAAGTACAACCCCGAGGGCTACACGCTGTTCACCTACGCCGCGGTCAAGGTGTGGGCCGAGGCGGCCAACAAGGCCAAGTCGACCGACCCGGCGGCGATCGCGCAGGCGCTGCGCGCCGGCAAGTTCGACTCGGCGGTCGGCACCCTCGAGTTCGACGCCAAGGGCGACATCAAGAACCCGGTGTACGACATCTACGCCTGGAAGGGCGGCAAGTCGGCGCCGGTCAAGTAGGTTCGGGAAACTCTCCCGACGCCGGAAAGGGGTCCCTCGCGGGACCCCTTTTTGCATTTCCCAGGGAATGCCTGCGTAGTCGTGCGTTCACGAAGTTGCACATTTGCAAGCGTGGGGCCGGCCGCTACACAGGCGAGCAGACGCTAGAGGGAATGCTGCATGGTGCACGGATCGATTGAGCGCGGCCGCCGGCTTTCACGGTGCGCCTGGCTGGCGGGCGGGATGCTGCTCGCCTCGACCTGGGGCGCGAGCGCGCAGGTTCCGGCCAAGGTCGTCGAGTCGCTCGGCGCGCCGGCCTCGATCTCCACCACGCTTGGCCAGCTCGAGTTCAAGGACGGCGTGCCGACGGCCGCGACGGCCGAGAAGGTCTACGACGTCCTGACGTTCAGCCACGCGCTCAGCGCCTACAACAACAGCTTCCGCGGCGCCTCGGCGCTGGCGATCGTCAAGGGCTTCGAGGGCATCGGCGCCAGGCCCGGCGACGTCGTCATCTTCTCGAAGCTGATGGATGCGAACTCGCTGTTCCTGACGGCGAACGCCGACACGGTCTACTACCTGACCGGTCTCGACCTCAGCAAGGGCCCGGTGGTGGTCGAGCAGCCACCGGGCGCGGTCGGCACCATCAACGACATGTGGTTCTCGTGGATCATCGACATCGGTGGCCCGGGACCGGATCGCGGACTGGGCGGGAAGTACCTGATCGTCGGACCCGACTACAAGGGGCCGCTGCCGGAGGGCGGTTACTTCATCGGCCGGTCGAAGACGAACTTCGCGCTCTACGCCGCGCGCGCCTACCTGCAGAACAACGATCCGGCGCCGGCGGTCGAGACCATCAGGAAGACCATGAAGGTCTATCCCTACCTGCCGGGGTCGTTCGGCACGAGCCTCGCGCAGGCGCTCGAGGGAACGGTGCGCATCGCCGGCGAGCCGAAGATCCCCGAGACCCGTTTCATCGAGGGCAGCGGCAAGTCGTTCAACACGATCCCGCCGAGCGACATCGGCTTCTTCGAGCTGATCAACGAGAACCTCCAGCGCGAGCCCGCCACCAGCTACGACGTCGAGCTGGCCGGCCAGCTGGCCGCCATCGGCATCGTGAAGGGCAAGCCCTTCAAGCCCGACGCGCGCACGCAGAAGATCCTGGCCGACGCGGCCGCGTTCGGGCAGGCCACCGGCCGGGCGCTGAACTGGCGCTACGCGATGAAGCACCCCGACTGGGCCTACTACCCGGGCTCGCAGTGGGGCAGCATGCTGTGGGAGGGCGGCGCCTTCTTCGAGACGCCGCCGCCGCTGTTCGAGGCGGGGATGTTCAAGCCGCTGCCGCCGACCGGCGCGCGCACGCTCGATTCGCGCACCGCCTTCTACTACGGCTACACGCTCGACTCGCCCGGCATGATCATGCGCGCCCCGGGTGTCGGCTCGCAGTACCTGATGGCGTTCGCGGATGCCGAGGGCAACCCGTTCGACGGCGCCAGGACCTACAAGGTCGTGCTGCCGCCGAAGGTCCCGGCGGAGGCGTTCTGGTCGCTCACCCTCTACGACAACCAGACCCGGTCGATGCTGCAGACGCCGCAGAACTACCCGCGCGCCGGCAGCCAGAACTACCCGTCCCCGGCCGCCCAGGCGGCGGCCGACGGTACCACCACGATCTGGTTCGCACCGACCCAGCCCAAGGACGTGCCGCGCGGCAACTGGATCCAGACCGTCCCGGGCAAGGGCTGGTTCACGATCCTGCGGCTCTACAGCCCGCTGCCGTCGTTCTTCGACAAGAGCTGGCGCGTCGGCGAAGTCGAACCCGCCAGGTAGGTAGGGCCGGAGCCGGAGACCTGCCTGGGAAAGGGGCCCCGTGCGGGCCCCTTTCTGCATGCCCCGGCAGAAGGTGCGGGATTCCGCGCTCTTGTGGCTCGATTTCCACGATTTTGGGGAATCGTGACATTTCGAGCGCCGATATGGTATCCGGAGGCTCAACCGCTAGAGGGGATCGATCGTCGAATGCCGGGGGGCGCCATCGCGGTCGCGTCGGATCATGCCGGCTTCGACCTTAAGGAGATGCTGAAACGCGACCTGCAGGACGCGGGCTTCACCGTGCTCGACCTCGGGACGCATTCCGCCCAGTCGGTCGACTACCCCGATTACGGGGCGGCCATGGGCGAGGCGATCGCCTCGGGCAAGGCCGAGCGCGGCGTGCTGGTGTGCGGCACCGGCATCGGCATCTCGATCGCCGCCAACCGCAATCCGGCCGTCCGCGCCGCGCTGGTCCACGACGAGACCACCGCGCGCCTGACCCGGCTGCACAACGACGCCAACGTCGTTGCCTTCGGCGCGCGCGTGATCGGCACCGAGACCGCCCGCGCCGCGCTGAAGGTCTTCCTGTCCACCGAGTTCGAGGGCGGCCGCCACGCCGCCCGTGTTGCCAAGCTGTCGAAGGGTCTGTCGAAATGAGTCAAGCCGCGTCGAAGACGAGCGAGTCGCTGCCGATGTTCACCCGTAGCCTGGCCGAGGTCGATCCGGCCATCGACGCGGCGGTGAAGGGCGAACTGCATCGCCAGCGCGAGCAGATCGAGTTGATCGCGTCCGAGAACATCGTGTCGCGCGCCGTGCTGGAAGCGGCGGGCTCGGTCCTGACCAACAAGTACGCCGAGGGCTATCCCGGCCGGCGCTACTACGGTGGCTGCGAGGAGGTCGACAAGGCCGAGGCGCTGGCGATCGAGCGCGCCTGCAAGCTGTTCGACTGCTCGTTCGCCAACGTCCAGCCGCACTCCGGCGCGCAGGCCAACCAGGCCGTGTTCCTCGCCTTGCTGAAGCCGGGCGACACCTTCATGGGCATGGCGCTCGACCAGGGCGGCCACCTGACCCACGGCTCGCCCGCCAACCAGTCGGGCAAGTGGTTCAAGGTCGTGTCGTACGGCGTCAAGCAAGACACCCACCTGATCGACTACGAGCAGATGGAGGAGACGGCGCGCCGCGAGAAGCCGAAGCTGATCGTGGCCGGCGCCTCGGCCTACTCGCGCCACATCGACTGGGCGCGCTTCCGCAAGGTTGCCGACGAGATCGGCGCCTACTTCATGGTCGACATGGCGCACTATGCCGGCCTGGTCGCGGCCGGGGCCTACCCCAGCCCGCTGCCGCACGCCCACGTCGTCACGACGACGACGCACAAGACGCTGCGCGGCCCGCGCGGCGGCCTGGTGCTGTCGACCGACGCGGAGATCGGCAAGAGGATCAACTCGGCGGTGTTCCCCGGCCTGCAGGGTGGACCGCTGATGCACATCATCGCCGCCAAGGCGGTGGCGTTCGGCGAGGCGCTGAGGCCCGAGTTCAAGACCTACGCGCACCAGGTGATCGACAATGCCCGCGCGCTGGCCGCGGCGCTGACCGAGCGCGGCCTCAAGATCATCTCGGGCGGCACCGACAGCCACGTCATGCTGGTCGACCTGCGTCCCAAGAAGGCGACCGGCGTGGTCGCCGAGAAGGTGCTCGACCGCTCCGGCATCACGGTCAACAAGAACAGCATCCCGGGCGACCCGGAGAAGTACACGATCACCTCGGGCGTGCGGCTCGGCTCGCCGGCCGGCACGACCCGCGGCTTCGGCATCGCGGAGTTCCGCCAGATCGGCCACCTGATCGCCGACGTGCTCGACGGGATCGCCAAGAACGGACCGGATGGGGACGCCCAGGTGGAGGCGCAGGTCCGCAGCAAGGTGCAGGCTCTCTGCGCCCGGTTTCCGATCTACCGCGACTGATCGGGAAACAGAGGCACACGGGGGGAGACGATGCGCTGTCCATTTTGCGGTCACGAGGATACCCAGGTTAAGGACTCGCGACCGACCGACGACAACTCGGCGATCCGCCGGCGGCGCTACTGCCCGTCGTGCGGCTCGCGCTTCACGACCTTCGAGCGCGTGCAGCTGCGCGAGCTAACGGTGGTCAAGAAGAACGGCCAGCGCGTCGCGTTCGACCGTGACAAGCTCGCGCGCTCGATCACCGTCGCCTGCCGCAAGCGGCCGGTCGACCCGGAGCGCATCGAGCGGGTGGTGAACGGCATCGTGCGCCGCCTCGAAAGCTCCGGCGAGAGCGAGATCCCCTCGACGCAGATCGGCGAGCTGGTGATGGACGCGCTGCGCGCGCTCGACCCGGTCGCCTACGTGCGCTTCGCCTCGGTCTATCGCAACTTCCGCGAGGCCCGGGACTTCGAGGAGTTCATCTCGGACCTCGCCGAGACCAATTTCAAGGACTGACGCCATGATGCGCGCGGCGCTCGCGCTGGCGCGCCGGTCGCTGGGCTCGGCCTGGCCCAATCCCGCCGTCGGCTGCGTGATCGCGCGCGACGGCAGGGTCGTGGGCCGCGGCCGCACCCAGAAGGGTGGCCGGCCGCATGCCGAGACCCAGGCGCTGGCCGAGGCGGGCGAACGCGCGGCGGGCGCCACCGTGTTCGTCACGCTCGAACCCTGCGCCCATCATGGCAGGACGCCGCCTTGCGCCGACGCGCTGGTCGCGGCCGGCGTGGTGCGCGTCATCTCGGCGCTCGAGGATCCCGATCCGCGGGTCAAGGGGCAGGGGCACGCCCGGCTGCGCGCCGCCGGCATCGCGGTCGAGGTCGGGAAGGGCGCCGACGAGGCGCGCGAGATCAACGCCGGCTTCTTCCTGCGCGTGACCGAGGGCCGGCCGCTGTTCCGGCTCAAGATGGCGACTTCGCTCGACGGCCGCATCGCCACCGCCGCCGGCGAGAGCCAGTGGATCACCGGCGAGGGGTCGCGGCGGGACGGGCACCGTCTGCGCGCCAACCACGACGCGATCCTGGTCGGCGCGGCGACGGCGGCGGCCGACAACCCGTCGCTGACCTGCCGGCTGCCAGGGATGCAGCATCGGTCGCCGGTGCGGATCGTGCTCGACTCGAAGGCCGGGCTGGCGCCCGGCTCGGTGCTGGCGACCACGGCGCGCGACGTGCCGACCTGGGTCCTGTGCACAAGTGCCGCGCCCGCCAGTCGGCGCGACGCCTTGCAAGCGGCCGGCGTCGAGGTCATGGAGGTGGCGGCCGGGGCCGACGGGCGCATCGATGTCCCTGCGGCGGCAAGGGCCTTGGGCGAACGCGGACTGACGCGGGTGCTGGTCGAGGGCGGCGGACAGGTCGCCGCGGCGTTCCTGCGGGTCGGCCTGGTCGACCGCATCACCAGCTATCGCGCCGGCGTCGTGCTGGGCTCGGAGGGCCGCTCTGCGGTCGGACCGATGGCGGTCGAGCGCCTGGGTTTCGCGCCCCGGTTCCGGCTGCAATCGGTGCGGCGGCTGGAGGACGACACGGTGGAAAGCTGGATTCGAGGGGCATAAGTACGGGTCATGTTCACGGGCATCGTCACCGACATCGGCGAGATCGTCTCGATCGCCCCCGGCGGCAAGGAAGGCGACCGGCGCTTCGTCGTGCGCACGCGCCACGACCTGGCACCGATCGCGATCGGCGCCTCGATCGCCTGCGCCGGCTGCTGCCTGACGGTGATCGAGAAGGGGGCCGACTGGTTCGCCGTCGAGGTCTCCGCCGAGAGCCTCAGCAAGACCCACCTCGGCGACTGGCAGGCCGGCAGCCGCATCAACCTGGAACTGTCGCTGAAGGTCGGCGACGAGCTCGGCGGGCACCTGGTCTATGGCCATGTCGACGGGGTCGGCCGCATCGTCTCGATGACGCCGGAAGGCGGCAGCATGCGCTTCGTGTTCGAGGCGCCGCCGGAACTGGCGCGCTTCGTGGCGCCCAAGGGGTCGGTGGCGATCGACGGCATCTCGCTGACCGTCAACGAGGTCGAGGGCAACCGCTTCGGCGTCAACATCATCCCCCATACCCAGTCGGTCACGACGCTGGGTGGGGCCCGGCCCGGCCAGCGGGTCAACCTTGAGGTCGATATGCTCGCGCGTTACGTTGCGCGATTGCTGGAGCACGGACGATCATGAGTGCGCTCGAAAAGGACGCCTGGCGCATCACCTTCTCCGAGGTGAAGGCGGCGGCCGAGGATATCATCGAGGAAGCCCGCAAGGGCCGGATGTTCATCCTGGTCGACGACGAGGATCGCGAGAACGAGGGCGACCTCGTCATCCCGGCCCAGTGGGCGACGCCCGACGCCATCAACTTCATGGCCAAGCACGCGCGCGGCCTGATCTGCCTCGCGCTCACCCGCGAGCGCGTCGAGCAGCTCGGCCTGCCGCTGATGGCGCAGAACAACGGCACCCGCCACCAGACCGCCTTCACGGTGTCGATCGAGGCCCGCCAGGGCGTGACCACCGGCATCTCGGCGGCCGACCGCGCCCGCACCGTCTCGGTCGCCATCGACCCGTCGTGCGGCCCGTCCGACATCGTCACGCCGGGCCACGTCTTCCCGCTGGTGGCGCGCGACGGCGGCGTGCTCGAGCGCACCGGCCACACCGAGGCCGCGGTCGACCTCGCGCGGCTGGCCGGCCTCAACCCGGCGGGCGTGATCTGCGAGATCATGAACGACGACGGCACGATGGCCCGTCGCAACGATCTCATCAACTTCGCGCAGCGCCACGGCCTCAAGATCGGCACCATCGCCGACCTGATCGCCTACCGACGCCGCTACGACTCGATCGTCAAGCGGCTGAGCGAGACCACGTTCGACAGCATCCACGGCGGCGGCTTCCGCTGCGTCATCTACGTCAACAAGGTGACGCTGGCGCAGCACATCGCGCTGGTGAAGGGCGACCCCGCGACCGGCGGCCCGGTGCTGGTGCGCATGCACGCCGGCAACGTGTTCTCCGACCTGCTGGGCCAGCGCGACACCGGCCGCGGTGGCGAGATCGAGGCCTCGATGGAGGCGATCGCCAAGGAAGGCCGCGGCGTGCTGGTGCTGATCCGCGAGCCGCTCACCGTGATGCTGGCCGAGCAGCGCCGCCGCGCCGGCGAGAAGCTCGAGCCGTCGGGGGCCGAGCTGCGCGACTACGGCGTCGGCGCCCAGATCCTGATCGACCTCGGCGTGCGCGAGATGGTGCTGCTGACCAACAGCAAGCGCAGCATCGTCGGCCTCGAGGGCTTTGGCCTGAAGGTCGTCGGCCAGAAGCCGATTCCCGGCCGCGCGGACCGCTGACATGTCGACCAGGACAGAGAACCCGTCGGTTCGCCCGCCGGTCGCCGGGGTGGCGGGCGCGCGCATCCTGATCGTCGAGTCGCACTACTACGACGAGATCGCCGACGCGCTGATCGCCGGCGCCGAGCGCGAGATCGCCAGGAACGGCGCGACCAGCGAGCGTGTCACCGTGCCGGGCGCCTTCGAGATCCCGGGCGCGATCGCGCTGGCGGCCGAACGCTACGACGGCTTCGTCGCGCTGGGCTGCGTCGTCCGCGGCGAGACCACCCATTACGACTACGTCTGCGGCGAGAGCGCGCGCGGGCTGATGGACCTGACGGTGCGGCAGCGCCTGGCGATCGGCTACGGCATCGTCACGGTCGAGAACATCGAGCAGGCGAGGGCACGCGCCTTCACCGATCGCGGCGACAAGGGCGGCGACGCCGCCCATGCCTGCCTGTCGATGGTCGCGCTGGCGCGGCGCTGGCGGCAGGCGTGAGCGCGCAGCCGACATCGACGCCTGGGCCGAGCCGGCGCCAGGCGGCGCGGCTGGCTGCCGTGCAGGCCCTGTACCAGTGGCAGGAAGGCCAGCACGGCCCGGCCGAGATCATCGACCAGTTCATCAAGGTGCGCACCGGCGAGACCGGCGAGGGCGGCATGCGCCGCGACGCCGACCGGCCGCTGTTCAAGGACGTGGTCGAGGGCACGGTGACCCACCGCGAGGCGCTGGAGAAGACCGTGGGCGCCGCGCTGACCAGCGACTGGACGTGGGAACGGATCGACCGGCTGGTCCGCGCCATCCTGCTGGCGGGTGCCTACGAGTTGCAGCATCGCGGCGACGTGCCGGCGCGCGTCGTGATCAACGAGTACGTCGATATCGCCCAGGCCTTCTACGACCAGGGCGAGCCGAAGTTCATCAACTCGGTGCTCGACAAGGTGGCGCGCGAGACGCGGGCCGCCGAGTTCACGAGGTAGCGGCATGGCGCGGCGCCGGAGACCCGGCGAGTTCGCGCTGATCGCCCGCTACTTCGCGCCGCTGGCGCGCGGCTTCCCGGGGGCCGGGGGCCTCGAGAGCGACAACGCCTTCCTGCCCGCCGACGCCCGGCACGACCTGGCCGTCAAGACCGACACGGTGGTCGCGGGCGTCCACTTCCTCGACGACGAAGCCGCTCCACGCGTCGCCGCCAAGGCGCTGCGGGTCTGCCTGTCCGATCTTGCCGCCGGCGGCGCCCGGCCGTTCGCCTACCAGCTGTCGCTGGCCCTGCCGCGGGACTGGCGCGAGGGCTGGGTGGCGGGCTTCGCGCGCGGCCTGGCGGCGGACCAGCGGCGCTACGGCATCGCGCTGTGCGGCGGCGACACCGTGGTCACGCCGGGACCTCTCACCGTCACCATCACCGCCTTCGGCCGCGTGGCGCGCGGGCGCGGCCTGACGCGGGCCGGGGCCCGGGCCGGCGACGAGCTGTGGGTCAGCGGCACGATCGGCGACGGTGCGCTCGGCCTGCTGGCGGCGCGCGGGCAACTCGCGAGCGCGGCCCTCGAGCGGCGCTACCGCCTGCCCGAGCCGCGCGCGGCGCTGGGGCATCGCCTGGTCGGGATCGCCCACGCCGCCGCCGACGTCTCGGATGGCCTGCTGGCCGATGCCGGCCACGTCGCGTCGGCGTCGCGGCTCGGCGTCCGCATCGAGCGCGGCCTGGTGCCGTTGTCCGCGGCGGCGCGGCGTGCGGTCGCCGCCGACGCCGGACTGTGGCCGACCGTGCTGGGCGGCGGCGACGACTACGAACTGGTGATCGCCGTCACGCCGCGCCGGCGCGACGCACTCCTCGCGGCGGCGCGGGCGGCCGGGGTGCCGGTGACGCGCGTCGGCACGTTCGTGCCGGGCACGGGCGTCGTGCTGACGGTCGACGGCCGGCCGGTCCGGACGACGCGCACCGGCTACGCCCACTTCTGACCCGGCCGGCCGGCCGGGCAGGCGCGACGACAAGGCAGCCATGCGCCGGCGGTTCTGCGCTTGGGCGCCGTCCGCCGGGCGACTAGAGTGCGGTCCCAATGGACGGATCCGGAAAGATGGGGGAGACGAACGCGACGTCGACGGCCACGCTGTCGCGGCGTTCGATGCGCAACATCGCGCTGCTGGCGCTCTGCCAGGCCCTGACCCAGAGCAGCAACACCCTGATGTTCGCCTCGTCGGCGCTGGCGGTGCTGACCATCGTGTCGCCCGACATGCGCATGTGGGCCAACCTCCCGGTCACCATGCAGCATGTCGGCGTCATGCTGTCGGTATTCCCGGCCTCGATGCTGATGATGCGGCGGGGCCGCCGCTTCGGCTTCCGCTCCGGCTCGCTGATGGGCATGGTCGGCGCGTCGTGCGCCGCCATCGGCCTCGGCATCGGCAGTTTCCCGGTGATGTGCCTCGGCGGCCTGTTCCTCGGCTACGCCATCGCCAACATGCAGTTGTACCGGTTCGCGGCCGTCGAGCTGGCACCCGGCCAGTTCCGGGCGCAGGCGATCTCCTACGTCACGGCAGGTGGCGTGCTGGCCGGCGTGCTGGGCCCGGCCATGGCCCGTTTCACCCCCGACCTCTGGCTGCCGACCTTCCAGGCCAGCTTCGTCGCCGTGATCCTGGTGCACGTGCTGGTCTTCATCGTCATGGGCTTCATCGAGTTCCCGGCCGTGCGGCCCGAGGACAGCAGCGGCCCCCAGCGGCCGTTGCTCGAGATCGTGACCCAGCCGGCCTACATGGTCGCCTGCGCCGGCGCCATGATCGCGTTCGGCGTGATGTCCTTCGTCATGGCGGCATCGCCGTTGGCCATCGTCATGTGCGGCCTCGACAAGACCGAGGCGCCGGTGACGATCTTCGTGCACGTCATGGGCATGTTCGTGCCGGCCTTCTTCACCGGCTCGCTGATCAGCCGGTTCGGCGTGTTCAACGTCATGGTGACCGGCATCGCGCTCCTGGTCCTTGGCGTCGCCGTGGCGCTCACCGGCATCACCGAGTGGCACTTCCGGGCGGCGCTCGGCCTCAACGGCGTGGGCTGGAACTTCCTGTTCGTCGGCGCCACCACGCTCCTGACCACGACCTACCGGCAGGCCGAGCGCGGCAAGGCGCAGGCCTTCAACGACTTCATGGTGTTCGGCACCACCGCCACGGCCAGCCTGATGGCCTCGATCGTGCTCGAGGTGAAGGGCTGGGCGGTGCTGAACTACGTCGCCCTGGTCCTGGTGCTGGTCGCCCTGCTGGTGATCGGCATCTACCGCCTGCGCAACCCCGCCCGGGCCTGAGCCCGGGCCCGGGTCCGGACCCGGTTCGGCCGTGCCAAACCCTTGACGCAGCGGCGCTTTTCCCGCGTGCGGGTTGCGCAGATTGTGGCGTTCTGCCATTTTCCCGCCGCCTTGCGCCCGGGGGAGACCTGATGCTTTCGGCGCGCGTCGGGCTGGAAATGCCTTAAAAACAATGGGTTAACCAAATATGTCAACCGTACTCTGGGCCGTCATCGGCTGCGGTCTCATCGCCGTCCTGTACGGCGTTGTGACCGCGTCGCGTGTCATGGCCGCCGACGCCGGTACTGCGCGCATGCAAGAGATCGCGCAGGCCGTGCAGGAGGGCGCCGCGGCGTATCTCCGTCGCCAGTACACCACGATCGGAATCGTCGGCGTGGTGGTGCTCGTCCTTCTCGCCCTGCTGCTCGGCAAGACCGCTGCGGTGGGCTTCCTGATCGGCGCCGTCCTGTCGGGCGCCGCCGGCTTCATCGGCATGAACGTCTCGGTGCGCGCCAACCTGCGCACCGCGGTGGCCGCCCAGAAGAGCCTGGGCCAGGGCCTCGACCTCGCCTTCAAGGCGGGCGCGGTGACCGGCATGCTGGTGGCGGGCCTCGCCCTGCTGGGCGTCGTCGGCTACTTCTTCGCCCTGCAGAACATGGGCGTCGCCCCGGCGAGCCGCGAGATGATCGACGCACTGGTCGCGCTCGGCTTCGGCGCCTCGCTGATCTCGATCTTCGCCCGTCTCGGCGGCGGCATCTTCACCAAGGGTGCGGACGTCGGCGGCGACATGGTCGGCAAGGTCGAAGCCGGCATCCCGGAGGATGACCCGCGCAACCCGGCGACCATCGCCGACAACGTCGGCGACAACGTCGGCGACTGCGCGGGCATGGCCGCCGACCTGTTCGAGACCTACGCGGTGACCACCGTCGCCACGATGGTGCTGGCCTCGATCTTCTTCTCGGCCGACCCCGTCCTGGTCTCCAAGCTGATGACCTACCCGCTGGCCATCGGCGGCGCCTGCATCATCACCTCGATCATCGGCACCTACTTCGTCCGCCTCGGCTCCGACGGCGGCATCATGTGGGCGATGTACAAGGGCATGATCGCGGCCGGCATCCTGTCGATCCCGGCGCTTTGGTTCGTCACCGACTACATCGTCGGCAACGCCACGGTGCTGAAGGTCGGCGACCGCCAGTTCACGGGCATGACCCTGTTCTGGTGCTCGATGGTCGGCCTGGTCGTGACCGGCCTGATCGTCTGGATCACCGAGTACTACACCGGCACCGACTACCGCCCGGTCAAGGCCGTGGCGCAGGCCTCGGTCACCGGCCATGGCACCAACGTCATCGCGGGCCTCGCGATGTCGATGGAGGCGACCGCGCTCCCGGCGCTGCTGATCTGCGCCGGCATCGTGGTCTGCTACATCCTGGCCGGACTGTTCGGCATCGCCATCGCCACGACCGCCATGCTGGCGCTCGCCGGCATGGTGGTGGCGCTCGACGCCTACGGCCCGGTCACCGACAACGCCGGCGGCATCGCCGAGATGTCGGGCCTGCCGAAGGAAGTGCGCAAGAACACCGACGCGCTCGACGCCGTCGGCAACACCACCAAGGCGGTCACCAAGGGCTACGCCATCGCCTCGGCGGGCCTCGGCGCGCTGGTGCTGTTCGCGGCCTACACGTCGGACCTCGACTACTTCATGGCGCAGGGCAAGCTGGGCGTGAAGGCGGTCGATTTCTCGCTCAAGAACCCGTACGTCGTGGTCGGCCTGCTGGTCGGTGGCCTGCTGCCGTACCTGTTCGGCGGCATGTCGATGCTGGCCGTCGGCCGCGCCGCCCAGGCGGTGGTCGAGGAAGTGCGTCGCCAGTTCCGCGAGAAGCCGGGCATCATGGAAGGCAAGGACCGTCCGGACTACGGCCGCGCCGTCGACATGCTCACCAAGGCCGCGATCAAGGAGATGATGATCCCGTCGCTGCTGCCGGTGCTGTCGCCGATCGTGCTGTTCTTCGTGATCGCCGCGATCGCCAACCGCGCCGACGCCTTCGCGGCGGTCGGCGGCATGCTGCTGGGCGTGATCGTCACCGGCCTGTTCGTCGCCATCTCGATGACGGCGGGCGGCGGTGCCTGGGACAACGCCAAGAAGTACATCGAAGAGGGTCACTTCGGCGGCAAGGGTTCGGAAGCCCACAAGGCGGCCGTGACCGGCGACACCGTCGGCGACCCGTACAAGGACACGGCGGGCCCCGCCGTGAACCCGATGATCAAGATCACCAACATCGTGGCCCTGCTGCTGCTCGCCGTGCTCGCGCACTGAGCGGACAGGCTCCACAAAGAGAAAGCCCCGGTCGAAGGACCGGGGCTTTTTCGTTGGGCCGGCGGCGGCCGCGGCCGCGGTGGGAAGAGGGCGGCCGGATCAGGGACCGGCGCTGGTCGGCGCGCCCGGGTTGCCCTGCTGGCGCGGACCGCTGAACTTGCCGACGTTGCCGAGGATCTGCTCGAGCACCGTCAGGCCCTTGCCCGAGGTCGGGGTGATGCGGGCGACCATGGTGATGTTCTCGGCGTCCTTGAGATCGTAGTACTTGATGTCGGCAACGCGACCGTCCTCGTTGAAGGTCAGCTGGATCACGTTCTGCTCGGCGATCCACGGCCGGCGCGGCCCCCACATCTCCTGCTTCTGGGAAATGTAGTACCAGACGTTCGGGTTGAAGGTGGCGACGGCCGAGGGCGAGCCGACGAGGCGGACCACGTCCTCGCGGCTCTGGCTGCCGACCTCGAGCTTGTCGGCGGTGCCGGGCGCCGGGGCGAAGCCGCGGAGGTCGAAGTAGGGGTCGCAGGCCGTGACCAGCGCCAGCGAGGCCAGCGCGGCGGACAGGGAAGCGAGCGGGACGGTGCGACGCATGGACGGCTTATGGGGTTCGTTGGAAAGAGGGACCGCAACATGTCGCGTGTATCGGGCCGGGTCAACCGACGGTCCGGCGGCGCGGGGGAACGGAAAGGGCAGCGATCGTGTTCAGGCGCAAGAATCCGCATGAGGCCTTCGCCGCGGCGCTCTACAGCCGCACGGCCGAGCAGGCGCGCGCGCCCGAACTGTTCCAGGGCTGCGGCATCCCCGACACGCTCGACGGCCGGTTCGATGCCCTGGCGCTGCATGCCGCGCTGGTGATCGACCGGCTGCGCGTCGAGCCGGACGGCGAGGCGCTGGCCCAGGCCTTCTTCGACGCCATGTTCCGCCACCTCGACCTGACCCTGCGCGAGATCGGTGTCCAGGACCTCGGCGTCGGCCGCCGCATCAAGATCATGGCGGAGGGGCTGCACGGCCGGGCGCTGGCCTACCGCGAGGCCCTGCAGGGTGGGGCGACGCCGCTGGCCGACGTCTTGCGCCGCAACGCCTACGGCGGTAGGTCGCCGGGCGACGCCGAGGTGGCCCGCCTGGAGGCGCATGTCCGGACCTACGCCGGGCGACTCGCCGCGACGGCCCGTAACAATCTCATAAAGTAGTTCAAGAAAATGCCTCAACTGCCTGCAAACAATCAAAAATCCGAGATAGAAAGAATCGTCGATCTTGACCGCATGGGCCCCAACGGCGCGGCGCTCGAGATCGTCGCCAGCGACAGCGAGCGGGCGGCGCTGGCCAAGCGCTTCGGCTTCCTCGACCTGCCGGCGTTCTCGGCCCGGGTCAGCGTCGATCGCCGGCTGGGCGGCCAGGTCGTGGTCGAGGGTCGGCTGCGGGGCCGGCTGGTCCAGGCCTGCGTCCTGACCCTGGAGCCGGTGCCGCAGGACCTCGACGAGGCCTTCCGCATCGTCTTCAAGCAGGACCTGGCCGACGACCACGACCCCGAGAGCGGCGAGGCGCTGCTCAATGCCCAGGCCGACGCCCCGGAGCCGCTCGAGGGGAATGTGCTCGACGTCGGCGAAATCGTCGCCGAGCAACTGTCGCTGGCGGCCGACCCTTATCCCCGCAGGTCCGGTGTAAAACTCGAGGACGTGCTGCCCCAGGGGCGACAGGGAGGCCGGTCGGGCGACCGGCCGGAAAAGCCCGAGCCCAAGCGCAATCCCTTCGCCAAGCTCGCCGTCCTGAAGGACAAGCCCCCGGGCGGGCGCTAAATTGTTGCGGCGTCGAGGCGTTTTGGCTAGAGAGTGCGCCCTGCCGCGCCTGTAGAGCGCGGCCGCAGCTTTTTTGGGGCACCGCAGGCGCTGCCCCTCCGTGGAGAGATCGTCATGGCCGTTCCCAAGAAGAAGGTTTCCAAGTCCCGCCGCAACATGCGCCGCGCCCATCATGGCATCGCCTCGATGGCCTACGTCGAGTGCAAGAACTGCGGCGAGCTGAAGCGCCCGCACACCGTCTGCTCGCATTGCGGCTACTACCGCGAGGACATGCCGGTCCTGGCCGACACCGCGTCGGCCGAGAAGTAGTCCGCGCGCCGGCGATGGGCTGGCACTCGACAATCGGGATCGATCGATGAGCGCCGCCAAGATCGTGCTGGCGCTCGACGGCATGGGCGGCGACCACGCGCCCGACGTCGTCGTGTCCGGCGCCGACATGGCGCGCGAACGCCATCCCGGCACGACCTTCCTGCTGTTCGGAGACCCGGGCCGGCTGAAGCCGCTGGTCGACCAGCGCAAGGGCCTCGCCTCCGTGCTCGAGATCGTGCCGGCCGAGGATGCCGTGCTGGCCGACGACAAGCCGAGCTACGCGCTGCGCCGCCGCCGCAAGTCGAGCATGTGGCTGGCCGTCGAGGCCGCCGCCCAGGGCCGCGCCGACACCGTCGTGTCCGCGGGCAACACCGGCGCGCTGCTCGCCATCTCGATGTTCGCGATGCGCATGATCGCCGGTGCCGATCGCCCGGCGCTGGCCTCGTTCATGCCGACGGCGCGCGGCGAGACGGTGATGCTCGACCTCGGCGCCAACCTCGAGTGCGATGCCGGCAACCTGTCGGAATTCGCCGTCATGGGCAGCGTGTTCGCACAGGTTCTGCTCGGCCTCGACAAGCCGCGGGTCGGCCTGCTGAACGTCGGTTCCGAGGAGCTCAAGGGCCACGAGGAACTGCGCCAGGCGGCGGCGATCCTGCGCCGCGAGGGCCTGCCGCTCGACTTCCACGGCTTCGTCGAGGGCAACGACATCGGCAAGGGCGAGGTCGACGTGGTGGTGACCGACGGCTTCACCGGCAACGTCGCGCTGAAGTCGATCGAGGGCACCGCCAAGCTCTACAGCCAGTTCGTGCGCGATGCCTTCCGCAGCTCGACGCTGGCCAAGCTCGGCTACCTCTTCGCCTCGGGCGCGATGAACAAGTTTCGCAAGCGGGTCGACCCGCGGCGCTACAACGGCGGCGTCTTCCTGGGCGTCGACGGCGTTTGCGTGAAGAGCCATGGCGGCACCGACGCGCTCGGCTTCGCCTACGCCATCGGCGTGGCCGTCGACATGGTGCGCTACGAGTACAGGAGCAAGCTGGCCGACGGCCTGGCGACGCTGCGCCGGTCGGTCGAGACCGGCGACGCTGCGCCGCCGGCGCTGCAGGCAAGCGGAGGCGGTGAGTGATTCGTTCGGTCGTCCAGGGGTGCGGCGCCTATCTGCCGGAGAGGCTCGTCACCAACGAGGAACTGGCCAAGCAGGTCGATACGTCCGACGAGTGGATCCAGCAGCGCACCGGCATCCGCCAGCGCCACATCGCGGCCGAGGGCGAGTTCACCTCCCACCTCGCGACCAAGGCGGCCGACCGGGCGCTCAGCCATGCCGGCATCGCCGCCGCCGACGTCGACCTGGTGGTGCTGGCGACGGCCACTCCCGACGAGACCTTCCCGGCGACCGCGACCCGCGTGCAGGCGGCGCTGGGCATGACCCGCGGCGCCGCGTTCGACCTCCAGGCGGTGTGCGCCGGCTTCGTCTACG
Organism: uncultured Reyranella sp.; assembly: GCA_964420105.1. GTDB lineage: Bacteria > Pseudomonadota > Alphaproteobacteria > Reyranellales > Reyranellaceae > Reyranella. The sequence continues at coordinate 78,475 of CAYQRL010000015.1, forward strand.
GCGTGTCGGTCGCCGACAGCCTGCTCAAGTCGGGCATGGCCTCGACCGCGCTGGTGATCGGCGCCGAGACCTTCTCGCGCATCCTCGACTGGAACGACCGCGGCACCTGCGTGCTGTTCGGCGACGGCGCCGGCGCGATCGTGCTGCGGGCCGAGCAGGGGCAGGGCACCTCCGCCGACCGTGGCATCCTCGCTAACGCCCTGCACTCGGACGGCCAGCTGCACGACATCCTGTACGTCGACGGCGGCCCGTCCTCGACCCGGACCACCGGCTTCCTGCGCATGGAAGGCAAGGAGGTCTTCAAGCACGCCGTGGTCAACATGGCGGCGGTGGTCGGCGAGGTCCTGGGCAAGGCCGGCCTGACGGCGGCCGACATCGACTGGCTGGTGCCGCACCAGGCCAACCGGCGCATCATCGACGGCACCGGTCGCAAGCTCGGCCTGCCGCCGGAGCGGGTCGTGGTCACGGTCGACAAGCACGCCAACACCTCCGCCGCCTCGATCCCGCTGGCGCTCGACACGGCGGTCAAGGACGGCCGCATCAAGCGCGGCGACCTCTGCCTGCTGGAGGGAATCGGCGGCGGCATGGCCTGGGGCGCCTCGCTGCTGCGCTGGTAACGCCTCCCGGACCGCGCTGATACAAAGTTCCCTGCAACGGAACGGGAACATCCGGCGATTCAAGGCCACCCGCTATCCCACTGATATTGACCGCTTTCCCATCTAAGAGTAAGGATTAAGTGGGGGAAGGAAGGGTACCGGATGGAAGGCCGGACGATCACGCGTGCCGATCTCAGCGAGTCCGTGTTCCAGGAAGTGGGACTGTCTCGCAACGAGTCGAGCGATCTTGTGGAGACGATTCTCTCTGAGGTCGTTGAAGCCCTTGCGCGTGGCGAATCGGTGAAGATCTCGTCGTTCGGGAGCTTCACGGTTCGCGACAAGGGGCAGCGCGTTGGCCGCAATCCGAAGACGGGGCAGGAAGTACCGATCCTGCCGCGACGGGTACTCGTCTTTCGAGCGTCGAACGTCCTGAAATCGATGATCAACGGGGCGCCCGACGAGACAAAGGGGTAGCTGGGGCAAAGTGGGGGTCTAGTCATGGCCGTATCGGTTCAGACTGCCGAAAGAAGGGTAGAGAAGTCCGCACAGGCGTTCCGCACGATCAGCGAGGTCGCGACCGAGCTCGACGTGCCGCAGCACGTGTTGCGGTTCTGGGAAAGCAAGTTCAGCCAGGTCCGGCCGCTCAAGCGCGGCGGCGGGCGTCGCTATTACCGTCCCGAGGACGTGGACCTGCTGCGCCGCATCCGCACGCTGCTGTACGAGGACGGCTACACCATCAAGGGCGTGCAGCGCCTCCTGAAGGAGGGCCGCGGGCGCCTGCCGGCCCAGCGCCTCGACATCGCGGCCGAGAGCGCGCTCGAGAGCCTGCGCATCGTCTCGGCCCGCGCCGAGGCGATGGCCGCCGGCGCCAGCCGCCAGCCGCTGCCGCGGACCGGCCCGCAGCCGGCCACGACCACGCCGCGGGCGGCCATGCTCGACCTGCACAAGCGGCGCGAGATCGAATCGGTGCTCGAGGATCTCGAGCAGGCCCTGACGCAGCTGCGCAGCACGCTCAAGGCCAACAACTAGTCGCTGTCAGGATCGCTGCGAAATCGGCGATCCCAGCCCTAGTTTCTCGCGATCGGAAAACCCACCAGATCAGGTGGTTGTGCCAAGAAAAGGCCGCAACCACCTGATTTTTCTTTGTTTTTTCCGAAACGCGCGTATCCTGTGGATCGAGGGGCCTAACGACCCGGCAACGTCAAAGGGGGACGCCGCCGTGTTTGCTGATCGTATGCTGGCGCGTGAAAACGCGTCGTCAAACAGCGCGTTCGCGTTGAATGACAATGAGTTGGAAGGTGATCTTCCAGCTATCTCTGAACTGTTGTACCTGCGCCGGGGATTGACCCAGGCGGGTGGCAAGCTGCCGCTGTTCGACCTCGACGGCCAGGCCGTCGACAAGGCCGTGGTGCGGACCTGCCTGGCCCGCGGCTGGGCCGAGCCGTGGTTCAGCAACCCGCTGAAGCCCGACTGGCTGGTCTGCAAGCTGACCGCGGCCGGTCGCCGGGTCGCCTCGGCGGACTGAGCCGGGCGACCCCGGGGCGGGGCCGGCCGGCGTCAGCCGCCCAGCACCAGCACGCCGCGCGGGGCCAGCACCAGGCCGACCGCGTCGCCTGCCGCCAGCGGCCGGTCGACGCGCGGGCAGGTCGCGAACAGCTGCCCGGCAGCGGTATCGACCGAGTACTCCATGTGGGTGCCGAGGTAGCTCGCCTTGGCGATCCGCCCGGGCAGGCTGCCGGCCGGTCCGGGCGCGGACTCGACGGTGATCGCTTCGGGCCTGACCGCGACCGCGACGTCGCCTTCTTGGGCGCCGGCATCGGCCAGCTCGATCGCCGCCTCGCCCAGCCGGACCCGGACCCGGGCGGCGTCCAGCCGCTCCAGCCGGCCGCGGGCCGGGGTCGACTCGCCCATGAAGCGGGCGAGGAAGGGCGTCGCCGGTCGCTCGTAGAGGTCGCGCGGCCGGCCCACCTGCTCGATCCGGCCGGCGTTCATGACGATGATCCGGTCGGACACCGCCATCGCCTCCTGCTGGTCGTGGGTGACGTAGACCACGGTCAGGCCGAGCCCGCGCTGCAGATCCCGGATCTCCTCGCGCATCTGTCGGCGCAGCCGGGCGTCGAGGTTGCTGAGCGGCTCGTCGAACAGCAGCACCGAGGGCTTCAGCACCAGGGCGCGGGCGACCGCGACGCGCTGCTGCTGGCCGCCCGACAGTTCCGACGGCTGGCGGGCGTCGTAGCCCTCGAGCCCGACCTGCCGCAGCCCGTCGCGGGCGCGCCCGACGGCCTCGTCGCGGGCAATGCCCGAGCGCCGCAGGCCGTAGGTCACGTTCTCCAGCACCGTCATGTGCGGGAACAGGGCATAGGACTGGAACACCATGCTGACGTCGCGCTCGGTGGCGCCGAGGCTGGTGACGTCGCGGCCGGCGATCAGGATGCGGCCCTCGCTCGGCAGTTCCAGCCCGGCGATCATGCGCAGCGTCGTGGTCTTGCCGCAGCCGGAGGGGCCGAGCAGGGTGACCAGGGTGCCTGCCTCGACGGTGAAGCTGACGCCGGCCACCGCCGGGGTCGCGCCGTAGCGCTTGACGACGTTGCGGAACTCGACGCTCACGCGCGTCCTCCCTCGGGTTGGGCACCGGGTTGGGCCGCGCGGCGGCCGAGCCGGCGCTCGCCGACCAGCAGCTGGATCAGCAGGATGGCGGCCAGCATCAGCACGATCAGGGCACAGCTGTAGGCGATGGCGAGGCCGTAGTCGCCGTTGATCACCCGCAGGATGATGTAGGTGGTGGCGAGCTCGTACTCGGCGGTGACCAGGAAGACCACCGCGCTGACCGTGGTCACGGCGCGCACGAAGCCGTAGACCAGCGCGCCGACCATCGCCGGGCGCAGCAGCGGTAGCACCACCAGTGCCAGCGTCTGCGGCGCGCGACCGCGCAGGGTCGCCGAGGCCTCGTCGAGGCTGCGGTCGATCTGGCTCATCGCCGCGACGCCGGCACGGACGCCGACCGGCATGTTGCGGAACACGAAGCACAGCACGAGGATCAGCGCGGTGCCGGTGATCTCGAGTGGCGGCACGTTGAAGGCGAAGACGTAGGCGACGCCGATCACGGTGCCGGGCACGGCGAAGCTCAGCAGGGTCGCGAACTCGAGCGCGGCGCGACCGGCGAAGCGCTGGCGCACGATCAGCCACGCCGCCAGAAGGCCGAGCGCGGCGGTCAGCGGCGCCGCGATCGCCGCCAGCTTGACCGTGGTCCAGAACGAGTTCCACGCCGCGCCGGTCCAGAGCAGCCCGTCGGCGGTGCGCTCGACCGCGAAGGCCTTGGCGTAGTGATCGAGCGTCGGCGTGTAGTCGCGTCCCCACACCTTCACCAGCCCGCCGACGAAGGCGAAGCCGTAGAGCAGCAGCGTCATCGCCGCCCACGGCAGCGCCACCCACTGGGCGGCGCGGCGGGCGCGGTCGGGCAGGGGCGCCGGCAGGCCGGCATCGCCCTTGCCCGAGATCGTGGCGTAGGAGCGGGTACCGACGACCTGGCGCTGCAGGAAGAACGCGCCCAGCGCGAAGGCCAGCAGCAGCAGCGCCAGCGCCGCGGCACGGCCGTAGTCGAGTTGGGCGCCGACCACGGCGAAGTAGATCTCGGTCGACAGCACGCCGTAGTCGCCGCCCAGCACGATCGGGTTGCCGAAGTCGGCGATGCTCTCGATGAAGCCGACCAGGAAGGCGTTGGCGAGGCCCGGCCGCATCAGCGGCAGCGACACCGTGGCGAAGGTCGCCCAGCGGTCGGCGCGCAGGGTCTGCGAGGCTTCCTCGAGCGTCGGGCTGACGCCCTCGACGACGCCGATCAGGACGAGGAAGGCGACCGGCGTGAAAGCGAACAGCTGGGCCAGGAACACGCCGTGGAAGCCGTAGATCCAGCGCGTCGGCGTGATGCCCATCGACCATTCGAGCAGCTGGTTGACCAGGCCCGAGCGGCCGAACACCAGGATCAGCGCCAGCCCGATCACGAACGGCGGCGTGATGATCGGCAGCACCGTCAGCACCCGCAGCGTGCGCTTGAAGGCGAAGCCGGTGCGCGTGACGATCAGCGCGAAGGCCAGCCCCAGCGCGGTCGTGCCGGCGCCGCAGGCCAGCGCCAGGAACAGCGTGTTCCAGGCGACGCCGCAGCGGCCGCCGCCGGCGAGGCAGCGCAGGCTCCAGATCTTCTCGGTGGCGAGGCGGGTGGCCAGCAGGCCGGGGGCGAGACCGCCGTCGCCGTCCTGGAACGCCTGCAGCAGGATGCGCAGCACCGGCCAGGCGGTGAACAGCACGATCGAGGCAGCGACCGCTGTGACGGCGCCGGCGACGAAGGCATCGCCGCCGAAGGCGCCGCGCAACGCCAGCCCGATCGCCAGCAGCGACAGGAGCGCGATCACCACGACCGTGCCGCCGGCGCCGATTCCGAACTGGCGGCCGTCCAGGTCGCCCAGCAGGGCGGTCAGCCAGTCGGCGGTCCAGCCGCGCAGCCCGATCGCCAGCGCCTGCGCGGCGTAGGCGGCGATGCCGAGGGCGGCGGCGACCAGCAACGCGGTGCCGCGGCGCTCGCGCGGCATCGGCACCACCGACAGGACGAGGCAGGCGAGCAGGCCGAGCAGCGGCGGCGCCAGCCACGGCCGGCCGTGGACGACGACCTGCGCCAGCGCCGCGCCTTCGTCCTCCGACGACCACAGGCCGGCGATCCAGGCGCCGGATCCCAGGCCCTCCTGCAGCGCGTACCAGGGCAGGAGGACGGCAGCGAGCAGGCCCGCCAGCGACCACAGGAGCGGCGCGCGCGCCATCCTCGCCGTCCGCCGCGGCCTACGGCTTCGGCAGCGTCCCGACCTCGCTGTCCCAACGGGCGATCAGGCGCTTGCGTTCGGCCGACTTGCCGTACCTGGCCTGGTCGTAGTCGATCAGCTTCATGTCGGCGAACCTGGGCGCCTCGGGTGGCAGCGGGGTCGCCTTGTTCGACGGCACCTGGAACTGCTTGGCCTGCGCGCCCAGCTTCTGCGCCTCCGGCGTCAGCGCCCAGTCGTAGAATTTCCTGGCGTTCGCCATGTTGCGCGCGCCCTTGACGATGCTCATCGAGCCGATCTCGTAGCCGGTGCCCTCGCACGGTGTCGCGGTCTTGACCGGGAAGCCGGCCAGCGCCTCGGTCACGCCGTCGTGCACGAAGCTGATCGACACCATGGTCTCGCCGCGCGCCACCGCCTTCATCGGCGCCGTGCCCGAGCGGGTGTAGGCGTTGACGTTGGCGTGCATCTTCCTGAGGTAGTCGAACGCCTTGTCCTCGCCCATCAGCTGCACCAGCGTGGCGATGGCGACGTAGGCGGTGCCCGATGAGTTCGGGTTGGCCATCTGGATCTCGCCCTTGTACTCGGGCTTCAGCAGGTCGGCCCAGCAGGCCGGCGCCTTGGCGCCCTTCTTGGCCAGCAGCTCGGTGTTGAAGCCGAAGCCCAGCGCGCCGGCATAGATGCCGACGGTCTTGCCGCCGGAATCGGTGTTCTGCTTGATCGCCCAAGGATGCAGCTCGGCCATCCTCGGCGACTTGTAGGTCTCGGTCAGGCCTTCCTCGGCGGCCTGCAGGTGCGGATCGCCGGTGCCGCCGAACCACACGTCGCCCTTGGGGTTCTGGGCCTCGGCCTTGAGCTGGGCGATGGTCTCGCCGGAGCCCTTCTGGGTGATCGAGACCTTGATGCCGGTCGCCTTCTGGAACTCGTTGGCGGCCAGCGTGCACCACTCGACCTGGACCGAGCAGTAGACGTTGACGACGCCCTGCGCCGAGGCCGGCGTGGCCGCCGCCATGCCGATGAATGCCAGACCTGCCGCGATGCCTGCCGCCTGCGTCCTCAAGCGATCCTCCACGGTTACGCTTTTGTGACATCCTGCCATGCGTCGCGGCGCGTGACCACGGCGGCGATGCCGAGGTTGAGCAGCAGGATCAGCGCCGCCAGCAGGAACGGCGCGCCGGGAACGGAGCCGACGAAGGCGGCGAAGGTCAGGGTGAACAGGCCGGGACCGACCAGCCCGGTCAGGCTGCGCAGCGCGCTGCCGGCGCCCTGCAGCTGGCCCTGTTCGGAGGGGCCGACGCGGCGGCTCATCATCTCCATCAGCGCCGGGCCGGAGATGCCCCACACTGACATGATCGGCACGCCGAGCCAGAACAACCCGCCGGTCGGCGCGAGGCCGTAGATCGCCATGCCGACACTGCCGAACGCGATCCCGGTCAGCAGCGCCCGTCGCGCGCCGAGGCGCTTGACCGCCGGACCGACCAGCAGGCCCTGCACGATCGCCGAGGCGACGCCGACCAGCGCCAGCGTCAGCCCGACCGTGGTCTCGTTCCAGCCGTAGCGGTGGCCTGCATAGAGCACGAACACCGACGGCAGCACCTGGTGGGCGACGTTGCCGACGAAGTCGACGGTCGAGAGCCCGACCAGGCCGCGGCGCGACGCCAGCAGGCGCAGCGCGCCCAGCGGGTTGGCGCGCTTCCACGCGAACGCCATACGCTTCTCGGGCGGCAGCGACTCGGGCAGCACGAACCAGCCGAAGCCGGCGTTGAGCAGGCTGGCCCCGGCGGCGACCCAGAACGGCAGGCGCGGGTCGAGCCCGCCGAGCAGGCCGCCGATCGCCGGCCCGAGCACGAAGCCGAGGCCGAAGCCGACGCCGACCAGCCCGAACGACCGGGCGCGCTGGCCCGGCTCGGTGACGTCGGCGATGTAGGCGAACGAGGTCGAGATGGTGGCGGCGGTGATGCCCGAGATCACGCGCCCGACGAACAGCAGGGCGAGCGACGGCGCCAGCGCCATGAAGACGTAGTCGAGCCCCAGCCCGAGGCAGGAGATCAGGATCACCGGCCGCCGGCCGTAGCTGTCCGACAGCGCGCCCAGCAGGGGCGAGAACAGCACCTGCATCAGTCCCCACGCGGTGGCGAACACGCCGAACACCTCCGCCGCCCGCGCGGTGTCGCCGCCGGTGAAGCCCAGCACCAGCGTCGGCAGCACCGGCAGCATCAGCCCGAGCGCGAGGCAATCGAGCGTGACCGTGCAGAAGATGAAGGCCAGGGCCCGGCGGGTCGGCATCGGTCTTCACGTGGCGATTGGGGGGAAGTGTATTGGTCGGGGCGGCCGGATTTGAACCGACGACCCCCAGTCCCCCAGACTGATGCGCTACCAGACTGCGCTACGCCCCGACCGGTGCCACGGCTGGCCGCGGCACAGGGGCTTTAGCGCGAATGGCAGCATTGCCGCAAGCCGCCTTGCAGGACCCGGTGGAGGGGCAGATACAGGGAGCCTGATGAAATCTGCAGTCTCCCCGGCGGCCGACATCGGCCCGCGCGTCCTGGTCTTCTCCTCGATCGGGCACGCCCTGATGCACATGATGACGGCGTTCTACGCCGTGATCGTGCTGACGCTCGCGGTGTCGTGGAACCTGCCGCCCGAGCGCCTGCTCGAGCTCTACGCCCCGGCCTCGGTGCTGCTGGGCGTGATGTCCTTGCCGGCCGGCTGGGCGTCCGACCGCTTCGGCGCGCCGCAGATGATGGTGGTGATGTTCGCGGGCCTGGGCCTGTCGTCGATCGCCTGCGGCCTGGTGCCGACCGGCGACACCGTCGCCCTGATGCTGGCACTGTGCGGGCTCGGCACCTTCGGTGCCTTCTACCACTCGGTCGGCATCGGCTGGATCATCCGCACCGCCAGGGAGCAGGGCCATGCCATGGGCGTCAACGGCCTGTGGGGCTCGGCCGGGCTGGCGCTCTACGGCATCGTGCCCGGCGTCCTGATCTCGCTGGCCTCGTGGCGGGCCGCCTTCATCGTCCCGGGCGTGGTCTGCCTCGCCGTCGGCGCGGTGCTGGCGTGGCAGATCCGGCAGGGCAAGGTCGGCGACCGGCCGATGCCCGCGACCGCCGGGGTCCAGCCCGGGCGGCGCGAGTTCTGGCGCGTGTTCTCCGTACTGTCCGTCACCATGGCGCTGGAAGGCATCATCTGGTCGGCGGTGATGTTCGGCGCGGCCCTGGTGTTCGAGACCCGGCTGGCCGCCGACATCGCCCGGCTGCGCGAGGGGCTGGCGTCGTGGGGGCTGGTCACCGAGACGGTGCTGTGGGTCGGCGTCGCGACCTCGATGATCTACGTCGTCTCGGGCATCGCCCAGTACCTGATGGGACGACGCATCATCGACCGCTACCCGCTCAAGGCGACCTACGTCACCGCCTCGGCCCTGCAGGTCGTGGCCATGGTCGCGCTGGCGATGGGCAACGGCTACGTCGCCCTGGTCGGTGCCATCTTCTCGGCGGTGCTGAGCGCCGCGTCCGGACCGATCGAAAACATCCTGATCGCCCGCTACACGCCCAGCCGCTACCACGGGCTGGGATTCGGCGCGAAGTTCGTGGTCGCGCTGGGCGCCAGCCCGGTCGCCATCCTGTTGATCGCCTGGATCCGCGAGGCGACGGGCAGCCTCGAACTGTTGTTCCTGGTCCTGGCCGGGGTCGCCGCGGCGATCACCGCCGTGGCCCTGCTGCTGCCGTCGGGCGAGAGCGGCGTCGAGCCCGCGCCGGCCACGGTGCAGCCGGCGCCAGCCGAGTAGGGACTACTTCCGCGACGCCTTCCAGCCCGGGCGCTGCAGGCAGCGCTCGAGCCAGGCGCCGACATTGGGGAACGGGCCGAAGTCGAACTTGATCGGCTTGGCCCAGCTGCAGATCGACGCGAGGTTGAGGTCGGCGACGGTGAAGGCGTTGCCGAGCAGGTACTCGCGTTCCTTGAGCGCGCCGTCGAGCACGGCGAACGGCTTGGGCAGAGCGTTGCGCGCGTCGGCCACGGCCTCGGGCTTGCGCTTGTCGGGCGGCGTCATGAACTGGTCGATCAGGATCGTCAGCAGCGGCTTCTCGATCTCGGTCATGCCCCAGAAGCTCCACTGGTAGCACAGCGCCTGGTCCTCGAGGGAGACCGGGAACAGGCCGTTCCGGCCGTACTTGGAGGCGAGGTAGAGGTTGATCGCCATCGACTCGAACAGCCGGAACTCGCCGTCGACCATCGCCGGGACCTTGCCGTTGGGATTGATCTTCAGGAACTCGGCGTTCTTGAGATCCTTCATCTCCACGGCCACGTGCTCGAACGGGATGCCGAGTTCGTTCACGATCCACAGGGCGCGCGAGGCGCGCGAGGCGGTGGGTCCATAGATCTTGACGGTCACTTCAGTCTCCCCGGGGGTCTCCAAACCGGCGGCGACGATACGCTCAGTCTCCCAGCCCGTACAGGCCGCCGACGTAGCCGTGCGGGTGGCCGAACCGCTCGGTCATGACCTCGCCCAGCGTGCGGGTCGGCGCGGTCACCCAGCCGCCCGAGCGCACCGCGAAGCGCGCCGTCGCCGCGGCCGCCTTCGGCGGCTCGCCGCGGGCCAGCGCGCGCGCCGCGCCCATCACCAGCTTGCGGAACTCGACGATGCCGACGTCGGTCGGGCCGAGATGCTCCTTCGTCCGGTCCTGGATCGGCCCCTGGCTGTCCTGGATCGCGGCGTCCTGCTCGCTGACGCCGACGATGCCGGTGTAGCTGTCGTGCTTCTGCGCCTTGCGGTCGATCAGGTAGTCGTTGCGCAGGTTGCGCAGCGGCATGTAGGCGCCGTCGACCTCGGCGTGGACGTTGAAGCCGCCGGCGAAGCGCGTGCGCTCGGCGTTGGTGAACGGGCGGTCGGGCTGCCAGCTGTAGGTGTAGATCCAGCAGGTCGTGTCGTCGACCGGCACCCAGCTTTGGCCGTAGTAGGTCTCGCCGGGGAACGCCGTCGGCGTGTAGGCATGGTTGGGCATCAGGAACTGGGCGATGCGCCAGTAGAGGTCCGGCCCGTCGGTCCGCCGTGCGCCGCCGATCACCAGCCCGGCATCGTGGCCCAGCACCTCGAAGCGCGGGCGCGGGTCGTTCTGCACCCAGCGGATGCGGTCGTTGGGAGTCGACTGGTCGGCGATCGCGGCCTTGGCCATCGCCACCCGCGCGGCCTCCGGATCCTTGGTCAGCACCATGTGCAGGAACGAGAAGTGCGAGGTGTCGATCGCGCCCTCGAGGCTCTGCACCCAGTTGCAGTCCTGCCACTTCTTGGTGACGAAGCGGCTGCCGGCCGGCAGCAGCCCCATCTCGAGCTGCGGCAGTTCCGGCATGGTCTCGCGCGGTCCCATGTAGACCCACACGATGTCCGACCATTCGCGGGTCGGGTACGACTTCAGCCGGATCGTGTCCTTGTAGGCCGAGTCCGGCGGCGAGGTCGGCAGATCGACGCACTTGCCGTCCACGTCGAACTTCCAGCCATGGTAGACGCAGCGCAGGCCGCAATCCTCGTTGCGCCCGAAGTACAGCTCGGCGCCGCGATGCGGGCAGCGCGGCTCGACGATGCCGACGCGGCCGTTGCTGTCGCGGAAGGCGAGCAGGTCCTCGCCGAGGATCCTGATCCGCTTCGGCGGTCCGTCGCGCTCGGGCAGTTCCTCGGTGAGCAGCGCCGGCATCCAGAAGCGCCGCAGCAGGTCGCCCATCGGCGTGCCGGGGCCGCTGCGGGTCAGGAACTCGTTGTCGGCCTGGCTCATCATGGTGCGGTGGCCCTTTCCAGCGCCTGCGCGAGGTCGGCGACGATGTCGTCGACGGTCTCGATCCCGATCGACAGGCGCAGCACGTCGGGACCGGCCCCGGCGGCGATCCGCTGCTCTTCGGAGAGCTGGCGGTGCGTCGTCGAGGCGGGGTGGATGATCAGGCTCTTGGCGTCACCGATGTTGGCGAGGTGGGAGAACAGCTCGACGCTGTCGACGACCTTGACGCCGACATCGTAGCCGCCCCTGACGCCGAAGGTGAAGACCGAGCCGGCGCCGCGCGGCAGGTACTTCTTCGCCAGCGCGTGGTAGCGGTTCGACGGCAGGCCGGCGTAGTTGACCCACGCGACGGCCGGGTGGGTCTCGAGGAACTGCGCCACCTTCAGCGCATTGGCGCAGTGGCGCTCCATGCGCAGCCCGAGCGTCTCCATGCCGAGCATGGTCAGCCACGCGTTGAACGGCGCCTGGGTCGGGCCGAGGTCGCGCAGACCCACGGCATGGCCGTGGAAGGTGTAGGCCATGTCGCCGAACGTCTCGTGGAAGTTGAGGCCGTGGTAGGCGGGCTCGGGGCCGGCGAGGCTCGGGAACTTCGCCGCCTTCGACCAGTCGAACCTGCCGGAATCGACCACCGCGCCGCCCATCGCCGTGCCGGTGCCGCTCAGGAACTTGGTGGTCGAGTGGACCACCAGCGTGGCGCCGTGGTCGATCGGCCTGCACAGCCACGGCGTCGCCATGGTGTTGTCGACCAGCAGCGGCACGCCGGCGTCCTCGGCGATGCGCGCGATCGCCTCGATGTCGCTGACCACGCCGCCGGGGTTGGCGAGGCTCTCGATGAAGAAGGCGCGGGTCTTGTCGGTGACGGCGCGGCGGAAGTTCTCCGGCTCGTCGGCGTCGACGATCCGGGCCGACCAGCCGAACTTGGGGTAGGTGTTCTTCATCTGCTGCAGCGAGCCGCCGTAGAGCCGCGACGAGGCCACGATCTCGGCGCCCGGCGACATCAGCGGGAACAGGGCGAGCAGTTGCGCGGCGTGGCCCGAGCTGGTGACGGTGCAGCCGCGGCCGCCCTCCAGCGTCGCCAGCCGGGTCTCGAGCGCGGCGTTGGTCGGGTTGGTGAGCCGCGAGTAGATGAAGCCGACGGTCTGCAGGTTGAACAGCGCCGCGGCGTGGTCGGCGTCGTCGAACACGTAGGCGGTGGTCTGGTAGATCGGCAGGGCGCGCGCGCCGGTGGTCGGGTCGGGGGCGGCGCCGGCATGCACCGACAGGGTCTCGAAGCCGTAGGTCTTGTCGCTCAACGAAGTGCTCCCGCGTCAGGTGGCCGATTCGGACCACACGCGGGCAGGACCGTCAAACGCCGTGATCCTCGCTCTCCTGCAGCTTGACCATGTCGATGATGCGCAGCTGGCGGCGGCGCACCTCGACGATGCCGGCGGCCTCGAGGCGATTGAACTCGCGCGTCACGGCCTCGCGGTGCGAGCCGATGCGGGCGGCGATCTCGTAGTGGGTCGGGGCCGGGCGGATGACGATGCCGTTGCGGAAGGCCGTGCCGTCGCGCGACAGTCGCAGCAGTTCGCGGCGGATGCGCTCGCGCACCGCCAGCGCGCTGACCTCGAACACGCGCTCGGACAGCTGCCGGATCTTGCCGACCAGGTGCTGCGCCAGGCGCATCGCCAGCTTGCCGTTGCCCTCGAGCAGTTGCACGAAGCGCTCGCGCGTCATGCGCGCCAGCCGGCAGTCGGTCACGGCGATGACACTGGAGGCGCGCGGCCGGCCGTCGATCGCCGAGAACTCGCCGATCATCTCGCCGGCATGGAACTCGTTGAAGATCACCTCGCGGCCGGCCTCGGTGTAGCTGGTGGCGCGCACCGTGCCGTCGAGGATGAAGAACAGGTCGGTGGTCTGTTCCTGGTCGCCGAGGATCTGGGACTGCTTCTCGAACGTCCTGATCGTGCACGACGCGGCGACCGCCGCGAGGTCGACGTCGGACAGGCCGGCGAACAGGCCGATGCCGCGCAGCGAGGAAGGATCGCTCATGGATGGGTTTCCAAGCACATACCGTGCAAACTTCAACGTCTGCCGGAGGATGTCAACCGAGCCGGACCGCAGGCCGGCGAACGTGCGTTTTGTCACCGATCGGTCGCAGTCGCCTCGGTGACACTCGAGGTTCGCGCTCAAGCAAGGGGTAGCGTGGTGTCGAGCGAACCGAGACGACGGATCGACCGGGTCCTGGAGAATTACCTGCTCGCGCTGGCCGGGGTCGACCAGTGCGACGCCAGCGCCCCCGAGGAGATCAAGACTCGCCTCGCGGCCAACGCCGCGCGCGCGGAACGGGCCTGGTCCGACGCCGCCGCCGACGGCCTGGTCGAACTGTCGGAGGCAGCGACGGCCGACCTTGCCGCCCTCGCGGGCCTGGTCGGCCGGGCCCGCGCGGCGCTGCTCGACGGCGAGCCGATCGCCGGGCTGCTCGACGCCCTGGAGGCGGGGACCGACCGCGCCATCCGGGTCGTGACGGCGGCGCTCGACGGGTAGCAGGTCAACCGGGCGAGAACACGATGCAGGCGGGGCTGCCGACCCTGACCCGCAGGCGGGTCGGCGCCAGCCGGCCGCCGGTCGCGACCCGGTAGCCGACGATCGACGCGCTGTCCTGGTTGGCGACGTAGAGGAAGCGCTGGTCGGGATCGAGCGCGAAGAAGCGCGGCGTGCGGCCATGCGTCGGCACCCACTGGCGCGGCGCCAGGGTGCCGCGCGACGGGTCGATGGCGAACACGCCGATGCTGTCGTGACCGCGATTGGAGACGTAGAGCGTGCGACCGCCGCGATCGACCTGGATCTCGGCGCCGGTGCTGTAGCCGGTGAACTCGGGCGGCGTCGACGGGATCGTCTGCAGCGGCGCCAGCGCGCCGGTGGCGCGGTCCTGGCGGTAGGTCGTCAGCGTCGAGTCGAGCTCGTTGATGACGTAGGCCAGCGGCTTGCGCGGGTGGAAGTCGATGTGGCGCGGCGCGGCGCCGGGGCGGGCCGTCACCCGCGCCGCCTCGACCAGCACGCGCCGCTTCTGGTCGAGCCGGTAGGCGACCACCGCGTCGGAACCCTTGCACGGGACGTAGAAGAAGCGACCGGCGCGGTCGAGCGGGATGTGGTGGACGCACATCGTCTTCTGCTGGAAGCGATGCGGTCCCAGCGTGCCGGTCACGGTGGTCAGCGTGCGATAGGGCAGGAGGCTGCCGTCGCCGGCCAGCGGGAACACCGCCAGCGTGTCGGAGCCGTAGTTGCAGACGGCGAGGAAGCGCTCGCTCTCGTCGAAGGCGAGGTGAACCGGGTTCCAGCCGCCGGTCGGCTGCCGGTTGAGCGGTGCGATGCGGCCGTTCTCGGGATCGATCGTGAAGGCGTTGACCTCGCTGCGGTCGCCGTGGACCGAGTAGAGCCGCGTGCCGGCGGCGTTGATCGCGAGGAACGACGGGTTCTCCAGCCCGCCGAGATGCTGGACGTGGCGGAACGCGCCGGTGCGCCGGTCGACGGCGTAGACGTTGATGCCGTTGCCCTGGCCGTTGCGTTCGGGCGTGGTGTAGCTGCCGACGTAGGCGAAGCGTGTCCTGCTCATGCTGGCGAGTGTGCCGTCAGGCGGAGGTCGCGACAATCGTCGCCACGCCGATCACCACCAGGGCGATGCCGGCCAGTTCGCGTCGGCTCATGCGCTCGCGGAACACGCGGTGGGAGACGACGTAGGTGAACAGCACCTCGACCAGGATCAGGGTGCGGACGTGGGCGGCCGATTCGATCGCCAGCGCGGTGACGTTGGCGATCGAGGCCGAGGCCCCGGCGACGCCGGCGAACAGCGACAGCCGCCATTCCCGGAGCACCGCCAGCACCACCGACGGCGCCCGCGCCGCCAGCCAGCCGCCCAGCAGCAGGGTCTGCACCAGCTGGCTCCAGAACAGCGTCTGCGCCGCGCCGAGGAAGGGCGAGTCGAGGTGCAGCGACAGGGTCGCGCCGCGGTAGCCGACCACCGAGATCGCGAACGCCGCGCCGGAGCCGAGCCCGAACAGGGCCGCCCGGTCGAGCCAGCGCCGGCGGTCGCCGGCGGGGGCGGCGGGCCGCGGCGACAGCAAGACGACGCCGGCCGTGGCGACGACGATCGCCGCGACCGTCATCGCGCTCGGCCGTTCGCCGAGGAACACCACCGAGAACAACGCGACCTGGATGACCTCGCTCTTGGAATAGACCAGCCCGATGGCGAAGTTGCGCGCCGTCATGGCGCGCAGCAGCAGCGCGGTGCCGGCCATCTGGCTGAGCGCGGCGACCAGCACCCAGGCGCCGAACGACGCGGTGAGTGGCGGGAAGGAATGCGCGCCCGCGGCCATCACCAGGGCGAGGTAGAGGCCGAGCAGCGGCAGGCCGTAGAGGAAGCGCACCAGCGTGGCGCCCAGGGTGCCCAGCTGGTCGCTGAGGTGGCGCTGGGCGGTGTTGCGCACGGTCTGGGCGGCGGCGGCGAAGACGGTCAGCGCGATCCACAGCCACGGGGGCACCGCCATGCCGCCCGCCCTCAGCCGCGGATGACGACGCCGAGGCCGGGCTTGCGGTCGGTCAGCTCGATGGTGAGGCCGTGCAGGCCGGCGATCGCCTTGACCAGCGCCAGGCCGAGTCCGCTGCCGGCGGTCGAACGGCTGCGGTCGAGCCGGTAGAAGCGGTCGAAGACACGGCCGCGCTCGGCCTCCGGGATACCGGGCCCGTTGTCGGCGACCTCGATCTCGAAGCCGCGCCCCTGGTCGCGACGCACGGCCAGCGCCACGGTCGAGCCCTGGGGCGTGTGGCGCAGCGCGTTCTCGACCAGGTTGGAGATCATCTGGGCCAGCAGTTGGCGGTCGCCGGTCAGGTGGACGCCGTCCTCGACGGCGATCTCCAGCCGGTGGCCGGAATCCTCGGCCGAGGGTTCGTAGGCCTCGCCGATGCTTCGCGCCAGCGCCGACAGGTCGAGATCGGCGAAGGCCCGCTTCTGGGCGCCGGCCTCGACCTGGGCGATGCGCAGCAGCGCCGAGAAGGTCTCGAGCAGCTCGTCGGCCTCGGCGATCGCCGCCTCGGTGGCGGTTTCGTAGTCGGCCGTGGTGGTGGCGCGGTCGCGCGCGTCCTCGAGGTGCTGGCGCAGGCGGCCGAGCGGCGTCCGCAGGTCGTGGGCGATGTCGCTCGAGACCTGGCGCAGCCCGTCCATCAGCTGCTGGATGCGCGCCAGCATGGCGTTGAGGTTGACGATCAGCTGGTCGATCTCGTCGTGCGTGCCCCGGGTCGGGATGCGCGCCGACAGGTCGCCTTCCATGATCTCGCGGCTGGTCTTGGTGATGGTGTCGATGCGGCGCAGGAACGAGCTGCCGAGCAGGGCGCCGCCGGCGATCGCCAGCAGCAGCGTCAGGCCGCTGGCCCAGGCGAAGGCGCGCACGATCGCGTGCTGCATGTCGGTGAGACGGGTGGAGTCCTGCGCCACCAGCAGGAACGAGCCGTCGGGCAGGGTCAGGCCGAAGCCGGTCAGCTTGCTGCGCTCGCCGTCGGCCGGCTCGGGCGCCGGCGTGTCGGGCTGCGGCACGAAGTCGATGGCGCCGTTGACCGGCGGCATGCCGGGCAGGTTGCCGACCACGACGCGCCGGTTGGGCGCCTGCAGCAGGTAGAAGATCGGCCCCTTGGTGCGGAAGTTGATGCGCCGCGTGATCTGGTCGGCCAGGCCCGCCAGCCCGCCGCGCCGGTGGATGTCGGCCAGCTGGTAGGCCTCGGACTTCAGCACCGCCGCCATGTCGTCCTGCATCGCCGCGGTCGCGGTGACGTAGACCGTGCCGAACAGCGCGCCGGCCGATGCCATGAACAGCACGGCGTAGAACAGCGTCAGCCGGAAGCTGGCCGAGCGCAGGATGCGCGACAGCGTCTCAGTCGGGCGCACGGATGACATAGCCAGCCCCCCTGACGGTATGGAGCAGGGGACGGCCGAAGCCCTTGTCGATCTTCGAGCGCAGGCGGCTGATGTGGGTCTCGACGATGTTGGTCTTGGGGTCGAAGTGGAAGTCCCAGACCTTCTCCAGCAGCATCGTGCGGGTCACGACCTCGCCGGCATGGCGCATCAGGTACTCGAGGATCTTGAACTCCTGCGCCAGCAGGTCGATGCGCTTGCCGGCCCGCGTCACGGTGCGGGCGAGCAGGTCCATCTCGAGGTCGCCGACGGCGAGGGTGGTGGTCGGCACGATCGGCGGCCGCCGGGCGAGCGCGCCGACCCGCGCCAGCAGCTCGGCGAAGGCGAACGGCTTGACCAGGTAGTCGTCGCCGCCGGCGTCGAAGCCCGCGACCCGGTCGTCGACCCCGCCCATCGTGGTCAGGAACAGCGCCGGGGTGCGGACGTCGGAGCCGCGTGCCGCCTTGACCAGCGACAGCCCGTCCATCTTGGGCAGCATGCGGTCGACGATCATGACGTCGTAGGTCTCGCCGGTGGCGAGGTAGAGACCGTCGCGGCCGTTGTCGGCATGGTCGACCACGTGGCCATGCTCGCGCAGGCCCTTGGCGATGTAGTCGGCGGTCTGCTTGTCGTCTTCGACGAGGAGGATCTTCACGGCTGCGGCTGTCCTGTCGGGGAAACGCCCCGCGGGGCGTTTGGCCCGAATCCGGGCCGAATTCAACGTCCCCGAACTATACAAACATTCAATGAGGGAGCCATCGGGTCGCTATGGCCCGGGAACCATAGTGGCCGGGCTGAAGAAGCACCCCATTCCTGAAGGAGGTTCTCTCAAATGACCAAGACCAAGTCCCGCATCCTGGCGGCGCTGGCCCTCACGACGGCGCTGACCGCGCCGGCCCTGATCGCGCCGCTGTTCACCGCCCCGGCCGCCGTGGCAGCCGCCCCGACCGTGTCGGGCGTCCAGGACTTCTCCGATCTCGCCGCCAAGGTGACCCCCGCGGTCGTCAACGTCTCGGTGACCATGAAGGTCTCCGGCGACGACGAGGACATGCAGATGTCGTCGAAGGGCGAGCAGAACAAGCAGATGGAAGAGTTCATGCAGAAGTTTGCCGAGCGTTTCGGCATGCCGATGCAGCCGGGCCAGCCGGGCGCCAAGCCGCAGCGTCCGTCCCAGAAGGGCCAGGCCGTCGGCACGGGCTTCATCGTCGACGAGAAGGGCTGGATCGTCACCAACTTCCACGTCGTCGGCAAGGCCGACTCGATCACCGTGTCCCTGGCGGACGGCCGCAAGCTGCCGGCCAAGCTGGTCGGCGGCGACGAGAAGACCGACCTCGCCCTGCTGAAGGTCGAGAGCGACAAGCCGCTGCCGGCCGTGTCGTTCGGCGACGCCGGCAAGGTCCGCGTCGGCCAGGCCGTGATGGCCGTCGGCAACCCGTTCGGCCTGGGCGGCACCGTGACGACCGGCATCGTGTCGGCGCGCGGCCGTGACATCCAGTCGGGTCCGTTCGACGACTACATCCAGACCGACGCCGCCATCAACCGCGGCAACTCGGGCGGCCCGCTGTTCGACATGGAAGGCAGGGTGATCGGCATCAACACCGCCATCTTCTCGCCGACCGGCGGCAGCGTCGGCCTCGGCTTCGCCATCCCGTCGAGCCTGGCCGAGCCGGTGATCGCCCAGCTGAAGGCGAACGGCAAGGTCGAGCGTGGGCTGCTGGGCGTCCAGATCCAGCCGGTGACCGAGGACATCGCCAAGAGCCTGTCGCTCAAGGACGAGAAGGGCGCCCTGGTCTCGCAGGTCACGCCGGACAGCGCGGCCATGGCGGCGGGCATCCAGTCGGGTGACGTGATCAAGAGCGTCGATGGCAAGAACGTCGACACGATCAAGGACCTGACCCGGATGATCTCGTCGATGAAGCCGGGCACCTCGGTGAAGCTGAACGTCTGGCGCGACGGCAAGGACGTCAGCGTCACGGCCAAGATCCGCGGCGACAAGGAGGAGGCGCAGGTCATCAAGGCCAGCGCCGACGGCGCCGACAAGGCCGACAAGAAGGCCGAGCCGCTGTCCTACGGCGTCTCGCTGGCGCCGATCTCGAAGGAGATGCGCCAGGGCATGAAGCTGGACGACTCGGTCAAGGGCGCGGCGATCGCGTCGGTCGAGCCGGGCAGCCCGGCCGACGAGATCGGCCTGAAGCGTGGCGACATCCTGCAGCAGGTCGGCCGTGACTCGGTCGACAGCCCGCAGGCCGCCGCCGAGAAGCTCAAGGAAGCCAAGAAGACCGGCAAGCCGGTCCTGGTGAAGGTGTATCGGGAGGGGATGACCAGGTTCGTCGCTATCTCTCCCCGGGCGGCGTAGCTGATCCTCTCGAGAGGCCGGGCGGTGGCCCCACCATCGCCCGGCTTTTTCTCACCCGGTCACCACCGACGATTTTCGACAACTTCAGGAGGGGGGCGCTCCCAGCCGCGATCCAACAGCGGCAGGGCGTTTCACGGAGGGGGACGAGGCCCGCGATTAGCCGATCGCGGGCCTCTCTTCTTTCTGGGAAAGGGCGCTCGCGCCGCCCCCGGCTACAGCTTGCGCTTGCGGCTCGAGATCACGCCGCTGGCGATGCCGTGCCACTCGATCGTGCCCGACAGGCGGGCGTGCTCGATCTTGGGGCAGCGGTTCATCACGACCTTGAGGCCGGCCTGCTCGGCCCGCGCCGCGGCCTCGTCGTTGCGCACGCCGAGCTGCATCCACACGACCCTGGCGCCGTGCCGGATGGCGTCGTCGGAGATCGGACCGGCGGCCTCGGAGTTGCGGAAGATGTCGACCATGTCGGCCTTCACCGGCAGCGCGTCGAGCGAGCCGTAGACAGGCTGGCCGAGGATCTCCTGGCCGGCCGCGCCGGGGTTGATCGGCATCACCCGGTAGCCGCGGTCGAGCAAGTACTTCATGGCAAAATACGACGGACGATTCCAGTTGGCCGAGGCGCCGACCATTGCGATGGTCTTGGTCTCGCGCAGGATCCGGCGCAGGTACGCGTCGTCGTAGCGGTCGTGGTCGATGGCGGGCATGGGGGGACTATACAATGGCTAAGCCGAGGCTGTTCGAGCCGATTTCGATCCGCGACGTCACGCTCAAGAACCGGATCGTGGTCGCGCCGATGCACCAGTACGCGGCGGTCAAGGGCTTCGCCACCGACTGGCACCTGATGAACGCCGGGCGCTTCGCCGCCGGCGGGGCCGGCCTGGTGATCATGGAATCGACCAAGGTCGAGCGTCGCGGCTGCGGCACGGTCGGCGACCTCGGCATCTGGGACGACGCCTTCATCCCGGGCCTGCGGCGTTGCGTCGACTTCATCCGGCAGCACGACGCCGTGCCGGGCATCCAGATCGGCCACTCGGGCCGCAAGGCGCGGCGCTTCCGGCCGTGGGAGGGCGGGGCGCCGCTGGTGCCGTCGCCCGAGATCGACGACTGGGACGCCTGGGAGCTCGTCTCCGCCAGCGACCGCAACTCGCCGGAGACCGACCCGACGCCGCGGGCGCTGACGCGGGCCGAGATCCCCGAGGTCGTCGAGCGCTGGGGGCAGGCGGCGCGGCGCGCCCACGAGGCCGGCTTCGAGGTGCTCGATGTCCACGCCGCGCACGGCTACCTGATCCACCAGTTCCTCTCGC
This sequence comes from uncultured Reyranella sp., assembly GCA_964420105.1. Lineage (GTDB taxonomy): Bacteria > Pseudomonadota > Alphaproteobacteria > Reyranellales > Reyranellaceae > Reyranella. Next base: position 99,218 of record CAYQRL010000015.1, read on the forward strand.
CCTTCTCCAACCTGCGCAACGACGAGTACGGCGGCAGCGAGCTGAACCGGATGCGCTTCTGCATCGAGGTGATCGAGAGCGTCCGCCAACACTGGCCGGCGTCCAAGCCGCTGTTCGTGCGCTTCTCGGTCGAGGACGACGCCGGCTGGGGACCCGAGCAGAGCGTCGCGCTGGCCAGGATCCTGAAGCCCAAGGGCGTCGACGTGATCGACTGCAGTTCGGGCGGCATGCGCGGCTCGCCGGTGGTCAGTGCCGGCCCGGTGACCTACGGCTACCAGGTCCCCTACGCCGAGCGCCTGCGCCGCGAGGCCGACATCATGACCATGGCGGTCGGGCTGATCGTGCACGCCGACCAGGCCGAGCAGATCCTGCAGGACGGCCGGGCCGACCTCGTCGCGCTGGCGCGCGAGCTGCTCTACAACCCGAACTGGCCGATGGACGCCGCCCAGAAGCTGGGCGTCGACCCGACCTTCGCGTCGGTGCCGCCGCCGCAGGCCTACTGGCTGGCCAAGCGGGCTCAATCGGTCAAGACTGTGACGCCGTCGACCTACATGAAGGGGCTGCACACGCCCTGACGGCGACCTGCAGCGCGATCACCCGAACGCCAAGGGACAAGGAGAGGCCCATGAATGCGCCGACGCCGAGCAGCCGTGCCGACATGACCGACGCCGAGTGGCAGGCGCGTTGCGACCTCGCCGCCCTCTACCGCATCACCGACCTCTACGGCTGGACCGACACCATCGACACCCACATGTCGGTGCGCGTACCGGGCGAGCCGAAGTGCTTCCTGATCAACAACTACGGCGACCTGTTCGACGAGATCACCGCGTCGAGCCTGGTCAAGATGGACATCGACGGCAACGTCTACTCGAGGGACGGCAGGTTCAACGCCGCCGGCTTCACCATCCACAGCGGCGTCTACAAGGCACGGCCGGACGCCAACTGCGTCATGCACACCCATACCCGCGCCGGCACCGGCGTGTCGGTGCTGAAGCGCGGGCTTCGGCCGATCTCGCAGGACGCGCTCGCGATCTACGACGACCTCGTCTACCACGAGTACGGCATGCCGACCTCGGAGGAGGAGTGCGAGGCGCTGGGCGTGACCTGCCAGAAGGGTAACTCGGTGGTGCTGCGCAACCACGGCCTGCTGACCGTCGGCGCGACGATCCCCGGCGCGCTCCGGCGCATGTACATGCTGGAGCGGGCCTGCGAGGTCGAGGTGATCGCGCGTGGGCTCGACGAGGAGCCGGCGCCGATCGATCCCGACGTCATCCGCCGCTACGGCGAGCGTGCCCGCCAGCAGCGCGCCAACCCGCATTACGGCGTGACCTACTGGAACGCGGCCCTGCGCCAGATCGAGGGCAGGGGGCTGGATTGGCGCCAGTAGCCGACGCGGCGGCGCGCTGGTTCGACCTGTTCCGGGCCTTCGGGCGCGCCCCCAGCCCCGACAGCTACGCCGCCGTCTTCCATCCCGAAGGCGAGGTCGCCGACGCCGGCATGGCGACACCGACCCCGGCCAGCCAGGTGCGCGAGGCGATCGCGCACGTGCTGCGCCTGATGCCCGACCTGCGCATCGACATGCAGCGCTACCGCGCGCGCGGCGATGCCGTGTTCGTCGAGGCGGCCAACAGCGGCACCATCAACGGCACGCCGGTGGCGTGGCACGCGGTCTACCGCGTCCACCTGCGCGACGGGCTGGTCCATCGCGGCCGCCGCTTCTACGACCAGGCCCGCGTCTTCCGCGCCCTGCGTCCCGACCTCGGCTGGCTGCCGCCCGTGACGACGCCGGCGGGCGAGGGGCCGCGGACCTATGCCGACCTGCTGCCGGGCGCCCCGCTCACGGCGGCGTTCGCGCCGGACGCGGCGATCGAGGTCGCCGACCAGCCGGCGGCGATCTCGCGCGCGGCGCTGGCGCGGCACCTCGCGGGCGTTCCCTTCGAGATGGTGGACCACGCCGGCGACGACACCCTGGCCTTCGTCGAGTGGCGGCGCGGCGACCTGCTGGGCATCGACCGGTTGGATCTCGTGGACGGCAGGATCGTCGCGATGCGACGCTACTTCGACACGCTCGGCCTGCTGGCCGAGCGCGACCCGTCGGTGGTCGCGCTGCGCGCGGCGTTGCTGTCGAATGCGTCGCGCTAGCCGGCGTTCGCGGCGTCGTTGCCCGAAGCCCCGGTGCTGCTAAGGTCCGGACCGGATCGCGGGGACGAACCGGGCATCGGCCCGGTGGAGTGCAGGGAATGAGACTGGGGCGCCGACATTTCGGCATCGGCTGTGCCGCCGCGCTGGCGCCTGGTGCCGTGCCGGCCCGGTCGGAGGAGATCGCGGGCGAGGTCGCGACCCAGCCCCTCGGCCCGCTGGCCGCCGAGCCGCCGGGGATCGCGCTCACCGAGGCGCAGCTTCGCTCCCGGCGCGCCTTCATCGAGTTCCTCGCGCAGGCACGGGGCGAGAACCCGGAGTTCCTCGGCCAGCGCTGGGACCTCGTGCAGACGCTGGTACAGTCCGGCCACCTGTGGAACCGGGCGGACATCGAGGCCTGCCTGCTGACGCCGCGGGAGGAGTTCATCCCCGAGGCGCGGCGCGACCGGACCTACAAGCCGGTGCCGATCGACATCGGCCAGGGCGGGGTGATCAGCGATCCGCTGGTGATCGCCCGGATGAACAGCGAGCTGAACCTCAAGGCCGGCGAGCGGGTGCTCGAGATCGGCACCGGGTCCGGCTACCAGGCTGCCTACCTCTCGCACCTCACCGACCAGGTGTTCACGGTCGAGGTCGTGCAGGTGCTGCACGAGCGGGCGAAGGGCGTGCTCGACGGCCTGGCGGCACGCGGCTACGGCTCGTACCGCGCCATCCAGCTGAAGCACGGCGACGGCTACTTCGGCTGGAGCGACGACGACTCGTTCGACAAGATCATCGTGATGTGCGGCATCGACCACATCCCGCCGAGCCTGCTGCGCCAGCTTCGGCCCGACGGCGTGATGCTGGTCCCGGTGGGCCCGCCCGGGGCGCAGCAGATCCTGAGGATCCGCAAGACCATCGGCGAGGACGGCGAGACCACGGTGTCGCGCACCAGCCTGCTGGGCGGCCGCACCTTCCGCTTCATGACGCTGGTGACGGGGAAGTAGGGCTCAGCGCCCTTTCCACGCCGGTTTCGGCTGCTTCTTCACGAAGGCATCGATGCCGGCCTGCGCGTCCTCGCGCTGCAGCGCGCCGGCCATGAAGTCGGTGGCGTAGGCGTAGGCCTGCTCGACCGTCATCTCCATGTGCTTGTGGAACATCGCCTTGCCCTCGGCGATCTGCTGCGGCGGCTGCGCGGCGATGTGGCGGGCGAGCGCCATCGTCTCGGCGTCGAGTTGCTCGGGCGGGGCAACACGGCTGACAAGCCCGTCGCGCAGCGCCGTCTCGGCATCGACGGCCTGGCCGGTGAACAGCATCTCGAGGGCGCGCTTGGAACCGACGTTGCGGCCGACCGGCACCGACGGCGTGCCGCAGAACAGCCCGTTGTTGATGCCGGAGGTCGCGAAGGTCGCGGTCGAGGCGGCGACCGCGAGATCGCAGGCCGCGACCAGCTGGCAGCCGGCGGCGGTGGCCAGGGCCTGGACCTTGGCGATCACCGGCTGGGGCAGCCGGCGGATCGACATCATCATCGCCGAGCAGCGCGTCAGCAGGTCGTGGTTGGTGGCGTAGTCGTAGCTGGCGGCGACCTCGCGCAGGTCGTGCCCGGTCGAGAAGGCGCGGCCGGTGGCCTCGATCACGACGCAGCGGATGGCGCGGTCGTCGGCCAGCCGGTCGAATTCCGCCTGCAGGGCGTCTATAAGCTCGCCGGACAGGGCGTTCATGGCGCGCGGGCGGTTGAGGGTCAGGATCGCGACCGGTCCGTCGTCGCGGCGCAGCAGGACGGGTTCGTTGGCGGTGGTGGTCATCGGCCGATTGTAGGCCAAGGCCTGGAACAGGGGGAGAGGGGCGTCATGCCGGCGATGTCACCGCGGGAACTGATCGCGTTCCTCGACGAGCACTTTCCGCAGGCCGGCCATCTCGACCTCGAGATCGAGCACCTCGACGACACCACGATCCGGGTGCGCCTGCCGACCAAGGACCAGCATCTCCGACCGGGCGGCACCGTCTCGGGGCCGACGCTGGCCTGGCTGGTCGACGTCAGCTTCTACCTGCTGCTGCTCGGCCGGCTGGGGCCGGTCGCGATGGCGGTGACGACCAACCTCAACATCAACTTCATGCGCAAGCCGGAGCCGGGGGCGCTCCGGGCCGAGGGGCGGCTGATGAAGCTCGGGCGCACGCTGGCAGTCGGCGACGTCACCATGTGGAACGACGGCCAGGCCGACCCGGTGGCGCATGCCACGATCACCTACGCCCTGCCGCCGAAAACGCCGCAGAACAAGGGCTAACGGCGCAGGTAACATGATACCGCACAGCTAAGTGATTGTTTTATCGAATTATTTGCGCGCCGTTTGACAGATCCCGGCTTTCTCTTCATAAGCGCCCGCCTCAGGAAAGAAAGATCCATGCAAACCTTCAATCTCAAGACTGCCGACGTGCAGAAGAAGTGGGTGCTGATCGACGCCGACGGGCTGGTGCTCGGCCGGCTCGCCTCGATCATCGCCATGCGCCTGCGCGGCAAGCACAAGCCGACCTTCACCCCGCACATCGATTGCGGCGACAACATCATCGTGATCAACGCGGAGAAGGTCCGCCTGACCGGTCGCAAGGCCGAGCAGGAAGTCTTCTACTGGCACACCGGTCACCCCGGTGGCATCAAGGGCGAGACCCTGGGCAAGCGCCTCGAGGGCCGCTTCCCGGAGCGCGTCATCGTCAAGGCCGTCGAGCGCATGATCACGCGCGGCCCGCTTGGTCGCAAGCAGATGAAGAACCTGCGGGTCTACAAGGGTCCCCAGCACGAGCACGAGGCGCAGCAGCCGGAGAAGCTGGATGTCGCCGCCCTGAACCGCAAGAATTCGAGGATCGGCTGACCATGGCTACCGAACTTTCGTCCTTCGCCGAACTGAAGAAGGCGCCGGTCGCGGCCGGCATCCAGGCTCCCGCGCCGATCCGCGAGAAGGAAGTCGATGCGCAGGGCCGCGCCTATGCCACGGGCCGCCGCAAGAACGCCGTCGCCCGCGTGTGGGTCAAGCTCGGCACCGGCAAGATCACCATCAACGGCCGCGACCAGAAGGTCTACTTCGCGCGTCCGACCCAGCAGATGGTCATCCAGCAGCCGTTCGACGTGTCGCAGCGCAACGGCCAGTTCGACGTGATCGCCACCGTCACCGGCGGCGGCCTGTCGGGCCAGGCCGGCGCGGTGCGCCACGGCATCGCCCAGGCGCTGTCGAAGTTCGAGCCGGCGCTGCGCGGTGCGATGAAGACCAACGGCTTCCTGACCCGCGACAGCCGCGTGGTCGAGCGCAAGAAGTACGGCCGCGCCGGTGCGCGCCGCCGCTTCCAGTTCTCGAAGCGCTGACGCGCCCAAGACACGAAACGGAGAAGGGCGCCCGCGGGCGCCCTTTTTCTTGGCCGATCAGCCATCCGCGGGGAGGCGCAGCGAGCCTTGCGGGTCGTGGCGCTTGCGCTGCAACAGCCGTTCCAACGCGGAGATCCCCTCGACCAGCCGGTCGCGGCCGCAGTCGACCGAGGCGCCGATCCAGTCATTGTGGCGCGCACCGTCGGAATTCTCCTTTCGACTGGCGCCGTACCACTCGTAGAAGTCCAGCAGGCGCGCACAGCGCGCCTTGAGGTCCGGCGAGGCCTGCGCCGGCGCGACCATGGCCACGAAAGCCAGCGAGGCGAGCGAGAACAGGCCGGGGCGCAGCGACATCGGGTATCTCCGTTGCTATGACCTGAGCCAACGTTTGAACTATGGTCGCGGTGCCGCCCGCGTCGTCGCCAAGGAGTATGCGCCATGTCCGGCCTGATCGTCCCGCACAAGGGCTTCGTGCCCAAGGTCGCGCGTTCCGCCTTCATCGCGGCCAACGCCACGCTGGTGGGCGATGTCGAGATCGGCGAGAACGCCAGCATCTGGTTCGGCGTGATCCTGCGCGGCGACGGCCCCGGCATCCGCATCGGCGAGAATTCCAACCTGCAGGACGGTACGGTCGTGCACGTCGCGGCGCGCGGCCTGATGACGGTGGTCGGCAGGAACGTCACGGTCGGTCACAAGGCGCTGCTCCACGCCTGCGAGGTCCAGGACGGCGCCTTCATCGGCATGAATTCGACGGTGCTCGACGGCGCCGTGGTCGAGACCGAGGCGATGGTCGCGGCCGGGGCCCTGGTGACGCCGGGCAAGATCGTGCGCCGCGGCGAACTGTGGGCCGGCAACCCCGCGCGCAAGCTGCGCGACCTCACCGAGAAGGACTTCGAGACCTTTCGCCGGATTGCCGCCGGTTACGTCGAACTCGCGCGCTCGTACGAAACGCCGGCCGACGCGAAGGCCGCAGAGTAGGGCGGCTCCATGAATCAGTATCACGAGCGCCATCCATAGCTTTCATGAGGTTCTGGCCCGCTCCGCCCGTAGCCTGACCGCCGTCGAGAACTGCAATCCGAGGCGGTCGGAATGTTCCCTTGTTCAAGTCGGGTGGCCCGTGGCGGACGCGGGTCGTTGTTGGCCCTTTCGCTGGCTGCGCTCCTGTTGCCGGCGTGTGCCGAGGTGCCGGTATCACCGGTATCGACGTCGACCCGGCAGGGCATTTCCACCATCGCCACGGACATTTCCGGCATCAAGGACTCTGACACCTCCAATGTTGCCGCGCGCGGCAAGGACGAGGGTGGCAAGCGCGGCGCCGCCCAGGGAATGGTGGCAACGGCGAGCAGTGGAAGCCTGCTGGGACTGCTACTGATGCCGGTGGGAGCAGCGGTCGGCGGCGCGAAGGGAGCGGCCGAGGCGCAATCCGAAGACGTCGTGGACAGCGCCCGTTCGGACCTGCGACTCGCCATGCAGCAAACCGATTTCGGCGAGGATCTGCGAACCCGACTCGCCGCCTCGACGCAGTTCGGCGAACTGCAGGTCGCATCGGTCACGGTCGGCGCGGCCTCGGCCGGGCGTGGCGACGCCGCGGGTGGGCCGCCTCCCCATGTCCTGACGCTGGAATACAAGCTCGGCATCTTCGCGCCGTTCCACGTCAACCCGAAGATCGCGCTGATCGCCCAGGTGACGGCCCAGCTGCAGAGCCCTGACCGCAGGCAAATGCTGCACAAGGCGACCTGGACCTGGTGCGGGGCCCCCCAGCCGTTCCTGCAGGTCGCCGCCAACGAAGCGTCGCAGCTGCGCGACCAGATCAAGACCGCCGCCGCGGTCCTCGCCGAGGCGATCCCCTACGACCTGCTGGTCAGCAAGGAGCCGCGCCGGCTCGCGGGCTTGTGCATGGATTTCTCGAACCTGCCCAGCGGCTACGGCCAGAAGGCGCCGTCGCTGCTCTGACGGCGACCGTCACTCGACGGTCCGCACCTTCACGTAGCTGCCCGGCGCGTCCTCGAGCGCCGGCAGGCCGCCCTGGCCGGGGACGCGCGCCGGGACCATCGGACCCGACAGCGCCGACAGCCACTTGTCCCAGTCGTGCCACCACGAGCCCGGGAACTCCTGGGCGCCAGCCTTCCACTCGTCGAGGGTCGGCGGGTTCTTCGCCGTCTCGTTCAGCCAGTGCTGGTACTTGCGGTTGCGCGGCGGGTTGACGACGCCGGCGATATGGCCGGAGCCGGCCAGCATGAACCGCACCGGGCCGCTGTAGATCTGGGTCGCCTTGTAGACCGACTTGGCCGGCGCGATATGGTCTTCCTTGCCGGCCTGCAGATAGATCGGGATCGAGATCTTGCGCAGGTCGATCGGCACGTTGTCGATCACCAGGCCGCCCGGCTGCACCAGCAGGTTCTTCTGGTACATGTTGCGCAGGTAGTAGCTGTGCATCGCGCCCGGCATGCGCGTGGCGTCGGCGTTCCAGAACAGCAGGTCGAAGGGGAAGGGGTCCTTGCCCATCAGGTAGTTGTTCACGACAAACGACCAGATCAGGTCGTTGGCGCGCAGCATGTTGAAGGTGGTCGCCATCTCGCTGCCCTCGAGATAGCCCTTCTTGCCCATCATCTCCTCGACGCTGGCCAGCTGGTCCTCGTCGATGAACACGCCGAGCTCGCCCGGTTCGCTGAAGTCGACCTGGGCGGTGAAGAAGGTGCAGGCGACGATGCGGTCGTCGCCGCGCGCCGCCATGTAGGCCAGCGTCGTCGCCATCAGCGTGCCGCCGATGCAGTAGCCGATCGCCGACACCTTGCGCACGCCGATCGCCTTCTCGATCGCGTCGAGCGCGGCCAGCGGGCCGTCCTTCATGTAGTCCTCGAAGGTCAGCTTCGCGAGCTGCTCGTCGGGGTTGACCCACGAGATCACGAACACCGTGTAGCCCTGCTCGGTCGCCCACTTGATGAACGAGTTCTCGGGCTTGAGGTCGAGGATGTAGAACTTGTTGATCCACGGCGGCACGATCAGCAGCGGCACCTCGTGGACCTGCTCGGTGGAGGGCGCGTACTGCACCAGCTGGATCAGCCGGTTCTGGTAGACGACCTTGCCCGGCGAGGTGGCGACGTTGCCGCCGACGGTGAAGGCGTCCATGTCGGTCTGGCGGATCGCCAGCGTGCCCTTGCCGCGCTCGAGGTCGGTCAGCAGGTTCTGCAGGCCCTTGAGCAGGTTCTCGCCCTTGGACTCGACCGTTGCCTTGACGACCTGCGGGTTGGTCAGCGCGAAGTTGGAGGGTGACATCGCGTCGATGAACTGGCGGGTGTAGAAGTCGACCTTCTTGGCGGTCTTGTCGTCGACCCCCTCGACTTCCTTGACCGTGTCCTGCAGCCAGCGGGCGGTCAGCAGGTAGGACTGCTTGAGGTAGTCGAACACCACCTCGTCCTTCCACGCCGGGTCGTTGAAGCGCTTGTCGCCCTTGGCCGGCTCGACCACCGGCTCGACCGCCTGGCCCATCATCCGCTGGGCCGTGACCTGCCACAGCTTCATGTACTGGTCCCAGAGCTCCATCTGGGCCTGCAGCAGGCGGTTGGGGTCGGCCAGCATCTTGGCCGTGAAGTCCATGAAGGTGCGGGTCAGGTTCAGCGGGTCGGCAGGCTGTGGCCCGTCCGCCTTGTACTTGGTGGCGAACTCCTGCAGCAGCTTCTGGCTGCGCTCGGCGATGTTCTTGAAGGCGTCGTTGAGGCGTTCAGCCTCTGCGGGCGACCAGCCGGGGGCGGTCCCGGTGCCCGGGGGTGTCTGCTCCGACATGCGTTTCCCCTTCTAGATCATTGGCTTTGCAGGGTTTCTTGCGATACTTTCAGCATCCGGGTACCATACCTAGTAGCTCTCGTTCCAGCCTCCGGCACCTGCCTCCTAGGTAGGCTGCGACAACAGACGGGTCAATTTTCCCGTCCGGGTCCGCTAGACAGCCGGGGCGACCGGGGGTCCCGGGACGCGAGCCAGACCGGGCGACCGCCAGGACGCCCAAGGAAAGCATGATGGACGACTCCGAATTCCACCGCCTCAAGCGCCTGCCGCCCTACGTGTTCGCCGAGGTGAACGCCATGAAGGCCCGCGCCCGCGGCGCCGGCCAGGACGTCATCGACCTCGGCATGGGCAACCCGGACCTGCCGACCGCGCCGCACATCGTCGCCAAGCTCGCCGAGGCGGCCGCCAACCCGCGCGCCCACGGCTACTCGGCGTCGCGCGGCATCCCCGGCCTGCGCAAGGCGCAGGCGGCGTACTACGCGCGCCGCTTCGGCGTCGACCTCGATCCCGAGAGCGAGATCATCGTCACTCTGGGGTCGAAGGAAGGGCTGGCCAACCTCGCCCAGGCGATCACCTCGCCCGGCGACATCGTGCTGGTGCCCAACCCCAGCTACCCGATCCATCCCTACGGTTTCATCATCGCCGGTGGCTCGGTGCGCCACATCCCGGTGCCGGGCAGCACGTCGCTCGACGAGTTCCTGCCGGCGCTCGAGCGCGCGGTGCGCCACACCGTGCCCAAGCCGATCGCGCTGGTGCTGAACTACCCGTCGAACCCGACGGCGCAGGTCGTCGACCTCGACTTCTATGCCGCGGTGGTCGACTTCTGTAAGCGCCAGGGCATCTGGATCCTGAGCGATCTCGCCTATGCCGAGATCTACTTCGACGACACGCCGCCGCCGTCGGTGCTGCAGGTGCCGGGCGCCCGCGACATCGCCGTCGAGTTCACCTCGATGAGCAAGACCTACTCGATGGCGGGCTGGCGCATCGGCTTCGCGGCCGGCAACAAGACCCTGATCCAGGCGCTGACCCGCATAAAGTCGTACCTCGACTACGGCGCCTTCACGCCGATCCAGGTCGCCGCCACCGCCGCCCTGAACGGCCCGCAGGACTGCATCGCCGAGGCGCGGCAGACCTACAAGGAGCGGCGCGACGTGCTGATCGAGGGCCTGACCGCGGCGGGCTGGGACCTGCCGGCTCCGGCCGCCAGCATGTTCGCCTGGGCGCCGATCCCCAAGGACTTCGCCGAGCTGGGCTCGCTCGCCTTCTCCAAGCTGATGCTGACCCAGGCAAACGTCGCGGTCTCGCCCGGCATCGGCTTCGGCGAGCACGGCGATGCCCATGTCCGCATCGCCCTGGTCGAGAACAAGCACCGCATCCGCCAGGCGATCCGCAACATCCGGCAGGTGCTGGCCGACCCGGCCCGCTCGATCGACCTCTACCTGCGCGGGGTGGGCGACAATATCGCGCCCCTCAAGGCTCGCGCCTGATCCCAACCTGTCGTATCTGGCGGCCATGAAAACCCCTCTTCGTATCGGCATTGCCGGCCTCGGCACGGTGGGCGCGGGCGTCGTCAAGCTGCTGGCCGAGCACGGCCGGCTGCTGTCCCTGCGCGGCGGACGGCCGCTCCGGCTGGTCGCGGTCAGCGCCCGCTCCAAGGCCAAGAAGCGCGACATCGACCTCTCCGGCGTGCGCTGGGAGCGTGACCCGATGGCGCTGGCGACGGCCGGCGACATCGATGTCGTGGTCGAGCTGATCGGCGGTTCCGGCGGCGTCGCCAAGCGGCTGGTCCAGGCGTCGCTGCGGTCGGGCAAGCACGTCGTCACGGCCAACAAGGCGCTGCTCGCCCTGCACGGTGCCGAGCTCGCGGCGCTGGCCGAGAACAAGGGCCGGATGCTGGCCTTCGAGGCGGCTGTGGCCGGCGGCATCCCGATCATCAAGGCGCTGCGCGAGGGCCTGGTCGGCAACCGCGTGAAGCGGCTGTATGGCATCCTGAACGGCACCTGCAATTACATCCTGACCACGATGCGCGAGAGCGGTCGCGACTTCGAGGTCGTGCTGGCCGAGGCGCAGGCCGCGGGCTACGCCGAGGCCGATCCAAGCTTCGACGTCGACGGCATCGACGCCGCCCACAAGCTCGCGGTGCTGACCGGGGCGGCGTTCGGTGCCAAGGTCAATTTCGCCGGCATCCATGTCGAGGGCATCCGCCGGGTCAGCGCCATGGACATCCAGTTCGCCGAGGAACTGGGCTATCGCATCAAGCTGCTCGGCCTGGCGCGCGAGACGCGCCACGGCATCGAGCAGCGCGTCCACCCGTGCATGGTGCCGCTGGCCGCGCCGATCGCCCACATCGAGGGCGTGTTCAACGCCGTCGTGGTCGAAGGCGATTTCGTCGGCACCACGATGTTCCAGGGCCGAGGCGCGGGGCAGGGGCCGACTGCCTCGGCGGTGGTCGCCGACCTCGTCGACGTCGCCCGCGGCCGCGACATGCCGGCCTTCGTCGTGCCGGCCGAGCGGCTGGCCGACAAGAAGGCCGCGCCGATGGACCGCCACCAGGGCGCCTACTACATGCGCCTGATGGTGCAGGACCGCCCGGGCGTGATTGCCGCCGTGTCGGGGGCGCTGGCCAAGGAGCGCATCTCGCTCGAGTCGATGCTGCAGCGCGGGCGCTCGCAGTCCGGCGAGGTGCCGGTCGTGCTGACCACCCACGAGACCGAGGAAGCGGCGATGCAGCGCGCCGTCGCGCACATCGCGCGGCTGGGCGCAGTCGCCGAGGATCCCTGCCTGATCCGGATCGAAACGTTTTGAAGGGAAGGCGTCCGCGAGGCGCCGGTGTGGAGGAAAGAATGGCCGACGACGTGAAACTGGACCGCAATCTCGCCCTCGAGGTGGTGCGCGTCACCGAGGCGGCGGCGCTTGCCGCGTCGAAGCTGATGGGCCGCGGCGACGAGAAGAAGGCCGACCAGGCGGCGGTCGACGCCATGCGGACGTCGCTCAACGCGCTGGCGATCGACGGCACCGTCGTGATCGGCGAGGGCGAGCGCGACGAGGCGCCGATGCTCTACATCGGCGAGAAGGTCGGCCTCGGCCAGCCCGGCATGCCCAAGATCGACATCGCGCTCGACCCGCTCGAGGGCACGACGATCACCGCCAAGGGCCTGCCCAACGGCCTCGCCGTGATCGCCATGGCCGAGCACGGCGGCTTCCTGAACGCGCCCGACGTCTACATGGACAAGATCGCGGTCGGCGGCGGCCTGCCGGAGGGCATCGTCGATCTCGACAAGACGCCGGCCGAGAACCTCAAGGACCTGGCCAAGGCCAAGAAGTCCGACGTCGCCGACCTCGTGGTCTGTATCCTCGACCGCCCGCGCCACGCCGAGCTGATCGCCAAGGTGCGCGAGGCCGGTGCCCGCATCATGCTGATCGGCGACGGTGACGTGTCGGGCGTGATCGCGACCTCGACCGGCGATTCCGGCATCGACATCTACATGGGCTCGGGCGGCGCGCCGGAAGGCGTGCTGGCGGCGGCGGCGCTGCGCGCCATCGGTGGCCAGATCCAGGGCCGCCTGCTGTTCCGGAACGACGACGAGAAGGCGCGGGCCCGCAAGTGGGGCATCAGCGACCTCAACCGCAAGTACTCGATGCTCGACATGGCCAAGGGCGACGTGATGTTCGCGGCGACCGGCGTGACCTCGGGCTCGATGCTGAAGGGCGTGCGACGCTTCCACAACGGTGCCGAGACGCACTCGATCATCATGCGCTCGAAGACCGGCACGGTGCGCTGGATCTCGGCGCGCCACAACTTCTCGATCAAGACCGGCCTGCCGAGCTGGGCCTGACGGCCCGGCTCTTCAGCCGGCGGACGAGGTCGGCAGCGACAGGCTGACCGACACGCCGCCGGCGAGGTTGCGCCAGGCGGTGATCGTGCCGCCCATGACCTCGACGGTGCGGCGGACGCCCGACAGGCCCGGCCAGCGCGGCGTCGGCTGGCCCTCGGGGGCCAGCAGCGCCGGCGCCTGTTCGAACAGCAGCGACACGTCGAAGTCGTCGTGGCCGGCGTCGGCCACCACCAGCGTGACCGCGGCGTGGTCGGCGCCCAGCGTGACGTCGACCGCCGCGTCCTCCGGCGAACTGTCGAGGGCGCTCAGCAACAGGTCGCGGACCGCGATCTCCAGCGCCTCTGGATTGGCCAGCACGCAGGCCGGCCCATCGGCCCGCTCGAAGCGCAGGGCAATCCGGCGTTCCGCGGCCTCGACCCCGGCCCGGCCGATGGCCGCATCGACCACCGCGGCGAAATCGAGGCGCTGGCGTGGCGCCGCGACCAGCGCGGCGATGGACTGTCCCTGGACCTGTGTCGCGTCGACCAGTTGCGACAGCCGGTCGATCGACAGGTCGATGATGCGCATCGTGCGCTGGGCGCGGACGTCGTCGGCCGGCAGGTGACGCCGGATCGAATGCAGGGCAGTGGCGACGGTGGCGAGCGGCGTGCGCATGGCGTGGGCGCCGTCGTCGGCCACGGCGCGCATCTGGCCGGCCATGTAGTGGAAGTCTCCCATCAGGCGGTCGACCACCTGCGCCACCGGCGCCAGTTCGGCCGGCGGACGATGGCGGGCGAGGATCCCGTCGTCGCTGCGCTGGAGGACGGCGGTCTCGACGGCGACCCGGAAAGCGCGCAGTCGCCGCAGCGCGCCGAGGGCCAGCAGCAGCGCCATGGTGACCAGCGCGCCGTACAGCCAGGCCAGGCCGTGGAGGTCGAGGCCGGCCGGGCTGATGACGGCCGGCGTCGGGCGCGGGAGCGGCAAGGGCGATGCCGCCGCCGTGGATGTCGTCGGCGCGACCAGCGTCGCCTGCGTCACGCGCGGTCCCTTGGGGTCGTCCGCCTCGAGCCCCCGCAACCCGTCATGCCATGCCGCCACCGGCAGGCAGGCCATCAGGCCGACCAGCAGCGCCAGGGTCAGCCGCAGCGAGCGTGGCGTCAGCGCGTCGAGGAGGCGCTCAAGCGTCCGAGTCAGGCGGCTGCCAGCGGTAGCCGACGCCGGCAAGATTGAGGATGCCGTCGAAGTCGGGATCGATGCGCAGGAATTTCTTCCGAATGCGCTTGATGGTGGATCGCACGTTGGCCTGGTATCCATTGTCGCCGCTCCCCGCCACGAAACCCACGTAGTGCATGCGGTCGTAGATTTCCCGGTACGACACGAACCGGTCGGCGCTGGAGACCAGCAGCGCCGTCACGTTGAACTCGCCGTAGGTCAGCCCGAGATCGACGCCTCGCCACTCCGCCCGGCCGATGTCCTGCCGCAGCGTGAGGGGGCCGCGTTGCTCGACCTCGGAGCCGGCGCGCGGCCCGCCCTGTTGGCCATCCCGCATGAGCCGACGCAGCCGTCGCGCGATCACGTCGATGCCCCGCCTCTTGTCGATCACGTCGTCGGCGCCGTGATCGAAGGCGCGGTGTTCCTGCTCGGGCGAAACCTGCCAGCTGACGAAGGCGACGGGCGCGCGCACGCCGTCGCGACGCAGCGCGGCCAGCACCTGCAGCGGTTGCGCCCTGTTGGTGTGGCCGAACAGCAGAACGTCGTTGGGAGAGAGTTGCGACGACTGCGCGAGCAGGGTCGTGGCATCATCGACGTTCCTGACGGCAAATCCGAGGTCGGCGAGTTCGTCGATCAGCGTTCCCCACCCGGCCCTCTCCTCGTCGAGGACGACCAGTTGCGCGACGCTGCCGGAATGCGACTGTCCCATCGGTCCAGTTCCCCAGGTTGATGAAGCCCCCGCGCGGCGACGTTAACCGAAAGTTGTGGCGACTGTCGCGTCCCGGTACGCCGGTCACGCCTTGATCACGATCGATGGTTTCAATGCGTACCCAACGGAGCGAGGCATGAAAGTTGCTTCAGGGTACTCGAGGCGTGGCGCATGCCAGCGCCCCGGATGTAACCAGAGGTTGTGTTACGGCGCGCGGGGCAGCGATCGGCGTGGCCAAGTGATGACACGAACGATTTCGATTGCCTCCGCCACCTGCGACGGGGCAGCGTCGAATCGGGAAGGTTCAAGGGAGAACAGCATGAGGATGTCGGGTGAGACGCTGCCGCCGGGCGGGTCGTCGGCCGCGCCGGTTGGTGCCCTGGCGGACGGTATCGAACGAAGCGATGGCGGGATCCGGGTGGTGTTCGTCGACGACGACCTGCTCTACGCCGACACGATGGCGGCCGAGCTGGCCGAACGGGGCTTCAGCGTACGGCACTTTACCGACGCGAGCTCGGTCCTGCGATCGCTCGACCAGCTGGCCGACGCGCAGGTGATCGTGCTCGATTGGCACATGCCGCGGATGACCGGCATCGACCTGCTGCGCGCCCTGCGGCGGCAGGGCATCCGGTTGCCGGTCGTGTTCCTGACGGGGCGCAACCTGGTCGACTACGAGGCGCTGGCCTTCGAGCGTGGCGCGATGGACTTCGTCGACAAGTCGCGCGGCGTCGAGACCCTGGTGCGGCGCCTGGCCCGGGTCGTCCGCGTCGCGGCGGCCGACGAGCAGGCGGCCGAACTCACCGCCGCCAACGGCCGGCTCGTCCTGCACCGCCATGTCAGCCGCGTCACCTGGGACGGTGTCGACCTCGACCTGACCCGAGGCGAGTACAACATCGTCGAACTGCTGGTCCTCAATACCGGCAATTACGTCACTTATCGTGCGATCTACGACGTGCTGCGCAGCCCCGGCTTCGTCGCGGGGCACGGTCCCGAGGGCTACCGGGCCAACGTCCGCTCGGCGATCAAGCGGGCGCGCAACAAGTTCCGCGCCGTCGATGCCGAATTCGACCGGATCGAGAGCTACATGTCCTTCGGCTACCGTTGGCGGGCCGAGACCGCCTGAACCACAAGTCCACAGGCGGGTGGGCTATGGTAGGTCATGGCCTCCGATTCCCGCGCGCCGCGTGCTGCTTTCCTCGGCGTCGAACGCTCCCTGACGGGCCGCCGCTGGGCGGCCCGGCTGGCCGACGAGCGGGTCGCGCTGGCGATGGCTCAACGGCATGGACTGCCGGACGCGGTGTGCCGCCTGCTGGCGGCGCGTGACGTCGATCTCGACAGCGTGCCGGACTTCCTCGAGCCGACGCTGCGCAAGTTCCTGCCGGATCCGTCGCACCTCAAGGACATGGACGCCGCCGTTGCGCGGCTGGTGGCGGCGGTGCGGGCGGGGCAGAAAATCGTCGTGTTCGGCGACTACGATGTCGATGGCGCGACCTCGTCGGCGCTGCTCTGCCGCTTCTTTCGTGCGGTCGGCGGCGACATCTCGGTATACATCCCGGATCGTCGCAAGGAAGGCTACGGGCCCAACACGCCGGCGCTGCTGCGGCTGCGCGAGCAGGGTGCCGAGGTGGTCGTCACCGTCGATTGCGGCATCACCGCGTTCGAGCCGCTGGCGGCGGCGCGCAGCGCCGGGCTGGACGTGGTGGTGATAGACCATCACATGGCCGAGATCGCGCTGCCCGAGGCAGTCGCGGTGGTCGACCCGAACCGGCTCGACGAGACCAGCCCGCATCGCCAGATGGCCGCGGTCGGCGTGGCTTTCCTGCTGGCGGTCGGCGTGAACCGGGCGCTGCGCGAGGCCGGCTGGTACGGCGGCGATCGGCCCGAGCCGGACCTGCGCCGGTGGCTGGACCTCGTGGCACTGGGCACGGTCTGCGACATCGTCCCCCTGACCGGCGTCAACCGCGCCCTCGTCCGGCACGGCCTCTCGGTGCTCGCCGCGCGCAGCAACGTCGGCATGGCCGCGCTGGCCGATGTCGCCAAGCTGCGCGAACCGCCGGGCGCCTATCATCTCGGCTTCATGCTGGGGCCGCGGGTCAACGCCGGGGGCCGCGTCGGCCAGGCCGATCTCGGTGCCCGGCTGCTGTCGAGCGACGACCCGCACGAGGTCGGCGCCCTGGCGCTGCGCCTCGACGAGTTCAACGCCGAGCGCCGGGCGATAGAACGCCAGGTGCTCGACCAGGCGATCGCCCGGGTCGAGGGGCTTTACGGAACCGACCGGCACGGCCTGCCGGCGGTGCTGGTGGTCGAGAGCGACGGCTGGCACGTCGGCGTGATCGGCATCGTCGCCAGCCGGCTGGTCGAGCGTTACGGCCGACCGGCCTTCGTGATCGGCATGGATGGCGAGGTCGGGAAGGGCTCGGGCCGCTCGGTGCGCGGCGTCGATCTTGGTGCCGCCGTGATCGCCGCGCGCCAGGCCGGGCTGCTCGTCAACGGCGGTGGCCATGCCATGGCGGCGGGGCTCACGGTGACGCGCGACGCGTTGCCGGGACTGGGCCGCTTCCTCGACGAGCGCATCGCGCCGCAGCTGGGTGCCGCTCCCCCGGTGCGCGAGCTCGGCATCGACGCGGCGCTGGCGCCGGCGGCGGCGACCGCCGACCTGGTCGGCATGATCGAGCGGGCCGGGCCGTTCGGCGCCGGCAATGCGCTGCCTCGCTTCGCCCTGACCTCGGTCCGGGTCGGCAATGCCCAGCCGGTGGGCGAGGGGCATGTCCGCTGCACCCTGCTGGGAGCCGAGCGCGGCCGGGTCGAGGCGATCGCCTTCCGGGCCGGCCAGTCGGCGCTGGGGCCGGCTCTGCTCGACCGGGCACGGCCGATCCTGCACGTCGCGGGGGCGCTGCGGATCGACCGCTACGGCGGGCGCGAGAGCGTGCGCCTGCAGATCGACGACGCGGCCCCCGCCAGCGGCGCCGTGCTGGCTTGATTTGCCCGCCTTTAGAAGCTACTAGCAGCGCCTCTCAGCGCCTCGTCCCCATCGTCTAGAGGCCTAGGACACCAGCCTTTCACGTTGGTAACACGGGTTCGAATCCCGTTGGGGACGCCACCTCCATAAAACGTTAGTTCTAAAGGCTTTTTTGAGGAGTTGAATCACGCCTCTACCCCGGCCTACCCTAGTTCCCGGCTTCGAACCATTCCGGGGAACCCATGAAAGGCTTGATTCGCAAGGGTAGGAAGTGGGCCTATCAGGCTGCAATTCCTGAGGATGTTCGCGACCATTTCGGTGGGAAGAAGAAACACACCGCCAGCTTCAACACCGAGGACCAGCTACACGCTGAACGGCTCGCAGCCGAGGCGGATCGCGAGTTCTGGATCACCGTCAATCAGCACCGTACGAACGCTCTCAACGGGGACCGGATTCCTCCTGAGAGGAAACAGCAACTCGCGGGCTGGTTGTTCGGGCAACTCTACAATCAGTACCGGGACGAGTTCGTGGACATGGAGGAACAGTGCCAGTCCATCATCATGGAGGCTTGGGAGGACGGGTTTCCTCTGGCGAGTGGGATCGATTTTGAGGGGGTGGTCTTCAAGGAAATCGTTCGATCCGTCGAGGTACTGTTGGAGTACACGGAAGGTCGGGATTGGGAGAAGAAGCGAGCCGAGAAGCGTCCGACCGCGACCCTGAATGGGGCCTGTGAGGCATGGGCCAAGAAGGCAAAACACTTGCAGAAGACCAAGGACCAGTACGCCAAGGATGTTCGGGATTTCACCGAGTGGTTTGAGCAGCACGGTCACGGGACCTGTTACGGGGCCAAGATAAACAAGGGCCATGTGAACCAGTACGTGGGTTACCTCATGCACAAGGATCGGGCCAAGGCCACGATCATGAGGTCTCTCGCTGCTCTCCGGTTGATCTACAAGTCAGGCCAGTTCTCGGATGAGAACCCGTTCCACGGGGTCACAGACCGCATGGTCGTGGAGGGGAAGGAACTCAAGGTGAGGGCGTTCACGGACCACGAGGTCGTGAACATCCTCAAGGACCGCGAGGCGGATGAGAACGCCCGTATGTGCATGGTCATCGCGGCGTACTCGGGAATGCGTCTCTCCGAGATTTGCTCGTTGAAGATCGAGCACATCGAGAAGGTTGGGAAGTCACCAGTATTCAATCTGATGAATGCTGGACGCCGCAAGACCAAGGCCGCTTACCGGAAGGTGCCAGTTCATCCGTTGGTATGGAAGACTCTCCGACCCTTCATCGAGGGACGCGGCGCATCCGATTGGATCATCCCAAACGAAAAGGCTGACAAGTACTGACCTGCTCCCCGTCTTTCATACGTCGGTAGGTTGAGTCTGTTCCTCTTTTGC
>CAYQRL010000016.1:0-118511 GCA_964420105.1 uncultured Reyranella sp.
CGGCGAGATCCTCGTCGGCGACGCGGCCGGTGTAGCCCACGATGTGGCTCATCAGGTCGCCCTCGGGATAGTCGCGGGTCTGGCCGAGGTCGATGAACACGCCGGGCAGGTCGGGGGCGTTGAACTCGAGCCGGGCGACTTCCTCCCAGCCGAGGTTCTCGCGCACCACCACCGGCTGGGCGTTGCGGCTGCGCCGCAGCTCGCGCAGCAGGCGGTTCCGCTCCTGCTCGCCGAGGCCGAAGATCGAATCGAGCCGCTCGACCAGCACGTCGGCGCCGCGGCCGCGGTCGGAGGTCGCCATGGCGCGGAAGTTGTTGCGGTTGACCGCCAGCGGCTGGCCGCCGCGGTCGAAGATCAGCCCGCGCGACGGCGGCAGCAGGCGCAGGTTGATGCGGTTCTCCTCGGCCTGCACCGAGAAGCGCTCGGTCTCCAGCACCTGGAGCTGGTAGAGCCGGCCGGCCAGCGCCGACAGCAGCACCGCCTGGGCACCGCCCAGCAGCAGCGAGCGCCGCGTGAACAGGCTCGACCGTTCGCCGTCCCCCTTGCGGTAGCGCATCATGACGTCGTCTCCCCCGGCCGCGCGGTGCCGCGCGACGGCTCGGGCACGTTCAGCGGGTCGCGGGCGCGCACGCGCGCCAGCAGCGGCGCCAGCAGGGGATAGAGCACGACCACCACGACATACTGGATGATCGCCGGCACCGGGTCGATGGCGGTCCAGGTCCACACCGCGGTGAACGCCCAGACCAGCAGCACGAAGCCGCCGGACAGCAGGCAGAAGCCGAACCACTGGAACAGGAACGGCACGCCGACCAGGTAGGGCCGGTTGGCGACCACGACCGCCCGGATCAGCACGAAGCCCAGCGCGCTGACCCCGATCGGGGCGCCGGGGCCGCCGAGCAGCAGGTCGAGCAGGATGCCCAGCGCGAGTAGCAGCGGCCCGGGCAGCCGCTCCGGCGTCGCCAGGCTGAACTGGAACACCGCCAGCGCCGGCAGCAGCGGCAGCGCGTCGCGCAGGTAGGGGGCGCGCAGCGGCGCCAGCGTCAGCAGCACGAACAGCAGCAGCACCGTGCCGGGCAGCGCGGCGCGGCCCCAGCGGTCGAGCGTCACGAGGGCGCCGTCGGCCTTCACGGCTTGACCCTCTGGCCGGACGCCGCCGACGGCGTCGTCGCCGGGGCCGGCGCCGGGGCGCCGATCAGGCCGGTGACGCCGTAGTCGACGACGCGCACGAACTCGAGCCGCGAGAAGTCGGCGAACGGCCGGACGCGGACATGGCCCTCGCCGGTCTCGACGACCTCGCCGACCGGGATGCCGACCGGGAAGCTGCCGCCGTGGCCGGAGGTGATGATGCGGTCGCCGCGCTGCACGCCGGCCACGCTCTGCAGCAGGGTCAGGCGCAGCTGGGGCGAGTTGTCGCCGGCCAGGATGGCGCGCTCGCGGGTGCGCTCGATCAGCACCGGCAGGCGCGAGTTGACGTCGGTGACGAACAGGACGCGGGCCGAGTTCTCGCCGACCTCGGCGATGCGCCCGGCGAGGCCCTCGCCGGTGACCACGGCCTGGCCCGGCGCCACCCCGGCCTTGCGGCCGACGTTGAGCAGGGCGCCGCGGACGTAGGCGCTGACGCTGTCGCCGACGATCCGGGCGGTGATGAAGGAGGCTTCCGGGCCCTCGCGGAAGTTGGCGAGGCCGCGCAGCCCCTCGTTCTCGTTCTCGAGCCGGCGAGCCGCCGTCTGCCACGCCAGCAGGCGGGCGTTCTCCTCGCGCAGGCGGGCATTCTCCTCGCGCAGCGAGGCGAACTCGCGCAGGTCGGCGATGGCGCGGTTGGCCACCGCCACCGGCCGGGCGATCGCCTCCAGCACCGGGCTGGCGAGGTCGAGCGCGACGACGCGGGCATGCTCGACCAGCACCGTGTCGGCCTTGCCGACCAGCATGGCGCCGAAGGCAGCGATCACCAGCAGCCCCAGCGCGAAGCGCTGGATGCCTGCACGGACCTGGCCCGCGACTACTTCGAAGTCGTCCCGAATCGCCATGGTATGCCCATTGTACTCCAACCGGGCCCGGCGCGCGGGGGATTAGTACATCGAGGAAAGAACGCCGCGCAGGCGGTCGATGTTCTCCACGGCATGACCCGTGCCGAGCGCCACGCACAGCAGCGGGTCCTCGGCGACCGAGACCGGCAGGCCGGTGGCCTGGCGCAGCACGGTGTCCATGTTGGCCAGCATGGCGCCGCCGCCGGTCAGGACGATGCCCTTGTCGACGATGTCGGCGGCCAGTTCCGGCGCGGTGTTCTCGAGCGCGACCTTGACCGCCTCGACGATGGCGCTGACCGGCTCCTGCAGGCTCTCGGCGATCTGGCGCTCGGTGATGACCAGCTCCTTGGGCACGCCGTTCATCAGGTCGCGGCCCTTGATCTCCATGGTCCGGCCCTCGCCGTCGTCGGGCGGGCAGGCCGAGGCGATCGTCTTCTTGATGCGCTCGGCCGAGCTCTCGCCGACCAGCAGGTTATGGTTGCGGCGGATGTAGCCGATGATGGCCTCGTCCATCTTGTCGCCGCCGACGCGCACCGAGCGCGGGTAGACGATGCCGCCCAGCGACAGGATCGCGACCTCGGTCGTGCCGCCGCCGATGTCGACCACCATCGAGCCGGTCGGCTCGGTGACCGGCAGGCCGGCGCCGATCGCCGCCGCCATCGGCTCCTCGATCAGCCAGACCTTGCGCGCGCCGGCGCTCTCGGCCGACTCCTGGATGGCGCGGCGCTCGACGGCGGTGGAGCCGGAGGGCACGCAGACCACGATCTGGGGATGGGCGAAACTGCGCCGGTTGTGCACTTTCGAGATGAAGTGCTTGATCATCGCCTCGGCGACCTCGAAGTCGGCGATGACGCCGTCGCGCAGCGGCCGGATCGCCTGGATGTTGCCCGGCGTACGGCCGAGCATCATCTTCGCCTCCTCGCCGACGGCGAGGACCTGGCGCTTGCCGCTCTGGGTCGTCAGGGCGACGACCGACGGCTCGTTGAGGACGATGCCGCGACCCTTGACGTAGACCAGCGTGTTGGCCGTCCCGAGGTCGATCCCCATGTCAGCCGAAAAAAGCCCGATGACGCGCGAGAGCATTTAGTTAAGTCTCTGTAATCACGAGGAAATTCTGGGCGGGCGAGGCATCAGCGGACCCGCCGCGGCAAGCGCGGTCGGTTTAGACCGGCAGGCGAGGTCCCGCAAGACGATTCGGGATCACCGCCCGGACAACCCACGGGACACGTCCGGGAGGCCTCCGATCCAGCAACCACGCGTTGAAATGCCATCGCGCGGCCGCGCTTCGCGGGCCTGGAAATGTCGCCTAGAAGGCGACTCTTGCGACACTTCAAGTTCAGGCCTCCTGCAACGGTCGGTCGCGCGGTCACACCGTGACCATGCCTATCGCCATCGGCCCCTCCCCATCCTACGCCCCGAGTGCGGGAAGATGGGGGAAATGGCCACGGGGATAAGAGACGTCACGAACACCGCCGCCGTTACCCCTGCCCCGCCCCGCCGCGGCAGCCCCCTAGGGTGCTGCCCGCGGCCCTTTCTGGGTCTCCCTGAGCAGGGCCTGGATGTCCTGGTCGCTGAGCCGGCGCAGGTCGTCGTAGGCCCGGCGCGTGAACGCCGGCAGGCCGGTGCCCTCGCCGCTCAGCTGGTAGGAGCCGTCGCGCTCGATGAACAGGAAATAGAACGGCCCGCCGGGATTGCCCTTGGCGGTGACGATCGCGATCGAGCGGTTGTCGCTGCAGCCGTAGAGCTCCCACGCCGTGGCGCCGTAGGTGCGGGTGCCGAACGGGCCGCGGTCGCAGGTCAGCTTCTGGTCCTGCGCCGCCGCGCCCCCCGCCAGCAGCAGCAGCAGGCCGGTTGCCCCGATCAGCCGCATCGCGCGCCGCCTCAGTCGAACACCACGACGCCGCGCGCGACCTCGCCGGCCATCATGCGCTTGAAGCCCTCGTTGATCTCCGAGAGCTTGTAGGTCCGGCTGATCAGCCCGTCGATGTTGAGCCGCTTGTTCATGTAGTGGTCGACCAGCACCGGGAAATCGAGGTCCGGCCGGACCGAGCCGTAGAAGGTGCCGCTGACCTTCTTCTCGCTGAACACCATCATGAACGGCGAGTAGGAGGCGCGCACGGTGGCGGCCGAGATGCCGACCGCGACGGCGTGGCCGCCCGGCGCCAGCGCGTCGAAGGCCAGCGCCTGGGTCTTGTCGATCGAGACCGCGTCGAACGAGTAGTCGACACCCAGCCCGCCGGTGATTTCCTTGACCTTCTTCACCGCGTCGTCGTTGCCCGAGGTGTTGATGGTGTGGGTGGCGCCGAAGGTCCTGGCCATCTCGAGCTTGTTGTCGAGCAGGTCGGCGGCGATGATCCGGCTGGCGCCCGACAGCATCGCGCCCTGGATGGCGTTGAGGCCGACGCCGCCGCAACCGATCACCAGCACGCTGGAACCGGCCTGGATCCTGGCGTGACGGGTCACCGCGCCGACGCCGGTGGCGACGCAGCAGCCGACCAGCGCGGCCTGCGGCCACGGCATGTCCTTGCGGATCGGCACCACCATCTCCTCGGGCACCACGACCTCCTCGGCGAAGGTGCCGATGCGGGCCATCTGGTTGATGCCCTGGCCCTTGTGCTTGATGCGCAGCGTGCCGTCGTACAGCGAGCCCGGCGGCACGCTGGCGCGGCCGATGCACAGCACGGTGCGGCCCTGCGAGCAGTAGCGGCAGCGGCCGCAGTGCGGCCGGAACGAGAAGATCACGTGGTCGCCGGGCCTGACCGTGGTGACGCCCGGTCCGACCTCGGCGATCTCGCCCGCCGCCTCGTGGCCCGGCACGATCGGCATCGGCGACGGCCAGTCGCCGTTCATGACGTGCCAGTCGCTCTGGCACACGCCGGAGGCCTTCATCTTGACCCGGACCTCGCCGGCCTTCGGCGGGTCGAGCTCGCACTCGACGACCTGCAGGGGCTCGTTGGGCTTGAACAGGACGGCGGCTTTCATGGTTTTCCTCCCGGTGACCGCGTCACTATAGCAACGCGCCGCGCGCAAACAAAAAGGACGCGGCCCTCGCGGGACGCGTCCTCTCCGACCGGCAGGGGCCGTCGACTAGTTCTTGGCCTTGTCGACCAGCGCCTTTTCCTTGATCCACGGCATCATGGCGCGGAGCTTGACGCCGATCTCCTCGATCGGGTGCTCCGACATGCGGCGGCGCATCGCCTTGAACGAGGCCTGGTTGACCTTGTTCTCGAGCATCCAGTCGCGGGCGAAACGGCCCGACTGGATGTCGTCCAGCACGCGCTTCATCTCCTTCTTGGTCTCGGCCGTGACGATGCGCGGGCCCGAGACGTACTCGCCGTACTCGGCGGTGTTGGAGATCGAGTAGTTCATGTTGGCGATGCCGCCCTCGAAGATGAGGTCGACGATCAGCTTCACCTCGTGCAGGCACTCGAAGTACGCCATCTCCGGCGCGTAGCCCGCCTCGACCAGGGTCTCGTAGCCGGCCTTGATCAGCTCGACCAGGCCGCCGCACAGCACGACCTGCTCGCCGAACAGGTCGGTCTCGCACTCTTCCTTGAAGGTCGTCTCGATGGTGCCGGCGCGGCCGCCGCCGATCGCCGACGAGTAGCTGAGACCGATCTCGAGCGCGTTGCCCGAGGCGTTCTGGGCCACCGCCACGAGGCAGGGCACGCCGCCGCCGCGCAGGTACTCGGAGCGCACGGTGTGGCCCGGGCCCTTCGGCGCGATCATGAACACGTCGATGTCGGGACGCGGGGTGATCAGGTTGAAGTGGACGTTGAGGCCGTGCGCGAAGGCCAGCGCCGAGCCGGGGCGCATGTTGGGGCCGAGGTCGGCGTTGTAGATGTCCGACTGCAGCTCGTCCGGCGTCAGCACCATGACGATGTCGGCCCACTTGGCGCCCTCGGCCGGGGTCATCACGGTGAAGCCGGCGCCCTCGGCCTTCTTGATCGTGGCGGAGCCCGCCTTGAGGGCGATGCGCACGTCCTTGACGCCCGAATCGCGCAGGTTCATGGCGTGGGCGTGGCCCTGGCTGCCGTAACCGACGACCAGGACCTTCTTGCCCTTGATCAGGTTCACGTCGGCGTCACGATCGTAGTAGACACGCATTGGGGCCATTCCTCCTGGCGGCGATGATCTTCGCGAAAAAGACGGGGCTTACTAGACAACCCGACCGGCAAAAACCAGTGTGGAATCCCGCGTCCGGGCATGCCGGCCCTGCGTCCCAGCGCCCCGTCCAACCCTCGATGGCCCCGATGTCCACCAAACGTTCCCTGCTCGCCCTCCTCGTCGCCGCCACCGCCGCCCTCGCCGGCTGCCAGAAAAACCCCGATCCGGAGGCACCGACCGGCCCGGCCGTGGCGATGCCCAGCCTGCAGGCCGCGATCGACAACGCCACCCCGCAGACCGCCCGCAACGGCATGAGCGACAAGACCTGGCTCTGGACCCCGGCCGGCGCCCCCGCCCAGGTCCATTTCTCGACCGCCGACGGCCGCGACTATGCCTGGGTGGTCGGCCAGCGCCGGATCTTCGCCGGCGAGTGGCGGGTCGCCAGCGACCACAACAACCGCGGCCGCGAGATCATCTCGATCTGCCTGCGCCACCCCGGCGCCGCCGTGCCCGGCCTGAGCGAGACCTGGCACTGCACCCAGGCCGGCAAGCTGTTCTACGACATGGCCCAGCGCGAGGCCGGCGACCCGCTGCGGATCGGCGGCCGCACCGAGGCCCCGTTCGTGCTCGACAAGACCCCGGCCAGCCTGGCCGAGATCCAGGCCCGGGTCCGCCAGTAGGCCCGCCGGGCGCGTTTTCGAAGCGTGAGGAGAGACGTCGCATGATCGCGAGAAGAGGCTTGTTGCAATCCCTGGCCGCCGCCTCGGTGGCGGTTGCCGGGGGCGCCGGCGCGGCGCGGGCCCAGGCCGTCGAGCCGGGCGCGCGGGCGCTGGTCGAGGGCATGGCGCAGGCGCTGTCGTCGGCCAGGACGATGCGCTTCTCGCTGACCACGCTGATGGACGGCGATGCCTCGACGCCGCTGCCCGACATCTACAAGCTCGTGAGCTCGGCCAAGGTGCTGTTCGCGCGGCCCAACCGGCTGCGCGTGCAGTACGGCGCGCCGGTCAACGCCGAGCTGCTGGGCGACGGCGAGAAGACGACGGTGTTCGTGCCGGCGCGGGCGATGAAGGCGCAGCTGGCGGTGGCGCAGCCCAGCCTGCCGCCCGAGGCCGCCATCGCCTACGACGCGGTGATGCTGCCGTTCATCGACCTGGTGCTGGAGAAGGCGGCGCGCCGCTTCACCGACGACCTGCGCCTGTCCCAGGTGCTGGTGCGCGACATCGCCATCGACGGCGTGCCGAGCGACGTGGTGTTCCTGTCGACGCCGTCGTTCCACGGCGAGATCTGGATCGGCAAGGCCGACCGCCTGCCCCGCCACATCGTCGGCACCTGGACCCGCGGCATCGGCGGCAAGCCGACCGCCGCGGCCTCGCTGTACAGCGGCTGGGCGCTCGACCAGCCGGCAAGCGACGCCGACTTCACCCCGGCCGGCCTCGCCGACGCGAAGACGGTGCCGTTCGCGGAGCTGTGGAAGAAGTAGTCCACTCCCGTCATCTCGACCGAGGGCCGAAGGCCCGAGCGGAGAGACCTCGCATCGACCCGCAGGCGGCAAGTCGTGGAGAAAAGGTCCCTCCGCTACGCCTCGCTGCGCGAGGCTCCGGTCGGGATGACGGCCTGGTTCGCTACAGCGACTCGCCGCCGCGCGACATGGCGACGATGCCGGTGCGGCCGACGTCGACCAGGCCGAGGTTCTCCATCAGGCCGATGAAGGTGTGGACCTTGTCGGTGTTGCCGGTGACCTCGAACACGAACGAGTCGGTCTTGGCGTCGATCACCTTGGCGCGGAACACGTCGGCCAGGCGCAGGGCCTCGACCCGCTTGTCGCCGGTGCTCTTCACCTTCACCAGCGCCAGCTCGCGCTCGATGTGCGGCCCCTCGACGGTCAGGTCGCGGACGCGGTGGACCGGCACCAGCCGGTCGAGCTGCGCCTTGATCTGCTCGATCACCATCGGCGTGCCGCGCGTCACGATGGTGATGCGCGACAGGTTCTCCTTCGAGTCGGTCTCGGCGACCGTCAGGCTCTCGATGTTGTAGCCGCGGCCCGAGAACAGGCCGACGACGCGGGCGAGGATGCCGGGCTCGTTGTCGACCAGCACCGAGATGGTGTGACTGGAAATCATCTGGGACGCGCTCACACCAGCACCATGCCTTCCTCGGAGACCGGCTTGGCCGCGCGGTCCTCGGGGCCGAGCAGCATGTCGTAATGGGCCGCGCCCGACGGGATCATCGGGAAGCAGTTCTCGGCCTTGTCGACCAGCACGTCGACGATCACCGGCCGGTCGATGGCGATCATCTCCTTGATCGTCTCGTCGAGCTTCGACGGCTCGTGGCAGCGCAGGCCGACGGCGCCGAACGCCTCGGCCAGCTTCACGAAGTCGGGCAGCGACTCCATGTAGCTCTCGGAGTAGCGGCCGCCGTGCAGCAGCTCCTGCCACTGCCGCACCATGCCCATGTACTGGTTGTCGAGGATGAAGATCTTGACCGGCAGCCGGTACTGCGCCGCGGTCGAGAGCTCCTGGATGTTCATCAGGATCGAGGCCTCGCCGGCGACGTCGATCACCAGCGCCTCGGGATGCGCGATCTGCACGCCCAGCGCCGCCGGGAAGCCGTAGCCCATGGTGCCGAGCCCGCCCGAGGTCATCCAGCGGTTGGGCTGCTCGAACTTCAGGAACTGCGCCGCCCACATCTGGTGCTGCCCGACCTCGGTGGTGATGTAGTGGTCGCGGTCCTTGATGTGGTGGTAGAGCCGCTCGAGCGCGTACTGCGGCTTGATGGTCTCGGCGTCGGGCTTGTAGGCGAGGCAGTTGCGCGCCCGCCACGTCTCGATCTCGGCCCACCACGCCTTCAGCGCCTTCTGGTCGACCTTCGGAGCGCGCGCCTTCCAGACCCTGATCATCTCCTCGAGCACGAGGCCAGCGTCGCCGATGACCGCGAGGTCGACGTGCACGTTCTTGTTGATCGAGCTCGGGTCGATGTCGACGTGGATCTTCTTCGAGCGCGGCGAGAACTCGGCCAGCTTGCCGGTGATGCGGTCGTCGAAGCGCGCGCCGATGTTCACCATGACGTCGCAGTTGTACATGGCGAGGTTGGCTTCGTAGGTCCCGTGCATGCCCAGCATGCCGAGGAACTGCCGGTCCGACGCCGGGTAGGTGCCCAGCCCCATCAGCGTGTTGGTGATCGGGAAGCCGGTGGTGCGCACGAACTGGGTCAGCAGCTTCGACGCCTTCGGCCCGGCGTTCACGACGCCGCCGCCGACGTAGAAGATCGGCCGCTTGGCCTTGGCGATCAGGTCGATCGCCTGCTCGACCTTCTTCGGGTCGGGCTTGACCTGCGGCCGGTAGCTCTTGTGCTGCACCGGCTTCTTCGGCGCGACGTACTCGTGCTTGTTCATCAGCACGTCCTTCGGCAGGTCGATCACGACCGGGCCGGGACGGCCGGAGCGGGCCACGTAGAAGGCCTCGTGCACGGTGTTCGACAGCCGGTCGACCGACTTCACCAGGTAGTTGTGCTTGGTGCAGGGCCGCGTGATGCCGGTGGTGTCGGCTTCCTGGAAGGCGTCGTTGCCGATCAGGTGGGTCGGCACCTGGCCGGTCAGGCAGACGATCGGGATCGAGTCCATCAGCGCGTCGGTCAGGCCGGTCACGGCGTTGGTCGCGCCCGGACCCGAGGTCACCAGCACGACGCCGACCTTGCCGGTCGAGCGCGCGTAGCCCTCGGCGGCATGCACCGCCGCCTGCTCGTGGCGCACCAGGACGTGGCGCAGGCGGTTCTGCTTGAACAGCGAATCGTAGATCGGAAGGACCGCGCCGCCCGGGTAACCGAAGACGACCTCGACTTCCTCGTCGATCAGGGCTTTCACCAGCAGATCGGCGCCAGTCGTGGCGGACTCCTCGGGCTTCATGACACGGGTCTCCTCTCTGACAAATGCGCCGCAAAACGGGGGTTTTGCGGCGGGGCGGAAGTTAGGGGTGCTTTCTTTTGGAATCAACCGAAATCGCACGAAACGTAAAGTTTCAGGCCGCGGTTTTGGTCAAATATTTCTCAACCGCGTCCCAACCGCCGTCGGCCTCGGGCGAGACCACCAGATCTGGTGTCATCTGGTGGCGGAACCACGTCATCTGGCGCTTGGCATATTGCCGGGTGTGGTCGATGGCGATGCGCCGCACGCCCTCGAGGTCGAGTTCGCCGCGAAAGTGGGCGAAGAACTCGGGCGCGCCGTGCGCCTTCAGCCCCGGCCAGCGCGGGTTCGGGGCGCGGTCGAATACCGCCCGCACCTCGGCCGCCACGCCGGCGCGCAGCATGGCGTCGAAGCGGGTCTCGATGCGCCGCCGCAGCCACGCCCGCTCGGGCGCCAGCAGCACGGTCGCGAAGCGCCACGGCGGCGGCGTCGCCGGCTGGTCCTGCCAGGCGCTGAGCGGCCGACCGGTGGCGCACCACACTTCCCAGCCGCGGACGTGGCGCTGGCGGTCGCCCGGCTTGAGGCGGGCGACGAGGTCGGGGTCCTTCTCCCCCAGCCGGGCGCGGAAAGCCGAGGCGCCGAGCGCCAGCCACTCGGCGTTGGCCTCGTCCCGGAACCCGGGCGGCACCTCGGGCACGGCGGCGATGCCCTGCATCAGGGTCCGCAGGTAGAGGCCCGAGCCGCCGCACAGCACCGCCGTCCGCCCGGCGGCGTGGCAGGCCTCGATCTCGCGCGCCGCGAGGTCGCGCCAGCGCGCCGCCGACAGCGTCTCGGCCAGCGGCAGGATGCCGTAGAGCGCGTGCGGCACCCGCTGCCGCTCCTCGGCCGTCGGCTGCGCCGTCAGCACCGGGAAGGCGTCGTAGGTCTGCATCGCGTCGGCGTTGATCACGACCCCACCCCGGCGCTCGGCCAGCGCCAGCGCCAGCGCCGACTTGCCGCTGGCGGTCGGGCCGGTGACGACGAGGACGCGCGGCTGCTCGGGACGGGACTCCATGACCGGCGAAATGACCTGCTTGGCGGGCGATTGCAAATGAGCGATTAACCGTCCCCGTGAAAAACGTCCTCGTCCTGGTCTCGACCCCGGCCCATCCCGCCCTCAACGAGGGTGCCGTGCGCGCCGCCATCGCCGTGCTGCGGGCGCAGGGCGCCACCGTCGGCACGCCGCGCTGGCTGGCGCCGGAGATCGCGGTCGACATCCCGTTCGAAGGCGACGCCCGGCCCGTCGCCATGACCGCGATCGACGCCGTGGTCGTGCCGGCCGAGGGCCGGCGCAAGAAGCTGCTCGTGGCCGACATGGAATCGACCATGATCGAGAACGAGATGCTGGACGAGCTGGCCGACTTCCTCGGCCTGCGCGAGCGCATCGCCGCGATCACGGCGCGCGCCATGAACGGCGAGATCGACTTCGCCGGCGCGCTCGAGGAGCGGGTCGGCCTGCTGAAGGGCCTGCCGGTCGCCCGCCTCGACGAGGCGGCGACGCGCATCCGCTACGTCCCGGGCGGCGCCACCCTGGTCGCCACCATGCGCGAGCACGGCGCGACCTGCGCCCTGGTCTCGGGCGGCTTCACCCACTTCACCGCGCTGGTGCAGCAGGCGCTGGGCTTCGACCGCCAGGCCGCCAACCGGCTCGAGCTCGAGGGCGCGGCGCTGGCCGGCACGGTCGCGCGGCCGATCCTCGGCAAGGAAGCCAAGCTGGCGACGCTGCAGGCGCTGGCCGGCGAGCGTGGCCTGGCGCTCGGCGAGACGCTGAGCGTCGGCGACGGCGCCAACGACCTGCCGATGCTCAAGGCGGCCGGCCTCGGCGTCGCCTTCCACGCCAAGCCGGCGGTGGCGGCCGAGGTGCCGGCGCGGGTCGGTCACGGCGACCTCACCGCGCTGCTCTACCTGCAGGGCTACAGCCGGGACGAATTCGTCGAAAGGAAGGACCCATGACCGACATCACCCAGATCGTGCTGGCCAAGCGCCCGGCCGGCGACGTCACCGCCGACTGCTTCCGCGAGGAGAAGGTCTCGCTGCCGGCGCTGGCCGACGGCGAGCTGCTGGTGCGCACGCGCTACCTGTCGCTCGATCCCTACATGCGGCCGCGCATGACCGAGCTGCGCTCCTACGTGCCGCCGTTCGAGCTCGACAAGCCGCTGACCGGCGGCGCGGTCGGCGAGGTCGTCGAGTCCCGCAACCCGCGCTACGCCAAGGGCGACATCGTCACCGGCCTGCTGAACTGGGCGAGCCACACCCGCCACGACGGCAAGGGGCTGCGCAAGCTCGACCCGTCGGCGGCGCCGCTGTCGGCCCACCTCGGCGTGCTCGGCATGCCGTCGTTCACGGCGTGGTACGGCATGACGAAGATCTGCCAGCCCAAGGCCGGCGAGACGGTGTTCGTGTCGGCCGCCACCGGCGCGGTCGGCCAGGTCGCGGGCCAGCTCGCCAAGCTGGCCGGCGCGCGGGTCGTCGGCTGCGCCGGCGGCGAGGACAAGTGCGCCTGGGCGGTGCGCGAGGCCGGCTACGACGCCTGCTTCAACCACAAGACCGAGACCGACGTCGGCGCGGTGCTCGACAAGCTCTGCCCGCAGGGCATCGACGCCGACTTCGAGAACGTCGGCGGCAAGATCTTCCACGCGGTGTTCGAGCGCCTCAACAACTTCGGCCGCGTCGCCTTCTGCGGCGCCATCTCGGAGTACCAGGACCAGGTGCCGATGGCCGGCCCGCCCAAGATGTTCACGATCGTGCAGCGCCGACTGGCCATCCAGGGCTTCATCATCTCCGACCATGTCGGCCTGATGGGCGACTTCGTGCGCGAGGTCGGCGGCTACCTCAAGGACGGCAAGCTGAAGACCCGAGAGACCGTGGTCGACGGCCTGTCGAAGGCGCCCGAGGCCTTCATGGGCCTGCTGCGCGGCGACAACTTCGGCAAGCTGGTCGTCAAGGTGGCCTGAGGCCGTCCCGACCGAGCGGCAAAGCCGCGCGTGGAGGGATCTCGCTTCAACGAACGAACGCCTGTTGGGACGGACAAGGTCCCTCGGCTGCGCCGCCCTCCGGGCGGCTCCGCTCGGGATGACGACAAAGGAAAAGGGCGGACCGTCAGGTCCGCCCTTCGCATTTCTACTTGCCCAGCCGCAGCGCGGCGAACCGGGGGTCGCCCTGGCGTTCGACGAACAGCAGGACCGAGCGCTTCTTGGCCTGCTGCAGCTTGGCCACCAGGTCGGCGACATCCTGAGGCGTCGCCACCGGCTTCTGGTCGACCTCGAGGATGACGTCGCCGGCCTGCAGCTGCTTCTCGGCGGCCGGGCTGTTGGGCGTCACCTTGGTGATGACCACGCCCTTGACCTGGTCGCCAAGGCCGTACTTCTCGCGCAGCTGGTCGGTGACCTTGCCCAGCGTCAGGCCAAGCTGCTCGACCGTCGAGGTCACGGCCTGGTCGGGCTCGGCCGGCTTCTTCTGGCCGCCCTGGGCGGCGGCGTTCTGCTTGCCGTCGTCCTCCTGCTCGCCGATCCGCAGCTTCAGCGGCACTTCCTTGCCGGCGCGCCAGACGACGAGGTCGACGGTGCTGCCGACGCGGGCGTTGGCGACCTGGCGCGGGAAGCGGCGCAGGTCGAGCACGTCCTGGCCGGCGAAGCTCAGGATGATGTCGTTGCGCTTGAGGCCGGCCTTGGCCGCCGGACCGTCGGCGATGACGTTGGCGACCAGCACGCCGCGGGCGCGGTCGAGGCCGAAGCTGTCGGCGATGTCGTCGGTCACGCTCTGGTAGCTGACGCCGATCCAGCCGCGCTTGACCTTGCCGTACTCGCGCAGCTGGTCGGCGACCTGCCGGACGAGGTTGGACGGGATCGAGAAGGCGAGGCCGGCATTGACGCCCGACGGCGAGTAGATCGCGGTGTTGACGCCGATCACCTCGCCCTGGGCGTTGAACAGCGGGCCGCCCGAGTTGCCCTTGTTGATGGCGGCGTCGGTCTGCAGGTAGTCGTCGAGCGAATCGTTCAGCGAGCGGCCGCGCGCCGAGATGATGCCGGCGGTCACCGAGTGGCCGAGGCCGAACGGGTTGCCGATCGCGATCACCCAGTCGCCGACGCGCTCCTTGTCCGAGTCGCCCCACTTGGTGGCCGGCAGCGGCTTCTTGTTCGGCGGCTCGACCTTCAGCAGGGCGACGTCGATGCGGCTGTCGGAGCCGATCAGCTTGGCCTTGAGCTGGGTGTCGTCCTTGAAGATGACGGTGATGTCCTCGGCGCCCTGGATCACGTGGTTGTTCGTGATGATGTAGCCGTCGGGATCGATCACGAAACCCGAGCCCAGCGAGGTGCCGCGACGCTTCTGCTCCTCGCCGCCGCGCTTGTCGAAGAACTCCTTGAACAGTTCCTCGAATGGCGAACCCGGCGGCAGCTGCGGCATGTCGCGCAGCCGCTGGCCCTGCTGCGGCACGTTCTGGGTGGTCGTGATGTTGACGACCGTGGGCATCAGCTTGTCGACCAGCTCGGCGAAGCTGGTGGGCGCCTCGCGTGCCACCGCCGGCTGCGCCGCGGCGAGCCCGAGCGTGACGACGCCGAGCGAGATACCGGCCGCCACCGCGGCCGACTTCAAAACACCAGGAAAACCAGTGAGAATCACGTCCGACCCCTTCAAGCGGCGCACAGGCCTCAACGGATCGGAACGGCCGGCGCGCGCGTTCGACCCCTGTCTACATGGGGGCCGATTGTGGCGCAAATAAAGAGGACTTGATCGACGCGGCGGAGCCGGGTTTTCCGGCTGTCCGACCACAGATTCAGGGGCGGCGTTGCAGCCCTGCCACAGCGCCGCCCGGCCCGGTTCTTGCCGGTCGCCCGGCGCCTACTTGGCCGCGTCCTTCGGGGCGTCCCGGCGGCCCGGCATCGCCGGCCCGGTGGGATCGTTGAAGTAGCGGAAGAAGTCGGTGTCGGGGTTCAGGACCATGGTCGACCCGCCCGCCCCGAACGCCTGCTTGTAGGCTTCGAGGCGGCGATAGAAGCCGTAGAAGTCCTTGTCCTTGCTGAAGGCCTGGGCATAGATCCGGGTCGCCTCGGCGTCGGCCTCGCCCTTCACCACCTGGGCCTTGAGGCCGGCATCGGCCTTGATCACCGAGACCTCGCGGTCGGCGGTGGCGGTGATGCGGGCCTTCTCCTCGTCGCCCTCGGCGCGCAGCTGGCCGGCCTCGCGCTCGCGGTCGGTCTTCATCCGGTTGTAGACCGATTGGGAGTTGGCCTGCGGCAGGTCGGCGCGCTTGATACGCACGTCCACGGTCTCGACGCCCAGTTCCCGGGTCTTGGCGTTCACCCGGCGGGTGATCTCCTCCATCAGGCTCTCGCGCCGGTCGGTCAGCACCGCGTGCAGCGGCACCGACGACAGCACGCCGCGGATCTCGGAGTTGATCAGCGAGTCGAGCAGGCCGCGCAGGGCCGCCTCGCCGCCCGGCACCGTCTGGGCGAAGGTCTTGGCAGCGACGATCTTGTAGCGGGCATACGCGTCGACCACGAGGCGCTTCTGGTCGCCGGCGATGATCTCGAACTCCTCGGCTTCGTAGTCGAGCAGCCGGCGATCGATGCGCTGGATGTCCTGGATCAGCGGCACCTTGGCGTACAGGCCGGGCGAGGTCTTGGGCTCGCCGACGATGGCGCCGAACTGGCGGACCAGCACCTGCACGGTCGGGTTGACCGTGTAGAAGGTCTGGGTCAGCAGGAAGACCGCGACGGCCGCCGCGATCAGCGCGATGATGGCGCGGTTGCTCATCGGGTGGCTCCCTGGCTCGGCGTGACCGGTCGGACCGGCGCGGCCTGGGAGGCCCCCGGCTTGAGTTCCGGCAACGGCAGGAACGGCAGCACGCCGCCGCCCGGGGTCGTGTTCTTGTCGACCAGCACCTTGTTGGCGTTGCGCAGCACCTCTTCCATGGTGTCGAGGTAAAGCCGCTCGGCGGTGATGTCCTTGGCCTTGTTGTACTGCTCGTAGACCTGGTCGAAGCGCTGGGCATCGCCGCTCGCCCGCGCCACCGTCTCGGCCTTGTAGGCCTCGGCGCGCTGGATGATCGACTCGGCCTCGCCCTTGGCCCGCGGCAGCACCTGGTTGCGGTAGGTGTTGGCCTCGTTGATGCTCTTTTCCTTGTCCGCGCGCGCCGCCTGCACGTCGCGGAAGGCGGCGATGACCTCCTGCGGCGGGTCGACCCGCAGCAGCTGGACGTTCGAGATGCGCACGCCCAGCCCGTAGTCGTCGAGGATGCGCTGCAGCAGGTCCTTGGCGTCCTGCTCGATGCGGCTGCGGCCCTCGGTCTGGGCATACTGCAGGTTGGAGCGGCCGATCACCTCGCGCATCGCCGCCTCGGCGGCGGCGCGGACGTTCTCTTCCGGGTTGCGCACGTCGAAGGCGTACTTGAACACGTCCTTGATCTGCCACAGCACGGCGAACTCGATGTCGACGATGTTCTCGTCGCCGGTCAGCATCAGGTTCTCGGTCGAGGTCGGGCGCGGGCCGCGGGTGTAGGTCGCCGTGCGGTCGGGCACGCCGGTGCGCGAGCCGATCACGACGCGGCGCTGGTCCTGGACGTTGACCACCACGACGTTGCCGATCGGTGCGGGCAGGTTGTAGTGCAGGCCGGGTTCGACCGGCTTGCCGAACGGCTTGCCGAACACCAGCTGGATCGCCTGCTGGTTGGGCTGGACGCGGAAGAAGCCGGTGGCCAGCCAGATCACCAGGCCGGCCAGCACGATCAGCGCCAGCCCCTTGAACGAGCCGAAGCCGCCCGGGACCAGGTTGCGCAGCCGCTCCTGGCCCTTGCGGATGACGTCCTCCATGTCGGGAGGCCGACGCGAGCCGAACGGCCCGCCGCCACCGCCTCCGCCGCGGTTGCCGCCACCGCCGCCGCCCCAGGGGCCGCCGCCGTTGCCACCGCCGCCACCGCCCCAGGGGCCGCCGCTATTGTTGTTCCACGCCATCGTTCACCTCACGGCCACCGGCCGCCTCGCCTTGGGCGATTGTCCGCTTTGATTTCACGCGTTGCTGCATATATGTGACGACACCACCCCCTGCAATCAAGCGGCGACACGAAATTGCGAAGCCGCGGAAACAGGCATCATGGCTGAAATCACCGAATCCGCCGTCCGACAGGCGCTCGACGCCGTTATTGATCCCGCCACCGGCAAGAGCGTCGCCGCCTCCGGGCTGGTCGGCGGCATCGCCATCCGCGGCGGTCACGTTGCCGTGACCCTCGAGGTCGACCCGGCGCGCGGCACCGCGCTCGAGCCGCTGCGCCAGGCCAGCGAGCAGGCGGTGCGCGCCCTGCCCGGCGTGCTCTCGGCCACCGCGGTGATGACCGCCGAGCGCCAGGCGGCGGCGGCCAAGGGCCATTCGCACGATCATGGGCATGGACATGGCCACAGCCACGGTCCGGCCGGCGGTCCAGCGGCGAAAACCACGGGCGGCGGCGGGAGAATCGACGTCCCCGGGGTCCGCCACATCATCGCCGTGGCCTCCGGCAAGGGCGGCGTCGGCAAGTCGACCACCGCGGTCAACCTCGCGCTCGGCCTCGCCGCCAACGGCGTCGCCACCGGCCTGCTCGACGCCGACATCTACGGCCCGTCGATGCCGCGCATGCTCGACGTCAAGGAGAAGCCCGAGTCGGTCGACGGCAAGGCGCTGAAGCCGATCGAGCGGTTCGGCCTGCGCACCATGTCGATCGGCTACATCGTCAACGAGGACACGCCGATGATCTGGCGCGGCCCGATGGTGTCGAGCGCGCTCGAGCAGATGCTGCGCGACGTCCAGTGGGGCGACCTCGACGTGCTGGTGGTCGACATGCCGCCGGGCACCGGCGACGCCCAGCTGACGCTGGCCCAGCGGGTCGCGCTGGCCGGCGCGGTGATCGTGTCGACGCCGCAGGACATCGCGCTGGTCGACGCCCGCAAGGGCCTCGCCATGTTCCGCAAGGTCGCGGTGCCGGTGCTCGGCATCGTCGAGAACATGAGCTACTTCCTGTGCCCGCACTGCGGCGAGCGCTCGGAGATCTTCGGCCATGGCGGCGCCCGCGAGGAGGCCGAGAAGCTCGGCGTGCCGTTCCTCGGCGAGGTGCCGCTGCACCTCGACATCCGCACGACTTCGGACGCCGGCCAGCCGATCGTGGCGTCGAAGCCCGACAGCGCCCACGCCCAGATCTACAAGAACATCGCCGGCCGGGTGTGGAAGCAGCTGTCGGCCAGCCAGCGCGGCCCGCGCGCGGCGCCGAAGATCGTGGTGCGCTGAAGGCGCCATTTCCCGTCATCTCGACCGAGGGGCGGAGCCCCGGGCGGAGAGAC
Source organism: uncultured Reyranella sp. (assembly GCA_964420105.1). GTDB lineage: Bacteria > Pseudomonadota > Alphaproteobacteria > Reyranellales > Reyranellaceae > Reyranella. Next base: position 18,378 of record CAYQRL010000016.1, read on the forward strand.
CGTCGCGACGCCTCAGCCGGCAAGTCGTGGAGACGGGCTCCCTCCGCTACGCGTCGCTGCGCGAGGCTCCGGTCGGAATGACGGGAACGGGAATCACTTCCGGCGCCGCGCCGGCTGCCACTTGCCGATCATGCCGTGGACGCCGATCATCGCGCCGGCCACCAGCTCGAGCGCGAGGAAGCGGCGCTCCTCGACCCAGCCGGGCAGCTGGATGTGCAGCGCGAGGTCGCGGCGGAAGCCGAACTGGTTGTAGTACTCGGGATCGCCGACCAGGATGATGCGGCTGTGGCCCATCATGCGGGCCTGCGCCATGGTGTGCCACATCAGCGCCTTGCCGTAGCCCAGCCCGCGCAGTTCCGGCGCGATCGCCAGCGGCCCGAGCAGGATCGCCGGCCACTTCTCGTTGACCAGGATCGGCCAGTTGCGGATCGACGCGACCATGCGGCCCTTCTGGTCGATCGCCACGAAGCACAGTTCCCTGATCGGCTTCACGCCCTCGCGCAGCCGGTACACGGTCTTGTGGTGACGGTCGGGGCCGAACGCGGCCTCGTTCATCTCCTCGATGAGCTCGTGGTCGCGCGCGCGCTCGCGGACCAGCCGCAGCCGGCCGGGATTGTCCCTAGCCAAGGCCGAGCACCGCCGCCAGCTCGCGCCACTCGCGCGGGTTGAGGCCGCTCGAGGCCTGGTCGATCTTCTCGCCGGCGATCATGCGGCGCACCGCGGCCAGCCCGGTCTTCGACAGGTGGGCACCGCCCAGCCGGTACTCGACGAAGGCGTCGTGGCTGATCGGGCACCACCGCTTCAGGGTGTCGAGCATGACCTCGGCGTAGACGCGGATCTCGTACTGCGCGTGCGGGTCGGCGCGCAGCGACAGGAAGTGCATCAGGTTGTGCAGGTTGGTCTTCCAGTACCACTGCGTATAGAAGGCCAGCGACAGGTTCATGCGCGCCAGCTCGCGCGCCAGGCCGGAGCGCTCGGGGTCGAGCGGCTCGCCCGCCTGGCCCTCGTTCAGCATCTCCATGTAGTGCTCGTAGACCAGCTCGGCGTCCTTCTTCAGCAGCGAGAAGACGCGATCGGCCTCCTTGCCGGTCAGGACCTTGTCGCGGCCCTGGCGGTTGTTCTGGCTCTGGGCGGCGAGGTGCTCGGGCGCCGGCAGGTAGTACTCGTTGTCGAGGATCGAGTAGCGCGCCGAGTACTCGTTGACGTTGGCGGTGCGGTGCCGGATCCACTGCCGCGCGACGAAGATCGGCAGCTTCACGTGGTACTTGATCTCGCACATCTCGAACGGCGTCGTGTGGCGATGCCGCATGAGGTAGTTGATGAGGCCGCGATCCTCGCTGACCTTCTTGGTGCCGCGGCCGTAGCTGACGCGCGCCGCCTGCACGACGGCGGCATCGTCGCCCATGTAGTCGACGACGCGGACGAAGCCGTGGTCGAGCACCGGCAGCGCCTTGTACAGGATCTCCTCGAGGGCCGGCGAGATCGGGCGCAGCGTGGGCTGGGCGGCGCCGCGGGCCTGGTCGATCTCGGCCTGCTGGTCGCTGGAGAGGGGCATGGGCTTGGTCCTGCGTTTGGCGGCGGACTCTATGGAGCCTTGCCCGCCGCTGCCATGGGGAAATACGCCCGGGCGCCTTCAAAAAGCCCGCCGGACCGCCTATATAGGGGACGTCGGGAAACCGACTATGGCGATAAACGCCGCGTGGCATAAGCGTTTCGGACCCGGGGGCAGTACCCGGCGCCTCCACCATTCCCCGCTCCCGGCTCCTTCGCGGACCGGGACGGGACCATGGGGGCGAACCAGGATCGACGAGCGTGGTAAAGGCGCGGTTTTTGCCCGGTATGGTTCCGCCGTGACGGGCCATTCACAAGTGCCAACGATAACGACGTTGCACTCGCTGCTGCCGCCTAAACAGCGGACGTAAGCGCGGTTCGGGAGGGCACCGGGCAACAGAAGCCCTCCCACTTGCATTCGCTGTTTCCCGCGATTGACTCTGGTGGTAGGCGGGATGACCATGAATTGTCATTTTCGCGCCGGGCCATGAACGACCGTTTCCACTACGACGCCCTCGTCGACGACGCGCTGCGCAGCGTGGTGCGCCGCGTGCTGAATCAGGTCGCCGAGAAGGGCCTGCCGGGCTCGCACCATTTCTACATCTCGTTCCGCAGCACCGACCCGGGCGTCGTGCTGCCCGACTACCTGCGCGCGAAGTACCCGGAGGAGATGACGGTCGTCCTGCAGCACCAGTACTGGGACCTGATCGTCGCGCCCGACCACTTCGAGGTGACGGTCAGCTTCAACAAGCAGCAGGAGCGCATCCGCGTGCCGTTCGCCGCCCTGTCGGCGTTCGTCGACCCGTCGGTGCGGTTCGGCCTGCAGTTCGATCGCAAGGACAAGGCCGAGGGCGACAAGGCCGAGGTCCCCGCCGCACCGGCCGCGCTGCCGCCGGCCGAGAAGCGGACGCCGCTGGCCGGCCCCGCTGCCGACGCGGCGGCCGAGGGCGCCCCGGCCGACGGCGAGGCCAAGCCGGACGACGGCGCCTCCAAGGTCGTCAAGCTCGACAGCTTCCGAAAGAAGTAGCTTTACGCCTGCCCGCGGTTGCGGCAGGGAAGCGCGCCGAAGCACTGGCGCCAAGGAGACCGCATGCCCGAATTCCAGTTCCAGGAGATGTTCCCGCACGGTGAGGACAAGACCGTGTACCGCAAGCTCTCCTCCGACCATGTCGGCGTCGCCAGGTTCAACGGCCGCGAGGTCCTGACGGTCGCGCCCGAGGCGCTGACGCTGCTGACCGCGCAGGCCTTCCACGACATCTCCCACCTGCTGCGCCCCGGCCACCTCGCCCAGCTCGCCGCCATCCTCGACGATCCCGAGGCGTCCTCGAACGACAAGTACGTGGCGCTGGAACTGCTGAAGAACGCCAACATCGCCGCCGGCGGCGTGCTGCCGATGTGCCAGGACACCGGCACCGCGATCGTGATGGGCAAGAAGGGCCAGGCGGTGTGGACCGGCGGCGGCGACGAGGAAGCGATCTCCCGCGGCGTCTACAAGACCTACACCGAGACCAACCTGCGCTACAGCCAGGTGTCGCCGCTGTCGATGTTCAAGGAAGTGCAGACCGGCACCAACCTGCCGGCGCAGATCGACATCTACGCGACCGACGGCGACGCCTACAAGTTCCTGTTCGTTGCCAAGGGCGGCGGCTCGGCCAACAAGACCTACCTCTACCAGCAGACCCCGGCGGTGCTGAACGAGGACTCGCTGCTCAAGTTCCTCGACACCCAGATCCGCACGCTCGGCACCGCGGCCTGCCCGCCCTACCACCTCGCGATCGTGGTCGGCGGCACCTCGGCCGAGCTCAACCTGAAGACCGTGAAGCTGGCCTCGACCCGCTACCTCGACGACCTGCCGGGCGAGGGCAACGACAAGGGCGTCGCCATCCGCGACCGCGAGATGGAGAAGAAGGTCCTCGAGCTGACGCGCAAGATGGGGATCGGCGCGCAGTTCGGCGGCAAGTACTTCTGCCACGATGTCCGCGTCATCCGCATCGCCCGCCACGGCGCCTCGGTGCCGATCGGCATGGGCGTGTCGTGCTCGGCCGACCGCCAGGCCGTCGGCAAGATCACCCGCGACGGCATCTTCCTCGAGCAGCTCGAGACCAACCCGGCGCAGTACCTGCCCGAGGTCGAGCCGCGGCAGCTGTCCGGCGACGTCGTCTCGGTCGACCTCGACAAGGGCATGGCGCACACCCTGTCGGTGCTGACCCGCCACCCGGTGAAGACGCGCGTCAACCTCACCGGCACGCTGATCGTCGCGCGCGACGCCGCGCACGCCAAGCTCAAGGAGCGGCTCGACCGCGGCGAGGGCCTGCCCGAGTACTTCAAGCAGTTCCCGGTCTACTACGCCGGCCCGGCCAAGACCCCGGATGGCATGGCCTCGGGCTCGTTCGGCCCGACCACCGCCGGCCGCATGGATTCCTACGTCGACCTGTTCCAGGCCAACGGCGGCTCGATGGTGATGCTGGCCAAGGGCAACCGCAGCAAGCAGGTCGTCGATGCCTGCAAGAAGCACAAGGGCTTCTACCTCGGCTCGATCGGCGGCCCGGCCGCGATCCTGGCCAAGAACTGCATCAGGAAGGTCGAGGTGCTGGAGTACCCCGAGCTCGGCATGGAAGCGATCTGGCGCATCCAGGTCGAGAACTTCCCCGCCTTCATCGTCACCGACGACAAGGGCAACGACTTCTTCAGCGAGCTGAAGATCTAGCGGAAGACCCGGGTCGGAAACGAAAAAGACCCGGCAGGCCCCAACCTGCCGGGATCAGTCTGCTGTCCCACGGCGCGTCGCCCAATCCCCAGAGAGCGACCCGCCGCCTTCCAAAATCGTTCGAAGGCTAGAGCCGGCAGCTCTCTTCGCGGCCGCACCACTTGTCGATCCAGACGTTGCCGTAGGTCGCGTTCACGACCTGCAGCCAGGTGCCGCGGCAGCCGAGCACGCGGAACTTCATGTCGGCGTTGTCGACCGTGGCGAGCTTGTCGCCCAGCAGGCCCGGGCGGCTGTAGACGGTGATCGGGCCGTCGACGCGGGCGTCGACTGTCAGCAGGTCGGCCGGCACCCAGCCGAACGATTGCGTGCCGTTGGCGCCGTCGGTGTAGCCCGGCGCGGTGTTGAGCGCGATCCGCGCCCAGCCGCTGCGGCTGCCGGTGATCGTGACCTGCGTGCGGTCGAGGCCGCGGCCCGAGCGGTCGGACAGCGTGCCGACCGTGGCCGCCTGCTGCGACGGCTCGACGTAGACCGGCATGTTCTCGCCGGGCTGCAGCAGCGCGTAGGCCTCGGTCGCCGTGCAGGTGGCGGCGTGACCGGTACTGGCGTCGACGGAGGTCCGTTCGAGAACGCCGAATCCCGCAAGCACGGCGAGCGTGCCAATCATGGCGCGAAGCATGATGTGTTTCCCTTCCCACAATGTGTGACGGCCATTCCCCAACGGCCGTCACGTCCCCGCACCCGTTCTAGCAACCGCACTCGATCTGAGTCGTGGCGGGCATTGTATCTGTTGTTTCGCGCCCGAAAGCCCTGTCGAATCGGCATTTTTCACATCGATTCAAGCCTTTCCGCCCACAAGCTAAAGTGTTGCCTCAAGCCGTTCTGTGACCCGGCGCACGGCCGCGATACAATCGACGCCATGAACCTCGCCAAGCAGCACCTCGACATCGGCCTGTTCTCGACCAAGCGCGACGAGCAGCTCGCCTTCTGGCAGGGCCCGGTCGGCCTGCCCTACGACCACATGGGCAAGCTCGGTGGCGGCATGCAGCAGCACCGCCACCACATGAACGGCTCGATCCTGAAGTTGAACCACTCGCGCAACCCGCTGCCGGCGGCGCCGCCGTCGGGCATCGTCGGGCTGGAGATCGCGCGCGACGGGCTCGCCGCGCCGGTGGCGCTGGCCGATCCCGACGGCAACCGGGTGACGCTGGTGCCGAAAGGCCAGGACGGGGTCGAGGGCATCGCCATCCTGCTGCGGGTCAACGACCCGGCGCAGCACGACCGGTTCTGGACCGAGGCGATGCAGTTCGAGCGCGCCGGCGACGGCCGCTACCGCTGCGGCGATTCGCTGGTCGTGGTCGCCGAGCGCGGCAAGGTCGAGCGCACCGCCGACTGGCGCGGCCCGGGCTACCGCTACATGACGGTGCAGGTCTGGGACTGCCTCGCCGAGTACGCGGGCATCCTCGCGCGCGGCGGCACCTCGGGCGGCGAGCCGCGCGTGCTGGGCGAGACGGTGCGCTACGCCTTCGTCTGCGATCCCGACGGCAACCACATCGAGATCAGCCAGCGCGCGTCGCTGACCGGCGGAAGTCTCTAGGACGGGAAGAAGAAGCTAGCGCTTCTTTCGCGTACCGAAGCGGGCCATCAGCGCCGCCTTCTGGGCGGCCAGGCTGTCGGCCTTCTCGCGCTCGGCGCGCTCGGCCTCGGCCTTGATCTGGGCCTCCTTGCGCGCGGCCTTCTCGGCGGCCTCGCGCTCGCGGGCCTCGATCTTGGCGCGGCGGCGCTCGGCCTCGCGCTCCTCGCGGGCCTTGGCCGCGGCGAGGCGCGCTTCCTGGCGGGCGGCGAATTCGGGATCCTTGGTCGGATCCTTGGAACGGGCCCGCTCGAGCAGGGCCTGCTTGGCCTTGGCGGCCGCGTCGAGACGATCGACGAAAGTATCGCTCTTCACTCAGTCCTTCCCTTATTCGGCGGCCGCGGCCGCTGCCTGCTTCTTGGCACGCTTGCGATCCTCGGGATCGAGGAAGCGCTTGCGCAACCGGATCGACTTCGGCGTGACCTCGACCAGCTCGTCGTCGTCGATGTAGGCGATCGCCTGCTCGAGCGACATCTTGCGCGGCGGGGTCAGGCGCACCGCCTCGTCCTTGCCGGCGGCGCGAATGTTGGTCAGCTGCTTGCCCTTGAGCACGTTCACTTCCAGGTCGTTGCCGCGGCTGTGCTCGCCGATCAGCATGCCCTGGTAGACCGCGGTGCCCGGCTCGATGAACATCGGGCCGCGCTCCTCGAGGTTCCACAGCGCGTAGGCCACGGCGGCGCCCTCGGCGTTGGCGATCAGCGCGCCGTTGCGGCGGCCCGGGATCGGGCCGCGGTAGGGGCCGTAGCTGTGGAACAGGCGGTTCATCACGCCGGTGCCGCGGGTGTCGGTCAGGAACTCGCCGTGGTAGCCGATCAGGCCGCGCGACGGCGCGTGGAACACCAGGCGGGTCTTGCCGGCGCCCGACGGGCGCATGTCCTGCAACTCGCCCTTGCGGGTCGAGATCTGCTCGACCACGACGCCGGTGAAGGCCTCGTCGACGTCGACCACGACTTCCTCGATCGGCTCCAGCCGCTGGCCGGTCGCCGGGTCGGTCTGGAACAGCACGCGCGGGCGGCCGACCGCCAGCTCGAAGCCCTCGCGGCGCATCGTCTCGATCAGCACGCCGAGCTGCAGTTCGCCGCGGCCGGCGACCTCGTAGGCATCGGTGTTCTCGGTGTCGCGCACGCGGATGGCGACGTTGCCCTCGGCCTCGCGCATCAGGCGGGCGCGGATCATGCGGGTCGTCACCTTGTCGCCCTCGCGACCGGCCAGCGGCGAGTCGTTGACGGCGAAGGTCATGGCCAGCGTCGGCGGGTCGACCGGCTGGGCCGGCAGCGCGGCATTGACCGTCATGTCGCCCAGCGTGTCGGCCACGGTCGCGTTCTTGAAGCCGGCGATGGCGACGATGTCGCCCGCCTCGGCCGACTCGATCGGCTGGCGCTCGAGGCCGCGGAAGGCCAGCACCTTGGTGACGCGGGTCTGCTCGATCTCCTCGCCCTTGGCGTTCAGCGCCTTGAGCACGGTGTTCGGCTTCAGCGTCCCCGACTGGATGCGGCCGGTCAGGATGCGGCCGAGGAACGGGTCGGACTCGAGCGTCGTCACCAGCATGCGGAAGGCCGGGTCGGCGTCGATCTTCGGCGCCGGCACGTGGTTGAGGATCAGGTCGAACAGCGGCGACATGTCCTCGGACTTCTTCTCGAGCTCGGTCGAGGCCCAGCCCTGCTTGGCCGACGCGAACAGGGTCGGGAAGTCGAGTTGCTCGTCGTTGGCTTCCAGCGCCGCGAACAGGTCGAAGATCTCGTCGTGGACCTCGTGGGCGCGCGCGTCGGGACGGTCGACCTTGTTGATCAGCACGATCGGGCGCAGGCCCAGCCGCAGCGCCTTGCCGAGCACGAACTTGGTCTGCGGCAGCGGCCCCTCGGCCGCGTCGACGAGGAGAACGACGCCGTCGACCATCGACAGGATGCGCTCGACCTCGCCGCCGAAGTCGGCGTGGCCCGGCGTGTCGACGATGTTCATCCGCGTGCCCTGCCACACCACCGACGTGGCCTTGGCCAGGATCGTGATGCCGCGCTCGCGCTCGAGGTCGTTGGAGTCCATGGCGCGTTCGGCCACCTGCTGGTTCTCGCGGAACGTGCCGCTTTGCTTCAGCAGGCAGTCCACCAACGTGGTCTTGCCATGGTCGACGTGCGCGATGATCGCGACGTTGCGGATATCCATGAAATGCTTGTCCGGAGGGGGTTGCTGGGCCGCGCTTATACGCACGACATGTGACGGCGGCAAGGCGACTTGAGGCGGCGTCCTGCCGCTGTCACAGTCCGGCCATGCGAAAGCGCTCGGTCACGATCGACGGCCACCGCACCTCGGTGTCGCTGGAAGACGCCTTCTGGACCGAGCTTTCGGCCATCGCCCGCCGCCGCGGCCTGTCGCTGGCGGCCCTGGTGGCGGAGATCGACCGGGCCCGGGTCGAGGGGCCGGCGACGGCCGGCAACCTGTCGAGCGCGCTGCGGCTGTACGTCCTCGCCGACCTGCGGGGACGCACGATCAGTCCAGCCTGAACCCCTTGGCGCGCACGAATGCGCCGAAATCGGCCCGCTCCGGCACCGAATATTGCCGCGCCTTGTCCTCCGACCAGCCGTAGGGCGTGGCCTCGCCGAACCGCTCCGGGTAGCGCTGGCTGCGGTACGGCTGCACCGCCTCGCGCCGCGCGTCATAGGATGCGACCTTGTCCTTGAGCCCGGCCTCGTCGTAGCGGTCGTGGTGAATCGTGACGTCGAGACCCAGCCGGGGGCTCATCACCCCCTCGAAGGACGGCCACCCGACCCCCAGCCCGGCGACCGGGAAAACGTGGTCCGGCAGGCCGAGGATGTCCGACACCTGCGCCGCGTGGTTGCGGATGGCGCTGATCGGGCAGCTGCCCAGCCCGGCCCGGTCGGCCGCCGCGACGAAGGTCGCCAGCACGATGCCGCTATCGACCGCGGCGTTGAAGAAGGCGTCGAGGTGGTCGTTGACGAACGGCCGGCCGCGCCACTCGAACAGCAGGCGGTGGCGGCGGTTGTTGCCGCAGAACACCAGCAGGACCGGCGCCGCCTTGACCCACGGGTTCTCCGGCAGCAGCGCCTCGAGCTTCTCGCGCTGCGCCCGGTCCGAGACGATCACGATGTCGGCCTGCTGCAGGTCCGACTTGGTCGGCGCCGACAGCGCCACCGCGCACAGCGTCTCGACCAGCGCCGGGTCGACCGGCTTGTCGAGGTAGCGGCGCATCACCCGCCGGTTGGCCATGTCGGCCAGCACCCCGGCGTTGGCCGGCGCCTCGGCGAGCGCCGGCGCCGTACCGAACCGCGCCTTCAGGACGGACTTGAGACGATCGAGCACGGGAACTCCTTCAGCGGCCGAAGATGTTGGGGATCGGCAACGGGATGTTGGGAATCGGCGAGCGCTGCTGGCCGCCGCCCTGCCCCGGCAGGATGTTGCCGATGCCGGGGATGTTGCCGACCCCGGGCACGCTCGGGATGGGCAGCGTGCTGGCCATGCCCGGCGGATCCTTGGCGGTGCCGCGCGACACGCCGAGCGACGGCGACGACAGCGGCCCGCGCGCGGTGGTGACCAGGTACGGCGCCGACGGGTCCTCGGCGATCACGAAGTTGACGGTCGTGTCGGTGGTCGAGGCCGCGAGGTTGGTGCGGGTGACGACGTTGGCGGTGGCCCGGTTGCCCTGCACCGCCAGCCCCCTGTCGGTCAGCACGCCGCCCGCGATCTCGACGCGGCCCGAGATCGGGCTGTCGTGGTTCACGAAGCGGTTCAGCACCAGCGAGATCGCGTTCAGCATGTTGCCGACGCCGACCCCGCCGCGCTGGCCGACGATGCCGAGCGCCTGGCCGAGCGTGTTGTCGATCACGCCGCTGGCGGCGCCGGCCGCCGCCGAGCCCAGCATCTGCAGCGCCCGGTCGGCGCCGACGAACAGGTGGCCGCCGAGGTTGGCGCCGCCGGCCAGCGAGGCGCGGACCTGGTCGCTGGTGGCGCCGCTGCCGCGCACCGAGATGCCGGTGGCGTTGAGCCTGCCGTCGATCGTCACGGTGATGGCGCTGCCGAACTGGTTGCTGCCCGAGGTGCTGCGCAGCATCTCCGACAGCGACAGGCCGGTGGCGTCGCCGCGCAGGTCGAGCGCCAGCGCCGGCTGGCTGGCGTTGACCGTGCCGGAGAAGGCGAGCGTACCGCCGTAGAGGTTGCCGCGGAAGCTCGACAGCGTCAGCACGCCATCCTTCAGGGTCGCGGCGAGGCTGGCGTTGCCGATGCGCAGGCCCGAGGCGACCAGCGTCGCCGCCGCCAGCTTGACGTCGGCATCGACGGCGCGCAGCGGCGCCGTGTCGATCGGCCTGGCCGCGGCGGCGCGGCCGCCACCGCCGCCCGCCGCCGGCGCCCCACCCAGGCGCTCGAGGTCGAGGCTGTTGGAGCGCAGGTCGGCGGTGATCATGGGCCGGTTGCCCAGCGTCGCGCCGATGGTGCCGTCGACCGCCTGGCCGTTCAGCGCCAGGCTGCCCTTGTAGGTGGCGGCGGTCGGCATGCCCCGGGCCGCGCCGGGCAGCGCCAGCGAGCCGGTCGCCTGCAGGCTCTGGCCGGCGGCGCGGACCGCGAACTCGCGCAGCGACAGCGCCTCGATCGACCCGGCGATGCCGCCCTGCGCCGTGACCGCGCCCAGCCCGGCCGCCGGCACGCCGGCCAGCTTCAGCACGCGGTCCATGTCGGGCGCCTCGAAGTTGAAGGCGAGGTCGGGCCGCGGCTGCGCCGCCGACAGGTTGGCGACCGAGCCGCGCAGCGCGAGGCGCGCGCCGGCGAGGTTCGACACCTTGATGTCGTTGAGGCGCAGCGTGTCGCCGCGCAGCGCGACGTCGACCTCGACGCCGCCGATCGTGTCCTTGCGATAGACGATGCGGTTGATGCGGGCCTTGAGGCCGACCGAAGGACCGGCCGGGCGCGGCCGCGCCGACGCCGACGCCGCTGACGAGGGTGACGCGGCGCCGCCGGCGGCCGGCTTGCCCGCCGGCGCGGCGAGGTAGGAATCGAGGTCGAGCGTGTCGAGGTTGAGGTTCAGCACGATCGACAGCGGCACGCCGAAGGTCACCAGCAGGCCACCGCCGCCGCGCAGGTCGTCGAGTTCGAAGGTGGCGTCGCTGACCTGGACGTTGCCGCCGGTCGACGACATCCGGCCCTTGAGCGACAGCTTCGACAGCTTGCCCGCCGGCACCTCCGAGACGTCGACCGCCAGCCACTGCAGGGTCTCGCGCAGCTTCGGCCCGACCAGGCTGAACTCGCCGGCGACGTTCGGCCGCGCGGCGTCGCCCGACAGCGTCGACTTCGCCTGCAGCACGAGATCGCCCGGCAGGGTCGCGGCCAGCCGCGGCACCGCCACGGCGCCGCCCCGGGCATCGAGCTCGAGCGCGACGTTGCGCACCGGCTGCCTGTTGTAGACGACCTCGCCGATCTCGACGGCCAGCCGGGCGTCCATCGCCGCCAGCGGGTTGGCGGCGGGCGCCGGCGCCGGCGCCGCGGTGGCGCCGGCCGGCGGCGGCGGCGTCTCCACCGGCGCGGCGTGCTTCAGCCCGGCCAGCCAGCGGTCGAGGTCGAGCTTGCCGGCCGAAAGCCGGGCGTCGATCGCCAGCGTCGGCTTGAGCCGCAGCGCGATCGAGCCGGTGGTCTTGTCCTCGCCCAGCGTCAGCGTGAAGTCCCGGGCGGCCAGCGACTCCGCCGACAGGTCGACGTCGCCGGCGAAGGCGAACTTGCCCGCCAGCAGCGGCGGCAGCGGCGGCTCGGGCTGGCCGGCGGCCTGCGCCAGCGTCTCGACGAAGGCGACGAGGTTGTCGGCGCTGCTCGATGCCTTGCCGACCAGCCGCGCCTCCGGGCCGAGCGCGCTCAGAGCGCCGTCGAAGGCCAGCGTGCCGCCGCCGGCCTGCAGCGCCAGCCGGACGTCGTGGCCCTTGGCCGACTTCGCTCCGACCGAGGCGTCGATCCTGAGCGGCTCCTTGTTGACCGTGGCGGTCCCGGCGACCGCGAACGGTCCCTCGGGCGAGCCGATCGAGGCGGTGGCGTCGATCTTGTCGATGGTGGCGCTCGAGCCGGCGCGGGCATCGGCGAACGAGACCGTGCCGTTCACCAGCACGATGCGGCCGATCGCGGGCGGCGGCGCGGCCGCGGCGGCAGGCGCGCCGGCGGCGGCCGGCGGCGGCGCGAAGTCCCAGTTCGGCCGGCCCCGGGCATCGACCTCGAGCGCGATGCGGGGATCGACCAGCGTCACCTCGCTGAGCGCGAGGCGGCCGGTCAGCAGGGCGAGGATCGACGGCCGCGCCGTCGCCGTCCGGACCGTGACCATCGCCGGCGTCCTGGCACCGGGCGCGTTGGCGAAGCTCACGCCCGAGACCGTGACCGTGGGCAGCGGCAGGATCGACAGCGCGATCGGGCCCTCGATCGCGAGGTCGCGTCCGGTCGCCTTCTTCACCGCCGCCACGATTTCCGGCTTTCGGCCGTCGAGGTCGACCAGGCTGGGCAAGGCCAGGGCGACGACCACCAGCAGGCCGACGATGCCCGCGGCGCCGATCAGGACTCGCTTGCGCGTGTTCGGTGTCATGAGTCGCTCCATCGCCAGGCCCCGCGACACTAGTGCGGATTCACAGCGGAGGGAACCGTCGGCGGTTCCCATCGACGGCGAGAAGAGTCACTCTGTCGTCATGGCCGAAATCGTCAACCTGCGCCGTGCCCGCAAGGACCGCGAGCGCCGCGCCCGCGAGTCCGAGGCCGGCGCCAACCGTCGCCGTTTCGGCCGCACCAAGACCGAGAAGGCGCTCGACCGCGACGAACGCGCCCGCGCCGCGCGCGAGATCGACGCCAAGAAGCTGGGCCCGGAGGAGACGTAAGGGTCCCTCCGGCTTCGCCCTCGGGATGACGGTTGTCAGCGCGCCGGGCGGTTGAGGGCGAGGCGGTCGAAGAAGGCGCGGGTCGCCTGCTCGGCGCCGGGACCGGCGACGGCGCGAACGTTGGTCAGCTCGAGGCGGCGGCCGGAGCGGGCGTCGATCAGCACCGGCTCGAGCGGCTTGCCGTCGCCGCGGTCGACCAGTTCCATCGGCTTGCCGCTGCGCGCGGCGGCGCCGTAGCGGTCGCCCCACTGCTTGAGGCCGACGATCACCGTGAACAGCGCCGCACCCTTGTCGGTCAGCCGGTACTCGTGGCGCAGCGGCCGCTGGCGGTAGGCGGTCTTGCGGAAGATGCCGGCCTCGACCAGCTTCTTCAGCCGCGCCGTCAGCACGTTGCGCGCGATGCCGAGGTTCTCCTGGAAATCGTCGAAGCGGCGCACGCCGTAGAACGCGTCGCGCACGATCAGCAGCGTCCACGGCTCGCCGACGACGTCGAGCGCCGAGGCGATCGAGCAGTTCATCTGGTCGTAGGACGTCCGTCGCATGCGCGAAAGTATAGGCAGGCGTTGCGCGCGTGCAATCAGTTGCGATCGAAGAAGAAATCGAGCTGCGGCTTGTTGGGCAGCGGCCCGGGCTCGATCGTCTTGCCGAACAGCATCGCCTGCTCCTTGTCGACGCGGTAGGCCGGCCACGCCGGCAGGCCCTCGCCGTTGGGATTGCCGGTGCGCGCGAAGTTCACCCAGTAGCCCATCATGGCGTCGGAGAAGCGGCGATCGTCGTCGCTCCAGTCGCGGCTGCGGCCGAGCCGGTTGAGCACGTCGAGCGTGCCGTAGGCATAGGCCATCTCGGCGCCGTGGTAGGCGCCGAGCTTCGACGCCGGCGCCTGCTGGGCGTAGCCCAGCCCCTCGACGAACGGCTGCACGCGGCTGAAATGGTAGAGGAAGACCGGCGCCACCACCGCCTGCTCGCTGGCCCAGCGCCGCACCGGCGCGGCGAAGGTGCGGTCGCGCATCAGCGCGTAGCTGGCGGCGCGGGCCTCGGCGTCGTCGGCCGCCGGGTAGAGCGCCAGCATCTTGTCGGCATCGGCGCCGTAGCGCTTCTCGGCGTCGGCGCGGAACGCCGCCGCGGTCATCGCCACCGGGTAGGCCGTGCCCTCGTCGGCGTTCGAGCCGACCAGGGTCGGCATCGCCGCCTGCTTGCCGTTGGCGAAGGTCAGCGCCGGCTGCTCGACCAGCACGCGGCCGTCGACGATCGGCCGCTGGGCATTGTCGCCGTTGACGATGGCGTCGCCGCCCAGCGCCCGCAGTTGCGCCAGCGACGCGGCCTTCAGCTTCGCCGCCGCCTCGACGCCCCTCTTCTCCGCGTCGGCCAGGCTCGGCAGCGGGCCGCCGAGGTTGTAGCCGCCGCTCTGGCCGATGGCGCGATGGAACAGGCCCTTCGCCGCCGGCGACGCCTGCAAAAGCGCGATCGCCACCGAGCCGGCCGACTGGCCGTAGAGCGTGACGTTGGCGGGATCGCCGCCGAACTGCGCGATGTTGGCCTTCACCCATCCGAGCGCGGCGACCATGTCCATCAGGCCGTAGTTGCCCGAGGCGCCCTGGCCCTCCGCGGTCAGCTCGGGATGGGCGAGGAAACCGAGCGCGCCGACGCGGTAGTTGAACGACACCACGACCGCGCCCTTCCGCGCCAGCGCCTCGCCGTCGTACAGCGGCAGCGACGCCGAGCCGATGGTCCAGCCGCCGCCGTAGACGAACACCATGACCGGCCGCCGCTCGCCCGGCTTCGCCGCCGACCAGACGTTGAGGTAGAGGCAGTCCTCGCTCGACGGTTCCTCGCCGAGGTAGAACATCGAGTTCCTGGCCCTGAGCGGCTGCAGGCACATCGGCGCGAAGCGGTCGGCGACGAGATCGCCCTGCCACGCCGGGGCAGGCTGCGGCGGCCGCCAGCGCAGGTCGCGCACCGGCGGCGCGGCGAACGGTATGCCCTTGAAGGCCGCGACCTCGCCGCGCTGGCTGCCGACCACGGCGCCGCCCGCGGTGGCGACCCGCGGCGCGCCCTGGGCGTTGGCCGTCCAGGGGACCGAGGCCGTCGCGAGCAGCGCCGCGAGCGCGGCCATCGCCGCGATGCCGAACCGGGTCTTCATGGTGAGCCTCCCTCGCCCGGATTGTCCGGTCGGGGCAGCCTCGCCGTCAACGGCGAGGCGACCGCCGCCAACGCCGGGCGGCCCCGGCGTCAACGCCGGGGGCCGGCCACCAGCACGAGGTATCCCGAGACCGCCGACAGCAGCGAGCCGACCAGCACACCCAGCCGGACCTGGGCCTCGCGCGCGGCGTCGTCGGGGAAGGCCAGCGAGCCGATGAACAGGCTCATGGTGAAGCCGATGCCGCCCAGGATGGCGACGCCGTAGAGGCCGCGCCAGGTCGCGCCGCGCGGCATCGCGGCGACGCCGGTCAGGATCAGCGCGCCGGCGCCCAGCAGGATGCCGAGCTGCTTGCCGGCGAACAGGCCGGCGGCGATGGCGAGCGGCACCGGCGCCATCAGGCTGGCGAACGACAGGCCGGCGAGCGGCAGGCCGGCATTGGCGAAGGCGAAGACCGGCATGATCACCCAGGCCGACCACGGCTTGATGACGTGCTCCAGCCAGATCGCCGGGCGATGCGCGTCGGGCTCGCCGGCCGACTTCAGCGGGATGAACATCGCCAGCACCACGCCGGCCAGGGTGGCGTGCACGCCCGACTTCAGCACCGACAGCCACAGCAGCGCGCCGACCACCAGGAACGGCGCCAGCCGGCGCACGCCCAGCCAGTTCAGCAGCGCCAGCCCGGCGATGAACAGGGCCGCGAACGACAGCGCCAGCGTCGACAGGTCATGGGTGTAGAAGATCGCGATCACGACGATGGCGCCGAGATCGTCGACGATCGCCAGCGTCGTCAGGAAGACCTTGAGCGACAGCGGCACGCGGCTGCCGAGCGCCGCCAGCACGCCCAGCGAGAAGGCGATGTCGGTCGCCGCCGGGATCGCCCAGCCTTGCAGCGCCGTCGGGTCGACCCGCGCGATCGCGACGTAGACCAGCGCCGGCACGACCATGCCGCCCAGCGCGCCGGCCACCGGCAGCGCGACCTGCGACGGCTGCGACAGCGCACCTTCCATCAGCTCGCGCTTGATCTCGAGCCCGACCAGCAGGAAGAACACCGCCATCAGGCCGTCGTTGATCCACAGCAGCAGCGGCTTGGCCAGCGCCACCGGCCCCCACTCGACGCCCAGCCGGGTCTTGAGCACGGCGTTGACCGCGTCGGCCAGCGGCGAATTGGCGAGCACCAGCGCGGCGATGGCGGCCACCAGCAGCGGCAGCGCCGAGGCGGCCTCGCTTTCGATGAACTGGCGGAGTCTGTTGCGGGTCGCCACCGGACCTCGTCCCCTTGCAAGCAAAACGCCCGGGTCTTTCGACCCGGGCGTCCTTTAGCACGTTTGGGGTGCCAGGTTATTCGCGTTCGCTACTCGCGTTCCTGGCCGAGGAAGCTCATCAGGAACTGGAACAGGTTGACGAAGTCCAGGTACAGGCTGAGCGCGCCGAAGATCGCGATCTTCTCGGCGACGTCGCTGCCCCAGGCGTCGGCATACTGTTCCTTGATCTTCTGGGTGTCGTAGGCGATCAGGCCCGAGAAGATCAGGACGCCGGCGGCCGAGATGATGAAGCTCATGGTGCCCGACGGCCAGAACATGTTCACCAGGCTGGCCAGCACGAGGCCGATCACGCCCATGAACAGGAACTTGCCGAACGCCGTGAGGTCCTTCTTGGTGGTGTAGCCGTAGAGGCTGAGCGCGCCGAACGCCGCCGCCGTGATGAAGAACGTGCGGGCGACCGAAGCGCCGGTGTAGCGGAACAACAGCAGCGACAGGCTGACGCCCATCAGCGCCGTGACCGCCCAGTAGACCGCCTGGACCGCGCCGAGGCTCATCTGCGCCGCGCGGAACGAGGTCAGCAGCAGCAGGCCGAGCGGCGCGAAGATCGCGACCCAGCCCAGCACGTTCAGGCCGACCACGCGCGTGCCCTGGACCTGGAAGAAGATCCCGGCAAGCTGCGGCGAGCTGAACAGGGCGAAGGCCACGATGCCCGAGAGGGCGAGGCCAGACGCCATGTAGTTGTAGACCCGCACCATGTGCGCGCGCAGGCCGGCATCGAAGACCGCCTGGTCGGCAACACCGCCCACGCGGCCGAAGGTGCTGAAGTTCGGATTAGACATCGTTTGCAAGCCTCCAGAGGGGCCTCATTGACGAACCCCTTCGCGGGGTAATTTGGGGCGTCAGACGAGGTGAATCAATAGGCCGCAGGCGGGATCCCGACGTCACGAAACCATCATTTATACAGACACTTAGTGGCTATTCGTTGCGCAGCAGGGCGAGCGGGCGCTGGCGCAGCGCCGCCAGCGTCCCGGCCAGCCCGAACGCCAGCGTCAGCGCCATCGCGCCGACCGCCACCAGCACCGCGACGCCCGGCAGGAACGTCCACTCGAGGTTCATCAGCCGGCGCACCACCAGGAACGCCGCCAGCGTGCCGACGCCCAGCGCCGCCGCCGCGGTCGCCAGCCCCAGCGCCGCGAACTCCCAGGCGAAGATGCCGCCGATCCGCGCCCGCGTCGCGCCCAGCACCTTCATCACCACCGCTTCGTGGACCCGGCGCTGCTGGGTCGCGAGCATGGCGCCGGCCAGCACCAGCACGCCGGCCAGGATGCTGAGCAGGCCGATCACGCGGCTGGCCAGCCCGATGTTGGCCAGGACGGACGCCGCCGTCTCGACGGCGTCGCGGATGCGGACCACGGTGACGTTGGGGAACTGGTCGGTGACGGCGCGGAAGATCGCGTCCTCGGCCCCGGGCGTCGCCTTGACCGTGGCGAGGAAGGTGTGCGGCGCGCGGTCGAGCGCGCCCGGCGAGAACACGAACACGAAGTTGATGGCGAGCGAGGTCCACTCGATGCGGCGCAGCGAGGCGATCCTCGCCTCGATGTCGCGGCCGAGGATGTTGAGCGTGATCGTGTCGCCGATCCCCAGACCGAACGCCTTGGCCAGCGCCTCGTCGAACGACAGCAGCTGCGGCCCGCGATAGTCGGCCGGCCACCACTCGCCGGCGACGATGCGCGAGCCCTCGGGCGGGGTCGCGGCGTAGGTGACGCCGCGGTCGCCGTCGACCGCCCAGCGCGCGTCCGACGGCACCGCGATCTCGGACACCGGCTTGCCGCCGATCCGCACGATCCGGCCGCGCAGCGACGGCACCTTGTCGAGCGGCCCCGCGCCCGGGATGGCGGCGATGGTCTTCTCGAAGGCCGGCATCTGGGTCGACTGGATGTCGACGAAGAAGAACGCCGGCGCGTCGCTCGGGATCCGGCGCGTCAGCTGTTCGCGCAGGTTGCCCTCGATCAGCGCGGTCGCCACCAGCACGGTGAGGCCGAGCCCCAGCGACAGCATCACGATCGGCGTCGGGGCGCCCGGCCGGTGCAGGTTGGCCAGCGCCAGCCGCAGCCCGGCCAGCCGCGGCGCCCCGGCGCGCGCCGCCGCCCACATCAGCAGCCGCGCCAGCAGCGGGAAGGCGATGAAGGCGCCGACCGCGCCGAGCACGAACCAGGCGGCGATGCGCCGGCTGTCGGCGGTGAACACGGTGAAGGCGGCCAGCGCCACGGCGACGGCGCCGACCAGCAGCGCGTCGCGCCAGCCGATGCGGCCCGAGGCGACGACCGCGCCGCGCATCAGCGTCGCCGCCGAGACGCGCCGCGCGCGCAGCAGCGGCACCAGCGCGAACATCAGCGACACCAGCAGCCCGAACGACGCGGCGATCGCCAGCGGCCGGGCATAGAGCGCAACCCGCGCCCGCACCGGCAGGATGTCGGCGACCAGCGACTGGGCGACGAACGGCAGCGCCGCGCCGATCACGAGCCCGATCGCCACGCCGAGCGCGGCCAGCGCGCCGAGCTGCAGCAGGTAGGTCGAGAACACCAGGCGTTCGGGCGCGCCCAGGCACTTCAGCGTGGCGATGGTGCGCAGCCGGCCGGCGAGGAAGCTCGACACCGCGTTGCCCACCCCGACGCCGCCGACCAGCAGCGACGACAGGCCGATCAGGCCGATGAACTGGGTCAGGCGGTCGAGCCAGAAGCGGACGCCGCCGCCGGCCTCGGCAAGCCCGCGCAAGCGCCAGCCGGCGTCGGGAAAGCGGCCCTTGAGCGCCTCGACCACCGACGTGTCGGTCGTGCCCGGCGCCAGCTTCAGCCGGTATTCCCAGTTCAGCAGGCTGCCCGGCTGCACCAGGCCGGACGCCTCGATCGCGGCGAACGGGATCATCAGGCGCGGACCGAGGCTGGCGAAGGCGTTGAGGCCGCGGTCGGGCTCGCGCGCGATGACGGCGCGGACCTCGACCGTGGCGTCGCCCACCTTCACCCGGTCGCCGAGCGCCATGTTCATGCGCCGCAGCGCCGACTCCTCGACCGCCGCGCCCCAGGTGCCGTCGCGCGGCGCCAGCGCGTCGGCCAGCGAACCGCCGCCCTGCAGCTCGATCGTGCCGTACAGCGGGTAGGCCGGTTCGACCGCCTTCAGCTGGACCAGCGTCGGCCGCCCGTCCGGCTTGACCGGACGCGCCATCGAGCGGCTGTCGATCCAGCGCACGAACTCGCCGCGCGACTTCAGGTAGGCGACCTGCTCGGGCGTGGCCTCGCGGTAGAGCAGCGACACCGCGACGTCGCCGCCCAGGATCTCGCGCGCGTCGGCGCGCAGCCCTTCCTCGACCGCGCGGCTGAACGACAGGATCGCCGCGATCGCCGCAACGCCCAGGGCGAGGCAGGCGATGAACAGGCGAAAGCCGCCCAGCCCGCTGCGCATCTCGCGCCGGGCCAGTCGCAGGGCCAGCATCACGACGAGCGCTTCATTGCGCCGCCACGGCGTGCGGCGTGCGGTCGTCGGCGACCACCAGCCCGTCGGCGATGCGCAGGATGCGGTCGCAGCGCTCGGCCAGGCCCATGTCGTGGGTGATCAGGATCAGCGTCGTGCCGTCGCCGCGCGCCAGTTCGAACAGCAGGTCCATGACCTGCCGCCCGGTGGCGCCGTCGAGGTTGCCGGTCGGCTCGTCGGCCAGCAGCAGCCGCGGTCGGCCGACGAAGGCGCGTGCCACGGCGACGCGCTGCTGCTCGCCGCCCGACAGCTGCGCCGGGTAGTGGCCGATGCGGTGGCCGAGGCCGACCCGGCGCAGCGCCGCCTCGGCGAGGTCGAAGGCGTCGGCGCGCCCGGCGAACTCCAGCGGCAGCGCCACGTTCTCGTGCGCGGTCATGGTCGGGATCAGGTGGAAGCCCTGGAAGACGATGCCGATGTGGTCGCGGCGCAGGCGGGCGCGGGCATCGTCGTCGAGCGGACCGAGATCCTTTCCCGCGACCTCGACGCGGCCGCGGCTGGCGCGCTCGAGCCCGCCCGCCACCATCATCAGGCTCGACTTGCCGGCGCCGGACGGCCCGACCACCGCCGCGATCTCGCCGGCGGCGATGTCGAGGGTGATGCCGCGCAGGATATTGACCGTGCCGGCATCGCTTGCCATGTCGAGGTGGACATCGGACAGGCGGACGATGGGGTCGCGGGCCGGGAGGGAAGAGGTCAAGCGGGCTCCGGAAGAGAGAGCATGAAGGTCGGCACTGGATATGGTCGTTTTGCGGCAGCGGTCAATTCGCTGCTGATCGCGATTTCGTGCGTGCTGGCCGCCGCCCTGGCGGCACCCTCGCCCGCGCATGCACAGGGCGTGCCCAATTCGGCCCCCTCCGATCGCTCGCCGGTCAAGCTCGCCATCCTCGGCGACAGCCTGGCCGCGGGCTACGGCGTGCGGCCGGACGAGGCGGTCCCGGCCCGGCTGGAGGCGGCGCTGAAGAAACAGGGCCGTAACGTCACCGTCATCAACCACGGCGTTTCCGGCGACACCACGGCGGGCGGGCTGGAGCGGATCGACTGGATGCTGGGCGACAGGCCCGACATCGTGCTGGTCGAGCTGGGCGGCAACGACGCGCTGCGCGGGCTCGACCCGGCCGCGACCGAGAAGAACCTCGACGCCATCGTCGCGCGGCTGAAGGCGGCCGGCGTGACGGTGTGGCTGGCCGGCATGCTGGCGCCGCGCAACTACGGCGCCGACTACGCGCGCCAGTTCGACGGCGCCTACGGCCGCGTCGCCGAGCGCCACGGCGTGCCGCTCTATCCCTTCTTCCTCGACGGCGTGGCGCAGGACCCGGCGCTCAACCAGCCCGACGGCATCCATCCCAATCCCAGGGGCGTCGACGTCATCGTCGAGCGCCTGCTGCCCTTCGTGACGCGGAACCTCGACGATGCCCCGGCTGTTCGTCGCCCTGCCCGTCCCTGAGGACGTCACCGAGGCGCTGGCGGCGCTGCAGTCGGGCGTGCCCGACGCGCGCTGGGTGCCGGTCGAGAACTTCCACGTGACGCTGTGCTTCGCCGGCGAGGTCCAGGGCGGCACCATGCGCGACCTCGAGGAGGAACTGTCCGACATCGCCGGGCCGCGCTTCGCGGTGGCGCTGGCCGGGGTCGAGCAGTTCTCGAGCGGCAAGCAGCCGCGCGCGCTGGTCGCCACGGTCGAGCGCAGCGACCGCCTCGACTGGCTGCAGCAGAAGGTGTCGACGGTGGCGCGCAACTGCGGCATCGCGGTCGAGCGCCGCAAGTTCCGGCCGCATGTCACGCTGGCACGGTTCTCCGGCGACGCCGAGACCGGCCACCACCTGGCGCAGTTCATGGCCAGCCACGCCGGCTTCAGGGCGGGACCGTGGATCGCCGAGCACTTCGCCCTCTACTCCAGCCGCAGCGGCCGCGGCGGCTCGGTGTACACCGAGGAAGCGGCCTACGACCTGACCTTCTGAGGCGGCGATGGGCCGCGACACCCGCATCGAGTGGGTCGACCACACCTTCAACCCGTGGATCGGCTGCACCCGGATCGCCAGCGGCCACCAGCCCTCGGCATGCGACAACTGCTATGCCGCCGCGATGTCCCATCGCCGCGGCTGGGCGCGCTTCGAGCACGCCGCGCCGCGCCGCCGCACCACCGCGTCCAACTGGCGCCAGCCGCTGGCGTGGAACCGGCGCGCCGCCGCGGCCGGCGTGCGGGCGCGCGTGTTCGGACCCAGCCTCGCCGACCCGTTCGACGCCGAGGTCGCGGACGATTGGCGACGCGACTACCTCGCCCTGATCGAGGCGACGCCGTGGCTCGACTGGATCCTGCTGACCAAGCGGCCGCAGGTGGCGCGGAAGTTCTTCGCCGGCCGCGCGGTGCCCGACAACCTGTGGCCCGGCATCACCGCCGAGACGCAGAAGATGCTCGACCTGCGCGCGCCGGCGCTGTGCGCCATCCCGGCGCGCGTCCACGTGCTCTCGGCCGAGCCGATGCTGGGCCCGATCGACGCCACCCGCTGGCTGGGCGGCGGCCGCCACGCGCTCGGCTGGGTGATCGCCGGCGGCGAGTCCGGCCCGCGCGCCCGGCCCTCGCACCCGGCCTGGCTGCGCGACCTGCGCGACCAGTGCGTCGGCGCCGGGGTGCCGTTCTTCTTCAAGCAGTGGGGCGAGTGGCGCCCGGCCGACGCGGCCGTCGCGACCGCCGCCGCGACGCAGCGCCGACACGTCTTCGACGACCCGGTCGAGGCGGTCGAGAAGGTCGGCCGCCGCTCGGCCGGTGCCGCCCTCGACGGCCGGCCGTGGCGGCAGGCGCCCCTTCAAGACGACAGGCCCTGAGCGCGCGTCCCGCGCGCTTCATTCCGTCTTCTTCACCGTCCCAGCGTCACCAGGGGCTTGCCCGACTGCAGGTGCTGCTCGATCGATTCCAGCGACTGGCCCATGGTCTCGGGCACGCGGCGCAGGGTGAAGACCACGCCGGCGAAGCAGATCGCGGCGAACAGCGCGAAGGTGAAGGCCAGCCCCGGCCCGGCCAGCATCACCGGGAAGGCGAACACCACCAGGAAGTTGAAGCCCCAGTTGCTGATCGAGGCGGCGCTCATGCCCGGGCCGCGTTGGTGCAGCGGGAAGATCTCCGACATCATCAGGTGCGGCAGCGGCCCGATGCTGATCGCGAACGACGCGACGTAGAGCAGCAGCAGGGCGATCACGACGCCGGGCGGGATCGCCGCCGGGCGCGTCGCCGCCAGCGCGATCAGCAGCATCGTCACCGCCGTGCCGGCGAAGCCCAGCACCAGCAGCGGCCGCCGCCCGACCCGGTCGATCAGCACCATCGCCAGCACCGTGGTGGCGACGTTGACGGTGCCGATGCCGACCGTCGCCAGCAGCCGCGTGGCGTCGCTGTCGAAGCCGGCATGGCTGAAGATCTCCGGCGCGTAGTAGATGACCGCGTTGATGCCGCTCAGCTGTTGCAGGAAGAACAGGCCGAAGGCCACGACCAGGGCCGGCCGCACCGCCGGCGCCAGCAGGGCGCGGTAGCCGGCCGACCCGGCATCGGCGTGGACCGTGTCGGCGTGCGCGACCCGGCTCACCGCGTCGACCTCGGCCGCGACGTCCCAGCCCGGCGGGCGCAACCGGCGCAGCGCCGCGCGGGCCTCGTCGCCACGCTCCTTCAGCGCCAGCCAGCGCGGCGACTCGGGCAGGAAGGCGAGCCCGGCCAGGAACAGCAGCGCCGGTGCCGCGCCCAGCGCGAACATCGTCCGCCACGACTGCGGGCCGGCGATCGCCAGCCCGCCCAGGTAGGCGCCGAGGATGCCGACCGTGATCGCCAGCTGGTAGGTCGAGACCATGGCGCCGCGCTTCTCCAGCGGCGCGCACTCGGCGATGTAGAGCGGCGCCGCCACCGCGGCGAAGCCGATGGCGAGGCCCAGCACCAGCCGCGCCACCACCAGCATCCAGATCGCGGTGATGGCGCTGGCGACGCCGGCGCCGAGCGTGAACAGGGCGGCGGCGATCATCAGCACGCGGCGCCGGCCGAGCCGGTCGGCGGCGGGGCCGGCCACGAACGCCGCGGCCAGCGCGCCGAGCGGCACCGAGGCGGTCATGAAGCCGCGCACCGCGGGGCTCATCGGGTACTGCGCCTCGAGCAGCGGGCCGGCCACCGCGATCACGCCTTCGTCGTAGCCGAAGAGGAAGCCGGCGGTCGCCGCGACGGCGGCCAGGAAGTAGATCATGTTCTCGACGGGCTGACTGGGAACGGGCACAGATACCATAACGACCGGAGGACAGACCGACCATGACCGAACCGCTTCCCGCCCTCTGCCTGATCGCCGTGCCGGGGCGGCGGCGCCTGACCATCGATCTCTGTCGCGATGCCGAGAAGCGCGGCTATGCCGGGATCTACGTGCCGAGCCCGTTCGGCAACATGTCGATGTGCGAGGCGCTGGCGTGGCAGACCGACAAGGTCGTGTTCGGCACCGCCATCGCGCCGATCTACCAGCGCACCATCGTCGACTTCGCGCAGAGCGCGGCGATGATGCACGAGGTCTCCGGTGGCCGCTTCCGCATGGGCATCGGCATCGCCCACGGCCCGTCCTACGTGCGCATGGGCGTGACCCCGGGCAAGCCGCTGGCCGACACCCGCGCCTTCATCGAGAAGTTCCGCGCCGAGACCGCGTTCGGGCCGCTGCCGCCGATCATCGTCGCGGCGCTGCGCAGGCGCATGGTGGCGCTGGCCGGTGAACTGGCCGAGGGCGTGGTCTTCGCCAACGCCTCGCTGTCGCACATGGCGCAGTCGCTCGACGCCCTGCCGGCGGCCAGGCGCAGCGATCCCGGCTTCTTCATCGGCAACATGATCCCGACCTGCATCAGCGACGACGTCGAGGCGGCCAAGGCGGTCAACCGGCGCACGCTGACCAGCTACGCCTTCCTCCCCAACTACCGCAACTACTGGAAGGAGGCCGGCTACGTCGAGGAGATGGAGGCGGTCGAGAAGGCGATCGCCGAGGGCCGGCGCGACGACGTGCCGAAGTTCCTGACCGACCGCTGGCTGGCCGACAACACCCTGTTCGGGCCGGCGGCCAAGGTGCGCGAGGGCATCGCGGCGTGGCGCGCCGCCGGCGTGCGCACGCCGATCGTCGTGCCGTCGTCGGCCAACGGCAACCAGCTGAAGGCGATCGAGGAGGTCTTCGCGACCTTCGGCTGAGGCCGACCGCAACCTTCGCGGACCGGCGGCGTACTCGCTGCATGGTGAGCCTTGGCTACAAGCTGATGACCGAGGAGCACGGGCCGGCGGCGCTCGTGCGCAACGCGTGCAAGGCCGAGCAGGCCGGCTTCGACTTCGCCGCGATCTCCGACCACTACTTCCCGTGGCTGCCCGAGCAGGGCCACGCGCCGTTCGCGTGGTCGGTGCTGGGCGCGGTGGCGCAGGCGACGCAGAAGCTCGGCCTGATGACCGCCGTGACCTGCCCGATCATGCGCTACCACCCCGCGATCGTGGCGCAGGCGGCGGCGACCGTGGCGCTGCTGGCGCGCGGCCGCTTCACCCTCGGGCTGGGCGCCGGCGAGCGGCTGAACGAGCACGTGGTCGGCGCCGGCTGGCCGGGCGTGGCCGAGCGCCACGAGCGCCTCGGCGAGGCGCTGGAGATCATCCAGGGCCTGCTGTCGGGCACGGTGTCGTCGTGGCGCGGCAACCACTTCCGCCTCGACCACGCCCGCCTGTTCGACCGGCCCGAGGTCAAGCCGGAGGTGATCGTCGCCGCCGGCGGTCCCGACGCGGCGCGGCTGGCGGCCGACAAGGCCGAGGGCCTGATCGTCACCGAGGCCAGGCGCGAGCTGGTCGAGGCCTTCGCCGAGGCCGGCGGGCGCGGGCCGATCTATGCCGAGGTCGCGCTGTGCTGCGGCGCCGACGAGGCCGAGGCCCGCCGCGTCGCCCATCGTCACTTCCGCTGGACCGTCGCCGGCTGGCCGGTGCTGGCCGAGCTGCCGCACGAGGAAGCCTTCGCCGCCGCCTCCGAGCACGTGTCCGAGGACGCGGTCGCCGAGGCGATCAGCTGCGGTCCCTCGGTCGACCGCCACCTCGCCGCGATCGACCGCTTCGTCCAGCTGGGTTGCGACCACATCATCCTGACCCAGGTCGGCCCGGAGCAGGACTACTTCCTCGACCTGTTCGAGAAGAAGCTGGCCCCCGCCCTGCGCGGCAACACCCGGCGCAAGGCGGCCTGACAAAAAGGTCTTGTCATCCCGAGTGCCCGCGAGGGACCTTTCTGCCTCGCCGCAGTCGGGGGAGACGAGACGATGAAGACCTACAGGATCGCCGCCATTCCGGGCGACGGCATCGGCACCGAGGTGGTGTCGGCCGGGGTCGAGGTGCTGGCCGCCATCGCCGCCCGCGACGGCAACTTCTCCTTCAAGGTCGATCACTTCGACTGGGGCGGCGACTACTACAAGAAGCATGGCCGCATGATGCCGGAGGACGGCCGCGACCAGATCAAGGGCCACGACGCCATCCTGTTCGGCTCGGCCGGCCATCCCGACATCCCCGACCACGTCACGCTGTGGGGCCTGCGGCTGGCGATCTGCCAGCCGTTCGACCAGTACGCCAACGTGCGCCCGACCCGCGTGCTGCCCGGGATCGTGTCGCCGCTGCGCCACGTCAACGGCGGCGAACTCGACTGGGTGATCGTGCGCGAGAACTCGGAGGGCGAGTACGCCGGCGTCGGCGGCCGCGTCCACCAGGGCTCGCCGCTCGAGGCGGCGACCGACGTCGCGATGTTCACCCGCGCCGGCGTCGAGCGCATCATGCGCTTCGCCTTCCGGCTGGCACGCTCGCGACCGCGCAAGCTCCTGACCGTGGTCACCAAGTCGAACGCCCAGCGCCATGCCATGGTGATGTGGGACGAGATCGCGACCGAGATCGCCGCCGAGTTCCCCGACGTCACCTGGGACAAGATGCTGGTCGATGCCATGACCATGCGCATGGTCGGCAAGCCGCAGTCGATCGACACCGTGGTCGCGACCAACCTGCACGCCGACATCCTGTCCGACCTCGCCGCCGCGCTGGCCGGGTCGCTGGGCATCGCGCCGACCGCCAACCTCAACCCCGAGCGCACCTTCCCGTCGATGTTCGAGCCGATCCACGGATCGGCCTTCGACATCATGGGCAAGGGCATCGCCAACCCGATCGGCACCTTCTGGTCGGCGGTGATGCTGCTCGAGCATGTCGGCGAGCCGGTGGCGGCGAAGCGGCTGATGCAGGCGATCGAGCGGGTCACCGCGGACAAGCGCTTCCACACCCCCGACCTCGGCGGCACGGCGAGGACGGCCGACGTCACCCGGGCGGTGATCGAGGCCATCCACGGCGCGAACGCCTGAGCCAAAGTTCCCTCGCCGCACTCGGGACGACAAGAAAAGACCTGTCGTCCCGAGCGCAGCGAGGGACCCTTCTTCAGTCGTTCAGACGAACGTCAGCAGCCGGCGCGGATTGCGCACCAGGATCGCGTCGATCTCGTCGGCGCTGTAGCCGCGCTCGCCCATCAGCGGCACGACGTTGCGGAAGATGTGGCCGTAGCCGTGGCCGCCGAACGCGGTCAGCCGGGTGCGGTAGCAGATGTCGTGGCTGATCACGACGCGGTCGAGGTGGCCGCGCCCGATCAGCGCCCGGATCAGGCGCAGCCGGGTGGCGTCGTTGGGCATGTCGATGTCTGACAGGCCGTAGTAGCTCGCCTCCTGGCCGAACAGGTCGAACTCGATGGTGACGCCGCTGTCGGCCAGCCGCAGCAGGCGCTCCTCGTCGAAGATGGTGCGGTCGATGTGGCTGATCACCACCCGCTCGGTCGGGTGGCCGGCGGCGCGGATGAAGTCGGCGACCTCCTGCGGCTGGTCGGGGTGGCGGCCGGGATGGACGTTGATCGCCGCGCCGGTCTCGGCGGCGGCGACCAGCGCTCCCTGCATCACCCGCTTCTCGAGGTCGGTCCACGGCGACTGGCAGCCGATCTCGCCGATCATGCCGGCGCGCACGTCGGTACCCCAGGCGCCGACCAGGATCTGCCCGATCATCTCGGCCGCGAAGTCGTCGACCGTGCGGCCGTGGTTCCTGGGGTCCTGGTAGTCGTTGACGTAGTAGCCGCAGCCCATGACCAGGTGCACGCCGGTGCCGGCGGCGATGCGGCGCAGGCCCTCGGGGTCGGGCGAGAGGCCGCCGCAGGTCAGCTCGACGATGGCGTTGCCGCCCTCGTTCTTCATCATCATGACCTCGCGCGTGGCGATGTCCTCGAGGTCGAGCATGTACTTGCGGCCGGCCCGCTTGAGGCCGCGCCCGTAGTTGATCTGCCACACGTTCTCGAGCGTGATCTCGGGCCCGAGATGGTTGTCCGAGCGCGTCGCCGGCGGACGGATGTCGCACAGCACGTGCTCGTGCATCAGCGTGCGCCCCAGCTGCCCGGGCTCGATCGGCCCGAGCACGGTCTGGACCCTGCCGCGCAGCTCGTCGCGGGTCATTGCGGCTCCAGCTTGGCGGCCGTCACGACCTTCTGCCACTTCGCGTACTCGGACTGCATGTGCTTGACCAGCGCGGCGGCATCGCCCGGCAACTCGGCGGCGCCGGCATCGCGGATCTTCTTGATCACCCCCTCCGACTTGACGCCCTTGGTGATCTCGGCCGACAGCTTGGCGGCGATCTCCGGCGGCAGGCCGGCCGGCCCCGAGACGTACCACCACGGCGCGGCGTCGAACCCGGGATAGCCCTGCTCCGCGATCGTCGGGCACTCGGGCAGGGAGAACCACCGCTTGCCCGTGCTGACGCCCAGCGCGCGCAGCGCGCCCGACTGGATGTGCTGCAGGTAGGGCGGCAGGTTGTCCATGGTGACCTGGATGTGGCCGGCCAGCAGGTCCTTCATCACCAGCGAGCTGCCGCGGTAGACGACGTGCTCGAGCTTGATGCCGGCGAGTTCGCCGAAGTACTCCATGGCGAGGTGGCCGGAACCACCGACCGCCGGCGAGCCGTAGCTCACCTTGTTGGGCCCCTGCTTCTTGCAGTGGGCGACGAACTCTTGGAGCGTCTTGGCAGGAAAGCTCGGATGCACGGCCAGCACGTTGGCGACCTCGCCGACCAGGGCGAGCGGCGTGAAGCTCTTCACGCTGTCGAACGGCATCGACTTGTAGAGGAAGTTGTTGGTGACCGCGGTGCCGATCGTGCCGAGCAGCAGGGTGTAGCCGTCGGGCGGCGACTTCGCGACCAGCTCGGCACCGACGTTGCCGCCCGCGCCGGCCTTGTTCTCGACGATCACCTGCTGGCCCCACTGCTCGGTGAGGTACTGGGCGACGACGCGGCCCAGCAGGTCGGTGGTACCGCCCGGCGCGAACGGCACGACCATCTTGATCTGCTTGTCGGGATAGGCCGACTGGGCCCAGCCGTGGCGGGCGACCAACGGGGTCGCGAGGGTGCCGGCGAGCAGGGACCGGCGGCGCATCGTCAAAGTCATGGCATTCCTCCCTGAGTTGGGGCGACTATATCGCCAGCCTCAGGGGAGACAAACGTGACTGCACCGTTGACGGGCTACGCCGACCGGGTCTCGGTTCGCGCCGGCGAGACGATCGCCTTCAAGGTCTCGAGCGCGGGACCCAATCCCTACAGCGCCATGCTGGTGCGCATCGTGCGCGGCGACCCCAACCCGGCCGGGCCGGGGCAGAAGTTCGAGGACCTGTCGGAACTGTTCGACGGCCGCTTCGCCTCGCGCGAGCAGCGCGCCTGGCCCGGCTCCTACGCCCGCGTCGACGGCGCCGCCGGCGTCGCGCTGCCGTCCGCCCTGGCGGTCGAGGCGCTGGTCTGGCCGACCCTGCCCGAGGACGGACCGCAGGCGGTGATCTCGCGCCGCGATGCCGCCAGCGGCGCCGGCTTCGCGCTGGTGATGACGCCGGACGGCATGGCGCTGGAGGTCGGCGGCGCCCGCGTCGTGACCGGCAAGAAGCTGCGCAACCGCGCCTGGTACCGGGTGTGGGCCAGCGCCGACCCGGCGACCGGCACGCTGCGGGTCGGTCAGCAGCCGCTCCGGCGCGCCTTCGCGGTCGACGACGAGGGCGAGGCGATGGTCACGGCGGACGGGCCGCTGGCGATCGAGGCGGCACGGCCGGTGCTGGTCGGCGCAGAGGCCGCGACCGACCGGCCGGCGCGGCGCTGCTTCAACGGCAAGATCGAGGCGCCGGCGATCGCCGGATACGCGGCCTGGGACTTCGCCCGCCGCATCGGCACGCTCGAGGTCGAGGACACCGGTCCCAACGGCCTGCACGGGCGGCTGGTCAACCTGCCGACGCGGGCGATGAAGGGTGCGGGCTGGCACGACGGCGAGCGCGACTGGAAGCGCGCGCCGCACCTCTACGGCGCCATCCATTTCCACGACGACGACCTGCACGACTGCGGCTGGGCCGACGACTTCTCCTTCACCGTCCCGAAGGACATGAAGAGCGGCGTCTACGGCATGATGCTGCGCTGCGGGACGCACCGCGACATCATCCCGTTCTTCGTGCGGCCGCAGGTCGGCAAGCCGCGCGCCAAGGTCTGCTACATCGCTTCGACCTTCACCTACCAGGTCTACGGCAACTTCTCGCGCGGCCTGTTCGACGAGAAGTTCCGCACGCGCGTCGCCGACTGGAAGGCCGCGGCCAACAATCCCGACGACCACAAGGACTACGGGCTCTCGACCTACAACTTCCACCGCGACGGCTCGGGCGTCGCCTACTCGTCGCACCTGCGGCCGCTGCTGACGTGGCGGCCCGACTTCATGACCTTTTACGACGAGGCCGGGTCGGGGCTGCGCCACCTGCCGGCCGACGGCCACCTGACCGGCTGGCTCGACCGCCTCGGCGTCGCCTTCGACGTCGTCACCGACCACGACCTGCACGAGAAGGGCGTCGAGATCCTGGCCCCCTACAAGGTCGTGGTCACCGGCACCCACCCCGAGTACCACACCGCCAACACGCTCGACGCGCTGCAGGCCTACACCGAGAGCGGCGGCCGCCTGATGTACCTCGGCGGCAACGGGTTCTACTGGCGCGTGGCGCTGTCCGACGCGGTGCCCGGCGCCATCGAGGTGCGGCGCACCGAGGGCGGCATCCGCACCTGGCCGGCCGAGCCGGGCGAGTACTACCACGCCTTCGACGGCGCCTACGGCGGCCTGTGGCGGCGCTCGGACCGGCCGCCCAATTTGCTGTGCGGCATCGGCTTCTCCAGCCAGGGCCTGTTCGTCGGCGACTCCTACCGCCGCAGCGCGGCGGCGCGCGACAACCACCATGCCTGGATCTTCGAGGGCGTGAAGGACGAGCTGTTCGGCGGCTACGGCTTCTCGGGCGGCGGCGCCGCCGGCTTCGAACTCGACCGCCTCGACCATCGGCTGGGCAGCCCGCTCAACGCCGTCGTGCTGGCCTCGTCGGAGGGCCACGACCGCAAGGAGTTCGTGGTCGTCCACGAGGAGCGGCTGGGCTTCAACACCACGATCCCGGGCGAGACGCTGGACGACCTGATCCGCGCCGACATGACCTACATCGAGAAGCCCGCGGGCGGCGCGGTGTTCTCGACCGGCTCGATCACCTATTGCGGCTCGCTGCCGCACAACGGCTACGACAACGACGTCTCGCGCCTGACCTTCAACGTGCTGAACCGGTTCGGCGAGCTCGGGCTGAAATGGCCGTTTTGAGACGGAAGGTCTTCAGGCCTTCGCCAGCTCCGCCCTGGCGGCGGGCGTCAGCGCGGCGAGCAGGCCCTTGCAGCCGGCCTCGATGACGCTCAGCGCGCGCTCGTACTCCTCGCGGCTGCCGCCGTAGGGATCGGCGACGTCGAGGATGTTGGGCATCGGGCCGTACTTGGTGAACATCTCGAGCCGGTCGGCGCGGTCGCGCGGCGCCATCCAGCGCAGCTCGGCCATGTGGCCGCGGTCCATCGCCAGCACGTGGTCGGCCGCCGCGATGTCCTCGCGCGTGACCTGCCGCGCCCGCTGGCCGGAAATGTCGTAGCCGCGGTCGGCGGCGGCCTCGATGGCGTGGCGCGATGGCGGCTCGCCGACGTGGCTGCGGGCGGTGCCGGCCGAGGCGATGGCGAACGCGCCCTCGAGCCCGGCCTTGCGGGCCAGGGTGCGGAACACGCCCTCGGCCATGGGGGAGCGGCAGATGTTGCCGGTGCAGACGAAGAGGACCCGGATGGTCATGGCCTCCCACCCTAGCACAGGGCTAGATTGAGGTTATGCACCAGGACCTCATGCCTCCCGGGATCGTGATCCTCACCGGCGCGGGCATTTCCAAGGAAAGCGGAATCGACACCTTCCGCGACAAGGACGGGCTGTGGAACCGCGTCGACCTCGAGGAGGTCGCGACCCTCGACGCCTGGCATCGCGACAGGAAGAAGGTGCTCGATTTCTACAACCAGACCCGGCGCCAGTTCCGCGCCGCCCACATCGAGCCCAACGCCGCCCACCGCGCCCTGGCCATGCTCGAGCGCCAGTACCTGGGCGACGTCACCATCGTCACCCAGAACATCGACACGCTGCACGAGGCGGCGGGCTCGCGGAAGATCCTGCACATGCACGGCCGCGACGGCGAGGTCCGCTGCATGAACTGCGACAAGGTCGACGAGTCCGACATCGACCTGACGCCGCAATCGGTCTGCCCGCACTGCGGCGCGGTCGGCGAGCTGCGCCCCAACATCGTCTGGTTCGGCGAGATGCCGCACCACATGGACGAGATCCACGCGGCGCTGGAGCGCTGCGGCCTGTTCCTGTCGATCGGCACCTCGGGCGAGGTCTACCCGGCGGCCGGCTTCGTCCTGCACGTGCGCCGCCGCGCGCCGCGCGCCCGCACCGTCGAGCTCAACCTAGAGGCCACCGGCAACCAGCCGCTGTTCCACGAGCACATCTACGGCCCCGCCACCGAGGTCGTGCCGGCCTACGTCGAGCGCGTCCTGGCCGGCCGCTGGCAATACTGAACGACCCAGAGGAGGACCCCATGCCCGACACCGCCCTCGCCGCCCCCGCTCTCCAGCCGCACGGCGCGCACTACATCGCGCCGGACGCGCACGGCCAGAACTTCTTCGCCATCGACCGCCAGTTCCAGGACCTGCTGTCGCTGTACATGGAACCCGGCCTGCTGAAGCAGGTGCGGCCGCACTTCGAGCGGCTCGGCGAGCTCGCCGGCAACCGGCTCGACGACCTCGCCATGGTCGCCGACCGCAACCTGCCGGTGCTGCACGCGCGCGACCGCTACGGCCGCGACGAGGACTGGATCGAGTACCACCCGTCCTACCGCGAGATGGAGAAGATCGCGTTCGAGGAGTTCGGCATGCACGCGATGAGCCATCGCGCCGGCGTGCTCGGCCTCGACACGCCCGCGCACCCGCTGGTCAAGTACGGCATCACCTACCTGTTCGTGCAGGCCGAGTTCGGCCTGATGTGCCCGGTCTCGGTCTCCGACACCTCCAACTTCATCATCAAGCGCTTCGGCTCGGAGGCGCTGAAGAAGCTGCTGCTCGACCGCCTGCTCAGCCAGGACCCGGCGACGATGCTGAAGGGCACGCAGTTCATGACCGAGAAGGCCGGCGGCTCGGACGTCGGCGCGCTCGAGACCGAGGCCGAGCGCATCGGCGTCGGCGCCGACGGCGTCGAGCGCTGGAAGCTGTACGGCCAGAAGTGGTTCTGCAGCCACGCCGACGCCGACGTCGCGGTGCTGCTGGCGCGGCCGCGCGGCGCCGCGCCGGGGACGCGCGGGCTCGCCATGTTCGCGATGCCGCGGCGGCTCGAGGACGGCAGCCGCAACGCCTACCGGATCGTGCGACTCAAGGACAAGCTCGGCACCCGCTCGATGGCGTCGGGCGAGATCGTGATGGACGGCGCGGTCGCCTACCTGGTCGGCGACGCCGGCCAGGGCTTCAAGCAGATGATGGAGCAGGTCAACCTGTCCCGTCTCAGCCACGGCGTGCGCGCCGCGTCGATGATGCGGCGCTGCCTCAACGAGGCGATGGCCGCGGCACGCGGCCGCCGCGCCTTCGGCAAGGCGATCGCCGAGTACCCGCTGCTGCGCCGCCAGCTGATGAAGATCATGCTGCCGACCGAGCAGGCACTGTCGATGTACGCCTTCTCGGCCGAGGCGATGGGCCGGGCGCAGGACGGCGACCGCGCGGCGGCCGACCTGTTGCGCATCCTGACGCCGGTCTACAAGTTCCGCGCCTGCCGCGACAACATCCCGGTCGCCAGCCAGGCGCTCGAGGTCAAGGGCGGGCTGGGCTACATCGAGGAATGGGTGACGGCGCGGCTGGTGCGCGACGCCCAGGTCGGCACGCTGTGGGAGGGCACCTCCAACATCAACGCCCTCGACGTGGTGCAGCGCGCGGTCGGCAAGGTCGGCGGCCACAAGACGCTGGGCGCGGCGCTGAAGGACCGCTTCGAGCGGTCGAAGGAACTGCCCGGCCAGTACAAGGGCCTGCTGGGCGCCACGCTCGATCGCGTCGAGCGCTTCGTCGAGGCGGTCGCGGCCGACCCGAAGCAGGAGAAGCGCTGCCGCCTGGCCGCCGGCGCCCTCTACCACGCCGCCAGCGCGGCGCTGCTGGCGTGGGAGGGCGCGACGCTGGGCGGGCGCGGCGGCGACGCCCGCCGGCTCCTGCTGTCGCGGCTGGTGATCGAGCATCGCCTGGCGCCGCAGGACCCGCTGTCGCTGGCCGAGTCCTCCTGGGAGCAGGAGGCGATGGACCTGCTGTTGCAGGACGCGCCAGTATCGCTGGCCAAGGCAACTTCCCTGGTGGGCTGACCATGACCAACGCCCTGCCGCCGACCCCGGCCTGGACCGTCACCTCGATCCTCGAGCAGAGCTGGCGCCTGGCGCGCGACAACTTCACCGCCTTCATCACGGTGTCGATCGTGTTCTCGGCCGCGGCGCTGGTCGGCGACGTGCTCAGCCTCGGGCTGCTGGCGGGCCTCGTCCACCTCGCGGCCGGCGCGGCGACCGCGATCTGCCTGACCTGGGGCACGCTCAAGGCGCTGGGCGGCGCGCCGCCGGCGTGGGAGCCGATGCTGCGCCAGGTCCAGGCGCCGCGCTTCTGGATGGTCCTGCTGCTGGGCGTGATCGTCTACCTCGCGATCGGCCTGTCGGCGATCCTGGTGATCCCGCCGTTCTTCCTGCTGCCGCTGTGGTCGGTGGCGATCCCGGCCATGATGGTCGAGAAGGGCGACATCGGCGCCGCCTTCGCGCGCAGCGTCGACCTGACCCGCGACCGCCGCCTGCGCATCCTCGGCGTGTTCGTCGCCGCGGGGCTGGCGGCCATCGTGGGCGCGTGGATCGTGATCGCGCTGTTCGGCCTCGGCGCGGTCGGCAGCCTCGCGCTGACGCTCTACGGCGCCGTCGTCTCGACCTTCCTCCACCCGCTGGCCGGCATCCTCTACACCCACCTGCTGGCCGAGAAGCACGGCGTGATGCCGGACCGCATCGCCGCCGCGCTCGACTGAGCGCGGCCGCCACGCGCGGCCTAGCGCCGGCGCAGCACCTCGTCGGTGTGCTCGCCCAGCAGCGGCTCGCGGTAGAGCGGCGTCGACGGCTCGTCGCGGAAGCGCACCACCGGCGCGAGGTGCTTGCGGCCGTCGTCCGACACCACGATGGCGCCGCGCCGGGCGAGGTTGGGATCGGCGATCGCCTCGGGCAGGGTGTTGACCGGCCCCCAGCAGATGTCGAGCGTGTCGAGCCACCGTGCCCAGTGCGCCAGCGGCTGCGACCGGAAGGTCGCGGCGAGGAAGTCCTTCACCGGTTGCTGGTGCGCGCCCGGCCATTCGCACAGCTCGACGAGCTCGGGCCGGCCGAGCGCGGTCAGCAGGTTGCGGATGAACTTCATCTCCTGCCCGGCCAGCACCAGTTGGCGGCCGTCGGCGGTGTCGTAGACGAAGTAGAAGGCCGAGCCGCCGGTGGTGCGCTGGGTCTTGACGTCGGGCTGGGTGCCGTCGTTGAAGGCGCTGCCCAGCACGTTGGCGCACGACGCCATCAGCGCCTCGTGCATGCTGACGTCGATGTAGTCGCCCTTCCCCGTGGTCGCGCGCCGCAGCAGCGCCATCAGCACGCCCGACAGGCCGTGCAGGCCGCTCACCAGGTCGGCGACCGGCACGCCCGGGATCGCCGGCCTGCCGTCGTCGCCCAGCGTCAGCGACAGCACGCCGGTCATCGCCTCCAGCGCGAGGTCGTGGGCGGCGCGGCCGGGATAGGCGCCGTCCTGGCCGAAGGCGCTGATCGAGCAGTAGACGATGCCCGGGTTGGCCGCCTTCACGGCCTCGTAGCCGATGCCGAAGCGGGCCGCGACGCCGGGCCGGAACGATTCGACCAGCACGTCGGCCGCGGTGGCCAGCCGGAACAGGTCGGCGCGGCCGGCCTCGGTCTTGAGGTCGAGCACGACGCTCTTCTTGCCGCGGCCCATGTTGCGGAAGAACACCGAGGTGCGCGCGTCCGGCGGGCGGATGTGGCGGCCGGGATCGCCGTCGGGCGGCTCGACCTTGATGACCTCGGCGCCGTGGTCGGCCAGCGCCGTGGTCAGGTACGGCCCCGGCAGGAACCACGACAGGTCGACGACCTTCAGCCCTTCGAGTTTCATGCTTCCCTGTCCAGCAGCGTGTCGTTGTCGGCGCCCAGCGGCGCGCAGGCGGCCTGGGCCGGCCGGCGGCCGTCGATGCGCAGCGGGTTGGCGATGACCCGCAGCTCGCCCTTCAGCGGGTGCGGCACCGACGAGACCATGCCGGCCTCGCGCGTGAAGGCGCTGTCGAGCGCCTGGTCGAGGCGGTACACCGGCGCCGCCGGCAGGACGCCGTTGAAGCGGGCCAGCCAGTCGGCGGTGTCGCGCGCGCGGAAGGTCGGGTCGAGCACGTCGGTCAGCTCGGCGCGGTTGACGGCGCGGGTGTTGGGATCGGCGAAGCGCGGGTCGGCCAGCAGGTCCTGACGGCCCATCGCCTCGACCAGCGACAGCCAGAACTTCTGCGTCATGCACATGACGAAGATCCAGCCGTCGCGGGTCGGGAAGGTCTGGACCGGCGCCAGCGCGAGGTGGGCGCTGCGCGGCACGCGGGGCGAGACGTCGCCCTCGTTGAGGTACCAGGTGCCGGGATAGGTGAGCTGGTGCAGCGCGACGTCGTACAGGCAGGTCTCGACGTCGCAGCCCTTGCCCGTGGTCTTCGCCCGCAGCAGGCAGGCCAGCAGGCCGACGATGCCGGTGAGGCCGCTCATGCTGTCGATCAGCGACACCCCGACCCGGGTCGGCGGGCCGTCGGGCTCGCCGGTCAGTTCCATCAGCCCGGCCTCGGCCTGCATCAGGAAATCGTATCCCGGCCAGTCGGCGCGCGGCCCGGCGCGGCCGTAGGCCGAGATGTGCAGGCACACGATCGACGGCTTGATCGCCGACAGGTGGGCGTAGTCGATGCCGAGCTTGGCCGGCTGCGTGCCGCGCAGGTTGTTGACGACGCAGTCGGCGGTGCGCACCAGCGCCTCGAACCGCCGCCGTCCCTCGGCCGACTTGAGGTCGAGGGTCACGCTCTTCTTGCCGAGGTTCCAGGCCTGGAAGTACTGGCTGTCGTCGGGGCCGAGACGGTGCGGCCCGACCTGGCGCGAGGGATCGCCGCCGTCCGGCGCCTCGACCTTGATGACCTCGGCGCCGAGCTCGGCCAGGAACAT
The DNA here is from genome assembly GCA_964420105.1 of uncultured Reyranella sp. Taxonomy (GTDB): domain Bacteria; phylum Pseudomonadota; class Alphaproteobacteria; order Reyranellales; family Reyranellaceae; genus Reyranella. Next base: position 55,699 of record CAYQRL010000016.1, read on the forward strand.
CGTGCCGTAGGGACCGGCGCCGAACTGCTCCAGCGTCAGGACGCGGATGCCGGCCAGCGGGCCGGGCTCGGAAGTCGACCCGGTCACAGCTCGGCGTGCCGCCTGATCCACTGCTTGGCGATGATGATGCGCTGCATCTCGTTGGTGCCCTCGCCGATGCAGGTCAGCGGCGCGTCGCGGTACAGGCGCTCGATGTCGTACTCCTTGGAATAGCCGTAGGCGCCGTGGATGCGCATCGACTCGATGCTGTTCTCGAGCGCCGCCTCGGACGAGAAATACTTGGCCATGCCGGCCTGGAGGTCGCAGCGCTCGCCGCGGTCGAAGGCGTCGGCGGCGTCGAGCGTCAGCAGCCGCGCCGCCCGCGCCCGCGTCGCCATCTCGCCGAGCTTGAGCTGGATCGCCTGGTGCTCGCAGATCGGCTTGCCGAAGGTGTGGCGGACGGTCGAGTAGCGCGTCGCCAGGGCGAGCGCGCCCTCGGCGATGCCGACGCCGCGCGCGGCGACGTTGATGCGGCCGAGTTCCAGCCCGCCCGCGACCTGGGTGAAGCCGCGGCCCTCGACCTCGCCGATCAGGTGGTCGGCCGGCACGCGGTAGTCCTCGAAGACCAGCTCGCCGGAATCGATCGAGTGGTAGCCGAGCTTCTCGAGCTTGCGGCCGACCCGGAAGCCCGGCCCCTTGGGTGCGATGAACAGGCTCATGCCGGAATAGCGCGGCTGCGCCTCCGGGTTGGTCTTGACCAGCAGCGCGAAGGCATGGCCCTCGACGCCGTTGGAGATCCAGGTCTTGGTGCCGTTGAGCACGTAGTGGTCGCCCTCGCGCCGTGCCGTCAGGCGGATCGCCTGCAGGTCGGTGCCGGCATCGGGCTCGGTGAGCGCCAGCCCGCCGCGGATCTCGCCCGAGGCCAGCTTCGGCAGCCAGTGGCGGCGCTGCGGTTCGGTACCGAACTTCTCGACCGCCAGCGCCAGCATCAGGTGCGAGTTGAAGATGCCGGTGATCGCCATCCACACCGCCGAGATCCGCATCACGATCTCGGCGTAGGTCCGCGCCGGCAGGCCGAGGCCGCCGTACTCCGGGCTGACCGTCGCGCCGAACAGGCCGAGTTCCTTCATCTGCTCGACGATCTCGGCGGGCCAGCGGTCGGCGTGGTCGAATTCCTTGACGCGCGGCGCCACCTCGCGGGCGATCCAGCGGTCGATGGTGGCCAGCAGCTGCGCCTCGTCGGCGGGATCGATGGTTCGCACGGTTTCGTTTCCTCCTGCCGCGATCATGCCAGCCGGCATGAATGTGTTCTAGGCGGCGGTCGCGTCGTCGGGCATCATCGTCCGGGGAGTGAAATCGGGTCTGCAAGGAAGACGAACATGAAAAGACGCCAATTGGCCCTGACGCTCGCGTCGCTGCCGCTGGCCGGCGCGCTGCCGGCACGGGCCCAGGGAGATGACTGGCCGGTCCGCTCGGTGCGCGTGGTCTGCCCGTTCACCGCGGGCGGGTCGCAGGACAACATCGCGCGCCGCCTGTCGGCCAAGCTGTCGGAGTATCTCGGCCAGTCGTTCGTGGTCGAGAACCGCACCGGCGCGGGCGGCTCGATCGCCGCCGACAACGTCGCCAAGTCGCCGCCCGACGGCTACTCGGTGCTGCTGGGCAACATCGGCAGCCACGCGCTGGTGCCGCACCTCTACGCCCGGCCGGCCTACAACGCCTTCACCGATCTCGAGACCGTGGTGTGGATCGGCACGCAGCCCAACCTCCTGTGCTGCAAGCCGGGCTTCCCCTACGATACCATCCCGAAGCTGGTCGAGGCGGCCAAGAAGGAGCCGGGCAAGTATTCCTACGGCTCGTCGGGACTGGGCACCTCGCCGTCGCTGACCATGGAGCTGTTCAAGCAGCGCACCGGCGCCGACCTCACCTTCGTCAGCTACCGCGGCGCCGCCGCGGCCGCCGCCGACGTGCTGGCCGGCCACCTGCCGCTGTGCATCTCCAACATCGATTCGCTGATGGGCCAGGTCAGCGCCGGCAAGCTGAAGCCGATCGCCACCACCGGCGCCGAGCGCTCGACGGTGCTGCCCGACACGCCGACCTTCGCCGAGGCCGGCTACCCCGACCTGGTCGTGACCTCGTGGTCGCTGTGGGCGGTGCCGACCGGCACGCCGGCGAAGATCAAGGAGAAGCTCAAGGTCGCCACCGAGCGGGCGCTGAAGGAGCCCGAGGTCGTCGCCAGCATGAAGCAGGGCGGCTTCGAGCCCGGCTTCCTGCCGCTCGACAAGGTCGACGCCTTCATCAAGGCCGAGCACAAGCGCTGGGGCGAGGTGATCCGTGCCGCGGGCATCAGGCCGGAGTGACGCGCCCGTCCCCGACCTGCTCGCGCCGGGCCTCGACCTGGTGTTCTGCGGCACCGCGCCCAGCCCGGCCTCGTTCAGGGCGCGCGCCTACTACGCCAACCCCGGCAACGCCTTCTGGGCGACGCTGCACGCGGTCGGGCTGACGCCCGAGCGCTTCGCGCCGCAGCGCTACCCCGAGCTGCTGGCGCTCGGCATCGGCCTGACCGACCTCAACAAGACCGAGGTCGGCTCGGACCACGAGCTCAGCCCGCAGGCGATGGATGCCGGCGCGCTGCACGCCAAGCTGCGCCGCTTCCGCCCCGCCGCGGTCGCCTTCACCAGCAAGAACGCCGCCGCGCTCGCGCTCGGTCGGCGCTCGCCGGGCTACGGACGGCAGGTCGAGCAGCTGGAGGGCGCGGTCGCCTTCGTGCTGGCCTCGCCGTCGGGCCGCGCGCGCTCGTTCTGGACGATCGAGCCGTGGCGCGAGGTCGCCGCCTTCGTCGCGGCGCGGCGCCGGGCGCGGGAGCGGGCGGCGTGAAACGTCGTCGCCTGCTGGTCGCGACGGCCGGCGCGCTGGCCGCGCCGGCGCTGGCACCGACGCGGGCGCGGGCGCAGGACGCGGCACTGCACGACCTGGCGCGGCGCGCCACGATCTGGCTGTTCCCGGTCTACGAGATGGTGCGGCTGCGCTGGCGCGCGACGGCCGACGAGGCCAACCCGCAGCGCCAGCGGCTGAACCGGTTCCGCCACGTCACGCAATTGGCCGATCACCGGCTGCAGGCGGTGTCGACGCCCAACGGCGACACGCTCTACTCGACGGCGTGGCTCGACCTCGCGACCGAGCCGATGTTCCTGACCGTGCCGCCGGTCGGCGACCTGTACTACTGCTACGCCTTCCTCGACCTCGCCAGCAACAACATCGCCTACGTCAGCCACCGCCTCTACCGCGGCGCGCCGCCGACCCACATGATCGTCGGCCCGGCGTGGCGCGGCGACCCGTCGTTCGAGGTCCGGCTGGTGCGGGCGCCGACAAACTCGGTGTGGCTGCTCGGCCGCATCCTCGTCGACGCGCCCGACGAGGTCGACCGCGCCCGCATCCTGCAGGCGCGCGCGCTGCTCGAGACACCGGACATGCGCAACGAGCGGCGCATCCTCGAGTCGGGCGAACTGATGCGCTACCGCACCGTGCCCCCGGTCGAGCCGGTCGCCGACTGGCCGGCACCGCACCCGGCCGATCCGCTCGACCTGTTCGACCAGGGCATGGAGGCGCTGGGCGAGAGCCCGCTGGCCGAGCGCGACCGCGCCATGCTCGAGACGCTGGCGCCGCTCCGGCTGCGGCCGGGCCGCCGCTTCGACCGCCGCGCCTTCGCCGAGGCCGAGCGCCGCGCCGTGCTCGCCGGCATCGCCGCGGGCCACGCCGACATCCGCGCCGCCGCGCGCGGCGGCGGCGCGGACGGCAACGGTGGACCCACCATCGACGGCTGGCACTACGGCCAGCGCCACCTCGGCAACTTCGGCGACGACGACCTGTACCGCGCCGCGACCGCGCTGGTCGGGCTGGGCGCGCTCGAACCGGCCGAGGCGGTCTACGTCTCGTGCGAGGCCGACGCCGAAGGCCGGCCGCTGTCGGGCGACGAGGCCTATCGAATCGTCTTCCCGGCCGGCGGCCTGCCACCGGCCGCCGCCTTCTGGTCGCTGTCGGCCTACGCGCGGACCGCCGACGGGCGCGCGCGCTTCGTCGAGAACGCGATCGGCCGCTACGCCATCGGCGACCGCACGCCGGGCCTGCGCCGCGATGCCGATGGCGGGCTCACGCTCCACCTGCAGGCCGGGCCGCCGGCCGGCGACGCGGCCGCCAACTGGCTGCCGATCCCGCGCGGCGAGGTGCGGCTGGTGCTGCGGGCCTACCAACCCGGCGAGCAGATGATCGAGGGAAACTGGCGCGCACCCGGCGTGCGCCGCGCCGCGCCGGCCTGAGGCCGGCAGCCGGGCTCAGGCGCCGCGTTCAGGCACGGAGTTCAGGCACGGTGTTCAGGCACTGGGCTGGACGCGCTGCGATTCTTCCTCGGCCCGCGCCTCGATCGCTTCCATGTCGTCATCGCTGAGGCCGAAGTGATGGCCGATCTCGTGGATCAGCACGTGGCGGATGATGTGCGGCAGGTCCTCGCCCGACTCGCACCAGTAGTCGAGGATCGGGCGACGGTAGAGGAAGATGCGGTCGATGTCGTTGGCGACGTGGCCGACGCCGCGCTCCATCATCGACACGCCCTGGTAGAGACCGAGCAGGTCGAACGGCGTGTCGAGGTCCATCTGCTTCTCGACCTCGTCGGACGGGAAGTCGTCGACCTGGATGCGGACGTTGCCGACGTGCCGGCGGAACTCCTCGGGGATCGTCGCCAGCGCTTCCGCCGCGATCGCCTCGAAGTCCTCCAAGGTGGGCGCGATGCCGAAGCAGGGCATGCGCCGCGGGTTGGTAAAGACCGGCATGACTCCCCCATATAGGACGCCGGCCCGCCCGCCAAGGGGAGTCGGTGGGCGAATCTGTGACCGGCCCGCGCATCGGCCGGCACGCGATTCGCATGGTCGCCTTGACGCGCGATCCGCACTAAGGTTTGGAACCGCATGCTTCAATTCCTCGCCCGCCGGCTGGTCGTCGCCCTGCTCGTCACGATGACCGTGATGACGCTGGCCTTCATCCTGACGCGCCTGTCGGGCGACCTCGCGATCTCGATCGCCGGTCCCAACGCGACCCAGGCCGACGTCGAGGCGGTGCGCAAGGCCTACGGCCTCGACCGCCCGCTGCTGGCGCAGTTCCTCGACTGGGTGGCCCGCGCGGCGACCGGCGATCTCGGCGAGAGCTACTTCTTCAAGACCCGCGTCTCCAGCCTGATCGCCGAGCGCATGCCGGTGACGGCGACGCTCGGCCTGACCGGCCTGTCGATCGCGCTGGTGGTCTCGCTGCCGCTCGGCATCCTGGCGGCGGTGCGCGAGAACACCGGCTTCGACCGCACGGTGCAGCTGGTGGCGCTGCTCGGCCAGGCCATGCCGTCGTTCTGGCTGGGCCTCGTCCTGATGATCGTGCTCGGCCTGCAGCTCGGCTGGCTGCCGATCTCGGGCACCGGCTCGTGGCAGCACTACGTGATGCCCGGCATCGTGCTCGCCTTCTCGGCGATCCCGGCGCTGACCCGGCTCACGCGGGCCGGCATGATCCAGGCGCTGGGCTCCGACTACATCCGCACGGCGCGGGCCAAGGGCCTGTCGCGCGCCTCGATCCTGCTCAAGCACGCGCTGCGCAACGCCGCCATCCCGGTGGTCGCGATCGCCGCGGTGCAGCTCGGCTTCATGCTCGGCGGCTCGATCGTGATCGAGCAGGTCTTCGCCCTGCACGGCGTCGGCTTCCTGGCGTGGGAGAGCATCGGCAAGAACGACTTCCCGGTGGTCCAGGCGGTGGTGCTGGTGCTGGCGGTGATCTATATCGCGCTCACCATGCTGGCCGACCTGATGAACGCCGTGCTCGACCCGAGGCTGCGCGGATGAGCGCCGTGTCGACCGTCACCGCCGGCCCGCGCCGCGGCTGGCGCAGCGCCAGCACCTGGATCGGCGCGATCATCGTCGGCCTGGCCGTGACCTGCGCCCTGTTCGCGCCGTTGCTGGTGCCGCACGACCCGTTCGCGCAGGACCTCGGCAAGCGCCTGCTGCCGCCGTTCTGGATGGCGGGCACCGACCCCGCCCACCTGCTGGGCACCGACCAGCTCGGCCGCGACTACCTCTCGCGCCTGGTCTACGGCTGCCGCATATCGATGCTGATCGGCCTCACCGTGACGGTGGTGTCGGCGGTGATCGGCATCGCGATGGGCGTGCTCGGCGGCTTCTTCGGCGGCAAGATCGACGACGCCGTGCTGTTCGCGATCACGACCCGGCTGTCGATCCCGGTGGTGCTGGTGGCGCTGGCGGTGGTCGGCCTGCTCGGCAGCTCGATGACGCTGCTGGTGATCACGCTGGGCGCCCTGCTGTGGGATCGCTTCGCGGTGGTCGCGCGCTCGACCACCATGCAGGTCCGCAACCTCGACTTCGTCGCCGCCGCGTGGTGCGCCGGCTGCTCGCGCCTGCGCGTGCTGGCCGGCGAGGTACTGCCCAACATCGCCAGCCACCTGGTGGTCGTGGCGACGCTCGAGATCGCGCTCGCCATCCTGCTCGAGGCGGCGCTGTCGTTCCTCGGGCTGGGCGTGCCGCCGCCGCTGCCGTCGTGGGGCCTGATGATCGCCGAGGCCAAGGACTACATGTTCTTCAGCCCGTGGGTGATCGTGATCCCGGGCGTGGCGCTGTTCGTGCTTGTGCTGGGCATCAACCTGCTGGGCGACGGCCTGCGCGACCTGTTCGGCGCGAGGTCGGCATGAGGACGGCGGCATGAGGACCGCGGCATGACCGCCCTGCTCGAGGTCGAGGGGCTGGAGGTCGGCTTCGGCGCCACCGCCGCGGTGCGCGGCGCGTCGCTGACCGTCGAGCGCGGCGAGACCCACTGCCTGGTGGGCGAGTCGGGCTGCGGCAAGTCGGTGTCGGCGCTGGCGGTGATGAACCTGCTGGCGCGCGGCGCGCGCCGCGGCGCCGGGCGGCTGGCGTTCGAGGGCCGCGACCTGCTCGGCCTCGACGACCGCGGCATGGCCGAGCTGCGCGGCAATGCCATGGCGATGATCTTCCAGGAGCCGATGACCTCGCTCAACCCCGCCTACACGGTCGGCTCGCAGATGACCGAGGTGTTGCGGCGGCACAGGAAGGCGTCGCAGCGCGTCGCCACCGACCGCGCCGCCGACCTGCTGGCCCGCGTCGGCATCACCGCGCCGGGCCTGCGGCTCGGCCAGTTCCCGCACCAGCTGTCGGGCGGCCTGCGCCAGCGCGTGATGATCGCGATGTCGCTGATGTGCGAACCGCGGCTGCTGATCGCCGACGAGCCGACCACCGCGCTCGACGTCACGGTGCAGGCCCAGATCCTGCGCCTGCTGGCCGGGCTGCAGCGCGATCTCGGGCTCGGCATGCTGCTGATCACCCACGACCTCGGCATCGTCGCGCGCGTCGCCCACCGCGTCTCGGTGATGTACGCCGGCGAGGTGGTCGAGAGCGCGCCGACCGCCGAGCTGTTCGCCAACCCGCGCCATCCCTACACCCAGGGCCTGCTGCGCTGCGTGCCGATCCCCGGCCGCACCCGGCGCGACGAGCCGCTGGGCTCGATCCCGGGCACGGTGCCGCGGATCGGGCCGGGCTTCGAGGGCTGCGCCTTCCGCGACCGCTGCGGTTTCGCCGACGCCAGCTGCGCCGGCGCCGTGCCGCGCCGCAGCGCCTCCGCCAACCACGACTTCCTGTGCCGGTTGCCGGCATGAGCGCGATCGAGGTCCGCAACGTCCGCAAGACGTTCCGCGTGAAGGGCGGCCTGCTCGGCGCCGACCGCCACGTCGTCGCCGTCGACGACATCTCGTTCGCGGTGCCGGCCGGCGGCGTGCTGGGAATCGTGGGCGAGTCCGGCTGCGGCAAGTCCACGCTCGCGCGCCTGATCCTCGGCCTGCTCGAGCCCAGCGCCGGCGACATCGCGGTCGAGGGCCAGCGCGTCGTCAACATGGACCGCCGCGCCCGGGCGCGCCTGATCCAGCCGGTGTTCCAGGACCCGTTCTCGTCGCTCAACCCGCTGGCCCGCGTGCGCGACATCGTCGCCATGCCGCTGCGCGCGCAGGGCACGATCGACCGCGCCGAGACGACGCGGCGGGTCGACGAGATGCTGGCCCGCGTCGGCCTGACGCCCGAGATGGGTCGCCGCCTGCCGAGCGAGCTGTCGGGCGGCCAGCGCCAGCGCGTCGCGATCGCCCGCGCCCTCGTGCTGCGGCCCCGCATCGTGGTGTGCGACGAGCCGACCAGCGCGCTCGACGTCTCGGTGCAGGCGCAGATCCTGAACCTGCTGTCGGAACTGCGCCGCGACCTCGGGCTCACCTACCTGTTCATCAGCCACAACCTCGCGGTGGTCGAGCACGTCGCGAGCGAGGTGGCGGTGATGTACCTCGGCCGCTTCGTCGAGCGCGCGCCGACCGAGCGGCTGTTCAGCGCGCCCGAGCATCCCTACACCCGGGCGCTGCTGGCCTCGGTGCTGACGCCCGAGCCCGGCCTCGGCGTGCCCGACGTCGGGCTGGGCGACACCATGCCCGACCCGGCGAACGTCCCGCCGGGCTGCCGTTTCCATCCCCGCTGCCCGGTCGCCGAGCCGCGCTGCGCGGTCGAGGCCCCGGCCTTCAGGGACAGGCCGGGCGGCGGGGTCGAGTGCCTGCTGGTCCCCTAGCCTCGCCCTACTGCCACTTGGCCATGTAGAAGCGCGGCAGCTCGTCGGGGAAGGTCTTGAACTGCAGCTGCTTGGAGAAGGCGTAGGTGTTCACGTAGGTGAACAGCGGCAGCCAGTAGGCCTGCTCGGTCATCAGCTTGATCGCCGCCGAGTACGCGCTCTTGCGCTTGGCCGCGTCGGCGGTGGCGCCGCCGGCCTCGACCAGCTTGGTCAGCTCGGGATCGCGGGCGTAGTCGTCGTTGCCGCCGCCGTACATCACCGGGAAGATCGCCGACACGTCGTTGATCGAGTAGCTGCCCCAGCTGCCGTGGTACAGCGGGTTCTCGCCCTTCCACGCCTTGGCGATGGCCGCCGCGACCTGCAGCTGGGTGATCTTCGGCTTGATGCCCACGGCCTGGAGGTAGTTCTGGATCGCCGCCGTCCAGCTGGTCGGCTGGACGTAGGTCACCAGCTCGATCTCGAAGCCGTTGGGATAGCCCGCCTCGGCCAGCAGCGCCTTGGCCTTGGCCGGGTCGTACGGGTACTTCACCGCGGCGTCGGCGTCGCAGCCGAACTGGGTCGGGAAGCACGGCGCGAGCGGCACGCGGCTGCCGCCCTGCACCAGCTTGTCGGCGATCTCCTGGCGGTTGATGGCGTGCCAGATCGCCTGGCGCACCTTCTGCTTGGTCAGCGGGTTGCCGGCGCCCGAGCGGCCTGCGGCGTCGATCGACAGGTAGCCGACGCGCATCGATTCCTGGCGCACCGACTGCAGGTGCGGCATGCGGTTCACGTCGTTGGCCTGGTCGGGGTTGATGTTCCAGATCCAGTCGGCGCGCTGGGCCAGCAACTCGGTCATGCTGGTGGCGAGGTCGGGCACGAAGCGCACGTGCAGCGTCTTGATCGCCGGCTTGCCCTTGGGCGAGCCCGCCCAGTAGTCGTCGAAGCGCTCGTAGACGACCTCCTTGCCCTGCTCGTTCTTGACGATCCTGTAGGGGCCGGCGCCGATCGGCTTCTTCGCGAACTCCTCCGGCCCGACCTTCTCGCGGTAGGCCTTGGGATGGATCGGCGTCACCATGGCGAGGTACTCGAGCGCCGCCGGCGTCGGCTTCTTCATCCTGATGCGCACGGTCCAGTCGCCGGTCTTCTCGGCCTTGTCGATCCAGGCGTAGTTCGACGGCGTCGCCACCTTGCTGTCGGGATTGGCCGCCATGTTGATCGTGTAGACGACGTCGTCGGGCGTGAGGGTGCTGCCGTCGTGGAACTTCACGCCCTGGCGGATCGTGAGGTCGAGCGTGCTGTCGTCGGTGAACTTCCAGTCGGTGGCGAGCGCCGGCTTCAGCTCGAAGGTCGCCGGGTCGCGGTGGACCAGCATGTCCCACGCCTGGTGCGCCAGGATCAGCCCGGTGCGCTGGCTGTTGAAGTACATGTCGATGTTGGGCACCGCGTCCGTGAACAGGATGCGCAGCGTGTCGGCCTGCTTCTGCGCCAGCGCCGGCGCCGCGGCGAGCGGGGCGAGCGCCAGCGAGGCGGCGGCGAGAATGGCGGAACGTCGGACTAGTTTCACGGGGAGCCCTCCTGAAGGTGCGGCGAGCCTAGAGCGCGGGCGGCGAATGAGGCAAGCTTCGTGCATCCGACAGGAGGAAGCATGACCGTCAAGCTGAGCGGCGCCGAGCGCGCGAAGGCCCTGGCCGGCCTGCCGCACTGGCAGGAAGTGCCGGGCCGCGACGCCATCCGGCGGACGCTGAAGTTCGCCGATTTCAACCAGGCCTGGGGCTTCATGTCCCGGGTCGCGCTGGCGGCGGAGAAGGCCGACCATCACCCCGAGTGGTCCAACGTCTACAACACCGTCGACATCGTGCTGTCGACCCACGACGCCGGCGGTCTCAGCGCCAAGGACGCGGCGCTGGCCGCGTTCATCGATTCCCTGGTCGCGGGCTAGTCGGCGGAGACCGTTCCGCCCGGATCGACCGTCAGCAGCACGGTGGTGCGGCCGCGCAGGCCGGAGACGCGCCAGCGGCCGTCGGGGCCGCGACGCAGCACCTTGACGTCGCGGTAGCCGTCGGCCTCGGCGGCCTGGCGCGCCGCCACCGCGTCGGGATCGACGGTCTCGGGCAGCGACCCGGCCTGGGCCCCCGCCGGATCGCCGTCCGGAGTGGCCGGCAACTCGTTGCCGGCGGCGGTGATCAGTGCCTCGACGGTGACGCTGCCGAACGCGGGCCGGTGCTTGAGGTGCAGCGGCACCGGGGCCGGCCGGGCCGCCAGCCCGGTCTCGACCGGGTCGGTCACCACCGGCCCGAGCCGGTTCGCCGTCCGCGTGCCGGTCGCCGGGTCGCGCGCCGGCCGCGCCGCGTCCAGCAGGTAGACGCCGGCGGCGAAGGCCGTCGACAGGCCCAGGATCAGCGCGATGTCGGTCGGCTTCATTCCGGTCGCTCGGGGTGCCTGCCCTCAAACGCGCGGCGCGACCAAAGGTTCCGTGGAGTCGGTACGATCCCGTCCGGTCCCGTCGGCATGGCTGCCGAAGACGCGCGCCCAGGCCCGGGTGAACTCGGCGCCGAGCAGAAAGATCTGGGCCGAGTAGAAGATCCAGAGCAGCAGCACGATCAGCGCCCCGGCGGCGCCGTAGCTCGAGGCGACGTCGCTCTCGCCGATGTAGAAGGCGATGCCGTACTTGCCGGCGACGAACAGCAGGGTGGCGCAGACCGCCCCGGCGGCGACGTCGCGCCACGCGATCGCGGTGTCGGGCAGCACCTTGTACATCGCGGCGAACAGCGCCGAGAGCAGCGCGAACGAGACGAGGAAGTCGATCACCGCGAGCCCCGCCTCCAGCCCGGGGAAGAGGCCGCGCAGCACGCCCGACAGCGCCGCCAGCGCCGCGCTCAGCGCCAGCGACACCGCCAGCACGAAGCCGAAGGCGATCACGAGCCCGAGGCTGGCCAGCCGCGCCCGCACCAGCCGCGACACCACCGGTTCCTTCGGCTCGGCCTTCCAGATCGCGTTCAGCGCCGACTGGACCTCGCCGAACACGCCGCTGACCGTCAGCGCGATGGTTCCGAGACCGATGATCGTGGCCCAGGTGCCGGACAGGCGATCGGAGGCGCTTCGGATCATGTCCTGCAGGGCCTGCGCCGTGTCGCGCCCCATCAGGCCGGTGAGCTGCTCGACGATCGCGCCCTGCGCCGCCTCTTGGCCGAAGACGAGTCCGGCGACCGCGATGACGACCAGCAGCGTCGGCGCCAGCGAGAACAGCGTGAAGTAGGCGATCGAGGCGCCGCGGCTCCACGCCGAGTCGTCGATGAAGCCGCTGACCGTCCGTCGCAGTACCTGCCACAGGCGCGGCAGCATCACCGCGCCTTCGCGATGCGCGTGACCACGCGCTTGCGTCGCGTCTTGCGCGTGCGCCGCGCCGCCGGTCCGGGCGCGGGCCGGGCCTGGGCCGACCGCCAGGCCTCGAGCAGCGGACCCGACGCGCCGTAGACCGGGTCCTTGCGCGGCAGCTTCACGCGGGCGATCGCCGCCAGCGCCGCCGCGTGGTCGTCGACCTGCGGCCGCGCCTCGTCGTAGCGACCGCCGGCCGGGTAGGCGCCGACCACCAGCAGGTCGTCGCTGGCGGCGAGGCGGCGATGGCCGGTGCCGGCCGGCAGGACGACGACATCGCCCGCCTTCAGCGACAGGCTGCGCCCGCGCCGGCCGCCGAACTCGACGGTGACGGAGCCGCGCGCGATGCCCAGGACCTCGTGCGTGGCGGTGTGGAAATGGAGGAAGTCGTGGACGCCGTCGCGCCACGCGCCGCGCCAGCCGTTGGCGGCGAAAGTGTCCTCGAGCAGCGCCGCCGGGTCGTCGCTGTCGTCGAGCCGCAGCGCGCCGCGGTAGCAGACCAGCGGCAGCCGGTTGTTGGGCGTCTCGCCGTCGTCGCGCAGCCGCATCAGCTGCGGCGCGCGCGGCCGCACCGGCACGGGCGGCACCAGCCGCGCGGGCCGGCCGATCCCGGTCAGCTTCTCGACGATGCGCTTGAGGTCCTGGACGACGGGCATTGCCGGGCAACGCCGCCGTCGCGCGAAGGCTCCCGCCGCGCCGGTCGATGCTACTTCGACTCCGGCGGATGGATGCGCATCACGAAGGTGGTGGGCTTCTCGCTGGCACCGAACGGTCCCGGCACCTTGTTCGCCACCGGCGGCAGGCTGCGCAGGAAGGCGACGATGGCATCGGCGTCCTGCGGCGTCAGGGTGGCGAAGGCGTGCCACGGCATGATCGGCGCCAGCATGCGCCCGTCGGGGCGCTGGCCCTTCTGCAGCGCCGCCAGCACCTGCGCGTCGGTCCAGCCGCCGAGGCCGGTCGCCTTGTCCGGCGTCAGGTTCGGCCCGACGAACGTGCCGAGCCCGGGCATCTCGAAGCCGACGTCCGAACCGGCGAGGAAGCGTGCCATGTCGGGCTTGCCCATGAAGTAGCCCGGCGTGTGGCAGTCGTTGCAGCCCGAGATGCCCACCAGGTACTTGCCGCGCGCGACGGCGGCGGGATCGGCCGCCATCGCCGGAGCGGAGAACGCGAGGGCCAAGGCCGCGAGGACGAGACGCTTCATCGGATGTTGTTCTCCCAGGGAAACGGTGCTGCACCGTAGGTGCAGACTGTTCCCGAGGCCAGTGACAACAGCGAAAGCGCGTCAGCCCTTCTTGTCGAGACCGCGCGGATCGCCGGCGCGCCCCTTCTCCTCCGCCGCTGCGAGATCGTCGGCTTCGCCCGATTCGACGGCCTTCCTGGCGTCCTGCGCCGCCTTGTCGACCTTGCCCTTCCTCACGAAGTCGGCGGTGGCGTCATTGTACGCCTTGGTACCGGTGTAGCTGCCCTCGCCCTCGACGCGGCTGTCCGGCTTGGTCTTGTCGGTCATCGAAACGCTCCTTCCGGGTTGATCCCGGGAGCAACGTGGAGCCGACGCCAAGGTTACGCCGGCAACAGCCCGGCTTCGCGCAGGTAACGGGCGACGCCCGGCTGCAGGCGGTCGCGCGGCGCCACCGCCACGGTGTTGCGCGCCGTGGTTTCGGCCAGTTGCGGCGGCGGGTTCATCGTCTCGAGGCGATGCAGCGCCGCCGCGAGGCGATGGCCGAGCGCAGGGTCGAGCCCCGGCCGCGACAGCACGAAGCTCCACGAGCCGACCGAGTCGATGGCCGCGGCGTGACCGGGAAAGCTGTTGGCCGGCTGGGTGACCGGCCGCAGGAAAGGGTGGCGGGCGAGGATGCGCCGGATCTCGTCGCGGTCGGGCGCGATGAAGCGGGCGCCGGGTTCGCTCCTCGCCATCGTCATGAAGCCCGGCCAGCCGGCGCCGCCGCCCCACAGGGCCGCGACCCGGCCGTCGAGAACCATCGCCGGCCCGTCGCCGGCGCGCTCGAGGTAGACCGGCTGGAAGTCGCGCGCCGCGTCGAGGCCGAGCCCGTCCATGGCGTAGCGTCCGAGGATCACGAGACCCGAGCCCCGGGCGCCCCAGGCGATCGGCTTGCCCCTGAGGTCGGCGATCGAGCGGGCGGGCGAGTCGGCGCGGACCACGAACATGCCGGCGGTGGGATACATCGCGGTCACGATGTCGAGCCGGGCCGGCGGCCGGCCGATGCCGGACAGGCTCTCGTGCACGACCTCGCCCTGGACCAGCGCGAGGTCGAGCGTGCCCTCCTCCAGCCGCGGCACGTTCTCGGCGCTGCCGCGGGTGTTGACCGCTTCGATCCGCAGCCCGGGGTCGGCGCGCGACAGGCCCTCGACGAAGGCGGCGCCGTAGACCGGGAAGCCGCCGCCGGGCGTCGCGGTGCCGAGGCGCAGGGTCACGGGTTGTGCCCGCGCCGGGACGGCGGCGACACCTGCCGCGCCGGCCACCCCGGCCACGAAGGCGCGTCGCGACCCGCCGTGCATCACTTCTCGAGGTAGGGCTCGACCTTGCCGCTGAGCTTGATGGTCAGCGGGTTGCCCTTGCGGTCGACGGTCTTGCCGACGGCGACGCGGATCCAGCCCTCGCTGACGCAGTACTCCTCGACGTTGGTCTTTTCCTGGCCGTCGAAGCGGATGCCGACGCCGCGCGACAGCAGCGCCTCGTCGTAGAACGGGCTCTTGGGATTGGTCGACAGGCGATCCGGAAGCGTGGGGGTATCAGTCATGGTCTCTCTATAGCACCAGCGCGTAGACAATGCCCGCCAGCGCGGCGGCCAGCAGCACCGGCACCATGCCGAAGCGAAGGCGGAAGACCGCGACCGCGCAGGCCGCCACCAGCACCATCGCCGGCAGGTTGGCCGAGGCGAGGACCGGCACGTCGAGCGTGGCGCCCAGCACCGTCACGGGCCGCAGTTCGGCGAACAGCACCTGCAGTCCGAACCACACCGCGAGGTTCAGGATCACGCCGACCACCGCCGCGGTGATCGCGCCCAGCGCCGCCGCCAGTGCCCGGTTGCGGCGCAGCGCCTCGACGTAGGGCGCGCCGACGAAGATCCACAGGAAGCACGGCATGAACGTGACCCAGGTCGTGAGCAGCCCGCCCAGCGTCGCCGCCACCAGCGGCGGTAGCGAACCCGGCGCGCGCCACGCCGCGAGGAAGCCCACGAACTGCGTCACCATGATCAGGGGCCCGGGCGTCGATTCGGCCATGCCCAGCCCGTCCAGCATCTCGCCGGCGGTCACCCACTGGTAGTTCTCGACCGCCTGCTGGGCGACGTAGGCCAGCACCGCGTAGGCGCCGCCGAAGGTCACCACCGCCATCTTGCTGAAGAACACCGCGATGTCGGTGAAGACGTGATGCGGGCCCAGCCCGACGTAGAGCAGCGCCACCGGCACCAGCCACAGCGCCAGGAACAGCGCCCCGATCGACAGCGCCCAGCGCAGGTTGGCGCGCGCGTGCTCGGGCGTGTCCTCGCCCAGCCGCGAGTGGGCCTCGGCGAGCATGGCGCCGCCGGACGCGCCGTGGCCGCCGGTCCGGAACGCCGGCCAGTCGAGGCGACCGCCGAGGTACCCCAGCAGCCCGGCCGCGACGATGATCAGCGGGAACGGTACCCCGTAGGCGAAGATCGCCACGAACGCCGCGGCGGCGAGGCCGCGCAGGACGTTGTTGCGCAGCGCCCGCCGGCCGACCCGCAGCACCGCCTCGACCACGATCACCAGCACCGCCGCCTTGAGCCCGAAGAACAGGCCCTGGACCAGCGTCACCTTGCCGAGCAGCACATAGATCCAGCTCAGCGCCATGATCGCCAGCAGCCCGGGCAGCACGAACAGCGTGCCGGCGAGGAGGCCGCCGGCCGTGCGGTGCATCAGCCAGCCGATGTAGGTCGCCAGCTGCTGCGCCTCGGGGCCGGGCAGCAGGGTGCAGAAGTTCAGCGCCTGCAGGAAGCGCTGCTCGCCGATCCACTTCTTCTCCTCGACCACGATGCGGTGCATCACCGCGATCTGGCCGGCCGGGCCGCCGAACGACAGCGCCGCCACCCGCGCCCAGACCGTCATCGCCTCGCGGAAGGGCACGTCGTGGGCGGGGGCTGCGGGAGAACGTGTCGCGTCGACCATCCCGCGTATATACAGGGAGCCGAGGCCAGTTGCCCCGCTGAAGCGTTTGACATACTAATTGCATTGCCGCCGCGATAATGGGGTTCTAGGTTCGCTTCGGCGCATCCTTGGGGGAACGATGTCGACGTTCGTTCGAATTCTTTGTCTTGCCGTGCTGTGCGCGGTCACGGCCGTCGGCTGCGACTGGGCCGCCAGCGGGCCGCGCAAGGTCAACTCGCAGGCCGCGCTGAAGCGCGCCTACTGGGGGACGGCGCAGGACGGGCCGAGCGCGGACGTCACCAGCCGGGTCACCTGCCCGAACGGCTACCCGTGCGATGTCTTCGCCAACGCCGCCAACTTCGGCGACAACCGCACCGACCTCGCCAACAAGCGCCTGACCGTGATCTGGACCTGCCAGCCGCAGCGCTTCGTGCTGTCCGAGGTCGTGATCTCCAGCCTCAAGGTCCGCATGGACTGTGTCGGCGGCCCGCAGGTCGTGCCGCGCACGATCTCGATCCTCGAGGCCAGCTGGGGCGCCGGCAATGCCTCGACCACGGTCGACGTCACCCAGCAGGTGCGCGACATCTGCGGCACCGATTCGACCCGCTGCCAGGTGCCGGCGATGGCCTACATCTTCGGCAACCAGGACCGCAACACGCTGAAGATGCTGCGCATCCGCTACACCTGCAACGGCCAGACCACGCCCGGCCAGCAGTCGATGGAGAACGGCGTCGCCGACCTGCGCTGCGAGCGCAACGCCGACCTCGGATACTAGGCGGCCGCGATCGCGGCGGCTGTCGCCGCCGCGCCCTCCGCGCAGCCGCTAGCGCGGCTGCGGCGCGCCCTGCGGGGGCGGGATCCGGCGGCACTCGCCGGTCAGGATGCCGCCGAGCCCGCCGGTCTTCGACACCGACAGCGAGCCGTCGTTACGGCTGTAGGTGACGTTGTATTGCGGGAACCGCGTCCGCAGCGACTGGAAGTTGATGCTGGTCTGCGCGCCGTCGACCAGCGCGGCGCCATCGAGCAGCGCCGCGGTGCCACGGATGTCGTCGAACACCATGACGAAAGTCTGCGGCTTGCCGTTGGTGTCGTTGAACTTGCAGCCAAGCCAGCGCGGCTCCGCCAGCGCCGGCCCCGATAGCAGCGCCAGCAGCGCCGCCGTCGCCAGGGTCGCCCGCGCCCGCATGGTTACTTCGGCGCCATGCGGATCGCGCCGTCGAGGCGGATCGTCTCGCCGTTGAGCATGCGGTTCTCGACGATCTGCATCGCCAGCTGGGCGTACTCCCTGGGGTCGCCGAGGCGCGAGGGGAACGGCACCTGGGCGCCGAGGCTCTTCTGCGCCTCCGCCGACAGGCCCATCATCATCGGCGTCAGGAACAGGCCCGGCGCGATGGTGCAGACGCGGACGCCGACGCCGGCGAGATCGCGGGCGATCGGCAGGGTCATGCCGACGACGCCGCCCTTCGACGCCGAGTAGGCGGCCTGGCCGATCTGGCCATCGAACGCCGCCACCGAGGCGGTGTTGATGATGACGCCGCGCTCGCCGTCTTCCATCGGCTCGGCCTGGCTCATCGCCCACGAGGCCAGGCGGATGACGTTGAAGGTACCGATCAGGTTGACCTGGATGACCTGGCTGAACATGCCGAGGTCGTGCGGGCCGTTCTTGGAGATCGTGCGGGCGGCGCGGCCGATGCCGGCGCAGTTCACCGCGACGCGCGGCGCGCCCAGCTTCTCGACCACGGTCTTGACCGAGGCCTCGGTGTTGGCGGCGTCGGCGACGTTGGTCTTGATGTAGAGGCCGCCCAGTTCCTTGGCCTTCTTCTCGCCGAGCTCGTCCTGGAGGTCGAAGATCGCGACCTTGGCGCCGGCCGCGGCCAGCGCCGACGCCGTCGCGCCGCCCAGTCCCGATGCCCCGCCGGTGACGATCACTGCCTGGCCCTTGACGTTCATTGCAGATCCTCCTCGATACGGCGGCTTTTTTAGCAGGTCCGGCCCCCTTGCCAAGCGGCCGCGGGGTCCCAACCTTGGGGCGATGACCACGACCCGAGACGAGGCCCGCGTCCGCGCCGGCTTCTGGCACAAGGCCCGCGCCACCCTGGGCAGGGTGCCCTTCACCGAGGACGCGGTCGCCGCCTTCCACTGCGCCACCGACAGTGCCACGCCGCTGCCGATCCGGGCCACCCTGTTCGGCGCCCTGGCCTACTTCGTGATGCCGTTCGACGCCGTCCCCGACCTCTTCCTCGGGCTCGGCTTCACCGACGACGCCGCCGTCCTGCTGGCCGCCTTCACCGCCGCCCGGATGCACGTCACCGAGGCCCACCGCGCCCGGGCGCGCGCGTGGCTGCGCAAGCAGGAGGCGCCGCTCAGCGCTTCTCCGGCGATCGACTGACCGGCGTCCCGGCGCGCCGCCGCTGGCGCGCCAGCTCGGCCTCGCGGTGGGCGATGTAGAGCGCCGAGGCGATCACGATCGCCGCGCCGACATAGGTCCAGATCACCGGCGTCTCGGCCCAGATCAGCCAGCCGACGAACACCGCGAACGGCAGCCGCAGGTACTCGAACGGCGCCACCGCCGACATCTCGCCGGCCTTGAAGGCCTGCACCCAGAAGTACTGGCCGACCGTCGCCGACAGCGCGATGCCGACCGCCAGCACCCAGCCCCAGGCGTCGGGCCAGCGCCACACCCAGATCGCCGGCGGCGCCAGCAACAGCGTCGAGAACAGCGCGAACTGGGTCAGGATCATCAGCGGCGTCTCCGAATCCGACAGCCGCTTGACCAGCAGGATCGAGATCGAGACGGTGGCGGCGTTGGCCAGCGCGACCAGCGCCCCGAACTGCAGGCTGCCCTCGCCCGGCCGCACCATGATCAGCACGCCGACGAAGCCCACCACGGTCGCGCTCCAGCGCCGCCAGCGCACCTTCTCGCCGGCGATCACCGCCGCCACCAGCACCGAGAACAGCGGCTGCGAGAACGAGATCGCGGTGGCGTCGGCCAGCGGCAGCAGCGACACCGCGTAGAAGCCCAGCACCATCGAGCTGGTGCCCATCACGGTCCGCCAGAAGTGGCCGGCGATGCGCTTGGAGTGCCACGGCACGACGCGGCCGGTCAGCATCATCGGCAGCAGCAGGATGACCGAGATGACGGCGCGGAAGAACGCGGTCTGCACGCTCTCGATCTGGGTCGAGAGCAGCCGGATCATGGCGCTGGTCGAGGTGAAGATGAAGCCGCCGGCGACCAGCCACAGGGCTCCCTGGACGTTGGGCGGGAGCCGTCTCAGCCAGTCGCGCACCGCCGCCGCCCCGCCCCGACCCTAGATCTTGCGCTCGCGGCCGGCCCAGTACGGCTCGCGCAGCGTCTTCTTCAGCACCTTGCCGACCGGGCTGCGCGGCAGCGCGGCGACGAAGTCGACCGACTTCGGCGCCTTGACGCCGCCGAGCTTGTCCTTGGCCAGCGCGACCAGCTCGTCGGCGCCGACCTCGGCGCCCGGCTTGAGCTCGACCACCGCCTTGACCGCCTCGCCCCACTTGTCGTCGGGCACGCCGATCACGGCGCAGTCCTGCACCGCCGGGTGGCTCCACAGCACCTGCTCGACCTCGCTCGGGAAGACGTTGAACCCGCCCGAGATGATCATGTCCTTCTTGCGATCGACGATGTAGACGAAGCCGTCCTCGTCGATCACGCCGATGTCGCCGGTGTGGTGCCAGCCGAAGGTCGAGGCCTCCGCGGTCGCCGCCTCGTTGCGGTAGTAGCCGGCCATCACCAGCCCGCCGCGCACCACGATCTCGCCGCGCTCGCCGCGCGGCAGGATGCGACCCTGCTCGTCCATGACCTCGAGCCGCATCAGGGGCGTGGCGCGGCCGCAACTCGCCAGCCGGTGGCGCAGGTTGCCCTCGAGCGCCGCCACGTGTTCCTCGGGCGAGAAGAAGGTGCAGATCATGCAGGCCTCGGCCTGGCCGTAGGTCTGGGTCAGCACCGGCCCGAACACGCGGATCGCCTCGACCAGCTTGTCGACCGACATCGGCGCCGAGGCATAGACCAGGTGCTGCAGCGAGCCGTAGTCGTAGCGGCCGATGTCGGGGTGGGCGAGCAGCATGTAGATCAGGGTCGGCGGCATGTAGATGTGCGTGACCTTGTGCTTCTCGATCGCCGCCAGGATGGCCCCCGGGTCGGCGGTGCCCATGAAGATGTTGGTGCCGCCGTAGGGCAGCAGCGGGAACGAGCAGACGCCGGCCGCGTGGGTCATCGGCGCCACCATCAGGTGGACCGGCGGCGAGCGCACCGGCATGCACGCCCAGAAGATGGCGTTCATGGTCTCGATGTTGCGGTTGGTGATCTGCACGCCCTTGGGCCGTCCCGTGGTGCCGCCGGAACTGGCGAGGAAGGCGACCGCGTCGGGATCGTCCGGCAGGTCGGGTGCCTGCGGCGCCTGCGCCGCCAGCCACGCCTCGAACGACGGCGTGTCGATGCAGACGACGTCGCGGATCTTCGGGCAGGCCTCGCGGATCCGCGGCAGCGCCGCCTCGAAGCTCGAGTGGTAGAACAGGAACTCCACGTCGGTGTTGTCGAGGATGTAGAGGTTCTCCTCGAGCGCGTTGCGCGCGTTGACCGGCGCCCAGGTGACGCCGGCGCGCACGATCCCGAGCAGGCAGGCGTAGGCGGCGGCGTGGTTGGGACTGTAGACCGCGGCCTTGGCGCCGCGTCCCAGCCCGGCGGCCAGCAGGCCGTTGGCGACGCGGTGGGTCTGGGCGCGGACCTCGCGGTAGGTCCAGCCGCGCGTGCCGTCGTGCAGGCAATCGCGCTCGGGGTAGAGGTCGGCGCCGCGGTCGAAGAAGTCGATCAGTCTCATGCCGCCATCGTGCCACGGCGGGGCGCGGCGGTGAATCGCCATCGAATTGCCGCCGGTGGTTCGGTCCAGTATCAACGAGGCGTGCCGGCAGAACAGGCGCGGCGGCCGCCGCTTCCCCTCCTGACGTCGCTGCGCTTCTTCGCGGCGGCCGAGGTGGTGGCCTTTCACTTCGTGACGACGCGGGCCGGCGGCCCCGAGCCCTCGCACGGCATCGTCGCCGGGCTGGCCAGCGGCGGCTTCGCCGCGGTCGCCTTCTTCTTCGTGCTGTCGGGCTTCATCCTGACCTACGTCCACGCCGGTCCGGACCCGTCGTCGCCGGTCGACGTGCCGGCGCGCCGCTTCTGGCGGCTGCGCTTCGCCCGCCTCGCCCCGGCCTACTGGGCCGGGCTGGTGCTGGCGCTGCCGGTGCTGCTGCTGCAGTTGCAGGCCGGCGGCCTGCCCGAGTGGGCCCGCCTCGCCGGGCCGGCGATGGTGCTGCTGTTCGTGCAGGCGTGGTGGCCACCGCTCGCGACGCTGTGGAACATGCCGGCGTGGTCGCTGTCGGTCGAGGTGCTGTTCTACGCCCTGTTCCCGGCGCTGGCGCGCCTCACCGCCCGGGTGTCGCCGCTGAGCCTGCTGCTGCTGTCGGCCGCCGGCATCGTCGCCACGACCTGGCTGCGCCGCGAGTTCCTGTCGCCCGAGGGCATTTTCCCCGAGCCGCGGCGCGAGACCCTGTGGCAGGCCTACTTCCCGCCGCTCTACCTGCCGCACTTCCTGTTCGGCATGGCGCTCGGCCGCTGGCACCTGCACGTCGGGCCCGGCCGCGCGGCGCGGCCCGGCCGCGTGCCGCGGCCCTGGCTACCCGCCACCGCGGCGGTCCTGGTCGGCCTGTTCGCCGCGGCGTCGTGGCTGCCGTGGTGGACGCGCAGCGACGCCGCCCTGGCGCCGCTGTTCGCGCTGATCATCCTCGCCGGCGCGACGCCCGTGGAAGGGCCGGGGGCGCCGGGCCGCGGCGTGCTCGCCCATCCCGTGACGCAGCGGCTGGGCGAGGCGAGCTACGCGCTCTACATCCTGCACCTGCCGCTGCGCATGTGGTGGGACGCCGGCCTGCTGATGCTCGACGTACGGCTGCCGGAGGGGGTGCTGTTCGCGTTCTACTTCGCGTTCGCCACGGTCGTGTCGCTGGTCGTGCTGCGCACGCTCGAGACGCCGCTGCGCCGCCTGATCGCCGGGCGCTGAGGACCAGGCCCCGGGCGTCAGGCTGGCGGCGGCGGCGCGGCGCCCTCGCCCAGCGGCCGCTGCATCAGCACGCTGTCGAGCCAGCGGCCGAACTTGAAGCCGATGTTGGCGAGCGTGCCGACCATCTCGAAACCGCAGGCGGCGTGGAGCCGGATCGACGGCGCCTGCGCCGAGTCGCCGATCACCGCCACCATCTGGCGCTTGCCGAGCGCGGTGCACTGCGCGATCAGCACCGGCAGCAGCGCCTTGCCGACACCCTGCCCGACCGCGTCCTTGTCGATGTAGATCGAGTCCTCGACCGAGAAGCGGTAGGCGGGACGCGGCCGCCAGTTGCTGGCGTAGGCGTAGCCCAGCACCCGGCCGGCGCGCTCGGCCACGAGGTGCGGCAGGCCGATGTCGAGCACGGCGGCACGGCGGCGCGTCATCTCGGCGAGATCGGGCGGATCGATCTCGAACGACGCCGTGCCGTGCAGCACGTGGTGGGCGTAGATCTCGGCGCAGCGCGCCACGTCGGCCTCGGTCGAGGCGCGCACGATCAGGTCGGTCACGAAGCGGTCCGTCTCTCTAGTTGTTCTGTCGCCGGATCGAGGCCGGGTCGGGGCTGTCGTTCTTGAACAGCTGGTCGGCGAGCTGGATGCCGGTCTGCAGGTCGGCCAGGGTCACGGTGACGCGGTTGCCGCGGTTGTCGACGATGGTCCAGCCGTTCAGCTGCAGCGGGCTCTCGTTGAGGCGCACGATCACCTTGCCCTCCTGCGGCTTGCGCGCCTGGCTGAGCGTCACCTCGAGCAGGCCGTTGACGCGCTCGATCTTCTCGACCTGCAGGTCGCCACTCAGCGTCAGCGGGTCCTTGACCAGGAAGGACGCCGCGGTCCAGCCGATCGGCCACTGGCCGAAGTCGCGGGTGGCGGGATCCCACATCGTCACCTGGCTGCCGTCGGCCACGATCTTCAGCTGCGACGGGGCGTCGTACTCGAAGCGCATGCGGCCGGGCCGGCGGACGTAGAGCGTGCCCTGCAGGATCGCGCCGTTGGGATTGGACTGCACGAACCGCGCCTTCAGGGTGCGGATGCTGTTGAAGTACTGCTCGACCTGGGCGACCCCGACCTGCTGGGCGCCGGCCGGCAGGGCGGCGAACAGGGTCCAGGAGACGGCGGTCAGGACGGCGAGGAGGATGCGCATGGAGGCCATATGTCTCCCGAAAAAGGCGGAATCAAGCACGCCGGTCGCCCGGGGCCGCCTCGGCGGCATGTTGCAGCAGGCCGCGAATGTCCTCCGGCAGGGTCTGCACGAAGCCCGACGGCAGGTCGAGGCGCTGGAGGTCCGGCGTTTCGCGGAAGTTCACCGGGTCGCGGTACCACGGCCGGGCATAGGTGCCGTAGAGTAGCGGCCGCGCCGTCGTCGAGCGGTTCTCGGTGCCGAAGTGACGCAGCCGGTAGTCCCACAGCACGCACGATCCCGGCGGCACGACCGGCAGCAGCGTTTCGGCCTCGGCCGGCCGCTGCTGCCAGCGGTGACTGCCGGGCAGCAGCATGGTGCTGCCCAGCGCCTCGTTCATCTCGATCAGCGGCAACGCGCACGTCAGCGCGTAGGGCGGCAACATCGCCGACAGCACGCTGCCAAACAGGTGCGGCCCGTCGTGGTGCTCGTGCTGCGCCGAGGCGCCCGGCAGCGACAGGATGCAGCCATAGGCCTCGAGGATGGCCGTCGGTTCAAGCAGCTTGCGCACCAGCGCCATCACGCAGGCGTTGGCGAAGACCTCCGGATCGGCGAACGGACCGGCGAAGCGCAGCGCGATCATGCGTCGTTTGCCGCTCACCTGCAGCGACGGCCCGGTCGCCTTTTCCTCGAGAAACGGCGCGTAGTCGGCGACGAAGGCGCGGTACAGCGCGTCCACCCGGTGCCGCGGTAAGACGCTGTCGAGGATCACGTAGCCTTGCTTTATAAAGAAGTCGGCGGCGGCCTCGAGTTGCCCGGAGGATGCGAAGGAACCGGCCGAGATGCCGCTGCAGTCGAACCTTGTCATGAGTGCCGCGTCCCCATGTCCCGCGCGCGGGCAGTCGCCCGCATGAAGCCCCGCTTCTTCTACCACGTCTACGGGCTCACGCTGGCGATCGATCGGCCGCTGCTGTCGCTGGGCCCGACCGAGAGCGCCGGCGCGGCGGATGTCACGCTGTCGTTCGTCGAGCCCGGCACGCTGCGCGCCGCCGTGCCGCCCGACCGGCTGACCATGCCGCAGGACGACTGGATCGCCCACGCCTTCCTGCCCGACGGGCGCTTCTACCTCGACGCGCCCGGCGTCGTGGAGGCGATCGTCTCGGCCGACGGCCGTGCGGTCGCCTGCAGCAGCGGCAGCAAGGCCGACCCGCGCTCGGTCGAGGCCAACTTGCTCAACATCGTGCTGGGCACCGCGCTGACCCTGGCCGGCGAGGAGCCGCTGCACGCCACGGCGGTCGATCTCGGCAGTCGCGCCATCGGGCTGCTGGGTCCCAGCGGCGCCGGCAAGTCGAGCCTCGCCGCATTCCTGGTCGGGCAGGGCGCGCGCCTCGTCACCGACGACGTGCTGCGCATCGAGCTGGTCGACGGCCGGGCCATCGCTTGGCCCGGCCCGCGACGCCTCAAGCTGTTCGAGGAACCGGCGCGACGGTTCCTGCCCGACGCGCTGGCCGCCGGGTCCTTCAACCCGCTCAGCGGCAAGATGATGGTGCCGCCGCCCGAAGCGGGGGCCTCGCCCGACGCGGTGCCGCTGTCGGCGCTCTACTGGCTGGGCGACCTGCCGGGACACCCTGCGCCGACCGGCGCCTCTGCGTTGCGGCTGTCGGGCCACGAGATCGTGCGGGTGCTGCTGTCGTCGCCGATGGACGACCGCAACACGTCGCCCGGGCGGCTGGCGCGACAGCTGCGCTTCGCCGGCCAGTTGGCCGCACTGCTGCCGATCCATGCCTTGCGCTACCCGCGCCGCTTCGATCTTATGGCCGACGTCGCCGCGGAAATCTTCCGGACTGCTTCACCGTGAGCCGCCTTACCACGCTGCTGTCGATGCCTGCCGAGAGCCGTCGGCTGCTCGTGCGGGCGCTGGCGATCAACATCCACGCGCGGCTCGCACTGCACGTCCTGTCGATCGACCGCCTGCGCGCCTGGGCGACCGAGCCCGGTACGGCAACCAATGACATCGACCGTCTCGTGTGGGCCGGGCGCGCCGCCGCGCGCCGCACGCCGTTCGCGACCTGCCTGTCTTCGTCGCTGGCGTTGCAGCGCCTGCTGGCCCGGCACGGCCACGATTCGGAACTGCACATCGGCGTCTCGAACGACGGCGGCAGCTTCGCCGCCCATGCCTGGGTGGAGCGCGACGGTCGCGTCCTGATCGGCGAGGAAGAGCAGCAACGCTACACCCGGCTCATGAGCTGGACCGCGCGGCCGGGCGACGCCCCGGCGCCCGCCCCGACACGGCGGACCTGACCCTGTTCGCCGCGCTCCATGCCTTCGGCTCGGGGCCGCTGCGCCTGCCGCCGGCGTTCGATGGTGCCGCCGGCGCACTCGAGATCGCCTTTCCCGGCCGCAGCCGGCGCGTCGCCCTCGTGCGTTCGAGCGCACCGTCCGATGCCGGGCGGATCGACCGCTCGTGTCTCGAGCGGCTCGACGACCGGCTGTGGCTGCTGGGCGAGGTGCGGCTCGACGGGCCCGACGCGCTGCGGCGCCGGCTCGCCTCGGCCGGCGTGGCGGAAGCCGATCGCGCGGCACCGGCGCGCCTGTGCCTGCTCGCCTACGAGCGCTGGGGCGAGGCATGCCTCGACATCATCTTCGGCGACTTCGCGTTCGTCCTCTGGGACGAGCGGCGACAATGCCTGTTCGCGGCGCGCGACCGGCTCGGCAAGCGGCAGCTGTTCCACGGCCGCGACCGCGCGACCGGCGTCGTCGGCAACTCGCTCGAGGCGGTCGTCGCCGCGGCCGCGCCCGATCGCGCGGTCGACGACTACTGGATCGCGGATTTCCTGACGCTGGGCAGCAGCCGCGACCTGCATCGCACCGCCTACCGCGACATCCAGCGGGTGGCCCCTGCCCATTGCCTGCGCTGGAGCGCCGACGGCGCGTCGAGCCGCCGCTACTGGCGGCTCGAGCTGGCCGAGCCGATCTACCTGCCGCGCCGCGAAGACTACCACGCCCGCTTTCGCGATCTCGTGACAGAGGCGATCGCCGACCGGACCGCGCCCTCGGGCGACGTCGGCATCTCGATGAGCGGCGGGCTCGACTCGACCACCCTGGCCGCCGTCGCGGTGCGCCGGGCGGGCGACCCGCGCCGCGTCAGCGCCGTGTGCGCCCACCTCGAGTCGCAGCCGGCGCTGCGCGAGGACGCGTTCGCGACGATGGCCGCCGCGCACCTCGGCATCGACCTCCGCATCGTGCCGTACGACGAGGCGAGCTACGACCCGGCCTGGCAGTCGCGCGGCATCCGCTCGGCGGAGCCGTTGCACGGCATCGTCAATGCGTATCCCGTGCGCGCGATCAACGATGCGATGGCGGCGCGCTGCCCGGTCTGGTTCGAAGGCGAAGGCCCGGACAACGCCCTGGCGTTCGACCGCGATCCCTACCTGGCCTGGCTGGTGCGCCGCCGCGCCTGGTCGCGGCTCGCCGGCGCCGTCGTTTCGTACGCGATGGTGAAGGGAGCGCGGGGCTGGCTCGAGTCGGTGCGGCGGCACGCCGCCCCCGCCGCGGCGTCGGCCGGCGAGGATGTCCTGCCGCCCTGGATCGATCACGGCCTCGCGCAGAGGCTGCACCTGCGCCAGCGCGTCGAGGACCTCGGCGACGGCGGCGACGCCTCCCATCCCTGGCACCCGGCCGCCTACCGGTCCTTCACCGGACCGACCTGGCCGCGCCACTTCGCCGACTTCGCCTTCGAGGAAGCGCTGTCGCCGCTGCGCTGGGAGCACCCGTTCTTCGACCTCAGGGTGCTGCAGTTCATGCTGGGCGTGCCGCCGGTTCCGTGGGGCTGGAACAAGGCGCTGGTGCGCGAGGCGATGAAGGGATGGCTGCCCGATGCCGTGCTGCGCCGGCCAAAGACCGGCGTGCCGGTCTTTCCGACCGTCGTCGCGCTGGCTCGCCACGGGGCGCCGCCGTTGCTAGCGCCGGCGCGGCTCGAGGCCTACGTCGACCGCCGCCTGCTCCCGGCCCCCGGCGCCCCCCAGGGCGAGGTGCTGCACGCGCTCACCGCCTATGCCGTCGATCACTGGCTGGCGACGCTGCCCGCGACATAGCCGCCCCCCGATTTACAACCCGCGGGACGCCTCCTAAGGTCGGCGCATGATCGACGCGGCCACCCGCTTCAGGAAAACGACTCGCCAAGTCTCCTGCCAGATCAACGACGAAGTCGCGATCCTCGACATGGAGAAGTCGCTCTACTTCCGCCTCGAGGGCATCGCGGTGCAGGTCTGGGATGCGCTCGAGCAACCGGTCTCGGTCGGTCAGCTGCGCGACGGCATCGTCGCCCGCTTCGACGTGCCGCCGGACGTCTGCGAGGCCGACATCGTCGCCCTGCTGGACCAGTTGCAGGCGCAGGGGCTGGTTGAAATCGCGCCCTGACCGGGAAGTATTTGCAGTCCGGGGCGGCGCAAACACCAATTCGGTGTGACAAACCCGTTCGTTCGCCCTGCCTTCCTGTAGTATTTTACCTTGGGGAAACGGAGTGTGTAGTCCATGAATGACAAGCCGAGCACCGAGAAGGTCGTCGATGTCAGCGCCCGCGAGGCCGCGGCGCGCGAGCCGTATCGTCGGCCCGCCTTGGTTGAACTGGGATCGATCCGCGACCTGACGCTGTCGGCCGGGTGGAAGGGCGCGGGCGACGGCGCCAAGAAGGGCATGAACAGGACCGGTCGCGGCGGCCGCTTCGCGGCCGACGGCTCGTCGGCCTGAGACCCGCCGTCGAGGTCCCCCTGATGCATGCGATGCGATAGCCTCGCGTTCGACCTGCTGTGCACGGTCGCCCGGCCGCGGCCCGACCTCGAGCGGGCACGCGCCATCCTGGAGAAGGACGTCGATCTCGACGTCCTTTTTTCTTTGGCGACGCACCACGCCGTGCGGCCGCGCCTCGCGCCGCTGCTGGCGCTGGCGCCGGACCCGGCGGCGATGCGCCCGTTGCGCGCGGCGCTGGACGGCTTCGAGCGCGACCATGTCGCGCGCGCCCTCGCGATGGTCGCCGAACTGGTGCACGTGATCGCGGCGTTCGAGCGGGCGTCGATCCCCGTCGTCGCCTTCAAGGGCCCGGTGCTGGCCCAAACCCTCTACGGCGGGCTGGCCGATCGCGAGTACGCCGACCTCGACCTGCTGGTGCCGCCTGACCGCGCTGCAGCGGCGCAGGCGCTGCTGGCCGGGCTCGGCTACCGCAACGCCCAGGGCGACCCGGCGTTCGTGCGCGCCTTCCTCGGCGCGCAGCGGCAGGTCGCACTGGAACGACCAGGCCCCGGGGGCGCGATCGACCTGCACTGGGCCTTCACCGCGCGCGCGCTGCCCTTCCCGCTCGACCCCGACGAGGTGTGGTCGCGACTCGACCGTGCCACCGTCGGCGGTCACGCGGTGCCGACGCTGGGCCCCGAGGACCTCGCGCTGCTGCTGGCCGGTCACGGCACCAAGGAAGCATGGCACCACCTCGCCTGGATCGCCGACTTCGCCTGGCTGGTCGAGCGCCATCCCACCCTCGACTGGGCGCGCGTGTTCGCTCGCGCCCGCCGGCGGCACGCCGGTGACGCGGTGCTGCTGGCGGCGACGATGGCCTACCGGCTGCTCGGCACGGCGGTCCCGGCGTCGCTGGTCGGACCGCTGTCCGGCCGGCCCCGGGTCGATGCCGAGGCAGACCGTCTGGTCGCCGCCCTGCGACGGGGCCATGCCGCGGACGGCCGCCAGAACCTGCACGACCTGCTGCTATGCGATCGCGCGATCGACCGGTTCCGGGTCCGGGCCCGGACCGCGATCACCCCTACCGCCGGCGACTACCGCGCCCTGCCGCTGCCGCGGCCGCTGTGGCCGCTGTACTGGCTGACCCGGCCGTTCCGCCTGGTCGCCCGCGCGCTCGGCCGCGGCTGATTGCACCATTCTGGATCCAGGGCCGGGCCAAGCGGCGTCATGGCCCATTCCCGGCGGCCCGCATCGTGCTAAGGGACCGCCAGAAAGCGGGGAAGAGTTCGATGACGGAAGCGGCAGGGCAGCCACGGCCCAATTTCGAGCGCATCGCGCTCCTGCTCCAGGGCGGTGGCGCGCTGGGTGCCTACCAGGCCGGCGTCTACCAGGCCCTTGCCGAGGCCGGCATCCATCCCGACTGCGTCGCCGGCATCTCGATCGGCGCCATCAACAGCGCCCTGATCGCGGGCAACCCGCCCGAGGCGCGGGTCGGGAAGCTGCGCACCTTCTGGGAAACCGTGAGCACGCCGCCGTTCGGCGTCCCCGACATCGCCTCGGTCAAGTTCGACAACGACTTCCAGCGCCAGTGGGTCAACCAGGTCCGGGCCTTCGGCACGCTGCTCGGCGGCGCGCCGAGCTTCTTCCAGCCGCGCTTCCCGCCGCCGATCTTCGTGCCGACGACGACGCCCGACAAGCTGGCCTACTACGACACGCGGCCGCTCAAGACGCTGCTCGAATCGCTGGTCGACTTCGACCGCATCAACGCCAGGCAGCTTCACTTCGCGGTCGGCGCGACCAACATCCGCACCGGCAACTTCGTCTACTTCGACAACCTGACGCACGTGATCGGGCCCGAGCACGTGATCGCCAGCGGCTCGCTGCCGCCGGGCTTCCCCGCCACCGAGGTCGACGGCGAATACTACTGGGACGGCGGCGTCGTCTCGAACACGCCGCTGCAGTGGGTGCTCGACAACCGGCCGCGGCTCGACACGCTGGCCTTCCAGGTCGACCTGTGGAGCGCGCGCGGCGAGCTGCCGCGCGACATGGTCGAGGTCGACGTCCGCCAGAAGGACATCCGCTACTCCAGCCGGACCCGCGCCAGCACCGACCAGTTCCGCCACATGCAGTCGATGCGGCGCGCGGTGTCGCGGCTGCTCGACCGCCTGCCGCCGGAGCTGCGGCACAGCGCCGAGGCCGAGCTGCTGGCGACCGAGGCCGACGAGAAGGTCTACAACATCGTCCACCTGATCTACCACGCGCGCCGCTACGAGGGCTCGTCCAAGGACTTCGAGTTCTCGCGCCGCACGATGGAGGAGCACTGGGCGACCGGTTACGACGACATGTCGCGCACGCTCGCCCACCCCGAGGTGCTGCAGCGGCCGCAGAGCCCCGACGGCGTGTTCACGTTCGACCTCAAGATGCAGGGCCGGAAGTAAGCAGGAGACAGAGATGAAAATCGCCGAC
Source organism: uncultured Reyranella sp. (assembly GCA_964420105.1). Lineage (GTDB taxonomy): Bacteria > Pseudomonadota > Alphaproteobacteria > Reyranellales > Reyranellaceae > Reyranella. The sequence goes on from CAYQRL010000016.1 coordinate 86,226, forward strand.
GTGCGCAACACGGCCTTCGCGATGCCGTTGCACAACCCCGCCTACCCGCGGGGACCCTACAAGTTCTACAACCGCGAGTTCGTGGTCATCACCTACCGCACCGACCCCGAGCTGCTGCGCGCCGTGGTGCCGGAGCCGCTCGAGGTGGTCGGCGACACCGTGAACTACGAGTTCATCCGCATGCCCGATTCGACCGGCTTCGGCGACTACACCGAGACCGGGCAGGTCATCCCGGTGCGCTTCAAGGACAAGGACGGCACGGTGCAGGAAGGCGGCTACGTGCACGCCATGTACCTCGACGACAACTCGCCGATCGCCGGCGGCCGCGAGATCTGGGGCTTCCCCAAGAAGCTGGCCACGCCGAAGATCAGCCACGAGAGCGAGACCCTGGTCTGCACGCTGCATTACGGCAGCGTGCTCTGCGTCAGCGCCACCATGGGCTACAAGCACCGCGAGATCGACCACGCCCCGCTCCTGAAGTCGCTGGCCAAGCCGGCCTTCATGGTCAAGATCATCCCCCACGTCGACTGCACGCCGCGGATCTGCGAGCTGGTCCGCTACTACTGCGAGGACGTCACCCTGAAGGGCGCGTGGGCCGGCCCGGCCGCGCTGCAGTTCTTCGACCACGCGATGTGCGACGTGAACCGGCTGCCGGTGCGCGAGGTCGTGTCGGCCAGCCACTACATCACCGACCTGACGCTCGGCCTCGGCGAGGTCGTGCACGACTACCTCGCCTAGCGCAAAGCACGTTCAACCACGGAAGGACTTCAACATGTCTCGATTCAAGGGCCGGGTGGCCATCGTCACCGGCGCCGCCAGCGGCATCGGCAAGCAGATCGCCGTTCGCATCGCCGCCGAGGGCGGCATCCCGGTGATCGCCGACCTCAACCTCGACGCGGCCAACGCCACGGCCAGGGAGATCGCGGCCAAGGGCGGCGACGCCTTCGCGGTGGCGATGAACGTCGTCGACGAGGCGCAGGTCGAGAAGGGCGTCGCCGACACCGTCGCGAAGTACGGCAAGGTCGACATCCTGGTCAGCAACGCCGGCATCCAGATCGTGAAGCCGCTGGTCGACTTCCCGTTCGCCGACTGGAAGAAGCTGCTGTCGATCCACCTCGACGGCGCGTTCCTGACGACCAAGGCCTGCCTCAAGCACATGTACGCCGCCAAGTACGGCCGCGTCGTCTACATGGGCTCGGTGCATTCCAAGGAAGCCTCGAAGCTGAAGGCGCCCTACGTCACCGCCAAGCACGGCCTGATCGGGCTGGCCAAGGTGCTGGCCAAGGAAGGCGCCGAGTACAACGTCGCCGCCAACGTCGTGTGCCCGGGCTTCGTGCGCACCCCGCTGGTCGACAAGCAGATCCCCGAGCAGGCCGCCGAGCTCAAGATGAGCGAGGAGGACATCATCAAGAAGGTGATGCTGAAGGACACGGTCGACGGCCAGTTCACCACCACCGACGAGGTCGCCGACGCCGTGCTCTACTTCGCCGGCGCGTCCAGTACCGCACTGACCGGCCAGTCGATGGTGGTCAGCCACGGTTGGTTCATGCAGTAGGCGGAAACGCCCTGTTGCAAGGTTGCAACGCCGGCGGCGGATAAATCCGTCGCCGGCAACTGCAACTTCGGGAACCTCGTTGGGGTGGGCAGTCGTCACCCCAGCCGAGGAACACATCCCATGATCAAGAAGTCGATCGCCGCCGCGGCCGCCCTGGCCGTCCTGCCGGTCGCCGCCCAGGCCCAGACCGGCACCAGCAGCCCGGGCATGTACATCGGCGCGGAAGGCGGCCTGAACTGGCTGCTCAACAACAACAGCTACGTCATGGACACCGGCTGGGGCGCCGGCGGCAAGATCGGCTACGACTTCGTCGGGCCGCGCGTCGAGCTGGAAGGCCTGTACCGGTCGAACACCGGCAACGGCGTCGTCGCCTTCCCGACCGGCTGGGCCAACGTCCGCGGTCGCGTCGACCAGGTCTCGATCATGGGCAACCTGCTGTACGACTTCGCCATGGGCTGGCCGGTGACGCCGTTCATCGGCGCCGGCGCCGGCATCGCCTTCGTCGATTCGACCATCCAGGGCTGCAACCTGTGCAGCACCCAGTTCGCCTACCAGGGCATCGTCGGCGTCGCCTTCAACGTCAGCGACTCGTTCCGCATCAGCCTCGACGGCCGCTACTACGGCACCACCAACCCGGGCGCCTTCACCAACAACAACATCTCGACCATGCTGAGCCTGACCTACAAGTTCGGCCAGGCCGAGGCGGTGGCGCCGCCGCCGCCGCCGGCGCCGCCGGTCACGCCGCCGTCGTTCATGGTGTTCTTCGACTGGGACAAGTCGACCCTGTCGGACCAGGCGCTCAACACCATCCGCCAGGCCGCCGACGCCTACAAGCAGAAGGGCAACGCGCGCATCACCGCCACCGGCCACGCCGACAAGTCCGGTCCGGAGGCGTACAACATGGCGCTGTCGCTGCGCCGCGCCAATGCCGTCAAGGACGCGCTGGTCCGCAACGGCGTCCCGGCCTCGGCGATCTCGGTGGTCGGCCGCGGCGAGGCCAACCCGCTGGTGCCCACCGCCGACGGGGTACGCGAGCCGCAGAATCGCCGCGTCGAGATCGTGATCCAGTAGGCGATCCCGCCTGGACGGGAGAAACGGCCGGGCGCGTCCCGGCCGTTTTTCGTATGATCGCCGGTGGGAGGACATGATGGCCCGCGGGCGAGACACAGATGCCGGCTGATCGAGCCGCACCGCCGTCGCAGGCGGACGGCTACGTGACCGAGGTCGGCTACACCTACGGCTACCATCGCCGGACAAATCCCCTGTTCATGCGGCTGGCACTGCTGCGCGCCGGCCTGCAGCCGCCACGCCTCGAAACCGCCTGCGAGCTGGGCTTCGGCCAGGGGGTGAGCCTCGCGCTGCACGCCGCGACCGGGCCGACGCGCTGGTATGGTACCGACATCAACCCCGAGCACGTGACCCATGCGCGGCGGCTGGTCGAGGCGGCGGGTGTCGTGGCCGAGCTCTCGGCCGACAGTTTCGCCGCGTACGCCGGTCGCGACGACCTGCCGACGTTCGACTACATCGTCTTGCACGGCGTCTGGAGCTGGGTCTCCGATGCCAACCGCGCGCGGCTCGCCGCGTTCGCGGGCCGACACCTGCGGCCCGGCGGCGTGCTGTACATCAGCTACAACGCGCTGCCCGGGCAGGCCATGATCGAGCCGGTCCGCAACCTCGTCGTGCAGCACGCCGAGCGCGCCGCCGGCGGCACGATCACCGAACGCATCGACGGCGCCCTCGCGTTCGCCGAGCGGCTGCTCGGCACCGCGCCGTTCTACCTGCAGGACCATCCCCGCCTCGAGAAGGCGTTCGCGGCGCTGAAGCACGCGGACCGTCCCTACCTCGCGCACGAATACTTCAACCGCGACTGGCAGCCGATGTACTTCTCCGAGGTCGCGTCTCGGCTCGCGGCCGAGGGCCTGGTCTTCGCCGCCCCGGCCGGCTATGGCAGCGCCGTCGATGCGCTGCTGATCGAGCCGGCGCAGCAGGCCCTGCTGGACGGCATCGACGACCCGGTGCTGCGCGAGACCGTCCGCGACTTCGTGCTCAACCGGACCTTCCGCAGCGACTACTGGGTGAAGCCGCCGGTCGCCGCCGCGACCGCCGCCGCGATCGCGGCAGAAAGGTTCGTGCGGGCCAGCGCCAAGACCGGCCTGCCGTTCGAGCTGCGCGCGCCGCTCAAGCTGCGCGGCCTCGGCCCGCCCGACGCGACCGTCGGCGCGGTGCTCGATCTCCTCGCGGACCGCCAACCGCGGTCGCTCGACGACCTCGCGCGCCAGCTGGGCGGCGGCCGAACGGTCCCGGACATGGTCGAGGCGATCGACCTGCTGCTGGGGGCGGAGCTGGTCGCGGCGGTGCGGCCGGCCGACGAGGCGGCGGCGGCGCAGCCGGCCGCGGACCGCCTCAATGCCCATCTCCTGGCCACCCTCGATGCCGGCAGCGAGATCGCCGACCTCGCGAGCCCCCTGCTCGGCGGCGGCTTCCCGGTGAGCGGGCCGGAGCAGGGCCTGCTGCGCGCCTGGCGACAGGGCACGCCCCTCGACGGCACCGGCCCCGGGGCGGCCGCCTTCGCCGCGGAGACTCTGCCCCTGCTGCGGTCGCTGATGATCGCCTGACCCGGCTTGCCCGGGCGGCGGCGAGTCGTATGATCCCCCCACCGCAGGGAGGACCCCCGCATGGCCCGCGCCTTCGACATCGAACCGCTCGACGCCACCTTCGGCGCCGTGATCCGCGGCATCCGCCTCGCCACCATCGACGAGCCGACCTTCAAGGCACTTCACGACGCCTGGCTCGAGTACGCGCTGCTGATCTTCCCCGGCCAGCACCTCGGGCGCGCCGAGCAGGTCGCCTTCGCCCGCCGCTTCGGTCACCTCGAGTTCGAGATCCTGCCGATCAGCAACGTCCGCTCCGACGGCACCGTGCGGCCCGAGAAGGACAACGACGACGTCATCAAGATCCTCAAGGGCAACATGGGCTGGCACCACGACAGCACCTACATGCCCGTCCAGGCCAAGGGCGCGGTGTTCAGCGCCGAGGAAGTGCCGAGCGCCGGCGGCCACACCGGCTTCGCCGACATGCGCGCGGCGTGGGACGCGCTCGACGATGCCATGAAGGCCAGGCTCGAGGGCATGGCCGCGCACCACTCGCTGCACTACAGCCAGTCGAAGCTCGGTCACAGCGCCCGGCAGGCCGACGGCGAGTACCACGGCTACGGCTTCCACGACGGGCCGGTGCCGCTTCGGCCGCTGGTCAAGGTCCATCCCGAAACCGGACGCAAGTCGCTGCTGCTGGGCCGCCACGCGCACAACATCCCCGGCCTGTCGCCGGCCGAGTCCGAGCGCTTCCTCGAGGAGCTGATCGACTTCGCCTGCCAGCCGCCGCGGATCTACCATCACGACTGGACTCCGGGCGACACCGTGCTGTGGGACAACCGCTGCCTGATGCACCAGGCGACGCCGTGGGACATGAACCAGCGCCGCGTCATGTGGCACAGCCGCATCGCCGGCGACCCCGCCAGCGAATCCGCCGCCAGCCACTAGGGCGGGTCGCCGCCGTCAGTGCGGCGGCATCGGGATGAACAGCGGCGGCGTCCCCGGCATGTTGGTGCGCGCCCGGATCGCCGCGTCGTCGGCGCCGGCCGGCTTCAGGTAGACGTAGAACGGCGAGCGCCGCTCGACGATGTCGCGGCCCGGCTGGGCCCGCCGGCTGACCAGCAGGTCGGCCTGGAAGCGCACGTGCATGTAGCCGGGCATCAACTCGGCCCACCCGGTCACGTCGGGCGTGAACGCGACCTCCCAGGTGTAACCATCGACCAGGCGCACGACGCCGCTGCCGGCGGCGCCGACCGCGCGCGACGGCACCTGCTGCCACGTCGTCCCGACCTGGACGTAGATGCCGACCGCGTTCAGCATCACGAACAGCGGTGCCGAGGGATCGGTGTTCTGCAGCGCCAGCGTCGCGCGGAACGACTTGCCGTCGGGCTCGGCGACGATGCGCTTCAGCTCGACGTAGAGCGAGCTGCGGGCGTCGTGCTCGAGCAGCAGGCGGGCCTGGCGCTGCCGCTGCAGCTCGCGGCCCTGCCAGATGCCGACCGCGCCGTCGATCGCGAAGCCGGCGCACAGCAGGCCGACCGCGGCCAGCAGCGCCGTCGAGCGCCATGGCCGCACGCCGTGGCCCAGCCCCTCGGCGACCGGCTCCGGCACCGCGCCGCGCGGCCGCGGGTCGGCCGCGCGCAGGCGCTCGCGCAGCGGGCTCGCCGCCTCGCCGTCCGCCGCCGGCGCGTCGAGCCGCCGGCGCAACCGGCGCAGCTCGGCGCGATCGGCCGCCTGCGCCCGCCACAGCGAGCGGATCAGCGCGTCCTTCTCGGCCGCCGACAGCGCCGCGAGGTCGGGCCGCCCCGTCATGTCCACCCCGTCACGACACCACCCGTCCGGCGGCGATGTGCACGACCTGCTCGGCGGCCTCGGCCAGCGCCAGGTTGTGGGTCACCAGCACGAGCGTCGCGCCGGTGTCGCGCTGGACCGCCAGCAGCTCGTCCATGATCTCGAGCTCGGTCTGCTCGTCGAGGTCGGCGGTCGGCTCGTCGGCCAGCAGCAGTGCCGGCTCGTTGACCAGGGCCCGGGCGATCACGGCGCGGCGCTGCTCGCCGGCCGAGACCTCGGACGGGAAGGCGGCGCGGTGGTCGGCGAGGCCCATCCGCTCGAGCAGCGCGCTCGCCCGCGCATAGGCCTCGCGTTGCCCGAGGCGGCGCCCGAGCAGCGCCGGCAGCGCGACGTTGTCGACCAGCCGCAGCGTCGGCAGCAGGCTCGCGAACTGGAAGACGAAGCCGATGCGGCGATTGCGGAAGTCGGCCAGCCCGTCGTCGGGCAGCGCCCACAGGTCGGTCCCGTCGATGCTGACGGTGCCCTCCGAGGGACGGCTGAGGCCGCCGATCGCCGCCATCAGGCTCGACTTGCCAGACCCCGAGCGACCGATCACGGCGGCGAAGCGGCCCGTCTCGATGTCGAGGTCGACGCCGGCCAGGGCCTCGATCTCGCCGCGCTCGGTGCGGTAGCGCTTGTAGAGGCCGCGGCAGGACAGCATCAGCCTTCCCCGCGCACGAGGTCGTGGACGTCGCGCCGGCTCGCCCGCCACGCCGGCACGAACACGCCGGCCGCGCCGACCAGCGCCGCCAGCGCGATCGCGACCAGCGCGAAGGCCGCGCCGTGCAGCGGCTCGATCCAGGCGAACGGCAATCCGACCGCGTCGAGCTGGCGGACCAGCGCGCGCTCGAACAGGCGCAGCGCCAGCACGCCCAGCCCGACGCCGAGCACGCCGCCGGCCCCGGTCGCCAGCATCGCCTCGGTGACCATCAGGCCCACCACCTGGCCGCGCCGCGCGCCGATCGCCTTGAGCAGGCCGAGCTCGCCGCGCCGCTCGGTGACGATGGCGGAGAACAGCACCCCGACCAGCAGGGCGAGCCCCGCCACCATCAGCGTCGCCAGCAGCAGCAGGCCGTCGAGCAGGGCCGACAGGCCCTGCCGGATGCCCGTCAGGGTGCCGTCGCCCGACACCACCTTGATGCCCTTGACGCTCGACAGCAGAGCGAACCGCGCCTGCAGCGGCGAGGCGCCGGGCGCGAGCTCGGCGAGGAAGCCGCTGACCTTGCCCGGCGCCAGCGCCGCCGGGACCTTGCCCCCCGCCGTGGCGGCGATCGCCGGCGCCAGCGCCTCGAGGCCGGCGAACGACAGGAACACGCCGCGCTCGTGCGTGCCGACCCCGGTGCGGCCGAGCCGGCCGTAGATCGTGTACGGCCGACCGAACACCAGCAGCTGCGCGCCCAGCGCGCCGACGCGGCCGGCGCCGAGGATGACGTCGCCCGCCTGCAGCGGCCGGTTGAGCCTCTCGACCAGCCACGGCTGCACCGTGAAGTCGCGCGCCGGCTCGAAGCCGACGAGGTCGACCGCCTCGAACTGGCCGCCGATGCCGGAGCCGGCGACCCGCACGACCTTCTGCGCGGCGACGCGTCCGAGGCTCTCGATGCCGGCGCGGTCGAGCAGGCCGGCGTCGAGCACCGCCTCGCCGGGCTCGACCACCAGCAGCGACGCGGTGATGTTGGCGAGCGTGCCCTCCGGCAGGATCCCGAGGTCGGCACCCAGCCGGGTGAAGCCGACGTCCAGGCTGCGGTCGATGCTGCGCATCAGCACGGTGCCCGCGAACACGACGCCGCAGCCCAGCGCCACGGCGGCGACCAGCAGCAGGCTGCGCGCCCGGCGCCGCCCGAGGTTCTGCAGCGCCAGGCCGAGCGCCAGCCCGCCCATCACAGCGTGCAGGATCGCGTGTGCTTCATGTGCGCCAGCTCGGTCGGGATGATGACGCAGTCATGGTGACCGCCGTTGCTCGGCAGGATGCCGACCAGCGTGTCGGTGGTGGCGTCGATCACGGCGATGCCGCTCGACTGCCGCTGGAAGCCGCTGAACGGCGTCAGCACGTACTTGCCGTCGTAGGTGATGGCCGGCGTCTGCAGGTCGGGGCCGATGCCCTGGATCTCCTTGATGATCGTCCACGTCCTGGTGTCGACCACCATGATGCCACTGTAGGCCGGCGACGGGTGCAGGATCGACAGGTAGAGCTTCGAGCTGTCGAGCGAGAACACCATGTGGAACGGGTTGGGATACTTGCCGCGCCACAGCGGGTCCTCGACGTGCGCGATCTTGCGCCAGTTGCGCGGATCGGGATCGGCGCAGCTGAACACCGAGGCGTTGTTCTCGCGCAGGTTGTTCATCATCACGAGGAAGCGGCCGTCTGGCGAGAAGCCGATCTCGTGGCCCGGCGAGTGGATCCTGTCGAACACCACGCGCCAGGTGTCCTTGTCGATCCGCTCGACCGGGTACTGGTCGCGCGAGTCCTTGTTGAACTGCAGGAACGCCACCGGCTCGAAGTTCTTCTCGGGATCGAGGATGGCGATGCCGCCGCACAGCCGCACGACGGTGGCGGCCCAGCGACCCTCGGGGTGCCAGATCGTGCCGTCGGCGCCGGTCAGGGTGAGCGGCGCGGCGCCGGGCAGCGAGCCCTCCTCGACGAACAGCTCGCCCATCGGCACCATTTCCCAGTCGATCTTGTTGCCCTTGGTGCCCCTGTAGTCGTAGAGGCCGGTCCTGGGGTCGGGGTGGATGCGCTTGATGGTGAGGGTGCCGCCCTTGATCCAGGCGTCGCGCAGTTCCGGCACGTTCGGCGTCCAGTCGAAGCGCAGCGCCGCCTTGACCCGCGAGGTCGTGCGGTCGAAGCAGGCGGCGATATCCTTCTGGCCGTCGGTCACGAAGTAGGACTGCGCGTCCTTCGGGTTGACCGTGACGTGCACGCCCAGACCCAGCCCGGTCGTCTCCGACACGTTCTCGATCAGCTGCATCTGCGTGCCGTCGAAGCGCACGCGGTAGATGTTGGTGCCCTCCGGCACGGTCCTGGCGTCGACCGCGGTCGGGATGCCGTAGATCAGCGAGTTCTGCCCGCCCTGGGTCGAGTTCACGAACTCGAAGCCGTGGATCGGGTCGGCGCTCGGGAAGGCGCAGAGATGGTGGCTGATCGGGTTGTAGTCGCCGTAGTTCCAGTACCAGATCGAGCCGAGCACGCGGTTGGAGTTGAGGTCGATGGCGTAGGTGCCGCCGCCCATCTTGGTCGGCAGCAGCGCCACCCAGTTGCCGAGGCCCTGGCCGCGGAAGTCGGCCCGGGTATCGACGACCTCGCGGGTGATGTTGTGGCGCTGCGCCTCGGTGTAGTTGGCGCCGGCATGGCGCAGCCCGTGGTCGGAAACCGAGCCGCCGCCGCTGTTCAGGGCGTTGTAGCCCAGCACCGCCGCCTCGGCGGCGACCGCGGTGCCGACCGCGACGTTGAACATGGTGCGCCGGCTGACGCCCTTGGTCTTGACCGGCGCCGCTGCCTTCCGGCGCGTCTCGGCCGCCTTCTTGTCGGCGAGGTAGCCCTGGAATTCCTCGTGGTCCTGCTTCTCGACCTCGGTGCGCCGCCGCACGTACTCGTCGGGCGAGACGCGGGCGGGAGCCTTGCCGCCGTCCGACGCGCCGCGGACACCGGGTCCGCCGCGCTTGCTGTCCCGGGTCGTCGTCCTGTTGCGCTTGGCCATCGCACATTCCCCCTAGAAGCACGCCCGAAGTGTAATGCTGCACCCACGACGCGCAATCGGGGACGGCGCATAACTGCCGCTTTGCGATAAACCTCGCCTGACGCAAGATGGGCTTCGACACCCGGAGCGTTCCGTGGATTTCATGGTCGTCGTCAGCGCCGTCGTGCTCGGGCTCTCCGTGCTGGCGACGCTGGCCAAGTTCCTCGACTGGTTCCTGCACAGCGATCCCCGCACCATGGTGCGGACGACGCGCTGGATGCTGTTCCTGCTGCTGCTCGCCCTGGTCCTGCTGATCGGTCTCGCGATCGCGCGCGAGCACTGGACGATGGCCATGCTGCTGGGCGCGGCGGCGCTGGGCGTTTCCTTCTTCGTGCGGTGGCGGGCGATGCTGGCGCCGGTGCGCGCCGCCTTCGCAGCGTTGCGGCCGCGCCCGTTCGACATGGAGATCTGGCAGGACCCGCCGGACGACCCGCGCACGGTGCAGCGCGCCGCCGCCATCCTCGAGGCCTATGTCGGCCGCGCCTCGCTGCTGGCGCTGCGCGACGGGCGGCGACGCGACGGGGCAGCGCGGACCGGCGAGGACGACGACGATGACGCTGGCGTCATGACGCGCGGCGAGGCATTGGAAGTGCTCGGCCTCGAGCCGGGCGCCGAGGACGACGAGATCCTCGCCGCCCATCGCCGCCTGGTCCGCCTGGTCCATCCCGACCGCGGCGGCTCGGCGTGGCTGGTCGAGCGGGTCTACGAGGCGCGCGACGTGCTGCTGGAGCCGCGGGTGGAAGAACGGGACGAGAAGCGAAGCGGGGAGCGATGAGCAAGGCCGAACCGGACATCGCCGAGGAGCTGCGGGCGGAGTGCCTGCAAAGCACGGCGGGGCAGGCCGAGCACCGGATCGAGCACGACATCCGATGGCGCGCCGCCCGCGAGATCGAGCGCCTGCGCGCCTTCGGCGGCGGCTGGCAGCCGATCGAGACCGCGCCCAAGGACGCGGTGCCGGTGCTGCTCTGGTGCCCGGGCCTCAAGGGCAACGCCGCGCGCGACGTCGTGGTCGGCGTCTGGCGCTTCGATGCCAACCGCCGGACCTTCGGCTACTGGGTCAGCGACGTCGGCGCCCTCGACACCGGCTTCTCCGAGACCGGTCCGTGGATCGAGTACAAGGAACTGCATCCCAAGGCGTGGGCGCCGCTGCCGGCGCCGCCCGCCGGCTAGGACGGATCCGCCTCGGCGGCGGCCCGGGCACGCACCGCCTCGGCCTCGAGCCGGTCGACGCGGGTCGAGGCCCGGGTGTCGAGGACGTAGAGCAGCCCGCCCAGCCCGACGATCAGCGCGCCCCACACGTAGTAGGCCCAGGCATCGACCTCGAGGCGCAGCAGCACGACCGCGAACGGGATCGGGAAGAACACGCAGACGAACCGCATCCAGGTCGCGCGCTGGTAGGCCGCCGCCGCCGCCGCGGCGCGCGCCTCGGCCTCGTCGGCTCGTCGCCGCAGCGCCTGCGGGTCGTCTCGTCCAGCCTGGTTCAATCGCCTTCCCTGGCCCACTCGACGGGGGCCGGACACCCTGCCACCATCGCGCCGTTCGGACAAATTGGGGACATCCACCGTGAGACTGAGCGACAACGACGTCATGGTCGCGGCCACCCTGGCCGCCGCCGTGGGACAGACCATGACCAGCAAGACCGCGGGCGACCTGGTGACCGCGCTCGAGGAGATCATCGACGAGCTGACCAAGCGCGGCGGCACCGGCGCGATGTGCGCCGCCTCGTACAAGAAGCACTTCCCCAATGCCGGCGGCGAGCACCAGCATTTCCCGGATCGCTGAGCGCGGCCGCGCCGTCCCGTCGCTCCTCGCGCGCCTGCTCGCCCTCGGCCTGCTCGCCCTCGGCCCGTTCGCCGCGGGCGCGGGGACGGCGCAGGCGATGAGCTTCACGCTGGAGCCCGGCGAACAGGGACGCAAGGTCGTGGTCGGACGCGGCATCATCGAGGCCGGCGACGCGCGGCGCCTGCGCGACGCGCTGCCGGGCGCCGACCGCGACGAGTGGGGCAATCGCCAGCTCGTGCTCGAGAGCCTCGGCGGCAACGTCGGCGAGGCCTTCGCCATGGTCGAGGTGATGGAGGCCGAGAAGGTCACGACCCGGGTCCGCGCCGGCAAGAGCTGCGCCTCGGCCTGCGCCGTGATCGTGTTCGCCGCCGGGCTCGACCGCATCGTCGAGCCGGGCGGACGGCTCGGCATCCACACCTGCTACGAGAAAGGCGGCGGCGCCCGCTCGAGCAGCTGCAACGAGCTGATCGCCAATGCCGCCCAGAAACACGGGGTGCCGTTCATCGCCACCTTCACCCTGATGGAGCTGACTCCACCCGGCAAGGTGCGCTGGCTCGACGCCGAGAACGCCGCCTGCTGGCGGCTGTCGCGCGACCCCGCGCCGCCGCCCGGCCGCAAGCCGCCGCCCAACGACCCGTCGGCCTGCCCGCCGCCGCTGGCCGAGCCGGCCACGGGACCGGGGATCACGCGGCGATGATCCGGCGATCCCGCGCGTTGCCGATCGCGGCGCTGGCCGCGCTGCTGTCGGCCGGCGCCGCGTCGGCCGACATGCAGCGCGTCGGCAGCTTCGCGATCGACCGCACCGAGGTCACGGTCGAGGACTTCGCCGCCTTCGTCGCCGCCACCGGCACGGTGACGCGCGCCGAGCGCGACGGCGGCGGCTCGGTCTACGAGGCCGGCTGGGTGCGCAAGCCGGGCTGGACATGGCGCGCGCCGTTCGGCCTGCCCGCCGATCCGCGCGAGCCCGCCGTCCACGTCACCTGGGACGAGGCCAGCGCCTACTGCCGCTGGGCCGGCAAGCGCCTGCCGACCGACGCCGAGTGGGTCGAAGCCGCCTACACCGAGCGGCGCGCGACGCCGCCGCCGCCGTTCCGGGCCGGCACCACCTATCCCTACCCGACCGGCGACAGCCCGGCCGGCGCCAACTGCCTGCAGGACTGCGGCCCGCAGACCGCCGCGCTCGACCGCTCGGCGCGGCTGGTGCGCGGCATCGGCCCGGCCCGCGCCGGCACCACCGTTGCCGGCGTCAACGGCCTCCACGACATGGGCGCCAATGCCTGGGAGTGGGTGGACGGCACGGTCGGCGGCGAACGCATCACCCGCGGCGGTTCGTGGTGGTACGGCGCGGCGCAGATGCGGCGCGAGCCGGTGGCGAGCAAGCCGGCCGACACCGCCGTCGTCTACATCGGCTTCCGGTGCGCGCGGTGACGGCACTGGAGACGCGGCTGCCGCCGCCGCTGGTCGCCGCGATCGTCGCGGCGACGATGTTCCTGGTGCGCGGCCAGGGCGTCGCCCTGCCGCTCGACCGGCCGTGGCGGATCGCGCTGGCCGCCGCGCTGGCGATCGCCGGCCTCGCCTTCGCCCTGCCCGCCGTGGTCGCCTTCCGGCGCGCCCGCACCACCGTCAACCCGCACCGCCTCGACCGGGTTTCGGCCCTGGTGACCGGCGGCGTCTTCGCGCTGAGCCGCAACCCGATGTACCTCGGCCTCGCCCTGGTGCTGGCGGGTTGGGCGACGCTTCTGGGCGACCTCGCGGGCTTCCTCGGCCCGGTCGCCTTCGTCGCCTGGATCACGCGCTTCCAGATCGTGCCGGAGGAGCGCCTGCTGGCGGCACGCTTCGGCGACGCCTTCCACGCCTGGCGCCGCCGCGTGCGGCGCTGGATCTGACCCTCCCACCGCAGCGATCGAGATGCCGAGCAGGACCCCGTCGAAGCCGAAGCCCAAGCCCCTCACCTTCGACGAACTGAAGGCCAAGCAGCGCCGCCTGCGTCCCGGCTTCCCCGAACCGCTGGGCCTCAGGGTGCACCGCGCCATCAGCTGGTTCGGCCGCGCCATGGCGGAGGACGGCGATCCCGACGTCCGCTTCATCCTGCTGTGGATCGGCTTCAACGCCGCCTATGCCGGCCACATCGAGAGCGACAGCGACAAGGAACGCGACGGCTTCCGCCAGTTCTTCGAGTCCCTGCTCAAGCTCGACCCGACCCACCGGATCTACGACTCGGTGTGGGACCGCTTCCCGCAGGAAGTCCGGACGCTGCTCGCCAACAAGTACGTGTTCCAGCCGTTCTGGCATCACCAGAACGGCCTGCCCGGCCATGCCAACTGGGAAGACCGGCTGGCCGCCAGCCAGCGCGACACCCAGGCCGCGATGGCGGCCTTCGACACCGCGCGCATCCTGCGCACGGTGTTCGACCGGCTCTACGTGCTGCGCAACCAGCTGGTCCACGGCGGCGCGACCTGGAAGGGCGCGGTCAACCGCGCGCAGGTCCGCGACGGCGCGGCGGTGCTGGCGTGGATGCTGCCGATCTTCATCGACATCATGATGGACAATCCCGGCCATCCCTGGGGCAAGCCCTACTATCCCGTGGTCGCCTGACCGGAAGGAGCGCGCCGTGCGTCTCGGCCGCCGTCGACTCGTCACCACCGCCGTCGCCACCGCCGCCGCCCTGCCGCTGCCGGGCGCACCGGCGGTCCGCGCCGCGCCCGCCAGCTTCGAGTTCGCGGGCGGCATCGGCCGCCGTCCCGACGGTCCCGACCTGCACGCGCTCAAGGCCGGCCAGGCCGACTTCCCCCGCGCCGACCGGCGGACCTGGTGGACGCCCGCCGGCAGCGTCGACGGCTTCTCGCGGCTCGACGCGATCTTCCCGGCGACGACGGCACGGGCCGCCGCGCTGGCCTCGCCGTGGCGGCGCGCCGCCCGCGAACCGGACATCCGCTACACCAACCCGGCCTGGCTGGGCGGCGGCCGCTTCGACATCGACGGCTACCTCGACCGCAACCCGGTGACCGGCCTCCTGGTCGCGCGCGACGACGAGATCCTGGTCGAGCGCTACCAGTACGGGCGCAGCGACGCCATGCGGCTGACCTCGTTCTCGATGGCCAAGACGATCGTGGCCCTGCTGGTCGGCCTCGCCGTCGAGGACGGCCGCATCCGCTCGCTCGCGGACCCGGCCGAGCGCTACGCCACCGCACTCGCCGGCACCGAGTACGGCCGCACGCCGCTCGTTGCCCTGCTCACCATGTCCTCCGGCGTGAAGTTCCGCGAGGAGTACGACGGCAACGACGACGTCTCGAGGCTGTCGATCGCCACCTTCGGCCGCGGCAGCGAGGGCGGCGCCGCTGCCGTGCGTGCCTTCAACGAGCGCGTCGCCGCGCCCGGGGCACGCTGGTACTACGCCTCGTCCGAGACCTACGTGCTGGCGATGGTCTGCCGCGCCGCGTTCGGGCGCTCGCTGATGGCGGTGCTGCAGGAGCGCGTGTGGCAGCCGATGGGCGCCGAGGCCGACGCCACCTGGCTGACCGACCGCTCCGGCCTCGAGGTCGGTTACATGGGCTTCAACGCGGTGCTGCGCGACTACGCCCGGCTCGGCCGCCTGCTCGCGGCCGGCGGCCGGACGGGCGAACGGACGCTGGTGTCGAAGGCCTGGATCGACGCCATGAGCACGCCGGCCTTCAGCGCCGGGCAGACCGGCAGGGGCAACGGCTACGGCTACCAGACCTGGATCGTGCCGGCGCGCGAACCGTCGTTCGCGCTGTTCGGGGTGCGCGGCCAGTACCTGTTCGTCGACCCGGCGCGCCGGCTGGTGATGGTCAACACCGCCGTGCGCAGCGACCCGCGCGACCGTCGCAACGCCGAGACCTTCGCGCTGTGGCAGTCGGTGCGCAGCCTCAGCGCCGCGCGGCCAGGGTGACGCCGAGGCAGGCGATGTCGACGGCGTTGTCGAGGTCGAAGCCGCCGACCGGGTAACCGCGGGCGGCGTCGCGCGTCGCCAGCGGCCGCACCTCGACCAGCGTCGTGCCGCAGTTCGGGCAGGCATACACGGTCTCGCGGCCCGACCTGACCCGGCAGTGCGCCAGCGTCGTGCCGGCGCCGCAGGCCGGGCAGCCGACGGTGAGGTCGCCATCGTCGATCCGCATCGGCAACTCGCTGTTCAGCAGGTCGGCCACGGTGATCGCCGGCGCCGCCTGGTCGTCGCCGCCGAGGGCCCGGTCGAACCGTGACCGCACCAGCGTCCGCGCCAGTTCCTCGAGCCTGCGATCCTCGTCCCGGTTGGCCTCCTCGACCCGCGCCACGAAGCGCATGGCGTCGGATTCGCGCGCCAGCACCGGCGAGACGTCGATCGGCTGCAGGTCCAGCGCGGCGATGCCGAGGCTGCGACAGGCGGCCTCGAGGCTGGGCACGATCGGCAGGTCGCGCCGCCGCCCGAAGTACTGGTGAGCGGCGACGACGCGCGCGAGGCTGTAGCCCGGCTCGCCGTCGGCCACCAGGTGGGTCGACAGGTCGCGCGCCTCGAGGACCTTGCTGAAGCGCCCGACGATGGTCTCGAGCGGCACGTCGATCGAGGTGATGCCGGTGACGTCGGAGATGCGGCGTGCCGGGCCGGAGCGCTCGAAGAACCGCGACACCTGGCGGTCGCGCACCACGATGTCCTCGAGGCAATAGGAGCCATACAGCCGCGTCACGAGGATGTTGTGGGTCCGGTCGTGGAGAAGATCGAACATCGCCGGGAATGTACATAATTCGCACTGCATGCGCACCGAACCGCATTGCAGTACTAGTGCACCAAATAATGATGCTTGCAGTGCGAATTGTTCTATAATGAACATAGCATCCATGGGTTGTGGGTACCCGATGTTCTGGAAGGCGCTCGACAAGCTGCATCGGTGGCAGCGGGAGAACCTGCCCGAGTGCGGCTCGCCGCAAGGCAACGACGTGCTGATCTGGCTGCTGAAGTGCCAGGGCAAGCCGCGCCCGCTCAAGGACCTTTACCGCTCGAGCCGGTTCTCGGAGCCGACGCTGCGCGGTTGCCTGCGCGCCTTCGTCGACCGCGGCCTTGTCGAGATCGAGGTCAGCGGCGACGACATGCGCAACCGCTTCGCGCGGCCGACACCGAAGCTGGAGGCGACGATGGCGGGCTACCGCCATCACTTCGGCGAGATCGCGGCGCTGCTCGGGCCGTCCGCCCAGACCGTGCTCGAGGTCTCCGCGCCGCCGTCGCCGTCGCGCGACCAACGGCCCGGCCGGAACACAACCATCCGTTGATCGACCCGGGCAGCCGCCCCGCCATTCCAGCATGTTGAACTGTAGATCGCGCCGCCGCTCGATTGAGCCGGGGCGGGTGCTGCTGCAAGTTTTCGCCGTGTAGCTTTCGGGAGTGCGCGATGACCAGCGACAGCCAATGCCCGTTTTCCGGCGGCCGCAAGCCGATGGCCAACCGCGACTGGTGGCCGAACCAGCTGAACCTGCAGGTGCTGAACCAGCCGTCGCCCCGCGCCAACCCGATGGGCGAGGCGTTCGACTACGCCGCCGCCTTCAAGGCCCTCGACCTCGCCGCGGTGATCCGCGACCTGCAGGCGCTGATGACCGACTCGCAGGACTGGTGGCCGGCCGACTTCGGCCACTACGGGCCGTTCTTCATCCGAATGGCCTGGCACAGTGCCGGCACCTACCGAGTCGGCGACGGCCGCGGCGGCGCCGGCTCCGGCCAGCAGCGCTTCGCCCCGCTCAACAGCTGGCCGGACAATGCCAACCTCGACAAGGCGCGCCGGCTGCTGTGGCCGATCAAGCAGAAGTATGGCCGCGCGCTGTCGTGGGCCGACCTGCTGATCCTGGCCGGCAACGTCGCGCTCGAATCGATGGGCTTCAGGACCTTCGGCTTCGCCGGCGGCCGCGTCGATGCGTGGGAGCCCGAGAGCGACATCTACTGGGGACCCGAGGGCAAGTGGCTGGCCGACGAGCGCTACAGCGGCGAGCGCAACCTCGAGAACCCGCTGGGCGCCGTGCAGATGGGCCTGATCTACGTCAACCCGGAAGGCCCGAACGGCAAGCCCGACCCGGTCGCCGCCGCGCGCGACATCCGCGAGACATTCGCGCGCATGGCGATGGACGACGAGGAGACGGTGGCGCTGATCGCCGGTGGCCACACCTTCGGCAAGGCGCACGGCGCCGGCGATGCCGCGCTGGTCGGCCCCGAGCCGGAGGCCGCGCCGATCGAGGCGCAGGGCTTCGGCTGGCACAGCGGCTTCCGCAGCGGCAAGGGTGCCGACACCATCACCAGCGGCCTCGAGGTCACGTGGACCACGACGCCGACGCGCTGGAGCAACAACTTCTTCGACAACCTGTTCGGCTACGACTGGGAGCTGACCACGAGCCCGGCCGGCGCCCACCAGTGGACGCCGAAGAACGGCGGCGGCGCCGGCACGGTGCCCGACGCCCACGACCCGGGGAAGCGCCACGCGCCGGCGATGCTGACGACCGACCTCGCGCTGCGCTTCGATCCCGCCTACGAGAAGATCTCGCGCCGCTTCCACGCCCACCCCGAGCAGTTCGCGGACGCCTTCGCGCGCGCCTGGTTCAAGCTAACCCATCGCGACATGGGGCCGGTGGTCCGCTACCTCGGCCCGCTGGTGCCGAAGGAGGTGCTGCCGTGGCAGGACCCGCTGCCGGCGGTCGACCACCCGCTGGTCGGCGCGGCCGAGATCGCGGCGCTGAAGGAAAGGGTCCTGGCCTGCGGCCTGTCGGTCGGCGACCTGGTCGCCACGGCCTGGGCCTCGGCCTCGACCTTCCGCGGCTCCGACAAGCGCGGTGGCGCCAACGGCGCACGGCTCGCGCTGGCGCCGCAGAAGGACTGGGAGGTCAACCAGCCGGCCGCGCTGGCGCGCGTGCTGGCGACGCTGCAGGACATCCGCGCGGCGTGGAACGCCTCGGCGCCGGGCGGCCGCAGGATCTCGCTCGCCGACCTGGTCGTGCTGGCCGGCGGCGCGGCGATCGAGAAGGCGGCGTGCGACGGCGGCCACGCCGTCACCGTGCCGTTCGCGCCCGGCCGCGCCGACGCCACGCAGGAGCAAACCGACGTCGCCTCGTTCGCGGTGATGGAGCCGCAGGCCGACGGCTTCCGCAACTGGCGGCGGGCCGGGCCATCGCGGCTGTCGCCGGAGGAGATGCTGGTCGACCGCGCCCAGCTGCTGACGCTCGGCGCGCCCGAGATGACCGTGTTGCTGGCCGGCCTGCGCGTGCTCGGCGCCAACCACGGCGGCGCCAAGCACGGCGTCTTCACCCGCCGGGTCGGCACGCTCAGCACCGACTTCTTCGTCAACCTGCTCGACATGGCGACCGCGTGGACGCCGGTCGCCGGCGCCGACGGCCTGTTCGAGGGCCGCGACCGCCGCACCGGCGAGGTCCGCTGGACGGCGACCCGCGTCGACCTGGTGTTCGGCTCGCACGCGCAGCTGCGGGCACTGGCCGAGGTCTATGCCAGCGCCGACGGGCAGGCCAAGTTCGTCGCGGACTTCGTCGCGGCCTGGACCCGGGTGATGAACCTCGATCGCTTCGACCTGTCCTGACCGGGTCGTTGCCGGCGCGGAGAGATTGTCGCAGATGTCACCGCAATGGTGACGATTGCCGCGCGCCGCGCGTTGCGTGAGCAGGCGGCAGGGATTACGCCCCGCGCAGTTTCTCACGAGGTATGAACATGACCACCATGACCGTCGCCCAGTACGCGCTCGCCCGGCTGGCGCAGCTGGGCATCGATCGCGTCTTCGGCGTCCCGGGCGACTACGCCTTCGCGATCGACGACGCCGCCGAGAAGGTGCCGGGCCTGTCCTGGATCGCCTGCGCCAACGAGCTCAACGCCGCCTATGCCGCCGACGGCTATGCCCGCGTGCGCGGCGCGGCGATCCTGTCGACCACCTACGGCGTCGGCGAGCTGTCGGCGCTGAACGGCGTGATGGGCAGCCGGGCCCATCGCCTGCCGGTGTTCCACCTCGTCGGCATGCCGAGCCAGCGCATCCAGCATCTCGGCCTGCTGACCCATCACAACCTCGGTGACACGGTCTACGACCGCTTCGCGGCCCTGTCGGGCGCGGCCTGCTGCGTCACCGCCAACCTGACGCCGGACAACTGCGTCGACGAGATGGAGCGCGTGGTCCGCGAGGCGCTGCGCCAGAGCCTGCCCGCCTACATCGTCATCTCCGAGGTCAACGGCACCATGCCGGTGCTCGGCACGCCGGTGACCGGCAAGAAGCTGTCGGCGCTGAAGCGCCAGGCCAGCGTCGCGAAGGAGCTCGAAGCGGCGGTGGCGACGATCCTCGCCCGCATCGCGGCGGCGAAGAACCCGGTCGCGATCGTCACCCACCTGGTCGCCCGCTACGGCGTCG
Organism: uncultured Reyranella sp.; assembly: GCA_964420105.1. GTDB lineage: Bacteria > Pseudomonadota > Alphaproteobacteria > Reyranellales > Reyranellaceae > Reyranella. The sequence continues at coordinate 106,093 of CAYQRL010000016.1, forward strand.
CCGACAAGGCGACCGAGTTCGTGACCCGGTCGAACCTGCCGTTCGCGCTGATGGCCAACGACAAGGGCACGATGGACGAGTCGCTGCCGCAGTACATGGGCATGTACTGCGGCGAGCTGTGGTCGAGCTCGCCGGAGGTCTGCAAGGCGATCGACGCCGCCGACCTGGTCGTCGACGTCGGCGGCCTGCTGACCCACGAGCTAAACACCGGCATGTGGACCGCCGTGCCCAAGGCCGAGCGCCTGGTGTCGATCCAGGACAACTGGGTCCGCGCCGGCGACAAGGTGTTCCTGAACGTGGCGATCGACGACGTGCTGGCGGCGCTGGCGGCCGGGGTGACGCCGCGCAAGGGCGCCAACCCGGTCAAGGTCGAGCCGCTGCCGATGGTCGGCAAGGCCGACGAGCGGCTCTCGGCCAACGCCTTCTACCCGCGCCTGCAGCGCGCGCTGCGCAAGGGCGACACGGTGGTGATCGAGACCGGCAGCTGCATGACCCGCCTCAACAAGATGCTGCTGCCGGCCGGCGTCTCGGCCGAGGGCCAGGGCCTGTGGGGCTCGATCGGCTGGGCGACCCCGGCCTGCCTCGGCGTCGCGATGGCCAAGACCTCGGGCCGCACCATCCTGGTGACCGGCGACGGCTCGCACCAGCTGACGCTCAACGAGCTCGGCCCGATGGGCCGCTACAAGGTAAAGCCGATCATCTTCGTGCTCAACAACGGCCTGTACGGCGTCGAGGACGTGATCAGCGAGCGCGGCCATCCCTACGACGACCTCGCCCGCCTGAACTACCACCTGCTGCCGCAGGCCTTCGGCTGCGAGGGCTGGCTGTCTCTGAAGGTCGGCACCGTGGCCGAGCTCGAGGCGGCGCTGGCCAGGATCGAGACGCACGACGGCGCGGCCTACATCGAGGTCCTGATCCCGGAGACCGAGAGCCAGCCGCTGCCGGAAGCGATCATCGACAACGCCTACAAGGTGAAGACGCCGGCCGTCGGCTGAAGCGTCGGCCGACCCGGCGCCCTCTCGCCAACCGGGACGCGATCTGGAAGGATCGCGTCCCATGAGCGCGCGCCGCAACGTCCTGTTCATCGTCATCGACCAGTGGCGGGCCGACGCGCTGGGCGCGGCCGGCAACCGGCTGCTGAAGACGCCCCACCTCGATCGCCTCGCCGCCGACGGCGTGCTGTTCCGGCGGCATTTCGCGCAGGCCTCGCCGTGCGGCCCGTCGCGCGCGGCGCTGCTGACCGGCACCTACCAGCACAACAACGGCGTGATGCGCAACGGCACGCCGCTCGCCCGCCGCTTCACCAACCTCGCGCTCGAGGCGCGCCGCGCCGGCTACGACCCGGCCCTGTTCGGCTACACCGACACCGCGCCCGACCCGACCGGGCTCGATCCCGCCGATCCGGCGCTGCGCACCTACGAGGGCGTGATGCCGGGCTTCACCGCGGAACTGCACCTGCCGGAGCGGCCGCTGCCGTGGATGGCCCACCTCGCCGGCCGCGGCTACCCGTTCGCCGACGACGTCACCGAGATCTACCGCCCGGTCGACGTCACCCGGGACGACGACGGCACCGGCAGCGGTCCGACCTTCGCGCCGGCGCGTTTCGCCGCCGGGGACAGCATCACCGCCTTCCTCACCGACCGGCTGCTCGACTGGATCGGGCGCCGGCGCCACGAGTCGTGGTTCGCGCACGCCGCCTACATCCGGCCGCATCCGCCGTTCGTGGCGCCGCGCCCGTACCACGCGCTCTACCGGGCGGCGGACATGCCGCGGCCGGTGCGGGCGCCGACCGTCGCGCAGGAAGCCGCCCAGCACCCGCTGCTCGCCGCCTACCTCGCCGGCCAGAAGCAGTCGAGCTACTTCGTCACCGGCGACGGCCCGGTCACCGCGCTCGACGACGCCGCGATCGCGCAGCTGCGCGCCACCTACTACGGCATGGTCCAGGAGGTCGACGACCAGGTCGGGCGGCTGCTCGACCGGCTGAAGGAATGGGGCCTCTACGACGACACCCTGGTCGTGGTGACGGCCGACCACGGCGAGATGCTGGGCGACCACTGGATGCTGGGCAAGCAGGGCTACTTCGACGAGGCCTTCCACGTGCCGCTGATCGTGCGCGACCCGCGCCGCGCCGCCGACCCGGGGCGCGGCCGCAGCGTCGCGCGCTTCACCGAGGCGATCGACGTCATGCCGACGGTGCTGGAGTGGCTCGACCTCGCGCCGCCGCGCCAGTGCGACGGCCGCTCGCTGCTGCCGTTCACGCGCGGCGAGACGCCAGCCGGCTGGCGCACCGCGGTGCACTGGGAATTCGACTTCCGCGGTCTCGGCGCCGCCGACGCCGAACGCGACCTCGGCCTGCCGATGGACGCCTGCTCGCTGGCGGTGATCCGCGACGAGCACGGCAAGTACGTGCACTTCGCGGCCCTGCCACCGCTGTTCTTCGACCTCGCCGCCGACCCGCACTGCCTGCACGACCGCGCCGCCGACCCGGCCTGCGCCGGCCGCCTGCTGGACTACGCCCAGCGCATGCTGTCGTGGCGCATCCTGTCCAGCGCCCGCGACTTCACCGGCATGACGACCTCGCCCGCCAGACTGCAGGTCCGTCCCTGACGCGCGGCTGCCGCAGAGTCGCCACATCGGTGGTATCTATCCGACGCCATGAGCCAGCGCGAGGATGAGTCCGGGATGACGAACGACGCCGACGGCACGGTCGACCGCGAGCGGCGGCGCTTCCTCGGGACCCTGGCCGCCGGCGCCGCCGCGCCGCTGCTGGCCTCGACCCTGGTCTCGACCGGTGCCGGCGAGGCGCGGGCCCAGGCGACGCCACCCGCCGCTCCGGCAGCCCCCTACGTGCCGCCGCCGGGCGCGCCCAGCAAGCGCACCGGCCTCAACATCCTGTTCGTCTTCTCCGACCAGGAGCGCTTCCACGCGCGCTGGCCGAAGGGCCTGTCGCTGCCCGGCCACGAACGGCTGCAGAAGGCCGGCGTCAGCTTCACCAACCACCAGTGCCCGGCGACGATGTGCACCTCGTCGCGCGCGGTGATCGTCACCGGCCTGCAGACGCCCGACAACGGCATGTACGAGAACCTCGACGTGCCGTGGATGCGCGACCTGCCGACCGACAGGCCGACGATCGGCCACATGCTGCGCAAGGCCGGCTACTACACCGCCTACAAGGGCAAGTGGCACCTCAGCCGCGAGTTCGACACCACCGAGATCGAGCGGTTCATGACCCCGGGCATGGAGAAGTACGGCTTCGCCGACAACTTCTCGCCGGGCGACCTGATCGGCCACACGCTGGGCGGCTACAGCTACGACCAGGTCACCGCCGCCAGCGCCATCAACTGGCTGCGCACCAGGGGCCGGCCGCTGGCCGACGACGGCAAGCCGTGGTGCATGTTCGTGAGCTTCGTGAACCCGCACGACGTCATGTACTTCAACACCGACGCGCCGGGCGAGCGGGTACAGGACACCGGCAAGCTGCGCCTGAAGGCGGCGCGCGCGCCCGACCACGCGCTCTACCGGGCGAGCTGGGACCAGCCGCTGCCACGCAGCCTGCGCGAGCCGTTCGACGCGCCCGGCCGGCCGAAGGCACACGGCGAGTTCGACCGCATCTGGGACCATGTCCTCGGCCACGTGCCGCCCGAGGACGCGCGCTGGAAGCGCTTCAACGACTACTACCTGAACTGCATCCGCAACGTCGACCAGTCGCTCGAGGCGCTGCTGGCCGAACTCGACGCGCTCGGCCTCGCGCAGAACACGATCGTCGTCTACACCTCCGACCACGGCGAGATGGCGGGCGCCCACGGCCTGCGCGGCAAGGGGCCGTTCGCCTACCGCGAGACCACCCACCTGCCGATGACCATCGTCCATCCCGACGTCACCGGCGGACGATCGTGCAAGGCGCTGAGCAGCCACATCGACTTCGTGCCGACCCTGCTGGCCTTCGCCGGCGCGACCCCGGACCAGGCCGCCGCGTACGCCGGCCGGCCGCTGCCGGGCGAGGACCTGTCGCCGCTGCTCGGCAACCCCGAGAGCAGGGCGATCGAGGCGGTGCGCGACGCCACGCTGTTCACCTACAGCGGGCTGGCCAGCAACGACGCCAGCGTCTTCGACTTCGCCGCCACGGCGGCGGCGGCCGGCAAGGATCCCAGGGAAGAGGCGAAGAAGCAGGGCTTCAAGCCCGACCTGCGCAAGCGCGGCCACGTCCGCTCGGCGTTCGACGGCCGCTACCGCTTCACGCGGTACTTCTCGCCGCTCGACCACAACAGCCCGCAGACCCTCGACCAGCTGTTCAAGTGGAACGACGTCGAGCTCTACGACCTCGACAAGGATCCCGGCGAGACCGCGAACCTCGCGCTCGACCGCAAGAAGAACGAGAAGCTGCTGGCCGCGATGAACCGGAAGCTCGAGGCGGCGATCAGGAAGGAGATCGGCAAGGACGACGGCCGCGAGCTGCCCGACCTCGCCGGTATCACCTGGGGACTCGACCGCATCGACCTGTAGGCGGACGAGGCGCGCGGCGGATCTCGCCTTCCGCCCTCGCGCCCTAGTCGAAGGCCACGGGAACGCTGGCGACGGCCAGCGGCGGCGCCCCCGGGTCGGGCTGCCACGACAGGTCGACCTCGAACGTGAACACGGTGTCGGCGTGCTTCTTGTGCATTTCCGACCGCACCGGCTGGGCGAACGGCTGGTCGAGGGCCAGGGCCTTGCCGTCGAGGTCGAGGCGCACCTTGCCGTCGATGCGCAGCTCGTCGAACTCGGTGTTGCCGTTGGCCAGCGCGCGCAGCGTCGCGTGGTAGTGCAGCGTCCCCCGCGTGACCTGCGCCGGCAGGTCGAGGTGCAGGCCCTTCACCATCGACTTCCAGATCCGCTTCTCGCCCCACGAGTGCGGCCCGGCGGCGATGTCGAAGTGATCCGGCGCCTTCAGGATCAGGAAGTGGGTATCCGGCAGCGAGGCCCGGTGCGCGTCGAACGGCTGCGACGGCGTGGCGCGCGCGATCGCGCCGCCGATCTCGCGCCAGCCGGGGTTGGCCTCGAGGAACTCGCGCGTCGCGCGCCACGGCCCGCTCTGCTCGGCGTTGTCCATCAGCACGACACCGCCGCGCGCGCAGTGCCGCGACGCCATCATGAGGTCGAACAGGGCGCACTCGTAGTCGTGGCTGCCATCGACCAGGACGAAGTCGGGCACGACGTCGTGCGCCGCCAGCCAGACGAAGAACTCCATCGAGTTCTTCGGGTAGTAGTGGGTGATCGCCGAGATCGGCATCGGCCACGACGCGATGATGCCGGGGCAGCGCTCGCCGCCGTACGGGTCGGTGGTGTAGAGCAGGCCGCGGTCGCCGTTCTCCCACAGCGCCCGCGCCAGCAGCTCGGCGGTGCCGGCGAACAGCGTGCCGATCTCGACCACGATCTTGGGCCGCAGCAGCCGCACCAGCGAGAACAGCATCGCGCGCGAGTCGCGGAACATGAAGGACTGGGCCGGGTAATCGGCGAAGTACGCCTTGATCCGGCGATAGGCCTCGGTGTGCCGGAAGGCTTCGAGGGCCTCGACCGAAAGCGGCGGGAACGGGACGTCGGGGGCAACGGCTTCGAGGGGGCGGACTGCAGGTTTCGTTTGCGTCATGGGCAAACATTAGTCCGCCACCGGGTGCGCGGAAAAGGAAATCGCCGGTCGTGACCGGCGCCGCCCTAGTCGGCCTTGATCCCCGCCGACCTGATCACCCGCGCCCACTTCTCGGTCGCCTCGGCGAGGATCTTGCCGAACTCCGCCGGGGTGCCGCCGAGCGGGGTGCCGCCGAGCTCGACGATGCGGCCGCGGATCTTCGGGTCGAGCAGGCCGGCGTTCAGCTCCCTGTTGAGCAGCGCCACGATGTCGGCGGGCGTGCCGGCCGGCACGCCGATGCCGGCGAAGCCGCTGGCCTCGTAGCCGGGCACGACCTCGGCCACGGTCGGGACGCCGGGCAGGACCTCGAGGCGCGCCGCGGTGGTCACGGCCAGCGCGCGCAGCTTGCCGGCGTTGACGTGCTCGATCGACTCGGAGACCGGCGCGAACACGACTTGGACGTGGCCGGCGATCAGGTCGGCGACCGCCGGGGCGCCACCGCGGTAGGGCACGTGCAGCAGGTTGACGCCGGCCATCATCTTGAACAGCTCGGCGGCGATGTTCTGCGGCGTGCCGGCGCCGGCCGAGCCGTAGTTGACCTTGCCCGGGTTGGCCTTGGCGTAGGCGATGAACTCGGGCAGCGTCTTCACCGGCAGCGACGGGTTGACGACCACCAGGTAGGCCAGCCGCGCGGCGCAGATCACCGGCGCGATCTCGCGCAGGAAATCGACGCCGAGGTTGGGATAGAGCGCCGGATTGATGGCGTGCGGCGTCACCACCTGCAGCAGCGTGTAGCCGTCGGGCGGCGACCTGGCCGCCATCTCGGTGGCGATGTTGCCGCTGGCGCCGGCCTTGTTCTCGACGATGAACTGCTGGCCGAGGCGCTCGCCCAGCCACTGCGCCGCCAGCCGCGCCTGGATGTCGGTGGCGCCGCCGGGCGAGAAGCCGACGAGGATGCGGGCCGGGCGCGACGGGTAGGCCTGCGCCCGCGACGCCGCGGGCAGGACGGCGGCGCCGGCGGCCAGCGCGACGAGCGAGCGGCGCGAAACGCCCCTGGAAATGCGCATGATGGTCCTCCCTCTCGCCTCTTCGCGGACAGCTGTCCACGCGGGCAGTTGCGAACAGACTACACCCGGCGGCGGCCCCGTCCTACTGTCGGCGGATGATCTCGCGTAGAACCGCCCTGCTCGGGCTGGCGGCGTCCACCGCCGGCTGCACCACCACCCAGCCCACCCGGACCGCCCACCACGTCCCCGTCGCCCCGCCGCCGCCCGACCGCGCCACCATGGGCATCGACGCGGTCATCGACATCAGCCGCTTCGTCACCGTCACCGATTTCCGCCAGGTCCACGCCAGCGGCATCCACGGCGTCATCCAGAAGGCGACCGAGGGCGGCGACTACGTCGACCCGACCTGCGCGCCGCGCCGACCGGCGGCCGAGGCGGCGGGCCTGCTGTGGGGCACCTACCATTTCGGCACCGGCCAGATGTCGGGCGAGCGCCAGGCCGCCTTCTACCTGTCGGTCACCCGGCCCGGCCCGCGCACCCTGCTGGCGCTCGACCTCGAGCACAACGAACCCAACCCGCGCAACAGCATGCGGCTCGACCAGGCCGAGGCGTTCGTGCAGACGGTGGCCAACGCCACGGGCCGGCTGCCGCTGGTCTACGTCCACCCGACCTGGGCCGACGGCGAGCCGCTGCCCAACTCGAACTACCGGCTCGACTCGCCCGTCACCGCGTCGTCGATCCTGGCCCGCTGCCCGCTGTGGGTCGCCGACTACCACGATTCGCCGGAGGTGCCGCAGGCCTGGGCGGCGGTCGGCTGGAAGCTGTGGCAGTACGCGGGCGACGAGCACGCCGGCAAGCCGGCCTACGGCCAGACCAACATCGTCAAGGGCGTGAGCCACAGCGACCGCAACCTGTTCAACGGCGACGCCACCGGGCTGCGGCGCTTCTGGGGCGCGTGATGGCGGATGGGCAGGCACCGCGCCCGGCGCGCGACGAGCGGCGACGGCACTACGGCTGGTGGACCTCGATCGCCAGCCGCTGGGCCGACTGCGACGCCTACGGCCACGTCAACAACGCGACCTACTACAGCTGGTTCGACACCGCGCTCACCACCATGGCGATCGAGCGCGGCGTGCTGCGGGCGCCCGGCCAGACGTCCATCGGCCTGTGCATCGCCAGCGGTTGCGAGTTCCTGGCCCCGATCGGCTTTCCCGAGACGGTCGCGGTCGGGGTGCGGATCGGCCGGATCGGCAACAGCTCGCTGCGCTACGAGCTGGCGATCTTCCGCGACGGCACCGAGGAACCGGCCGCGGTCTGCCACTTCACCCACGTCTTCGTCGACGCGGCGACGCGCAAGGGCGTGGCCCTGACCGACCAGCAGAAGGCGGCCATTGCCGACCTCGCGCGCTGAGGGTTTGATACGCCCCGACACTCTGGAAACGGGAGAGAGACGACGATGCGGCGGAACAAGATCAAGCAGCTGTGGCGCGAGAACAAGTGCGCCACGCTGGGCTGGCTGTCGGTGTCCCACGGCTTCACCGCCGAGGTGATGGCGCGGCTGGGCTTCGATGCGCTGTGCGTCGACCTCCAGCACGGCCTGTCGGAGATGAAGGACGTCGTGCCGATGCTGCAGGCGATCTCCCAGACCGACACGGTGCCGGTGGTGCGCGTGGCCTGGAACGAGCCGGCGGCGATCATGAAGGCGCTCGACCTCGGCGCCTACGGCATCATCGTGCCGCTGGTGAACACCGCCGAGGAAGCGGCCAGGGCGGTCGCGGCCTGCCGCTACCCGCCGGTCGGCATGCGCTCGTCCGGCCCGATCCGCGCCGTGCAGTACGGCGGCGCCGACTACGTCGCCCACGCCAACGACGAGATCGTGGTGATGGCGATGATCGAAACCAAGGAAGGCCTCGCCAACCTCGACGCGATCTGCGCCACGCCCGGCCTCGACGCGGTCTACATCGGCCCGGCCGACCTGTCGTTCGCGCTCGGCCTGCCGCCGCGCGGCGACAATCCCGACCCGCTGCACCTCGCGACCTGCGACAAGATCCTGGCGGCGGCGCACAAGGCCGGCATCAAGTGCGTCATGCACTGCGCCAGCGCCGCCTTCGCCGCCGGCGCGGTCAAGCGCGGCTTCGACATGGTGATGCTGACCTCCGACGTGCTGTGCCTGACCGCCGGCGCGAAGAAGGAGCTCGAGGAGCTGAAGGCCAGGACGGCCTAGGAGCGGCCGGCACGATAGAGCCGGGTTCCGTCCAAACTGGGACCTTCGATCGTGGACGCCGGGCCGCTTCTCCAGAAGTCTGGCCCGGCACCATGTTCCGACCCGCCGATCCCGTCGCCGCGCTCCGCCTGGCCGCGGCCCTGTTCGCCCTGCTGCTGCCCGGCACCGGCCGGTCGGCCGACCTCGTCGGACCGGCGGCGGTCGTCAGCGCCAACACCATCGCCGTCGGCGACACCCGCGTCCGGCTGGTCGGCATCGACGGGCCGCGGCCGGACCATGTCTGCGTCAGGGACGAGAGCGAGTGGGAATGCGGCCGCAGCGCCATCGACTTCCTGCGCGACGTGATCGGCAGCCGGGCGGTCCGCTGCACCGTCGTGGCCGAAGCGACCGGGCCCGAGGCGGTGGCGCGCTGCCTCGCCGGTCCCGACGACCTCGCGCTGAAGATGGTGCTGGCGGGCTTCGCCTTCGCCGCCCGCAACGAGGGCGACGACTACGTCGAGCTCGAGGGCGTCGCCCGCCGCCAGCGCCGCGGCCTGTGGGCCGCCGACTTCGTGCTGCGCTGACCACGTTCCCCGACGGACCCGGTGACGGCCCGCCTCCGACCGAATACAACCGCGATCCCACCAGCGGCAACGGAACGGCGGCGAGGAACATGACCAGGGGCAGCGTGGCGATCGGCATCATCGGCGCCGGCATCATGGGCGAGCGGCTGCTCAACGCGATCCTGCAGCAGGATCCGGCGCTGGTCCGCGCCGCCGGCATCTGGGACCCCGCGCCGGCCGCGCTGGAGCGCATGGCGCGGACCTTCCCGCAGGTCCCGCGGCTGGCCGACGCGGCGGCGGCGATCGCCGCCGGCGACTGCACCTACATCGCCTCGCCGCCGGCCTCGCACCTCGGCCATGCCCGCGCGGCACTGGCCGCCGGCAAGGCCGTGTTCTGCGAGAAGCCGCTGTCGGTCGACGTCGCCGACGCCCGCGCCTTCGTCGCCGAGGCCGGCGACCGCGGCGCCGTCAACTTCCCCTTCGCCTCGTCGCCCGCGGTGGCGACGCTGCGGCGGTGGGTCGAGGCGGGCGAGATCGGCACGCCGCGGCGGATCGGCATCGAGGTCGCGTTCGCGCGCTGGCCGCGCGGCTGGCAGGTCGACGCGGCCGGCTGGCTCGACAGGCCGATGCAGGGCGGCTTCACGCGCGAGGTCGTCTCGCACTTCCTGTTCCTGTCGCGCCGCTTCGGCGGCCCCCTGCGCGACGCCGCCGGCCGCGCCGCGTTCCCCGAGAGCGGCAGGTCCGAGCGCGGCCTCGCGGCGACACTGCGCGCCGGTGACCTGCCGGTGACGCTCGCCGGCTCGGTCGGCGAGACCGCCAAGGACGACCACAACGTCTGGCTGCTGGAAGGCGACAGGGGCGCGGTGCGCCTGTGCGACTGGTCGATCGCCCAGCGCCGCGCGCCCGACGGCAGCTGGCAGCAGGCGCCGGACGCCCTGCCCCAGGACCAGGCCCGGCCGCTGGCCCTCAAGTGCCAGCTCGAGGGCGTCGCCCGGCTGGTGCGCGGCCAGCCCCACCACCTCGCGACCCTGGCCGAGGCGCTGGAAGTCCAGGAGATCGTCGAAGGCCTGCTGGCGACCGCGGCTCGCCCTAGCCCCGCACCTGGCCGGGCGTGAAGCAGTAGATGTAGCCCTCGCGTTCGCAGAGATGGCTGCGGCCGTCGTGGCCGTAGTCGGTCGGCAGCACGATTTCGCGCGGCACCGTCAGCCAGGTGGTGCCGTTCCACGCCCGCCACAGGCCGTCGTTGCCCAGCCAGGCGCGGGTCGGGCGGCAGTCGCCGTCGTCGCAGCACGACACCGCCGGGTTATCGGGCTTGCGCCACCGGTGATAGATGTCGTGGCCGAATGCTTCGGCCGCCCCGAGCATGAGCAGCAGGGTCGGCAGGACGAGGATCGCCAGGCCGCCGGGCAACGGGCCGCCGGGCAACGGGCCACCGGCCCGCGGTGCGGTCGATGCGGTGCGCGTCATGGCCCCTTAGCGCGGAGAGGCAGCGGCGGTTGCGTGACAAGCGCGCGCTCAACGCCGTACGCCACGCCCGCGGACACCCGGGCGGGCCGGCGGCAGCCGGCTGGCAGCGAGGCTCCCGGCATTGGCCCCGGGCTCTCGGCCATGCTGACGCGAAAGCGGCGACTGACTATCCTGGGCGGATGTTACGGCGCTCGTTGCTCGCGGCACCTGCATTCCTCCCCGCCCTGGCGCACGCGCAGGCCAACCTGCCGCTGATCGGCATCCTGCGGGTCGGGTCCGTTGCGGGCGACCTCTTCCCGGGTGTGTTCAACCGGGACATGGCCCACCTCGGCCTCGAGGAGGGGCGCCACTATCGCGTGAAGCTCGCTTTTGCCGACGGCGAGCGCGAGCGCTTGCCGGCGCTCGCCGCCGAGTTGGTGGCAGCCGGCGCCCAGCTGCTCGTGGCGTTCAGCATAGCGGGCGTCGCCGCTGCCCAGTCTGCCAGCAAGACCGTTCCGATCGTCGCCATGACGGATGACCTGGTCGGGACGGGCCAGGTTGCTTCCGTGGCCCGGCCGGGCGGCAATACGACCGGCGTGTCCGTGATGGGCCGGTTGCTCGATACCAAGCGGCTCGAGGTGTTGCACGAACTGGTGCCAAGCGTCCGCAAGGTCGGCATCGTGGGGGACGACAGCCTCACGGTTCATCGCGAACTGGGCAACCTGCAGGCAGCGGCCCGCACCAGGGGGCTGGCGCTCGAGATCGTGCACGTGCAGAAGGCCGAACAGGTTCAACCGGGCCTCGCCCGACTGGGCGACGCCGGAGTCGAGGCCGTGCAGTTCCTCGCGTCGGCCTTTCTCCAGTCGGTGCGGTTCCAGTTCATGGCCGAGCTGCGAGGCCGGAACCTGCCCGCGATCTACGAGTGGCCGGAGACCGTCGAGGAAGGGGGCATGTCGAGTTACGGCCCCCGGCTTTCGCTGTGCTACCGCCACGTCGCGATCCTGGCGGCCAAGGTCCTGGGGGGCACCCGGCCCTCGGACCTGCCGATCGAGCAACCGACCATCTTCACCTTGGCCATCAACGTCGGCACGGCGAGGGCGATCGGGGTCAAGGTGCCGCAAAGCATGCTGCTGCGCGCCGACCTGCTGGTGGACTAGGTCGGGATGGTGGAGGCCGCGCGGCACCGTCCATCGGGAAAGCGGGCGCCGCCTGTCGCGCCTCGAGCAGCGTCGGGCCGGCGCGACGCCCATCCCGGGATCGCCAGCGATCAAACGCCCTTGCAACGGTGAGAATGGAAGTGGTGCCCCGAGACGGACTGATTCAGTCGATGTATACCAAAGCGTTAGTCAAAAACGGGACGAACCACCGGATCGCATGATTCCGGCATTCTCCGACCGGAGTGTCCCACTGGAGCGTTCGAGCTCACTCTTTCCGGACCCTACACCCAGCGGTGGAGATTGTGCTCCAATGCGCTTCCGTGGGCAACATGCAGACGATCACGGGTACGCTGTTCCCTCTTGGTCAGGGCAGGGCCCCTACTGGAGTGACCTGCTCCCCTGAAACTCTCACGTAGTAAGGTTGAGTCCGTTCGAGGAGAA
>CAYQRL010000017.1:0-111224 GCA_964420105.1 uncultured Reyranella sp.
TCAGACGTGGAAGGATTCGCCGCAGCCGCAGCGGCCCTTCTCGTTCGGGTTCCTGAACACGAAGCCCGACTTCAGCTTCTCTTCCTCGTAATCCATCACCGTGCCGATCAGGAACAGCGAGGCCTTGGGATCGATCAGCAGCCGCACGCCGTCGGTATCGACGACCTCGTCCATCGGCTCCTGCTTGTCGGCGAACTCCAGCGTGTACGACATGCCCGAGCAGCCCTTGCTGCGCACGCCGATGCGGATGCCCGCGGTCGGCTTGCCGCGGCCGGCGATCAGGGCCTTCGCCCGCTCCGCCGCCGCCGGCGTCACCGTCATGACCTGCGGGCGCGGCCGGCGCGGGCGCGGCGCGGGCTTCGGGGCTTCGGTCGCCGCTGTGTCGACGGTCGGGGACGTGGTCATCGGGCTCTCTTCTCTCTGCTGGGGCGGGAGGCCGGCCTACTCGGCGGCCTCGGTCGCCTCGTCCTTCTTGGTCGCCTTGGCGCGGTAGTCGGCGATCGCCGCCTTGATCGCGTCCTCGGCCAGCACCGAGCAGTGGATCTTCACCGGCGGCAGGGCGAGGTGCCTGGCGATGTCGGTGTTCTTGATCGCCTCGGCCTCGTCGATCGTCTTGCCCTTGACCCACTCGGTGACCAGCGAGCTCGACGCGATCGCCGAACCGCAGCCGAAGGTCTTGAACTTGGCGTCCTCGATCAGCCCGTCGGCGCCGACCTTGATCTGAAGCTTCATGACGTCGCCGCAGGCCGGCGCGCCGACCAGGCCGGTACCGACATCCTCGGCGTTCTTGTCGAGCGACCCGATGTTGCGCGGGTTCTCGTAGTGATCGATCAGCTTCTCGCTGTAAGCCATGACACTCTCTCCTGGACTACCGCGGACGCCCTAGTGGGCCGCCCACTCGATGGACTTGAGATCGATTCCCTCCTGGGCCATTTCCCAGAGCGGGCTCATCTCGCGCAGCTTCTTGACGTGCCGCACCAGTTCGTCAACGGCCTGGTCGACTTCCTGCTCGGTGGTGAAGCGGCCGAGGCCGATGCGCAGCGACGTGTGGGCCAGCTCCTCGTCGACGCCGAGCGCGCGCAGCACGTAGCTGGGCTCGAGCGAGGCCGAGGTGCAGGCCGATCCGGACGACACCGACAGGCCCTTGATGCCCATCATCAGCGACTCGCCCTCGACGTAGGCGAAGCTGATGTTGAGGTTGCCGGGGATGCGATGCTCGAGGTCGCCGTTGACGTAGATCTCCGGCAGCTTGTCGCGCAGGCCCTTCAGCATCCGGTCCTGCAGCTTCTTCAGCCGCCTGGACTCGGCGTCCATTTCCTTCATCGCGATCTCGGCCGCCTCGCCCAGCCCGACGCACAGCGGCGTCGGCAGGGTGCCCGAACGAAAACCGCGTTCCTGGCCGCCGCCGACGATCAGCGGCACCAGGCGCACGCGCGGCTTGCGCCGCACGTACAGCGCGCCGATGCCCTTCGGTCCGTAGATCTTGTGGCCCGAGATGCTCATCAGGTCGATGTTCATCGCCTCGACGTCGAGCGGGATCTTGCCCGCCGCCTGCGCCGCGTCGGTGTGGAAGAAGGTCTTCTTCTCGCGGCAGATCCTGCCGATCTCGGCCAGCGGCTGGATGACGCCGATCTCGTTGTTCACCGCCATCACCGAGACCACCACGGTCTTGTCGGTGATCGCCGCGCGCAGCTGCTCGAGATCGACCAGGCCGTTCTTCTGGACCGGCAGGTAGGTGACCTCGAAGCCCTGCTGCTCGAGGTGGCGGCAGGTATCGAGCACGCACTTGTGCTCGGTCACGGTGGTCACGATGTGGTTCTTGCGATCCTTGTAGAACTCGGCGACGCCGCGGATCGCGAGGTTGTTCGATTCGGTGGCGCCCGAGGTGAAGATCACTTCCTTCTCGTCGGCGCCGATCAGCTTGGCGATCTGGGCACGTGCCTTCTCGACGCCCTCCTCGGCCTCCCAGCCATAGGAATGGCTGCGCGAGTGCGGGTTGCCGAACTTGTAGGTGAAGTACGGCATCATCGCCTCGAGAACGCGCGGGTCCATCGGCGTGGTCGCCTGGTAATCGAGGTAGATCGGCTGGTCGTTGCGCCGGACCTGGGTGAGTACGCTCATGCTGACCCCTTGAGTTCCTATGCCGCCCGGGCGTTTTCAATTCCCGAGCGCCCCGCTCGGACATATAGGTCCCGCCACGCCGCGATCAAGCGATCGCTGTCGGCGGGTTGCGAGTTCCAGCCGAAGCTGATGCGGATCGACTGGGACGCCGCGGCATCGTCGACGCCCATCGCCGCCAGCACCGCCGACCGGTGAACCTTGCCCGACGAACAGGCCGCGCCCGCGCTGACGCAGACCCCGGCGAGATCGAGCGCCATGACCTGGGTCTCGGCCGCCACCCCGGGCATCGACACGCAGGTGGTGTTGGGCAACCGCGCCACCCTGCCGCCGTGCACCCGCGCCGCCGGCGCCAGCGCCAGCAGCGCGGCCTCGGTGCGATCACGCAACTCGGAAGACAGGCCCTGACCCGCTTCCGCGGCGGCCGCGCCGAAGCCGACGATGCCGGACAGGTTCTCGGTGCCGGCACGGCGGTTGGTTTCCTGCGCCCCGCCCCGGCGGTCGCTGGCCAGCGGCGCCAGCGCGTGCAGCACGAGGGCGCCGACGCCCGTCGGGCCGCCCAGCTTGTGCGCGGACAGGCTGAGGTAATCGACGCCGAGCCCGTGGAAGTCGACCGCGATCTTGCCCGCCGCCTGCACCGCGTCGCAGTGCACCAGCGCGCCCGCGGCGTGCGCGAGCCGCACCACCTCGGCGATCGGCTGGACGACACCGGTCTCGTTGTTGGCCAGCATCACCGACACCAGCGCCGGTTCGCCGGACGCGGCGAGCGCCCTCTCCAGCGCCGCGAGATCGATGACGCCGTCGCCATCGACCGCGACCACCGCGGCCTGCGGCACGGCGCGGCGGACACTGTCGTGCTCGACCGCCGACACCAGCACGCGGCGGCGACCGCTGCCGGCCAGCGTCAGCGCGTTGGCCTCGGTGCCGCCGGAGGTGAAGACGATTTCCGATGCCTGCGCCCCGACCAGCGCCGCGACGGCGCGGCGGGCGGTATCGACCATCGCCCGCGCCCGGCGACCGACGGCATGCACCGCCGACGGGTTGCCGCCGGCGCGCAAAGCCTCGGTCATGGCCTCGAACGCCGCCGGCCGGAGCGGGCTGGTGGCGTTGTGGTCGAGGTACGCGGGAACGGACACGGGCACGGAAACCGGCAGCCTAGCTGGCCGCGGCCATCGACGACTGTTCGCCCTGGGCGGTGGCCGCCGGGGCCTCGACCAGCGACGAGGCCAGCCGGCGCTCGAGCACGTCGAGCAGCGTGACCGAGCTCAGGAAGGCATGGATCTGGTGACCCAGCTCCTCCCACAGGTCGTGCGTCAGGCACTTGCTGCGGTCGGCGCGGCAGCCGGTGTGGCCCATCTCGGTGCAGCGGGTGGCGCTGATCGGCTCGTCGACCGCGAGGATGATCTCGGAGACGCGGGTCTCGGCCGAGGCGCGGGCGAGGCGATAGCCGCCGCCGGGGCCGCGAACGCTCTTCACGAGGCCGGCGCGCCGCAGGCGGGCGAACAGCTGCTCGAGATAGGACAGGGAGATTTCCTGGCGCGTCGCGATATCCGAAAGCGACACGGGCTTGGCCTGGGCGTGGCGGGCCAGGTCGACCATGGCCATCACTGCGTAACGACCCTTGGTGCTGAGCTTCACAGCATCCTCCTCGTGCCGGTCGGGCCGGCTTTCCTACGGATCGCCTAAAGGTCTTGAAAACCAAGGCGTTAGTACGATATGGCGGTCCCTCCACACAGGGGTCTGGGGAAAAACCGACTGGACGGCTCAGGTTTAGTAAGCCCGACCGCGTTGGTCAAGTATCAAGATTCCCCCGTTTTTCGCTGCTCCGCCCCGGCGTCCGGCGGCCAATAATGAGGAAGAACCGGAGATTAGATGCCTGATGTGATGTTCACCGGCCCGGAGGGTCGGCTCGAGGGGCGCTATCACCAGAGCAAGCAGGAACACGCTCCGATCGCGCTGATCCTCCATCCGCATCCGCAGTACGGCGGAACGATGAACCACAAGGTGGTGTTCTCGCTGTTCCACGTGTTCGTCAACCGCGGCTTCTCGGTCCTGCGCTTCAACACCCGCGGCGTCGGCCGCAGCCAGGGGCGCTTCGACAACGGCATGGGCGAACTGTCCGACGCGGCGGCCGCGCTCGACTGGCTGCAGGGCATGAACGCCGACGCCAAGTCGTGCTGGATCGCCGGTTACTCGTTCGGCGCCTGGATCGGCATGCAGTTGCTGATGCGTCGCCCCGAGATCGATTGCTTCGTCTCGGTCGCGCCGCCGGCCAACTCCTACGACTTCGCCTTCCTCGCCCCCTGCCCGGCCTCGGGCCTGATCGTCGGCGCCGAGCGCGACGAGGTGGTGCCGCTCGCCGACATCCAGAAGCTGGTCGCGCGGCTGTCGCTGCAGAAGGGCATCACCGTCGAGTCGCGCACGGTGAAGGGCGCCAACCACTTCTTCCACGACTCGCTCGACAAGCTGGCGATCGACGTCGACAAGTACGTGGCCAAGTGCCTGCTCAACCCGCCGGGCCGCGCCACCAGCAACAAGGAGCCTTAGGGCAGGTCGAGCTTCCCGCCGGTCAGCGGGCGCGGCACGCCCGTGGTGCCCGGGAAGCTGATCGGCAGCCCGCGCAGCGCGCGCACGGCGAGGAAGCCGAACGCCTGGGCCTCCAGCGCATCGCCGTTCCAGCCGAGGCTGTCGGCCGTCACCACCGGCCCACGCGTCTCCGCCGCGATCGCCTTCAGCAGCGTCGGGTTGCGCGCCCCGCCGCCGCAGATCACCCATTGCGCCGCCGGCGCCGGGAAGTGGTGGGCCGCCAGCGCGATCGCGCGGGCAGTGCCCTGCGTCAGCGTCGCCGCGCCATCGGCCACGCTCAGCCCCTCGGCCCAGGCGTCGGAGAAGTCGCCGCGGTCGAGCGACTTGGGCGGCAGCTTCGCGAAGTATCGGTGCTCGGCGAACCGCGTGAGCCGGGTGCGATCGACCTTGCCGGCGGCCGCCAGCATGCCGTCGCGGTCGAAGCGCAGGCCGGCGCGCCGGGCACACCAGTCGTCGATCGGGCCGTTGCCGGGGCCGGTGTCGAAGGCCAGCAGCGCGCCGTCGCCGCCGATCCAGGTGACGTTGCCGACCCCGCCGATGTTCACGACGGCCAGCGGCCGCGCCAGGCCGCTCGCCAGCGCGGCGTGGAACACCGGCACCAGCGGCGCCCCCTGCCCGCCCGCGGCGACGTCGGCCGAGCGCAGGTCGCTCACCACCCTCACGCCCAGCGCGCGCGCCAGCGCCGCGCCGTCGCCGATCTGCCAGGTGAAGCGCCGCTCGGGCCGGTGGGTGATGGTCTGGCCGTGGAAGCCGACGACGTCGAGCGACGCGAGGTCGGTGCCGCTCTCGGTCGCCCAGCGGCGGACCGCGGCGACGTGGGCGTCGGTGACCGCCCGCTCGGCGTCGCGCGTCGCCTCGCTCGGCGCGTCGGCGCCGAAGGCGGCGCGGATGCGGCGGCGCACCGCGTCGTCGTAGGGCACCGTCAGGAAGGCGCCGGTCGCGGTCACCGTCTCGCCGTCGGTCTCGATCAGGGCGACGTCGACGCCATCGACGGAAGTGCCGCTCATCAGGCCAAGGGCGCGCAGAATCGGCGGGTTCATGGGGGTCCGGGAGCCTTTTCGGTCCGTTGAGAGGCGGGCAGGCCCGTGTTACACCCGCGGCCCTTCGCGGACAATTCGCCGGCGGGCGGTGATACGGGCGGACAGATGACGGGCTTCAGGTCGGATTTCATGCGCATCGTGCACGAGCGCGGCATGGTGCACCAGTGCAGCGACGCGGCGCGACTCGACGAACTGCTGTCGAGCGGCGTGCGCACCGCCTACATCGGCTTCGACTGCACCGCCGATTCGCTGCACGTCGGCCACCTGCTGCAGATCATGCTGCTGCGCTGGTGGCAGAAGGCCGGCCACAAGCCGATCGCGCTGATGGGGGGTGGCACGACCAAGGTCGGCGATCCGTCGGGCCGCGACGAGACCCGCCAGCTGCTCACCACCGAGCAGATCAACGCCAACATGGCCAGCATCAAGCGCAGCTTCGCCAACTACCTGTCGTTCGGCGACGGCCCGACCGACGCGGTCATGGCCAACAACGCCGAGTGGCTCGACACCCTGCTCTACATCCCGCTGCTGCGCGACGTCGGCCGTCACTTCTCGGTCAACCGCATGCTGACCATGGACTCGGTGCGGCTGCGGCTCGAGCGCGACCAGCCGCTGACCTTCCTCGAGTTCAACTACATGATCCTGCAGTCCTACGACTTCGTGGAACTGCATCGCCGCCACAAGTGCATCGTGCAGATGGGCGGCTCGGACCAGTGGGGCAACATCGTGATGGGCGCCGACCTCGGCCGCCGCACCGAGGGCGCCGAGCTGTTCGCGCTGACCTCGCCGCTGCTCGCCACCGCCTCGGGCGCCAAGATGGGCAAGACCGCCGCCGGCGCGGTATGGCTGAATCCCGAGCGCCTGCGGCCCTACGACTTCTGGCAGTACTGGCGCAACACCGAGGACGCCGACGTCGGCCGCTTCCTCAAGCTGTTCACCGACCTGCCGCTCGACGAGATCGCGCGGCTGGAGGCGCTGCAGGGCCAGGAGATCAACGAGGCCAAGAAGATCCTCGCCACCGAGGTGACGACGCTGGCGCACGGCAAGGCGGCGGCCGACGAGGCCGCCGAGACGGCGCGCCGCACCTTCGAGGAAGGCGCCCGCGCCGAGACCCTGCCGACCGTCGAGCTGCCGCGCGCGCGGCTGGCCGCGGGCATCGCCGCGTTCGAGCTGCTGCACGAGGCCGGCCTCGCCGACAGCCGCAACGAGGCGCGCAAGCTGATCAAGGGCGGCGGCGGCCGGCTGAACGACAAGCCGTTCGCCTCCGACACCGCGACGGTCGGCGAGGCCGATCTCGACGCCTCGGGCACGCTCAAGCTGTCGGCCGGGCGCAAGCGCCACGTGCTGGTCAAGGCGGTCTGAGCGACGGCGCGCGCCTCACGGCGCGCGCTGCATCTCCGGCGACGGCGGCGGCTGGGCGACGTCGGCCGGCGCCGTGAACAGTTCGCGCAGCGCGCCGGGCGTCACGGCCGACATGATGTTGACGTCGGTCTTGAGATCGTCGAGCGGCCCCGACAGCGAGTACGACACCGCGAACAGGCCGCCGTCCTTGCCGCCGGTCAGCAGCGGCCCCAGCAGCGGCACGTTGGACAGCAGGTTGTTGAGCTGGAAAGCCGGCACCACGACGCCGGACAGCTTGGCGGTGTCGTTGGCGAGGTCGACGTAGCCCTGCGCGGTCAGGCCGATCGACTGGCCGCTGGTGCGGCCGTTGCGGATCGACACCCGGTCGCCCTGCTTGCCGATCTTGGCCTCGAGGCTGTCGAACTGTTGCAGCGAGTTGCCGGCGCGGCCGAGCCCGTCGATCGCCGCGTTCAGGGTGCCGACGCGGGCCCGCGGCGCCGCCACCTTCTGCAGCCGGAACGGCCCCATCTTGAGGAAGCCGTCGAGCGGCGCGGCGGCGACGGTGTCGTCGTACTGGCCCTCGATGTGGAGGTAGCCGTTGACCAGGCCGTCGATCCAGCCAGCCTCGCTCAGCATCTGACCGAAGTCGGCGACGTAGAGGAACAGCTTGCGGCCGGGCTTGCCCGGCGACACCCGGAAGGTCGAGCCCTTGCCGCCGCCGACCGTCATGTCGGCGAAGGCGATGCGGTCGCCCGAGAGGTCGAGTCGGCCGTTGACGTAACCCAGCGTGCCGCGCTCGGTCAGCACGTTCTGGACCTGCAGCTGCAGGCGCGTGCTGGTCTGGGCCGCCGCCGCCGGGCCGGCCGGCGCCTTGGCCGCCGCGGCGTCGCGGTTGCGGATCGCCTCGCGCACCCGCGGCAGCTCGATCGCCGCGCCCTTCATCGACAGCTCGACGCCGCCCGGCACGCGCTTCCAGTCCAGGGTCACGTCGGTCTTGCCCAGCCGGAACTGCTGCAGCGCGACCTGCTGCAGGACGTTGTCGGCGCCGAAGCGCACGCTACCCTTGCCGGCAAGGCCCTCGGCCCTGCCCTCGAAGTCGATCGACGAGAGCTTGCCGCCGGCCGCCAGCCTGATCGTCGCCTGCGCCTGCGCCTCGGCGCCCGCCGGCTTGCGCCACGCCACCGGGGCGACGTCGAGCGCCGCGGCCTTGAGGTCGAACTTGCCGACCACCTCGCCGGTACCGTTGGCCGCGACCTGGTAGGACAGGGTCGTGCCGATCGGGCCGCTGACGAACGGTTCGACCGGCGTGAAGCCCGCCTTGGCGACCAGCGTCGCCGGGATGTCGCCCTTGAGCTCGTAGCGGCGGCGGAACGGCGGCCTCGCGCCGAACATCTCGCGCCACGACAGCTCGACCGGGGCGCCGTCGAGCTTGCCGCTGCCGCCGACGTTCAGTTCCGAGCCGGCGTAGCGCACGCGCGCGGTCGCGTCGGTGAGGCCGACCTCGCCGATCGCGTTCTTCAGCGAGAAGTTGGTGAGCGTCGCGTCGGCCGCCAGCTGGAGGTCGGCCATGCCCAGCGACGCCACCAGCGGGAAGGCCAGCGACAGGTCGACGGAGACCTCGCCACCCAGCCGCCGGTAGTCGTACAGGACGTCCTTGGACAGGCCGAGCTGCGGCCGCGCCAGGAACCGGATGACCTCGGGCGCGGTGCCGGCGATGGTCATGCGGATCGCCGCCTGCTGCGCCGCCTGGTCGAGGCCGGTCAGGTCGATCGTGGTGCCGCTCACCCGCAGCCCGACCGAGGTGCCGGACGAGACATCGAAGTGCAGCGTCCCGGCCTCGTAGCGCGCGGTGCCGGTGACGCCCTGCAGCTCGGGCATGTGCGGCATGTAGCGCACCTTCATGTCGCGGTAGCCGAGCAGGCCGACCAGCTTGTCGACCCGGGTCTCGGCGATGTCGTTGCCCGGCGCGCTGATGCCGAAATCAGCGGCGATGTCGATCTCGCCCCGGGACAGGTTGGCGAGCGCCCACTCGCGGCCGCCCGGCGCGAACGGCAACGGCCAGTAGTCGCCGAGCCGGTCGACCGGGACGTCGCGCACCTCGACGCGGCCGACGAAGACCTGGCCCTCCGGCTTCTTCTCCCCGGCCCCGGTGATGGTCACCCGGGCGGCGCCGAACTCCATGTCGGCGCGCTCGATGGTCGCCGTGTGGGTCGCCGCGTCGATCACCGCGCGCGCGTTGATCGAGCGCACGCGGTGGGCCGCGGGCAGCAGCCCCGGCAGCCTGACCTCGCCGTTGCCGCCGGTGACCTCGACCTCGATGCCGCGCACGTTGCCCTCGCCGTCGGCCTCGATGTAGAGCCGCCCGGCCAGCGCGATGTCGACGCCGCGCAGCACCTCCACGTCGGGCGACAGGTCGGCCAGCATCGAGGGCTTGAAGCCGTCGACGCTGGCGACCAGCGAGACCCGGCTGCGGTCGCGGGCGTAGACGCCCGACAGGTTGACGTCGACCCAGTTGCCGGCTTCCCCGGTCATCCGCGCCGAGGCCGAGATGCTGACGCCTTCCCGGTCGCGGCTCAGCCGGGCACGGGCATCGGGAGCGGTCCAGACGAGGCCTGTCTTGACGTCGCGCAGCGTCACCTTGCCATGCTCGATCTGGATGCGGTCGAGGCGGCCGAGCAGCGACTTGTCGTTGGGTTCCGAGAACAGCTGCTCGACCAGCAGCAGCACCGCCTCGCCCTGCGACTGCGCGCCGGCATCGGCGAAGACGCGGCGCAGCATGCCGCCCTCGCGGGCGATGTTGGCCTCGATGGTCGGACCGGAGATGGTGATCGAGGTCGGCAGCAGCATGCCCTGGAAGACGCTGCGCGCCTCGAAGGTCATGGCGATGCTGGGCGCGGTGGCGATCACCGCGTGCTGCCGGTCGAGGAAGCGCACGCCGGTGAACACCAGCTTCATCGGCTGGTCGAGACCGCCCCACTCGAGGAAGATGCGGTCGGCCTCGGGCCGCAGGTCGTTGCCGGGAACGTCGGCCGCCGCGGCGACACGGTCCTTCAGGAACCCGAGGTCGACCGGCCCCTGGAGCAGGCGCAGCGCCGCCACCACCACCAGCGCCGTGGCGGCAAGGATCGCGACCCCGACGGCCCGCACCACTACCCGGTAGGTCTTCCTGACCACTGCCGTACTCTCGACTTCTTGACCTTGGCGTCATGCTTGGGCGAGCGTGGCGCCGCTTTGTGACAACTTACCCGAGCCCCGTACGCGATGTCTTGGTTTTCGACCGACCGCCTGCCGCGACCGCACGACACGGTCCGCCGAGACGTGGCGTGGACCCGCTGGAACGAACTGGCCGCACCGCCCGAGGATGCGTCGCAGGTCGCGTTGCTCGATGCCCTGTTCGGCAACAGCCCGTACCTCACCGAACTGGCGCTCAGGAACCCGACTTTCGTGTCCGATCTGTGGCGACGCGGCCCGGACGCGGTCCACGCCGATCTTGACGCTGAACTAGACAGCGTAAAGACAGCGGCGCGTAGCGGCGAGACACCCGACCGGGTGGCGACGGCGCTGCGCCGTCTCAAGTCGCGCCTCGCACTGGCGATCGCGGTGGCCGACATCGCCGGCACCTGGCCGCTCGAGCGCGTCACCGGTGCGCTCAGCGCCTTCGCCTCGGGCTGCCTCTCCGCCCTGGTCGACTCCATCCTGCTCCAGCTGCAGCGCGACGGGCAGCTGGCGCTGGGCGACCAGCCGGACGCCGCCGCGCTCACCGTGCTGGGCATGGGCAAGCTCGGCGCCGGCGAGCTCAACTACTCCAGCGACATCGACCTGATCCTGCTCTACGACCGCGAGGCGCCGGCGCTGGCCGACAACGACAACCTGTCGCGGCACTTCGTCCGCGCGGCCCGGCTGCTGGTCCAGCTGATGGGCGAGACCTCGGCCGACGGCTACATCTTCCGCACCGACCTGCGCCTGCGCCCCGACCCGGGCTCGACGCCGCTGGCGATGTCGGTCCAGGCCGCCGAGCTCTACTACGAGAGCGTCGGCCAGAACTGGGAACGCGCGGCGATGATCAAGGCCCACCCGGTCGCCGGCAACCGCGCCGTCGGCACCGCCTTCCTGCACGACATGCGGCCGTACATCTGGCGCAAGCACCTCGACTTCGCGGCGATCCACGACATCCACTCGATCAAGCGCCAGATCGATGCCCATCGCGGCGGCGGCACGGTCAAGGTGCTGGGCCACAACGTCAAGCTGGGCCGCGGCGGCATCCGGGAGATCGAGTTCTTCGCCCAGACCCAGCAGCTGATCTTCGGCGGCCGCAACCCGGCGCTGCGCCTGCGCGGCACCTGCGAGTCGCTGCGCGCCCTCGCCGCCGCCGGCCACGTCACCGAGGCGACGGTCGAGGACCTGATCGAGGCCTACGTCTTCCTGCGCACCGTCGAGCACCGCCTGCAGATGGTCGACGATCGCCAGACCCACAGCCTGCCCGACGACGAGGCCGGTCTCGCCGCCATCGCCACGTTCCTGGGTTACCCCGACGCCGCCAGCTTCCAGGCCGCGCTGCTCGAACGGCTGCTGCGGGTCGAGGGCCACTACGCCCGCCTGTTCGAGGAGGAGCCGAGCCTCGCCGGCCCCGGCGGCAACCTCGTCTTCACCGGCACCGACGACGATCCCGGCACGCTGACCACCCTGCGCACGCTCGGCTTCCGCGATCCCGTGGCCGCGGCGGCGATCGTGCGGCGCTGGCACCATGGCCGTTTCCGCTCGACCGCCACGGCGCGCGCCCGCGAACTGCTGACCGAGCTGATGCCCGGGCTGCTGAAGGCGCTGGGCGCCACCGCCTCGCCCGACCAGGCGCTGCTCAACTTCGACCTGTTCCTCGGCAACCTGCCGGCCGGCATCCAGCTGTTCTCGCTGTTCAAGGCCAACCCCGCCCTGCTCGACCTCGTGGCCGCGATCATGGGCAGCGCGCCCGGCCTCGCCGCGCACCTCGCGCGCCGCGCCATCCTGCTCGACTCGGTGCTGTCGCCCGCCTTCTACGTCACCCTGCCGCCGGCCGCCGACATGGAGGCCGACCTCGCCACGCAGCTGGCCGCCGTCGAGCACGAGCAGGACATCCTCGACATCGCCCGCCGCTGGGCCAACGACCGGCGGTTCCAGGTCGGCGTGCAGCAGCTCAAGGCGATCGTCCGTCCCTCGATCGCCGGCGAGGCCTATGCCGACGTCGCCGCCGCCACCATCTCGGCGCTGTGCGACCGCGTCGAGCGCCGCTTCGCCGAGCAGCACGGCGGCTTCGACGGCCAGCGGCTCGCGGTACTGGGGCTGGGCAAGCTCGGCAGCCGCGAGATGTCGGCGACTTCCGACCTCGACCTGATCTTCGTCTACGACATCCCGCCCGGCCTCGAGGCGTCCGACGGCCGCCAGCCGCTGCCGCCGATCCAGTACTACACGCGCCTCAGCGCCAAGATCGTGACCGCGCTGACCGCCCACACCAACGAGGGCACGCTGTACGAGGTCGACATGCGGCTGCGCCCGTCCGGCCGCGCCGGCCCGCTCGCCAACTCGCTCGAGGGCTTCGAAACCTACCATGCCGGCTCGGCCTGGACGTGGGAGCACATGGCGCTGACCCGGGCGCGCGTGATCCACGGCCCGGCCGCGCTTTGCGGGCGGCTCGAGACCATCGTGCGCGGCACCCTCACCCGCCCGCGCGACCCGCTCGCCCTCGTGCGCGACGTCGCCGACATGCGCGACCGCATCGCCCGCCACGCCCCGCCGCGCAGCCCGTGGGACTTCAAGCACCTGCCCGGCGGCCTGTTCGACATCGACTTCGTGGCCCAGTACCTGGCGCTGCGCCACGCCGCCGAGCGGCCCGACATGCTCGACCCGCACCCGTCGGAGATGCTGCGCCGCGCCGCGGCGGCCGGCTTCATCGCCGCCGACGACGCCGAGCGGCTCAGCGCGGCGCGGCTGCTGCTGTCGGACGTCCAGAGCGTGCTGCGCCTGACCCTGAACGGCGACGAGGCGGCGTTCGACGAGTCGAAGGCGCCGGAAGGCCAGCGCCGGCTGGTCGCCGAGACCGAGGGGGCCCGCGATTTCGCCGAGTTGCGCGCCCGCATCGAGGCGGAAACCGCGGCGGCGCGTGCTATATACCGGCGCATCGTCGAGGAGCCGGCGATGGCCGCCGGATGGCAGCCGCGCGGCGATGACCGAAGGAGCGACTGAATGAGCGTCGAGGAAGGCAAGAAGGCGCCGGACTTCACCGCGGCCACCGACGGCGGCGGGAAGCTCAAGCTCTCCGACCTGCGTGGCAAGCCGGTGGTGCTGTACTTCTACCCGAAGGACGATACGCCCGGCTGCACCACCGAGGCCTGCGGCTTCCGCGATGCCCAGCCCGACTTCGGCAAGCTCAAGGCGCAGGTGATCGGCGTGTCGAAGGACAGCGTTGCCCGGCACGACAAGTTCAAGGCCAAGTACGAGCTGCCCTTCCCGCTGGTGTCCGACGAGGACGGCAGGATCTGCGAGAAGTACGGCACCTGGATCGAGAAGAGCCTGTACGGCCGCAAGTACATGGGCATCGACCGCGCCACCTTCCTGATCGACAGGACCGGGACGGTCGCCAGGGTGTGGCGCAAGGTCAAGGTGGCGGGTCACGTCGCCGAGGTGCTGGAGGCGCTCAAGGCGCTGTAGGCGCGCCGACAACGAGGGGGAAACCATGACGGACGTCCTGATCGCCGGCGCCGGGCCAGTCGGCCTGACGCTGGCCAACGAGCTGGCGCGCTACGGCGTGTCGGTCCGGATCATCGACAAGGCCGCCGCCCGCACCGACAAGTCGAAGGCGCTGGTGCTATGGCCGCGCAGCCTCGAGCTGCTGGAACACGGCGGCTACGTCGAGCCGTTCCTCGCCGCCGGCAACCCGGCCACCGGCGCCCACCTCTCGGACGGCAGCCGCACCGTCGCCGAGGTCAAGCTCGCGGGCATCGACACCCGGTATCCCTTCGCGCTGATGATCCCCCAGAGCGAGACCGAGCGCGTGCTCGAGGAGCAGCTGGCATCGCGCGGCGTCCATGTCGAGCGCAGCGTCGAGATGCAGCGCCACGTCGACAACGGTCACGGCATCGAGGCCGTCCTGGCCAGGGCCGATGGCACCACCGAGACGGTGACCGCGGGTTGGCTGGTCGGCTGCGACGGCGCCCACTCGGCGACCCGCCACGGGCTCGGCTTCGGCTTCGAGGGCACCACGATGGACAGCGACTGGCACCTCGCCGACGTCCATGTCAGCGGGCTCGAGCCGCAGGACCAGCTGCACATCTTCTGGCATCGCGACGGCATCCTCGCCTTCTTCCCGATCACGCCCGGGCGCTGGCGCGTGATCGCCGACCTGGGGCCGTCCGCCGACCAGGACAGCCACGCGCCGCCGACGCTCGAGTCGATCCAGGCGATGGTCACGCATCGCGGCAGCCCCGGCATCAAGCTCGGCGACCCGATCTGGCTGTCGGCGTTCCGCATCAACGAGCGCAAGGTCCGGCACTACGGCAAGGGCCGCGTGTTCCTGGCCGGCGATGCCGCCCACATCCACAGCCCGGCCGGCGGCCAGGGCATGAACACCGGCATGCAGGACGCGTTCAACCTGGCCTGGAAGCTGGCCCACGTGGTCAAGGGCACGGCCAAGCGGTCGCTGCTCGACACCTACTCGCCCGAGCGCAGCGCGGTCGGCGACATGGTGCTGCGCAATGCCGGCCGCATGACCGACGCCGCGGTCACCCGCAACCCGCTGCTGCAGGCGCTGCGCAACACCTTCGTGAGGATGGCGCTGAGCTTCCCGCAGCTGGTCCACGTCATGGCCAACACGCTCAGCGAGCTCAACATCGCCTACCCCGACAGCCCGCTGTCGAAGGCCGGCGCGCATGCCGCCCACTCCACCCGGCCGGGCCTGCGCTGGCCGGAAGTGCTGAACGTCGGTGGCCGGGTGCCGCGCTTCGCCGCGATCGGCCCGGCGGAGGTGGTGGCCGACCTGTGCCGGCGCTTCCCGGCGCTGGTCCAGCCGGGCCGCGAATCGCGCCGCGGCGACCTGCGCGACCTCGTGCTGGTGCGACCGGACGGCTACGTCGGCTTCGCCGGGGCCGCCTCGGACGCCGCCGGCGCGGCGTCCTACCTCGCGGCCATCGCCGCCTGAGGCCCTGCCCGGGCGGCGGCTACTTCTTCTTCGGCGCCCAGCCGTAGACCTTGGTCAGCGTGCCGCCCATCAGGGCCGCGCGGTCGCTGTCCGACAGCCAGTCCTTGGCGCGGAAGGCATCGACGCCCTGCCTGTAGGTCAGCAGGTTGACGGCGCGCGTCCAGTCGGTGCCCCACATGCAGCGGTCGAGGCCGAACGTCGAGATGATCCTGTCGACCGGGCCGCGGATGTCCTTGTACGGGAACGGCTCGTGGCTGAGCGTGCAGGCACCGCTGATCTTCACCACGATGTTCGGGTGCGCGGCCAGCGCCAGCAGCTTGGGCAGCTCGACCCACGGCTCCTTGGGCGCCGGCGGGTGGAACGGCTGCTCGAGGCCGAGATGGTCGATCACCAGCCGCGTGTTGGGGTTGCGCCTCGCCAGCTCCGCGACCTGCTCGAGGCGGCCGCGCGCCATCAGGTTGACCGGCAACCCGCACTTGCCGGCGGTCGCCAGCACCTTGTTGATGCCGGGATGGGCCGGGTCGGTCGAGACCTCGGGCGTGAACATGATGCGGACCGCGACGGTGCCGTCCTGCTTGGCCCATGCCTCGATCGTCTCGCCGACCCCGGGGTCGTTGCTATCGACCGGCTTGATGACGGCGAAGCGATCGGGGAACTGCCGCTGCACGCCGACCGCGTAGCTCTCGTCCCAGCGGTACATCGTGTAGACCGAGACCAGCAGCGCGCCGTCGACGCCGACCTCGTCCATCGCCTTGATCATGTCGGGGCCGGTGACCTCGGGCGGGCCGGCGAGGACGGCGTGCCACGGCCGGCCGGGATGGTTGCGCTCGTAGCAATGGACCTGGACGTCGATCGTCGCCATCTGTCGTTTCCCCTTGGCTTTGCTGGGCTTGTTGCCTTTCGCCACGCAAGGCTAGCGCGGCGCCGTGCTTGCCGCCAGACGGCCACGGGCTCTACGTTTCGCAGATGCACGACAAGGTAGACGTCCTGATCGTCGGTTCCGGCGCCTCCGGCGCGGCGGTCGCCTGGAGCCTCGCCGAAACGAAGATGCGGATTCTCTGCCTCGAGCAGGGCGACTGGGTGAAGCCGACCGACTACCCGAGCAACGGCCGCGACTGGGAAGCCCGGCTGTTCAGCGACTTCGCGATCAACCCCAACCGGCGGGCGCGCGAGACCGACTACCCGATCAACGACGCCGCCTCGCCGATCAAGGTCGTCAACTTCAACGGCGTCGGCGGCAGCACCATCATGTACACGGCGCACTACCCGCGCCTGCATCCCTCGGACTTCAGGGTGAAGTCGCTCGACGGCGTCGCCGACGACTGGCCGGTCGACTACGAGACGCTCGAGCCGTTCTTCGCCGAGAACGATCGCATCACCGGCGTCTCGGGCCTCGCCGGCGACCCCGCCTACCCGCCGCACCGGCCGCCGATGCCGCCCCTGCCGCTCGGCAAGTCCGGCCAGCGCTTCGGCCGCGCCATGAACAAGCTCGGCTGGCACTGGTGGCCGTCCGACTCCAGCATCGCCACGGTCGACTACGAGGGCCGCGGCCGCTGCCTCAACCTCGGCCACTGCACGCCGGGCTGCGCCCAGGGCGCCAAGGCCAGCACCGACATCACCTACTGGCCGCTGGCGCTGCGCGCCGGCGTCGAGCTGCGCACCCGCGCCCGGGTGCGCGAGATCACCCACGACGGCAACGGCATGGCGACCGGCGTGGTCTACTACGATGCCGAGGGCGTCGAGCATTTCCAGCCGGCCGAGGTGGTCATCCTCGCCTGCAACGGCGTCGGCACGCCGCGCCTGCTGCTGAACTCGGTGTCGGGCAAGTTCCCCAACGGTCTCGCCAACTCGACCGGCCTGGTCGGGCGGAACCTGATGTTCCACCCCTATGCCTACACCTACGGCTACGTCGACGAACCGCTCGACGGCAACCACGGCCCGCCGCTGTGCCTGTGGAGCCAGCAGTTCTACGAGACCGACCCGTCGCGGGACTTCGTGCGCGGCTACACCTTCCAGTTCGGCCGCGGCGTCGCCTCGATCGTCGAGGCGATCACCAGCACCGCCGCGGGGCGGCTGCCGTTCGGCCCCGATCACCACGACGTCTATCGCCGGCTGCTCAACCACCGCATCGGCCTTTCGGCGATCATCGAGGACCTGCCGGAGGCCCACAACCGCGTGACGCTCGACCCGGTGCTGAAGGATTCGAACGGCATCCCGGCACCGCGCATCGAGTACACGATCGGCGACAACAGCCGGAAGATGCTCGACCACGCCATCGGCAGCGCCCGCACCATCCTCGAAGCGGCCGGCGCGACCGGCATCACCACCGACGTGCCGATCCTGAACGGCGGCTGGCATCTCCTCGGCACCGCGCGCATGGGCAACGATCCCGAGCGCTCGGTCGTCAACGGCTGGGGCCGCAGCCACGACGTCAGGAACCTGTTCATCGTCGATGGCAGCATCTGGGTGACCTCGGGCGGCGTGAACCCGACCTCGACCATCCAGGCCCTGGCCCTCTACATCGCCGACCAGATCAAGCAACGCCTCGCCAACCTGTTCGACTGACCCGATGCAAGCGCACCCCCTCACCGACCGGCAGGTCGACACCCTCCGCGCCTTCGCCGGCGCCATGATCCCCGCCAGCGACCGCCACGGCGTGCCCGGCGCCGACGACCCCGCGATCTTCGCCGACGTCCTGGCCAGCCTCGAGCGCGACACCGCCGACGTGGTGGCGGCGCTGCGGCGTCTCGACGGCCTGTCGGGCAGTTCCTACGCCGCGCTCGATGCGGCCGGCCGGCTGGCGGTCGCCAACGAGCTTCGGGCCGAGGGCGGCGCGCCGCTCGCGGCCCTGACCCGCGTCGTCCTGCTCTGCTATTACCGCGACGACCGCGTCATGCGCGCGCTGGGCCAGGAACCGCGGCCGCCCTTCCCGCTCGGCCACGTCGTCGAGCAGGGCGACTGGTCGCTGCTCGACCCGGTGCGCCGGCGCGCCCCGTTCTGGCGGCGCGCCCCGCGCGGCTGAGCCCCTAGGCGGCGCGCAGCGCCGCCTCGACCTGTTCGCGCGACCACAGGCACAGATCCTCGTCGTAGCGGTCCTCCAGCGTCTCCAGCGGCGCCGGCAGGTTGAACGGCGCGGCGCGCATGTCGACGTAGCGGAAGTCGCCCGACGCCACGTTCTCGTTGGCGGGTCCGTCGAACACGCGGTGCGACGACAGCAGGATGTAGGGCGTGCCCGAGCGCACGAACTGCCGCAACGCGGCCAGGCTGTCGTCGTTGGACAGCAGGCTGAACAGGCCGCGGCACAGCCACAGGTCGCTACGCGGGACCGCGTCGCGGGTGACGTCGAGGTGCACGAAGCGGCAGCGCGGGCCGCCGTGCAGGGCGGCATTGCGCTCGATCATCGGCTTCACGATGTCGCCGCCGACGTACTCGAGATCGCCTGCGCGCACCACGTGCTGCATCCAGTGGAAGTCGCCGCACGGCGCGTCGAACAGGGTGCGAACGCCCAGCCGCTGGAACAGCGCCGGCAGGCTGCGCCGCAGCGCCGCCGTGTTCTCGAGGCTGGCCGCCGGGCCGCTCACGCTTTCCGTCGCGGCCCACAGGTTGGTGCGGTAGATCAGCGTGAAGCGGTCCTCGACCCGCGGCAGGCAGAGCATGCGCAGCCGCAGCGCCTCGGCCGGCACCTTCCATTTCAGGTAGCGCACGCCCTTGCGCCACGCCGCCACCGGTCCCTCGCGGCGGACCAGGTCGCGCAGGCGGCGGAGATCTCGGCCGATCGGCCAGAAGGCGGCGTGCAGCGACAGTTCCTCGAGCAGGCCGGTCAGCGACGAAGCGAGTGCATCCATGCCCGCACTGTCGCGGGACATTGGGGCAAAACCTCGTCAACCGGCGAAAAAATCAGCGTGCCTTGCGTGCCGGTCCAAAGCGTCGCCAGGTCCCGAACAGGCCGACCGCCAGGGCAAGGGCGCCGCCGATCAGGAAGCCCGGCGCGTAGGTACCGGTGAGCGTCAGCGCGCCGCTGAACAGCAGCGGCATGACCAGGGCGCCGGCATCGCCGAACGCCAGCACCGCGCCGGTGGTCGACCCGATCCGGCCGGGCGGCGACAGCCGCGCGACCTCGGCCAGCAGCACGCCGTGCCAGCTGACCGCGGTGGCGCTGAACAGGGCCGCGACCAGGACGACCAGCCCGTACGGCCACGACGGCCGCAGCGATGCCGCCAACAGCGCCGCGACCGCCATCAGGATCCCGAGCAACGGCAGCAGGGTGACGGGCCGCACAAGGCGCGACGCCAGCCAGCCCCAGCCGATGCGGGCCGGGATGGCGACCGCGACGGCGATCGCGAACACGCCGCCCGCCCGCTCGAGCTCGTAGCCGAGGCCGCGCACCAGGTAGAGCACGAAGAACCCGGTGAAAAGGGTCTGCAGCCCGACGAAGCTGAACATCGAGACGCACATGGCCCGCAGCGCCGGCTCGCGCAGCACGTCGGCGATGTTGGCGCGGATGGCGGCGGGCGACAGCGGCGTCCCGGGAATGCGGTCGGTGTCGAAGCGGGCGCGCAACGGCTGCAACAGGACGGCGGTCAGGGCGGCGAGGCCCGCGATCACCAGCATGGCGGCGCGCCAGCCCGCGTCGGTGGCGATCCACGGCGCCAGCACGCCGGCCACCATCAGGCCGAGCGGCACGCCGGTCTGCTTGATCGAGAACACCAGCGGCGCGAATCGCGGCGGCGACAGCCGGCCCAGCAGGTGCGAGCTCGACGGCGTCGAGATCGCCTGGCCGAGGCCGCCGACGAAGGCGCCCAGCGCGAACAGGGGCAACCAGCCCGGCGTCGGCACCGCCAGCCCGAACGCCAGCGCCAGCATCCCGACCTGGGTCATGCGCACGGCGCCGTAGCGCACGATCAGGCCGCCACAGCCCAGCGTCGTGGTGAACCCGGCGACCGCGCCGATCGCGACGTAGACCCCGACCAGCGCCGGATCGACGTGCAGGTCGGCGACGATGGCGGCGGCGATCAACGGCACGGTCGATCGACCGAGCGTCGCGAAGGACTGCTGCACCGTCATGGCGCCGAGCGCGAGGTAGAGGTTGAAAATCCGCCGCCCCCGAATGCGGGGCCGCGCACCGGTCCCCGCTTTCACTTTCGCCGCAATTGCCGGGCCAGCGTCAAGCAGTCCAGCCGCAAGCCGGTCACGCCGCATCGCCCTGCGAATGCAACGAGCCTTCCGCGGCAGGCGTTGTCTCCGCGAATCCGTCCGAGCCAACACGGAGGAAAGCCATGCGAATTCATTCGATGCTTGCCGCAGCCGCTGCGCTCGCCTTGTCGAGCGGCGCCGCGCTGGCGCAAGCCGGCCCCGGCGGCACGATGCCGGCCGGCCCCAACACCGCGCCCGGCAGCGCCAACGGCGCGGCCTCGACCTCGACCTCGACCACCATCGACAGCCCGACCGACGACCGCAACGAGGCCATGGGCATGCGCCGCGACGTCTCCACCGGCCGCAACGACGATCCGCGCGCCGTCGCCATCACCGACGAGTACGGCAACCGCTACAACAGCCGGGGCGAGCGCATCGGCCGCGGCGCGCCCGACCGCTAGGCCTCGCCATCCACCGACTTCCGATGCGCGGGCAACACGCCCGCGCTTCGTTTGACAGGGCCGGCCGCGGCCCTACGCTTCCTCCCGGAACCGCGGGAGGAAACGGTGCGCGAAGACACCTACGATTTCATCGTCACGGGCGCCGGCTCGGCCGGTTGCGCGGTCGCCGGCCGCCTGAGCGAGGACGGCCGCTTCCGCGTCCTGCTCCTCGAGGCCGGTCCGAAGGACAGCTATCCCTGGATCCACGTCCCGCTCGGCTACCACAAGACGTTCAACAACCCGCGCGTCAACTGGATGTTCGACAGCGAGCCCGAACCGGAACTCAACAACCGGGTGATGTACCAGCCACGCGGCAAGGTGCTGGGCGGCACCAGTTCGATCAACGGCATGGTCTACATGCGCGGCAACGCCGCCGACTACGACGAGTGGCGGCAGCGCGGCTGCGACGGCTGGGACTACGAGTCGGTGCTGCCCTACTTCAAGCGCGCCGAGGACCAGGAGCGGGGTGCCGACGCCTTCCACGGCG
Source organism: uncultured Reyranella sp. (assembly GCA_964420105.1). Lineage (GTDB taxonomy): Bacteria > Pseudomonadota > Alphaproteobacteria > Reyranellales > Reyranellaceae > Reyranella. Next base: position 21,370 of record CAYQRL010000017.1, read on the forward strand.
TCGGCGGGCCGCTCAAGGTCACCGACCACGCGTGGAAGCCGACGCTGGCGCGCGCCATGCACGAGGCGGCGCAGCAGGCCGGCATCCCGGCCAATCCCGATTTCAACGGCGCCACCCAGGAGGGGGTCGGCTACTACCAGGTGACGATCAGCAAGTCGCGCCGCTGGTCGAGCGCCCGCGCCTACCTCGGCGACGCGCGGCGGCGTCCCAACCTCACCATTGCCACGTCGGCCCACGCCACGCGCGTGCTGATCGAGAACGACCGCGCCGTCGGCGTCGAGTACCGCACGCCGGCCGGCCTGCAGCGGGCCCGCGCGCGGCGCGAGGTCGTGGTCTCGGGCGGCGTCTACGGATCGCCGCAGTTGCTGATGCTGTCGGGGCTCGGCCCCGCCGCGCACCTTCGCGACCACGGCATCGAGGTGGTCCGCGACCTGCCCGGCGTCGGCAGCAACCTGCACGACCACTTCAACACCTACATCGCCTACAAGTGCGCGCAGCCGGTGACGATGAACGACCTCGCCAACAGCGTGACACGGCAGGTTCTCGCCGGCCTGCAATACGCCTTCGCCCGTACCGGGCCGCTGGCCAGCATGGGCCTCTACGTCGGCGCCCTGGTGCGCAGCGACCGCCGGCTGGAGCGGCCCGACCTGCAGATCAACATGTTCGCCTGGGCGATCAAGGAGCGGAACCGCAACGGCGTCGTGGCGCAGCCCTTCTCGGCGTTCGGCCTGTCGCCCGTCCACCTCAGGCCGGACGGCCGCGGCACCGTGCGCCTGAAGTCGGCCGACCCGCTGGCCGCGCCGGAGATCCGCTTCAACTTCCTGAAGAGCGCCAGCGACTGGACCGCGATGCTGGAGGGCCTGCGGATCTGCCGCGAGATCGGCCGCCAGCCGGCGCTGGCACCGTTCGTGGTCGAGGAAATCCTGCCGGGAGCGGGCGTCACCGACGAGGCCGGCCTGCGCGAGCACATCCGCGCCAACGGCGTCTCGAACCTCCACCCGGTCGGGACCTGCCGCATGGGCCGCGCGGTCGACGACGTGGTCGATCCGGAGCTCCGGGTCTACGGCATCGACGGGCTGCGGGTCGCCGACGCCTCGATCATGCCCAGCATCGTCGCCGGCAACACCAATGCCCCGTCGATCATGATCGGCGAGAAGTGCGCCGACATGGTGCGACGGGCCGCGGCCTGACCGCGCGGCGCGACTGGTCTAGGCTGTCTTCCCCTCGAGAGACCCGACGGCCATGACCGACAAGACCATTCCCACGCCTTCCCGCTCCTCCCTGTTCCGCCACCTCAGCCAGCACGCGCGCGACCGCATCCTGACCGCGCTGACGATCCTGCTGCTGCTGCACCTGTTCGTCGTGGCGCCGCTGGAACTGCACAACCCGTTCCACCTCAGGCCGATCGGCTTCGTCTTCATGCTGCTGCTGGGCGGCGGCCTGGTCACCCTCGCCCGCGGCCTCGTGCCGCTCGCCCTGCTCGCCCTGTTCGCCGTCCTGCTGGCGCTGGGCTTCTACCTCGAGGACACCGCCAACGCGCACGCGGTCAGCATCGGGGCCCGCGCGACCTCGTGGCTGCTGATCTCGACCGCCATCATCTGGATCGTCGCCCGCGCGGTCTACGCGCCCGGCCCGATCACCTACGCGCGCATCATCGGCGCGGTCCTGCTCTACGTGACCGTCGGCATCTTCTTCGTCGCGCTGTACCTGGTCATGGCGGTGCTGATCCCCGACGCCTTCCACGGCCTGTCGGTCAAGCCGCACGCCTCGCTGCCGACCGACTTCGTCTACTTCAGCTTCGTCACCCTCACGACCGTCGGCTACGGCGACATCGTCCCGGTCGACCCGCTGGTCCGCAGCCTGTGCAACGTCGAGGCCATCATCGGCCAGATCTTCCCCGCCACGGTGCTCGCCCGCCTGGTCTCCGACCAGGTCTCCTCGCGCAACCCGCAACCCTCGAAGGACCCGTCATGAAGTTCGGCGTCACCGTCGCCCCGCGCATCAGCGACTGGCAGTTGTTCGTCGATCTCGAGCGCATGGGCTACGACGCTGCCTGGGCGGCCGACTCGCAGATGCTCTACTCCGACGCCTACGCCGTGCTGGCGCTGGCGGCGGCCAACACCTCGCGCATCCGGCTCGGCACCGGCGTGTCGGTGGCCGGCACCCGGCTGGCGCCCGTCACCGCCCACTCGATCGCCAGCATCAACAGGCTGGCACCCGGCCGCACCTTCCTCGGCATCGGCACGGGCCACACCGCGATGCGGGTGATGGGCAAGGACCCGATGAAGGCGCGCGAGTTCCGCGAGTACCTGCGGGTGCTGCGGGCGCTGCTGCACGGCCAGGAAGTCGATTACGCGCTGGGCGACGGACCGCGCACCGACATCCGCTTCCTCCATCCCGACGAGGGCTTCATCGACGTCGAGCACCCGGTGCCGATCTACGTCGCCGCCGACGGCCCCCTCGCCCTCAAGGCGGCCGGGGCCTACGGCGACGGACGCATCTGCTCGCACAACCAGACAAGGACCCGCCTGCAGCAGAGCCTCGAGGTCATGCAGGCCGGTGCCACCGCGGTCGGCCGCACCCTGCCGCCGGACTTCCATACCGCCGCGCTGGGCTATGCCTGCGTGCTGCGGCCGGGCGAGAGCATGACGTCGGACCGGGTGATCGACGAGATCGGCTCGATGGCGGCGGCCTCGCTGCACTACTGGTGGGAACTCTACCAGAAGGACGGCGACACCAGCACGGTCGCCGGCCGCTGCCGCGGCCTCTGGGAAGAGTACCTCGCCTTCACCGAGCGGATGGAGACGCCGCCGCACAAGCGCTACCAGCAGGTCCACCTCGGCCACTGTGCGTTCCTGCCGCCCGAGGAGCGCCGCTTCATCACCGAGGACCTGATCCGCTCGACCGGCGGCCTTGTCGGCACCCCGGACGAGATCGTCGCCATGCTGCGCGAGCGCGAGGCCATGGGCCTCGACGAGATCACCCTGCTGCCCGCCATGAACGAGGCGCGCCGCAACCTCGAGGACTTCGCCGAGCAGGTGATCGCGCGCTACTGAGCAACCGCCCGCGCGGCCTGCCGTTGGTCGGGCATGCGCAGGATGTTTCCGCTCGCGGCGCTCATGGTGGCGCTCGCGGCGCCGATCGTCCCCCCGGCCGTCGCGGAGAATTGCCTCGAGCGGGTGCGGGAGTTGGCGGCGGCGCACCGCGTCTCGACCGACCCGCCGACCGCCGCGCCCGGCGAGACCCGGCGCCCGAACAGCCCGGACGACCTCGCCCGGTCGGGTGGGGTGGTCGAGCCGCCACCGCTGTCGGACCGGTCGGTGATCACCCCGCCTCGCGATCACTCGGGCATGCCCACCCTGCCCGACGTCAAGCCGTCGACCAGGCCGGGGCCGGCGCCAGCCGATGGGCTCGACGCCGCCGATCGATCCACCTTCCAGGCCGTGCTGGTCGCGGCCCGCACCCAAGCCGAGCGCGGCGAGGAGGCTGCCTGTCTCGAGGGCCTGCGCAAGGCGCAGGCGCTGGTGGCACGGCGCCGGCCTTGATCGCCGCGATTGTGGCAGGGCCGCCATCATTGATCGTGAAAATGCCGCGAGGTTGTCCGGCTGGGACACCGGCGGTGCCCCATCCTGCACCCGTGATGCTGAAGCTCAACATCCTCCATGTCCTGGCGATCGCCGGCGCCTTCGGTGCAGCCTACGCGCTGCGCCGCGAAAGCCAGGGCCGGTCGGTCACGATGGGGCACCTGTTCGCGGCGCCGGCCTGCGCGCTGGGCGTGGCCTTCCTGTTGCTGGCTCTCACCGAGTTCGCATGGCGACAGCCGAACCTGTGGGTCGGCGCCCTGGGTCTCGGCCTCGCGCTCGGCGCCGTGCGCGGATGGTTGATGCCGCTGGAAGTCGATCGCCTGTGGGACCGGGTGCGGCTCGGCCGTCCCCGGGACGGGCTGTGGATCGGCTCGCTGCTGGGAATCGTCGCGGTCGCGACGCTGGCAATCGACGTCGCGGTCCAGGTCGGCGCGGGTCCCTACGACCTGGTCGGCGATCTCGTCGCCGCCACCTGCGCCGGCTTCCTGTCGGGCCGGGCCGCCCTGTTGTGGCTGCGCTCGCTGGGCGCGCCGCACGCCACCAGCGGCCGGGCACTCTAGCCGTACGCCGGCTGGCACGGTCTTCGCTTCCGCGGGCGGGTCGACAACCGCTGCGGAAACCAAGACCGATGATCAGCCGATTGCCCTGCTTCTCGCGCGCCACCTTCTCGCGCGCCCGCCACGCGATGCTCGCGGCGGCCTTCGTCGTCGCGGCCGGTCCCGCCCTCGCCCAGGGCACCCTGCGCATCGGCATGACCGCGGCCGACATCCCGCTCACCACCGGCCAGACCGACCAGGGCGGCGAGGGCATGCGCTTCATGGGCTACACGGTCTACGACGCGCTGATCAACTGGGACCTGTCGTCCGCCGACAGGCCCTCGGTGCTGGTGCCCGGGCTGGCCACCGAGTGGAAGGTCGACGACGCCGACAAGACGCGCTGGCTGTTCAAGCTGCGGCCGGGCGTGAAGTTCCACGACGGCAGCGACTTCAAGGCCGATGCCGTGGTCTGGAACCTCGACAAGATCCTGAACGACAAGTCGCCCCAGTACGACCCCAAGCAGGCCTCGCAGGGCCGGTCGCGCATCCCGGCGGTCAAGTCCTACAGGGTGCTCGACGACCAGACGGTCGAGATCGTCACCAGGACGCCCGACGCCTTCCTGCCCTACCAGATGGCGTGGATCATGATGTCGAGCCCGGCCCAGTGGGAGAAGGTCGGCAAGAACTGGAACGAGTTCGCCAAGACCCCGTCGGGCACCGGGCCGTGGAAGCTGGCGACGTTCGTGCCCAGCACCCGCGCCGAGCTGGTGCCCAACAAGGACTACTGGGACGGCAAGCGCGTGCCGAAGCTCGACAAGATGGTGCTGCTGCCGCTGCCCGAACCGTCGAGCCGGACCGCCGCCCTGCGCTCCGGCCAGGTCGACTGGATCGAGGCGCCCTCGCCCGACGCGGTCCCGAGCCTCGAGAAGGCCGGCCTGAAGATGGTGACCAACGCCTATCCTCACAACTGGACCTGGCACCTCAGCATGGTCGACGGCTCGCCGTGGAAGGACGTGCGGGTCCGCAAGGCCGCCAACCTCGCGATCGACCGCGCCGGCCTGAAGACGCTGCTGAACGGCCTGATGATCCCGGCCAAGGGCTTCGTGACGCCGGGCAGCCAGTGGTTCGGCAATCCGTCGTTCGAGGTGAAGTACGACCCCGCCGCCGCCAGGAAGCTGCTGGCCGAGGCCGGCTACGGCCCGGACAAGCCGCTCCGGGCGAAGATCCTGATCTCGGCCTCGGGCTCGGGCCAGATGCAGCCGCTGCCGATGAACGAGTACATCCAGCAGAACCTCGCCGACGTCGGCATCAAGATCGACTTCGACGTCGTCGAGTGGAACGCCCTCATCAACATCTGGCGGGCGGGCGCCAAGGCCGACCTGTCCAAGGGCGCCAGCGGCATGAACTACTCGTACTTCATCCAGGACCCGTTCACCGCCTTCATCCGCCACCTCGACTCGACGCTGGTCGCGCCGAACGGCACCAACTGGGGCTTCTATGCCGACCCGGCGATGGACGCGCTGTTCGAGAAGGCGCGCACCACCTTCGACGCCAGGGAGCAGGACAAGGTGCTGCAGCAGATCCACGAGAAGATCGTCGACGACGCGCTGTTCCTGTTCGTGACGCATGACGTCAACCCGCGCGCCATGTCGCCCAAGGTGACCGGCTTCGTGCAGGCCCAGAACTGGTTCCAGGACTTCTCGCCGATCGTCATGAAGTGACGCCGGGCCGGTCGCTGCCCCGGGTGGGGGTGGCGACCGTCCCGGGACGCCGGGAACCATTCTCCCCTCGAAATCCGATCGCGCAGACTGTAAGCCTGTCGTAAGCCGGCTCGCCTAGAACGCTCTGCCGACCAAGGCGCGGTTGGCACCTTTTTTTTTCGAGTTCGAGGCCGATGCCCTTGCCAGCTTCCCGGATGTCGGGCCCGTTCCCGCCGGCTCTCCGACCGGCCCGATGAGCTACCCGATCAACCTGGTCGACATCGCCGCCGTGCTCACGGCGGCAGCCTGCGCCCGCATGACCCTGCACGACCTCTCGCCGCGCCCGCGCAAGCTGTGGCGGATCGGCCTGGCGCCCCTGCTCGGGATCGGCGTGTCGCTGCTGATGCTGGCCGGCGCCGTGGTCAGTTTCGCACACGACATGACCTGGATCGCCACCGCCGCCATCGGCACCCTGGCGGGATGGCTGCGCGGCCGCCGCATCTCCGTCCAGACCGACCAGGTCTGGGGCACGATCCGTACGCCGGTCGCCTACGATGCCGTGGCGGCCGGCTTCTGCCTGTTCATCATCACCTTCGGCGACAGCCTGTCGGGGCTGCTGCCGCCGGGCACCCTGCCGCGCCACGCCCAGATGGCGGCGGCCTCCGGCCTGTTTGCCGGTTTCCTCGCCGGCCGCGCCTGGTCGCTGGGCCGGCGCGCGGTCGAAGCGCCTCACACGGAACTCGGCCTCCACTAGGGCCCGGATTCCTCGTGCGACGGACCGCCGCCGCTCAGGCCGCCTGCTTGTCCGTGCCCTCGCCGACCCGCGCCGCCAGCGAGGCCGCCATGAACTCGTCGAGGTCGCCGTCGAGCACCTTCTGCGGGTCGCTGCGTTCGACGTTGGTCCGCAGGTCCTTCACCATCTGGTAGGGCTGCAGCACGTACGACCGGATCTGGTGGCCCCAGCCGATGTCGGTCTTGCTCGCCTCCGCCGCCAGCCGCTCGGCCTCGCGCTTCTGCAACTCGACCTCGTACAGGCGGGCCTTCAGCATCTGCATCGCCTTGGCGCGGTTCTGGTGCTGGCTGCGCTCCTGCTGGACGGCCACCGCGATGCCGGTCGGGATGTGCGTGATGCGCACCGCCGAGTCGGTCTTGTTGACGTGCTGGCCGCCCGCGCCCGACGCCCGGTAGGTGTCGACCCGCAGGTCCTTGTCGAGGATCTCGATCTCGATGTTGTCGTCGACCTCGGGGTAGACCCAGACCGAGGCGAACGATGTCTGGCGCCGGGCATTGCCGTCGAACGGCGAGATGCGGACCAGTCGATGCACGCCCGACTCGGTCTTCAGCCAGCCATAGGCGTTCGCACCCTCGACCTTGAAGGCGCACGACTTGATGCCGGCCTCTTCGCCCGCGCTCTCCTCCAGCCACGACACCCTGAAGCCGCGGCGCTCGGCCCAGCGCGTGTACATGCGCGCCAGCATCTCTGCCCAGTCCTGCGCCTCGGTGCCGCCGGCGCCGGCGTTGATCTCGACGTAGGCATTGTTGGGGTCGGCCTCGCCCGACAGCAGCGTCTCGAGCCGGGCCTTCGCCGCCTCGGCCCGCGCCTCGGCCAGCGAGCGCTCGGCGTCGGCGATCATGCCCTCGTCCTTCTCGGCCTCGGCCATCTCGATCAGGCCGACATTGTCGTCGACCGCGGCGCGCAGGCGCTTGATGGTGGCGATCGCGGACTCGAGCTTGGTCCGCTCCTTCATCACGGCCTGGGCCTGCTTCTGGTCGTCCCAGAGCGAGGGATCCTCGGCGCGCGCGTTCAGTTCGTCGAGGCGTACGACCGCACGGTCGTAGTCAAAGACGCCTCCTCAGGAGTTCCAGCGACTCCTCGATCTCGGTGACCATCGATTGGGCTTCGGCGCGCATGACTCCAACACCTGCTCTAGTAGGTCTCGCCGGTCCCGGTCAGGCCGGGACGGCGCGGGCCACCCGCCTGCTGCGGGCCGCCGCCGGCGTCTATACCGGACCAGGGGCCGGAGCCGTCAAGCAGCGACTGGTTGAAACCCTCGCTGCCCGGCTCGGTGCCCGGCTTGAACACCTCGTCGATCGTGCCGCCCTCGTAGGTGAACTTCACCATGCGCAGCCCGGGCGGGATGCGGAACGGGGTCGGCGCCTTGTCCTTGAAGATCTGCTTGGCGATCTGCTCGTAGATCGGCACGGCGTTGCCGCCACCGGTCTCCTGGTTGCCCGGGCCGAGCGTGCGCGGCTCGTCGAAGCCGATGTAGATGCCGATGGTGATGTCGGGCGTCGAGCCGAGAAACCAGTTGTCGCGGGCGTCGTTGGTGGTGCCGGTCTTGCCGGCGATCGGCCGGCCCAGCGCCGCCAGCCGCCCGGCGGTGCCGCGCGTGGTCACGCCCAGCATCATGTGCACGACCTGGTAGACCGAGGCCGGGTCGTGGAACGGCTTGCGCGAATCGACGATCTCGGGCGGGGCCGGCCGGCCGCCGGCCGCCTCGCCGCAGCCCCGGCAGGCGCGCGGCTCGTGCCGGTAGATCGTCTTGCCGTTGCGGTCCTGCACGCGGTCGACCAGCGACGGGGTGATCTCCAGGGCGCCGTTGGCCAGCATCGCGTAGGCCATGGTCATGCGCAGCAGCGTCGTCTCGCCGGCGCCCAGCGACATCGGCAGGTAGGCGCCCATCTGGTCGGCCACGCCGAACTCCTTGGCCACCTGCACGACGTTCTTCATGCCGACCTGCTGCGCCATGCGCACGGTCATCAGGTTGCGCGACAGTTCGAGGCCGCGCCGCACCGTGGTCGGGCCGAGGAAGTCGCCGCCGTAGTTCTTGGGCGACCACACCGGCTGGCCGTAGCCGGGGTCGTAGGAGAACGGCGCGTCCAGCACCACCGAGGCCGGCGAGAAACCGCTGTCCATCGCCGCGAGGTAGACGAAGGGCTTGAACGACGAGCCCGGCTGGCGCGCCGCCTGGACGGCGCGGTTGAACTGGCTGCGGCCGTAGGACCAACCGCCCGACAGCGCCAGCACGCGCCCGGTCTGGGTGTCCATCACCACGACGCCGCCCTCGACGTTGGGCACCTGGCGCAGCGCGTAGGTGCGCGGCGGGTAGGGCTTGGCGTTGGCGCCGGCCGGCTTCTCGACCTTCTCGACGACGATCACGTCGCCGACGGCGACGACGTCGCGCGGGCTGCGCGGCGGCGCGCCCACCCGCTGCTCGGGCAGTGTCGGCGCGGCCCACGTCATCTCCGCGAACGGCAGGGTGCCCTCGCCGTCGGGCAGGCCGACCAGCGACACCGACTGCGCCTCGACCTTGCTGACGACGGCCAGCTGCCAGCCCGGCGGGCCGGCCAGCGGCCGGCGCTGGGCGATGCGGGCGAACTCCTCCTCCCACAGGCCCATGTCGGGGATCTTGGCGTAGGCGCCGCGCCAGCCGTGGCGGCGGTCGTAGGTGATCAGCCCGTCGCGCAGCGCGTTGTCGGCCACCGCCTGGATCGCCGGGTCGAGCGTGGTCGAGACCGTGAGGCCGCTCTCGTACAGCGCCTTCTCGCCGTAGGCGGCGAGCAGGTTGCGCCGCACCTCTTCCGCGAAGTAGTCGGCCTGCGCGACCTCGGTGGCGCCGCGCCGGCGGTACTGCAGCTTCTCGCCCCGCGCCTGGTCGAGCTCCGCCTGCGTGATGTAGCCGTCGTCGCGCATGCGGCCGAGCACGTAGTCGCGGCGCGCGTAGGCTTCCTTCTCGTTGCGGTTGATGTTGTAGCGGTTGGGCGCCTTGGGCAGCGCCGCGAGGTAGGCGATCTCCGACAGGCTGAGCTCGTCGAGCGAGCGGTCGAAGTAGTTGATCGCCGCCTGCGCCACGCCGTAGTTGCCCGAGCCGAGGTAGATCTCGTTGAGGTAGAGCTCGAGGATGCGCTCCTTGGAGTAGGTCTCCTCGATGCGGAAGGCGAGGATGGCCTCGCGGATCTTGCGCGCCAGCGTCGCCTGGTTGGTCAGCAGGAAGTTCTTGGCCACCTGCTGGGTGATCCCCGAGGCGCCCTCGGGCCGCTTGCCCGGGTTGGCGACGTTGGCGACCACGGCGCGCACGATGCCGACGAAGTCGACGCCCGGGTGGGTGAAGAAGCGCTGGTCCTCGGCCGCCACGAACGCCTCGAGGACGCGCTTGGGCATCGCCGCCACCGGCACGAACACGCGCTTTTCCCGGGCGTACTCGGCCAGCAGCCGGCCGTCCGCCGCGTACAGGCGCGACGACGTCGCGGGCTGGTAGTCGGCGAGCTGCTTGTGGTCGGGTAGTCCGTGGCTGAAATGCCAGAACAGGCCGGCCACGGTGCCCGTGCCGACGATCAGGACGGCCGTCGCGAAGGCGAGCAGGATCTTGAGAAGATTGAGCACTTTCATTTCTTGTACGCGGCCACCCCGATAGCGGCAACGTGCAGCTTGAAAGAAAGTTACGCCTTCTTTGTGGCAGCGGCCGTGCCGAAATGGGCATCGACCGAGGCGCGTAGCGCGCGGGCGAGGAAGAGCTGGTGCTGGCGCACCGTCAGCAGTTTCTCGTCCTGGGGATTCGACAGGTAGCCCATCTCGACCAGCGCCGCCGGGATGTCGGGCGAGGTCAGCACGGCGAAGCCGGCCTGGCGGTGGGTGCGCGGCAACAGCCGCACGCCGTTGCTGCCCAGCGTGCGCACGATCGTATCGGCGAGCCGCCGCGAATCGTTGACCGTGCCGCGCTGGCTCATCGCCACCAGGGTGCGGGCCACGTCCTGCGACTGGTTGGCGAAGCGCGACGGCGGCCCCATCGAGTCGGCGCGGTTCTCGCGCGCGGCGAGCGCCGCCGCCTCGCGGTCGCTGGCCTCTTCCGAGAGGGTGTAGACCGAGGCGCCGCGGACGTCGGAATCGCCGTGCGCATCGGCGTGCAGCGACAGGAACAGGTCGGCGCGCGCCGCCTGCGCCCGGGCGACGCGCTCGCGCAACGCGACGAAGGAGTCGGTCGAGCGGGTCAGCAGCACGCGGTAGCGGTTGCCGGCGAGCAGTTCGCGCTGCAGGTCGCGGGCGATCTGCATCACCACCAGCTTTTCCTGGGTGCCGCGTGCGCCGAGGGCGCCGGGGTCGCGACCGCCGTGGCCGGGATCGATGAAGATCAGCTTGGGCTGCGGCGGCGGCACCGGCTTGCCCATCGACTTGCGCGCCAGCGAATTCGCCCAGACCGCGGGCATGCCTACGCCGAAGGCAGCAAGCCCGGCAGCAGCGGCGACGAGGGAACGACGAGGGAGAGCGGCCATGAAACAGCCCGCCAGGACAAGAGGGGATGAATTATTGTTCTGATATGCTCATCCAAATACAGAAGAAGGGCCATAATTTCAAGAATTTTCAGGCCCTTAGGCCGTATTTCGAAAGTGACCCAACGTTTTGATTGTCGCTTGCCGGCGAACCCCGTATGTTGCGTTCCGCGAGCAGTCGCCGTCGTTCGAAGCGCCCTCTCCCCGGAGTTAAGGTGCGCTCCGACGGCAGTCTTCTAAGCCGGGCTGGCCGCCCCACGTTGACGGGAGCGGCAGGTCTGCGGAGGGACTGTCAGGTAGGCGGTGGCTATAGGAAACCCGAGGTCGGCAGGGTCCAGTTGTGGCCCGGCGGCGCGATGCTTCCCCGTTCTGGCCTGGTGCAGGCCGTTCGACGGGTCGATGACGCTCCGTCCCCCTCGCCCCAGAGAGGCGGCACGGCCGCCGGTCGCTCGCGCCGGTTGGGACCGAACGTCTCGGAGCGAGCCCATGGCAAGGCGTATGCTCATCGATGCCAGTCACCCGGAAGAGACCCGGGTCGTCGTCGTCGATGGAACCAGACTCGAAGAATTCGATTTCGAAACCGCGTCCCGCAAGCCCCTCAAGGGCAACATCTATCTGGCCAAGGTCATCCGCATCGAACCGTCGCTGCAGGCGGCGTTCGTGGAATACGGCGGCAACCGCCACGGTTTCCTGGCCTTCTCGGAAATCCACCCCGACTACTACCAGATCCCCGTCGCCGACCGTGAACGGCTGATCGCCGAGCAGCAGCGCCTGCACGAGGCCGAGGACGACGAGCCGCGGCGACGCGACCGCATCGACCGCACCGACATCGAGGAAGTCCGCGAGGAGAACTTCGCCGAGCTCGAGGCGGTGGTGGCCGAGGCGCCGGTGGTGCCGCCGGCCGACTCCGACGGCGAGGCCGCCGCGGCGATCGAGAACGAGATCCACGCCGAGGCCGGCGCGGCCCCGGCCTCCGAGGCGCCCGCCGCCGAGGCGCCGACCGCCGAATTGCCGGCCGCCGAAGCGCCGGCCAGCGAGCCGGAACCGCAGGCCCAGGCCGCGTCGATCCCGAGCGAGCGCCTCGACGGTCCCGCCGAGGACGCCCCGGCCGAGGCCTCGGCCGAAGCCGCCGCAGAGACCGCCGCCGAGACCGCGGGCGAGCCGGGCGAGGCCCCTGCCCCGTCGGCCGACCCGTCCGAGGCGCCGCAGCCGGAGGTCTCGGTCGAGACGCTGGGCGGCGACGACGTGATCGAGCAGCGCGAGACGCGCGAGCGCCGCCGCCGCAACCCGATCCGCCAGTACAAGATCCAGGAAGTCATCAAGCGCCGGCAGATCCTGCTGGTCCAGGTCGTCAAGGAAGAGCGCGGCAACAAGGGCGCCGCGCTCACCACCTACCTGTCGCTGGCCGGCCGCTACTCCGTGCTGATGCCGAACGCCGGCCGCGGCGGCGGGATCTCGCGCAAGATCTCCAACCCGGCCGACCGCAAGCGCATGAAGGAAGTGCTGGGCGAGCTCAACGTGCCGCAGGGCATGGGCGTGATCCTGCGCACCGCCGGCCTCGAGCGCAGCACCAGCGACATCAAGCGCGACTACGAGTACCTGTCGCGGCTGTGGAACTCGATCCGCGAGATCACCATGCGCTCGACCGCGCCGGCGCTGATCTACGAGGAAGGCGATCTCATCAAGCGCTCGCTGCGCGACGTCTACGACACCGACATCGCGCAGGTGCTGGTCGAGGGCGAGGCCGGCTTCGAGGCCGCGTCCGAGTTCATGCGCCAGCTGGTGCCGCACCAGGCCAACAAGATCGAGGCCTACAAGGACCCGATCCCGCTGTTCCACCGCTACCAGGTGGAAAGCCAGTTCGACGCCATGCACTCGCCGGTCGTCCAGCTGCGCTCCGGCGGCTACATCGTCATCAACCCGACCGAGGCGCTGGTCGCCATCGACGTCAACTCGGGCCGCTCGACCAAGGAGCGCAACATCGAGGAGACGGCGCTGCGCACCAACCTCGAGGCGGCCGAGGAGGTCGCCCGGCAGGTCCGCCTGCGCGACCTCGCCGGCCTGATCGTGATCGACTTCATCGACATGGAGGAGACGCGCCACCAGCGCCAGGTCGAGCACAAGGTGAAGGACGCGATGCGCCACGACCGCGCGCGCATCCAGATCGGCCGCATCTCCGCCTTCGGGCTGCTCGAGATGTCGCGCCAGCGCCTGCGCCCGTCCCTGCTCGAGCACTCGACCGAGATCTGCCCGCATTGCGCCGGCACCGGCCGCGTGCGCTCGATCGAGTCGGCGGCGCTGCATGCGCTGCGCGCGATCGAGGAGGAAGGCGTGCGCCGGCGGGCCAGCGAGATCGTCGTCAGCGTGCCGCCGAACGTCGCCCTCTACCTGCTCAACCAGAAGCGCCACACCCTGTCCGAGGTCGAGAACCGCTACGGCTTCACCGTGACGGTCGAGGCCGACGACGAGCTGCACGCCGCCGATTGCGAGATCGAGCGGGTCCGCACCCGCCGCGAGGACCGCGACCGCCCGGCCCAGGAAACCGCCCGCGCCTCCTACGAGGAAGTCTCCGAGGAGGCCGCGTCCGAGGTCGAGGACGGCGAGGAGCGCGAGCGCGAGGCCGGTGGCGAGGAGCGTGCCGAGGACGACGGCGACCGCGAGGGCGGCCGTCGCCGCCGCCGCCGCCGCCGCCGCCGTGGCCGCCGCGACGAGGAAGGCGATGGCGAGCGTCCGCAGGCCGAGGCCGGCGACGCCGATGCCGAGCGCGGCGACGACGATCGCCCGGAAGAGCGCCAGGACGATCGGCAGGAGGAGCGCCGTGAGGATCGCCGCCGCGAGCGTCGCGAGCCGGCCGGGAACGGACACGATCGCTCGGCCGGGGCCGACGGCGACGAGGGTCGCGAGGACATCGCCGCCGACGGCGAGCGCGAGGATCGCGGCGACGATCGCGGCGAGGGCGATGGCGAACGCGGCGACCGCCGCCGCCGTCGCGGCCGCCGCGGTGGCCGCCGCCGCCGCCGCGAGAACGGCGAGGGCGAGTTCGCCGAGGCCGGCGAGGCGGGCGACATGTCGGTCGCCCCCGCTCGCCCGGATGACGCCGCCGCCAGCGACGCGCCGGCCCTGCCGTTCGACGGCCAGCCGGTCGAGCGCATGGCCGACGGCCACCTGCCGGTCGAGCGCGCGCCCTACGAGGCCGCGCCCGCCGCCGCGCCGGTCGAGCCGCCGGTGAACGTCGAGGCCGCACCGCCGGTCGTTGCCGCCGCGCCGCAGCCCGTGGCTGCGTCCGAGCCGTCTCCGGAACCGGCGCCGGTGCCGGCGCCCCCGCCTGCCCCGGCCGCCGAGCCCGCTCCGGCTGCCGAAGCCGCGCCCGTGGTGCCGTCGATCACGGCGCCGCCGGAGAAGCCGAAGCGCGGCTGGTGGAGCCGCTGACCGGCTGACAAGGCCTCCCGGCCTTCAATTTCGCATCGCGCGGACCGGCCTTGGCCGGTCCGCCGTTCGAGTGGCAGACTGCCACCCATGTTCAGACGTCGATTGCTCGCCGCGGCGACGGCCGCGCTCGCCGCGCCCGCCGTTCGCGCCCAGTCCTTTCCCGGCGGTCCGTTCCGCCTGATCGTCCCGTTCGGCGCCGGCTCGGCGACCGACCAGGGCGCACGCAACATCGCCGAGGGCCTCAACCGCATCTACGGCGTGCCGGCCGTGGTCGAGAACAAGCCGGGTGCCAACGGCGCCATCGCCGCCGAGGTCGCGGCCAAGTCCAGGCCCGACGGGCTCACGATCTTCGTCTGCTCCAACACCGCCGCCGCCTCCAACGTGGCGTTGATGAAGTCCCTGCCCTACGACCCGATCAAGGACTTCGACCCGGTGACCCTGATCGGCCGCGCGCCGGTGTTCATGATCGTCAATCCCAAGGTCGAGGCGCGGAGCGCGGGCGAGTTCGTGGCGCTGTGCAAGCGCCAGCCCGGCAAGATCAACTTCGGCTCGGGCAGCGCCTCGACGCGCATCTCCGGCGAGCTGCTCAAGGCCAAGGCCGGCATCGACATGGTCCACGTGCCCTACAAGAGCACGCCCGCGGCGCTGCAGGACACGATGGCCGGCCACGTCCAGATGTGCTTCGCCGACCCGGTGACGTCGCTGCCGCAGGTCAAGGCCGGCACGGTGCGCTGCCTCGGCGTCGGCAACCGCGGCCGCTACAAGCTGACGCCCGACATCCCGACCCTGATCGAGCAGGGCATCCCCGACTTCGAGCTGATGACCTGGACCGGCGTGATGCTGCCGGCCGGCGTCCCGGCGGCGATCGCCGGCCCGCTGCGCGAGTCGATCGTGAAGATCGTGAGCGAACCGGCCTACGTCGAGAAGCAGGCGCAGGGCGGGTCCGAGATCACGCCCTGCACGCCCGAGGAGATGCGCCGCATCCAGCTCGCGGAGATCCAGCTCTACCGCGAGATGATGAAGATCGCCGGCATCGAGCCGGAATGACGGCCGAACGCCGTCATCCCGACCGGACCTATCGATCTCAACGCTGCGGGTCGGTGCGGTAGACCGCCAGCTCGGCGCGGGTGTCGGCGATCGAGAACCAGCGGTGCTGCTCGGCGCGGAACTGGCGCCAGTTGGCCAGGATCTTCTTGAACCGCTCGTTGCCCGCCGCCTCCTCGTCGAGCACCGACTCGAGCGCGACGCGCAGCGCCTTGATCACCTCCTCCGGCAGCACCGAGAGCTGCGTGCCGGCGGCGACCAGGCGGGCGATCGCCTGCGCGTTCTTGGCGTCGTAGGTGGCCAGCATGTCGGTCATCGCGTACCAGCCGGCGTAGCGCAGCGCCGCCTGGTAGCGCGGCGGCAGCGCCGCCCACGCCTGCTTGTTGACCATCACCACGTTGTTGGCCTCGAGCTCCATGACGCCCGGCGTGTAGTAGTACTTGGCGACCTTGTTGAAGCCGAGCTTCTCGTCGTCGTAGGGGCCGACCCATTCGCAGGCGTCGATGGTGCCGCGCTCCATCGCCGGGTAGATGTCGCCGCCGGCGATCTGCTGCGGCACCGCGCCGAGCTTCTGGAAGACCTTGCCGCCGAAGCCGGCGGTGCGGATCTTGAGGCCTTCGAAGTCCTTGGGCGTCTTCAGTTCCTTGCGGAACCAGCCGAACATCTGGCCGCCGGTGTTGCCCGCCGTCAGGCCGACCACGCCGAAGCCGTCGTAGACCTCGTCCATCAGCTTGCGGCCGTCGCCGTGGTTCAGCCAGGCATAGTGCTGGCGCGGCGTCAGGCCGAACGGCAGCGAGCCGTCGAAGATGAACGACGGGTCCTTGCCGATGTAGTAGCCGGTGTAGGTGTGGCCCGATTCGACGGTGCCGTTGCTGACCGCGTCGAGCACCTGCAGGCCCGGCACGATCTCGCCGGCCGAGAACACCTGCAGCTGGAACTTGCCGTCCGTCAGTTCGCCCACGACCCTGGCGACGGTGTTCGATGCGCCGAACAGCGTGTCGAGGCTCTTGGGGAAGCTCGACGTCAGGCGCCACTTCACGTTCTCGCTGGTCTGCTGCGCGAAGGCCGGCGACGCGGCCAGGGTGGCGAGCGCCGCGGCGGGCGCGAATTGCCGTCGGGTAAAGGTCATGGCGTTCCTCCGTCGTTTGCTTGGTTGACGAAGTCTAGGCACGCGCGCCGTCGCGGCGCCACCCCAATCAGGCGGCGCTCCAGCCCCCGTCGATCGGGATCGCCGCCCCGGTGATGTCGGCGCCGTCGGGGCCGCACAGCATCGCCACGACGCCCGCCACCCGCTCGGGCGCGATGAAGCGGCCGCTCGGCTGCCGGGTGGCGAGGAAGGCACGCTCGGCCTCGGCGCGCGACAGGCCCGACCGCGCCCGCTCCGCCTCCAGCCGCGCCTCGATGTTGGGCGTCGGCACGGTGCCGGGGCAGATCGCGTTGCAGGTGATGGCGCTCCTCGCCGTCTCCAGCGCGATCGCCCGCGTGAAGCCCAGCAGCGCCGTCTTGGTGGTGACGTAGTCGACCCGGTTGGCCGAGCCGATCAGGCCGTAGATCGAGGCGACGTTGACGATGCGGCCGAAGTCGCGGGCGCGCATGCCGGGCAGCGCCAGCCGCACCGCGTGGAACGCCGCCGTGAGGTTGACCGCCAGCGCGCGGTCCCAGTCCTCCGGCCGCAAGTCCTCGACCGGCGCGAAGTGGCGGACGACGGCGTTGTTCACCAGCACGTCGACGGCGCCGAAGGTTCGCTCCGCCGTCGCCACCAGGTCGGCGACCTGCGCCGCCACGCCGACATCGGCGCCGTGGTGCAGCACCGTCACGCCGTGTTCGGCGGCCAGGCCGGCCCGCGTGCGCTCGATCGCGGCGCTCTCGCCGAAGCCGTTCAGGACGATATTGCACCCTTCCGCCGCCAGGCGCATCGCGATCGCGAGGCCCAGGCCCTGGGTCGAGCCGGTGACCACTGCACAACGTCCCTTCAGCATGACGTCTCCCCGCGTGTTGCCGCGCCGCCGCGCCTCGCGATAGGCTGCCAGCGATACCACAAAAGACGCGGAGGAAGCGGCATGGCCGGGCTGGTGGGTTTCGTGGGAGTCGGCCGCATGGGCGGACCGATGGCCGGCCGGCTGCTCGACGCCGGCTACCGGCTGTGCGTCTACGACCCGTCCGACGCCGCCGCGGCGCCGCTGGTCGCGCGCGGGGCAGAGCGCGCGGCCTCGCCGGCCGAGGTCGCCTCGACCGCCGAGCTCGTGTTCATGAGCCTGCCGACGCCCGACGTCGTACGCGAGGTCGCGCTGGGCGGCAACGGCGGCTTGGTCAACGGCGGCAAGGTCCGCACCGTCGTCGACCTCTCGACCACCGGGCCGGGCGTCGCCACCGAGGTCGCCCACCGGCTGGCCGAGAAGAAGATCGGCTGGGTCGACGCGCCGGTCAGCGGCGGCGTCACCGGCGCCAGGGCCGGCACGCTGGCGGTCATGGTGTCGTGCCCCCGCCCGGTCTACGAAGCGCTCGAGCCGACCCTGAGGATCTTCGGCAAGCTGTTCCACGCCGGCGAGAAGCCGGGGCTCGCCCAGTCGGCCAAGCTCGCCAACAACCTGCTCGCCGCGGCGGCGCTGGTCGCGACCTCGGAGGCGATGGCGATGGGCGTCAAGGCCGGCCTCGACGCGCGCGTGCTGATCGACATCATCAATGCCTCGAGCGGCCGCAACAGCGCCACCCAGGACAAGTTCCCGCGCGCCGTCCTGCCCCGTACCTTCGACTTCGGCTTCGCCACGGCGCTTTCCTACAAGGACGTCCGGCTGTGCGTCGAGGAAGCCGAGGCGATGGGCGTGCCGATGGTGGTCGGCTCGGCGGTGCGCCAGATGCTGGCGGTGACCAAGGCGCGGTTCGGCGCCGACTCCGACTTCACCAACGTCGCCCGCCTGCTCGAGGAATGGGCCGGGGTCGAGATCAAGGGCTGAGGATCGCGATGGCGTCCCTGCACCTGCGCATCGACTTCGGCGGCGAGCGCTCGATCGGTCCCGGCAAGATCCGGCTGCTCGAGCTGGTCGGGGAAACCGGCTCGATCTCGGCCGCCGGCCGGGCGCTGGAAATGTCGTATCGCCAGGCTTGGCTGCTGGTCGACGCGTTGAACCGCATGTTCGCCGAGCCGGTCGTGGTCACCCAGGCCGGCGGCGGCGGCGGCGGCGGCGCCCGCGTCACCGCCACCGGGCAGGCGCTGGTGCGCCGCTACCGCGCGCTCGAGAAGCGCGCGGCAACCGCGGCGACGGCCGACCTGCGCGCCCTCGCCCGGCTTCTCAAGGCCTGAGCCTCAGGCCGCGTAGCGGCTGCCGCTGAGCGCCGGCCACAGCGCCTCGGGACCGGCCTTGGCGTAGGCCGCGCCGATCTTCTCGCCCCAGAACGTCTCGCTGCCGAAGTCGCGCCGCCACACCCACAGGCGGCGGGTGTAGTGGTGCAGGATGTGCTCGTGCGTGAAGCCCATCGCGCCCATCGACTGGTGGCCGATCGCGGCGATGCGCTGCGCGAAGTCGGAGGCCTGGCACTTGGCCGCCGCGATCGAGAAGCGGCCGCCGTCGGCCAGCCCGCCCTCGTCGGCGTCGCGCGCCCCGGTCTCGGCCGAGGCGATCACCGCGGCGGCGTAGCTCGCGAGTTCAGCCAGCATGTGCTGGATCGCCTGGAAGGTCGAGATCGGGCGGCCGAACTGGACGCGCTGCTTGGAGTACTCGACCGTGGTGGCGAGGATCTTGTCGGCGGCGCCGGCCATCTGCATGGCGCGCATCACCGCCGCCAGTTCCAGCGCCCGGTCGGCGCCGACAGGCGAGGTCGCGCTCATCTCGACCACGGCGTTGTCGAAGCTCACCGTGCCGTAGGGCTCGCCGGCATGGCTGGGCCTCGACTCGATGGTGGCGGCCGCGGCCGCGACCACGACCACCGAGGTGCCGACCACGGTGACGAAGCGGTCGGCGACGGTGGCGAACGGCACCCGCTCGACCTTGCCGCTGAGCCGGCCGCCGGCCAGCGACAGGGGGCCCAGCGCCAGCGTCGCCGGGCCGGGCTTGGGCTCGGCGCCGGCGGCGGCGATCAGCAGGTTGGCGAGCGCGGTCTCGGCCAGCGGCACCGGCACGGCGTGCGAGCCGGCGACGCGCAGCAGCGCCAGCATGTCGGCCAGCGTGCCGCCCGCCCCGCCCTTGTCCTCGGGCACGGCGATCAGCGTCAGGCCCATCTCCTCGATCTCCTTCCAGAGATCGGCCGGCCACACGCCCTTCTCGACCTCGTTGACGACGGCGCGGCCGCAGCGTTCGGTGAAGAACCGGCCGGCGGTCTCGAGCAGCATGTCGCGGGTATCACGATCCATCGTTCGTCTCCTTCAGCGCAGGCCGAGGCCGCGGGCGACCATGCCGCGCAGGACCTGGGTCGTGCCGCCCTGGATGGTGTAGCTGGGCGCCATCATGGTGGCGTACTGGGCGACGTCGAGGAAGTCGGCGAGGTCCTCCTCGGTGGTGGCGTCGGACTCGACCAGCGTCCGCGCGATCTCCGGCAGGTCCTGCTGGAAGATCGTGCCGAGGTCCTTGACCAGCGCCGCCTCGATCACCGGCGACTTGCCGTTCTGCATCATGCCGGCCACCGCGACCGACATCTGGCGCAGCGTCCACAGCCGGGCGACCAGCCGGCCGAGGATGGCCGAGGCGCGCTTCGCCGGCTGGCGGCCGAGCACGCGCACCAGTTCGCGCAGCACGTAGAAGTTCTGCATGAAGCGCTCCGGTCCCGAGCGCTCGAACGCCAGCTCGCTGGTGACCTGCAGCCAGCCGTCGCCCTCGTTGCCGATCAGGCAGCTCTCG
Source organism: uncultured Reyranella sp. (assembly GCA_964420105.1). GTDB lineage: Bacteria > Pseudomonadota > Alphaproteobacteria > Reyranellales > Reyranellaceae > Reyranella. The sequence goes on from CAYQRL010000017.1 coordinate 41,763, forward strand.
GGGATGAAGCAGTCGTTGAAGGTGACCTCGTTCCAGTCGTGGCGGCCGGCGAGGTTGATGATCGGGCGGATGGTCAGGCCCGGCGTCTTGAGGTCGACCAGGATCTGGCTGAGGCCCTTGTGGCGATCGCCATGCTGGCCCGAGGTCCGGACCAGCGCGATGCAGTAGTGGTTGCGGTGCGCGCCCGAGGTCCAGACCTTGGTGCCGTTGACGCGGAAGCCGCCCGGCACCGGCTCGGCGCGGGTGCGCACCGAGGCGAGGTCGGAGCCCGAGTCGGGCTCGCTCATGCCGATCGAGAAGTAGCACTCGCCGGCGATGATGCGCGGCAGGATCGCCTTGCGCTGCTCCTCGCTGCCGAAGCGGATCAGCAGCGGGCCGGACTGGCGATCGGCCACCCAGTGGGCGCCGGCCGGGGCGCTGTTGCCCAGCAGTTCCTCGGTGACGACGAGGCGCTCGAGGAAGCTGCGACCGCCGCCGCCGTACTCCTTGGGCCAGGTCAGGCCGATCCAGCCCTTCTGCCCCAGCGCCCGGCTGAACTCGGGCGAGAACGTGTTCCAGCTGGCGAAGCGGTCCTCGGATTTGACCTTGGGCAGCGTCTCCTTGAGGAAGCTGCGGACTTCGCCGCGCAGCGCCTCGGCTTCGGGCGGCAGGTGGAAGGGCGGAAACTCGAGCTTGGGAATGGACATCTTCATCTCGACGGTTGGGTTCTTCTTCTCTGTCGGCTTATCGCAGGCCATGCAACGGGGCAGTTTCGATGGTCAATACGTCCCCGCGCGATCAACGGATTGTCGCGGGCGATCACGGTCCCGGCCCTGCTTCCAGGCGAGCCCCTTCCGCACCATGAGACACTCCCGTCGCGACGGCCGCCACGACGCAGCCGGTCTGGCCGGCGTGCCGGCTGGTGCTATGATGCGGGCGATGAGCTTCAGCCCGCCGCGTCCCTAGAGCGCATGCCGCGTCGCACGCCGCGCCTGCCGCCGTTCATGGCGGAGTTCGACGACGACGAGCGCGAGGCCGTGCTCGCCGCCAACCGCGCTTTCTACCGCGCCTTCTCCGAGCGCGATGTCGAGGCGATGGAGCGCATCTGGGCGGCCGCGGGCGCGCTGGTTTGCCTGCATCCGGGCCGGCCGCCGCTGCACGAACGCGACGAGATCATGGCGAGCTGGCGCGGCATCCTCCGCCACCCCGAGGCGCCGCGGGTGCGCATCGCCGGCGAGTGGGTCGCCGGCCGCCCCGGCCTCGCCATCGTGGTCTGCCGCGAGATCCTGCCCGAGGGCCAGTTGATGGCGACCAACACCTTCGCCCGGCAGTCCGACGGCTGGCGCATGATCGGCCACCATTCCGGGCCGGTGCCGCCGGTCGAGACCGGCCCGCGGCCCGCCGCCGCCGGGCCGTCGCCGCCGCGCGACCGCCGCAAGCTCCACTAGGACCGGGACAGGACCGGGATCAGGGCGCGGCGCCGCTGCGCGGCACCGGGCCGTCCGGGCGCAGCAACGGCCGCAGCCGGTCGTAGCGGATCTCGACGGTGAACGGTCCACCCTCGTGCGGGCCGAACGACAGCTCGAGGCGATCCTCCAGGAAAACGTAGCGCGTCGGCTCCTTCAGCAGTTCGCCGAGGTTGGGCGCGCTGATGTCGGCGCCGACGATGCGGGTGAGCTCGCGCAGCCACGGTGCGGTGGCGAGGAACACCCCCTCCGGCCCGACCAGCCGGCCGGTGCGCAGGTCGACCAGGTAGCCCAGCACGCCGACCGTGCCGGTCGCGCCGCCGTCGTAGCTGTCGTAGCGGACGAAGACCGTGATCGCGTTCGGGCCGGGCCGGTGCAGCGTGTAGACCTGCTCGTAGCTCCACGGCGGCCCGGCATGGGCGCCGGCGTCGGCGTCCGCTCCCGGCACGGCGCGCTCGGCGGCCTCGGTGGCGGCGCCGGCCAGCAGCCGGTTCACGGCCGAGAAGTCGACCGAGCGCCCGTCGAACTGCGGGTAGCTGGCGTCGATGATGTAGGGAATGCCGCGTGCCTTGCCGGTCTTCACGATCGCCTGGTCGCTGACGAACGGGTAGCCGCCCTCGGCCAGCCACTCGAGATGCGAGGTGCGGTCGCGGTAGCCGGTCTCGAGGCAGTCGGCGACGTCGGCCGGCTCTCCGATGCAGGCGGCGGCGCGGTTTGCGCGCCAGCGCGCCTGGTCGGCCTGCAGGTGCTCGCGCGCCGCGCCCGACAGCTTCGACAGGGTGTCGGCGTAGGCCGCCGACAGGCGCCGCTCCGCCGCCGCCAGCTGCGGCGGCGTCGCTGCCGTGCCGGGCGCCTGCGCCCACGCCGGCGACAGCGCCGCGCCGGCGAGGCCGAGCAGCAGCGCCGCGGCGGCGAGGCCCGTTCTAGCGGAGCGCGATCGGGCCATCGGGACGCAGGATCGGCTTCAGCCGGTCGTAGGCAATCTCGACGAAGTACGGCCCGGCGGCGTAGGAGCCGACGTCGTACTGGTTGAACACGACCTCGAGGTGCTTCGGCCGCCAGCAGTAGCGCGCGGTCTCGCGCAGCATCTTGTTCATCGCCTCGGGCTTCAGCGACTCCTCGTCGCCCTCGCGCTCCTTGAACTGGCGGCGCAGGTCGGCGACCACCAGCTGGTAGAGCGTGCGCGGCCACTGGTCGCCCGCGAACACGCCGGCCGGGGTCACGAACCGCCCGCTGCGCAGGTCGACCGCGCTGCACACCGTCGCGCCGTAGCCGTGCGCGCCGCCCGAGTAGCCGTAGAACTGCACCGTCACCGCCGCCACCGCGCCGCCGGGCGCCCGCTCGACCCCGAACGCCGACTGGTAATCCCACGTGCGCTCGTCGTCGACGTCCGACAGGTCGCTGGGCGTGGCTTCCTGGGCGCTCTTCAGCGCGTCGTTGGCGTAGCGCGTGTTGACCGCGGCGAAGTCGACGCCCTTGGCCTCGAAGCGCGGGAACACGATGTCGTAGGACCAGCCGACCTGGCCGAACCGGCCGGTGGCCGTCAGCGTCAGTTCGTCGATCATCGCGAACGGCGCCTGCGCCATCGCCTGCAGCGTCGCGGTGCGCTGGGCATAGCGCCCCTTCAGGCAATCGACGACGCCGTCGGCCTCGCGCTGCTGGCACACCCGGTTGCGGCTCGCGACCCAGCGGCCCTGGGCCTTGACCACGCTCTCGCGCTCGGCCCCCTTCAGCCTGTCGAGCAACGCGGTGTAGGCCGCGACCAGCGCGCGATCGGCCTTCGACAGATCGGCATCCTTGCAGATCGCCTTGTCGATCGCGCCCTGCGCCTTGGCACAGTCGAAGCTCGGCCCCTTCTGCTGCGCCGCGGCAGGGACGGCGGCGGGCACGGCGACGACGACAGCCAGCGCGGCGAGCCAGCGCTTCACAGTCGCCTCCAGGCCTTGAGGCGGCGCACCGCCTCCTCCATCTCCGCGGTCGAGCCGGCGAACGACAGGCGCAGCGTGCCGGCACCCCGGGCGCGGTCGAAATCGACGCCGGGCGTCGCCGCGACGCCGGCCTCGGCCAGCATGCGCTTGCAGAAGTCGCGGCTGTCGTTGGTCAGGTGGGCGACGTCGCAGTACAGGTAGAAGGCGCCCTCGGCCGGCGCGAAGCGATCGAAGCCGGCCTCGGGCAGGCCCGCCAGCAGGAGGTCGCGGTTGCGGCGGTAGCGATGGACGTGGCCATCGAGTTCCTCGCGGCACTCGAAGGCGGCCAGCGCCGCGTGCTGGCTGAGGGTCGGCACCGAGATGAAGAAGTTCTGCGCCAGCCGCTCGATCGGCCGGACCAGGTCGGGGGGCACCACCAGCCAGCCGACGCGCCAGCCTGTCATCGAGAAGTACTTGGAGAAGCTGTTGACCACGATCGCGGTTTCGGAGACTTCGACCGCCGACACCGTGTCGCCCTCGTAGACGATGCCGTGGTAGATCTCGTCCGAGACCAGCCGCACGCCGTTGGCGTCGCACCACTGCGCCAGGGCTTTCATCTCGGCGTGGTTGACCATGGTGCCGGTCGGGTTGGACGGGCTGGCGACGATCAGGCCGTCGATCTTCCCCGCCTTCTCGAGCGCCGCCACGGTCGGCTGGAAGCGATCGGCCGCCGAGGTCGGCAGGTCGACGGCCTCGAGGTCGAGCGCGGTCAGGATGTTGCGGTAGGCCGGGTAGCCCGGCGCCGCCAGCGCGATGCGGTCGCCGGCGTCGAAGCTGGCGAGGAAGGCGAGCGGGAAGCCGCCCGACGACCCGGTGGTGACGATCACCCGCTCCGGCGACACCTCGGTCCGGTAGACCTCGCGGTAATGCCGCGCGATGCGTTCGCGCAGCGCCGGCATGCCGAGCGCGGCGACGTAGCCCAGCTTGTCGGTGTCGAGCGCGGCATGCGCCGCCGCCAGCGCGCCCCTGGGCGCCGGCGTGCTCGGCTGGCCGACCTCGAGGTGGATGACCGATCCACCGGCCGCTTCCTTCTCGGCGGCGGCGGCCATCACGTCCATGACGATGAACGGGTCGACCGCGCCGCCGCGGCGCGAGAGCTTGCCGCTCATGCGGCTACCGGGTGGCGATGATCGACAGGCCGAGGCCCGCCGGGTCGATCGCCGTGCGGCAGGCACTCGGGTCCGAGCGCAGGCCGCCGGGGCAGACGATGGCGTTGACCCAGCCGCCCTGCCCGCCGCGCGAGGTCAGCACGTTGGCCAGCGGCTGGTCGCGCTCCACGGTGGCGTAGCCGACGTAGCCCGTCGCCTGCGCCGCGGTCGGCGCGCCGCCGCCCGCGCCGACGAAGGTGAACTCGCCGTTGTTCGGGCTGGCGACGATCAGCGGGCTGACCGAGCCGGCTTCCGGCGTCGGCGACGCCAGCAGCACGCCGACACCGGGGACCATGGCGCCGGCGCCGAACAGCTTGCCCATCGACAGCGTGCAGGCCGCCGCGCCGGCCTTGGAATCGACCGCGGCGAGGCCCGAGAAGCCCTGCGAGTTCGACGGCGCCGGGCCGCCGGGCTGCTGCCCCTTCCAGCCGGCCAGCGCTGTCGCGCCGGCGGCCGGCGCCGGGGCGGTGTAGACGCGGCGGCGGCCGTAGCCCTCGGTCAGCGGGTCGCCGGCCTGCGGCACCGCGGCCCGCAGCGCCTCGAGCGGCAGGCTACCGCCCATCTGCGCCACCTGCTCCGACATGGTGCGCGCGAGCGGTCCCTGGAAGAACTCGGCGCCGCCGCGCTGGCGGATCGCGCCGAGCGCGCCGGCCAGTTCCGGTTGCGTCAACGTCGAACCCTCGGCCAGCGCGCCGCCGCCGAGGATGCGTCGCGCCTCGCGGTCGCCGGCCAGCACGGCGCCGCCGGCCTGCAGGTCGCGGGCGAGCGCGCGCGACACCGGCACGCCGAACCGCGCGAGGCGCTCGGCCGGGGCCACCACCTGTTCCCAGCGCAGCGAGCCGTGGCGCACGTGCATCAGGGTCAGCGCGCGCACGCTCGACGGCACGGCGATCGGCTGGCCGTTGACGCTGCCGGCCGCAACCGGCGGGAACACGAACGACTCGGCCTTCTTGGTCTTGTCGTTGTGGACGATGCAGGCGCCGGTGGCGCCGAGACCGGCGGCGGAGGGCAGCGTCACCGCCATCGCGAAGTACATCGCCACGGCGGCGTCGGTGGCGTTGCCGCCGGCCTGGAGAATGTCGCGCCCGACCTCGGCGGCGCGGCTTTCGTCGGCGGCGACCGCCGAGAACGAACCCTTGGCGATCACCTGCGACAGGCCGCCCTTGCCGGGCGACAGGCCGGCCGGGTTGGCGGCCTGCGCGGCGCGCTCGGTGGCGATGTCCGTCTCACTTCTGCCACAAGCCGACAGCATGAACAGGCCCGCCAGCGCCAGGGCGTGCCGCACCGGGGAGGTGCGCGATTGACGCGGCCGTCCCGCATTCATAGCCTGCCCCTCGATTGTGCCGCCCGTGATCCGACGCATCTTCACCCTCATCTCCGTCGCGCTGCTCGCGCTGGCGCCGCTTGGTGCCGCGCGGGCGCAGCAAGGTCAACGTCTCAATCTGATCCGCGACGCCGAGATCGAGAATACCATCCGCAGCTTCACGTTGCCCATCTGGCGCGCCGCCGGGCTCGACCCCAATGCCGTCGAGATCATGCTGGTCCAGGACAACTCGCTCAATGCCTTCGTGGCGGGCGGCCAGCGGATATTCCTCAATACCGGCCTGATCATGCGCACCGAGACGCCGAACCAGTTGATCGGCGTGCTCGCGCACGAGAGCGGCCACATCGCCGGCGGCCACCTCGCGCGCATGCAGGAAGAGCTGCGCAACCTGACGACGCTGCAGATCCTGGAATCGATCATCGGCGCCGGCGCGCTGGCGGGCGGCGCGGTGTCGGGCTCGGCCGGCCGCGGCGGCCCGACCACCGGGGTCGGCAGCCCGCCGGTGCCGGGCTCGCTGATGTCGTTCCTGAAATACACCCAGACTCAGGAAAGCGCCGCCGACCAGGCCGCGATCTCCTACCTTCAGCGCACCGGCCAGTCGCCCAAGGGCACGATCGAGTTCCTGAAGGTGCTGGCGCGCGAGGAGCGGCTGCAGCTCCATCGCCGCGATCCCTACCTGACGACCCACCCGCTGACGCCCGACCGCATCGCCTCGTTCGAGCGCGCCGCCGCCGCCTCGCCCTACGTCAATGCCCAGGACACGCCGCAGAACCTGATGATGCACCACCGCATGGTGGCCAAGCTGATGGGCTTCACGGCGCCCGACGCGGCGCTGGCGCGGTTCAGCGAGGGCGACCGCTCGGTGCCGGCGCGCTATGCCCGGGCGATCGCCTGGTACCGCAAGGGCGCGCTGGGTTCGGCCCTGCTCGGCATCGACGGCCTGATCAAGGAAGCGCCGAACGACCCCTACTTCCACGAGGTCCGCGGCCAGATGCTGTACGAGAACGGCCGCGCCGCCGAGGGCGTGCAGTCCTATCGCCGGGCGGCGCAGCTGCTGCCCGCGTCCGGCCTGGTCAAGATCGACTTCGCGCGCGCCCTGCTGGCGACCAACAACCCGGACAACGATCGCGAGGCGGTGCGCAACCTCGAGCTGGCCGCCCAGCAGGAGCCGGCCAGCTTCGACCTGTGGCGCATGACGGCGGAGGGCTACTCCCGCCTCGGCAATCCCGGTATGACGTCGCTCGCCCGGGCCGAGATGGCGGCGCTGCGCGGCGCCCGCTCGGAGGCCCAGGTCCACGCCGACGCGGCGACGCGCCAGTTGCCGGCCGGCTCGCCGGCCTGGCAACGGGCGCAGGACATCAAGGCGTACATAAACACGCGGTCGAGCGGCCGCCGGTAGATCGGAGAACAAGATGCGTGGCGTACTTCTCGCCCTGTGTGGCGGACTGGTGCTCGTCGGCGGACTGCTCGCCGCGACCCTGACCTCGCCCCGCCACTACGAGACGGCGACCGCCGGCGGCGGCCGCGCCGACTTCGGCAGGAACGTGCGCGAGTACCTGATGGCCAACCCCGAGGTGCTGGTCGACGCGATGCAGGAACTGGAGCGCCGCCAGGACAGCCAGCGCGAGGCGCTGGCCCAGAGGGGCGTCGGCGAGAACCAGGCCGCGCTCTACCGCGACCCCGACAGCCCGGTCGGCGGCAACCCGAACGGCGACGTCGTCGTCGTCGAGTTCAACGACTACCAGTGCCCCTACTGCAAGCGCGCCTACCAGGCGCTGAAGTCGGTGGTCGGCGCCGACGGCCGGATCAAGATCGTCTACAAGGACATCCCGATCCTCGGCGAGGCGTCCAAGGTCGCCGCCCTCGCCGCCCTCGCGGCGGCTCGCCAGGACAAGCATGGCGCGATGCACAGCGCGATGATGGAGTACTCGGGCAAGCTCGACCCGGACAAGATCCTCGAGCTCGCCACCGCGGCCGGCATCGACCGCGCCCGGCTCGAGAAGGACATGGCCGATCCGAAGCTCAAGGAAATCATCGACCGCAACATGATGCTGGCGAGCGCGCTGGGCGTGCGCGGCACCCCGGCCTTCGTGATCGGCAAGCAGTTCGTGCCGGGCGCGATCGATGCCGATACCCTCAGGCAACTGATCGCCGACGCCCGCAAGGGCAAGGGCTGACGAGAGAGCCCGTGCTGGCCTCGCGCTGACAGGCCTTGGTCTTGTCATCGCGGGCGCGGCGCGGGGGCCTTCCTTCGTGCCCTACTTCGCCAGCGTCGCCGTCACGCCCAGCACCGACACCAGGTCGGCGCCCGGGCTGCCGAGGTAGTCGAAGCGGTCGAGGCCGACCGGCTGTTCCGGCTTCGCCTCCACCGTCAGCGTGCCGCCCTGCTCGACGAAGCGCGCCACCGTTTCGAGCACCTGCGTCATCGCCTGCGAGATCATCACCCCGGGCGGCTGGTAGCGCCGCACCTCGCGCGCCCAGCCGGCGCGGATCGCCGGCGTGAACGGCTGGCGCGTCACCGCCGCGTAGGCACGGGCGGCGCGGTCGAGCAGGCTCGTGTCGGCGGCCACCAGCCGGGCCGAGGCGAGACCGGCCGCCGAATCGGACAGCAGAAGCAGGTCGCCGTCGTCGAGCGCATGCCACAGCGCCTCGTCGCCGTTGACCACGCGCAACGCCAGCCGAAGCGTCGCCAGGCCCGGCGCCTGCAGGGCGCAGTCGTCGATCGCGATCTCGCCCGCGGCCCGGTCCTCGGTCGCCGTGCAGGCGAAGTCGGCCTTGGCCTGGCTCAGTCCCATCGCCTGCAACGTCATGCGCAGCGCGATCGCCTGCAGGCCGCCGAGCGGCGGGGCCAGGACGACGTTGTCGACGTGCAGGCGGGTGCGGCTGCGGGTGGAGCTCTCGTGCGTCGTCGCGAGGCCGACACCGGCGACGGAGACGCCGTAGCGGCGCAGCAGTTCGCCACCGAAGCCGCTGGCCTCGAGACCGTCGACCGACACCCGGCCGGCCGGACCGCCGAACAGCCAGTTCTCGGACGACATCGCCGTCAGCACGCGCTGCACCGACAGGCCTTTCAGCGTGAGGTCGGCCAGCGTCACCGGCGGCGGCTGCTTGTCGAACGCCACGCCCCAGGCCCCGTTCACGCCCAGCCGGCGGACCCGCCCGTGATCGTAGCCCTCGACCGTGACGCCGGCGACGCCGCCGTTGCGACCGCCGCTCAGCGGCACCGAGCCGCGTGCGTTCGAAACCTCGATCCGCCCGACCGACAGCGCCAGCAGCGCGCGCGCGACCCGGTGCAGCGTCAACGCGCCCGGACCGGTCGCGGTCACGTGCCGCGCCAGCGCGAAATCCTCGACGACGATGCGGTCGACGTCCCATTGCAGCTCGTTCGAGCGGCTCGCGAGCTTGACCCTGTCGAGGTCGAGCCGCGCCATGTTCAAGGGATCGCCCCAGTGCCAGCCGGTCAGCGGGAACTCGCCCTTCACCATCTCGGCCAGCGGCCACGCCAGGCCCGTGGCCTCGAGCCGGCCGATGCGCAGTTCGAGCCCGCTGCGCACCGACAGGTTGGTGAAGGCGACCCGCCGCCCGAGCAGGTCGACGCTGACCTCGTCGGCGCGCGCCCCGCCGCCCTCCTCCAGCGAGTCCTTGAGACGCGCCGCCAGCCATCGCTCGGCGACCGGCACGGCGGCGAACGCCGCCCCCGCCAGCCCGACCAGGACGGCGACGGCGACGAGAAGCGACCGCCTCACGCCTCGGCGTCCGGCTGCCTGGAGGGCTGGGCCGCGTCGAACGCGGGATGCTTCATGCAGGTGTCGAAGATGCGCTGGATGGTCGGGAAGCGGCCCATGTCGACCTTGAAGCGCCCGGCGTTGAAGACCTGCGGCACGAGGCACAGATCGGCCAGCCCCGGCGCGTCGCCGTGACTGTACGTCCCGGTCCGCGGATCGCCCGCGATAGTCGCCTCGTAGGCCTCGAACCCGGTCTCGATCCAGTGCCGCGACCAGGCGAACGCGCTTTCCTCGGTCTGCCCGTACTTCTGGCGCAGGTAGGCCATCACGCGCAGGTTCTGGATCGGGTGCACGTCGGCCGCCAGGATCAGGGCCAGCGACCGGACCCGCGCCCGCTCGACCGGGTCGCGCGGCAGCAGCGGCGGCCGAGGGTGCGTCTCCTCCAGGTACTCGATGATCGCCAGCGACTGGGTCAGCACCTCGCCCGACTCCAGCACCAGTGCCGGCACCAGCTTCTGCGGGTTGAGCGCGGCGTACTCGGGCGCCGACTGCTCGCCCTTGCGCAGGTGCTTCGCCGCGTGCTCGACGGAGATGCCCTTCAGGTTGAGCGCGATGCGTACCCTGAACGCCGCCGACGAACGGAAATACCCGATCAGCTTCATGACGCCTCCACGCCCAGCCTATCAGGTCGGCGGCTTGTAGCGCACGACCTTCTGGTCGATGGCGCCGAAGATCGACTGCCCCTCCCGGTCGAACATCTCGATCCGGATGCGGTCGCCGAACTTCATGAACGGCGTCGACGGCTTGCCGCTGTCGATCGTCTCGCGCACGCGCCGCTCGGCGATGCACGAGCAGCCGACCGACGCGTCGCGGTTGGCGACCGTGCCCGAGCCGACGATCGTGCCGGCCTCGAGGTGGCGGGTCGTGGCGGCGTGGGCGATCAGCTGGCCGAAGTCGAAGACGAAGTCGGTCGCGGCGTTGGGGTGGCCGAACTCGACGCCGTTGAGGGTCGAGATCATCGGCAGGTCGAGCCTGCCGCCGTCCCACGCGGCGCCGAGCTCGTCCGGGGTCACCGCCACCGGCGCGAAGGCGGTGGCCGGCTTACCGTGGAAGAATCCGAAGCCCTTGGCCAGCTCGGTGACGATGACGTTGCGCAGCGACACGTCGTTCAGGATCGTCACCAGCTTGATGTGCCTGCGCGCCGCCTCGGGCGACACGCCCATCGGCACGTCGTCGACCATCACCGCGATCTCGCCCTCGAAGTCGATGCCGTGGGCCTCGTCGATCGCCTCGATGTCGTCGGTCGGCCCGATCAGCGAGTCCGAGCCGCCCTGGTACATCAGCGGGTCGGTCCAGAACGACGGCGGCATCTCGACGCCGCGCGCCTTGCGCACCAGCTCGACGTGGACGACGTAGGCCGAGCCGTCGGCCCACTGGTAGGCGCGCGGCAGCGGCGCCGCCAGCGTGCGCGGATCGAGGTCGAAGATGCCCGCCGCCTTGCCCGAGGCCAGCTGTTCGGCCAGCAGCCGCAGCTTCGGCTCGACCGTCGCCCAGTCCTCCAGCGCGCGCTGCAGGGTCGGCGCCACGGCGCTCGCCTTGACCGCGCGCTTCACGGCGCGGTCGACCACGATCAGCGTGCCGTCGCGGCCGCCTTCCTTGAGCGATCCCAGCTTCATCGTCGCCTACTCCGCCGCCTGCTTGACCTCGGGCGCCCGCCACGAGCGGACGTAGCCCTCGAACTCGACCCCCGCCGGCATGGCGGCGATATCGATGGCGTCGCGCGTGTCGATCATCACCGCGACCTCGTCGGTCTCCGTCCGGCCGCCCTTGGTGGCGGCGAAGAACGCCTTGGGATGCGGCCCGTGCGTGAAGCCCGACGGGTGCACCGTCATCATCCCGGGATGGATGTTGTCGCGGCTGAAGAAGCTGCCCTTGTGGTAGAAGATCACTTCCTCGTAGTCGTCGTTGTTGTGGAAGAACGGCAGCCGCAACGCCTCGGGATCGCTCTCGAGCGGGCGCGGCACGAAGGTGCAGACCACGAATCGGCTGCTGACGAAGGTCGAGTGCGCCGACGGCGGCAGGTGGAAGCGGTGGCTCATCAGCGGCCGCAGGTCGCGCCAGTTGATGCGCACCACCGACAGGTCGCCGTGCCAGCCGACCGCGTCGAGCGGGTTGAACGGGTAGGTCACCGTCGACAGGGCGTTGCGCCGCTTCACCGAGACCTTCCAGGTGCGCTCGTCCTGCTGCGCCCGGAAGGCATCGTCGATCCGCGGCGTGTCGAGCATCGCCGGGTCGAAGATCGCGTGCCGTCCGACCAGTCCCTTCTCCGGCAGGGCGAAGTGATCGTTGGTCGCCTCGATCCACAGCGCCGTCGTCGGCCGGCCGGGCGACAGGCGCCACATCGTGCCGCGCGGGATCATCAGGTAGTCGCCCTCGCGGTACTCGAGGTGGCCGTAGTCGCAGAACAACGCGCCCTCGCCCTCGTGCACGAACAGCAGCAGGTCGCCGTCGCTGTCGCGCGCCAGCTCGGTCATCGGCTGGTCGAGGCGCCACATCCGCATCTGCATGTGCGGGTTGTCCATGACGCGCTGGGCATTCCACGGGCTCTGCTGCGCGGTCACCAGCTTGTTGAGATCGAAGGCGCGCGGGCGGATGTCGCCCTCGAAGTCGGTCCAGTCGGTCGGCTTGTGGCGGTGATGGAATTGCGCCGACGGGCCGAAGAAGCCCTCCTTGCCGATCTCGCGCTCGTAGGTGCCCTCGGGCAGCCGCACGTGGGCCTGGCGAGAGGCGACGCCCTCGACCTGGCGTAACGGGATCCAGTTCCTGGCCATGGTGTTCCTCCTGCTTTCCCTATGCCTTCAGGACGCCGCGGCGGATCTGGTCGAGCTCGATCGACTCGAACAGCGCGCGGAAGTTGCCCTCGCCGAAGCCCTCGTTGCCGCGGCGCTGGATGATCTCGAAGAAAATCGGCCCGATCACGGTCTGGGTGAAGATCTGCAGTAGCAGGCCGCCGCCCTTGGTCGGGGCGCCGTCGATCAGGATGCGGTCGGCGGCCAGCCGGGCGAGGTCCTCGCCGTGGCCCGGCAGGCGCTGGTCGACCTGCTCGTAGTAGGTGTCGGGCACGTCCTGGAACGGCACGCCCCGCCCCTTCAGGGTCTCGACCGCCTCGTAGATCGCCTCCGTTCCCAGCGCGATGTGCTGGATGCCCTCGCCGTGGTAGGCCGACAGGTATTCCTGGATCTGCGACTTGTCGTCGGTGCTCTCGTTGATCGGGATGCGGATCTTGCCGCACGGGCTGGTCATCGCCTTCGACTTCAGGCCGGTCAGCTTGCCCTCGATGTCGAAGTAGCGGATCTCGCGGAAATTGAAGAGCCGCTCGTAGAACTCCGCCCACTCGGCCATGCGGCCGCGGTGGACGTTGTGGGTCAGGTGGTCGATGTACGACAGGCCGACGCCCCTGGGGTGCTTCTCGACCCCGGGCAGGTACTCGAAGTCGACGTCGTAAATGGTGCCGCGCGGGCCGTAGCGGTCGACCAGGTAGATCAGCGAATCGCCGATGCCCTTGATCGCCGGGATGTTGAGTTCCATCGGCCCGACCTTGCCCTCGACGCCCCAGGCGCCCAGCGACTGCGCCCGCCGGTAGGCGGCGGCCGAGTTCTGGACCCGGAAGGCGATGGCGCAGATCGACGGCCCATGCACGCGGGCGAATCCCTGGGCGAAGCTGTCGCGCTCGGCGTTGAGGATGAAGTTCACGTCGCCCTGGCGGTAGAGCGACACGTCCTTGGAGCGGTGCCGCGCCACCTTCACGAAGCCCATGCTCTCGAACAGCGCGCCCAGCGCCGCCGGGTCGGGCGCCGCGTACTCGACGAACTCGAAGCCGTCGGTGCCCATCGGGTTCACCGCGTCGACCGTCACCGCTTCCGTCATGCTGGCCATCGAGACCTCCCGCATTGACCACGATTGAGAATTGGTTTCAGATGTAACTATCATGCCGCGCGTCCCGCAAGCCCTCGACCTGGAGAATTTTCTTCCCTACCGCCTGTCCATCCTGGCCCAGCTCGTGTCCGAGGCGCTGCACGACCTCTACGCCGACCGCTTCGGCCTGACCGTGACCCAGTGGCGGGTGATGGCGGCGCTCGGGCGCTTCGCCCCCCTCACCGCCTCCGAGGTCGGCCAGCGCATCGTCATGGACAAGGTCGCGGTCAGCCGCGCGGTCACCGCCCTGCTGCGCCGCGGGCTGGTCGAACGGGTCACCGACCGGTCGGACCGCCGGCGGGCGTCGCTGCGGCTCAGCCCGCGCGGCAAGGCCCTGCACGCCCGGATCGTGCCGATCGCCCTCGACTACGAGAAACGCCTCGTCGCCGCGCTGGATGCCGGCGAGCGCCGCCGGTTCGACGTGCTCGCCGACCGCCTGCTCGACCGCGCCCGCGCCCTTCGGGCCGCCGGCGCCTGAGGAAAACTGCCCCGGGACGGCGCCCCGGGCCTGCCTTGTGGGCAAGAGTCGCCATGCTATAAGGCGCGGCGCAGCTTGAAGATGGGGAGGCAGACTTGGCCTTGAAGGCCGCCCGGCGTCCGCCGGCATTGAAGCCGGTGCTGGTGCTCAACGGGCCCAACCTCAACATGCTGGGCAAGCGCCAGCCGGAGATCTACGGCCGCGAGACGCTGGCCGACGTGGAGAAGGCCTGCGCCGCCGAGGCCAGGAAGCTGGGGATAAGAGTCGAGTTCGCCCAGAGCAACCACGAGGGCGTTCTGGTCGACCGCATCCAGGCCGCCCGCGAGAAGAACTCGGCGATCGTGATCAACGCCGGGGCCTACACCCACACCTCGGTCGCCCTGCTCGACGCCCTCAACGCCGCCGAGTTGCCGGTGGTCGAGGTCCACCTGTCCAACATCTACAAGCGCGAAAGCTTCCGGCACCATTCCTACATCAGCCCTGTAGCGGTCGGCGTGATCGCCGGGCTGGGAAGCCACGGCTACCTCCTGGCCCTGCAGGCGCTGGCGCGCCGGCTGGCGTCCTGACCCCCTGACCGCACCCCCTCACCGCGGAGCTCCCCCACGATGGCAAAATTCCAGCTGGATACCGAGTTCGTCCGACAGCTCGCGCAGATTCTCCAGGAGTCCAACCTCGGCGAGATCGAGCTGGCCGACGGCGACAAGCACATCCGCATCGCCCGCCCGTCCGTGACCATGGCCGCCGCGCCGCTGGCCGCCCCGGCGGCGGTGGCCCCGGCAGCGGCCGCGGCGGTGCCCGCCCCGGCCGCCGCCGAGGCCGGCAAGCACCCGGGCGCCGTGACCTCGCCGATGGTCGGTACCGCCTACCTCGCGCCCGAGCCGGGCAAGCCCAACTTCGTGTCGGTCGGTGACAAGGTGTCGGCGGGCCAGACCCTGCTGATCATCGAGGCGATGAAGACGTTCAACCCGATCAAGGCCCCCAGGGCCGGCACCGTGACCCAGATCCTGGTCGCCAATGCCCACCCGGTGGAGTTCGGCGAACCGCTGATGGTCGTCGAGTAAGGCAGGCCCGATGTTCGACAAGGTCCTGATCGCCAACCGCGGGGAAATCGCGCTTCGCATCCACCGCGCCTGCCGCGAGATGGGCATCCAGACCGTGGCGGTCCACTCGACCGCCGACAGCGACGCCATGCACGTGCGGCTGGCCGACGAGTCGGTCTGCATCGGCCCGCCGCCGGCCCGCGACAGTTACCTCAACATCCCGGCGATCCTGTCGGCCGCGACCATCGCCGGCGTCGACGCCATCCATCCCGGCTACGGCTTCCTGTCGGAGAACGCGCGTTTCGCCGACGCCGTCGAGGCGCACGGCTTCACCTTCATCGGCCCGACGCCGCAGCACATCTCCATGATGGGCGACAAGATCGTCGCCAAGCAGACGGCGCAGGAACTCGGCCTGCCGCTGGTTCCCGGCTCGCCCGGCCCGGTCGGCTCGCTCGAGGAAGTGATCGAGCTGGGCGAGAAGATCGGCTGGCCGGTCCTGATCAAGGCGGTGGCCGGCGGCGGCGGTCGCGGCATGAAGGTCGTCGACGCCCCCGAGGCGGCGGCCGAGGCCTTCTCGCTCGCCCGCGCCGAGGCCAAGGCCGCCTTCAGCAACGATTCGGTATACGTCGAGAAGTATCTCGGCCGGCCGCGTCACATCGAGATCCAGGTGCTAGGCGACGGCCAGGGCGGCGGCGTCCACCTCGGCGAGCGCGACTGCTCGCTGCAGCGCCGCCACCAGAAGGTGCTGGAGGAAGCGCCGTCGCCGGCCCTCAACCCCGAGCAGCGCAAGCGCATCGGCGAACTGGCCGCCGCGGCGGTCCGCAAGCTCAAGTACCGCGGCGCCGGCACGCTCGAGTTCCTGTTCCAGGACGGCGAGTTCTACTTCATCGAGATGAACACCCGCCTGCAGGTCGAGCACCCGATCACCGAGGCGATCACCGGCATCGACCTGGTGCGCGAGCAGATCCGCATCGCCGCCGGCCAGCCGCTCGGCCTGACCCAGGACGACATCCGCTTCGAGGGCCACGCCATCGAGTGCCGGATCAACGCCGAGAACCCCGAGACCTTCACGCCGAGTCCCGGCCGCATCGCCGACTACCACCCGCCGGGCGGCCTCGGCGTGCGCGTCGATTCCGGCCTCTACACCGGCTACGCGATCCCGCCCTACTACGACTCCATGGTCGCCAAGCTGATCGTCAACGGCACCAGCCGCAACGAGTGCCTGATGCGCCTGCGCCGCTCGCTGGAAGAGTTCGTGATCGGCGGCATCGAGACCACCATCCCGCTGCACCAGCGGATCATCGGACAGCCGTCCTTCATCGACGGCGACTACGACATCCACTGGCTGGAGAAGCTCGTCGGCCTGAAGAAGTAGCGGCCGGGCGCATGGAGATCACCGCCGACCTCCTGCTGCAGGCCTACCGCATCGGCGTCTTCCCCATGGGCGAGCGCCGCGACGATCCGCGGCTGCACTGGCTCGACCCGCGGCAGCGCGCGATCCTGCCGCTCGACGCCTTCCACCTGTCGCACCGGCTGGCGCGCACGGTGCGCTCGGGCCGCTTCGAGGTCACCGCCGACACCGCCTTCGCCGAGACCGTGCGCGCCTGCGCCGAGCCCCGCCCCGGCCATCCCGAGAGCTGGATCAACGAGCCGATCGTCGAGCTCTACAGCGAGTTGCACCGCCGCGGGCACGGCCACAGCGTCGAGTGCCGCCTCGACGGCCGCCTGGTCGGCGGCCTGTACGGCGTGTCGGTCGGATCGGCGTTCTTCGGCGAGAGCATGTTCAGCCGCGAGCGCGACGCGTCGAAGGTGGCGCTGGTCCACCTCGCGGCGCGGCTGATCAAGGGCGACTTCCGGCTGCTCGACTGCCAGTTCATGACCGAGCACCTGCGCAGCTTCGGCGCCATCGAGGTGTCGCGCGCGACCTTCCGCGCGCTGCTGGCCGAGGCGATCGATCGCCCGGCGGCGTTTCAGCGCGAGCTGGGCGGCGACGATCCCTGCGCCATCCTGCAGGCCAACACGCGCACGTCGTAGACGCCGTGGTCGAGCGCCGACAGCACCGGCGTCGACGCGAACATCCAGCCGGCGAACAGCTTCTCGGCCGCCTGCCCCGGCTTGTTGTCGACGATCGTGAGGTAGGCGACCGCCTCCGGCGGCGCTTCCGGCACGTTGACGAGGCAGTCGGCGACGGTGATGGCCAGCGTGCCGAAGCGCGTGGTCTCGCCGACCGGGGCGTAGAAGCGCTGGGTGCGGGCGGTGATCTTGTCGAGGCCCTGCAGTTCGGCGACGGCGCGGCCCGGCCCGGCCGGGATGGCGCGCAGGTTGGCGTTGGCGGGGCGCGCCGCCGCCTGCGGAGACGGGGTCTGGGCCTCGGCCCGGGTGGCGGCGATGCCGGTCAGCGCGGCCGCCCCCAGGGCCAGCACGGCGAACGCGGCGCGCACGGCTACTTCCGCGCGCCGTTCGGACCCTCGAGGCCCTCGATCAGCGCGTGCAGGGCGGCCTTGATCTGATCCGCGTCGCATCCCATCAGCACCCCGTCCTCCAGCGCGTCGGCGCAGAGGGTTTCGATCTCGCGGATGTTCTGGTTCAGGACCTTGATCTTTTCGAGGCAGGAGACGGGCTTGCCGTCGGGCTGCCGCCAGACCGGGAGATCCCTCGATGCGCCGGTGCTCATCACTTCTTGTCCGAGTTGGTGCCGCCGAACATGAACTTGGCGATCAATTCCGACAAAGGTACGGCGCCCTGGGTCTGCTCGATCTCGCCGCCGGGGCCCAGCATCTTCTTGTCGCCGCCCGGCTCGAGCACCACCACCATGCCGCCGAGCAGGGATTCGCTCACGATCTTGGCGTGGGTGTCGGCCGGAAGCGCGACGTTGGAGCCGACCATCATGCGGACCACGGCCTGGTAGGTCCTGGGATCGAGTTCGAAGCCGGTGACCGAGCCGATCTTGACGCCGCTCAGCGTGATGTCGGCGCCGCGCTTCAGGCCGTCGATGCGGTCGAAGCGCGCCACCACCTCGTAGCCGCCGGGGCCGCTGCGATCCGACTTGGCGAAGGCGTAGAAGACGAACAGCCCGGCGACCACCAGCACCAGCGCGCCGACGATCGTCTCGACGATATTGCGGCCCACGCGGCGCTCCTCAGCCCGGCTTCCACGCCTCGTAGGGCGGCTTCGGCTTCTCGCGGCTCGACAGGGAATGGCCGGGCGGGCGGTAGGCCATGTCGGTCCCGGTGAGGTTGGGCAGGTGTTCCTTCTGCCACGGCTTGCGCGGCGCGCCGCCGGCGGGCGGGATCGCGTCGGTCGTGTAGTGCAGCCAGCCGTGCCACTCGGGCGGCACGCGCGAGGCCTCGGCGACGCCGTTGTACATCACCCAGCGCTTGCGACGGCGACCGGGAATGACGCGCTTGTCCTGGTAGTACTTGTTGCCCTGGGCATCGCTGCCGACGAGCTCGCCACGCATCCACGTGAAGAGCCGAGTGCCGATGATCATCGATGAATCCACGCTGCGAGAGTGATCGCGCCGCTTGTACGCGCGCGCTCGGGGTTAAGCAACGCGACGCGATCACGGCTGTGAATCGTGTCGTTCGTCGTCGTCCGGACTCTCGTGGCCAACGACGTGTTGCGAAGTTGCATCATCTAGTGTCATCCATAGGGTGGTCTACAAAATATAGTTGCGCGCACAAGATTTTGTAACTTAGTATTCGGGTGTGTCCATATGTGTGTGCCCGATCAGTGATCGAGCACCCCCCGCGCAGGGTCAATCGAGATGGCGGGAAACGGACACGGGGGATCGTCGATGCGCTTCGAGCGTCGGTATACGCAAGCAGGAAAGTCGCCGTTCGCCGGGCTGGCGTTCAGGGCCACCGATTCGGAGATTCGCAATCCCGACGGTTCCGTCGTCTTCAGCCTGAAGGGGATCGACGTTCCGGCCGACTGGTCGCAGGTCGCCGCCGACGTCCTCGCGCAGAAGTATTTCCGTCGCGCCGGCGTTCCCGCCTGCCTGAAGAAGGTGGAAGAGAACGACGTGCCGTCGTGGCTGTGGCGTTCGGTTCCCGACGAGGCCGCGCTCGCCGCGCTGCCCGCCGCCGAGCGCTTCGGCAGCGAGATGTCGGCCCGCCAGGTGTTCGGCCGCATGGCCGGCGCGTGGACCTACTGGGGCTGGAAGGGCGGCTACTTCGACAGCGAGGACGACGCCCGCGCGTTCCACGACGAGCTGTGCTGGATGCTGGCGGCGCAGTTCTGCGCCCCCAACTCGCCGCAGTGGTTCAACACCGGCCTGCACTGGGCCTACGGCATCGATGGTCCCGGCCAGGGACACTGGTTCGTCGATTACCGCGACGGCCAGTCCTACCCGTCCGACTCCGCCTACGAGCGGCCGCAGCCGCATGCCTGCTTCATCCAGAGCGTCGCCGACGACCTGGTGAACGAGGGCGGCATCATGGACCTGTGGATCCGCGAGGCCCGCCTGTTCAAGTACGGCTCGGGCACCGGCTCCAACTTCTCGGCGGTGCGCGGCGAGAACGAGCGCCTGTCGGGCGGCGGCAAGTCGTCCGGCCTGATGTCGTTCCTCAAGATCGGCGACCGCGCCGCCGGCGCCATCAAGTCGGGCGGCACCACGCGCCGCGCCGCCAAGATGGTGTGCGTCGACGTCGACCATCCCGACATCGAGCAATTCGTCGCCTGGAAGATGCTGGAGGAGCAGAAGGTGGCGGCCCTGGTCGCCGGCTCGCAGCTCGCCAACAAACACCTCAACGCGGTGATGCAGGCCTGCCTCGAGGCCGAGGGCGAGGCCGCCTTCGATCCCAGGCGCAACCCCGCGCTGCGCCGCGCCATCGTCGCGGCCCGCCAGGTCGCGATCTCCGAGAACTACATCCAGCGCGTCATCCAGTTCGCGCGGCAGGGCTACACCGCGCTCGACTTCCCGGTGTTCGACACCGACTGGGAGTCGGAGGCCTACGCCACCGTCGCCGGCCAGAACGCCAACAACTCGGTCCGCGTCAGCGACGCCTTCCTGCGCGCGGTCGAGGAAGACCGCGAGTGGGCACTGACCGCCCGCGTCGGCGGCAAGACCGTCAAGACGGTGGGCGCCCGGGCGCTGTGGGATCGCATCGCCGAGGCCGCCTGGCACTCGGCCGACCCCGGCATCCAGTACGACACCACGATCAACGACTGGCACACCTGCCCGGCTTCGGGACGCATCAACGCCTCGAACCCGTGCTCGGAGTACATGTTCCTCGACGACACGGCCTGCAACCTGGCGTCGCTGAACCTGATGAAGTTCCGCCGCGAGGACGGCACCATCGACATCGCCTCGTACGAGCACGCGACCCGCCTGTGGACGGTCGTGCTCGAGATCTCGGTGATGATGGCGCAGTACCCGTCGCGCAAGATCGCCGAGCTGTCGTGGCACTACCGCACGCTCGGCCTCGGCTACGCCAACCTCGGCGCGTTGCTGATGTCGTCGGGCCTCGGCTACGACAGCGCCGCCGGCCGCGCCATCGCCGGCGCGCTGACCGCGCTGATGACCGGTACGGCCTATGCCACCTCGGCCGAGATGGCCGGCTGGATGGGGCCCTTCCCCGGCTACGCCGACAACAGCGACCACATGCTGCGGGTCATCCGCAACCATCGCCGCGCCGCCCAGGGCGCCCGGACCGGCTACGAGGGCCTGGCGATCGCGCCGCAGCCGCTCGACGCCGCCAACTGCCCCGACCCGGCGCTGGTCGCCGCGGCGAAGGCGTCGTGGGACAAGGCGCTGGCGCTCGGCCAGGAGCACGGCTTCCGCAACGCCCAGGTCTCGGTGATCGCGCCGACCGGCACGATCGGCCTGGTGATGGATTGCGACACCACCGGCATCGAACCCGACTTCGCGCTGGTCAAGTTCAAGAAGCTGGCCGGCGGCGGCTACTTCAAGATCATCAACCGCACGGTGCCGCTGGCGCTGTCGACCCTGGGCTACGACGAGGCGGCGATCGCCCGCATCGTCGCGCACGCGGTCGGCCACGGCACCCTGGCCGGTGCGCCCGGCGTCAACCACCCGGCGCTGGCCGCGCGCGGCTTCGACGCCGCCGCGCTCGAGCGGGTCGAGAAGGCGATCGCGACCTCGTTCGACATCCGCTACGCGTTCTCGCGCTACACGCTCGGCGACGCGTTCTGCCGCACCGTGCTCGGCATCGACGACGAGGCGCTCGCCGATCCGCGGCTCGACGTGCTGGCGCGGCTCGGCTTCTCGCGCTCCGACATCGCCGCCGCCAACGTCTACGCCTGCGGATCGATGTCGGTCGAAGGCGCGCCCGATCTGGAGGCCGAGCATCTCTCGGTGTTCGACTGTGCGAATCCCTGTGGACGAGATGGCACACGCTGCTTGTCTGCGGAGAGTCATATACGCATGATGGCTGCAGCCCAACCGTTCGTATCGGGCGCCATCTCCAAGACCATCAACATGCCGAACGCGGCGACGGTCGAGGATTGCCGAAAGGCTTACGAGATGTCGTGGAAGCTTGGCCTCAAGGCCAACGCCCTCTACCGAGACGGGTCGAAGTTGTCCCAGCCGCTGTCGGCGATGGCCCTGGGAGACGACGTCGCCGCCAATGACGATCTTGCCGAGATGTCCCCGGCCGCGCGCGCACCGATCGTCGCCGAACGGATCGTCGAGCGGATCATCGAGCGCGAGGTCAAGGCCGGCCGCGAGCGCCTGCCCGACCGCCGCAAGGGCTACACCCAGAAGGCGATCGTCGGCGGCCACAAGGTCTACCTGCGCACCGGCGAGTACGAGGATGGCCGGGTCGGCGAGATCTTCGTCGACATGCACAAGGAAGGCGCGGCCTTCCGCAGCCTGATGAACAACTTCGCCATCGCGATCTCGATCGGCCTGCAGTACGGCGTGCCGCTCGAGGAGTTCGTCGAGGCCTACACCTTCACCCGCTTCGACCCCTCCGGGCTGGTCGAGGGCAACGACGCGATCAAGATGTCGACGTCGGTGCTCGACTACATCTTCCGCGAGCTCGCGATCTCCTACCTCGGACGCAGCGACCTCGCGCACGTGCAGCAGTCGGACCTCCACCCCGACAGCGTCGGCGGCGGCGAGCGCCAGGGCGAGTTGCCCGATCACGGGACCAGCGCCGCCGAGGCGGCCGCGGTCGCGGTGAACCGCATCGCCAGCGTCGGCTACGTGCGCAGCAATCTCTACGTCATGAATGGCCGAACGGCCGGCAATGTCGCGATCGCAGAGACGATCGTCGCCGGCTCGCGGCCCACCGAACTGACGGACGGCTCAACCGTCGCCCTGGCGCAACGCGCCACGGCGGCCGCCGTCGGCGTCGCGCTCGGAGAGGCATCCTCCCCGGCTCTCGGCCAGGCCCTCGAGGCCCGGCTCAAGGGTTTCGAAGGGGATGCCTGTCCGGAATGCGGCAACTTCACCATGGTTCGCAACGGGACGTGCCTCAAGTGCACGACCTGCGGCGGCACCACCGGTTGCAGTTGAGCATGCGTGGCGAAGCGTACCCGCGTACCCCGGGGTTCCCACGGTTGGGTGCCTCATAGCTAACCATAGGAGACAGTCATGGCTGCTAAGAAGAAGGCTGCTAAGAAGAAGGCTGCTAAGAAGAAGAAGCAGTAAATAAGGAAAGGGCGTAGGCCAAAGCCTGGTCTTTGGCCCCTCTAACCGAACGCCTTTCGGCTTCCGCGTGGGATCCCTCGGGGTCCCACCGGAAGCCACCTCTAAAGATAAGCAATTCTCGCCCCCGCTGAACGGGGGTGGAAAGGCGTCACTGGAAGGGTCCGGCGGCTTCGGTCAGCCGGACTTCTTTTTTGTGCGCCGCATTTTTCTCCCCTCACCGGGGCCGGCCGCCTTGAAGCGGCCACCGTTTTTCACTACCTACGCGCAATGGATACTGACCAGTCAGTCATTCCGTTGCCTCGCTTGGCGGAAACGCCCGCCCGCAGCCGCCGGCCCGACGACCGCGCCTCGGAGATCGCCCGGGCGGCCCTGGACCTGTTCGTCTCCAAGGGCTTCGCGGCCACCCGGCTGGAGGAGGTCGCGCGCGCCGCCGGGGTCAGCAAGGGCCTCCCCTACCTCTACTTCCGGAGCAAGGAAGAGCTGTTCAAGGCGGTGATCACCGAGGCCATCGCCGAGCCGCTGGTCCGCGCCAACGACCTCGTCGACACCTACGAGGGCACCACCCGCGAACTGCTCGAGGCGCTGGTCGCCAGCTTCCGCACCTTCGCCGAGAGCCCGCTGGGCGGCGTCATCAAGCTGATCCTCGCCGAAGCCGGCAATTTCCCCGACGTCGCCCGCTTCTACTGCTCCAACTTCGACCTGCGCGGCCGCCACCTGTTCGAGAAGGTGCTGCGTCGCGGCGTCGAGCGCGGCGAGTTCCGCCCGATCGACGACCTCGAGATGACCGCCATCCTGCTCGCCCAGCCGCTGGCGATGCACTCGGTTTGGCTGCGCTCGATCGCGCCCTACGACGACACCCAGCCGGTCGACAGCGACCGCTTCTACGCCGCCTACATCGACTTCATCCTGAAAGGGCTCCGCCCATGACCCGACAGCGCAAGCTGCTCCTCGCCTCCGTCGCCGCGCTGGTCGTGCTGGCCGGCGGCGCCGTCGCCTGGAGATCCGGCAAGGGCCCCGTCCCGGCCGCGGCCGGCACCGGCCCGGCCAC
Organism: uncultured Reyranella sp.; assembly: GCA_964420105.1. Lineage (GTDB taxonomy): Bacteria > Pseudomonadota > Alphaproteobacteria > Reyranellales > Reyranellaceae > Reyranella. The sequence goes on from CAYQRL010000017.1 coordinate 65,531, forward strand.
GGCCGCCACCGAGCGCCCGATCGAGCTGATCCCGGCCGAGCTCTACACCATCGCGCCGCGCGGGCTGGTCGACGTGGTGCGCTTCACCGGTACCACCCAGCCGATCGACCAGACGATCGTGAAGGCACGCGTCGCCGGCCGCCTCGCCGAGGTGCTGGTGCGCGAGGGCGACCGCGTCACCAAGGGCCAGCCGCTGGCCCGCTTCGAGGCCAACGAGCTGCAGGCCCGCGTCAACGAGCGCCAGTCGGCGCTCGACGCCGCGCGCGCCGACGCCCGCTGGACCGCCCGCGACCTCTCCGACAAGCAGCAGCTGGCCAGCCGCAACATCGTCTCGCAGTCGGCGCTGGATGCCGCCCGCGCCACCGCCGAGAACAAGGCGTCGATGGTGTCGGTCGCCGAGGCCCAGCTCGAGATCGCGCGCCGGAACCTCAACGATGCCGTCGTCGTGGCGCCGTTCGACGGCGTCGTCGGCGAGCGCCTCGCCAACCAGGGCGAGTCGCTGCCGATCGACGGCAGGATCCTCGCCCTGCTCGACACCAGCCACGTCGAGGTCGCCGCCCAGATGCCGGCCGCCGACGTCGTGCGGCTGCGCATCGACCAGCCGGCGCTGGTCACCCTCGAGGGCTTCGGCGGGCGCGAGTTCAAGGGCCGCATCACCCGCATCAGCCCGACCACCCAGGCCGGGTCGCGCTCGATCCCGGTCTACGTCGAGATCGTCGACCGCCACGAGGCGCTGCGCGGCGGCCTGTTCGCCACCGGCGCCGTCGTGGTCGCCGAGAAGGGCCACGCGCTGGCGGTGCCGATCGTGTCGGTGCGCAAGGACGACCAGGGCGAGTACGTGCTGGCGATCGAGAACGACCGGCTGGTGCGCAAGCCGGTCGGCGTCGTCCGGACCTGGTCGCGCGGCGAACTGGCCGAGGTCAAGGGGCTGGAGTCCGGCATGACCGTGATCGCCGCCGCCCTGCCCGGCCTGCGCGCCGGCCAGCCGGTGAAGCTGCTGCCGGCCCGCTAGGCCGCCCCCCCAGGATAACGCGATGAAGCTGACCCGGATCGCCGTCGACAACCCGGTCTTCGCCACCATGATGATGGTGGCGCTGCTGGTGATGGGCCTGTTCTCCTATCGCCAGCTCGGCATCGACCAGTTCCCCAACGTCGATTTCCCGATCGTCGTGGTGACCACCAACTACCCCGGCGCCTCGCCGGAGACGGTCGAGACCGAGATCAGCCGCAAGATCGAGGAATCGGTCAACGCGATCGCCGGCCTCAAGACCCTGACCTCGCGCTCGCTCGAGGGCCAGTCGATCGTGATCGCGGAATTCCAGCTGTCGGTGCCGTCGGCCACCGCCATGCAGGACGTGCGCGAGAAGGTCCAGCAGGTCCGCGCCACCTTCAAGCCCGAGGTCAAGGAGCCGCTGATCCAGCGCTTCAACCCGGACGACCAGCCGATCGTGTCGATCGCGGTGCGCTCCGACATCCGCTCGGTGCGCGACCTCACCACGCTCGCCGACCAGGTGATCGTCAAGAAGCTGCAGACGGTCCGCGACGTCGGCCGTGCCACCATCGCCGGCGGCCTCAAGCGCCAGATCAACATCGAGCTCGATCCCGGCCGCATGCACTCGCTGCGGGTCGGCGTCAACGACGTGCTGCGCGCGATCCGCGACGAGAACCAGAACTACCCGGCCGGCAACGTCCAGCGCGGCAACGACGACCGGCTGATCGAGATCACCGGCCGGATGGCAGAGCCCGGTCACTTCGCCGACCTGATCGTCACCCGTCGCGGCCTCGCCCCGGTCTACCTGCGCCAGATCGCGACCGTGGTCGACGGCCAGCAGGAGCTGGAGAATGTCGCGACCGTCAACGGCGCGCGCGCCGTCGCGATCGACGTCGTCAAGACCCAGGGATCGAACACCATCGAGGTGGCCCGCGGCGTGCGCCAGGCGGTGGCCGAGCTGGCCAAGGTGCTGCCGCCCGACGTCAAGCTGGAGATCGTGCGCGACAGCTCGCGCGGCATCCAGAACTCGGTCAACAACGTCCAGCAGACGATGATCGAGGGCGGCTTCCTGACCATCGCCATCGTCTTCCTGTTCCTGCACTCGTGGCGCTCGACCGTCATCACCGGCCTCGCCCTGCCGATCTCGGTGTTCGGCTCGTTCATGGTGCTGGCGGCGTTCGGCTTCACCCTGAACGTGCTGACCCTGATGGCGCTCAGCCTCGCGATCGGCATCCTGATCGACGACGCCATCGTGGTGCGCGAGAACATCATGCGCCACATCGGCTTCGGCAAGACCCACCGCCAGGCCGCGCTCGACGGCACCGACGAGATCGGGCTGGCGGTGCTCGCCACCACCTTCTGCATCGTCGCGGTGTTCCTGCCCGTGGCCTTCATGGGCGGCATCATCGGCCGCTTCTTCTTCCAGTTCGGCATCACCGTGTCGGCGGCGGTGCTGATCTCGCTTTTCGTGTCCTTCACCCTCGACCCGATGCTGTCGTCGGTGTGGTACGACCCGCAGGCCCACGCCAACGGCCGCTTCGCCCGCGCCGTCAACGCCGCCGAGGCCCGCGCCGCAGCCGTCTACCGCGGCGTGCTCGGCTGGTCGCTGCGCTGGCCCAAGATCACCCTGCTGATCGCGCTGGCCACCTTCCTCGGCAGCTTCGCCCTGCCGAAGTACATCGGCTTCGAGTTCGTGCCCCAGGCCGACCTCGGCGAGACCGTGGTGTCGATCGAGACCCCGGTCGGCTCGTCGCTCGAGTACACCGAGGCCAAGCTGCGCCAGGTCGACGCCGCGATCCGCGAGTTCCCGGAGGTCGACTACACCTACGGCACCGTCAACACCGGCTACGCCGTGGGCAAGAACCAGGCGAGCCTGTACCTGCGCCTCAAGCCGCTCGACCAGCGCAAGCGCTCGCCCGAGCAGCTCGCCGGGCCGATCCGCGAGCGGCTGGCCAGCATTCCCGGCATCGTCACCTCGATCAACATCCCGGGCGGGCCGGGCGGCGGCGTGCAGAAGCAGATCCAGCTGTCGCTGCAGGGACCGGACACGGCCGTGCTCGACCGCATCTCGCAGGAGGTGATGCGCCGCGCCGCGGAGATCCCCGGCATGGTCGACCTCGACCGCAACCTCAAGGCCGCCAAGCCGGTGCTGTCGGTGCGCCTGCGCCGCGACGCCGCCTCCGACCTCGGGCTGGGTTCGGCGCCGGTGGCGCAGTCGCTGCGGCCGCTGTTCGCCGGCGACGAGACCAGCCTGTGGCGCGCGCCCGACGGCGAGAACTACACCGTGATGGTGCGGCTGCCGGTCGACGACCGCACCGGCGTCGCCGACCTGCAGCGCATCTGGTTCACGGCCGGGACCGAGCCCAACGGCCTGCCGCGCATGGTCCACATCGCCCAGATCGCCGACATCGTGAACGACGTCGGCGCCTCGCAGATCAACCGCCGCGACCTCAACCGCGAGGTCCAGGTCACCGGCAACGTGTCGGGCCGCTCGGCCGGCGAGGTCTCGAGCGACCTGTCGAAGATCCTGGCCGACACCGTGCTGCCGCCGGGCTACCGCTTCGTGTTCGGCGGCTCGACCAAGGACATGCAGGAGAGCGCCGCCTACGCCGGCCAGGCGCTGCTGCTGGCGGTGATCCTGATCTACCTGATCCTGGCCTCGCAGTTCGGCTCGTTCCTGCAGCCGGTCGCCATCATGATGTCGCTGCCGATGTCGCTGATCGGCGTGTTCCTCGGCCTGCTGGTCGCCGGCACGACGCTCAACATCTTCTCGGCGATCGGCTTCATCATGCTGATGGGCCTGGTGACCAAGAACGCCATCCTGCTGGTCGATTTCTTCAACCAGGCGCGGGCCCGCGGCACCGGCGTGCACGAGGCCCTGCTCGAGGCCGGGGCGATCCGCCTGCGCCCGATCCTGATGACCACGCTGGCCATGGTGTTCGGCATGATGCCGCTGGCGCTCGGCCTCGGCGAGGGTGCCAGCCAGCGCGCGCCGATGGCGCACGCGGTGATCGGCGGCCTGATCAGCTCGACCCTGCTGACCCTCGTGGTCGTGCCGGTGGTGCTGGTCTACATCGACCGGCTGAGCGGCTGGGGCAGGAAGCGCTTCAGCAAGTCGGCCGACGAGCAGGCCCACGCCGCCGGTCACGGACACGTGCAAAAGCCGGCAGAATGATCGCCCCGTTTCGGGCTATGCTGGCGCCATGCCCGACAGTTCCCCGACCATCGGCCTGCGCCTCGTCGATTCGCTGGCGGCGGTCGACGCCGCGCAGTGGGACGCCTGCGCGCTGGCGCCGGGCGCGGCCGGCAACCCGTTCCTCTGCCACGGCTTCCTGAAGGCGCTGGAGGACTCCAGGTCGGTCGGCCGGCGGACCGGCTGGCAGCCGCAGTACCTGCTGGCCGAGAGCGACGACGGCACGCTGCAGGGCTGCGCCCCGCTCTACGTCAAGGGCCACAGCCAGGGCGAGTACGTCTTCGATCATGGCTGGGCGCAGGCCTTCGAGCGCGCCGGCGGCCGCTATTACCCCAAGCTGCAGGTCGCGGTGCCGTTCACCCCGGTGCCCGGCCCCCGCCTGTTCGCCCGCCCCGGCCCCTTTGCCGAGGCGGTGCGCGACGCGCTGATCGACATGATGGCCAAGATCGCCGGCGACAACGGCATCAGCTCGGTCCACGCCACCTTCTGCAGCGAGGCCGACTGGCGGCGCTTCGGCGCCCGCGGCTGGCTGCTGCGGCTCGGCAGGCAGTACCACTGGCACAACCAGGGCTACGCCAGCTTCGACGATTTCCTGGCGGCGCTGTCGTCGCGCAAGCGCAAGGCGATCCGCAAGGAGCGCGAGCAGGTGCGGCGCGAGGGCCTGGCCATCCGCACCCTCGGCGGCGACGACCTCAAGCCGGAGCACTGGGACGCCTTCTTCGCCTTCTACATGGACACCGGCGGCCGCAAGTGGGGCACGCCCTACCTGACGCGCCCGTTCTTCGACATCCTCGGCGCCACCATGGCCGACAAGGTCGTGCTGGTGCTGGCCGAGGCCGACGGCAGGCCGGTCGGCGGCGCGCTCAACCTGCGCGGCGACGACACCCTCTACGGCCGCTACTGGGGCTGCCTCGAGAGCCACGCGTTCCTGCATTTCGAGGCCTGCTACTACCGGGCCATCGACTACGCCATCGCCAACGGCCTGCAGCGCGTCGAGGCCGGCGCGCAGGGCGAGCACAAGATCCAGCGCGGCTACCTGCCGGTGCCGACCTACTCGGCGCACTGGATCACCGACCCCGGCTTCCGCCGCGCCGTCGGCGACTTCCTGGAACGCGAACGGCCGGCGATGGAGCAGGAAATCGAGGCGTTGATGCAGTACTCGCCGTTCCGCCGCGACGGCGAATAGCTACGCCCGCTTGGTCGCCAGCACGCCGACGAAGAACACGACGAAGAAGACGAGGTAGGGGGCGAGGCCCCACGGCACCTCGAGGCCGCTGTTCTCGACGATGAACAGGGCCACCCAGAACACGGCCGTGGCGATCGCCGTGTTCCGGAGCGCGATCCAGAGGCGCCGCAGCAACGCCCGCCTGCCCGTCCGCCAGCCCGCCGCTCAGACCGTCAGTCGGCCAGCACGGGTTCCTGCGCCGCCGGCGGCAGCGCGCCGCGCTCCGGCGGCAGGAAGGTGAAGGCCAGTTCGGCCGCCGCCCCCTCGCCCTTGGTGTCGACCCGGACGGTGCCGCCGCCGTTGGCGAGCTTGCCGAACAGCACTTCCTCGGCCAGCGGCTTCTTCAGGTGCTCCTGGATGACGCGGGCCAGCGGCCGCGCGCCGAACAGGCGGTCGTAGCCCTTCTCGGCCAGCCAGCGCCGCGCCCCGTCGCTCAGCTCGATGAAGACCTTGCGGTCGGCCAGCTGGACCTCGAGCTCGGCGACGAACTTGTCGACCACCTTGCCCATGCTCTCGGGCATCAGGTTGGAGAACTTGATGACCGCGTCGAGACGGTTGCGGAACTCCGGCGCGAACATGCGGTTGATCGCGTCGTCGTCCTCGTCGTGGCGCTGCTCGCGGCCGAAGCCCAGCGCCGGCTTGGCGAGGTCGGCGGCGCCGGCGTTGGTGGTCATGCACAGGATGACGTTGCGGAAGTCGACGGTGCGGCCGTTGTGGTCGGTCAGCTTGCCGTAGTCCATCACCTGCAGCAGCACGTTGAACACGTCGGGGTGCGCCTTCTCGATCTCGTCGAGCAGGATGACGCTGTGCGGGTGCTGGTTGACCTGGTCGGTCAGCAGGCCGCCCTGGTCGAAGCCGACGTAGCCCGGCGGCGCGCCGATCAGGCGCGACACCGAGTGCCGCTCCATGTACTCGGACATGTCGAAGCGGATCAGCTCGAGGCCGAGCAGGCGCGCGAGCTGGCGCGTCACCTCGGTCTTGCCGACGCCGGTCGGGCCGGCGAGCAGGTAGCAGCCGATCGGCTTCTCCGGCGCGCGCAGGCCGGCGCGGGCCAGCTTGATCGCCGCCGACAGCTGGTCGATGGCGCTGTTCTGGCCGAACACCACGGTCTTGAGGTCGCGGTCGATGTTGCGCAGCATCTCGGTGTCGTCCTTCGACACGCTCTTGGGCGGGATGCGCGCGATCTTGGCGACGATCTCCTCGATGTCGTGGACGTCGATCGTGGCCTTGCGCGCCTCCTGCGGCCGCAGCATCTGCGCCGCGCCGACCTCGTCGATCACGTCGATCGCCTTGTCCGGCAGCTTGCGGTCGTGGATGTAGCGCGCCGACAGCTCGACCGCCGCCTTGATGGCGTCGTCGGTGTAGGCGACGTGGTGGTGCTTCTCGTAGACCGGCTTCAGGCCCTGCATGATCTGCACCGCGTCGCCGATCGTCGGCTCCGGCACGTCGATCTTCTGGAAGCGGCGGACCAGCGCCCGGTCCTTCTCGAAGTAGTTGCGGTATTCCTTGTAGGTGGTCGAACCGATGCAGCGCAGCTCGCCCTGCTGCAGCGACGGCTTGAGCAGGTTCGAGGCGTCCATCGAGCCGCCCGAGGTCGCGCCGGCGCCGATGATGGTGTGGATCTCGTCGATGAACAGCACCGAGTTCGGCTTCTTCTTGAGTTCGCCCAGCACCGCCTTCAGGCGCTCCTCGAAGTCGCCGCGGTAGCGCGTGCCGGCCAGCAGCGCGCCCATGTCGAGCGCGTAGATCACCGACTCCTTCAGCACCTCGGGCACCTCGCCCTCGATGATCTTGCGGGCCAGACCCTCGGCGATCGCGGTCTTGCCGACGCCGGGCTCGCCGACGTAGAGCGGGTTGTTCTTGGTCCGGCGGCACAGCACCTGGATGGTGCGCTCGACCTCGTGCTCGCGCCCGATCAGCGGGTCGACCCGGCCGTCGCGCGCCTTCTGGTTGAGGTCGACGCAGTAGGCCGACAGCGCCTCGTTGCCCTGCTTGACCGCGGCCTCGCCGCCGTTCTCCTCCTCCGAGCCGCTGACGCGGCGGCTGCGGGCGCGGCCCGGCACCTTGGCCTTGCCGTGGCTGATGTAGTCGACGGCGTCGAGCCGCGACATGCCCTGGTTCTCGAGGAACGACACGGCATGGCTGTCGCGCTCGGAGAACAGCGCCACCAGCACGTTGGCGCCGGTCACTTCCTTGCGGCCCGACGACTGGACATGGACGGCCGCGCGCTGGACCACGCGCTGGAAGCCGGCGGTCGGCAGCGGCTCGCTCGGGGTCTGGGTGACGATGCCCTTGAGGCGGTTGTCGATGAAGGTCTCGAGATCGTGGCGCAGCCGGTCGATGTCGACGCCGCAGGCCTTGAGGACGGGGACCGCGTCGTCGTCCTCCGTCATCGCCAGCAGCAGGTGTTCGAGGGTCGCGTATTCGTGCCGCCGTTCGCCGGCCAGCCCGAAGGCGCGGTGCAGGGACTTCTCGAGGTTCTTGGACAGCATGGACATCGTACTACCTCGACTGAAAGAACGGACGACTGTCGATCGGGTTCACTCCTTCTCCAGCGTACACTGGAGAGGGTGCTGGTTCTTGCGGGCGTAATCCACCGTCTGCGTGACCTTGGTCTCGGCGATCTCGTAGGTGTAGACCCCGCACACGCCGACGCCCTTCTGGTGGACGTGCAGCATGATCTGGGTCGCTTCCTCGCGGTTCTTCTGGAAAATGTTCTGCAGGACGTCGACCACGAACTCCATCGGCGTGTAGTCGTCGTTCAGCATCAGGACCTTGTACATCGACGGCTTGCGCGTGCGCGTGCGGGTCAGCGTCAGGGCGCCGCTGCGGCCCTCGCCGTCGCCATCCTCGCCGTCGCGGCGCGGCGGCTGCCCACCCGGCGGTCCTGCCGGAGGTCCTCCCGGGGGCTCTCCCGGTCCACCGAGCCGTTCGTCGTCGCGGCACCATTCGCCATCGTTACGAAGAAAGTCCATCGACCGGATCACGACTCCACTTCACTGCCTCGCGGCATCAACGCCCCTGCCCGCCAACTATATAGGCAGCGCGGCCGAATCCGCTACTCGCCCGTCGGCTCGGTATGTGCATGGACCGTGCCCGCCGCCCTACCGGCGCAGCCCGTCCCGGCCGACCGTCAGGGTCCACTGGTTGGCCCTCATGTGGTTGGGCGGCGCGTTGGGATCGCGCTGCAGTTCGGCCGGCAGCTGCTTGCGCGGCGGGTTGACCGGCACCGCGGCGGCCAGCGGGTCGAGCGCGAGCAGCCTGGGCACGAACCGCGCGTTGGCGAAGCCGTCGGTCGGGAAGTGGTAGGCCTGGAAGCCCCAGGTGCCGGCCCGGCACGACGCCACCGTCCACCAGAAGTCGACGTCGGCCAGCCGCAGGCCCTCGCGCGGCGGCCCGAAGGCGGCGCTGGCCTGCAGCAGGTCGACGAGTTCCCGCGTCTCGGCCGGCGCCAGGATGCGCTCGCCCTTCTTCATGCTCCACGGCTTCAGGATGTCGGACGGCTGGCCGATCACCAGGTTCGAGACGTTGCCCTGGTCGGCCAGCACCCCGACCGTCATGCCGGTGGTGCCGTCGGGTTGCAGGAACAGCTCGTAGGTCCGGACCTGGTCGGTGTAGCGGGCGTTGTAGACCAGCCGCACCCGGTCGCGCCCGTCGCGGCCGCAATTGGCCCGGATGTCATCGCCGCCGACATAGGCGAACCAGTTGACGCTGCGCGAGATCGGCGGATCGACCAGGCGGTCGGGGCGCTGCGCGACCGCCGGGGTGGCGAGCGCGAGGCCGAGGAGGACGGCGACTAGGCGGTTCATGCTGCCTCTCAGGGTGCTCCGGGCGACGCTGCCGGACAAGTTGGGCATCGCCGCGGCGGCCCGGACGTTGCGCCGCCCGGAATATTTCGTTAAACTCGAAATAACTTCCCTAAGCCATTGCTGGGGAACAAGAATTTAGAACCAGATTTGTGGCGTAACGCGATGCATTTCCCCCTCCGTCGCATTGCGGCCTGCCTCCCCTGGCTTGCCGCCTGCCTGTTCTTCGCGGTTGCCACCGTGTCCTCGCCGGACGCGCAGGCGCAGTCGTCCGCCAAGAAGCGGGCGGCGCCGCCGTCCAAGACCAAGAGCAAGGCGATGGCCCGCCCGGCCGCGAGCCCGGGCTGGGTCGCCAACCCGGCGGTCAGCGGCCGCGACGCCTACCTGATCCTCGACGCCACCAGCGGCCGCGAATTGTCCGCCGACAATCCCGACGAACTGCGTCATCCCGCGTCGCTCACCAAGCTGATGACGATCTACATGACGTTCTCGGCGCTCGACTCGGGACGGCTGTCGCTCGGCGACGCGCTGCCGGTGTCGATCAACGCCCTGAACGCGCCGCCGACCAAGATGGGCCTGCCGCCGGGCGGCACCGTCAGCGTCCGCGACGCCACCATGGCGCTGATCACCCGCTCGGCCAACGACGCCGCCGTGGTGCTGGCCGAGGCGATGGGCGGCGACGAGTCGACCTTCGCCCAGATGATGACCAACAAGGCGCGCCAACTGGGCATGGGCTCGACGGTGTTCCGCAACGCCTCGGGCCTGCCCAACCGCGAGCAGGTCACGACCGCGCGCGACCTGTCGCGGCTGGCCTTCGCGCTGATGCGCGACTTCCCGCACTACTACCCGGTCTTCTCGGTGCAGTCGTGGCCCTACCGCGGCCGCAGCCTCGAGAACCACAACCGCATGCTCGGCACCTACGAGGGCGCCGACGGCCTCAAGACCGGCTACACCAACGCCTCGGGCTTCAACCTCGTGATGTCGGCGGTGCGCGACAACCGCCGCCTGATCGGCGTCGTCATGGGCGGCAACAGCGCCGGACAGCGCGACCGCCTGATGGCGATGCTGATGGACCAGGGCTTCGCCACCGCCGCCGCGATGCGGCTGTCGGCGTGGACCAACATCCGCAAGCCGCCGTCGGCCCGCTACACGGCCGCCAACTTCGATCCCGCCCTCACCTTGCCGGAGTCGAGCCCGCGCCTCGCCGCCGCGCCCCAGGCGCCGCAGCAGGCCGCGCTGTCGGGCTTCACCGCCGCGGCGCCCCAGGGTCGAGCCGCCGCCCCGGCCCAGCCGTCGCCGCAGCTCGCGGCGCTGGCCCCGCCGCAGCCCAGCGCCCCGAGCGCCGCCGCGCCGGCCAGCCCGCCGATCGGCAGCTGGGTGATCCAGGTCGGGTCGTTCAACGATGTCCAGTCGGCCCAGCTGGCGCTCGAGCGCGCGTCCGGCGTGCTGCTCGACCTGAAGTCGGTGACGGCGACGGTCGACGAGGTCCAGATGGCCAACAAGACCTTCCAGCGCGCCCGCCTCACCAACCTCACCCAGGCCCAGGCGGTCGATGGCTGCAAGCGCCTGGAGAAGCGCAAGATCTACTGCTCGGCGCTACAGGTGACGGCGTGGAACACGCCTAACGCGCGCTGAGCGCGCGGCGGATCCAGGCCACGAACGGCCGCTTGTGGCGGCCCTGCCACGACGCCAGATCCCATTCGTCGGCCGACGGCGCCAGCCCCGGCCCGTTGGGCGTGAACACCGACACCCGGTCGAGCCGGCCCTGCAGGCGCACCGGCAGCCACGAGACCCTGTAGTTCGGCCCCTCGTAGGCCGACAGCCGCGCCGCGTCGGCGCGGGTCAGGCCGCCCACGACCATGCCCGGCACGGTACCGCCGCGTCGTTCCACCAGGATCGGGTAGCCCTTGCCGGCGGCCCGACGGCGCACGAAGCCGGACAGCGTCGCCGGCACGAAGGCCGACGGCGGCAGGCGACGGCCCAGCACGATCGCCGTGACGTCGGGATCGAGCAGCGTCCCGTAGAAGAAGAACCGCATCGCGCCCCCCGCTCCGCCCGGCCTCCGCCTCGCCCCCGCCGCCTAGTGGTGGCCGGCCTCGGCGTCGTCCGGCAGGGTGACGCCGCTGGCGCCCAGCGCCGCCTTGAGATCGGTCTTCAGCCGCTCGAGGCCGGCGTCGTCGGCGGCCTCGCAGCGAGCCACCAGCACCGGCTGGGTGTTCGAGGCGCGCAGCAGCCACCAGCCGTCGGCGGTGCTGACGCGCACGCCGTCGATGTCGGAGAACCTGGCCTTGGCCTGCTGCAGCCGTGCCTTGACCTCGTCGACCACCGCGAACTTGCGCTCGTCGGCGCAGTCGAAGCGCAGTTCCGGCGTGTTGACCGGCTGCGGCAGCCCATCGCGCATCTGGGCCAGCGTCTGGTCGGCGCCGGCGACGATGTTGAGCAGGCGCAGGCCGCAGTACAGCGCGTCGTCGAAGCCGTAGAAGATGTCGGCGAAGAACACGTGGCCGCTCATCTCGCCGGCCAGCGGCGCCCCGACCTCGGCCATCTTGCTCTTGATCAGCGAGTGGCCGGTCTTGAACATCATCGGCGTGCCACCCGCCTTGGCGATCTCGTCGAACAGCACCTGGCTCGCCTTGACGTCGGCGATGATGGTGGCGCCGGGGCGGGTCCTGAGCACGTCGCGCGCCCACAGCACCAGCAACTGGTCGCCCCACAGCACCCTTCCCTGGCCGTCGACCGCGCCGATGCGGTCGCCGTCGCCGTCGAAGGCGATGCCGAGGTCGCAGCCCGACTTCCTCACCTCGGCGATCAGCTGCTCGAGGTTCTTCGGCACCGTCGGGTCGGGATGGTGCGCCGGGAAGGTGCCGTCGACCTTCTCGTTCAGCACGATGTGCTCGCCCGGCAGCTTGCTCACGACCGCGCGGATCGACACGCCGACCGCGCCGTTGCCGGTGTCCCAGGCGACCTTGAGCTTCTTGCCCGGCTTGACGTCCTTCAGCAGGCGGGCGGCGTAGGCGTCGAGCACCGGCGTCTTCGTCTCCCTGCCCTCGCCGCTCTCCCAGTCGCCGCGGCCGGCGATCGTGCCCAGCTTCTGGATCTCCTCGCCGAAGAACGACTTCTTGCCCAGCATCATCTTGAAGCCGTTGTAGTCGGGCGGATTGTGCGAGCCGGTGATCTGGATGCCGCCGTCGGCATCGAGGTGGTAGACCGCGAAGTACAGCATCGGGGTGGCGGCGAGACCGATGTTGACCACGTCGATGCCGGCCGAGCGCAGCCCGTCGATGCAGGCCGCCGCCAGTTCCGGCGAGCTCAGGCGGCCGTCGTAGCCCAGCGCCACCCGCTTGCCGCCCTTGCGCCGCACGATCGTGCCGAAGCTGCGCCCGATCGCCCGCGCGTCGGCGGCGTGCACGGTCTTCCCGACGACGCCGCGGATGTCGTACTCGCGCAGGATGGTCGGATCGAACTTGTGGCCGGTCTGGCTCATGTCGCGAAGCTCCGCTTGGTCTTGGTTCTGGCTCTGGGAGTTCAGGCCTTCGGGCGGGGCCGCCCGATGCCCTCGTAGGCGAACCCGAGGGAACGCATCTCCTCGGGATCGAAGATGTTGCGCAGGTCGACGATGCGCGGCTGGCGCATCGCTTCCTTCAGCCGCCGCGGGTCGAGGCCGCGGAACTCGTGCCACTCGGTGATCACCACCAGCACGTCGGCGCCGGTCGCCGCCTCGTAGGCGGTGCGCGCGAAGGAGATGCCGGGCAGCACCTTGGCCGCCTCGTCCATGCCCTCGGGATCGAAGGCGACGATGCTGGCGCCGGCGGCCAGCAGCGCCGGCACGATGTCGAGCGACGGCGCGTCGCGCATGTCGTCGGTGTTGGCCTTGAAGGTCAGGCCGAGGACGCCGATCGTCAGGCCGGACACCGAGCCGCCGCAGAAGTCGATGACCTTGCGCGCCATTCGCTTCTTGCGCGAGTCGTTCACCGCGATGACCTGCTCGACGATGGTCTGCGGCGCATCGACCTCGCGCGCGGTGTAGGCCAGCGCCAGCGTGTCCTTGGGGAAGCACGAGCCGCCGAAGCCCGGCCCCGGGTGCAGGAACTTGCGGCCGATGCGGCCGTCGAGGCCGATGCCGCGCGCCACGTCGTGGACGTCGGCGCCGACCTTCTCGCACAGGTCGGCGATCTCGTTGATGAAGGTGATCTTGGTCGCCAGGAAGGCGTTGCCGGCGTACTTCGTGACCTCGGCGGTCTCGATGTTGGTGAACACCATCGGCGTCTGGATCAGGTTGAGCGGCCGGTAGATCGCGGCCATCACCTCGCGCGCGCGCTCGCTCTCGACGCCGATCACGACCCGGTCGGGCTTCATGAAATCCTCGATCGCCGCGCCCTCGCGCAGGAACTCGGGATTGGAGCAGACGTCGAACGCGGCGGCGGGCTGGGTCTCGCGCACGATGCGCGCGACCTCGCGGCCGGTGCCGACCGGGACGGTCGACTTGGTCACCACCACGGTGTAGTCGCGGATCGCCTCGGCGACCTCGGCGGCGGCGGCGTAGACGTAGCTCAGGTCGGCATGGCCGTCGCCGCGACGGGTCGGCGTCCCGACCGCGATGAACACCGCGTCGGCATCGGCGACGCCGTCGGCCAGGCGGGTCGTGAAGGCCAGCCGCCCGGCCTTGACGTTGTCGGCGACCAGCTTGTCGAGGCCGGGCTCGTAGATCGGCATCTCGCCGCGGCGCAGGCGCTCGATCTTGCCCTCGTCCTTGTCGATGCAGGTCACGTCGTGGCCGAACTGCGCGAAGCAGGCGCCCGACACCAGGCCGACATAGCCCGACCCGATCATGGCGATGCGCATGGTCCCTAGCCCTTCAGCAGCCGGCCGAGCAGCGCCCGCGTGTCGGCCCTGGTGTCCTCGCGGTGCAGCGCCACCGCGACGTTGGCCTCGAGGAAGCCGATGCGGCTGCCGCAGTCGTAGCGCTGGCCGGCGTAGCGCAGCGCGTGGAACGGCTGCTGGCCGATCATCCTCGCCATCGCGTCGGTCAGCTGGATCTCGCCGCCGGCGCCGGTCTCGTGGCGGTCGAGGTGGTCGAACACCTCGGGCGTCAGCACGTAGCGGCCGATGATCGCCAGCGTCGACGGCGCCTCCTCGGGCTTGGGCTTCTCGACCAGGCCGGTGACGGCGGCGAGGCCGTCCTTCTCGTCCTTGACCGCGGCGATGCCGTAGCTGCGGGTCTGCTCGCGCGGCACGTCCATCACCGCCACGACGTTGCCGCCGGTGCGCTCGTGCGCGGCCACCAGCTGGCCGGTGCAGCTCGGCGAGTCGATCGTGAGCTCGTCGGGCAGCAGCACCGCGAACGGTTCGCGGCCGACCCAGTCACGGGCGCACCACACGGCGTGGCCGAGACCGAGCGGCCGCTGCTGGCGCGTGAAGATCGCGTTGCCGGGCTTGATGGTGGCGTCCTGGGTCTGCTGCAGTTCGCGCGCCTTGCCGCGCTGCTGCAGCGTCGCCTCGAGCTCGTAGGCGGCGTCGAAGTGGTCCTCCAGCGCGCTCTTGTTGCGGCCGGTGACGAAAACGAACTCCTCGATCCCGGCGGCGAGGCATTCCTCGACGGCGTACTGGATCAGGGGGCGATCGACGACCGTCAGCATTTCCTTCGGCATTGCCTTGGTGGCCGGCAGGAAGCGGGTGCCCAGCCCCGCGACCGGAAGAACGGCTTTGCGCACTCGCTGCATGACCATCGACCTCTTTAGCCTGCCCCGCTTCCGGGTCCGCCGTGCAGCAGCGGGTGGAAAAGGCGCCCGTTGTTGCCACGCCGGCAGGGACCCCGCAAGGCCGACCCCTCAATGACCACCGAGCAGGACATCCTTGGCGCGATTGATTCGCGCCGCCAGGTCGGCGCTGCCGCCGACGTCGGGATGGACCCGCTGGATGAGCCGCCGGTGAGCGGCCTTGATCTCGTCGGCCGACGCGCCGTCGGCCAGCCCCAGCACCGCCAGCGCCTCGTCGCGCGACATGTCGGAGCGCGGCCCGCGCGGCGGCGGCGCCTCGTCCCGGGCGCCGGCGGTGCGCCAGTCGGCGCCGAGCCGGCGGTCGAGGTAGGCCTCGAGCACCCGCGCCGAATCGGGGTCGCCCCGGCACTCCTCGTGGAACCGCAGCAGGTCGGCGTCGGACAGGGCATCGAGCGTGCGCCCGGCGAAGCGGCCGGCCAGCACGGTGCCGCCGACGTCGCCGCTGCCGTGATCGATCCAGGCCTGGATGAAACCGGTTCTCACCTCCGTGCGGCCGCCCGTGCCGGGCGAACTGAAACCGCCGGACGGGCGATTGCGCAGCCAGCGAGCGATCAGCCCGGTGACGACGATGCCCGCCAGTCCCATCAGTTCCGGCAGGAACCCCGGAACCAGACGCATGCCGAGGATCAGGAAACCGCCGACGCCGAGCAAGGCCATGAAGGCCAAGATCAATCGGGCAATCTTCGCCAGCGACGACGGGTTGGCCCGCAGCAGCCAGAACAGGCCGAGGGCGACGACCGCCAGTCCGATCAGTCCGAGGAGGACCGGCATCGGCTCAGGGCCGCGGCGCCGGCCGCGCGGGAGCCGGGGCGGTGCCCGACCCGGGTTGCGTCGATTGCTGCTCGGCGCGCTCGCGCTGGATCTGCCGCCAGCGCTCGACGTTGCGGTTGTGCTCGGCCAGCGTGTTGGCGAAGGCGTGACCGCCCTGCCCGTCGGCGACGAAGAACAGCGCCCGGTCGCGCGCCGGGTTGACGGCGGCCATGATCGAGGCCCGGCCGGGGTTGCAGATCGGTCCCGGCGGCAGGCCGGTCACCACGTAGGTGTTGTAGGGCGAGGTCGACTGCAGGTCGGCGCGCGTCAGCTCGCGGTTGAACGGCACCTTGCCGAGGGTGATGCCGTAGATCGTGGTCGGGTCGCTTTCGAGCTTCATGCGCCGGCGCAGCCGGTTGATGTAGACCGCCGCCACCCGCGCGCGCTCGGCCGGCACCGCCGTCTCCTTCTCGATGATCGACGCCAGCGTCAGCGCCTGCGCCCGGTTGGCCAGCGGCAGGCCCGCGGCGCGCTTGCGCCACGCCTCGTCGAGCGTCTTGTCCATCGCCTCCTTCATGCGCATCAGCAGGCCGTCGCGCGTGTCCTCGCGGGCGAAGAAGTAGGTCTCGGGCAGGAGGTCGCCTTCCTTGAGGTCGAGCGTGATGTCGCCCGACAGCGCCTCGGTCTTGCGCACCAGCTCGACGACCTCGGCGGTGGTCATGCCCTCGACGACGGTGAGGCGGCGCTGCACCTGCTTGCCCGACTGCAGCAGCTCGAGCAGCGACCACATCGAGACGTGGGCCGGGATCTCGTACTCGCCGGCCTTGATCGGCTTCGGCGTGGGATCGATCATCAGTGCGACGCGGAACAGGCGGGGATGGTTCAGCACCCCTTCCTCGTTCAGCAGCTTGGCCATTGTCTGCGGACCGGCGCCGCGCGGGATCACCACGTTCTTGGTGGCCGCCAGCGGCCCCGGCTCGTTGAGGATGCGGTTGCCCAGCCACAGCGCACCGCCCATCAGCGTCACGAACAGCGCGACGAAGAACAGGACCCAGCGGAAATAGCTGAGCACGCCCTGCCCGCGGTCAGACGGCGCCGAAGATCAACGAGGCGTTGGTGCCGCCGAAACCGAACGAGTTGCTGAGGGCGTGGCGGACCTTGCGCTGCTTGGCCTGCTTCGGCACCAGGTCGATGTCGCAGCCCTCGTCGGGCTCGTCGAGGTTGAGCGTCGGCGGGACCGCCTGCTCGTTCAGCGCCTTGATCGAGTAGATCGCCTCGATCGCGCCGGCCGCGCCCAGCAGGTGGCCGGTCGCCGACTTGGTCGACGACATCGACAGCTTGTAGGCGTCGGCGCCGAACGTCTTCTTGACCGCGCCGAGCTCGATCACGTCGGCCATGGTCGAGGTGCCGTGGGCGTTGACGTAGTCGATCTGGTCGGTACCCAGTCCGGCCCGCTTCAGGGCGGCCTTCATGGCGCGCTGCGCGCCGTCGCCGTCCTCGGACGGGGCGGTGATGTGGTAGGCGTCGCCCGACAGGCCGTAGCCGAGGATCTCGGCGTAGATCTTGGCGCCGCGCTTCCTGGCGTGCTCGTAGTCCTCGAGCACCACGACGCCCGCGCCCTCGCCCATGACGAAGCCGTCGCGGCGCTTGTCCCACGGCCGCGAGGCCTGGGTCGGGGTGTCGTTGAAGTCGGTCGACAGCGCCTTGCAGGCGTTGAAGCCGGCGATGCCGATGCGGCAGATCGCGGCCTCGGCGCCGCCCGCCACCATGACGTCGGCGTCGCCCCACTGGATCAGCCGGGCGGCGTCGCCCAGCGCGTGGGCGCCGGTGGCGCAGGCCGTGACCACCGAGTGGTTCGGTCCCTTGAAGCCGTACTTGATCGAGACCTGGCCCGACGCGAGGTTGATCAGGGCCGACGGGATGAAGAACGGGCTGACGCGGCGCGGACCGCGCTCCTTCAGCACCAGCGACGTCTCGTAGATCGTCTGCAGTCCGCCGATGCCGGCGCCGATCATGACGCCGGTGCGGTTGAGGCCTTCCTCGTCGGTCGGCTTCCAACCGGAGTCCTCGACCGCCTGGTCCGCCGCGGCGATGCCGAAGACCAGGAACTTGTCGAGCTTCCGCTGTTCCTTGGGCTGGATGTAGCTGTCGACGTTGAAGTGGCCGTTCGCCTTGTCCCCGGCTGGCACCTCCCCCGCGATCTTGGTCGCGAGGTCGGAGGTGTCGAAGGCCTGGATGGCGCGAATGCCGGACTCGGCGGCCATCAGCCGCCGCCAGTTGGTGTCGACGCCGTCACCCAACGGCGTCACCATCCCCATGCCGGTTACGACGACTCGACGCATCGTCCGCCCTCGCTGCTGGTCAGGAGACGATTCGTTACTTCGCGTTGCTCTTGATGAAGCCGATCGCGTCGCCGACGGTCTGGATCTTCTCGGCCGCGTCGTCCGGGATCTCGATGCCGAACTCTTCCTCGAACGCCATCACCAGCTCGACCGTGTCGAGGCTGTCGGCGCCGAGGTCGTCGATGAACTTGGCGTCTTCCTTGACCTGCGCCGCCTCGACGCCCAGGTGCTCCACGACGATCTTCTTAACCCGCTCGGCGATGTCGCTCATTGTCTTGTCCTTCCCGTGTTCTCAACCAAGAAAAGTTCGCCAAGGGGACGGCGATTTCGGCTCTTATACATAGCTGCCCCGCTATTGGCTAGCGCCGGAAAGCCCGCGAAATCAGGCACTTGTGGGAACAAATGGGTGCAAATCGTGGCCCCGGCCGCGATCAGATCATGGCCATGCCGCCGTTGATGTGCAGGGTCTGGCCGGTGACGTAGGCCGCCTCGTCGGAAGCGAGGTAGACGACCCCGGCGGCGATCTCCTCCGGCGTGCCCAGCCGGTCGGCCGGGACGCGGCCCAGGATGCCCTTCTTCTGCTCGTCGGTCAGCACGTCGGTCATCGGCGTGGCGATGAAGCCGGGGGCGATGCAGTTGACGGTGATGGCGCGCGACGCCAGCTCCTGCGCCAGCGACTTCGACATGCCGATCAGGCCGGCCTTGGCGGCGGCGTAGTTGGCCTGGCCGGGATTGCCGGTGACGCCGACGATCGAGGTGATGTTGATCACCCGGCCGAAGCGGCGCTTCATCATCCCGCGCATCGCCGCGCGGGTCAGGCGGAACGTGCCGGTCAGGTTGACCTGCAGGACCTTCTCCCACTCCTCGTCCTTCATGCGCATCGAGATGTTGTCGCGCGTGATGCCGGCGTTGTTGACCAGGATGTCGAGCTTGCCCATCGCCGCCTCGGCCTCCTTGGCGAGGCGGTCGATCTCGGCCGGGTCGTCCATGCGCGCGGCGATGACGTGCGCGCGCTCGCCCAGCTCCGCCTTGAGCGCCTCCAGCGCCTCGGCGCGGGTGCCGGACAGGGTCACGGTGGCGCCCTGGCGGTGCAGCGCGCGGGCGATCGCGCCGCCGATGCCGCCGGAGGCGCCGGTGACGAGCGCGGTCTTGCCGGAAAGGTCGAACATTGGGCTCTCCATCTCAGAGTTGGCGACGGCGGGGCGACGCGTCAGACCGTCTTCAGGAAGGCCTCGATGTCGGCCGGCGTATTGAGCGCAACGCCGGTCATGTCCTTGTCGATGCGCTTGACCAGGCCCGACAGGACCTTGCCGGAGCCGCACTCGACCAGCGCCTGCACGCCCTGCCCCTTCATGTACTGCACGCTCTCGCGCCAGCGCACGAGGCCGGTCACCTGCTCGACCAGGCGTTGCCGGATCGCGGCGGGATCGGTGATCTCGGAAGCCAGCACGTTGGCGACCAGCGGCACCCGCGGCGTCGACAGCGTCACCTTCTCCAGCGCCTCCTGCATGGCGTCGGCGGCCGGCTGCATCAGCGGGCAATGGAAGGGCGCGCTCACCGGCAGCAGCATGCCGCGCTTGGCGCCGCGCGGCTTGGCCGCCTCGATGCAGCGCTCGACCGCGGCCTTGTGGCCGCTGACCACGACCTGGCCGCCGCCATTGTCGTTGGCGACCGCGACGACCTCGCCCTGCGCCGCCTCCTTGCAGGCTTCCAGCGCCGGCTCCAGCTCGATCCCGAGCAGCGCCGCCATGGCGCCCTCGCCGACCGGCACCGCCTTCTGCATCGACTGGCCGCGCAGCTTCAGCAGCCGCGCCGCGTCGGCCAGCGTCAGCGCCCCGGCCGCGGTCAGCGCCGAGTACTCGCCGAGCGAGTGGCCGGCGACGTGGCTGGCGAGGCCCGCCAGCGGCTTGCCGCCGTCCTTCTCGAGCACCCGGACCACGGCGATCGACACCGCCATCAGGGCCGGCTGGGCATTCTCGGTCAAAACAAGGTCCGATTCAGGACCTTCGCGCATCAACTTCGACAGGTTCTGCTTCAGGGCCTCGTCGACCTCGCCGAAAACCTCCCGGGCGGTGGCGAAGGCATCGGCCAGGTCGGCACCCATGCCGACGGCCTGGGACCCCTGTCCCGGAAAGACGAACGCGCGACTCATGGGTGTTTCCCCCGGTTTCTGGGCCGGACTGACGGCTTCCGGCTGTAAGGCGGCCTCCTCATACCCCACCCGGAGCGTGGCCGGAACGCCTTGATTTCGGGGGGTGAGCCTGTATAACCGCCGCTCTTCGGGGTCTAAATCGGCCTCGATCTCCTTGCCGGCCCCCCGCAATCCCGCACCGGGCCGGCTAGATCCGGGCGGTTGCCGGTCGGCTACCCCGTTCCAGCGGAACGGACGCACGACGAACTCCGGGTCGCTAACAGCCATAAGGAGCCGTTCGTTTCATGGCACTTTACGAGAACGTTTTCATCGCGCGTCAGGACGTCCCGACGACGCAGGTGGAGACCCTGACCAACCAGTTCTCGGAACTGGTCACGGGCCTCGGCGGCACTGTCTCCAAGAAGGAGTACTGGGGCCTGCGGTCGCTCACCTACCGGATCAAGAAGAACCGCAAGGGTCACTACACCCTGCTGAACATCGACGCGCCCGCCGCTGCCATCAAGGAGCTGGAGCGCACGATGTCGATCAACGAAGACATCATCCGCTTCCTGACGGTGCGCGTCGACGAGCTGGAGGAAGGCCCCTCCGCCGTCATGCAGCGCAGCGCCGAGAAGGCTGACCGTCCGGGCGGCGACCGCGATCGCGGCGACCGCTGGGGCGACCGTCCCCGCCGCGAGCGTCCGCGCTTCGGCGAAGAAACGCCGGCTCCGGCCACGGGAGAAGAAGAATGAGCGCCCAGCGTCGTCCGTTTACCCGCCGCCGCAAGAGCTGCCCGTTCTCCGGCGCCAACGCGCCGAAGATCGACTACAAGGACGTGCGCCTGCTGCAGCGCTTCGTGTCCGAGCGTGGCAAGATCGTGCCGAGCCGCATCTCCGCGGTATCGTCCAAGAAGCAGCGCGAGCTCGCCCAGGCGATCAAGCGCGCCCGCTTCCTGGCGCTGCTGCCCTACGTGATCTCCTGAGGAAGGACGTAAGTCATGCCGATGAACGTCATCCTGCTGGAGCGCGTGCCCAAGCTCGGTCAGATGGGCGACGTTGTGAAGGTGAAGCCCGGCTTCGCCCGCAACTACCTGCTGCCGCAGAAGAAGGCCCTGCGCGCCACCAAGGACAACATTGCCTACTTCGAGTCGCAGCGTAAGACGCTCGAGGCCCAGAACCTCGAGCGCCGCAAGGATGCCGAGGCCGTGGCGGCCAAGATGGGCGACCTCAAGGTCACCCTGATCCGCCAGGCGTCCGAGGCCCTGCAGCTGTACGGTTCGGTCACCTCGCGCGACATCGCCGACGCCGCTATCGCGGCCGGCGTTAAGCTGCAGCGTGGCCAGATCGAGCTCGACAAGCCGATCAAGACCCTGGGCTCGCACAAGATCAAGATCCACCTCCACCCGGAGGTCGCGGTCGAGATCAGCGCGCTGGTTGCCCGCTCGCCGGACGAGGCCGAGTTCCTCGCCAAGGGCGGCGCCCTGGTCGCCGAGACCGAGCGCGCCGCCATGGAAGCGGCCGAGGCCGCACAGCGCGCCGCCGAGCAGGCCGCCGCGCTGTTCGAGGCCAAGTCCGCCGAAGCCGCGGCCGAGGGCGAGGGCGAAGCCACCGCCGAGGAAGCGCCGGCCGAAAAGCAGTAACGAGGCCCCGTGCCGTCGTTCTGGCGCATGCCATCGCTTCGCGATGGCATGCGTTTTTTTTGTTCCCCCGTCGCTGCAGGGAGGGCGCCATGACCTGGCGGCTCGGCGCGCTCGCGGTCGCGGCGCTGGTCGCCCTGCCCCTGCTCGGCGTGGTCTCCAGCCTGCTGGTCCCCCAGGCCGAGCTGTGGCGTCACCTCGCCGAGACGCAGCTCGCCGACATCGCCACCAACACGCTGGTCCTGCTGGCCGGGGTCGGTGTTGGCACCACCGTGGTCGGAACCGCCACGGCATGGCTGGTCACGACCTGCCGCTTCCCCGGCAGCCGGGCGCTGCAATGGGCGCTGCTGCTGCCGATGGTGTTGCCGACCTACATCATCGGCTACGCCTACGCCGACCTGCTGGCCTACTCGGGCCCGCTGCAGGACGCGCTGCGGCGTCTCACCGGGTGGGGCCACGGCGACTACTGGTTTCCCGACCTCGGCTCGGCCGGCGGCGTCGCGCTGCTGTTCACGCTGGTGCTCTATCCCTACGTCTACCTCGCCGCGCGCAGCGCCTTCCTGGCGCAGTCGCGCGCGCTGATCGAGGCCAGCCGCATCCTCGGCCACGGGCCATGGCGGACGTTCCTCGGCGTCGGGCTGTCGCTCGCCCGGCCGGCGATCGCGGCGGGCGTGGTGCTGGCGCTGCTCGAGGCGCTCGCCGACTTCGGCACCGTCCAGTACTACGGCGTCCACACCCTCACGACCGCGATCTACCGCACCTGGTTCGGTCTCGGGAACCGCGAGGGCGCGGCCCAGATCGCGGTGGTGCTGATCGCGCTGGCGATCGCGCTGGTGGCCATCGAGCGCGCGACCCGCGGCCGGGCCCGCTACGACGTCGCCTCGACATTGGCCGAGACCGCCGAGCCGGTCGCGCTCGGGCCGCTCGCCGGCATCGCTGCCCTGCTCGCCTGCCTGCTGCCGGTGGTGCTGGGCTTCGCCGTGCCGACCCTCCATCTCGTCCAACTCGCCCTGTCGTCCGACGCGTTCGTCGCCGACCGGCGCTTCGTCGGCGATGCCCTCAACAGCCTCGCGCTGGCGGCCGCCTCGGCGGCGATCATCGTCGCCCTCGCCCTGTTCCTCGCCTATGCCGGGCGACTGTCGCGCCAGCGCTCGGTCGCGCGCCTGGTCGAGTTCTCGACGCTCGGCTACGCCGTCCCGGGCGCGGTGATCGCGGTCGGCATCGTGCTGCCGCTGGCCGGCGGCGACCGCGTCCTCGACTGGCTGAGCCGCGGCCTGCTCGGCATCCCCGCCGCGCCGCTGCTGGGCGGCACCGCGCTGGCGCTGCTGTTGGCCTACACCGTGCGCTTCCTCGCGGTCGGCCTCGCCAACCTGTCGCCGGGCCTGGCCGCGATCGATCCCGCGATGGACGACGGCGCCCGCATCCTCGGCGCGCGGCCGGGCCAGGTACTGCGGTTCATTCACCTGCCGATGCTGCGCGGTCCCGCCCTCACGGCCGGGCTGGTGGCGTTCGTCGAGGTCATGAAGGAACTGCCGGCGACGTTGCTGATCCGGCCGTTCAACCTCGACACCCTGGCGATCGGAGTCTACCGCTTCGCTTCCGACGAGCGCCTGGCGCAGGCCGCGGTCGGCGCGCTGGTGATCGTCGCGGTGTCGTTGGCCCCGGTGATCGTGCTCAGCCGCACGATCGCCAGGACCGGCGCCGCCACCCGGCGCGACCGAGCGGCTACTTCCAGCCGGCGCGGTCCATGATCTTCAGCGCCTCGGCGTTGTTCAGCGCGAACACCCGGGCATTGAGCTGGTCTTCCTTGAACGCACCCAGCGCCTGCAGCTCGGGCGACAGCGCCACGCCCGCCACCACCGGGTACTCCGAGTTGCCCTCCGCGAAGTAGCGCTGCGCCTGCGGCGACACCAGGTACTCGAGGAACTTCACCGCGGCGGCGCGGTTGGGCGCGTGGCGCGCCACGGCGCCGCCCGAGATGTTGACGTGGGTGCCGCGGCCGGACTGGTCCGGGAACACCACCGCGACCTTGTCCGCGACGGCGCGGTCCTCCGGCTTCTTCGAGCGCATCAGGTTGGCGAGGTAGTAGGTGTTGGTGACGCAGATCTCGGCCTCGCCCGCGGCCACGCCCTTGATCTGGTCGGTGTCGCCGCCGCGCGGCGGGCGCGCGAGGTTGGCGGCGACGCCGCGGGCCCACGCCTCGGTCTTCTCCGGTCCCAGCGCGGCCAGCAGCGAGCCGACCAGGGACTGGTTGTAGATGTGACCGGACGAGCGGATCAGCAGCTTGCCCTTCCAGCGCGCGTCGGCCAGCGCCTCGTAGGTCTTCGGCGCGTCGGCTGCCGGCACCTTCTCCTTGTTGTAGACGATGACACGGGCGCGCTTGGAGAAGCCGAACCAGCTGTTGTCCGGATCGCGCAGGTGCGCCGGCACGCGCGCCGCCAGCACCTCGGACACGACCGGCTGGAGCAGGCCGAGCTGGCGCGCACGCTCGATGCGGCCGGCATCCGTCGTCAGGAAGATGTCGCAGGGGCTCTTGTCGCCTTCCGCCTTCAGCCGCTCGACCAGCGGGTCGGGTTCGGCGTCGATGCGGTTGATCTTGATGCCCGAGAGGTCGGCGAAGTTGCCGTAGAGCGCCTCGTCGGTGTTGTAGTGGCGGGCGGAGTAGATGTTCAGGACGCCGTTCTGGGCGCGGGCGGAGGGCAGGAACAGCAGGCCGGCGCCGAACGCCGCACCGGACTTGAGGACGAAGCGCCGCTTCACGTTATGCCTCCGGGGTCTGCAGAGATGCGAATGACTTGCAGTCACTGGATAACATTAGGGATATTCCGGCGCAACAGCAATTGCGAACGCCTCGCACTCGTATCCTTTACACCGGCACCGCACTCTCTCGCGCGGACCGTGCGGCGCCTTTGCCTTGAAATTGCCATCTGGACTAACATTTCCGTGAAGGCGCCCCCATCCTGCAGGTAGGCCATGCTGCTAGCCCGGGTCCTGGCCCGCATCGTGGGCGAGGGACAACTCACCATCATCGACCCCGCCGGACGGTCGCACCTCGTCCGCGGCACCAGGCCCGGCCCCGCCGTGACCATGCGCGTGCACGACCGCCACACCGCCACCCGGCTGGTGCTGCGGCCGCGGCTGGCGCTCGGCGAGGCCTACATGGACGGCACCGTCACGGTCGAGGACGGCAGCAGCCTCTACGACCTCCTCGACCTGGTCGGGCGCAACACCGCGGCGCTCGACGCCACGCCGATGGTGAAGTGGTCGTACGCGCTGCAGCGCTGGATGCGCATCCTGCAGCAGTACAACCCGGTCGGCACGGCGCAGAAGAACGTCGCCCACCACTACGACCTCAGGGACGAGCTGTACGACTACTTCCTCGATCCCGACCGCCAGTATTCCTGCGCCTACTTCCGCGACGGCGACGTCTCGCTCGAGCAGGCCCAGCTCGACAAGAAGCGGCACATCGCGGCCAAGCTGCTGCTGCAGCCGGGCCAGAAGGTGCTCGACATCGGCTCGGGCTGGGGCGGCATGGCGATGTTCATCGGCCGCCACTTCGGCGTCGACGTCACCGGCGTGACGCTGTCGCGCGAGCAGCACGCGGTGTCGAGCCGGCGCGCCCTCGAGGGCGGGCTGGCCGACCACGTGCGCTTCAAGCTGCTCGACTACCGCCACGAGCCCGGCCGCTACGACCGCATCGTTTCGGTCGGCATGTTCGAGCATGTCGGCGCCGCCCACTACCTCGAGTACTTCTCGAAGGTGAAGGACCTGCTGGCCGACGACGGCGTCATGCTGCTGCACTCGATCGGCCGGATGGAGCCGCCGGGCGGCACCAACACCTGGCTGCGCAAGTACATCTTCCCGGGCGGCTACACGCCCGCCCTGTCGGAGGTGATGTCGGCGATCGAGCGGGTCGGCCTGTGGGTCACCGACGTCGAGATCCTGCGCCTGCACTACGCCGAGACCCTGCGGCACTGGCGCGAACGCTTCCTCGCCAACCGCGACCGGATCAAGCAGTTGGCGGGCTACGACGACCGCTTCTGCCGGATGTGGGAGTTCTACCTCGCGGGCTGCGAGGTCGCCTTCCGCTACATGAACCAGATGGTCTTCCAGGTGCAGATCGCGCGCCGCCAGGACGCCGTGCCGATCACCCGCGACTACATGCTCGAGGTCGAACGCAGCCTGCCGCAACGCTCCTCGATCGCGGCGGAGTGACCGTTCCTGCAGCGCGGAACGAATCGCACGGCGCGGGTGCAAAGCCCCGGGCCGGTCGCGCACAGTGCGTCTCCACGCAGTTCATCGGGAGTCGTCCGGCATGTCTGAGGCCACCGGCCCGCTCGAGGGCATCAAGGTCCTCGATCTCACCGCCATCCTGTTCGGACCCTACGGCTCGCAGACGCTGGGCGACTGGGGCGCCGACGTCATCAAGGTCGAATCGCTGACCGGCGACGGCTGGCGCTACACCGGCCAGTCGCGCAACCGCGGCATGAGCGGCCAGTTCATGGCCGCCAACCGCAACAAGCGCAGCATCGCCATCGACCTCAAGACGCAGGAGGGCAAGGAGGTGCTGCGGCGCCTGATCCCGACCGTCGACGTGCTGGTCACCAACATCCGCCCCGCCGCGATGGCGCGGCTGGGCTTCGGCTACGAGGATTGCCGCACCCTCAACCCGCGCCTGGTCTACGCCGCGGCGACCGGCTTCGGGCAGGACGGCCCGTGGGCCAAGCGCCCCGCCTTCGACGAGGTCGTGCAGGCAGCGTCGGGCCTCGCCTCGGCGATCGGCAGCGACGAGGAGCCGGCCTTCGTGCCCAGCCTGATCGGCGACAAGCTGTGCGGCCTGGCCCTGACCGCGGCGATCACCGCCGCGCTGCTGCGCCGCGAGCGCACCGGCAAGGGCCAGCTGGTCGAGGTGCCGATGCTCGAGACCGTCGCCGCCTTCAACAGCATCGAGATGCTGGGCGGCCACGCCTTCGTGCCGTCGATCGGCCCGTCGGGCTACAAGCGCATGAAGGAGCGCAAGCCGGTCAAGACCAGGGACGGCTGGCTCACCATGCTGCCCTACTCCGGCGACAACTGGTGCACCTTCTTCGAAGCGGTCGGCCACCCCGAGTGCATCGAGGAGTTCGGCGTGCGCGACCCGGTCAGCCGCGCCGCCAACATCGACCGGATCTACGACAAGATGCGCGAGATCGCGATCACGCGCACGACCGCCGAGTGGGAAGCACTGTTCCTGAAGATCGACGTGCCGCACGCCTCGTTCGCCAAGCTGACCGAGGTCCAGGACCAGCCGCACCTCAAGGGCGTTGGCCTGTTCGTCGAGCTCGACCACCCGACCGAGGGCAGGATCCGGCAGGCCCGGCCGCCGGCCCGCTTCTCGGAGTCGCCGGCCGGCATCCACCGCCTGCCGCCGCGACTCGGCGAGCACACCGAGGAAGTGCTGCGCGCCGCCGGCTACTCGGCCGACGAGATCGCCGCCCTGGTCGACAGGAAGGCGGTCGCCGTCGGCGGGTGACGCTACGGCTGCAGCGCGCTCGCGACGGTGGTCATGGCGAAGTCCTGCCCGACATGCAGCAGCGGGCAGCCGCGCTGCTCGGCCAGGGCGTAGCCGAAGCAGTCGCCGAAATTGAGACCCGCCAGGTCCCGCATCTGCGGACCGACGCCGCGGGCCGCGGCGACGGTCAGGGCCTCCGCCGGCGTCCCGGCCGAGATCAGGATCTCGTCCTCGCGCTCCAGCACGCGGCTGCAGGCATCGGCGGTTTCCTCGTTCAGGTCCTACGGCAAGAAGTCCCCTACGGTACGCAAAAACTCCCTCGACCGCGTTCGTTCTTGCCCTGTTCTGCGTTCTGTGCCATAACTTCGGTCATCGATCGTGCCTGCCTGTGGAGCGAATCGCGACCGGGCGACGCTCTCGCCACCGCGGCGCAGACTTGTTCACGTCATTAAGGTATTCCTGTCCACGCTCCGATTTCCGGGGTGAGCGTCCCCCTCGCGTTACATAAGAAGCTCTGCATGGAGCCGTTGAAAGATCCCGCCAACGTCACGCGCCTGCCCGGCGCCGAGGACATCCGCCTGCGCGAGCCGCCGCACAATTTCGAGGCGGAGCAGGCCCTGCTGGGCGCCATTCTCGTCAACAACGCCGCCTACCAGCGGGTCGCCGAGTTCCTGAAGCCGGAACACTTCGCCGACCCCCTGCACGGCAAGCTCTACGATTCGCTGGCCAAGCTGATCGAGCGCGGCCAGGTGGTCAGCGCCGTCACGCTCAAGACCTACGTCGAGCAGGACGAGGACATGAAGGCCGCCGGCGGCGCCGCCTACCTCGCCCGCCTCGCGGCCGCGTCGGTCCACGTCATCGACGCCGGCGCCTTCGGCCGGGCGGTCCACGACCTCTACCTGCGCCGCCAGCTGATCGACATCGGCGAGACCGTGGTCAACGGCGCCTTCGGCACCGGCGACGTCGAGGACACCGCGATCGCCCAGATCGAGACCGCCGAGAAGAAGCTGTACGACCTCGCCAGCTCGGGCCAGACCGAGGGCGGCTTCAAGCCGTTCCGGATCGCGCTGACCGAGGCGATGACCGCGGCCGAGCTGGCCTACAGCCGGGTCGGCCAGCTGACCGGCGTCGCGACCGGCCTGTTCCAGCTCGACCAGCTGCTGGGCGGCATGCACCGCTCGGACCTGATCATCCTCGCCGGCCGTCCCTCGATGGGAAAGACCGCGCTCGCCACCAACATCGCCTTCAACGCCGCCAAGGCCTACCGCGAGGAGATCGTCGATGGCCGGGCCAAGGCGGTCGACGGCGCCGTCGTCGGCTTCTTCTCGCTGGAAATGTCGGCCGAGCAGCTCGCCACCCGCATGCTCTCCGAGCAGGCCGAGGTCTCGTCGGAGAAGATCCGCAAGGGCGAGCTGATCAGCAACGATTTCGACCGCGTGCTCTCGGTCAGCCACGAGCTCGAGCATCTCAACTTCTTCATCGACGACACGCCGGCCCTGACCATCGCGGCGCTGCGCACCCGCGCCCGTCGCCTCAAGCGCACCCATGGCCTCGGCATGATCGTGGTCGACTACCTGCAGCTGCTGGCGCCGTCGGGCCGCGGCGGCCGCGACGCCAACCGCGTCCAGGAAGTCTCCGAGATCACCCGCGGCCTCAAGACGCTGGCCAAGGAACTCGACGTGCCGGTGCTGGCGCTGTCCCAGCTCAGCCGCGCGGTCGAGCAGCGCGAGGACAAGCGGCCGCAGCTCTCCGACCTGCGCGAGTCGGGCTCGATCGAGCAGGACGCCGACGTCGTGATGTTCGTGTACCGAGAGGAGTACTACCTCACGCGCTCCGAGCCGGCGCGCCGGCCGGAGGAGAACGACCAGCGCTTCAACGAGCGCCACGACGCCTGGAAGCAGCGCTGCGAGCAGACCTACGGCAAGGCCGAGGTCATCGTCGCCAAGCAGCGCCACGGTCCCACCGGCATCGTGCGCCTGTCGTTCGAGGGCCAGTTCACTAAGTTCGGCAACCTCTCCGCCGACGGCGACGGGCCGAGCCCGATCTTCGAATGACCGCTGCCGAAGACGATGCCACGCGCCGGGCCGGCGCGGTCCTGACGGTCGATCTCGCCGCCATCGCCGCGAACTGGCGCGGCCTGCGCGATGCCGGCCGCGCGGCCGGGCGGCAAATCGACTGCGCCGCGGTGCTCAAGGCCGACGCCTACGGCACCGGCGCGCACCGCGTCGGGCCGCGGCTGGCGGCCGAGGGCTGTCGCCAGTTCTTCGTCGCCCACCTCGAGGAAGGCATCGCGCTGCGCCGCGTCCTGCCGAAGCACCCGATCTACGTGCTGAACGGCCTGCTGGCCAACACCGAGTCCGACTTCGTCGAGCACGAGCTGACGCCGGTGCTCAACCATCTCGGCCAGCTCAACGCCTGGCGCGCCACCGCGCAGCGCTTCAACCGGCCGCTCGACGCGGTGATCCACATCGACACCGGCATGCATCGGCTCGGCTTCGGCGCCGAGGAAGCGCAGGTCCTGATCAACGAGCGCGGCCGCCTGCGCGGCCTGCGGCTCGCCCTGCTGCTCAGCCACCTCGTCGCCTCGGAGGAGCCCGGCAACACCGTCAACGCCGAGCAGCTGTCGCGCTTCCGCAGCTTCGTGCGCGCGATGCCGGGCGCGCCGGCGTCGCTCGCCAACTCGTCCGGCATCTTCCTCGGCCCCGACTACCACTTCGACCTGCTGCGGCCCGGCGCGGCGCTGTACGGCATCAATCCCCTGCCCGGCCGCGACAACCCGATGCTGCCGGTGGTGACGCTGCAGGCGAAGATCCTGCAGACCCGCAAAATTGACGCTTTCCAGACCGTTGGATACGGTGGCGCCTGGCGTTCCGCCCGGCCGACCCGCGTGGCGACGATCGCTCTTGGCTATGCCGACGGTTACTTCCGCGTCCTCATCAACCGGACCCACGTCATGCTCGCGGGCCACCGCGTGTCGGTGATCGGCCGCGTCTCGATGGACCTCGTCACGATCGACGTCACCGAGGTGCCCGAGCACCTGTGCGAGGTCGGCAGCCTGGTCGAGATCCTGGGCCCCCACATGAGCGCCGACGACCTCGCCGAGCATGCCCGCACCAACGCCTACGAGGTCATGACCGCGCTCGGCCGGCGCTATGCCCGCGTCTACGTCGACGGTCCCGATCCCGAGGCCGCGACCGACGCTCCCCCGGAGACCGCCGCGTGAACGTGCCCCTCGTCACCCAGCTCGGACGCATCACGCTCGCCTTCCTGGAGTCGATCGGTGCCGTCACCGGCTTCGCCGCCCAGGCGATCCGCAACGCCGTGCGGCCGCCGTGGTACCGCCAGCAGATCGTCCGCCAGATGATGGAAATCGGCTACTACTCGCTGCCGGTGGTCGGCCTGACCGCGATCTTCACCGGCATGGTGCTGGCGCTGCAGAGCTACACCGGCTTCGCGCGGTTCTCGGCCGAGTCGGCGATCCCCAACGTCGTGGTGGTGTCGCTGACCCGCGAACTCGGCCCGGTGCTGGCCGCCCTGATGGTCGCCGGCCGGGTCGGCGCGGCGATGGCCGCCGAGATCGGCACGATGCGCGTCACCGAGCAGATCGACGCCCTCGTCACGCTGTCGACCAACCCCTTCAAGTACCTCGTGGTGCCGCGCCTGATCGCCGGCATCGTCACCCTGCCGATCCTGGTGCTGGTCGCCGACATCATCGGCGTGCTCGGCGGCTTCGTGGTCGGCGTGTACAAGCTCGACTTCAACGACGCCGCCTACCTGCGCAATACGCTCGACTTCCTGGAGTTCCAGGACGTGTTCTCGGGCCTGGTCAAGGCGGCGGTGTTCGGCTTCCTGATCACCCTGATGGGCTGCTACCACGGCTACACCTCGCGCGGCGGCGCCCAGGGCGTCGGCCAGGCCACGACCAACGCCGTGGTCTCGGCCTCGGCGCTGATCCTGACGTTCAACTACTTCATCACCGAAGCCTTCTTCTCGATCCGATGAGCATTCCCAAGATCTCGCTCAACGGCGTCACCAAGTCGTTCGGCACCAAGCGCGTGCTGCGCGGCATCGACCTCGACGTGGCGCGCGGCGAGTCGGTGGTGGTGATCGGCGGTTCCGGCACCGGCAAGTCGGTGCTGCTGAAGTGCATCCTCGGCCTGGTGCGGCCGGATGCCGGGTCGATCTGCATCGACAGCGAGGAGACGGTCGACCTCAACGAGCGTGGCCACAGCCGCGTCATGCGCAAGTTCGGCATGCTGTTCCAGGGCGGCGCGCTGTTCGACTCGCTGCGGGTCTGGGAGAACGTCGCGTTCGGCCCGATCCAGAGCGACGGCATGGCGCCGGCGCAGGCGCGCGAGATCGCGCTGGCCAAGCTCGGCAACGTCGGGCTCGGACCGGAGATCGGCGACCTCTACCCGTCGGAGCTCAGCGGCGGCATGCAGAAGCGCGTGGCGCTGGCCCGCGCCATCGCCCGCGAGCCCGAGATCATCTTCTTCGACGAGCCGACCACCGGCCTCGACCCGATCATGGCCGACGTGATCAACGACCTGATCGTGAAGTGCGTGAGCGACCTCGGCGCGACCGCGGTGTCGATCACCCACGACATGGCCTCGGCGCGCAAGATCGGCCACCGCATCGCCATGCTGCACGAGGGAAGGCTGATCTGGCAGGGCCCGGTCGGCGACATCGACCGCTCGGGCAACCCCTACGTCGACCAGTTCATCCACGGTCGCGCCGAGGGCCCGATCCGGATGCAGGTCCGGAAGGGCTGAGATGGCCCGCCCGCTCAAGCGCTTCGCCTGCCAGGCCTGCGGCGCCATCACCTCGAAGTGGAGCGGCCGCTGCGAATCGTGCGGCGAGTGGAACAGCATCGCCGAGGAAGCGGCCCCCGCCCCCGGCCCGGCCGGCGGCGGGCTGGCGCGCGGCGGCAAGGGCCGACTGATCGAGTTCGCGGGCTTGCGCGGGACGACGCCGCAGCCGGAGCGCTACCGCAGCGGCATCGCCGAGTTCGACCGGGTGTGCGGCGGCGGCCTCGTGGTCGGCTCGGCGCTGCTGATCGGCGGCGACCCCGGCATCGGCAAGTCGACCCTGCTGCTGCAGGTCGCCGCCGCGCTCGCCCGCCAAAACACCGCCTGCGCCTACATCTCGGGCGAGGAAGCGATGGACCAGGTGCGGCTGCGGGCCGAGCGGCTGGGACTGGGCGACGCGGCGGTGCAGCTGGCGGCCGCGACCTCGGTGCGCGACATCATCGCCACGCTCGAGCGGCCCGACGCGCCGCGCGTCGCGGTGATCGATTCGATCCAGACGATGTGGCTCGACACCGTCGAGAGCACGCCCGGCACGGTCAGCCAGGTGCGGGCCTCGGCGCAGGCACTGGTCGAGCTCGCCAAGCGGCGCGGCATCGCCGTGCTGCTGGTCGGCCACGTCACCAAGGACGGCGCCATCGCCGGCCCGCGCGTGCTCGAGCACATGGTCGACACGGTGCTCTACTTCGAGGGCGAGCGCGGCCATCACTTCCGCATCCTGCGCACGGTCAAGAACCGCTTCGGCCCGACCGACGAGATCGGCGTGTTCGAGATGTCCGACCGCGGCCTCGCCGACGTCGCCAACCCCTCGGCCCTGTTCCTCGGCGAGCGCCGCGGCCAGGTCTCGGGCGCCTGCGTGTTCGCCGGCATCGAGGGCACGCGGCCGGTGCTGGTCGAGATCCAGGCGCTGGTCGCGCCGTCCTCGTTCGCGACGCCGCGCCACGCCGTGGTCGGCTGGGATTCCAACCGCCTGGCCATGGTGCTGGCGGTGCTGGAGGCGCGCTGCGGCGTCGCCATCGGCGCCAACGACGTCTACCTCAACGTCGCCGGCGGCCTGCGCATCGGCGAACCGGCGGCCGACCTCGCGGTCGCCGCGGCGGTGGTGTCGTCGCTGGCCGACGAGCCGGTGCCGACCGACATGGTGGTGTTCGGCGAGATCGGGCTGGGCGGCGAGGTCCGCCCGGTCAGCCAGCGCGAGGCGCGGCTGCGCGAGGCCGAGAAGCTCGGCTTCCGCAGCGCCCTGGTGCCGCGCGGCCGGACCGGGACCGGGCCGGCCCAGCGCGCCGCCGAGGGCATCGCCATTGACGAAATCGAGCATCTGACCGACCTTGTGGCCCGTTTTCAGGCGCCGGACCGCCCCATGAAGCGGGGCCGGCGCAACGGCCCGTCGGAACGTGGGCGCGAGTAGCTAACGGAGCGTTTGGGGCCGATGGACAAGCTGGGGATCACCGTTTTCGACGTCGCGGTCATCGCGGTGGCCGTGTTCGGGGCGATGATCGGCGCCTCGGCGGGGTTCGCCCACGCCGTCCTGTTCATCGCCTCGTGGATCGCCTCCGGCTGGATCGCCTGGAAGTACGCCAAGACCATCCAGCCCGAGGTCGAGCAGCTGGTCGGCAGCACCGAGCTGGCCTACTTCCTGTCGATGCTGGCCCTGTTCGTCGGCGCCCTGATCGTGCTGGTGATGCTGACCAACACCCTGTCGCGCTCGGTCCGGGCGAGCCCGCTCGGCAAGCCCGACCGCATCCTCGGGGCCGGCTTCGGCGTGCTCTGCGCCTGGGTGGCGGTCGGGACCGCCTTCCTGTTCTACGGCTACCTCGGCCCGAAGGCCCTGCCGGCCCCGGTCGAGGGCGCCGCGACCTTCCCGATGATCAGGGAAATGGCCAATTTCGTGGAGCCGCAGCTGCCCTCCGGCTTCCGCACCCGGCTGTCCGGGCGCGGCCTCGACAGCGGCAGCGTGGCGCCACCCTCGCCGGCCTCGTCCGACCCGGCGCCGGCCTCCCCGGGCGGCGAAACCAAACCGCCGCAGTGAGTTATCCTTGATGGCGGAAACGCCAGAGCGAGGCTATATACCCGCCGTGTCCAGCGCCCCTCACCGCCACGACCACGACCTCGACAAGTTTCACGAGGAATGTGCGTTGTTCGGCATCTACGGCACGTCCGATGCCGCTGCCCACACCGCGCTCGGCCTCCATGCCCTGCAGCACCGTGGCCAGGAGGCCTCGGGGATCGTCACCTTCGACGGCAAGCTTTTCCACAATCACCGCGCCGCCGGCCTGGTCGGCGACATCTTCGGCGAGCAGGCCGTCATCGCCAAGCTGCCGGGCTACGCCGCGATCGGCCACAACCGCTACGCCACCACCGGCGGCTCGTCCGACCGCAACATCCAGCCGATCTTCGCCGACTTCGACTTCGGCGGCCTGGCGCTGGCCCACAACGGCAACCTGACCAACGCCTACCTGCTGCGCAAGGAACTGGTGCGCATCGGCTGCCTGTTCCAGTCGACCACCGACACCGAGGTCATCAACCACCTGATTGCCCGCTCGGCCTACTCGACCGTGGTCGACCGGCTGATCGACGCGCTCGGCCGGGTCAAGGGCGCCTACTCGCTGCTGCTGCTGACCAACGAGGAACTGATCGGCGTGCGCGACCCGATGGGCGTGCGGCCGCTGGTCGTCGGCAAGCTGGAAGATTCGTGGATCCTGACCTCGGAGAGCTGCGCCCTCGACATCATCGGCGCGCGCTTCGTGCGCGACGTCGAGCCGGGCGAGATCGTCATCGTCAACGGCAGCGGCCTTCACTCGATCAAGCCGTTCGCGCGCCAGACCCGGCGCTTCTGCGTTTTCGAGCACATCTACTTCGCCCGCCCCGATTCGCGGGTCGAGGGCATCGGCGTCTACGACGCGCGCAAGCGCATCGGCATGGAACTGGCCAAGGAGAGCCCGGTCCCGGCCGACGTCGTCGTCCCCGTCCCCGACTCCGGCGTACCGGCGGCGATCGGCTACGCCGCCCAGTCCGGCCTGCCGTTCGAGCTCGGCATCATCCGCAACCACTACGTCGGCCGCACCTTCATCGAGCCGGCGGACCACATCCGCCACCTCGGCGTGCGCCTGAAGCACAACGCCAACCGCGCCCACATCGAGGGCAAGCGCGTCATCCTGGTCGACGACTCGATCGTGCGCGGCACGACCTCGAGCAAGATCGTCGAGATGGTGCGAAACGCCGGCGCCCGCGAGGTCCACATGCGGATCGCCGCGCCGCCGACCACCGATCCCTGCTTCTACGGCATCGACACGCCCGAGCGCGACAAGCTGCTGGCCTCGCGCTACGACGTCGCCGGCATGGCCAAGTTCATCGGCGTCGATTCGCTGGCCTTCCTGACCATCGACGGGCTCTACCGCGCCATGGGAATGCCCGGCCGCAACGCCGCCGACCCGGGCTTCTGCGACGCCTGCTTCACCGGCGAGTACCCGATCGCGCTCGACGACGTGCAGGGCTCGGAAGACCGCCAGCTCTCGCTGCTGGTCGAATCGGCCTGAGCGCTCCCGCCATGACCGCGGCTTCCCCCGGCCGGCTCGCCGGCCGCCTCGCCCTGGTGACCGGCGCCTCGCGCGGCCTCGGCGCTGCCGCCGCGCTGGCCTACGCCCGCGAGGGCGCGCACGTGGTCGCGGTCGCCCGCACCGTCGGCGGGCTCGAGGAACTCGACGACCGCATCCGCGCGCTGGGCGGCGAAGCCACGCTGGTGCCGCTCGACGTCACCGACGGGCCGGGCATCGACCGCCTCGGCCAGGCGCTGTACGAGCGCTTCGGCCGGCTCGACGTGCTGCTGGGCAACGCCGCCATCCTGGGCGTGCTGTCGCCGCTCGGGCACATCGATCCCGAGCTGTTCGAGAAGGTGATGGCGACCAACCTCACCGCCAACTGGCGCCTGATCCGCTCGCTCGACCCGCTGCTGCGGCGGTCCGATGCCGGTCGCGCCATCTTCGTGACCTCGGGCGTGTCGCGCCGCGCCGTCGCCTACTGGGGCGCCTACGCCGCCAGCAAGGCCGCGCTCGACATGCTGGCCACGACCTACGCCGCCGAGGTCGCCCACACCGCCGTCCGCGTCAACCTCTACAACCCCGGCCCGATGCGCACCGGCATGCGCGCCCAGGCCTTCCCCGGCGAGCCCGAGCAGCAGCAGGTGCCGCCCGAGGCGCACGGCGAGGCGCTGGTCCGGCTGGCGATGCCGTCGTGCACGATGAACGGCCAGTGGGTCGCCGGCGACGAGGCGCTGGCCGCCCCGGCGGTCCGCTCCTAGCGCTTCGAGCGCTCCTACCGCTTCGGGGCGTAGGGATTGCGCGGCTTGCGCATCGACAGCCGGATCGGCACGCCCGGCAGCCCGAAATCGTCGCGCAGCCGGTTGGTCAGGTAGCGCAGGTAATCGTCGCCCAGCTCCTCCGGCTGGCTCACCGACAGGATGAAGGTCGGCGGCCGGCGCTTGATCTGGGTCATGAAGCGCAGCCGGATGCGGCGGCCGTTGCTGGCCAGCGGCGGCGGGTGCAGCGTCTCCATCTCGCGCAGCCAGCGATTGAGCTTGGGCGTCGGCACGCGCCTGTTCCAGATCTCGTAGGTCTCGAACACCTTCGGCATCAGGCGCTCGACGCCGCGGCCGTTCATCGCCGAGAAGCCGACGATCGGCACGTCCTTGACCTGCGCGAACGAGGCCTCGAGCCGGTCGCGCAGCTTGCGCCACGCCTTGCTCGACTCCGAGCGGTCCTCGGCCAGCAGGTCGGTCTTGTTGACCGCGATGACCAGCGCGCGGCCCTCCTCGATCACCCAGCCGGCGATGTTGAGGTCCTGCTTCTCGGCCATGTCCGAGGCGTCGAGCACGACCACCGCGACGTCGGCGAGGCGGATCGTGTCGAGCGTGTCGGCGACCGAGGCGGCCTCGAGCTTGGCCTCGATGCGGCTGCGCCGCCGCATGCCGGCGGTGTCGACCAGGCGCACCGGGCGGCCCTTCCATTCCCACTCGACGCGGATGGCGTCGCGCGTGATGCCGGCCTCCGGCCCGGTCAGCACCCGCTCGCTGCCGACCAGGCGGTTGAGCAGCGTCGACTTGCCGACGTTGGGGCGGCCCACGATCGCCAGCAGCAGCGGCCGGTCGGGCGCGTCCTCGGCCTCGAGGTCGCCCTCGGCCTCGCCGGTCTCGTCCTCGTCGGGCAGCGGCTCGATGTGGCGGCCCAGCGCCTCGTGCAGGTCGCTCAGCCCCTCGCCGTGCTCGGCCGACACCGGGATCGGCTCGCCCAGCCCGAGCCCGTGCGCCTCGGCCAGGCCCTGGCGGCCGGCCCTGCCCTCGCACTTGTTGGCGACCAGGATGACCTTGCCGGCGCGCTTGCGCAGCCAGCCCGCGAAGCTCTCGTCGAGCGGCAGGATGCCGGCGCGCGCGTCGACCAGGAACAGCACGACGTCGGCGCTGTCGATCGCGCGCTCGGTGAAGCGCCGCATGCGGGCTTCCAGCGCCTCGCCGCCGGCGGTCTCCCAGCCGGCGGTATCGAGCAGCGTGAAGGCGAGGTCGCCCAGCCGCGCCGGCGCCTCGCGCACGTCGCGCGTCACGCCCGGCGTGTCGTCGACGATCGCGCGCCGTCGCCCGACCAGCCGGTTGAACAGCGTCGACTTGCCGACGTTCGGCCGGCCGACGATGGCGACCCGCGGGGCGCGGGCTTCCGGGTCAGCTGGGGTGTCAGCGGAGGGCAACGAGCCGTCCCGAGTCGGTCAGGATGTAGATGGTGCGGTTGGCGATCACCGGCCCGAGCCGGGTCGGGTCGCGCAGGTCGATCTTGCCGAGGATCTCGCCGTTCTGCGGCGACACCGCCAGCAGCTCGCCGAGCGTGCCGGTGACCAGCAGGCGGTCGCCCGCCAGCACCGGGCCGGACCACAGCACGGGCCGCTTGCGGGCCTCGTCGCGGTACTGCGTCAGCGGCGTCACCCACTTGATCTTGCCGCTGTCGCGGCTGAGCGCGGCGATGTCGGAGCTGCCGGTGGTGACGAAGACGAAGTTGCCGGCCGCCCACGGCGTCTGGTAGCCGCCGATGTTGCGGTCCCACAAGCGCGAGCCGGAGCGCAGCTCGACCGCCGCCATCTGGCCGGCCGTGCCCATCGCCAGCACGATGCCACGGTCGATCACCGGGCGGCCGCGGATGTCGGTCAGGTTGCCGAAGGCGCGGACCTCGCCGCGCGCGCCGATCATGGTCTCGTTCCAGATCGACCGGCCGTTGTCGACGCGCAGGCCGACCAGTTCGCCCGACGAGAACGGCGCGACGATGAACTCGCCCGAGCCGGCCGGGCTGTTGCCGCCGACGTAGCCCGCCGACTCCTGCAGGCCGGTGAAGCTCCACAGTTCCGAGCCGTCCGACGCCGCCAGCGCCTGCAGCTTGTTGTCGATGCTGATCGCGAACACGCGGTCGGCGAACACCAGCGGCGCGCCGCGCACCGGCGCGGTCACCGTCGACATCCAGACTTCCTTGCCGTCGTTCGGATCGAGGCAGTAGACCGCGGCGTAGCCGGTGGTCACGAACAGCTTGCCGCCGTAGTAGGCGAGGCCGCCGCCGAACTCGTCGGTGTCGCGCGCCTTCTCCGGCTTCAGCGTCACCCGCCACAGCACCTGGCCGGTGTCGGCATTGAAGGCCGACACGGTGCTCTGCGCGTCCTTGGCGAAGACCTTGCCTTCCGCCACCACCGGCGGCGTCGTCAGGATGCGCGACGAGGTCGTGCCGGCGCCGACGTCGGCGGTCCAGATGATCTGCGGCGACGGCCCGATCGCCAGGTTGTGCATGGCGTAGTTGGCGAAGCCGCCGGACTGCGGCCACGAGGTGTTGACGGTCTGCGCCGGCAGCGTCACCGGGACGCTCGCCATGTCCTTGTCGGCCTCGAGCTCGCTGCGCTCGGAGAACACCGCGACGCGCTCGCCCGGCAGCGGCGTCTTGGACTTGCCGAACAGGTCGTCGAAGGTGTCGCAGGCGGAGAGCGACAGCGCCAGCGCGAGACCGGTCAGCGCGATGCGGCCGGCGGCCGCGTTCAGGACGATCGCCATGGTGCCTACTTGGCCTCCGACGCGGCGTGGAGATTGAGCATCGCGGTGGCGCGCTGGGCCGCCGCCTGCGGCACCTGCGGGTCCTTGGAGATCTCGGTCCACAGTTCGCGCGCCCGCTTGAGGTCGCCCTTGCGCAGCGCCAGCATGCCCTGCAACTCGCGCACGCTCAGGCGGAACGGCCGGTCCGGCCCGGCCAGCGGCTCGAGCGCGGCCACCATCTCCTCGGCCTTGGGCGTGTCGATGCTCTTGTAGCCCGCGATCACCCGGGCGAGGTCGGCGAGCTCGGCCGGCGACAGGGTCGCGGCGGTCGCGGTCAGGGCGGCGATCTCGGCATCGACCGGCTGGCGCAGCTGGGCCACGACCAGGGCCGCCAGCGCGCGGTACGGCGCGGGCGCGGCCTGGGCCTGGCCCTCCAGCGCCTTGATGGCGGCGGCTCGATCCTGGGCGATCTGCGCCAGCGCGGCCGAGTAGGCGGCGCTGGCCGCGGCGCGGCGCGAGGTGTCGTACTGGTTCCAGCCGACGAAGGCGACGGCGGCGACCACGACGGCGACGCAGGCGGCCACGACCCAGGTGCCCCAGCGGTTCCACCACTCCTTCAGCTCGTCCTTGCGGACGGCCTCGTCGACCTCGTGGAAAGCGGCGGAATCGGACAACGTCGGCTCCCGGATTATCGCGGAATATCAACAGCTTCAGGGCCGGTTCATAGACCCCCGCCCGGGCTTTGGCAAACCACGGCGGAGCGGCCGCCTTGGGGGCGATTCGGGAGGCGATCCGGGGGCGCTTTACCCTCCCCCGCAGTTCTGTAACAATTCGCCCCCGACGTCATGGTGAACTGCGCGGCTGAATGACCAACCTGTTCCGACTGGCCGATCAGCGGGCCCGCCGCCGCATCGTCTCGTTCGACCGGCGGGAGCTGACCCGTCTCATCAACCTGTACAGCATGCGCGTCGCGACCGGCGAATGGCGCGACTACGCCATCGACTTCCGGCCCGGCATGGCGATCTTCTCGATCTTTCGACACACCGCCGAGCAGCCGCTGTTCGCCATCGCCAAGGTCCCCGGCTCCGGCCAGGGCGGCTACATGGTCTACAACGGCCCGCGCAAGCTCGCCCACGGCGAGACGCTCGAGGACGTGCTCAAGGTGTTCGAGCGCAAGCTCAAGCTGCTGACCAGCTGAGCCGCGTCCGGCCGCGCCCGCAGGAACCGGGATCGGTTTCGCGTCGCCTCGTAGGAAGCGAGCGCAAGTGGTTGAAGCCAAACTCGAAACGGGCATTGCGCAGGACCGGTCGCTGTCGCCTGGATGACGACATCGATGCACTTCATCGATCTCGCCGGCCGGTCTCTCGACCGGCTGGCGCGACATTACCACAGTTATTGACCTCCCGCACGCCCGAACAGCCCTACCCGAGCGTGGCGTACTGCTCCGGCTTGAACCCGACCAGCAGCCGCGCCCCCGCCTCGAGCACCGGCCGCTTGATCATCGACGGCTGGGCCAGCATCAGGTCGATCGCCTTCTTTCCGGTCAGCCCTTCCCGCTCCGCCTCGGGCAGCTTGCGGAAGGTGGTGCCCGAGCGGTTGAGCAGGGTCTCCCAGCCGACCTTCCCGGCCCAGCCCTCGAGCCGGGCCCGGTCGATACCGTCCACCTTGTAGTCGTGGAAGGTGTAGGCCACGCCCTTGTCCTCGAGGAACCGGCGCGCCTTCTTCATCGTGTCGCAATTCCTGATGCCGTAGAGTTGGACCGTCACGACCCCTCCGGATTTTTCCCGTCGACTGTCGGACCGGGCATAGCGCTTCCGTCCTCGGGATATCAACGCACTTGCCGAGGAGCCGAGGATGGCAGACGCCCACGAACTGGTCCTGACCCGCCTGATCGACGCGGCGCCCGAGAAAGTCTACCGGTGCTGGACCGAACCCGAGTTGCTGAAGCGTTGGTTCGCGCCCAGGCCCTACGTCACGCCGGTGGCCGAGCTCGACGTGCGGCCGGGCGGCAGCGTCTTCATCGTCATGCGCGGGCCCGACGGCAAGGACCTGCCCAACCCCGGCGTCTACCTCGAGGTCGTGCCCAACCGCCGTCTCGTCTCGACCGACGCCTACGTCAGGGCATGGCAGCCGTCGGAGAAGCCGTTCATGACCCTCGACCTGACCTTCGAGCCCGTGGACGGCAAGACGCGCTACACCGCGCGGGCGCGGCACTGGACCGCCGCCGATCGCGAGGCGCACGAGAAGATGGGTTTCCACGAAGGCTGGGGACTGTGCACCGACCAGCTCGAGCAACTCGTCGCCACGCTCTGAAGGAGACAGCCATGGCCAACGGATTTGTCTGGTACGAACTGATGACCACCGACACCAGGGCCGCGACGGCCTTCTACACCGGCGTCGTCGGCTGGCAGGCCGAGGACTCGGGCCAGCCCGGCATGGACTACACGCTCCTGAAGTCGGGCGGCGCCAACGCCGCCGGCCTGATGGCGCTGCCCAGGGAAGCCTGCGATGCCGGCGCCCGACCGGGCTGGATCGGCTACGTCGGCGTCGACGACATCGGCGCCATGCTGGCGCGCCTGCAGAAGGCCGGCGGCAGCGTCCAGCGCCCGGCGACGCCGATCCCCGGCATCGGCCAGTTCGCCGTCGTGGCCGACCCGCAGGGCGCGGTGTTCTGCCTGTTCCAGGCTGGCGGACCGGGACCGGCCGGGCCCGCTGCGAACGCGCCCGGCAGCATCGGCTGGCACGAGCTGATGGCCGGCGACGGACCCGGCGCGTTCGACTTCTATGCCGGCCTGTTCGGCTGGACCCGCGACGAGGCGATCGACATGGGGCCGATGGGCCGATACCAGCTGTTCGCCGTCGACGGCCAGGTGATCGGCGGCATGATGACCAAGCCCGCCCAGGTGCCGATGCCCTTCTGGGGCTACTACTGGCGGGTCGACGGCATCGGGCCGGCGCTCGACCGTCTCAAGGCCGGCGGCGCCCAGGTCGTGAACGGCCCGATGGAAGTCCCCGGCGGCGACT
Source organism: uncultured Reyranella sp. (assembly GCA_964420105.1). GTDB lineage: Bacteria > Pseudomonadota > Alphaproteobacteria > Reyranellales > Reyranellaceae > Reyranella. Next base: position 107,750 of record CAYQRL010000017.1, read on the forward strand.
GGGTGGTGCAGGCCATGGACCCGCAGGGCGCCATGTTCGCGCTGGTCGGACCGAAGGGCTGACCGCTACGGTGCGGCGTGCTTCGCCTCGCCGCCCTTTTTCTTGCCGCCACCACCGCCCCGGCGGTCGCGCAGGGCGCGGTCGACGCTGCGCCCGCCAGCCCGGCGCAGCTGGTCCGGCAATGGACCGCGGCCGACGCGACCTGCCGCAGCGCGGCGGCGCCGGCGATCGAGGCGGTCGGCGCCTGCGAGCAGCGCGACACCGTGTCGAAGCTGCTGGCGCTCGCGCGCTGGTGCCACGACGGGCGCTGGGTGCCGTGCGGCAAGGAGCGCGCGGCCCACACCGCGGTCGCGCCGTTCCAGCGCGTCGGCGGCGTGTTCGTGCTGTCGGCGCTGCTGAACGGCGGCACCCAGGTCTACTTCATCGCCGACTCGGGCGCCGCCACCGTGCAGATCCCCGAGGAGACCGCCGAGGCGCTGCGCCGCGCCGGCACCCTGACCGACGCCGACTTCGCCGGCCAGCACCGCTTCGTGCTGGCCGACGGCCGCACCATGCAGCAGAAGGTGTTCCGCCTGCGCAGCCTGCAGATCGGCGAGCGCACGATGGAGAACGTGCTGGCCACCGTCGGCGCGCCCAGGAGCCGCGCCCTGCTGGGCCAGAGCTTCCTGCGGCGCCTGAGCTGGTGGAAGGTCGACAACGTCGACAACCGGCTCGAGTTCGAATTCACGGGAGCCTTCTGATGGGCGCACCGCGGTTCCTCGTCGATGGCCCGGCGACCGCGCCCTGCACCCTGCTGCTCGGCCACGGCGCCGGCGCGGCCATGGACTCGCCCGGCATGAACCGGCTGGCCGACGCCCTCGTCGCGCAGGGGCTGCGCGTCGCGCGCTTCGAGTTCGCCTACATGGCGGCGCGGCGCGACGGCCGGCGCAAGCCGCCGCCGCGCGCCGAGACGCTGTGCCCGGAGTACGAGGCCGCGGTCGCGGCGCTCGCGCCGCGAGGGCCGCTGGTGATCGGCGGCAAGTCGATGGGCGGCCGGGTCGCGAGCCTGGTGGCGGACCCGCTCCACGCAAGCGGCGCGGTCGCCGGCCTCCTCTGCCTCGGTTATCCCTTCCATCCCGTCGGCAAGCCGCAGCAACTGCGGACCGCGCACCTCGAGCACCTGCGAACCCCGACCCTGGTCGTGCAGGGAACGCGCGATCCGTTCGGCACGCGCGAGGAGGTCGCGACCTATCGGCTGTCGCGCGCCATCGAGATCCTTTGGCTCGAGGACGGCGACCATGACCTCAAGCCGCGCAAGTCGGTGTCGGGCCACACCGCGGCCGAGCACCTCGCGACCATGGCGAGCGCCGTGGCGACCTGGACGGCCGGGCTGCGCCACCCGCCCGCGCCCTAGACGAAGCCGATCCAGCGCCCCGACACCAGCACGCCGAGCCACAGCAGCATCGACAGCCCGGCGCGCACGCGCACCGATACCGGGACGGCGCCGCCCGACAGCGCCTCCTTCAGCCTCGGGTCGCGGTGCTGGAGAACGATGTTGACCAGGGCAAGCGCAAGCAGCGCCGCCTTCGCCCAGCCAGCCGGATTGGCCGCGTAGGCCGCGGGCTTGACCGAGAACAGCCAGGCGCCGGTCAGCAACGCGAGAGCGAGGCCGAGCCTGGCGGTTCGCCACAGGGCGGGCGCGACGAAGCCCAGCCGCGAATCGGCACGGCCGCCGGCCAGGCGTGCATCGAGCGGCAGGATGCCTCCCAGAAGCAGGCCGATTCCCAGGATGTGCGCGGCGCTGACCAGCAGGTAGGCGGTGCCGGAGCGCTGCAGAAGCAGCGCACCGGGCCACTGGGCGAGTCCCTCCAGGATGGACAAGCGGCCGGCTCAGTTGGTGCGGATGCGCTCGGGATACATGTCGTAGGCCTTGCCGCCGACCGTGATGCGCACGGCCTTCATCTGCCTCTTCGCCGCGTCCTTGTGGCGATTGCCGAGCACGACGACGGCGTCACCCGGCCTGGCCGAGGCGGCGGTGAAGCCCGACCGCTCGGTCTGGCTGGGATTGCCGAGGTCGATCTGCCAGACCACCCCGTCCGCCGCCTTGACCTGCAGGGTCGGATGCGGCGGCACCATCGAGATCGCCTGGATCGTCCCGTTCAACTCGCTCTGCTTGTCATCCGCCCACTCCCAGCCGTGGTGGGCGAGCACCTGGCCGGTGGCGGCGATGCTCGACAAGGCAAGGCCCGATGCCAGAAGGAGCATCCGCCGGCGGCCCGGCATCCGCCCGGTCGTGGGTTCGCGCATGGTGATCCTCCGCAACTGAAGCAACGTCGCCATGTTCGACCGGTCAGCATGCCTTGTCGAGGCGCCTGCACCTACGACACCACCGCCGCCACAGTCGCCTTCGCGGCGGCGACCGCGTCGGCCGGGGCGAGCCGGACCTGGAGGCCGCGCTGGCCGCCGTTGAGGTAGACCAGCGGGTGGCCCATCGCGGCGGCCTCGAACACCGTCGGCACCGCCTTCATCTGGCCGAACGGGCTGATGCCGCCGACCTTGTAGCCGGTCAGGCGCTCGGCATCGGCGGGCTTCATCATCTGCGCCGACTTGGCCTTGAGCGCCGCCGCCAGCTTCTTCATCGAGACCTCGCGGTCCGACGGCACCACGACGCAGGCGGGCTTGCCGTCGACCAGCGCCATCAGCGTCTTCAGCACCCGCTCGGGCGACTCGCCCAGCGCCGCGGCGGCGTGCAGGCCGATGCTCCCGGCGTCGGGATCGTAGTCGTAGGAATGGACGGTGAAGGCGACGCCGGCCTGTTCCAGCAGGCGGGTCGCGCGCGTGACCCTGGACATCGTGCTAGCCTAGCAAACATGACCGCCTACGCCGACTACAAGCCGCTCACCTTCCACGACGTCGCGCGCCGCTTCGCCGACGGCGGCGACGACCCGCGCGCCTACCTCGAACGCTGCCTCGCCACCATCGCCGCGCGCGAGCCGATGGTGAAGGCGCTGACCGCGATCAACGAGAGCGGCGCCCGCGCCGCCGCCGACGCCAGCGCGGCGCGCTGGAAGGCCAGGCGGCCGTTGTCGGCGATCGACGGCATGCCGGTCGCGATCAAGGACCTGCTCGAGACCAGGGACATGCCCACCGAGATGGGCTGCGCGGCGATGAAGGGCAACTTCCCCAAGCGCGACAACGCCGCGGTGTGGGCGCTGCGCCAGGCCGGCGCCGTGATCCTCGCCAAGACCGTGACCGCCGAGCTCGGCGGCGCGCATCCCGGCCCGACCACCAACCCGTTCGACCCGGCGCGCACGCCGGGCGGCTCCTCGTCCGGTTCGGCCGCGGCGGTCGGCGCGCGCATGGTGCCGGTGGCGATCGGCACGCAGGTCGGCGGCTCGATCATCCGGCCGGCCGCCTACTGCGGCAACGTCGCGCTGAAGCCGACGCAGGGCGGCATCAACCGCGGCGAGCGGCTGGCCACCAGCATGAGCACGCA
>CAYQRL010000018.1:0-91245 GCA_964420105.1 uncultured Reyranella sp.
TTACCACCAGCTCGATCAACGAAGGTACGCCATACGGCAGAGAACAACGCCGGTCGTGCTGAGGCAGCTGGCAGCTATGGCGCGAGGTCGAGCAGTTCCTGCGGGTAAACGGCGCGTCTGGTGTGGGTTCTAGCTGATCGTTCACCAGCAACCAGAGTGGTTGCAATGTCGTCTGGACGACCCGCACGTGTCGCGAGACCATCGGCGTGCCGCAGCGGCTGGGAGGCAATTAATTGCTACTAGCGGCTGACCGGTAACCGCCCTGCCGCCTTCTTGCATGTGCGGGGGTGCGGTGGGGCTTCTAATCCTTGGAGGTATTCATGACTGATATCGGGATGAAAATCGAAGTGGAATCCGAGGACTTCGCCGAGGAACTCAGCGACGAGGCCCTCGATACGGAGGGGGCTCGCTTTTGCTACCCTCCCTACTAGGGGCTGACGGGTAACAGCCCTGCCGCGTCATGTACGGGTGCGCGTCTAAACAGATGAAATCGGCGGCTGGTGGCGACACTAGCCGCCGTGTTCCGTTTAGGGCGAGCACACCCTTCACACGCGGCGACGTATCATACGCAGTCTATCCCCCGCTCCTCACGGTTCCACCCGCGCCGATCCGCAAGAGTCGCACAAAGGGCTGGTGGAAGCGGTCGCTGTCCGACTGATGAAGTTTTGCGGTGCCCTTAAGAGCGTCGTCCTAGCAGCACCAAATTGGTGCCATCTGCACGGTCCGTCATCCATGCGCTGGTGGCGAGCCCAGCCGCGCGCCTGTTAGCGTTCCGTCGGGCTCCGGCCCGACCATAACGGAGGTATTCATGACTGACATTGAGATGAAGATTGAAGTCGAGACCGAGGAGTTCACCGAGGAGATGTCCGACGAGGCGCTCGATCGGGAGGGGGCTCGGTTCTGTTACGGCATGTGCTAGCAGTTGACCGGTAACCGCGCTGCCGCCGTCTTGCATGTGCGGGTGCGCGGCGGGGCTTCTTCCCATAGGAGACGATGATGACCGATGTCGAGATGAAGATCGAAGTTGAGGCCGAGGAGTTCACCGAGGAACTGTCCGACGAGGCGCTGGATCGGGAGGGGGAGCGTATGTGCTCCGCCTGTGGGTGCAGCTTCGCTCCCGCGTAAGAATTTGAGTTGAACGACGTCGCCCTGCCGGTTCTTCCCATGCGTGAATACCCGGCAGGGCTGCTTATTCCAGTTGAGGGGATCGACCATGACCGAAGCCGAGACCGTTACTGAAGCCGTCGTCCTGGACGCCGTTGCCGTCGACCCCGAGCGGGACCTGAAGGCCGAGATCGTGATCCGCAACCACGTGCTGGCGGCGTGCGCGGGTAGCATCCTGCCGCTGCCTGGCATCGACATGGCGGCGGTCACGGGCGTGCAGCTGAACATGATCCGCAAGCTGGCGGCGCTGTATGGCAAGACGTTCTCGGAAGCACCGGTGCGCAACACGGTTGCGGCGCTGGTGGGCGGCGTCGGCGGGCAGTCCGTCGGCATCGTCGCAGGAGTTAGCGTTGCCAAGCTCGTGCCGGTGGTGGGCTGGGCGGCGGGCGTGGTGGTGATGCCGACGATTGTCGGGGCGTCGACCTACGCGATCGGCCGGGTGTTCGTGCGCCACTTCCAGGAAGGTGGGTCGATTACCGACATCAGCGCCGAGAAGATGAAGGGCTACTACGCCGAGCAGCGCGAGGCTGGGAAGAAGGTCGTGGCGTCGGTTAAGAGTAAGATCCACAAGCGGACGGCGCCGCCGCAGGGCGAGGCTACGGAAGCGGTAACGGCCTGATCGGCGTCGTGCCGGCGCGTATCCCCCAAACATCGCCTTTTGTCTGAATTGAGCGCCGCCGCCGAATTTGTCGGTGCGGTTCAAATGTGCGCTTTCGCTTTCACCAAAATGGATGCAGTTGCCACTGCTTGGCGAGGCCACTTCAGGTGATGATCTCTTCTCGGGGGCCGCTTTCCCGCCCGATTGGATGGAGAGAATCATGGCTGAAGAGAAGATCGAGATCGAGCAGATCGAGGATTTCATCGAGGAGCTGTCCGATGAGGCGCTCGATCGGGAGGGGGCTCAATGTGCATGTGCTACGTCATGCGGTATGTGTAACTAGCCGCTGACCGGTAACCGCCCTGCCGCCGTCTTGCACGTGCAGGTGCGCGGCAGGGGCCTCTTCCTACCCTTGGAGGTATGCATGAGCGACATTGAGATGAAGATCGAAGTCGAGGCCGATGACCTGGCCGAGGAACTGTCCGACGAGGCGCTGTCCGACGAGGCGCTCGATCGGAAGGGAACTAGAATGTCTGACGCCTCTTGCACCATATAATTACCACTCCCTAGCGGCAGACCGGTAACCGCCCGGCCGCCGTCTGCATGTGCGGCAGGGTCCTTTTCCAATAGGAGAATACGATGACTGACATCGAGACGAAGCTCGAAGTCGAGACCGAGGACTTCACCGAGGAGCTATCCGACGAGGCGCTCGATCGGCAAGATGGTAAGGCCTGTGTTTGCTGTAGTTGTAACTGCGGCGGCAATTGATTGCGCTGCTGTCAGGGCCGATAGGAACTGATGAAAATGGGAGCCATATGTGACTGACATCGAGATGAACGCGGTAGTCGAATCCGAGGACTTTGCCGACGAGCTGTCCGACGAGGCATTAGATCGTGCGCGAAGCGGCCTCAAGATTTGCGGTGCCGGTTGCGCGGGCTGTGCTTCCTGAATTCTGCTGAACGCGACAAATTTGGCGGGAGATATCGATGACTGGCATCGAAACGACGCCGGAGCTTGAGGGCGAGGACTTCGCCGGAGGGCTGTCCGATGAGGCTCTCGACCAGGGGGCACCGCGGTCGTGTGCGGGCTTCTCGGTTGGGGGATGCGCCGAGTAGGTGCGGATCGTTTCCGGGGGAAAGGCGAGGCGGGCACGGGCAGGTGGAGACCGTTGGATTTCGGGTCCGTCTCCACCGCCAGCGATCCCAATGCAGACCGTCTCTCCGGCGACAAGGCTTAACGCCAGAAGGGCTGAGTAGCTCTCCCCCCCCCGGGCCAATCCTCTCCGGATACCGGACGCTGGAGTAGTGGACGCCATCGCGCCGCGCGTTTCGAACGGCCCGCCCTCGGCGCGTCACCCTGTCACGAGATCCCGCACTGCCTGGACCCACCGCAAGGTGAGCGCCATCTTCGCGGCGTCGAGCCCGATGGACTGCGATGAGAACTTGGCGATCACCAGTTCGCGCCGCTGATCGACAAACAGATTTTGCCCGTGAATGCCGAGACAGAACAGCAGCGGCCCACGAGGTCCGTGATCCGCATACCACTTTGCGCGATACGTCATCGGTGCGCCTGGAAAGTAAGGAGCGAGGGTGCCCTTGTCCCACGCATCGCGGTCGCCGCCCTGCACGAGGTCTGCGATCCAGGACTCCGGCACGATCTGCCGCGTGCTTCGTGCGCCGCCCTCCACCAAGAGCTGCCCGACGCGGGCGAGGTCACGCGTTGCCATGGACATGCCGCCGGCCGCGCGGGGGGCACCCAATCGGTCGACGGTGATGCTGGCGCTGCGCTCGGCCCCGAGCGGTTGCCACAAGAGTTCCGAGAACACGTCGACGTAGCGCCGACCCATCGCGCGCTCTATCGCCCAGCCGAGCAGGTCGGTTCCAGGCGACACGTAGTTGGTCGGCCCGCCGTGCGGTCCAGAGGGCTCGTCGAGCGTGGCGAGGAACGAGCGCACATCTGCCGGGCGATCGCCCGGCTCCACCGGATTCCAACCCATCGCCTTGCGGTATTCAACGATGGGACCGCCGGTCTCCGCGTAGTTCTCGTCGTAGACGATGCCCGCGCGCATATCCAGGAGATGGCGGATGGAAATGCCCGCGTAGGAGCCCCTCCCCACTTCCGGCACCAGATCGGTCACCGGTCGCTCCGGGCGCAACTCCTTCTGAACCTCCGGGACGCCAGCCAGCAGGCCGAGCATCGATTTCGAAACGGACATCAGAATGTGCGGCGAGTGACCTGTCATGTCATTGGCGTAGTGCTCCGCGACGATCCGGCCACGATGCAAGATGACGAGACCATCCGTATCCGACGCCAACAGAAACTCGGTGTGCGTCATCGTGCGGCCAGACGCATCCGTGACCCGGAGCGGGGCGAGGCTCAGCGGGGCGCTGGCCAAGGCGCGCACGCTGGTAGGATCGTGAGCGATCTCAGCCGTTGGAATGAGTTCGCTGACATGGTGGAAGGCCCAGCGGCTGTACGGAGACGTCCGCCAGTTCGCCAGCGTCACCTGCTGAGCCTCAGGTGCTGGGAACGTGCCCATCATGCCAGACATCTCTCTCCACCCTTGCCGGCAGCCCGGCTTCGAAACAGCCTGTCCATTCTTGCGCAGCGGCGATAGCAGCAAGTCGCGCAATGCGGAAATTTACGGCGCCCATGCCGTGAAGTCCAAAGGCCCTCTCTGGCCACCGCGCCGAGCGTCGACAAGGCGATAGCCGGGCTGGGTAAGCGGCGACAGTTCGAACTCGGGTCCGCTTCCATCGCCTCGGGTTCGACCTTCGCCATCAGGACCGGGGAAGCGACTGATCTTTCCGCGCGGGCGTCAGCGTAGAATGTCGCATGGCCGTGACGCTTTCAGCCCGGCGCCTCGAGGCGCTCACCAGGCAGGTCGCGCCCCTGGCGGAAGCGCTGGCGGATCAGCAGGTCGGCCACGGGCCCCACTGGGTCAGCGTCAGCGACCTGCTGGCAGCCTTTCAGAAGCATGGCCTGGACATCACGCCCGAAGATCTCGACCAGGCGCTCGAAATCGCGGCGCGACGGGGCTTGGTCAAGGTCGAGGGGCAGCCGCCCCATTCCGTGGCAGCGCTGCTGTCCTGGTCGCGCAGGCCTACCCCGGAATAGGCCACTTCCGTCGCATCCCGGGGGGGCGACCGCGCCGGCTTCCCGGCCACTCCCTCGAGCGGCTCGGGATCGGCATCGGCATCGGCATCGGCATCGGCATCGGACGGCGCAAGCACCATCCTGAACGCGCGCGATCAGCCCGTTGCCGCCGCCAGGACGGACAGCCCGCGGACATCCGTCATCTCTTCGAGCCGGTCCACGGTGTCGATCAGCCGCGCGGCGGTCCCGGGTGCCAGCGGCTCGGCGCTGAAGGACAGGCAGCGGTGGAACTTGGCCAGGTGCTGCTGCGTGGTGAGCGGGCGCACCGGGTTGGCGAGCATCGTCTCGGTCCGCCAGCGAAGCGCGCGGCCGTCGCGCAAGTGCACCACCACGGTCTGCGGCGCCAGCGCGTTGGGATCGGTGCTGCCGTCGTCGCGCGTCTCGACGCGCGCCGCCAGCCGGTAGGTTTCCGGGTCGGCCAGCGCGTCGCCGCGGAAGTGGGCGAGGTCGAGTTCGCCGTGCTGCAGCGTCTTGGCGATCGCGTAGGCCATGCAGAGGCGGGCGTAGCTGGGCCCCGCGTCGGGCCGAGGCGGACGGCCGACCAGGCGCACGATCAGGGGCGGCGCGATCACCTCGATGCGGGCGACATCGGCCGCGGCGAAGCCGTGCTCGGCCCGCAGCGTCATCACGCCCTCGATGCCGCCATGCGTGGCGCGGCCGGAGGGAAAGGGCTTGTGGCTGAACTCGGCCATGCGGCCGGCGTGGGCGAGGCCGTCGAGCACCGGGGCGAGGTCATGGGCTCCCTCGAACAGCGGCAGGTAGCCGAACGGCCCCTCGAACACGGCACGCGCCGCGGTGAAGCCGACCGGTGCCAGCTCGCAGGATTGCAGCGCGGCCCGGGCGTTGAAGGCGACCTGCACCGGCAGGATGGGGCTGCCTTCCACGTGTGCCTGCATGGTGCCGCTGGCCTGCGCGAGCTGCCAGGCAAAGGCCGCTTCCAGCGTCGGCGGGTCGAGGCCGAGCAGGCGGCCGGCCGCCGCCACCGCGCCGAAGCCGCCGGCCGTCGCGGGTCGAAAGAAGCGGAAGCCGGTGCGCGAGGCGAGGCCGAGCCCCGCGGCGATATCGGCCCCCACCGCCACGGCCGCGATCAGCTCGGTGCCGCTCGCGCCGCCCCGCAGCTCGGCGGCCGCCAGCGCGACCGGCAGGATGGTGGCCAGGGCATGCACCACCGCGCCCTCGTGCAGGCAGTCGTATTCCTGGTTGTGCATCTGCCAGGCGTTGAGGAAGGCGGCGACCGGCGCGGAGAAGCGCGCCGATCGACCCCACACCGGGACCGCGGGCCCCCGGATGCCGCTCCAGCCGGACGCCACCGCCAGGAGTGCCTCGCTGCCCTCGGTCGAGGAGCCGGCGATGCCGACGCCCAGGCTGTCGAGGACGAAGACCTTGGTGCGCCGCACCACGGCATCGTCGAGGTCGGAGAAGCGGGTTTCGAGGGCATGCGCGGCGAAGCGGGCAGCGGCTGTCTGCATCGGTGAGAGATCCATGGGAAGCGACGACCTCGTTGGTCGTCCGTGAACTGCAAGGTGCCGGCGAAGACTGGCATGGTGGCCTGTCCCCCGTCATCCTGTGCCGACCACGCGCTCCGGCACCGGGAGCACGTCGTCCTCCGACAGGTCGATCGCCAGTCGCAGGGAGAGCAGGTCGCTCGCGGTGAGACCGAACATCCGCCTGAAGGCGGTGCTGAAGTGAGCCGAGCTGGCGAAGCCGGCGGCGTGCGCCGCCTCGGTCAGGCTGCCGCCGGCTGCAACGGTGCGCATCGCGGCGGCCATGCGCCGCCACATCCGGTAGCGGCGGAACGGCAGCCCGAGCTCGGTCGCGAAACGCGCCCGAAAGCGCGAGGGCGACAGGCCGGCCAGCGTGGCCGCGTCCTGCAGGCGGCCGAAGGCGTACGGGCGGCGTTCGATCTCGCGAACGACCCTGGCGATGACTTCGTCCCCCGGGGAGCGCGCCGCCAGCCCGAAGGCGGAGAAGGCCTGGGCGAGCCCGAACCCCGGTCCCATCCGGCGCAACCGCTCGCGGCCACGAACCAGTTCGGCCCGGGACAACCGCTGCAGACGATCGGTGAGCGGATCGAGGTAGAGGAAGGCCATCGCACCATGGCTCTTCAGGTGGTGCAGGGTTTCCGACGGGATGACGCTGACCGGGTCGGAACGCCAGGCCGACCAGCCGCCCGCCGTCGTCCAGGTCCGCAGTTCCATTGGCCGCTGCAGCGACACCGCGATCGTCGTCGCCACGTTCAGGTGCGGCGACAGGTCGAGCCCCGGGCCGACGTAGAGCGCGCGCGCCGGTCCCACGGATACGCGCGGCGAGACAGGCGATTCTTGAAAGCCCGAAGCCCGTCCCCCGGGCACCATCTCGGCATCGGTTTGCTCGAGGATGCGTGCCATGCTGGATCTTCCCGTCTCTCTTCCTTCCACGAATTGCGCGACGACGCCGTGCCGTCGCGCCCCTTCCGGAACCCGTCGCCGGGACTGCAGCCGAGTAGACCACGCGGGAGACATCCCATGAAGTACGTGTCCATCGTCGCCCTGCTCGCGGCCGGCTTCATTCACCTGTTGCCCGTGGCCGGGATCATGGGTGCCAGCACCCTGGCGCGGCTCTACGGGGTCGAGGTGAAGGATCCGAACGTCGCCATCCTGCTCCAGCACCGGGCGCTGCTGTTCGGAGGCCTGGCTCTCTTCCTGCTCGCCGCCAGCGCGCTGCCGTCCCTCCGGATCGCCGCCCTGGCGGTCGCCCTGCTCAGCACGACGAGCTTCATCGTCGTGGCAGCCGCCGTCGGAGGCTACAACGCGGCCATCGCGAGAGTGGTGCTGGCCGACGCGGTGGCATCGATCCTCCTGGCGGCAGGGCTGGTGGCCGAGTCGTTGCCGGTCCTGCGCCTGTCCGGAAGGGACCCGTCCTGAAGCCGCTTCCCCGCCGAAGGACCGCCGCCGCCGTCTCCCGAAAACGTGCATTACCCGCGCGATGCTTCCCGCCTAGGGTCGGCCATCGAGGTCGGGGGGGGGAGACGAATGTTTCGAGCACTGGCGATGGCCACCGTCGTCCTGGTGGTGGCTGTCGGGGCGACGGTCGCGCTGGCCCAGGGCGCGCCCCAGTACTGGGTCACCTACGCATACGACGGGTCGACCGGCGCGTGGGGATTGGGATGGGGCAGGACGGATCGACAGGCGACGATCAACGACGCCCTGTCGCGCTGCGCCAAGCCCGGCTGCAAGGCCGGCAACGTGACGCTGGCGCGTTGCATCGCGGCCTCGCAGGGCACGCAGCCGGGGGTGTGGTTCGGCGCCGGCAACGACGCCGGCGCGGCCAAGGAAGCCGCGCTGGGATTCTGCCGCAAGGGCGGGGCAGGCTCGACCTGCGAGGTACTGGCCGTCCGCTGCGCCGGCTGAATCCCGCTTTCCCTTCTGATCCTGTCGCGGTCGAGCGGCGTAACAGGGTCTGCTCGGAGTCATCCGGAGGAGGACGCGCGTCGTGCAGGGCAAGGAAAGCGGAGTGCCGGCCATCGCCGCCTGGCTGGGCGGGCTGGGCGCGGTGCCGTTCGTCGGGCTGGCGGTGGCGATGCTGGGGCTCGACGGGCTGACGCGCGCCTTCGTCGTCCAGGCGCTGCTGGGCTACGGCGCCGTGATCCTGTCCTTCCTGGGCGGCATCCACTGGGGCATGGCGATCGCGCCGCGCGCGACGCCGGCCGGGGCCGGGCTGGCGCGCCGGCTGGCCTGGAGCGTGGTGCCGTCGCTGGTCGGCTGGGCCGCCCTGCTGGCGCCGCCGGTCACCGGGTTGTTCGCGCTCGCCGCCGCGTTCGCCGCCATGCTCGGGATCGACCTGCAGGCCACGAAGCTCGGCGCCGCGCCGGCCTGGTACCCGGTCCTGCGCGTGCCGCTCACCCTGGCCGTCGTCGCCGCCCTGGTGGCGGCGGCGGTCGCGCTGCGCCTGTCGTGACAAGGAGAGAGGCGATGAAGAGGCTTCCCTACCGCGCCACCACCGGCACCGGCGATGTGTTCGACATCGAGTTCCCGCTCGACCCGGGTACCGGCGATGCCGTACGCATCCACCAGCTGCTGTCCGATCTCCTGCTCTCGATCGACCGCGCGGTGTCGCTGCCCGGGACGGAGCCGATGTCGAACGGCGACGTGCTGCAGGCGATGGCCATGGCGCTCGCCGTGCGCACGCGGATGATCCATGCCCCGGCCGAGACGCGCGGCCGGCTCGCGGTCCAGCTGCTGGCGCGCGCGCTCGACGCCGCCGAGGCCGCGCCGCGCCAGGCGCCGACGTCCGGCCATGCGTGAGCCGTCGCGCCGTCGGCTGCTCGCGCTCGCGCTGCCGGCGCTCGGGCCCGGGGTGCTGCTCGCGCGCGGCGCGCGGGCCGGCGGCGATCCGTGGGCGGCGATCCGCGCGCCCGGCCACCTCGCGCTGATCCGCCATGCGCTGGCGCCGGGGACCTTCGATCCCGCCGGCTTCCGGCTCGACGACTGCACGACGCAGCGCAACCTCTCGGCCGAGGGCCGGGCGCAGGCGACCCGGATCGGCGACCTGTTCCGCGCCAACGGCATCGCCGCCGCCGCCGTTCATTCCAGCCAGTGGTGCCGCTGCGTCGATACCGCGACCCTGATGCAGCTCGGCCCGGTAGCGCCGCAGCCGCTGCTCAACTCGTTCGTTCGCGACGCGGCCCAGGCGGCGCGGCAGGTGCCGGCGGTGAAGGCCTGGATCGCCGGCCTCGCCCTCGACCGGCCGACCGTGCTGGTGACCCACCAGGTCGTGGTCACGGCGCTGTCCGACGTCTATCCCGGCAGCGGCGAGATCGTGGTGCTGCGCCGCGACGCCGCCGGCGGCCTCGCGACCGTGGGCCGGGTCGCGACCGGCTGATCGCTAGGACAGGCTGGTGCGCAACAGCGCCAGCGTCCGCGCGCGCGCCGTCTTCGCCGCGCCCTCGTTGAACATCGGGTAGCCCTTGCGGTTGAAGCCGTGCTCGGTGCCCGGGTAGACGTGGATCGCGACGCCGGGCTCGCCTTCCTGGCGGGCGCGGATCGCCGCGACGGTGGCTTCCGGCACGTGCGGGTCGTCGCTGGCGAAGTGCATCAGCAGCGGGCAGCGCCGGTTGCCGGCCTCGCCGAGGTACTGGTCGATCGCCACGCCGTAGTAGCTGACCGCCGCCTCGACCGGCAGGCGCGTGCTGGCCAGCCACGCGAACTTGCCGCCGAGGCAGAAGCCCATGACGCCGACCTTGCCGGTGCAGTCGGGGCGGGCGCGCAGCGCCGCGACGATGTCGCCGAGGTCCCTCGCGTACTGCTCGGTGTCGATCCGTGCCTGCAGGGCGCGCGCCTTGGTGCGGCCCTCGTCGGTGTAGGGCAGGTAGCAGCCCGGCTCCTGGCGCCAGAACACGTCGGGCGCCAGCGCGATGAAGCCGTCCTCGGCCCAGCCGTCGGCGACCGAGCGGATGTGCGGGTTGGCGTTGAAGATCTCCGGCAGCACCACCAGCGCCGGCGCCGGCAGCTTGGCCGGCAGCGCGAGGTAGGCCGCGAACGTGCCGCCGTCCTGCGCGGTCATCCTGATTTCCTCGCCCATGGTCTTGCTCCCGTCCGTCTCGCGCGACACTCTCGTGCAGAAGCTAACGGGAGGATCGCATGACGGCCAAGAACAATTGGCGGTTCAAGCACGACGAGGCCAAGGACGCGGCGTGGACGCCCGGCCTGCGCGAGATCTTCGAGTACCGCGACCTCGGCATCAAGGACGGCACCGCCGGCGACTACGTCGCCCACCTGATCCGCCACAACGGCAGGCAGACCAAGGACGAGGTCCAGAAGTGGCACGTCCACGACTGCACCTTCCAGATGGTCTACGTGCTGAAGGGCTGGGCGACGTTCGAGTACGCCGGCCAGGGCGAGCGCACCATCCGCGCCGGCGACTGCATCAACCAGGTGCCGGGCATCCCGCACCGCGAGATCGCCTGCTCCGACGACTTCGAGGTGCTCGAGATCGTGGCCCCGGCCGACTTCAAGACCCGCGTCGTCGACGCCCCGACCCGCGCCCCGCAATGAGCCGCCTGTTCGGCGACCTGCGCCAGGTCGGCATCGTCGTGCGCGACATCGAGGCGGCGATGACCCACTGGAGCACGGTCTGCGGCGTCGGCCCGTGGTTCTACACCGACCGGCTGGCGGTCACGGCCTTCAGCTATCGCGGCCAACGCCACGACGGCATCCACCTGTCGATCGCGCTCGCCAACTCGGGCGACGTCCAGCTCGAGCTGATCCAGCAGCGCTGCGACACGCCCAGCATGTACCGCGACTTCCTCGCCGCCGGCCACGAGGGCATGCAGCACTGGTCGAGCTGGCCGGTCGACTACGACGCCCGGCTGCGCCACGCGCTGGCCAGCGGCTACACGGTCGGCCAGGAGGGCGACAGCCCGCGCGGCCGCTTCGTCTACCTGTGGAACGAGGGCCATCCCGGCACGGTGATCGAGATGGCCGACCTGACCGAGGGTCGCAAGCGCATCTTCGACGCCGTGCGCGCCGCCGCCGTCGGCTGGGACGGAAGCGACCCGGTGCGCCGCAGCTGGCCGACATGAGGCAGTTCATCGACGCGCGCGAGCGCCTGGTCGTCGACGCCATCGACGGCCTCTTGCGCAGCAGCGGCGGCGCCGGCCTCGCGCGGCTCGACGGCTATCCCGGCATCAAGGTCGTGCTGCGCACCGACCGCAAGCCCAACCGCGTCGCCATCGTCGCCGGCGGCGGCTCGGGCCACGAGCCCGCCCATGCCGGCTTCGTCGGCCGCGGCCTGCTGACCGCCGCGGTGTGCGGCGAGGTCTTCGCCTCGCCGTCGGTCGACGCGGTGTTCGCCGCGATCATGGCGGTCACCGGCCCGGGCAAGCGCGATCCCGGCTGCCTCGTCATCTTCAAGAACTACACCGGCGACCGCCTGAACTTCGGCCTCGCCGTCGAGCGCGCCCGCGTCCGGGGCCGCAAGGTCGAGGTCGTGATCGTCAAGGACGACATCGCGCTGCCCGACCTGGCCCAGCCGCGCGGCATCGCCGGCGTCACCTTCGTCGAGAAGATCGCCGGCCACTACGCCGAGGCCGGCGCCGACCTCGCGACCGTCGCGGCGATGGCGCGCAAGGCCGCCGACGGGCTGGTCTCGCTCGGCCTGTCGCTGTCGTCGTGCACGCTGCCCGGCGTCGGTCGCGAGGACCGCGTGCCGGCCGGCAAGGCCGAGCTCGGCCTCGGCCTGCACGGCGAGCCGGGCGTCGACCTCGTCACCTTCGAGGGCGCGCGGCAGGCCGCCCGCGTCGTCGCCGACCGGCTGTTCGCCGCGGCCAGGCCGGCGCGCGCCTACGCGCTGCTGGTCAACAACCTAGGCTCGACCACGCCGCTCGAGATGAACCTGCTGGCCAACGAGGTGCTGGCCGGCCGCCATGGCGGCAAGGTCCGGCTGGTGCTGGGCCCGGCGCTGCTGGTGTCGTCGCTCGACATGCACGGCTTCTCGTTCAGCCTGCTGCCGCTCTCGCCGGCGTTCGAGGCGGCGCTGCTGTCGCCGGTGCAAGCGCTGGCGTGGCCGCCGATCCGCCACCACGAGCGGCCGCGGCTGGTCAGGCTGCCGCGCGAGACCCGGGGCGCCAAGCCGAAGGCCAGCCGCAACGAGCCGCTGCGCGTGCTGGTCAGCCGCGCCTGCGACCTGTTGGTCGCGGCCGAGGACCGCCTCAACGCGCTCGACGCCCGGGTCGGCGACGGCGACACCGGCTCGACCGTCGCCACCGCGGCGCGCACGCTGCAGGCGGCGCTGCCGCTGATGCCGCTCGCCCGCCTCGACCTCTTCTTCGCCGCCACCAGCGAGGCGCTGGCGCGCACCATGGGCGGCTCGTCGGGCGTGCTGCTGGCGATCTTCTTCGCCGCGGCGGGCCAGGCCGCTGCCGCCGGCGCGGCGTGGCCGAAGGCGCTGTCGGAGGGCCTCGACAGGATGAAGGCCCACGGCGGCGCCAGGCCCGGCGACCGCACCATGATCGACGCGCTGGCGCCGGCGCTCGCGGCCCTGCCCAAGGGCCTCGCCGCCGCCGCGGCGGCGGCGCGCGCCGGCGCCGACGCCACCGCGCGCCTCAGGAAGGCGCGGGCCGGCCGGTCGAGCTACGTCGCGGCCCGCCACCTCGCCGGCGTCCCCGACCCCGGCGCCGAAGCGGTGGCGCTGCTGCTGGAAGGGCTGGCGCGGGGTCAGAACGGCAGGCCGACGTAGTTCTCGGCGAACACCGCCTGCGCCGCCGGCGAGGCGGCGAGGTAGTCGACCTCGGCGCGCTGCATCTCGGCCTCGAAGCTGCCCTCGGGATGGAGCCTGTGCATCAAGAGCGTCAGCCACCACGAGAAGCGCTCGCACTTCCAGACGCGGGCGGCGGCCCTGTCGCCGTAGGCGGCGAGGCCGTCGCCGTCGTTCCTGCGGTAATGGGCGACCAGGGCGCGCGACAGGTAGTGGATGTCCGAGGCGGCGAGGTTCAGGCCCTTGGCGCCGGTCGGCGGCACGATGTGGGCGGCGTCGCCGGCCAGGAACAGCCGGCCGTGGCGCATCGGCAGGAACACGAAGCTGTGCAGCGCGGCGATGCTCTTCTCGAGCGCCGGGCCGGTGGTGATGTGCGGCGCGACCTCGGGACCGAAGCGGCGCTTGAGTTCGTCCCACAGCCGGTCGTCGGGCCAGTCCTCGAGCTTCTCGTCGAGGCTGCACTGGATGTAGTAGCGGCTGCGCGTGTGCGAGCGCATCGAGGCCAGCGCGAAGCCGCGCTCGTGGCTGGCGTAGATCAGCTCGGCCGAGCACGGCGGCACGTCGGCGAGGATGCCGAGCCAGCCGAACGGGTAGGCGCGCTCGTAGGCGCGGCCGACGCCGGCCGGGATCGACGGCCGGCTGGCGCCGTGGAAGCCGTCGCAGCCGGCGATGAAGTCGCAGGAGAGCTCGTGCTCGACGCCGTCGAGGCGGAAGGTCACGCGCGGCCGGTCGCCCTCGAGGTCGTGCAGCGCGACGTCGGCCGCCTGCCACACGATCGGCCCGTCGCCGGCCAGCCGCGCCGCGATCAGGTCGCGCGTCACCTCGCTCTGGCCGTAGACGGTGACGTGCTTGCCGGTGTGGCCGGCGAGGTCGATGCGGAAGCGCCGGCCGTTCACCGACAGCTCGACGCCGTCGTGCACCAGCCCCTCGCGGTGCAGCCGCTCGGCCACGCCGGCCTCGTCGAGCAGGTCGACCGTGCCCTGCTCGAGCACGCCGGCGCGGATGCGCGCCTCGACGTAGTCGCGCGACCGCGCCTCGAGCACGACGCTGTCGATGCCGTTGGTCTTGAGCAGCCGGGCGAGCAGCAGCCCGGCCGGTCCGGCGCCGATGATCGCGACCTGCGTGCGTTGTTGCCTGCCCATGCGTCCCGCTCCCCTGCCGCTGGCATACGCGCCGACGCGATGGCTGCCAAGCCTGCCGGGACTGCGCCCTAGGGGCGGCGGCGCAGCGCCGTCGCCAGCACCAGCAGCGCGGCGGCCTGCAGCGCCGCCGTCATCGCCAGCGCCCAGCTGTAGCCGTCGGGGTCCCAGCCGCCCGAGGCGGTGCGCGGCCACAGGTCGAGGATCCAGCCGATCGCCGCCTGGACCGCGAAGGCGAGGCCCAGCGCCACCGTGTTGGTCGCGGTCGAGACGCGGCCGGTGAGGTCGGGCGGGAACATCTGGTTGACCACGACGTAGCCGACCGAGCCGGCCGAGGCGAAGACCGCCATCACCAGGAACAGCGCCAGCACCACCGCGAACGAGCGCGGCTGCATCATCAGGCCGAGCTGGACCGCGACCACGACGACCAGGGCCGCGATCGGCACCAGCACCGCCGGCAGGCCGCGGCGCTCGGCGCGGCTGGCGACGCTGCCGGTCAGCACGCTGCCCGCCACCATCGCCAGGGTGTAGAGGAACAGCACGCCGGCGCGCGCCTCGCCGTCCATGCCGGCGACGTCGCGCAGCCACGGCCCGGCCCACAGGCCGAGGTAGGCGAAGTTGAAGGTCGAGATGGTGGCGACCGCCGGGCCGAAGCGCCAGAACGTCGGCGAGGCGAGGATGCGGGCGCTCGACGCGAGGTAGCCGCCCAGCGTCGGCGCCGGCCCCGTGCGCGGCTTCTCCGGCAGCGACAGGAAGATCCACAGCGCCACCGCCAGCGTCAGCCCGCACAGCACCCAGAACACGCCGCGCCAGCCCAGCGCCGGCAGCAGCGCCTGGACGGGCAGGGTGGTGACGGCGCTGCCGAGCGCGGCGATCGCGGTCGAGATCCCGATCACCTGGGCCACGCGGCGGCGTTCGAACCAGTCGGCGTTGCCCTTCAGCACCGCCATCAGGCCGGCCGAGATGCCGACGCCCAGGAGGACGCGGCCCAGCGCCAGGCCGGCGAAGCCCGGCGACAGCGCGAACACGGCGAAGCCCAGCGCCGCCAGCGCCATCAGCGCGGCCTGGACGCGGCGGGCGCCGAAGGCGTCGAGCGCGACGCCGAGCGGCAGCTGGGTCGCGGCGTAGGCGGCGAACATGCAGGCGGCCAGCGTGCCGAGCTCGACCGCCGACAGGCCGAGCTCAACCGCCAGCACCGGGCCGACGATCGCCATCACGGTGCGCGCGGCCTGGTTGACGAAGTGCGCCGCCGCGAGCGGAAACGTGACCCTGACCAGCATCGGGCGGCACTATGACAGGCATTGAAGTCGCGCGTCGCCTGGGGAACAGTCGCAGGCAAGGACGCCCTCGGGAGGGAAAACCATGACCGTGACGATCACGCCGCTGACCCCGGTGTTCGCCGGCGAGGTCGGTGCCATCGACCTGCGGAAGGTGCACGACCGCGACACGCTGGAGGCGATCCGCGCCGGCATGGACCGCTACGCCGTGCTGGTGTTCCGCGACCAGCGCTTCACCGACCAGGAACAGCTCGACTTCGCCCAGCGCTTCGACGGCACGCTGCACGCCCGCACCTCGTCGTCGGCGATCGGCGCCAACCGCTTCGGCAACGAGGCGCTGGCCGACGTCTCGAACGTCGACAAGGACGGCAACATCCGCGACCGTGACAACCGCATGCGCGCCTCGTCGGTCGCCAACCGGCTGTGGCACACCGACGCCTCGTTCGTCGACCCGCCGGGCCGCTACTCGATGCTGTCGGCGCGGGTCGTGCCGCCGGTCCGCGCCGACACCGAGTTCGCCGACATGCGCGCCGCCTACGATGCGCTCGACGACGAGACCAGGGCGACGGTCGAGGGGCTGCGCGTCTACCACTCGATCGTGCACTCGCGGCACGTGCTCGGCTTCGACTTCGACGAGGCCGAGAAGGAGAAGCTGAAGGGCGCGGTCCACCCGCTGGTGCGCACCATCCCCGGCTCGGGCCGGCGCGCGCTCTACCTCGCCTCGCACGCCGCCCACGTCGAGGGCTGGCCGGTGCCGGAAGGCCGCCTGCTGCTGCACG
This sequence comes from uncultured Reyranella sp., assembly GCA_964420105.1. Taxonomy (GTDB): domain Bacteria; phylum Pseudomonadota; class Alphaproteobacteria; order Reyranellales; family Reyranellaceae; genus Reyranella. The sequence goes on from CAYQRL010000018.1 coordinate 16,346, forward strand.
ACCTGGTGGCGCACGCGACGCTGCCGCAGTTCACCTACCGCCACGCCTGGCGGCCGTTCGACTTCGTGATCTGGGACAACCGCTGCACCATGCACCGGGCGCGGCCGTTCGACGACACCAGGCACCGCCGCGAGATGCGGCGCACGACCTCGCTCGACCTGCCGCTGCCGGCCTAGGCTTTCGCGGCCGGCGGCCGCCGCACCAGTCCCCACCAGCCCACGAGGCCGACCAGGCCGGTGATGCCGACGCCGAGGCCGATGTTGAGCTGCGAGGAATGCGGCACGTAGCCGACCAGCAGGGTCAGCAGCGCCGCCGTCACCATCTGCACGAACCCCATCAGCGCCGAGGCCGCGCCGACCCGGTTGGCCGGCACCGAGATCAGCGCGTTGGCCATCGCGTTCGGCATGTTGATGCCGTTGCCCCAGCCCATCAGCACCAGCGGCCCGATCAGCGCCAGCGGCGTGACGTAGCCCAGCAGCGCCGTCGCCACCATCGCCGCCGCGCCGACCGTCAGGACGGCCTGGCCGAAGGGAATGAGGAGGAGGCTGTGGACGCGGCCCTGCAGGCGGCTCGAGACCAGGCTGCCGAGCACGAAGTTGCCGGCCCAGGCCAGCGTGAACCAGCCGAACAGTTCCGGCGCCACGCCCATCACCTGGATCAGCAGGATCGGGCCGCCGGAGAAGAACACGTTGAAGCCGGCCGAGGCGCAGGTCGCGGCGATCATCAGGCCGACGAAGCGGCGCTCGCGCAGTGCCGCGCGGAAGCCGTCGACGTAGTCGCGCGCCACGCTGACGGTGCGCGGCGGCGCCTTGGGCGCGGTCTCGGCCAGCATCCGCCACACCGCCGCCAGCACCGCGAGGCCGCAGGCGGCGGTGAACCAGAAGGTGCTGCGCCAGCCGAACAGGCCCAGCAGCTGGCCGCCCAGCAACGGCGCCAGCGCCGGCGCCAGCGCCATCGACGAGGCCATGATGCCCATGGCGCGCGGCGCCTCCGGCCCGGTGCGGCTGTCGCGCACGATGGCGCGGCCCAGCACGACGCCGCCGCAGGCGCCGCAGGCCTGCACCAGGCGCGCGGCGATCAGCATCTCGACGCTGGTGCTGAGCGCGCAGCCGAGGCTGCCGGCGGTGAAGATCACGAGGCTGCCCAGCAGCACCGGCCGGCGGCCGAGGTTGTCCGACATCGGCCCGACCGCCAGCTGCGCGAAGGCGAAGGCGAACAGGTAGATCGACAGGGTGAGCTGCGCCGTGCCGTAGGCGACGCCGAAGTCGCGCGCCAGCGTCGGCAGCGACGGCAGGAAGATGGTGAGCGCCATCTGCGACGCCACGGTCGCGCTCATCAGCAGCCAGATCGGCGGTTTGGTCGTACGCATCCGCCGCGGGTTCTAGCAGCGTTCGCCCCGTGGAGGCAGGCCCGTTGACCGCCGCCGCCGCGCTGCGCAGTCTCGGGCGATGGATTTCAGCTTCTCGGACCAGCACGAGGCGGTGCGCGCCACCGTCCGCCGACTCTGCCAGACGGAACACCGGCCGCTGGTCATGGCGGCGGAGGAGAGCGAGGTCTTCCCGCGCGAGGTCTTCGCCCGCTGGGGCGAGCTCGGCCTGCTCGGCGTGCGCTATCCCGAGGCCGACGGCGGCAGCGGCCTCGACAAGGTCAGCGACTGCATCGTGCGCGAGGAGCTGAGCTACATGAGCCAGGCCTTCGCCTCGAGCTGGTCGGCGCACAGCCACCTCGGCACCTGGCCGATCTGGAAGGCCGGCACGGCGGCGCAGCGCGAGGCCTTCTTCCGGCCGGCGCTGGCGGGTCGAAGGATCGCGGGCTTCGCGCTCAGCGAACCCGACGGCGGCTCCAACATCCGCGCGCTGCGGACCCGCGCCGACCGCGTCGACGGCGGCTGGAAGCTCACCGGCGCCAAGCTCTACATCACCAACGCGCCGATCGCCGACTTCCTGCTGGTCGCCGCCCGCACCGCGCCCGAGCTGACCGGCGACGCGATCAGCCTGTTCATCGTCGAGGCCGGCGCGCCCGGCCTCGCCATCGACAAGCTGAGGAAGGAAGGCATCCGCGCCTCGGAGACCGGGCTGGTGCACTTCGACGGCGTGTTCGTGCCCGACGCGCACGTGCTGGGCGAGCGCCTCGGCACCTACCCGGTGATCCTCGAGTCGCTCAGCGAGAACCGCGTCGGCGTCGCCGCCAACGCGCTCGGCATGGCGCGGGCCGCGTTCGACGCCGCGCGCGCCTATGCCGGCGACCGGCTGGTGGCGGGCAAGCGGATCGGCGACTACCAGGCGATCGCGCACAAGCTCGCCGAGATGTCGGCGGCGATCGAGGCGGCGCGCTGGCTGGTCTACTACGGCGCCTGGCGGGTCGACCAGGGCTCGCTCGACGGCGCCACCGCGGCCCGGGTCAAGCTGGTCGCCACCGAGACGGCGCTCGGCGTCAGCGAGCAGGCGATCCGCATCCACGGCGGCGCCGGCATCATGCGCGAGTACCCGGTGGGCCGCATCCACCGCGACGCGCTGGTCTACGTGATCGGCGAGGGCACCAGCGAGGTGCAGAAGAACATCATCGCCCGCGACCTCGGCTTCCGGCCCTGAGCACGGCGATGTCGGGACCGGTCAACCCGTTGTCGCCCGCCGTCAAGGCGGCGCCGCCGCCGAAGGGCGAGGATCGTCGCCTCGCCGGGGGAGGTCGACACATGCCCATCGCCATCGCGGTCGTGCTCGCGGCCTGCGCCGGCCTCGCGACCCTGCTGCACGGCGATGCCTTGCGGTTCTGCATGATCGAGGTCCCGGTGGCGACGGGCCGCCTGCTGGTTCCCGGCCTCAAGCCCGGCGTGGCGTGGATCGTCGGCAACCTCGCCCTGTGCGGCACGCTGCTCGCGATCGGCTGGGCAGTGCTGGCCCGCTCGCGCCGCGGCGACCGCCCGCCGTCCCGTCGACCCCGTTCATCCTCGAGGAGCGCATCGCCTTGATCTCTTCCCGCTGGCCCCGGGCGCGCCGCGCCGGGGCCGTGCTCGCGGCCTCGCTTGCCCTGGCCACCGCGCCGGTTCGCGCCGAGGAGGCGTCGTGGACCGGCTTCTATCTCGGCGGCCATCTCGGCACCCTGTTCTCGACCACCAGCTTCTCCGATCCGAACGGCTTTCCGATCTACGGCGGCAGCGTCTCGGCCGGCGGCCTGGCGGCCGGCGGGCAGGCCGGCTACGGCTGGCAGGTCGCGCCGCGCTGGGTGCTGGGCGTCGAGGGCGAGTTCTCGGTGCTCGGCGCGCAGGGCAGCAACACCTGCCAGCAATGGTCGATGACGATCATCGGCAACACCTGCCAGGCGACGCCGCGCGAACTCGCGACCCTGGCCGGCCGCGCCGGCTTCCTGCTCGAGCCCGGCGGCAAGACCATGGTCTACGGCAAGGCCGGCATCGCCTGGCTGCGATCGGACGTGTCGATCGCGCAGAACGGCCTGCCGTCGCCGGGCGAGTGGGCCAGCCTCGTGCCCCTCAGCGCGACGCCGAACGGGGCCGCGGCGACGACGGCGAGCGTGTCGAGCTTCGGGCCGATGCTCGGGGCGGGCTTCGAGTACGCCTTCGCGCCGCGCTGGTCGCTGAAGGGCGAGTACAGCTACCTTCGATTCGGCGGCATGAGCCTCGCCGTGCCGGGCCCCGTCGACATCAACAACGACGGCACGGTCACCAACCTGGACGCCGCCGGCGCGTCGTACCTGCGCCAGGACCTGCACCTCGCCAAGGTCGGCCTGAACTACCGCTTCGGCGGACCTGCCGGCGGCCGCCCGGCGGCGGCGGCCGGGGACGCCCCCGCGGCCGAGGCGCCCTACCAGCCGGGCTGGGAGTTCGATGTCGGCGCCCGCTTCTGGTTCAGCTCGGGCCGCAACCAGAACCAGACCGTCGGCACGACGGCCACGGTGTCGCGGCTGACCTACGGCGGCGTGGTCGGCCAGACCGGCGAACTGTTCGCGCGCGTCGATTCCCCGTTCGACGTGTTCGCGAAGGGCATGGTCGGGGGCGGCAGCCTGTCGCGCGGCTCGATGTACGACGAGGACTGGGGCCTCGACCCGGGGCTCGCGTCGGTGCCCTCCGCCTACCAGGTGACGCGCTCCGACGTGCTCGGCAGCATCAACTACATCACCGGCGACATCGGCTACGCGCTGATGCGCGGCCGCGACCACAGGATCGGGCCGTTCGTCGGCTACACCCGCTACGAGACCGTGATGAACGCGGTGGGCTGCCCGAGCGGCTGCGGCTGGCAGGTCGATCCCACGACCATCATGATCAACCAGACCGATGCCTGGCAGGCGATCCGCCTCGGTGTCTCGGCCGAGGCCGTGCTGTGGAAGCGCCTGAAGGTCGGCGCCGACATCGCCTGGCTGCTGTACGTCCGCTACGACGGTGTCGATCGCCACTTCCTGCGCAACATCGCCTTCCCGGTGGCCGGCAACGGCACCGGCGTGCAGGGCGAACTGATCCTGACCTGGATGGCGACCGAGAAGTTCGGCATCGGCATCGGCGGCCGCTACTGGGCGATGCAGTCCAGCAGCGCCATGGAGACCGGGCTCTACAATGTCCCGAACTCCTTCCCCGTGGAGACCGACCGCTACGGCGTCTTCCTCCAGGCCAGCTACAAGTTCACCGCGCCGCGCTAGGGTGCGGTCGAGGCCGCGAAGCGGGGAGGGCCGGAGTTGAGAGACCTGAAGGCAGCGATCGCGGCGGCGATGCTCGCCGTGGGAACCGTCGCCGCACCGCCGGCGGCGGCCGACTGCGTCTGCCGCTGCGTCAACGGCACGGTCCAGGCGCTGTGCTCCAGCACGCTCGACATCGAGCCGATCTGCGCGCCGGCGATCTGCCCGATCGTGCCGCCGGCGATCCGGCCGATCGACCCGCCGACGCTGCCGCCGATCGGCACGACCGAATGCCGCCCGGAGCAGGTGCTGAACCCCGCGACCAACCGCTACGAGTGGCGACAGGTCTGCCGTTAGGCGGACGGTCTGCCGTTAGGCGGACGGTCTGCCGCTAGCCGAGCCGCCGCCGGATCGCGTCCTGCGCCGGCGCCTCGAAGAAGCGGTAGGTGAGCCGCGCCGCGACCAGGGTCGCGACGATGTAGGCGGTGAAGACGACGGGACTGTAGAACAGCCGCGCGGTTTCGGTGCCGAGCAGCGCCAGCGAGAGCGCCAGCTGGATCGGGAACTGCAGCAGGTAGCTCGAGTAGGTCATGTTGCCCGCCGCCTCGATCGCCCGCTCCAGCGCGGGCGGCAGGCGGAGCGGCTGGGCGACGACGAACAGCAGGGCCGGCACCCAGGCCAGCAGGAACAGGTTCCTGTGCTGCCCGACGCGGTCGGGAAAAAGCAGCGGCACCGCCACGACCGCCAGCGCCGCCAGCCCCGCCAGCGGCCGCCGCAAGGGCGAGTCCGCCAGCGCCTCGAGCGCCATCGCCGCCAGGCCGCCGGCATAGAAGAAGGCCACGCAGTCGACGAGCGGGTGGTGGATGTCGAGGCGCCGGGCGGCGAGGCAGAGCAGCAGCAGGCCGACGTTCACCAGCGGCGAGCGGCCGCCGCGGCGCAGGATCGCGAAGAACAGGGCGTAGACCAGGACCTCGACTGAGATCGACCAGATCGGCGCGTTGAAGCTCTCGCCGGGCGACAGGCCCCAGCCGCTCGCCATGAACAGCTGCGCGACGAAATCGGAGAGGCCGTTGTGCTGGTAGACGAAGTAGGCGCCCTGCCGCGCCGCGTAGAGCGGCTGCAGGGCCGCCACCGCCAGCAGCGTCGCGAGGTGCAGCGGGTAGAGCCGCGACAGGCGGCGGACGAAGAAATCCTTGGGCGACACCAGCCGGTCGGCGATCGCGGCGCGGTACTTCCACGTGAAGATGAACCCGCTGATGCACCAGAACACCTGCACGCCGTAGAACCCGTGCTCGTAGAACAGGTGCAGCAGGCCGTGGAGCGGCAGGTCGGCGCGCACCAGGTCGGCCGGCGCGCCGCCGACGTAGAAGAAGTGCGGGTAGTGCCAGACCAGCACCGACAGCGCCGACGCGAAGCGGACGACCTCGAGACCGGGCAGCTTGTGGTTCGACGCCATGGCGGCTGGCCGCGGCTGGGGCCAGTCGCCGCTCACTCCATCTTGGCGCCGCTCGCCTTCACCACCGGGCCCCACTTGTCGCGCTCCAGGCGGATGAAGTCCGCGAACTCGGCCGGCGTCATCGGCCGGATCAGCGCGCCCTGCGCGATCATCGGGTCGGCGATGTCCTTCTGGCCCAGCGCCTTGACGGTGGCGGCATGCACGCGTTCCAGCACCGGCCGCGGCACGCCGGCCGGGGCGGCGAGGCCGTACCAGTTGTCGGACAGCACGGTCGGCAGGCCGGCCTCGGCCGTGGTCGGCACGTCGGGCAGCAGGCCCGAGCGGGTCCGGCTGGGCACCGCCAGCGGCTTCACGTTGCCCGCCTTGATGTGCGGCAGCAGCACGCCGACGTCGAGCACCGCCATCTGCACCTGGCCGGCCAGCAGGTCCTGGACCGCCGGCGCGGCGCCGCGGTAGGGCACGTGCACGATGTCGATGCCGGCGGCGCTGCGGAACAGCTCGGCGGCGAGGTGACTGATGCCGCCCGGGCCGGACGAGCCGTAGTTGACCTTGCCGGGGTTGGCCTTGGCGTAGGCCACCAGGTCGGCGACCGAGTTCACGGGCAGGCGCGGCGACACGCCGATCACCATCTGCACCAGCGCGATCGGCGTCAGCAGCGCGAGGTCCTTGTCCTCGACCGGCATGGCGGCGAGCATGAACGGCGCGATCGCGGTCGGGCCGGTCGCGTTCATGCCGATCGTGTAGCCGTCGGCCGGCGCCTTCGCGAGCGCGGTCACGCCGACCAGCCCGCCCATGCCGCCCTTGTTCTCGACCACCACCTGCTGGCCGAGCTCGGCGGCGAGGCCGCGCGCCAGCACCCGGGCCAGCGCGTCCGACGGTCCGCCCGCCGCGAACGGCACGAGGAAGGTGATGGGCCTGGCCGGCCACGCGGCCGGCGCGGTCTGGGCGGCCGCCGCCGTCGCCAGCATCGAGGCCGCCGTGGTGCCGAGGAATGTCCGCCGCTTCATGTGTCCTCCCGTCGCTCGTCGTGACCCGCATCACAGGCCTTGGGCCGCGCGCGGTCAATGATGCCCGCGCGCCGGCACCGCTTGGCGGTCGTGGCGGCCTCGGCCGGGGAGAGGGATCGTGCGCCGCGGCATTGTCACGTTCGAGCCGGCGAAGTAACGAACAGGGCATGAGGAACGATGGGAAGCAACCGCCCGGCCCGGGCGCGGCGGCCGGCTGATGGAGAAGTTCACCGAAACGGTCACCACCCTGTGGGCCTCGGTGGCCGAGCGGACCGGCTGGGAGACCTGGGGCCTGCCGACCCGGCTGGGCCTGGCGCTGGCCGCGGTGCTGCTCGCCTACTGGGCCGGCAAGGCGCTGATCCCGGCGACCTTCCGGCTGCTGCGGCCGGTGGTGTTCCTCGCCGCCGTCGCGATCGCGGTGGCCGCGCTGTTCCCCAAGGTCAGCTGCCAGGTCGACTGGGTGGCGCAGAACGCGCCGTTCTGCGGGCGCTAGGACGATGACCCTCGACAGGCTGTTCGACAACAACGTCGCCTGGGCCCAGCGCAAGACCCAGGAGGACCCGACCTACTTCGTGCGCATGGCCGAGCAGCAGTCGCCGCAGTACCTGTGGCTGGGCTGCTCCGACAGCCGCGTCACCGCCAACGACGTGCTCGGCCTCGATCCCGGCGCCGTGTTCGTCCAGCGCAACATCGCCAACATCGCCCACAGCAACGACATGAACCTGCTGGCGGTGCTGGAGTTCGCGATCGACATCCTCAAGGTCCGCCACCTGATCGTGTGCGGCCACTACGGCTGCGGCGGCATCCGCCGCGCGCTGGGCGAGGACCGCTCGGCGCTGGTCGATCACTGGCTGCAGCCGGTGGTGACCCTGTACCGCCGCCACCGCGGGGTGTTCGACGCGATCGCCGACGACAACGCCCGCATCGACCGCATGTGCGAGCTCAATGTCGAGATGCAGGTCCGCCGCGTCGCCTCGATCCCGACGGTCGAGAACGCCTGGGCGCGTGGCCAGGAGCTGCACCTGCACGGCTGGATCTACGGCATGCATGACGGCCTGCTGCGCGACCTCGGCCCGACCGTGACCTCGATGGAGGAACGCGACGCGCTGCCGCCGATCGACGACCGTGTCGCGCTGCACGTCGAGCCCGACACCGGCGTGCGACGCCATGCCATCGACGCCTTCACGAAGCTGCTCGACGGCGACAAGGGTTGAGACCTACCCCCGCGTCTTGCGGAACAGCATCGTCACGTTGCGGCGGCGGTTCTCGAAGCCCGGCCTGAACCTGGCCTCGGCCGACTGGTGGAAGATCAGGCCGTGGAACAGCAGCGCGCGGTTCTCGCCGTAGGGGATCGCGTGGCACTCGGCCTTCGAGTCGCGCAGGAAGCCCTCGATGTCCTTCTCGCCGTTGTTGTAGTCGGCGAAGCTCCAGTCGGGCGGCGCCTGGACGTCCCACATGTCGAGGCCGCCGCCGCCCTTGTCGAGGTTGGCCTCGTCGGGCGTGATCCAGAAGTTGATGCTGACGTCGGACTGGTCGGCGTGGATGTCGACCCCGGGCCGCTGGTGCTGGCAGACGAACGACCACCAGTAGCTGAGGTGATGGCCGTCGAGCAGGCCGGGGACGGCCGCCCGCAGCTCGGTCGCGATCTGCAGCAGCAGCGGGCTGAAGAAGCCGGTCTCGGGGCTGGCGCCGATGTAGCCGCGCGGGTAGGGCCGCCGCCACACCGTCGAGTGCAGGCAGAAGCGTTGCAGTTGCGCCAGCGCCTCCGGCGTCAGCAGGCCGTCGAACCAGGCGATGCCCTTGCCCGGTCCCTTGAAGGTGGCGACGATCTCGTCCCAGTCGGCGCGCGGGTTGAGGCAGCGCGCCGGCGCCGGCTCGTCGAGCCGCAACAGCGGCGGGTCGGCGAGGATGCGGCCGTAGGCGCCGCCCATCGGCAGGGTCGGGATCTCGCGCGCGGTGTCGGCCAGCATCTGCTCGAGCTTGCCCTGCGCCGCCGCGCGGAGGTTCGGATCGACCGGCAGCAGCGAGCCCGGCGGCCGCTTCTCGGCCTGCTCCATCCAGGCCAGCTGCTCGAGCGTGTGCAGCGCCTGGTGCGCGGGCACCGGGACCGGGCCGCTGGGCATCGGCGACTGGCCGGGCCGCGTCATCGCCAGCGCCAGCTTGAAGTCGGCGATCGCGGCCTCGTTGTCGTCGCGCGCGACGTGGCTGCGCGCCAGCATGACGCGCGCGTTGTGGTAGGTCGGATCGGCGGCGACCGCCTTCTGCGCCGCGTCGAGGGCCTCGGCCAGCAGCCCGAGTTGCAGCGCCATGTCGGACAGCGCCGCGAGGATCGGCGCCGAGGGCGTGCGCTTCGCCAGCCCGCGCAGCTCGTCGGCCGCGGCGGCGAAGCGGCCGGCCTTGATGCTCTGGCGCACGCTGTCGGGCACCTGGGTCTGCGGAGGAGCCATGCCTCTTTGTATGGGCAAGCCCGTGCGCGGGGGCAACACGGGACTTCGCGCGCCGCCGGCTCCTGCGCTAGGCTGTCGCGGCGCCCGCGGCACAAGCGGGCCGTTGCCCGGGAGTTCGTCCGATGACCGTCGCCCCCAGCGCCGCCGACCACCAGCGCGCCATGGCCGAGTACGGCCGCCGCGCCGAGGCCCGCGCGCTGGCGCTCGGCAACCGCGGCCCGATCCGGCTGGGTGCCGACGGCAAGCTCGCGCCCGAGATCGTCGAGGCCTACCGGACCCACGGCTTCTACGTCTTCCAGGGCGTGCTCTCGGCCGAGGAACTGCAGGAGCTGCGCGCCGAGCTCGACGCGGTGCTGGCGCGCGCGCCGGTCGCGCCCGATGCCACCGTCGACCGGCTCGGCCGGCCGGTGATCGACCTCGGCATCAGGAAGCCGCCCTACCGCTGGGCGCGGCCGCTCAGCGACCCGCGCGGCGGCACCGACGCCAACAACGGCCGTCACCCCGCGGCGATGGCGCAGCCCGATCCCGGTGCCGAGGCGCCGGCGTGGACGGTCGAGCTGCTCGACGGCAACCTCCACCTCAGCGACGCCTGCCTGCGCCTCTACGGCCATCCCGGCCTGCTCGCCGCCGCCGCCTCGATCCTCGGCGACGACTTCGTGCCCTACAACGAGGTCACCTTCGTGAAGGAGCCGGGCCTCGGCCCCTCGGTCGCCTGGCACCAGGACGGCACCACGCACTGGACCGCGCCGGACTGGGACGAGGGCGCGCACGGCTTCAACTTCATGACCCAGCTCTACCCCAGCACCGCCGCCAACGGCGTCTGGGTGCTGCCCGGCAGCCACCGCCAGGGCAAGGCCGACATCAAGCGCATGGTCGAGGACAACGGCGGCTCCGACCGGCTCGAGGGCGCGGTGCCGATGCTGTGCGACGCCGGCGACACCTTCATGACCAACCGCCAGCTGGTGCACGGCTCGTTCGCCAACAGTTCGCCCGACCGCCGCATCACGCTGAACGCCGGCTTCTTCCCGCGCCGGCGCGTGCTGGGTGTCACGACCCGGCGCCTGCACGGCGCGATCGAGACCTACGACGCCGCCCGCATCGAGGCGCGCTCGCGCCTGATCGCGCTGGCGATCGACGCCCGCCGCCAGCGCTTCCCGCACGAGACGCCGTTCGTCTACCGGCCGCTGGCCGGCCGCGAGGACGAGAACCGGTGGACCGAGGCGGCGCGGCAGAGCGTGCTCAAGAACTACAACCAGCTCGACATGTTCATCTGAGCGGCCGGCAGAGCCGCGGACGACCGGGGGAGGAAGCGACCATGACCGAGACGACACGCCGCCGGCTGCTGGCCGGCGCGGCGGCCCTGCCGCTGCTGGCCGGCCAGGCGCCGGCCCGCGCCCAGGCCTGGCCGACCAAGCCGATCCGCGTGGTGCTGCCCGGCCCGGCCGGCGGCATCATCGACGTCGGCATGCGCAGCATCTCCGAGGCGCTGGCGGCCGACCTCGGCCAGCAGATCGTCATCGACCCGCGGCCGGGCGGCAACGGCATCGTCGCCGGCCAGATCGTCACCGGCGCGCCGGCCGACGGCTACACGCTCGAGGCGACGGTGTCGGCGCACTACGGCCTGCCGTTCCTGATGAAGGCGCCGTTCGACGTGGTCGCCGACTTCACGCCGGTCGCCATGGTCGGCGTGACCGCGGCGGTGCTGTGCGTGGCGAAGTCGCTGCCGGTGCGCTCGGTCGACGAGCTCGTGGCCTACGCGCGCAAGGCCGCGACGCCGCTCACCTACCTCAACTCGGGCAACGGCACCTCGACCCACCTGGTGCCCGAGCAGCTGAAGATCGAGAAGAAGATCGAGCTGGTGTCGGTGCCCTACAAGGGCCTGCCGCCGGGCGTCCAGGACCTGCTGGGCGAGCGCATCCAGGTCGGCCTGGTCAGCGCGTCGCTGATCCTCGGCCACGTCAAGGCGGGCGCGGTGATCCCGATCGCGGTGTCGGGCGCGACGCGCCTGCGCGAGATCCCCGACGTGCCGACGCTGCGCGAGCAGGGGTACGGCGGGATCGAGATCCAGTCGGCGCTGCCGCTGCTGGGACCGAAGGGCCTGCCCGACGCGATCGTGCAGCGCCTCAACGCGGCGGTCGCCAGGGCGCTGGCCGATCCCCAGGTCCGGGCCCGCCTCGAGGCGTCGTACATCCAGCCGACGCCGATGACGGTGCCGGAGGTCCAGGCCTGGGCGAAGGCCGAGTACGACCGCCTCGGCAAGCTGATCGTGTCGCTGGGCATCAAGGCCGACGGCGGCTGACGATCTCCCCGCCGGACTGCTAGTCTCCCGGGCGCAACAACCGGGTGATCCCATGTCCGTCGCACCCCGTCGCCTCGGCGGCAGTCCGCTCCGCGTCTTCCCGATCGGGCTGGGCTGCATGTCGCTGAGCGGCGCCTACGGCCAGAGCAGCGACGCCGACGGCATCCGCGTCGTCCACCACGCGATCGAGCGCGGCGTCACGCTGCTCGACAGTTCCGACATGTACGGCTGGGGCCACAACGAGACGCTGCTGGGCCAGGCCCTCGCCGGTGCGTGGCGCGACCGGGTCGTGCTGGCCACCAAGTTCGGCCAGACCCAGCGGCCGGGCGGTGCCAACGGCGTCGACGGCCGGCCCGCGTACGTGGTCGCCGCCTGCGACGCCAGCCTGAGGCGGCTGGGCGTCGACACCATCGACCTCTACTACCAGCACCGCGTCGACCCGACGGTGCCGATCGAGGACACGGTCGGCGCGATGGCGGGCCTGGTGAAGGCCGGCAAGGTGCGGGCGCTGGGGCTGAGCGAGGCCCGGCCCGAGACCATCCGGCGCGCCCACGCCGTGCACCCGATCGCCGCGGTGCAGAGCGAGTACTCGCTGCTCTACCGCGAGCAGGCCGAGGAGACGCTGGCGACGACGCGGGCCCTGGGCATTTCCTTCGTCGCCTACTCGCCGCTCGGCCGCAGCCTGCTGACCGGCACGGTGCGGCAGGCCTCCGACATCCCGGCCGGCGACGGCCGCGGCCGCCACCCGCGCTTCGCCGCCGACAACCTCGCGCACAACCTGTCGCGCACCGCCGCGATCGAGGCGGTGGCGCGGGCGCGCGGCGTCACGCCGGGACAGGTGGCGCTGGCCTGGCTGCTGGCGCAGGGCGACGACATCGTGCCGATCCCCGGCACCAAGCGCGCCGAGCGCGTCGACGAGAACGTCGCCGCCGCCGGCCTCGTGCTCACCGCGGCGGAGATCGCGGCGCTGTCGGCGGCGCTGCCGCCCGGCGCGGCGGCCGGCGCGCGCTACCCGGAGGCCGCGCTCAAGGCGGTCTACCTCTAGCGAGCGGCGGCAGGTGACCGACACGCCGGTCCCGACGCGGCGGCTCGCGACCATCCTGTTCGCCGACGTCGTCGGCTACAGCCGGCTGATGCGCGCCGACGAGGAGCGGACGCTGCGCGACCTCAGCGCCCACCTGTCCGAGCTGGTGGCGCCGGTGGTGACGCGGTTCGGCGGCCGCATCGTCAAGACGGTCGGCGACGGCGTGCTGGTCGAGTTCGGCAGCGCCGTCGAGGCGGTGCGCGCCGCGGTCGAGCTGCAGGCCGGCATGGCCGGGCGCAATCGCGACGTGCCGGCCGAGCGCCGGCTGACCTTCCGCATCGGCCTGCACCTCGGCGACGTCATCGTCGCGGGCGACGACGTGTTCGGCGATGCCGTCAACGTCGCCGCGCGGCTGGAGGGCCTGGCCGATCCCGGCGCGATCGTGCTGTCGGCCGGCGTCCACGAGCAGGTGCGCGACAAGCTCTCGCTGCCGTTCCGCGCGCTGGGCGCCCGCAGCGTCAAGAACATCGACCGGCCGGTCGAGATCTGGGCGCTCGATGCCGGCGCCGGCTTCGATGCGCCGGTGCCGCCGCGCCCGGCGGCCAGGCGCCGGCGGCGGCCGGGGCTCGGCCTCGCCGCGGCGGCCGGGATCGCGATCGTCGCGGCCGGCGGCGCGGCGTGGTGGCTGCAGCGGCCGGCGCCGCCCGCCGCCACGGCGGCGGTCGAGAACGGCCTGTCGGTCGCGGTGCTGCTGTTCGCCAACCACAGCGGCGACGCGGCGCAGGACTACTTCTCGGACGGCCTGACCGAGGACATCACCCGGGCGCTCGGCCGCTTCAGGGACCTGACGGTGATCTCGTACAGCGCCGTGCTGCCGTTCCGGGACAAGGCGCTGCCGCCGGCCGAGATCGGCCGCGCGCTCAACGCCCGCTACCTGGTCAGCGGCAGCGTGCGCCGCATGGGAGCGCGCGTGCGCATCACCGTGCAGCTCACCGACACGATGGCCGGCACGCAGCTGTGGAGCGAGCAGTACGACGACGAGCTCTCCGACATCTTCGCGGTGCAGGACCGGGTGGCCAAGCGGGTCGCCGGCAGCCTCGCCACCAACCTGCAGCAGATCGCCCAGCAGCAGGCGATGCGCAAGCCGACCGACGATCTCGCCGCCTACGACATGCTGCTGAAGGCGCGCGCCATGGCGACCGAGCCGACGCCGCCGGCCAACCGCGGCGCCCGCGAGATGCTGGAGAAGGTGACGCAGATGGCGCCGGGTTACGCCGACGCCTACGCCAAGCTGGCCGACGTCCTGTTCCAGCGCGCCAGCTTCGGCTGGTCGGAGTTCGCCGAGCAGGACGTCGAGGCGGCGATCCGGCTGGCCCGCAAGGCGCTGGAGATCGAGCGCGACAACGTGCTGGCGCACGGCGTGCTGGCCCGCGCCTACACCGCGGTGCGCCGCTACGACCTCGCGCTCGCCGAGTCCGAGCGCGCCCTGCAGCTCAATCCCAGCGATGCCGAGGCGATGCTGGCGCGCGCCGCCGTGCTGCTGTGGACCGGGCGCATCGCCGACTCGATCGCCGCCGCCGAGAGCGCGATGCGGCTCGACGCCAACATCGGGCCGGAAGCCGCCTTCAACCTCGGCATGGCCTACCTGCTGGCCGGCCGCTACGACGATGCCGTGCGCCTGCTCGAGCGCGAGCGCGTGCGCTACCCGGCCTACCCGCTGCTCGACCTGCCGCTGGCCGGCGCCTATGCCGAGCTCGGCCGCGGCGCCGAGGCGGCGGAGGCGGTGCGCGCGGCCCGGCTCAAGAACCCGTGGTTCGACATCGCGACCTTCGGTTCGCGCTTCCAGGACGCCGACCTGCAGCGCCGCGTCGAGACCAGCCTGCGCAAGGCCGGGTTCGACTGAGCCGTTCGACCGGGCCCTAGTCCCCGACCGTCTTCAGGGTCTTCCAGTTCTCGGCGGCACGCAGCGCGGCGGTGCGCGTGTCCTTGCGGAAGTTCTCGGCGCCGGCGGCGCCGGCGAAGACGTAGAGCTTGCCGTCGGCGATCAGCCACACCTTGGGATCGGACTCGCGGCGCTGGCCGTTGGCCATGTTGTTGGCGCAGGCGCCGCCGAACTGCGGCATGTACCGGTCGGGGTCGGCCTTGAAGAGGTCGCGGTTCTGGGCCGAGGCGAAGCGGTAGAGCACGCCGTCGTGCAGCAGCTCGAACTCGGGGCGGCCGGGCGTCGGGGCATTGGCGGTGAAGTAGGCGACCGGGTCGTAGCCCTTGAGCGCCAGCCGCGGCGCCGAGCCGGCGGCCTGGGCGTGGCCGGCGCGCGGCGCGGCGAGGACGAGCGGGGCGAGGGCGAGCGGGGTCAGGGCGAGCGCGGGCGCCAGCCCCAGGGTCGTGCGTCGTGTCCACATGGCAGGAACCTCCCGAACCCGCCGTATAGAGCGCGCGGCCGCTCCTGTCATGCGGAGTCGCCGCCGGCGCGCTCGAGCATGCGGTGGGCGATCTCGTGCTCGCCCAGCACCACCAGGTTGGCGCCCATGGCGGCGAGGTGCTCGACCGCGGCCTCCGAATGGCCCCGCGCCAGGATGTCGAGGCCGGGGTTGGCGGCGCGCGCCTGCTGCACGACCTGGCCGGCCTCGAACGGCTCGGGGATGGTGACGAACAGCCGCCGCGCCGCGGCGATGTTGGCGGCCGCCAGCAGCTTCGGGTCGGCGGCGTTGCCGACCAGCACGTGCGCCTTGCCGGACTGCGCCTTCTCGATGCCCTCGCCGCCGGTCTCGATCACCACCATCGGGTGGCCGTGGCCGGCCAGTGACGCGCCGATGCGCGAACCGACGCGGCCGTAGCCGACCAGCACGTCGTGGCCGGTCGACGGCGGCGGCGGCGGCTCGGCCGGCGGCGCCAGCACCGGCTCGCCGCGCCGCACCCGCTCGAGCGCGGCGAACACCAGCGGGTTCACCAGGATCGACACGATCGCGCCGGCCAGCACCAGGTCGCGGGCCTCGGCCGGCACCATCTCCTGGTCGATGCCCAGCCCGATCAGGATGAACGAGAACTCGCCGATCTGGGCGAGGCTCGCGGCCACGGTCAGCGCGGTGGAATTGGTGTGGCCGAAGGCGCGCACGATCAGCCACGCCGCCAGCGACTTGCCGACCACGATGATCGCCACCACCGCCGCGACCGCCAGCGGCGCGGTCACGAACACCATCGGGTTCAGGAGCATGCCGACGGAGACGAAGAACAGCACCGCGAAGGCATCGCGCAGCGGCATCGCCTCCTCGGTCGCCTGCTGGCTGAGGTTGGTCTCGCCCAGCACCACGCCGGCGAAGAAGGCGCCGAGCGCGAACGACACGCCGAACAGGTGGGCGGCGCCGTAGGCGACGCCCAGCGCGATGGCGTAGACGGCCAGCCGGAACAGCTCGCGCGAGCCGGTGTGGGCGGTGTGGTGCATCAGCCACGGGATCACGCGCCGGCCGACGATCAGCATGACGGCGACGAACACCGACACCTTGGCCAGCGTCACCAGCATGTAGAAGACGATGCGGGTCGCCGGCACGCCGTCGCCGGCGGTGACCTTGGCCAGCGCCGGCAGCAGCACCAGCGCCAGTACCATCGCGAGGTCCTCGACCACCAGCCAGCCGACCGCGATCTTGCCGCGGTGGGTGTCGAGGATGTGGCGGTCCTGCAGCGCCCGCACCAGTACCACCGTGCTGGCGACCGAGAGGCTCAGTCCGAACACGAAGCCGGCCAGCGGCGACCAGCCGAGCAGGTGGGCGAGGCCGGCGCCCATCAGGGTGGCGACCACGATCTGGCCGACCGCGCCGGGCACGGCGATGCGCGCCACCGACAGCAGGTCCTTGAGCGAGAAGTGCAGGCCGACGCCGAACATCAGCAAGATCACGCCGATCTCGGCCAGCTGTGCGGCCAGCGCGGCGTCGGCGGTGAAGCCCGGCGTGTAGGGACCGACCAGCACGCCCGCCAGCAGGTAGCCGACCAGCGGCGGCACCCGCAGGCGGTGCGCCACCAGGCCCAGCACGAAGGCCAGCGTCAGGCCCGCGGCGAGGGCTGCAATCAGCGGTGTCTGGTGTTCAGG
Source organism: uncultured Reyranella sp. (assembly GCA_964420105.1). Classification (GTDB taxonomy): domain Bacteria; phylum Pseudomonadota; class Alphaproteobacteria; order Reyranellales; family Reyranellaceae; genus Reyranella. Next base: position 33,286 of record CAYQRL010000018.1, read on the forward strand.
CATCGTTGATTTCTCTCCGCGGTGCGTCGGCGATCCGGTTTGATTTGGCGACGCGACGCGGACAATGCAATCTCCCGTGCGGAAACTGCCGGGAGGCCCATCGTGACCCTGAACCGCCGCGCCCTGCTGGGTGCAACGCTCGCCGCCACCGCCGGGCTGCCGTCCGCACCGGCCCGCGCGCAGGCGTTTCCGTCGAAGCCGATCCGCTGGGTCATCCCGTTCGCGGCCGGCGGCAACTACGACGTGACCTCGCGCCTGGTCGGCGAGGCGATGGGCCGCAAGCTCGGCCAGACCGTGGTGCCCGACAACCGCCCCGGCGCCGGCGGAGTCGTCGGCATGGAGGCGGCGGCGGCGGCGCCGGCCGACGGCTACACGGTCGTGATGGGCAGCTTCAGCGTGATGTGGATCTCGCCCTACCTCGCCGGCAAGCCGCCGATGGTGGCGCAGTTCGCGCCGGTCAGCCTGCTCACGACCGTGCCGATGGTGCTGGTCGCGCGCGCCGACGGCCCCTACCGGGACATCAAGCAGGTGCTGGCGGCGGCGCGCGCCAAGCCGGGCACGATCAGCATCGGCCACGCCGGCAACGGCACCACCAACCACATCGCCATCCTGCGCCTGCAGGTGAACGACAAGGTCCAGTTCAACATCATTCCCTACAAGGGCTCGGCGCCGGGTCTCGCCGATCTCGTCGGCGGCCAGCTCGACCTCTACATGGACCAGCTCACGACCTCGCTGCCGCAGATCAAGGCGGGCAAGCTCAAGGCACTGGCGGTGATGAGCCCCGACCGCATCGCCCAGCTGCCCGACGTGCCCAGCCTCAAGGACATCGGCAGCGTGCCGTTCGACGGCGGCACCACCGCCGGCCTGCTGGCCCGCGCCGACACCCCGGCGCCGCTGCTCGACACGCTGAACGGCGCCTGCGTGGCGGCGCTGCGCGACGAGGAGGTGGGTCGCAAGCTCGCCGACCTCGGCGCCGTGGTGCGCCCGAGCACGCGGGCCGAGTTCGCCGCCTACCTCAAGGAGCAGGAGGCCGGGGTTAGCGAACTTGTGAAATCCGGCCTGTTGAAGCCGGAATAGAGGAAGCGCAATACAGCGCCATGACCCGCGCCATCCTCACCGCCCTCGCAGTCCTGCTCGGCCTCGCCGTGGCGGCCTGCCAGCAGACCAGCAGCACCGGCAATCCCAACACCGTCCGCCCCGGTGCCGGCTCGGGCTGGGAAAACTTCCGCGCCTGACTTCCTCCCCATGTGACAGCATGGGGAGGTGTCGCCGCGCAGCGGTGACGGAGGGGTCGAGCGTCATGAAGCCTGACCCCACCGTCCGCTTCGACGCTGCCCTCCCTTACCGTCATCTCGACCGAGGGGCGAAGCCCCGAGCGGAGAGACCTTGCGTCGGCCGGCCAGCGCCAGGTCGGGAGAGAGAAGGTCCCTCCGCTCCGCGTTGCGCGCTCCGGTCGGGATGACGGGTCTTTGTCAGACGTCCTTCATCACCGCCCACAGCGCCGCCTTGCGCTCGAAGCCGATGCCGGGCGCGTCGGGCAGGGCGACGCGGCTGTCGCGCACCGGGCAGTCGTCGGCGAAGCCGCCGAAGGGCGCGAACACCTGCGGGTAGGACTCGTTGCCGCCGCACTGCAGCCCGACCGCGATGTTGAGCGCGAACTGGTGGCCGCCGTGCGGCACGCAGCGCCGCGGCGACCAGCCGTGGGCCCTGAGCATGTCGAGCGTGCGCAGGTACTCGACCAGGCCGTAGGACAGGGCCGGGTCGTACTGCAGCACGTCGCGGTCGGGCCGCAGCCCGCCGTGGCGCACCAGGTTGCGGGCGTCCTGCATCGAGAACAGGTTCTCGCCGGTGGCCAGCGGCCCGGCGTACTCGGTGGCAAGTGCTGCATGCGCGAGGTAGTCGAGCGGGTCGACCGGCTCCTCGTACCAGCGCAGGCCGAAGCCCTCGATGGCGCGGCCGAACGCGATCGCGGTGGTGAGGTCGAAGCGGCCGTTGACGTCGACCGCCAGCCGTTGGCCGTCGCCCACGATCTTCAGCACCGCCTCGATGCGCGCGATGTCCTCGGCCAGCGGCACGCCGCCGACCTTCATCTTCACGCACGAGTAGCCGAGGTCGAGGTAGTGCTTCATCTCGTCCTGCAGCGCCGTCAGGTCCTTGCCGGGGTAGTAGTAGCCGCCGGCGGCGTAGACCCACGCGGTCTCGTCGTGGCGGCCGCCGTTGTAGCGGTCGGCCAGCAGCTTCCACAGCGGCACCCGCCTTGCCTTGGCGACGGCGTCCCACAGCGCCATGTCGAGCACGCCGACCGCGACCGAGCGCTCGCCGTGGCCGCCCGGCTTCTCGTTGGCCATCATCGCCGCCCAGCAGCGCGCCGGGTCGAGCAGGCCGTCGGCGTCGAGCAGCGTCTCGGGTTTCGCGTCGCGCAGGCGCGGGATGAAGCGCTCGGCCAGCAGGCCCTTCTGGGCGTAGCGGCCGTTCGAGTTGAAGCCGTAGCCGGTCACCGGCTTGCCCTCGACCACGACATCGGTCTCGATCGCCACGACGCTGGCCGTCATCTGGCTGAAGTCGATGTAGGCGTTGGCGATCTGCGAGCGGATCGGCGAGACGATGTCGCGGATGGAGACGATGCGCATGGCTTCCCCGTTCAGGCGGCGGCGACGGTGCGCCGGGCCTGGCGGCTGACCAGCCACCAGGCGAGGCTGACCGTCATGATGTTCCAGGCGATGCCGTTGATGAAGGCGGCACGGTAGGAACCGGTCCAGTCGAACAGCACGCCGCCCATCCAGCCGCCCAGCGCCATGCCGGCCAGCGTCGCCGAGACGGCGAGGCCGACGCGGGTCGCGGCCTCGGACGACGGGAAGTACTCGCGCACGATGATGGCGTAGGACGGCACGATGCCGCCCTGGAACAGGCCGAACAGCGCCGAGGCGATGTAGAGCGAGGTCAGCTTGTCGTCGACCAGGTAGAAGGCCAGCGCGATGCCCTGCAGGATCGCGCCCAGCAGCAGCGTGCGCAGGCCGCCGACCTTGTCGGCGATCCAGCCCGAGGCGACGCGGCTGATGATGCCGAAGCCCAGCATCAGCGACAGCATCTCGGCGCCGCGGGCGATGCCGTAGCCGAGGTCGGCGCAGTAGGCGACGATGTGGACCTGCGGCATCGACATCGCGACGCAGCAGCCGATGCCCATCATGAAGATCACGCCCTGCAGCGCGTTGGGCGACAGGCCGAGCGCCTCGCGCGACTGGCGCGCGACCCGGACCAGCGTCGACTCGGCGTGGTCGGGGGCGCGGCGGCGCAGCATCAGGGCGAGCGGGATCATGGTCACGATCGCCAGCACCGCGGCCGCGGCAGACATGGTGCGCCAGCCGTGGGCGCCGATGATCCAGCCGACGATCGGCGGCCACAGCGCGCCGGCGACGTAGTTGCCCGAGGCGGCGATGGCGACGGCGATGCCGCGGCGCTTGTCGAACCAGTGCGAGATGTCGGCGACCAGCGGCGCGAAGGTGGCGGCCGAGCTGAAGCCGATCAGCGCCTGGGCCAGCGCGAACGGGATCAGCGAGGTGGCGAGCGGCGCCACCGCGAAGCCCGCCGACAGGCCGATCGCGCTCAGGATCGAGGCGAACACGATGCCGCGGCGGTCGACCACGCGGCCGATCAGGATGCCGCCGAAGAAGAAGCCCATCGTGTTCATGGTGTAGGCGAAGGAGATGTCGGCGCGGGTGATGCCGAAGTCGGCCTGCACCGCGGGAATCGCCACCGTGAGCGACCACATGCCGGCGCCGCCGACCGTGCTCAGCGCCACGCTGGCGAGCAGCCGCCACCACGCGTAGCGCGAATCGATACCGTTTGCTTTCAAGATGCCTTGCTTTCGGAGATCAGCCGCCGGCGACGCCCTGGGTGTTGACGTAGAGCGCGTACAGCGAGTGGCTGGCGGCCATGAACAGGCGGTTGCGGTGGCGACCGCCGAAGCACAGGTTGGCGCAGCGCTCGGGCAGCGCGACGTGGCCGATCGGCTTGCCGGACGGGTCGAACACGCGCACGCCGTCGAGCTCGTCCGAGCCCATGCCCCAGCCGCACCACAGGTTGCCGTCGACGTCGACGCGGAAGCCGTCGGGCGAGCCGCCCTTGCCGGCGTCGATCAGCACCGAGCCCTTGCCCAGCGTCGTGCCGTCGCCGGTGACGTCGAAGGACAGGATCTGGCGATTCGGCTCGGCGCGCGAGGCGACGACGTAGAGCTTCTTCTCGTCGGGCGAGAAGGCGAGGCCGTTGGGGCCGGGAACCTCGTCCGTCACCACGGTCAGCTTGCCGGTCGACGGGTCGAGCCGGTAGACGGCGGGCTTGTTCTCGACCTCGGCCTTGTGGCCCTCGTAGTAGCCGAGGATGCCGAACGGCGGGTCGGTGAACCAGATCGAGCCGTCCGACTTCACGACCACGTCGTTGGGCGAGTTGAGCGGCTTGCCGTTGTAGCTGTCGGCCAGCACCGTGATCGCGCCGTCGTACTCGAAGCGGACCAGCCGGCGGCTGTCGTGCTCGCAGGCGATCAGCCGGCCGCGGCGGTCGCGGGTGTGGCCGTTGGCGTTGTTCGACGGCTTGCGGAAGATCGTGACGTTGCCCGACTCCTCGTCCCAGCGCAGGACGCGGTTGTTGGGGATGTCGCTCCACAGCAGGTAGCGGCCGTCGCCGAAATAGACCGGGCCCTCGGACCAGCGGCAGCCGGTGTAGAGGCGCTCGACCGAGGCCAGCGGCAGGCGGTAGCGCGCGAAGGCGGGATCGAGCACGCGTACCGCGGGATCGGGATAGCGATCGTTGGGCTGCCACATGGCGCGTTTTCCTCCCGGGCCTTTCTTGTCGTTCCACCCTACAGCGGGCGGGTCGCCATCGCCACTTTGCGGAAGACCTCGACGAAACGGTCGACGTCGGCCTCGTCGTTGTAGACGTGCGGGCTGATGCGCAGCCGCCCGAGCCGCGGTGCGGCATGGACGTTCTCGGCCGCCAGCCGCTTGGCGAGGTCGGTCGGCATGCCCCCGGGGAACTGCAGGCTGAGCACGTGCGGGGCGCGCAGCTTGCGGTCGATCACGCGGACGCCGGTGTTGGCGACGCCGTCGGCCAGCTGGTCGGCCAGGCGGTCGGTCAGCATCGCCAGCCGGTCGACGATCGGGCCGCTGCCCCATGCCGCCATCATCTCCATGCCGATCGCCGCCATCTCCATCGACACGAAGTGGTCGCGCTCGCCCATGTCGTAGCGCCGGGCGCTGTCCTGGTAGGAGGTGTCGCGGAAGTAGACCGTGTCCTCGGCCGCCACCGCCTTGCGCGCCGGCGCGGTCTGCTCGAGCGGCACGCCCTGCTGGTGACGCTTCGCCACGTACAGGAAGGCGCGGCCATAGGGGCCGAGCACCCACTTGTAGGTCGGGAAGATCAGGAAGTCGGGGTCCAGCGCCTTGACGTCGATGGCGCGGACGCCGGCATCGTGGGTGGCGTCGACCAGCAGCATCGCGCCCTGCTTCCTCGTCGCGGCGGCGATGCGGGCCATGTCGAGCGCGCCGCCGTCCGACCAGTGGACCGACGAGATCGAGACCAGCGCCACCGGCGGCGCGCCGGGACGCGCCATCGCCTCCAGCACCGCCGACGTCCAGTCGCCGTCGGACGGCTGCTTCACGGTGTCGACGGTGAAGCCGGCCTGCTCGGCGCGGCTCATCCATTCCAGCACCGGCGAGGTGTGGTCGTCCTGCAGCACCAGCACGCGGCTGCCGCGCGGGATCGACAGGATCTTGCCGGCGGTCGAGACGCCGTAGCCGACCGACGGGATCAGGGCGATGTCGTTCGGGTCGGCGCCGACCAGGGCGGCGGCGGCCTTGCGGGCGCGCTCGTACTGCTGGCCGGCAAACTCGGGCGCCAGCTTCCATGGCTGTCCCTTGCGCCCGATCGCGGCGCGGCCGGCCTCCTGCGAGGCCAGCGGCAGCGGGCTCCACGAGGCGGCGTTGAGGTAGCAGACCTCGCGCGGGATATCGAACAGGGCGCGCTGGCTGGGCAGCATCGGGGATCCTCCGGTTGGGCGCACAGTAGCGTGCCGGCGGAACGCGACGCCCGACAATTTCTCAAGGCAGCCCACGGCGCTATAGAGGGACATGCGCCGCTTTCCCCCCGAACGCCTCGTCTGCCTGACCGAGGAGACCGTCGAGACGCTGTACCTGCTGGGCGAGCAGGACCGCATCGTCGGCGTCTCCGGCTACGCCGTGCGGCCGCCCGAGGTCCGGTCCAAGCCGCGGGTCAGCGCCTTCACCTCGGCGAAGATCGACAGGATCCTGGAGCTGGAGCCCGACCTCGTGCTGGCCTTTTCCGACATGCAGGCCGACATCGTGGCGCAGCTGGCGCGGGCCGGGGTCGCGGTCCACCTGTTCAACCAGCGCGACCTCGCCGGCATCTTCGCCATGATCCGCACGCTCGGCGCCCTGGTCGGCGCCTCCGACCGGGCCGAGGCCCTGGCGCGCCGGCTCGAGGCGCGGGTGGCCGAGGTCCGCGCCGCGCGCGCCTCGGCGCGCCGGCCGCGCGTCTACTTCGAGGAATGGAGCGACCCGATGATCAGCGCCATCGGCTGGGTCTCGGAGCTGGTCGAGGTCGCGGGCGGCATCGACGTCTTCGCCGACCGGCGCGGCGCCGCGGCGGCGACCGGTCGCATCGTCACCGCCGACGCGGTGCTGGCGGCGCGGCCCGACGTGATCGTGGCCTCGTGGTGCGGCCGCAAGGTGGTGCCCGAGCAGATCGCGGCGCGGCCGGGCTGGTCGGCGCTGCCCGCGGTCGCGGCCGGCCGCATCGTCGAGATCAAGTCGCCGCTGATCCTGCAGCCCGGCCCGGCCGCCCTGACCGACGGCCTCGACGCGATGGTGGCGGCGCTGGCCTAGCCTGTCATCCCGAGCGCTGCGAGGGACCCTTCGTCGGAACCTTTTCCGTGACACGGCGTTGATGACGACGATGTCACCGCCGGATCTCGACCGGGGCCATGCGCTGTTTCTCGACCTCGACGGCACGCTGATCGAGATCGCCGCGACACCCGAGGCCGTCGCGGTGCCGCCGGGCCTGCCCCATCTCCTGCAGTCGCTGCAGGGGCAGCTGGGTGGTGCGCTCGCGATCGTCACCGGGCGCTCGATCGGCGTGATCGACGATCTCCTCAATCCCTTCGTCGCCGTTGCCGCCGGCGAGCACGGCGCGTCGGTGCGCTTCCCCGGCGGCGCGGTGCAGGCGCTGCCGCAGGACCACGTCGTGCCGGCGGCGTGGCGCGAGGCGCTGTCGGCGGCGGCCGACCGCTGGCCCGGCGTGCTGATAGAGCCCAAGCCGCACGGCTTCGGCGTGCATTACCGGCTTGTGCCCGAGCGCGGCGAGGAGGTGTGGGCGCTGGTGCGCGGGCTCGTGCCGCCCGACCATCCCTACTTCCGCCTGATCCCGGCGCGCGAGGCGGTCGAGATCGGGCCGCGCAGCGTCTCCAAGGGACTGGCGGTGCGGCAGTTCATGGCCGGCGCCCCGTTCGCGGGACGGCGGCCGATCTTCGTGGGCGACGACTTCACCGACGAGGCGGGCATGGAAGCGGCACGGAGCTACGGCGGCATCGGCCTCAGGGTGGCCGAGGTGTTCGGCGGCGAACCCGCCTCGGTGCGGGCGTGGCTGCAGCGCGGGCTGGACCTGCTGGCGGGGCGGGCGACGCCGCCGGCGGTGACGGCGGGAGCGGGACGATGAGCAGCCTCGATCTCGGCGTGGTCGGCAACTGCGCCATCGCCAGCCTGGTCGACCGCAACGGCCGCCATGTCTGGCACGGGCTCGGCCGGCTCGACGGCGACCCGGTGTTCAACGCCCTGCTGGGCGGCAGCGACCCGCAGGGCGGCTTCATGGACATCGTCGTCGCCGGCAGCGACGGGCCCGGCCGCCAGCGCTACCTGCACAACACCGCGATCCTCGAGACCGTGCTCGACGGTGCCAGCGGCTCGGTGCGGGTGATCGACTTCGCGCCGCGCTTCGAGCGCTTCGGCCGCATGTTCCGGCCGCCGATGCTGGTGCGCCGGATCGAGCCGCTGGCGGGACGGCCGCGGGTCACGCTGCGGCTGCGCCCGACCTTCGGCTACGGCGCGCACAAGGCGCAGCTGACCTCGGGCAGCAACCACGCCCGCTTCTACAGCGACACCTCGGTGCTGCGCCTGACCACCGACGCCTCGATCAACTACATCCTGCACGAGACCGCGTTCTCGCTCGACCGCCCGGTCAACCTGATCGTCGGCGCCGACGAGTCGGTGGCCGACAGTCCCGACACGCTCGCCCGCACCTTCCTCGCCCAGACCGAGGCCTACTGGCAGGCGTGGGCGCGCGACCTCAACATCCCGTTCGACTGGCAGCAGGCGGTGATCCGCGCCGCGATCACGCTCAAGCTGTGCAGCTACGAGGATACCGGCGCGATCGTCGCGGCGCTCACCACCTCGGTGCCCGAGGCGGCGCGCACGCCGCGCACCTGGGACTACCGCTTCACCTGGCTGCGCGATTCGTTCTTCACCGTGACGGCGCTCAACCGGCTGTCGGTGACGCGCACCATGGAGCGCTACGTCCGCTTCATCGTCGACATCGTAGAGACCGGCAGCGCGGCGGGCGAGGCCAGCGCGATCGCGCCGCTGTTCGCGATCGCGCCCGGCACCGACACCGCCGAGCGCCTGGTCGACACGCTGCCCGGCTACCGCGGCTACGGCCCGGTGCGCACCGGCAACGCCGCCGTGGTGCAGCAGCAGAACGACACCTACGGCTCGATGGTGCTGACGGCGGCGCAGATGTTCTGGGACGAACGCCTGCCGCGCCAGGGCGACCTCGAGCTCTACCGCCGGCTGTGCGTGGTCGGGAACGAGGCCCACCGCGCGGCGTTGACGCCGGATGCGGGCATCTGGGAGTACCGGGAGCGCGAGGAAGTGCACACCTTTTCCGCCGCGATGTGCTGGGCCGCGCAGCACCGCCTCGGCATGATCGCCAAGCGCGTCGGGGTGGATTCGGAAGCGCGCGAGTGGCTGGCCCGCGCCGGCGTGCTGCGCCAGGAGGTGCTGCAGCGCGGCACCACCGCCGAGGGCTGGCTGTCGGGCGTGCTCGACCGCGACATGCTCGACGCGTCGAGCCTGGTCCTGCCCGAGATCGGGCTGCTGCGCTCCGACGACCCGCGCTTCCACGCCACCCTCGACGTCGCCGCGCGCCGGCTGATGAAGAACGGCTTCCTGATGCGCTACCGCGAGGCCGACGATTTCGGCGAGCCGTCCAACGCCTTCCTGCTCTGCACCTTCTGGTACATCGACGCGCTGGCCAGCGTCGGCCGCCGCGACGAGGCGCTCGAGCTGTTCAACAACATCCTCGGCCGCCGCAACCACCTCGGCCTGCTGTCGGAGGACATCGACCCGGCGAGCGGCGAACTGTGGGGCAACTTCCCGCAAACCTACTCGCAGGTCGGGCTGATCCTGTCGGCCATGCGGCTGTCGCGCAGCTGGGAGGAGGGGCTATGGCACGCATCGTGATCGTCTCGAACCGCGTGCCGATCCCCAAGGCGCGGGTGCCGACGGCCGGCGGCCTGACCGTGGCCCTGCGCGACCTCCTGATTCCCGGCGCGATGTGGTTCGGCTGGAGCGGCCGGCTGTCGGCCGAGCCGTCGCTGCAGCCGTCGCTGGTCGAGGCCCGCGGCGTCACCTACGCCACCGTCGACCTCACCGCCGAGGCGCACCGCGCCTTCTACGTCGGCTTCGCCAACGGCGCGCTGTGGCCGTTGCTGCACTTCCGGCTCGGGCTGATGCACTACCGGCGCGAGGACTACCTCGGCTACCTCGGCGTCAACCGCCTGTTCGCCGAGTCTCTGGGCACGGTGCTGCAGGGCGACGACACGGTGTGGGCGCACGACTACCACCTGCTGCCGCTCGGCCGGCTGCTGCGCCAGCAGGGCTTCGCCGGCCCGCTCGGCTTCTTCCTGCACGTGCCGTTCGTGCCGCCGTCGATGCTGGAGGCGATCCCGGTGGCGCGCGAGCTGGTCGCCGACCTCTGCGCCTACGACGTCGTCGGCTTCCAGACCGAGGAGCACGCGCGCGACTTCCGCGACTGCGCCCAGCGGCTGCTCGGCGCCGCGGTCGAGGGCGAGACCATCCGCCTCAACGGCCGCCAGCTGCGGGCCTTCGCCGACCCGATCGGCATCGACGCCCAGGCCTTCGCCGAGGAGGCGGCGCGCTCGGCCAGCGACAAGCTGGTGCACCGCGTCGCCAGCAGCCTGTCGGGCCGGGCGCTGGCGGTCGGCGTCGACCGCATGGACTATTCCAAGGGCCTGCCGCAGCGCTTCGAGGCCTACGGCCGCCTGCTCGAGCGCCATCCCGACCATCGCCGCCACATCCACTTCATGCAGATCTGCCCGCGCTCGCGCGAGGAGGTCGACGAGTACCGCAAGCTGCGCGCCGAGCTCGACCGCCTGACCGGGCGGATCAACGGCCGCTTCTCGGAGTTCGACTGGACGCCGCTGCGCTACTCGACGCGGCCGGCGCCGCGCGCGACGCTCGCCGGCCTCTACCGCATCGCCCGGATCGGCGTGGTGACGCCGCTGCGCGACGGCATGAACCTGGTGGCCAAGGAGTACGTCGCCGCCCAGCCCGACGACGATCCCGGCGTGCTGGTGCTGTCGCGCTTCGCCGGCGCCGCCCACGAGCTCGACGAGGCGCTGATCGTCAACCCGTTCGATCCCGACGCCATCGCCGACGCCATGCACGTCGCCCTGACCATGCCGCTGGCCGAGCGCCGCGAGCGCCAGGCCGCGCTCAAGGCCAAGGTGCTGCGCACCACCGCCGCCGCCTACTGCCAGCGCTTCCTCGACGCCCTGCACGCGCCCGCCCGCCGGCTGCAGGCGGCGTAGCGTGACGGCGGCCCGGCGCTCTACGATGGCGCATGAGCATCGTCGAGCGCCTGTGCATCGAAGGCTACCGCTCGCTGCGTGATCTCCGCCTCGAGATCGCGCCGCTGACCGTCGTCACCGGTGCCAACGGCAGCGGCAAGTCGAGCCTCTACCGCGCCCTGCGGCTGATCGCCGACATCGCGCAGGGCCGCGTCGTCGGCGCGCTCGCCGCCGAGGGCGGGCTGGGATCGGTGCTGTGGGCCGGGCCGGAGACGCTGACGCGCGGCATGAAGCGCGGCGAGGTCGCGATCGAGGGCGGGCGGCGGAGGGCGCCGGTGGCGCTGAAGCTCGGCTTCTCCTCGGCCTCCTATGGCTACGCCATCGACCTCGGCCTGCCGGTCGGCGGCGCGACGCGGTTCGTGCGCGATCCGGTGATCAAGGCCGAGAGCCTGTGGACCGGGCCGCTGCTCGGCCGCGCCAACACCTTCGCCCAGCGCAAGGGCTCGGTCGTGAGCCTGCGCGACGCCGAGGGCGCGTGGCGGCTGGCGTCCGACGCGGTCGGCGCCGGCGACAGCATGCTCACCCATTGCAGCGACCCGCGCGACGCGGCCGAGTTGCTGACCTTGCGCGAGACGCTGCGCGACTGGCGCTTCTACGACCACTTCCGCACCGACGCCGAGGCGCCGGCCCGCCGCCGCCAGGTCGGCACCCGCACGCCGGTGCTGGCCTCGGACGGCGCCGACCTCGCCGCGGCGATCGCCACGATCGAGGATGTCGGTGCGGCCGAGGCGCTGGCCGAGGCGGTGGCCGACGCCTTTCCCGGCGGCTCGGTCGCGGTGCTCGAGCACGACGGCGGCTTCGAGATCGAGATGCGCCAGCACGGGCTGTTGCGGCCGCTGCGCGCGCCCGAGCTGTCGGACGGCACGCTGCGCTACCTGCTGCTGGTGGCGGCGCTGCTGTCGCCGCGGCCACCGACGCTGATGATCCTCAACGAGCCCGAGACCAGCCTGCATCCCGACCTGCTGCCGGCGCTGTCGCGGCTGGTCGCGCGCGCCGCCCGGTCGAGCCAGCTGGTCGTGGTCAGCCACGCCCCGGCGCTGGTCGCGGCCCTCGAGCAGGCCGGCGCCCGTCGCATCGTGCTGGAAAAGCAGCTCGGCGAGACGGTCGCGATCGACGCCGGGCGGCCGGCCTGGAACTGGCCGACGCGCTGACGGCGGCTACGCCCCCGCCTAGGCCCAGGCCTACGCCCACGCCGCCGGCGACGAACCCAGCGGCTCGGGCGGGCGGGCGAAGAAGGCCGGGGTCTCGCTCAGCTGCACCGCCGGCTTGAGGTGGCGCAGGCGGCCGAACGGGCCGTCGCTTTCCATCAGCAGCGACGCCAGCACCGCGTCCGGCAGCTCGGCCCGGCCGGCCGACGGGTCGACCGTGCCGAGGCCGGCGAGCCAGTGCGCGACCTGGACCAGCGAGACGCGGACGTGCCACGAGCCGCCCTGCTCGACGCGACGGGCGAGGCCGACCATGGCGCCGAGCGCGGCGAGGTAGCCGGCGATGTAGTCGAGCGCCTGGACCGGCAGGTTGCGCGGAGTGTCGCGGCCGCCGCCCTGAACCGACGACAGGCCGGTGACGTTCTGCACGATCGAATCGAAGCCGCGGCGGTCCGACCACGGGCCGTGATGGCCGTAGGCGCAGATGCTGACGCAGACGATGCCGGGCCGCAGCGCGGCCACGCGCTCGGGCGAGAAGCCGCGCGCCGCCAGCGTGCCGGGCCGGTAGCCCTGCGTGAAGACGTCGGCCTCGCCGAGCAGCGCCGTCATCGTCTCGACGCCCGACGGCGTCGCGAGATCGACCCAGGCGCAACGCTTGCCGTGGCCGGTGTCCATCAGGATCTCGGTCTGGTACGGCAGGTGCGGGGCCGCGACGTGCAGCACGTCGGCGCCGTTCTCGGCCAGCACGCGGCCGCTGGTCGGCCCGGCCAGCACGCGCGTCAGGTCGAACACGCGCACGCCGCTCAAGGGCCGTGCGCCGTCCTTCGGCAACGGCCGCGCCGGCGCCTCGCCGATCTTCTCGATGTCGAGCAGCGGCAGCGTCGCCACCGCCTGGCCGTGGGGATGCGCGTTCCACTCCGCGCGGTCGCGCACCAGGCCGCCGACGCAGGCGCCGTCGGCGATCGCCTGCTCGATCGCGAGCCCGTCCCACCTCGCCACCGCCGCCGCCAGCGCCTCGCGCGTGGCCGCGGTCGCGCCGGCGATGCGCAGCGCGCCGTCGCGGTGGTGCGGGTGGTTGGTGTGCAGGAACATGATGCGGCCGTCGCGGGTCGGGTAGTGGCCGGCCAGCGGGTCCCACGACACCGGCTTCCTGCCGTCCTGCAGGACGTAGGTGTTGGAGCGCAGCGATGCCGCCGCCGCGGCGCGGTCGACGGTCACCTGCTGGGGCCGGCCGGTGCGCAGCCGCCACAGGTCGGAGACCGCGAGGCCGACCGCGCCCAGCGCCGCCGCGCCGGCCTCGGCGACCCGCCACGGGCTCGCGAACACCGGGTCGCCGGCACCGGTGAGGGTGAGCGAATCGTCGCGCCGCGGCGCCCGGCCAAGCGCGTCGAGGATCGAGTGCGCGGTCGGTTGGGCGGTCGGTTGGGCGGCCGGGCCGGGGCCGCTCACGTCTCGGCCATGATGCGCGTCAGCAGCGCCATGAACTCGACCGGGCAGGTGATGTGCGGGTTGTGGCTGGCGTCGATCTCGTAGCCCTTCCAGCCGGGCTCGCTGTTGGCGCGGTCGAGGAACTGGCGGAAAACGTCGCCCGGTCCCTTGCGCTGGGCATAGATGAAGGCGCGCGGCGGCGGCGGCTCGGTCGAGGTCAGCCGGATCTTCTGCTCGAAGGTCCTGAGCGGCTGCGGCCGGCGCCGCGGCTTCGCCCACGCGACGTCCTCCGGCGCGGTGTCCGGCGGCATGGTGTTGACCGGCAGCTTCCAGCCGTCGCCGTCCTTGGCGGCGCCGGCCCGCATGTTGGCCTCGGCCTTGGGACCGACGAGGTCGAACAGGCTCTGGCCGTCGCGGGGCGCGAAGGCGTCGATGTAGACGACGCGGCGGATGCGGCCGCGCGCCCGGTCGGCGACGCCGGTCGCGACCATGCCGCCGTAGGAGTGGCCGAACAGGGTGACGTCGGACAGGTCCTCGAACTCGAGGACATTGACCACATCATGGATATGGGTATCTAGGTCGATGTCGGGGCGCAGCAGGTGATCGCGCTCCCCCAGTCCCGTGTAGGTCGGCGAGAAGAAGGTGTGGCCGGCCTGGGCGAGCAGGGGGCGCATCTTCTTCCAGGCCCACGATGCGGACCAAGCCCCGTGCGCGAGTACGATCGTTGCCATTAAATCCCCCTCTTGGCTGGCCAAGTCCGGCCCCAAATGATATTACGAATTATTCGCAATGACGTCGCCATGACCGCTTCGACCACCATAGCACTGGGCAAGGCCCCGGTGGGCTTCCGTGGACGCATCCACGGCCTGTCGCCCGCCGACGGCGGCACCGGGCTGTCGGGCGAGGAGCTGGAGCGGCGGCTGATCGAGCTGGGCTTCGTCGAGGGCGCCGACGTCGAGCTGCTGCACCAGGGCCTGTTCGGCGGCGACCCGATCGCCGTCCGGGTCGCCCACACCACCGTGGCGCTGCGGCGGCGCGAAGCCATGGCCGTCCTCGTGAGCGCGGCATGAGCGATACCCTGGTCGCGCTGGTCGGCAATCCCAACTGCGGCAAGACCGCCCTGTTCAACGCCCTGACCGGCAGCCGCCAGAAGGTCGCCAACTACCCCGGCGTCACGGTCGAGAAGAAGGTCGGCCCGCTGACCACGCCGTCGGGCCGCACCGTGCGCGTCGTCGACCTGCCCGGCACCTACTCGCTGCGCGCGCGCTCGCCCGACGAGGCGATCACCCGCGACATCGTGCTCGGCAGGCTCGCCGGCGAGCCGGTGCCCGACCTGATCGTCTGCGTCGGCGACGCCTCCAACCTGCGCCTCGCGCTGCGCCTCGTGCTCGAGCTCAAGCATGTCGGCCGGCCGGTCATGCTGTCGCTCAACATGATGGACATCGCGCGCAAGCGCGGCATCGAGATCGACACCGAGCGCCTGTCGAGGGAACTCGGCGTGCCGGTGGTCGAATCGGTGGCGGTCCGGCGCGGCGGCACCCGGGCGCTGCTGGCCGAGATCGATCGCCAGGTCGACCGCCACCCCGCCTCGGCCGGCGCCGACTGGCAGGCACCCGACGCCGGCGCGCTGCGCGTCGGCCAGCGCGAGGCCGACCGGCTGCTCGCCGCCGCGGTCAAGGGACCGGGCCGGCGCGATTCGCTGACCGCGCGCGCCGACGCCGTGCTGCTGCACCCGGTGGCGGGCCTCGTGATCCTGCTGGCGATCCTGTTCGTGATGTTCCAGGCGGTGTTCGCGTGGGCGGCGCCCCTCATGGACGGCATCGAGGCCGGCTTCCATCTGCTCGGCGAGGCGGTCGATGCCGCGCCGTTGCCCGACCTCCTGCGCAGCTTCCTCAAGGACGGGCTGATCGGCGGCGTCGGCAGCGTCGTGGTGTTCCTGCCGCAGATCGTGATCCTGTTCTTCTTCATCCTCGTGCTCGAGGACCTCGGCTACATGGCGCGCGCCGCCTTCCTGATGGATCGGATCATGGGCGGCGCCGGGCTGCACGGCCGCGCCTTCATCCCGCTGTTGTCGTCGTTCGCCTGCGCGATCCCCGGCATCATGTCGACGCGCGTGATCGACGACCGACGCGACCGCCTGACCACCATCCTGGTGGCACCGCTGATGACCTGCTCGGCGCGCATCCCGGTCTACACGCTGATCATCGGCGCCTTCGTGCCCGAGCGCGACGTCTGGGGCTTCGTCGGCCTGCAGGGGCTGGTGATGTTCGGCCTGTATGCCGTCGGCATCGCCGGCGCGCTGGCGGTGTCGTTCGTGATCAAGCGGCTGGTGTGGCGCGGCGCCGCCGGCGAGCCGTTCATGCTCGAGCTGCCCGACTACAAGCTGCCGCAGCCGCGCAGCCTCGCGATCGGCCTGTGGACGCGCGCCATGATGTTCCTCGAGCGCGCCGGCACCACCATCCTCGCCATGATGATCCTGATCTGGCTGCTGGCCTCGTTCCCGCAGCCGCCCGAGGGCGCGACCGGGCCGGCGATCAACTACAGCCTGGCCGCGATGATCGGCACCGCGCTGCAGCCGCTGACCGCGCCGCTCGGCTTCAACTGGCAGATCAACGTCGCGCTGATCCCCGGCATGGCGGCGCGCGAGGTCGCGGTCGGCTCGCTCGGCACCATCTACGCGGTGGCCGGCGGCGAGGAAGCCGCGGCACAGGTCGGCCAGGCGCTGGCCGGCCACTGGAGCCTCGCCACCGCGCTGGCGTTCCTCGCCTGGTTCGTGTTCGCGCCACAATGCGCCTCGACCCTGGCGGTGATCCGCCGCGAGACCGGCAGCTGGCGTTGGATGGCGGTCACGTTCCTCTACATGCTGGCGCTGGCCTACGCCGCCGCGCTGGTCACCAACCAGGTCGCCCGCGCGCTCGGCGCGGGCTGACCGCCCCTTTCCGGGCCAGCTGCCGCCAGCCCATCACCACCGGCGGAGAGCCCGAGGTCATGATGGCGTTCACCCTGAAGCCCCAGCAACGCACGCTTCGCTACTGGCTGCAGCAGCTGCACCTGTGGATCGGCCTCGTCCTGCTGCTGCCGCTGGTCGTGATGGGCGTCAGCGGCGCCGTCCTGGTCTACGGCCACGACATCGAGCACCTGCTGGGACAGGGCGAGCCGGCGGCGACGACGCCGGGCGAGTGGCGCCCGCCGTCCGAGCTGGTCGAGGCCGCCAAGAAGGCGGTGAACCAACCCGACCGCGTCGCCATGGCGGTGCGCTGGCCGGCCGAGGTCGGCGAGCCGGCGGCGGTACGGCTGTCCCGCCCGGTCGGCCCGGCGCGCGGCGAGGTCGGCGCGAACCGCAACCAGAGCCCGTTCGCGGGCAGCGTGCAGGTGCTGCTCGACCCGGTGTCGCTGGAGCCGCTCGGGTCGCAGGCCATGACCGGCTGGGTGCGTTTCTTCCACGACCTGCACGGCCACCTGTTCATCGCCGGCGGCGTCGGCCGCGAGATCGTCGGCTGGCTGGGCGTCGCGCTGCTGGTGCTGGGCTGCACCGGCCTGTACCTGTGGTGGCCGCGGCCCGGCCAGTGGCGGCGCGCCTTCGGGGTGCGTCGCAACGCCAAGGGCCTGCGCCTGCACCGCGAGCTGCACGGCGCGGTCGGTATCTGGACCCTCGTGCTGTTCATGCTGGTGAACTTCACCGGCGTCTACATCGCCTTCCCGCAGGCGGTCGGCGCCGTCGTCACCACCGTGCTGCCCGGCCGCGACGTGCGGGCCGCGACGATGCTGGCCAGGATCGAGCCGATGCGCGGCACCCGGCCGATGGGCGTCGACGAGGCGGTCGGCCTCGCCCGCAGCCGCGTGCCCGACGCGCGCTTCCTCAACGCCTTCCTGCCGACCCGGCCCGACCAGGCGCTGCGCGTGTCGCTGGTGCGTGACGGTCACAGCGACGGTGCGCCGCCGGTCACGGTGGTGATCGACCCGTTGCGCCGGACCGTGCTGGACGTGCTCGACCCGCGGACGATGACCGCGGGCGAGCGGTTCCTCGCCTGGCAGCGGGCGCTGCACTACGGCCTCGGCCTCGGCCCGCTCTACAAGTTCCTGGTGTTCGTGTCCGGCGTGATCATCCCGCTGTTCGCGGTCACCGGGTTCCTGATGTGGTGGATCAAGCGCCGCAACCGCCGTGCCGGCGAGCGGGCGCGGGCGGCGATCCAGGCGGCGGCGGCGCTGAAGGCGGCCGAGTAAGGCTCGGCCGGGCAGGGTTCAGCCGGGCAGGGGGCCGCGGAACACGAAGAACGCGCCGGCGCAGATCAGGGCGAAGCCGACGAGGTGGTTCAGGGTGATGCGCTCGCCGAGGTAGAGCACCGAGAACAGGGCGAACACGGTCAGCGTGATCACCTCCTGCATGGTCTTGAGCTCGGCGGCGGAGTAGACCGCGTGGCCCCAGCGGTTGGCCGGCACGGCGAAGCAGTACTCGACGAAGGCGATGCCCCAGCTCGCCACCACCACCAGCCACAGCGGCCGATCCGTGAACTTCAGGTGCCCGTACCAGGCGAAGGTCATGAAGACGTTGGAGATCAGCAGCAGGACGATGGGGGCGACGGCCGGGGGAAGCCAGGTCATGTCGTGGACTACTCCGCCTTGATGCCGATCTTCTTGATCAGCGGCACGACCAGCTTCTCCTCCTGGTCGAGCATCGCCGCCAGTTCCTGCGGCGTGCTGGCCCTGGTCTCGGCCGTCAGCTCGGCGAACCTCGCCACCACCGCCGGGTCGTTCAGCACCTTGACCATCGCCGCGTTGAGCTTGGCCAGGACGTCGGGCGGCAGCTTGGCCGGCGCGAACAGGCCGGTGTAGGTGCTGAAGGTGAAGTTCTCGAGGCCCTTGACGCCCGACTCCTTCATGGTCGGGACGTCGGGCAGCTGCGGCAGGCGCTTGTCGGACGACACCGCGATGGCGCGCGCCTTGCCCGACTTGATGTGGCCGATCGCGGCGTTGATCTGGTCGACCTGGGCCGGCACCTGTCCGGCGATCAGGTCGGCGTGGGCCTGGCCGCTGCCCTTGTAGTGGATCGGCGTGTAGCGGGTGCCGGTCAGCTCGCCGATCAGCTCGATGGCGATGTGGTTGGTGGTGCCGACGCCGGAGTCGGCGACCGAGAACTTGCCGTCCTTGCCCAGCGCCACGAAGTCGGCCATCGACTTGATCGGCGAGTTCGCCGGCACGATCAGCACCGCCGGCACCGACTGGATGTGGCTGATCGGCTGGAACGCCGTGCGCCAGTCGTAGGGCGCGTTGCCGTAGATCGCCGGCACCGCGACCAGCGAGTTGGCCGAGACCAGCAGGGTGTAGCCGTCGGGGGCGGAGCGGGCGACGACGTCGCTGCCGATCATGCCGCTGGCGCCGGCCTTGTTCTCGACCAGCACGGGGACGCCGAGCACGTCCTTCAGCTTGTCGGCGACGATGCGGGCGGTGACGTCGATGTTCCCGCCCGGCGCGTAGGGCGCCATGATCTTCACCGGCTTGTCGGGGAACTTGTCCGCCGTCTGCGCCGCGGCCGCGCCGGCCATCGCCAGCGCCGCGACGATGCCCGCCAGGGTCTTCAGGGTCCGCATGTCTTCCTCCCTCTTGCGGGCGGATCGTACTTTCCCGGCGTCCGTTCGTCCCGCCTCAAGTTGCATCCCCGGCGGAGAGAACGCGAGAAGGAGCGTTGTGTCGCCAAGTGCCAATGCGATACGATCCGGCCAAACAACGCCTACTGGGAGGCACTCGATGAAGATCAACCGCTTGGCGGCCCTTGCCGTGGCCGCCGGCCTCGCGCTGTCCGCGACGGCGCAGGCACAGGACCTGCCGAAGCAGAGCTTCAAGGTCGTCGGCAGCTTCGGCAACCTCAGCAACTGGCAGCTGGTCGAGAAGCCGTTCTGGGGCGAGACCGTCCCCAAGGACTCCAAGGGCCAGATCAGCGCCAACGCCCAGTCGACCACCGAGCTCAACCTCAAGGGCACGGAGGTCATGCGCCTCCTCAAGCTCGGCCTGTTCGACTTCGCGCACGCCCTGCCGATCTACGTCGCGGAAGACGCGGCGCTCGAGGGCGTCGACATCGCGGGCGTCGCCAGGGACATGCCGATGGCGCGCAAGATCACCGAGGTCTGGGGGCCCTACATCGAGAAGACGATGGGCTCCAAGTACGGCGCCAAGATCATGAACTGGTACACGTTCCCGACCCAGATGATCTGGTGCGCCGCGCCGATCAAGAGCGTCGCCGACCTCAAGGGCAAGAAGATCCGCGTCCAGGGCGTCAGCCAGGGCGACCTCGTCGAGGGCCTCGGCGCCACCGCCGTGACGATCCCGTTCGGCGAGGTGGTGCCGGCGCTGCAGCGCGGCACCGTCGACTGCGGCATCACCGGCACGATGCCGGCCTACAAGGCGGGCTGGCACGAGGTGGTGAGCACGGTCCTCGAGATGCCGGTCGGCTTCACCATCATTTACACCGCGGTCAGCGAGAACTCGTGGAACAAGATGAACCCGGCCACCAAGGAGTTCTTCACCAAGGAACTCAAGGAGATGGGTGACCGCGGCTGGAAGGTGATCGGCGACGAGGTCGAGATGGGCCTGGTCTGCGTCAGCGGCCAGGGCGGCACCTGCAGCGAGGGCAAGCCCGGCAAGGTCGTGCGCGTCAAGCCGAGCGAGGCCGACCTCAAGGCGCGCGAGGACGCGCTGAACAACGTCGTGCTGAAGCGCTGGGCCAAGCGTTGCGGCGCCGAGTGCGCCAAGGCGTGGACCGACTCGGTGGGCAAGCTGACGGGCCTCACGGCCGCGCCGTAGCAGCCTGCCGGTGTTCAACCCCGTCGCGGCCGTCGCGCCGCTCGCGCGCCTGGCCGCCATCCTGAGCGGGTGGATCCTGATGGCGATCTCGTTCCTCACGGTGTTCGAGATCGTCTCGCGGCGCTGGTTCGACTTCTCGCTGCGCGGCGTCGACGAGATCAGCGGCTACGTCCTGGCCATCACCAGCGCGGCCGGCTTCTGCTGGGCGTTCGTGACGCGCTCGCACATGCGGATCACGCTGCTGTTCCCCCACGTGCCGCCGATCGCGCGCACGCTGCTGAACGTGCTGGCGGTGCTGACGCTGGCGGCGATGGCCCTGTTCTGCGCCTGGCGCGGCTGGGGCGAGCTGGCGGCCAACTTCGAGAGCGGCAAGCCGGCCAACACGCCGCTGCAGACGCCGCTGTGGATCCCCCAGGCGATGTGGTTCGCCGGCCTGGCGCTGTTCGCGCTCGCCACCGGCGTTTCGGCCGCCCACGCGGTCCTGCTGCTGTTCCGCGACCGCGGCCTGCTCGACCGGCTGTATGGGCCGGCCTCGCTCGAGGAAGAGGTAAAGACGGAGGTCAGCCAGCTCGAGACGCGCCTCGCCGAGGAAGGGGAGGTACGGCCATGATGGAAGCCAGTGGAGTCGCGTTCGGCTTCGTCCTCATGCTGGGGCTGATGGCGCTCGGCCTGCACATCGCCACCGTGATGTTCGCGATCGGCGCGATCGGGGCCGGCCTGTACTTCGGCTGGCCGGCGATCAACGCTCTGGGCGTCGTCTACTTCGAGTCGATGAACGATTCGCTGCTGCTGGCGCTGCCGCTGTTCATCCTGCTGGGCGAGATCCTGGTGCGATGCGGCTCGACCGACCAGATGTACCGGTCGCTGTCGGACTGGCTGAACCCGCTGCCCGGCGGCCTGCTGCACACCAACGTCGCCTCGTCGGCGCTGTTCTCGGCGGTGTCGGGATCGTCCGTCGCCACCGCGGCGACCATCGCGACCGTGGCCCTGCCGTCGTTCCGGACCCGGCGCTACAGCACGCCGCTGGTCCTCGGCTCGATCGCCGCCGGCGGCTCGCTCGGCAACCTCATCCCGCCCGGCATCGCCTTCATCATCTACGGCGTGCTGACCAACACCTCGGTGGCGCGGCTCTACGCCGCCGGCGTGCTGCCCGGCGCCATCCTCACCGTCATGTTCATGCTGTGCATCGTCGTGCTGGCGCTGCGCAACCCGGCGGTCGCGCCGCGCGAGCCGGAGGTCGATCCGCTGCCGGTGCGGCTGCGCCGGCTCGGCGGTCTCGTCGCGCCGTCGCTGATCTTCATCATCATCATGGGATCGATCTATCTCGGCTGGGCGACGCCGACCGAGGCGGCGGCGCTGGCCGTGGTCGCCGCCCTGCCGATCGCGGCGGTCTACCGACGCCTCACCCTGCGCATGCTGCACGAGGCGTTCCTCTCGACCGTCAACCTGACGGCGCTCAGCATGCTGATCCTGGCCGGCGCCTTCGCCCTGAACTTCGTGCTCGGCCTGCTCGGCGCGACCAACGCGCTGACCGCCTACGTGGCCGGCCTGCAGCTCGACGGCATCACCCTGATCTGGGTGCTGTTCGTCTTCTACGTCATCCTCGGCACGTTCTTCGAGACCCTGCCGATGATGGTCGGCACGCTGCCGCTGGTGTTCCCGCTGATCAAGGCGGCGGGCATCGACCCGGTCTGGTTCGGCGTCTTCCTCGTGCTGATGTGCGAGATCAGCCTGATCAGCCCGCCGGTCGGCATGACGCTGTACGTCATCCAGGCGGTGCGCGGCGAGGGCTCGATCAGCGACGTCTTCCGCGGCACGGTGCCGTTCTTCGTCACCATGCTGATCATGACGGTGATGCTGATCTACTGGCAGGACATGGCGCTGTGGCTGCCGCGGTTGGCCTTCGACTGAGTCCCTGATCAGCCCGGCGGGCGGTGCTGCGCCCACGGGCGGGTGGCCTCGAGCAGCGCGCCCATCCGCAACACGTCGGTCTCGTGGCCCCAGCGGCCGACCACCTGCACCGAGGTCGGCAGGCCGTCGTCGCCGAAGCCGGAGGGCAGGGCCAGCGCGGGGTGGCCGCTGAGGTTGAAGGGGTACTGGTAGGAGGTCCAGCCCTGGCGGGTGATGCCGCACTTGTGGCCGTCGATGACCACGTCGTCGTTGGCGGCGTCGTGGCCGACGTCGAGCGCGGTGCGGGCGTTGGTCGGCATCACCAGGAAGTCGTAGGACGCGAGCAGGCCCTGCAGGCGCCGGAACAGCGCGGTGCGCGCGAACTGGGCGTTGCGGAAGTCGGCCAGGGTGAAGGCGGCGCCGCGCTCCATGAACGCCAGCGTCACCGGGTCCATGCGGTTCTGCCAGCGCGGCAGGTACTGGGCGCAGAACACCGCGAAGTTGGCCTGGTAGAGCACGCGGCCCTCGTACTCGATCCAGTCGATCGCCTCGCCGACCTCCTCGACCGCGGCGCCGAGATCCTGCCACGCCGCCAGCGCCGCCCGGGTGTTGCGCACCACGTCGGCCGCGACCCGCGGGTTGGCGGTGCGCTCGATGTAGCCGATGCGGATGCCCGACAGGTCGTTCGACGCCAGCCGCGGCGACAGCGGGTGCTGCACGCCGCCCGACAGGGTCCACGGGTCGCGCTCGCTCGGTCCCTTCAGCACGTCGTGCATCAGGGCGGCGTCGGCGACGCCGCGGGTCAGCGGGCCGGCATAGGTGTTGTTGCCGAAGGCGTCGCGCGCCGTGTCGGCCGGGACCGCGCCCAGCGTCGGCTTCAGCCCGACCAGGCCGCAGCACGAGGCCGGGCCGCGCACCGAGCCGGCGCCGTCGGTGCCGAGCGCCAGCGGCGCCAGGCCCGCCGCCACCGCCGCGGCGCCTCCGCCGCTCGAGCCGCCGGAGGTGCGCGCGAGGTTCCACGGGTTGCGGGTGATGCCGAAGGACGGCCCGTCGGTCAGGCCCTTGACCCCGAACTCGGGCGTCGTCGACTTGGCGAACACGATCGCGCCGGCCGCCCGCAGCCGCTGCACCAGCACGTCGTCGGCCGCGGCCGGGGCGTTGTCCTCGAAGATCGCCGAGCCGTGGCGCGTCGGCACGCCGGCGACGTCGACCAGGTCCTTGATGCTGACCGGCACGCCGTGCAGCGGCCCCAGCGGCGCGCCGTCCATCACCGCCTGCTCGGCGGCCCGCGCGTCGCGGCGGGCGGCCTCGACCATGACCTCGCGGAAGCAGTTGAGCCGCGGGTTGGCGGCCGCCGTGGCGGCCAGCACGGCGTCGAGGTACTCGACCGGCGACAGCCGGCGGGCGCGGATCAGCGCCGCCGCCCTGACGGCCGGCATGAAGAGAAGATCGGTGTCCTGCATGTCACCGGTTAGAGCAAAGTTCCGTCGACGGCACTAGGCCGGCGGCTCCTCAGGCCACCGGTTCGTCGACCTTCTCGGCGGTCGCGGCCTCGTCGCCCAGCCCCGCGACCTGGCGCACGCTGGTGATGCGCAGCGACTCGGGCACGCCGCGCAGGGCGTCGGCGGCGTGCAGCGCGTCGGCGAACACCACGCCCGTCAGCTGCGTGATCTTGGCCAGCGACACCTGGTAGCGCCTGAAGCGGCCCGGGCCGAACGCCTCGATGCCGAACCTGTCGACCACCGGCTTCTGGCTGAGCACGAAGCCGAAAGCGCGCAGCGCCTTGCCGCGGCCGCCGGCGCCCGGCTCGGCGACGCACACGACCTTCCAGAAGCGCAGCGGGTAGGGGATCCTGCCGTCGCCGAAGTCGGCCCGGGGATCGCCCTTGTCGAGCACCGGGCCTGCGAGGATGCAGGCCCTGGTGTCCCGGCCCTTGCGGCTCCGCTGGATGAAGTTCTCGAAGTCGCCCCACAGTCCCTTGATGTCGCCGTAGGCGCCGCCCGGCGAGGCGCGGTTGAAGGCCTCGTGCTGCGGCGTGCAGTTGGTCCAGTGGAAGGTGTCGGAGTTGGCGAACTCGATCTCGCGCTCGGTGTCGCCCCAGGCATTGTCCTCGCGCCGCACGACGTGGCCGCGATCGACCTTGCCGGCCGGCTGGTAGAAGTCGGGATCGGCGACCTGGGCCTCGGCCGGGATGCGCCTGTCGAGGATCCACTTGTCCTTGCCGAACGAGGTCCGCGAGCCGTCGGGCTTGCGCGCCGGGTCGTAGTCGACGTTGGCGGCCGACCACATCTGCAGCCGGCGGACCCTGTTCATCGCCAGCTCGAAGTGGTGGTACTTCAGCACCAGCGGCTTGCCGTCGTCGCCCTTCAGCATCTCGCCCAGGCGCTCGCGGGCCACGGTCGGCACCGGCACGCGGATGTCGCCCCGGGGATCGAGGAAGGCCGGGTCGTAGCCCTCGCGGCCGTCGTAGTCCGGGTCGAAGCGCAGCGACGCTTCCTCGGCCGCCGGTGCCGGCATCGGCGTGACGACGGTGGTGGCGCCGCCGGGGCCGGCGGTTCCCGGCGCGTAGACGTGGATGGTCACGGGACCGTTGAAGACGAACTGGTTGCCGGCCGTGGCGGACCCCGGCTGGCCGGAGATCGAGGCGGGCGGGAGCACGGACCCGGGCGCCAGCGTGGCGGCCGCCGCGGTGACGCGCTGGTTGATGTCGTCGACCGGGTCGGTGGTCGAGGCCAGCAGGTCGCGCAGGATCGCCTGCTCGGCCGGGTCGGCGAGGCTCAGGCTGGCCAGCTTGCCGACGATCGCGCTGACCCGGATGCCCTCGTTGGCGACCCAGTGCACGCGCTCGTCGCCCATCTCCTCGGTCCAGGTGCCGCCGCCGACCGCGACGATGCGACCGTTCCTCATCTCCGGGATGCCGGCGTGGTGCAGGGCCACCAGTTCCCACTGCTCGCTGAAGGCGGGCGATCCCGACGAGCCCTCCAGCGTGTCGGTCTCGTAGTGCAGGAAGCCCTCGCGATCGAGGATGTCGACCAGCCGGTTCTGGCGGATGGCGTAGCGCTTGGGTCCGCCCCCCGGGTACTGGATGATGTTGACCGGCTGGCCGCGCAGGATCTTGGGCGTCGCCTCGACCAGGGTGATGACGCCCAGCGCGTCGAGCGTCGTGCCGGTGAGCGAGCGCGGCTTCACCGCGACGATGGCGAAGTCGAGCGTCTCGTCGGAGACGTAGAAGCGGTCGGGATCGAGCTCGAACACGACCCCGGCCTCGATGCCGCGCTCGGACTTCTCGTAGAGGAAGTTGGCACCGACGCCGACCGCGTCCGACCGCGTCGGGAAGACGTGGTGGTTGGTCATCAAGAGGTCGGTGGCGACCAGGAAACCGGTCGCGAAGCCCTCGGGCTGCAGCCCGGCGCCGATGTCGCCGACGATGCGGGCGACCGGGCGGCCGGCCCTGCGCGAGACCTCGCTGGGCGCGCCGTCGACCCAGTCGAGGGTCGGGCCGATCTTGCGTTCCAGCCCGATCGGCAGCAGGCCGGCGCTGCGCAGGGCGCGCGCCCGGCGGAAGGTCGCCATGCGGGTGTCGAAGCGCGACTGCCGGCCGGCCGAGTCGGCGCCACCCGGTCCCAGCGTCTGCACCGCCGCCTTGGTCTTCTCGCGCTGGGCCGCGCGCTCGGCGTAACGCCGGGCCGCCGCCATCTGCGCCGCCCGCTGCGCGTCCCTCAGTCGATCGAGCCCGGCCATGGCGCGCCTCCCCGTGGATGCCGGAACCGGTCCGGACCCCTGATCCTGCAACCATAGGACGGGGCGGTCGACCGATCGGTGGCGAAAGTCACGGTGGTTCTCGACAAGGCGCGCAGGACTGCGCTACGCCGCGAGGCGGATGTTCTCGCTGCCGATCCTCGCCGCGCTCGCCGTCGTCGCCGTCGTCACCTCCTTCATCTCCGGCATCTTCGGCATGGCGGGCGGGATGCTGCTGATCGGCTTCCTGCTGGCGGTGCTGCCGGTGCCGGTGGCGATGGTGTTCCACGGCATCATCCAGATCGCGGCCAACGCCTGGCGGGCGTGGCTGTGGCGCCACCACGTCCGCTGGAGCGTGGTCTTCCAGTTCGGCTCGGGGGCGGCGACCGCGCTCCTGTTCTTCTCGTTCCTCGACTTCGTGCCCGACAAGGCGCTGGTCCTGATGGCGGTCGGCCTGACCCCGTTCGTGGCGCTGGCGGTGCCGCAGCGCTGGGCGCCCAACATCGAGCGCGGCGGCCAGGCCTTCCTCGCCGGCGCGATCGGCGGCGGCATCCAGCTGGTCTCGGGCGTCACCGGCCCGCTGCTCGACATCTTCTACGTCCGCACCGGCATGACGCGGCAGGTCAACGTCGCCACCAAGGCGGCGGCGCAGGTGCTGGGCCACCTCACCAAGGTCGCCTACTTCGGCGCCCTGATCGCCGACCCGGCCGGCCGCGACCTCGAGCAGTGGCTGGTCATGGGCTACGCCTGCGTCTTCGCCGTGATCGGCACGACCTTGTCGCGGCGCTTCCTCGACCGTATGTCGGACAGGCAGTTCTACCACTGGACCCGCCGCGTCATCCTGGCGCTGGGGTCGGTCTACGTGGCGCAGGGCCTGTGGCTGATGGTGACGCGATGAGCGACCGCAAGGGGAGCGACAACAAGGGGAGCGACAACAAGGGGAGCGACGGCAGGTCCACGGACGTCAAGGCCGAGGTGCGGGCGCTGCTCGACCGCCTGCCCGACGACTGCACCTTCGCCGACGTGCAGCGCGGCATCGCCGTGCTGATGTGGCCCAAGCATCCGGACGGCACCCTGCAGACGCCGGGCAGCGCCCCGCCGCGCCTGCCGCCCGAGGAAGTGAAACGCCGGCTGCGCGACTGGCTGAAATCGGAGAGCGAGAAATGAAGGACCGTGTTTCGATCGAGCTGAAGGACGGCGTCGCCGACGTCCGCCTGGTCCGCGCCGACAAGATGAACGCGCTCGACCCGGCGATGTTCGAGGGCATCCTCGAGGCCGGCGCCCGGCTCGCGGCGATGAAGGGCCTGCGCTGCG
Source organism: uncultured Reyranella sp. (assembly GCA_964420105.1). Lineage (GTDB taxonomy): Bacteria > Pseudomonadota > Alphaproteobacteria > Reyranellales > Reyranellaceae > Reyranella. The sequence continues at coordinate 60,532 of CAYQRL010000018.1, forward strand.
TCGTGCTGTCGGGCGAGGGCAAGGCGTTCTGCGCCGGCCTCGACATGGCCTCGTTCGCCGCCATGAAGCAGGACGGCGACGCCGTGCCGGGCGTGCGCGACCTCGCCACGCGCACCCACGGCATCGCCAACCGGCCGCAGCAGTGCGCCTGGCAGTGGCGCACCCTGCCGGTACCGGTGATCGCCGCGGTCCACGGCGTCGCGTTCGGCGGCGGCTTCCAGATCGCGCTCGGCGCCGACATGCGCTACGCCACGCCGGACGCGCGCTTCTCGGTGATGGAGATCAAGTGGGGCCTCGTGCCCGACCTCGCCGGCACGCAGCTGATGCGCCACCTCGCGCGCGAGGACGTCGTGCGCGAACTGACCTACACCGGCCGCATCTTCGACGGCCGCGAGGCGCGGGAGCTGGGCTTCGTCACCCGCGTGGTCGACGACCCGCGCGCCGCCGCGCTGGAGACGGCGCGCGAGATCGCGTCCAAGAGCCCCGACGCGATCCGGGCCAACAAGCGCATCCTGAACGACGCCGTCGCGGTCGATGCCGCCACCGGCCTGATGGCCGAGTCGGTCGAGCAGCAGAAGCTGATCGGCTCGCCCAACCAGGTCGAGGCGGTGATGTCGAACCTGCAGAAGCGCGCCGCCAATTACCGCGACTGAGACCCAGGAGCTGTCGCATGAACCGCCAGTGGCTCTACGCCCGCCCGCCGGCCGGCAAGATCGGCCCCGACACCTTCCAGTGGACAGAGACCGCGATCCCGGCGCCGAAGGAGGGCGAGGCGCTGGTGCGCACGCGCCTGCTGTCGCTCGACCCGGCCAACCGCGCCTGGATGATGGGCAAGACCTACCGCGACGCGCTCGAGCCGGGCCAGGTGATGAGCGGTTTCGCGATCGGCGAGGTCGTGGAATCGCGCAGCCCCGGGCTCAAGGCCGGCGACATCGTCGAGGGCGACTGGGGCTGGCAGGACTACGCCGCCGTGCCGTCGCGCCGGCTGGTCAAGCGCACGATCAAGGCGCCGCTCGAGATGCTGATCGGGCCGCTCAGCGTCACCGGCCTCACCGCCTACTTCGGCCTGCTCGAGGTCGGCCGTCCCAAGGTCGGCGACACGGTGCTGGTGTCGGCGGCGGCCGGCGCGGTCGGCACCATGGTCGGCCAGATCGCGAAGCTGTCGGGCTGCCGCGTCGTCGGCACCGCGGGCGGCGCCGACAAGGTCGACTGGCTGGTGCGCGAGCTCGGCTTCGACGCCGCCGTCGACTACAAGGCGCCGGGCCTGCGCCGCGCCCTCGCGGCGGCCTGTCCCGACGGCATCGACGTCTACTTCGACAATACCGGCGGCCCGGTGCTGGAGGCGGCGCTGTCGCTGATGAACCTGCGCGGCCGCATCGCCTGCTGCGGCAACGTCTCCCAGTACGACGTCGCCCAGCCGGCGCCCGGCCCGATGGCGGTGCCGGGCCTGGTGGTGACCAAGCGGCTGCGGCTGGAAGGCTTCATCGTGATGGACTTCTACGACCAGCGCACCGTCGCCGAGGCGCGGCTGGCGCGCTGGGTCGAGCAGGGCCGGATCAAGGCGATCGTCGACGTGATCGACGGCCTCGAGAACGCGCCCCAGGCGCTGGTCGGCCTGTTCGAGGGCCGCAACCGCGGCAAGTGCGCGGTGCGGGTTTCCTAGCTGTCGTCCCGAGCGCGGCGAGGGACCTTTCCTCTCCGTCGGCCGTTGAGAAGGGTCCCTCGCCGCGCTCGGGCTGACGCGGCACAACAGGAGTTCCCCGCATGGCGCTCGTCCTCTACGGCCACCCGTTCTCCTCCTGCACCCAGAAGGTGCTGGTCGCGCTGTACGAGAACGCGACGCCGTTCACGTGGCGGCTGCTCGACCGGCCGGAGACCTTCGACGAGCTGGCGCGGCTGTGGCCGCTGCGGCTGATGCCGGTGCTGCTCGACGGCGAGACGCCGGTGGCCGAGACCAGCATCATCCTCGAGCACCTCGACCTCCATCACCGCGGCCCGGTCCGACTGTTGCCGGACGATCCCCGGGCGGCGCTGGCGGTGCGCGCGCTCGACCGCTTCCTCGACCTCTACGTGATGACGCCGATGCAGCGGATCGTCGGCGACGCGCTGCGGCCGGAGGGCGCGCGCGACCCGCGCGGCGTCGCCGAGGCGCGGTCGCGGCTCGAGCAGGCCTACGCCTGGCTGGACACGAGGCTGGTCGGCGGCGAGTGGACCGCGGGTCCGGACTTCTCGATGGCCGACTGCGCCGCCGCGCCGGCGCTGTTCTACGCCGACTGGGTGCAGCCGATCGACACCGCGTTCAGCGCCGTGCGGGCGCTGCGCCGACGCCTGCTGCGCCGCCCGTCCTTCGCCCGCGCCGTCGACGAGGCCCGCCCGTTCCGTCCGTTCTTTCCGCTCGGCGCGCCGGACCAGGACTAGCAGCCGGTCCTATGGATTCATGCTCCTCTCCCCCGCGAGGGGGAGAGGCGGGGTGAGGGGCTACTTCCCCTTGAACACCGGCTTGCGCTTCTCGACGAACGCTTTGACCGCTTCCTTGTGGTCCTCGGTGCGCGAGGCCTGGACGAGGCGCTCGGCCTCGCGGTGCAGCGCGGTCGGGTAATCGATGTGCAGCGCGTCGTCGAGGTTGTCCTTCATGTTGCGCAGCGCCACCCGCGGGCCCTGGGCCAGGGTGCGGGCGAACTCGAAGGCAGCGGTGCGCAGCTGGTCGTCCGGCACGACGCGGTTGAACAGGCCGATGCGCTCGGCGCGCTCCGAGTCGATGCGGTCGGAGGTGAACATCAGCTCGCGCGCCCGCGCGGGGCCGACCGTGCGGGTCAGCAGCCAGGCGATGCCGTAGTCGCCCGACAGGCCGATCTTGGCGTAGCCGGTGCTGGCGAAGGCCGAGGTCGCGGCGATGCGCACGTCGCAGGCCAGCGCGATCGCGAGGCCGGCGCCGGCGGCGGCGCCGGGCAGGGCGGCGATGGTCGGCTTGCGCAGCGCCACCAGTGCGCCGGTCAGGTTGGCCTGCCGCCAGCGCAGGTCGGCCAGCCGCTCCTCGTAGCTCATCTGGCCGCGCGGGCCGCGGCCACCCATGCCCTTGACGTCGCCGCCGCTGCAGAAGGCCGTGCCGGCGCCGGTGATCAGCAGGGCGCCGACCTCGGGATCCTCGCCGCGCTCGCGGATCTGGGTGCGCAGCGCCGGCGTCAGCTTGTCCGACAGCGCGTTGCGCGCCTCGGGCCGGTTGAGGGTGATGACCGCGACGCCGTCGCGCACCTCGCACAAAAGTTCGGTTGTGCCGGTATCGATTTCCATGGAAGCCTCCGTCCCATGACATTCCCGGTCACCGAACACACCGTCAAGACCGCGCGCCACACCACCGGCTTCCTGGCCTGCGGAGCGGAAGGGGGACCGCTGCTGGTGTTCTGCCACGGCTGGCCCGAACTCTCGCTGTCGTGGCGGCACCAGCTGCCGGCCTTCGCCGCGCTCGGCTTCCGCTGCGTCGCGCCGGACATGCGCGGCTACGGCCGCTCCAGCACCTACGCGCGCCACGCCGACTTCGCGCAGGAAGAGATCGTGGCCGACATGCTCGAGCTGCTGGCGGCGCTCGGCCGCGATCGCGCGGTCTGGATCGGCCACGATTGGGGCAGCCCGGTGGTGTGGAACCTGGCCGCGCACCACGCCGACAAGGTGGTGGGCGTGGCCAGCCTGTGCGTGCCCTACCTCGCGACCGGCTTCACGCTCGACACGGTGGTGCCGCTGGTCGACCGCGCGCTCTATCCCGAGGAGGCGTTCCCGGCCGGGCAGTGGGACTACCAGTTCTTCTACGAGGAGAACTTCGACAAGGCCTGCAAGGGCTTCGAGGCCGACATCGGCAAGGTCGTGAAGGCGCTGTTCCGCAAGGGCAACCCGGCCAACGTCGGCAAGCCGGCGGCGACGTCGATGGTGCGCAAGGCCGGCGGCTGGGTCGGCGGCGGGCCGTGGCCCGACCTGCCGCGCGATCCCGACGTGCTGACCGAGGCCGACCACGCCGCCTACACCGCGGCACTGACGCGCAACGGCTTCTTCGGTCCCGACTCCTGGTACATGAACCACGCCGCCAACGGCGCCTACGCGCGCCGCGCCCCGCATGGCGGCAAGCTCGCGATGCCGGTGCTGTTCCTGCACGCGGCCTACGACACGACCTGCGAGACCATGACCTCGCGGCTGGCCGAGCCGATGCGCCGCGACTGTGCCGACCTCACCGAGGTCGTGGTGGCGTCCGGCCACTGGATGGCGCAGGAGCAGCCGGTCGCGGTCAACGCCGCGCTGGCGAAGTGGCTGGCGACCAGGCTGCCCGACTACTGGAGAGCGCCGTGATGCGTACCGTTTCCCTGGCGACGGGACTCGTTCTCGCGCTCGCGCTGCCGGCGGCGGCGCAACTCACCAACCCGGCGCGACCGGCCAACCCGCTGCCGCCGGTCACCAGCCCGCCGCCCGCCGCCGCGGCTCCCGCCCCGGCCCCGGCACCCAAGCCGGCGCCAGCGCCGTCGACCTCGTCGTCGTCTTCGACCCCGTCCGGCAAGGAAAAGGAACTGCCGCCGCTGCCGACCCTCAGCATGGTGGTGCCGCAACGCGACCGCGACGCCGCCTTCGCCTACTACCGTGACGAGATCGCGGCCGGCCGCTGCCCGCCGCCGCTGGTGCGCCAGGACAAGGCCTGCGGCGCCCCGCCGGCGCCGGCCAGTCGCGCCTGGAAGCTCGACCAGCCGCTGCCCGACAGCGTCAAGGCCGAGGCGCCGCCGCCCGGCCTGATCGCCAAGCTGTCGCCGTCCTATGCCGGCCACCAGTACCTGCGGGTCGGCACGGACATCCTGATCGTCGGCGTCGGCACCCGTACGGTCGCGGCGCTGGTCGTCGATCTCAGCCGCCTGGCGCCCTGAACCCCCGGCGCGCTCCCGCGTTGTCTCAATGAAACCACGATCGCGTGGAACGATCAGGCCGTGGAGGGACAGGGCATGTTCAGGTTCGTTCCGAGGGCGCTGCTGCTGGCCGGTGTCGGACTGGTCGCCGCGGCCTGCCAGGAAAACGGCCCGGTGACGACGGCGCCGGGCTACTACCAGCCGCCGCCGCCGCGCTACGCCACGCCGTACTACGGGCCGGCGCCGGTCTACGCCCGGCCCGCGCCCGCCTACTACTACGGCAACCAGCCGGCCTACTACGGCAACCCCTACGCCAACCCGCCCGGCAGCCACGGCTGGTACAACCAGGCCGACGGCCGCCGCTACACCACGGTGACGGTGACCAACCGTGGCCAGAACGGCTACCGCGACGACATCGTGCGACAGCAGGTGGTGTGCGGCAGCCAGTACTACGACGGCTACCAGACCCGGACCGCGCCGAACTGCTGACGACGACCTCCAACCGTCATCCCGACCGGAGCTCTCCGCAGCCCGCAGGGCGAAGGAGGGCGTAGCGGAGGGACCTTGTCTCCGCGACTTGCCATCTGCCTGTCGACGCAAGGTCTCTCCGCTCGGGGCTTCGCCCCTCGGTCGAGATGACGAGTTGTTTATCGTCCCTTCAGCCGCCGCCACTGCTCGAAGGCGCGGCGGGCACCGTCGCCGCTCGGGATGTGCAGGCCGTAGACGCCGCCGCCGGCGCTGACCTGCTCGGCGACGAACTCCTCGTAGTCCATCGCCTCCTCGGCCTCGCCCGCCACCGCGTCGGCGAGGTCGGCAGGGACGACGATCAATCCGGCGCGGTCACCGAACAGCACTTGTCCCGCGAGGCCGCTCGCCAGCGCCCGGCCGTCGCCCTGCCACAGCGGCAGGCCGGCGCGGGCGATCTCCGCCGCCGCGCGCAGCGGCCGCTCGCTGACCACGCCGGCGATGCCGCGGCGCTGCAGCAGCGCGACCGGCGGCGGCACCGCGAGGCCGCGCAGCACCAGCACGCCGCCGGCCGGGGCGTCTTCCAGCGACTCGGTCGCGGTTCCGACGAGCGGCTCCTGTCCCGGCGTCAGCGGCCGCAGCCCGGCGAGCGCGGTCGCCTCGACGCCGTGGCGGCCGAGCGCCGCCGCGACGCGCGCCGTGCCGGCGGCGAGCAGCCTCGAACGCGTCGCTGCGGACAAGCGCCTGACCTCCCCTGTAGGATCGCCGCCTGCAATAGCATCGCGACGACGAAACCGGGAGAGAGACATGGCGGGACGGCTGGCGGGCAAGGTGGCGGTGGTGACGGGCGCGGCGCCGCGCGGCGAGGGCGTCGGCAACGGCATGGCGACCGCCATCCTGTTCGCGCGCGAGGGCGCGAAGGTCGTGCTGGTCAACCGCAGCGCCGAGCGCGCCGAGAAGCTCGCGAAGCAGATCCGCGACGAGGGTGGCGAGGCCGCGGTGTTCGCCGGCGACGTCGCCAGGGACGAGGTCGCGCAGGCGATGGCCGCCTTCGCGGCCAGGACCTACGGCCGCCTCGACATCCTGCACAACAACGTCGGCATCGGTGCGCCGGGCACGCCCGAGACGGTGTCGCTGGCCGACTGGCACAAGGTGCTGGAGGCCAACCTCACGACCACCATGCTGTGCACCCGCCACTGCATCCCCGAGATGAAGAAGGGCGGCGGCGGCTCGATCATCATGGTGTCTTCGATCGCCGGCGCGACCGGCCTGATGGGCAGCCCGGGCGCGGTCGCCTACTCGACCGCCAAGGCCGGCCTGCACGGCTTCACCCACTCGGTGGCGGCCGACTACGCCACCCAGAACATCCGCGCCAACTGCATCATCGTCGGCTCGGTGCACACGCCGATGGTGGCGCACATGGGCGACGAGGCGCGCGAGCGCCGGCGCAAGATGGTGCCGATGCAGGTCGAGGGCACGGCGTGGGACATCGCCCACGGCGCGGTCTACCTCGCCTCCGACGAATCGCGCTGGGTCACCGGCATCCTGCTGCCGATCGACGGCGGCCTGACCGCGCTGCGCGCCTGGCCGCGCTGAATTTTCAACAGGGGAGACGGCAACGATGACGAACGTTTGGAGCGTGGGCCTCGCCTTCGCGATGGTGCTGGCGGCAGGCGCGGCGCAGGCGCAGGCGCAGGTTATCGATCTCAAGGGCACCTGGACGGGGGTGTCGGAAGCGATCCTCGAAGGTCCGGCGGCGCATCACGGCAGGCCCGATGCCGCGGGGGCCGGGAGCCGGTTCAAGCTCAGCCAGCAACCCTTCACCTATACCATCGAGGGCCAGGACGGGAGGCGCTTCTGGGGCAAGGTGTCGTCGCCCGTCGCGACGGAACGGATCATCGGGTCGCTGTCTTTCGACGGCAAGTCCATCTACATGGTCGACGACGACGGCATGGTCGACGGGACGGTGGTGAACGCCGACACGCTCGACCTGTGCTACCGGCACGTTGCCCGGGAGTCGTCGCTGGTGGCCTGCCTGCGGGTCGCCCGCAAGAAGTAGGCGTCAGCGGCCTGCCCGGCGGTCGTGGTGCCAGGTGAAGATGCCGCTGGCGACCACGATCGCCGCGCCGACGATCGTCCAGGTGTCGGGCCAGTCGCCGAACACCGCGACGCCGAACACGGTGGCCCACACCAGCAGGGTGTAGCTGTAGGGCTGCACCGCGCCGGCCTCGGCGTAGTCGAGCGCCTTGATCAGGGCGTAGCCGGCGACCGCGCCCAGCATCGAGATCGCGAACATCAGGAGCCACGCCTGCAGGCTCGGCCACTGCCAGCCGATCGGGCCAACCAGGGTGGTTGCCGCCAGCGCGACCGCGGCCGACCACAGGAGCGAGGTGTCGGGCGAGTCGCGCCGCGCCGCCAGCCGCGTCAGCACCTGGTAGCCGGCCCACAGGACGGCGCCGACCAGCGGCAGCAGCACCGGCCAGTCGAGCTCGCGCAGTCCCGGCCGCACGATCAGCAGCACCCCGGCGAAGCCCGCCAGCACCGCGAGCCAGCGCGCCGGCCCGGCCTTCTCGCCGAGGAACGCGACGCCCATGGCGATCACGATCAGCGGCGAGGTCGCGGCGACGGCGTGGGTGTCGGCCAGCGGCAGGTAGCGGAAGGCGAGCACGAAGATCGCGCTCTCGATCACGGCGACCAGGCAACGGAAGAGCTGCAGGCCGGGCTGCGACGTGCGCAGCGCCGCGCGCACGCCCTGGCGGCGCACCACGAAGCAGGCGAACAGGAAGACGAAGCCCGAGCGGATCCACATCATCTGGCCGACCGGGTAGTCGACGACCAGGAACTTGGTGATCGAGTCCATGGCGGCGAAGCACAGCATCGCCAGCATGGTGAGCAGCGCGCCCAGGGCATTGTTCTTCTTCTTGTCCGCGCGGGCGCTGTCCATGGCGCTGACCTTACGTCGGGGCGTCCTCTCCGTCATCCGACGGCGAGAGAAGGGCACCCAGCTGCCGCCGGAACTGCACGATCGCGCGGTCGGCGCCGACCAGGCGGTCGTCGGTGGCGTCGAGGCTGACCGGCGGCGTCTGGGTCACCACCACGCGGCGGTCCTGGTCGAGGATGAAGCGGTTCGAGACCGCCATCAGCCACTCGAAGGGCCTGGCCACCAGCGGGTTGCGATGGCGGTGGTAGAGCCGCAGGTAGTAGCGCGTGAGCCCGTCGTTGATCGGCACGAAGGCGATCACGTTCTTCAGGCGCTCGGTGATGACCAGCCGCCACAGGCCGGGGAACAGGAAGTGCAGCGACGGCGGGCGGCCCGCCGCCGCGGCCGCCAGCGCCTCGCGCGACGGCGCCGGCGTGCCGTCGTCGACCGCGTTGGTCGTCCACACCTTGATGCCGCCGCGGTCGGCCTCGACGTGCGGGCCGTGGACGCGGGTCTGGCCGCCGCGGCCGATGGTGGTGCGATGCACGAAGGCGAGGTGGGCGACGTCGAGCTGGTTCTCGATCGCGCGGGTGTAGTGGACCGGCCAGTCGACGACGGAGGTGACCGAGCGCCAGCCGGCGTCCTCGAACTCGGGGAAGAACGGCAGGTCGGGGTAGGTGTCGCGCGGCGCGCCCCACCACAGCCAGACGAAGCCGTGGCGCTCGCGGACCTCGTGTCGCGTCACCGCCAGGCCGTGCGGGATGGTGGCGTCGCGGCCGCTGGCCGGGACGTGGCGGCAGGCACCGCCGGCATCGAACGCGAAGCCGTGGAAGGGGCAGACGAGGCAGTCGTCGCGGACGGTACCGCCGCTCAGCGCCGCGCCGAGGTGCGGGCAACGGTCGTCGTGCGCCTGCGCCCGGCCGTCGGCGGTCCGCCAGAACACGAACCGTCGCCCCAGCCGCTCCAGCCCCAGCGGCTTGCGCCTGAGTTCGCGGCTTTCCAGCAGGGGGTACCAGTGGTCGGTCGGGACGCGCATGCGGACAGGATACGTCCCATCCGCCCGTTTCGGATGAAAGGTCCCTCGCTGCGCCCGGGACCTTGTCTTCATCGTCCTTGACTTTGCTGCGGTGCAGCAGCATATAGCGGGCACCCCGCCAGTGCGCGGGGGCCAGGTTTCTCGCGATCGCGCGACGCGCCCGTCAGAGGCGCTTCATCCCGAGACAATCTCCCAGAAGCAAGAACCCTCCCAGCCGCGCGCGGGAAGGGGTCCCAGGGTCGCTCCCGTTGGCGCGACCGACAGGATAGTTTTTTCCAGTGACTGACATTTCGTTTGCGGATCTCGGCCTGTCCGAGCCGCTGCTGCGTGCCCTCAACGGCGCCGGCTACACCCATCCCACGCCGATCCAGGCCCGCACCATCCCGGCCCTGCTCGAAGGCCGCGACGTTCTGGGCATCGCCCAGACCGGCACCGGCAAGACCGCGGCGTTCGCGCTGCCGGTGCTGCAGCAGCTGGCGCAGCAGAACCGCCGCGCCGAGCCGCGCAGCCCGCGCGCCCTGGTGCTGGCGCCGACCCGCGAGCTGGCGGTGCAGATCGCCCGCAGCTTCGACACCTACGGCAAGGGCCTCGGCCTCAAGCTCGGCATGGTGATCGGCGGGCTGGGCTTCGGCCGCCAGGTCGAGACCATGAACCGCGGCATCGACATCCTGGTCGCGACGCCGGGCCGCCTGCTCGACCTCGTCGAGCGCGGCAACGTCCGCCTCGGCCAGGTCACGTTCCTCGTCCTCGACGAGGCCGACCGCATGTTCGACATGGGCTTCATCAAGGACGTCCGCCGCATCGTCGCGTCGGTGTCGAAGGAGCGCCAGACGCTGCTGTTCTCGGCGACCATGCCCGACGACGTGGCGCGGCTGTCCAGGGACATCCTGCGCGACCCGACGCGGGTCGAGGTGGCGCCGCAGGGCCGCACCGTCGATCGCATCGACCAGGGCGTCTACTTCGTGCCGGCCTCGACCAAGCGGGCGCTGCTCAGCCACCTGCTGGCCGACGCCAACCTCGAGCGCGTGATCGTGTTCACGCGCACCAAGCGCGGCGCCAACCGCGTCGCCGAGGCGCTCGACAAGAGCGGCGTGCCGTCCGAGGCGATCCACGGCAACAAGTCCCAGAACGCGCGCCAGCGCGCGCTCGAGAACTTCAGCCGCGGCCGTGCCCGCGTGCTGGTCGCCACCGATCTCGCCGCGCGCGGCATCGACGTGCAGGGCGTGACCCACGTCATCAACTACGAGATGCCGGCCGAGGCCGAGAGCTACGTCCATCGCATCGGCCGCACCGCGCGCGCCGGCGCCTCGGGCATCGCGATCTCGTTCTGCGACGGCAGCGAGCGCGGCCAGCTGAAGAGCATCGAGCGCCTGACCAACCAGCGCCTCGCGGTGCTGCCGATGCCGGCCAACGAGGACCTGCCGCAGGTGCCGGCGGCGTCCGCCGCCTCGGCGCGCGACGAGCGCGACGACGAGCGCTCGGACGACCGCGGCTTCCGCGGCGACCGTCGCGGTCCGCCGCGCGGTCAATCGCGCGGCCATCGCAAGGGGCCGCCGCGCGCGGCCTACGGCGAGGCCGGCCCGGCGCGCGAGCATCACGAGCGCCCGCAGTTCGACGACCGCCCCCGCCAGGAGCGCCCGCACCACGAGAATCGCGGCGACCGCCCGCACCACGATCGCCCCCACGGCGATCGGCCGCGCAACGATCGCCCGCGGTTCGAGAACCGCGGCGAGCGTCCGCAGCACGATCGTCCCTACGGCGACCGTCCGCGGCAGCACAACGATCGCCCGTACAACGATCGCCCGCGCCACGATGGTCCGCGCCACGACGGCCCGCGCGATTTCGGCGACTACCGCGATGCCGCCCCGCGCGGTCATCACGGTGACCGTCCCCAGGGCGACCGTCCTTACGGCGACCGCCCGCGCGGCGATCGCCCCTACGGCGACCGTCCGGCCGGCGATGCGCCGCGCCCGCAGTGGAAGAAGCGCCGCTTCGGCGGCGGCGGCGGCGGTCGTGGCCGCGGCCGCGCCGCCTGACTCACCCTCTTTCTCCTCTCCCCCGCGAGGGGGAGAGGCCGGGTGAGGGGGATCGTCAGACGATCCCTTCTTCCTTGAAGATCTCCAGGCACTTGCGCAGAGCCCGCTCGTAGCGGGCGCGTTCCTTCGCCATCGACTCGGCGTCCCACGGGAAGAAGCCGTGGCCGGTCTTCATGCCGATGCGGCCGGCGTCGACGTTGCGCTGCAGGACCGGCGGCGGGCCGTCGGCGTTCGACAGGTCCGGCCAGATGATCTTGGCGACGGCGCAGGTCGTGTCCCAGCCCGAGTGCTCCTTCTGCACGATCGGGCCGGCGGCGGCGTAGCGGAAGCCGAACGACAGCCGCACCGTGGCGTCGATGTCCTCCGGCGAGGCCACGCCCTGTTCGATCAGCCACAGCGCCTCGCGCATCAGCGCGCCCTGGATGCGGTTGCCGAGGAAGCCGATCACGTCCTTCTTTACCTGCACCGGCCGCTTGCCGAGCGATGTCATGATCGCGCCGACCGTCTCGGCCAGGGCGACGTCGGTGTGGACCGAGCGCACCACCTCGACCAGCGGGATCAGGCTGGCCGGCATGAAGAAGTGCAGGCCCATCATGCGCGACTGGCTCGCGAGGCCCTTGCCGATCTCGCTGATCGGGAACGACGACGAGTTCGAGGTCAGGGCCGCGTCGGGCCGCGCCAGCGCCTCCATCTCGGCGAACAGCCGGCGCTTCAGGTCGAGGTCCTCGGTCACGGTCTCGACCGCGAGCGTGATCTCCTTCCAGTTGGCCTCGGGCAGGGTGGCGAAGGTCGCGAGCCCGCTGGTGTCGGTCGGCTTGCCCATCGCCGCCAGGGCCTTGGCGCAGGCCGCCGGCAGGCCGTCGCGCGTGGCGGCCGAGCGCGACACCACGTCGACCTTCCAGCCGCCGGCCAGGAACATGGCGATGATACCGACACCCATGGTGCCTCCCCCCAGGACGAGCGCGTGGCCCGGGGCTCGCGCTCCCGCATGGCGTTCGCTTTGCGACATTCCTCTCCCTCCCAACTCGACGGCGGCCCCGCGGGCGGGGCAATATCCCGGCTCACACATTCACCCGTGGGGGAAACGATGAGCGGCACTTACAAGGATATCGGCGTCTCGAGCGAAGGTCATGTCGGCATCGTCGAGATCCAGCGGCCGCCGCACAACTTCTTCGACAACGCGCTGATCAACCAGATCGCCGACGCCTTCGAGGCGTTCGACCGCGACAACAACATCCGCGCCTACGTGCTGTGCGCCCAGGGCAAGTCGTTCTGCGCCGGCGCCGACTTCCAGAACCGGCCCTCGACCGGCAGCCAGTCGGAGAGCGGCAAGCACCTCTACAAGGAGGCGACCCGCCTGTTCCGCGCCAAGAAGCCGAGCATCGCCGCGGTGCAGGGCCCGGCGATCGGCGGCGGCCTCGGCCTCGCGGTGATGGCCGACTTCCGCGTCACCTGCCCGGAGGGCCGCTTCGCCGCCAACTTCACGCGGCTCGGCTTCCACCCCGGCTTCTCGCTGACCTACACGCTGCCGCGCCTGATCGGCCAGCAGCGCGCCAACCTGATGTTCTACACCGGCCGTCGCATCGGCGGCGAGGAAGCGGTGGCGTGGGGCCTGGCCGACGTGCTGGTGCCGCTGGCCGACGTGCGCAAGGGCGCGATGGACCTCGCCAGGGAGATCGCCGAGTGCGCGCCGCTGGCGCTGCTGTCGACGCGCGAGACCATGCGCCGCGGCTTCGCCGACGGCGCCGAGGCGGCGACCGAGCGCGAGCTGGTCGAGCAGGACTGGACGCGCAAGACCGAGGACTTCAAGGAAGGCGTGAAGTCGTACGCCGAGAAGCGCTCGGGCAACTTCAAGGGCCGCTGAGGCAGCGATGGCACAGTTCTCTGGAAAGGTCGCCATCGTCACCGGTGGCGCCTCGGGCATCGGCGAGGCCTGTGCTCTCACGCTGGCGCGCGAAGGCGCGGCGGTGCTGGTCACCGACGTCGACGACGCGCTGGGCAAGGGCGTCGTCGAGCGCATCGTCCAGGCGGGCGGCAAGGCCCGCTACCGGCACCACGACGTGCGCGACGAGGCGACCTGGCCCGAGGTGATCGCCGACGCCGAGACGGCGTTCGGCCGGCTCGACATCATGGTCGCCAACGCCGGCATCGGCATCATGGCGCCGATCGAGCAGATGACGCTGGCCGACTGGCAGCGCCAGCAGGCGATCAACCTCGACGGCGTGTTCCTGTCGGTGAAGCACGCCATCCCGGCGCTCAGGCGCGCCGGCGGCGGCTCGATCGTGCTGATGTCGTCGATCGCCGGCCTGCGCGGCGCCCCGGGGCTGGCGGCCTATTCCGCCACCAAGGGCGGCGTGCGGCTGTTCGCCAAGTCGGTGGCGCTGGAGTGCGCGGCCGACAACATCCGCTGCAACTCGGTGCATCCCGGCATCATCGCGACGCCGATCTGGGGCAAGATCCCGACCGGCGCCGAGGGCAACCGGCGCAACGCGCCGATCGACCCGGCCGAGCGCTCGGCCATGGTGACGCCGCTGGTCCGCGTCGGCGAGGCCCAGGACATCGCCAACGGCGTGCTGTTCCTGTGCACCGACGCCGCCAACTACATGACCGGCCAGGAGCTGGTGATCGACGGCGGCATCACCGCCGGCGGCCGCGCCGCGCCGCGCAAGGGCTGATGCTGCCGGTGGCCGGGGCGGCGTCCGCGCTCTGGATCGTGGTGGCGGCGCTGTCCGGCGCCGTCGCGGTCGCGCTGGGCGCCTTCGCCGCGCATGGACTGGATCTCTCGACCGCGGCCGGCGTGAAGGCGCGCGAGTGGCTGCAGACCGGCAGCCACTACGCGATGATCCATGCGCTGGCGATGATCGGCGTCGTGGTCCTCGTCCGCACCGGCGGGCTCGGCGGCGGCGGCTTCGCGACCATCGCGCAGGTCCTGTTCACCGTCGGCTGCGTGCTGTTCCCGGGCGCGCTCTACCTGATGGCCTTCGGCGCCCCGCGCTGGCTGGGCGCCGTCGCCCCGATCGGCGGCACCGCCTTCATCCTCGGCTGGCTGAGCCTCGCCGTCGCCGCGGTGATGAACAAATAGCCGTCATCCCGACCGGAGCCTCGCGCAGCGAGGCGTAGCGGAGGGACCTTCTCTTCCCGAATTGCCGCCAGGTCGCTGACGCAAGGTCTCTCCGCTCGGGGCTTCGCCCCTCGGTCGAGATGACGGATGTTAACCCAACTGCTCGTCCAGCAGCTTCAACGCTTCCGCCGCGAAGGCGCGCATGTTGGCGACGCGGTCGTTCGAGCCGGTGCGCAGGGTGCGGGCGATCTTCTTGCCGTCGGGGCCGACCACGGCGACGCAGGTGTGGCCGGCGGGATCGCCGTAGCCGTTGCCGGTCGGACCGGACGCGCCGGTCTCGGCCAGGCCCCACGTCGTCTTCAGGCGGTCGCGCACCAGCTCGGCGGCCAGCGTCGCCCACGGCTCGGACGACGAGCGGATGCCCTTGCGGCGGTCCGGCGTCGCGCCGAGGAAGGCCTCGCCCGCCGGCTTGGTGTAGACCACGGCGGCGCCCATGAAGTAGGCCGACGCGCCCGGCACCGCCAGCAGCGTCGCGGCGACCAGGCCGCCGGCCGACGATTCGGAGATCGCCACCGTCTCCTTGCGCGCCTTCAGCTTCTCCCCGACCTTCGTCGCCAGCGGCAGCAGCGTTTCCATCGATCTTCCTTTCTCGTTGTTAGACTCAGTCCGGCAGCACGCTGAGATCGAGCGTCTCCTGCCGCCCCAGCCAGATCGCGCGGTCGCGGTGGTCGGCCAGTTGCTGTCCCGTGTTGGGATGCACGAACACCGTGAGGTCGCCGCGGTTCAGCGCCAGCCACGACAGGATCGGCGCCAGCTGGTCGGGCCGGAACAGCACCTGGTAGCTGAAGCGGGGATGCGGCCCCACCGGCTTCTCGTGGAACCGTCCCATCTCGATCGGGAAGGTCTTCTCGATGCGCTCGCGCAGCGCCCACGCGGCATCGCGCGAGGCGGCGTCGAAGTAGACGTGGGCGTGCCAGTCCTGGATCTCGGGCGTGGTCATGGCGCGAGCCTAGCACAGGATCAGCACCCGCCAGACGGAACCCAATGCCGTTCCCCGATGCGTGGCGCCTTGCTAGGGTTCGCCACCATGAACTTCGATTTCTCCGACGACCAGAAGCTGCTCAAGGAGCAGGTCCGCAAGTTCCTCGCCGACAAGTGCCCGACAAAGGTCGTGCGCCGCGTGCTCGACGGGGCCGAAACCCATGCCGACGAGGTCTGGAAGGGCCTCGTCGAGCTCGGCATTCCCGCCACCAACATCCCGGAGGCCTACGGCGGTCTCGGCCTGACGCCGCTCGAGCTCTGCGTCGTCGCCGAGGAGATCGGCCGCGCCGCCGCACCGGTGCCGTTCGACAGCTCGGTCGTGCTGGCGACCGAGGCGATCAAGCTGGCCGGCTCCGAGGCCCAGAAGAAGAAGTGGCTGGCCGCGCTCGCCTCCGGCGAGGCGATCGGCACGCTCGCCGTCGCCGAGGGCGCGCAGCCGCCCAAGCCGCGCTCGATCCGCACCACCTTCGGCAACGGCCGCCTCAACGGCACCAAGGTGCCGGTGATCGACGGCGAGGCCGCGACCTTCGCGGTCGTGCTGGCCAACACCGGCGGCAGCGGCGACCGCGCGCTGTCGCTGGTCGTGGTCGACCTCGGCCAGAAGGGCGTCAAGGCGAAGCGGGTCGAGACCATCGACCCGGCGCGCAAGCATGCCGAGCTCACGTTCACCGACGCCACCGCCGAGCTGCTGGGCGCGGAGGGCGAGGGCTGGGCGCTGCTCGAACGGCTGTACGACGCCGCCGCCGTCTACTTCGCCTTCGCCCAGGTCGGCGGCGCCGAGCAGGCGATGTGGATGGCGCGCGACTACGCGCTCCACCGCCAGGCCTTCGGCCGCGCCATCGGCTCGTACCAGGCGATCAAGCACAAGCTCGCCGACATGTACGTCAAGCTCGAGCTCGCCCGCTCCAACGCCTACTACGGCGCGATGATGCTGGCCGAGGGCGGCGCCGACCTGCCGCTCGCCGCGGCGGCGGCGCGGATCGCGGCGACCGACGCCTACGACTTCGCGTCGAAGGAGAACATCCAGACCCACGGCGGCATCGGCTTCACCTGGGAGGCCGACACCCAGTTCCACTACCGCCGCGCCCGCGTGATGGCGCTGGCGATCGGCGGACCGCTGGCCTGGAAGGACAAGCTGGTCAGCCGTCTCGAGCAGAAGAACGTGGCGTAAGGAAGGGAGCGGACCATGGATTTCAACGACACCCCGGAGGAAGCCGCCTTCCGCAAGGAAGTGCGCGCCTGGCTCGACGCCAACGCCACCCGCAAGAGCGACGACAAGCAGAGCTTTCGCGCCCGCAACGACGATCCCGAGCTGCTGGCCAAGGCCCGCGAGTGGCAGGCCAAGAAGGCCGCCGCCGGCTATGCCCGCATCACCTGGCCGAAGGAATACGGCGGCCGCGGCGGCTCGCCGATCCTGCAGGTGATCTACCAGCAGGAGGAGTCGAACTACCTCGTGCCGCTCGGCTTCTTCGACATCGGGCTGGGCATGTGCATCCCGACCATGATGGCCTACGCCACGCCCGAGCAGCTCAAGCGCTACGTCAAGCCGGCGCTGTTCGGCGAGGAGATCTGGTGCCAGCTGTTCTCCGAGCCGGCCGCCGGCTCGGACGTCGCCGGAATCCGCACCCGCGCCGAGCGTGACGGCGACGGCTGGGTGATCAACGGCCAGAAGGTCTGGACCTCGGGCGCGCACTACTGCGACTACGGCATCGTCATCACCCGCACGGACCCGACGGTGCCCAAGCACCAGGGCCTGACGATGTTCTTCCTGTCGATGAAGACGCCGGGCGTCGAGGTCCGGCCGATCAAGCAGATGTCGGGCGGCGCCAACTTCAACGAGGTGTTCTTCACCAACGTGCGCATCCCCGACAGCCAGCGCCTCGGCAAGGTCGGCGAGGGCTGGAAGGCGGCGCTGACCACGCTGATGAACGAGCGCCTCGCCGTCGGCCTGCCGTCGGGCGGCCTCGACGTCGACGAGCTGATGGAACTGGCGCGCGACACCGACCTCGAGGACGGGCCGGCGATCCGCAACGCCCAGGTGCGCGGCAAGCTCGCCGACTGGTACGTCCAGCAGCAGGGCCTCAAGCTCACGCGCTACCGCACGCTGACGGCGCTGTCGAAGGGCCAGACCCCGGGACCGGAGTCGTCGATCATCAAGATCGTGGCGGCGCCCAAGATGCAGGACCTCGGCGCCTTCGCCATGGAACTGATGGGCCCGGCCGGGATCATGAAGGAGGACGTGCCGGGCGCCGGCGGCTTCCAGGCGCAGTGGATCGGCGGCGCCGGCTTCCGCATCGCCGGCGGCACCGACGAGATCCTGCGCAACATCGTGGCCGAGCGCGTGCTCGGCCTGCCGGCCGACGTCCGCGTCGACAAGGACATCCCGTTCAACAAGCTGAAAGGGTAGCCGCCATGAACCGCCTCGACGGCAAGGTCGCCTTCCTGTCGGGCGCGGCCCGCGGCATCGGCGGCGCGGCGGCCAGGCTGATGGCCGCCGCCGGCGCCCGCGTGGCGATCGGCGACGTGCTGGAGGAGCGCGGCCGCCAGGCCGCGAAGGAGATCGAGGCGGCGGGCGGCGAGGCGCTGTTCGTGCCGCTCGACGTCACCACCGAGGCCGGCTGGGCGCACGCGCTGGCCGTCACGGTCAAGAAGTTCGGCGCCCTCGACGTGCTGGTGAACAACGCCGGCATCTTCAACGGCAAGGGCGTCGAGGAGGCCACTCTCGACGAGTGGCAGCGGCTGGTCGCGGTCAACCTGACCGGCGTGGTGCTGGGCACGCGGGTGGCGCTGCCCTACCTCAAGGACAGCGGCGCTAAGCGCAGCGCCGGCGCGGCGATCGTCAACCTCGCCTCGGTGGCCGGCCTGGTCGGCTCGCAGCTCGACCCGCTGTACTCGCTGACCAAGGGCGGGGTGACGCTGTTCACCAAGTCGACGGCGCTGGAGTTCGGCCGCAAGGGCTATAACATCCGCGTCAACTCGGTGCACCCGGGCGTGATCGACACCGACATGGGCCAGAAGACCTTCGTGACGCGGGCCGCGGCGCAGGGCACCAACGACACCGAGGCGACCCGCGCGGTGTCGGTACGCATGCACCCAATCGGCCGGCTCGGCGAGGCCGACGACATCGCCAAGGCGATCGTGTTCCTGGCGTCGGACGACGCCGCCTTCATGACCGGCTCGGGCCTCGTCGTCGACGGCGGCTACACCGCGCAATGAGTGCCTTTCCTCCCTGCGCGCCAGCGCGGGGAGGTGTCGCCGCTTGCGGCGACGGAGGGGTCATGGGCTGACGTCGCGAGCAGTAGCCCGCTAGAAGATCCTCGCCGCCAGGCCGGCGGCCATCGCCGTGCCCAGCTCCTCGACCTGGTCGACGAAGGCAGGCTGCCACGGGCCGCGGCAGACCAGCGGCTCCTGCACCAGCTTCCAGCGCAGGCCGGTCAGGATGGTCTCGATGCCGCGCCGGGTGCCGGTGCCGTCGCTGCCGGCGCGGATGTAGACGGCGCAGGGCAGGCCCTGGGTGCGCTCCAGCAGCGGGTTGTAGGAGCGGTCGAAGAAGTCCTTCAGGGCGCCGCTCATGTAGCCCAGGTTCTCGGGCGTGCCGAGGATCACCGCCTGCGCCGCCAGCACGTCGTCCGGCCCGGCCTGCAGCGGCGCCAGCACGCGGACGTCGACCCCGGTTTCGCTCCGCGCGCCACGCTCGGCGGCCTGCCGCAGGGAAAGCGTGTTCTCGGACGGCGCGTGCGCCACAATGAGCAGCCTTCTGGACATGGGAGGGGTTTTAGCCCTTATCGCGCCGACATGCTCAAGAAACTCCTGATCGCCAACCGCGGCGAGATCGCCATCCGCATCGCCCAGGCCGCCGCCGAGCTGGGAATCGTCCCCGTCGGCGTCCACTCGGCCGACGACGCCACCTCGCTGCACGTGCGCCGGGTCGACGAGGCCGTGGCGCTGCCCGGCCGCGGCGCCGCCGGCTACCTCGACGCCGCCGCGGTGATCGCCGCCGCCACGGCCGCCGGTTGCGACGCCGTCCACCCCGGCTACGGCTTCCTGTCGGAGAACGCCGAGTTCGCCGCCGCCTGCGCCGCCGCCGGCCTCGTGTTCGTCGGCCCGACGCCCGAGCAGCTGGCGCTGTTCGGCGACAAGGCGCGGGCGCGCGACCATGCCAGCACCTGCAAGGTGCCGGTGCTGCCCGGCACCGGCGTCGTCGATGTCGCCGGCGCGACCGCGTTCCTGGCCCAGCACGCCGCCAACGGCATCGTGCTGAAGGCGATCGCCGGCGGCGGCGGCCGCGGGCTGCGCGTGGTGCGCGACGCCGCCCTCCTGCCCGACGCCTTCGCCCGCGCCTCGGCCGAGGCCAGGGCCGCGTTCGGCAACGGCGACCTCTACGCCGAGCGGCTGGTCGGGCGCGCCCGCCACGTCGAGGTCCAGGTCGTGGGCGACGGCCAGGGCAACGTGGTGGCGCTGGGCGAGCGCGAGTGCACGCTGCAGCGGCGCAGCCAGAAGATCGTCGAGCGGGCGCCCAGCCTCGCCCTCAGCGTCGGCCAGCGCGGCGCGCTGGTCGAGAGCGCGCTGGCGATGGCGCGGGCAGTGAAGTACCGCAGCCTCGGCACGGTCGAGTTCCTGGTCGACGGCGACTACTTCTTCTTCATCGAGGCCAACCCGCGCCTGCAGGTCGAGCACACGGTGACCGAGGAAGTGTGGGGCGTCGACCTGGTCAAGACCCAGCTGCGCCTGGCGTCGGGCGTGCCGATCGGCCGGACCGGGCTCGCCGAGGCCAAGCCGCGCGGCCACGCCATCCAGCTGCGCATCAACATGGAGACCATGACCGCCGACGGCTCGGCCCGGCCGGGCGGCGGCACGCTCGCCGTGTTCGAGCCGCCGTCGGGTCCGGGCGTGCGCGTCGACACCTACGGCTACGCCGGCTACCGCACCAACCCGGCGTTCGACTCGCTGCTCGCCAAGCTGATCGTCGCCAGCCCCTCGGACGATCCCGCCGACGCGCTGGCGCGGGCCGAGCGCGCGCTCGCCGCCTTCCGGCTCGAGGGCGCGCCCAGCAACATCGCCTTCCTGCGTGCGCTCCTCGCGGATCCGGACGTGCGCGCCGACCGCGTCCACACCCGCTTCATCGACGACAAGGCCGCGGCCCTGATCGAGGCGGCGGCGAGCCTCAAGCCCGGCCTGTACTTCCCGGCCGCCGCCGCCGCCGCCGCTTCGGGCGGGGCGCGGGTCGCCGGCGCACGCGTCGACGCGGTCGACCCGCTGGCGGTGCTGGCCTTCGGCAAGGCGGCGCAACCGGCCGCCGACGGTGCGGTGGCGCCGTCCGACGCGCCGGAAGGCACGGTACCGGTGCCGGCGCCGATGCAGGGCACGATCGTCAGCCTGTCGGTCGGCGAGGGCGACGCGGTCGCCGCCGGCCAGCCGCTGCTGGTCATGGACGCGATGAAGATGCAGCACGAGATCCGCAGCCCGGCGCGCGGCTACGTGCGCCGCATCGCGGTCGCGGCCGGCGAGACGGTCTACGAGGGCGCGCCGCTGCTCTACGTCGAGGAGGCCGACGTCGAGGTCGAGGGCACCGCGGTCGAGGAGACCATCGACCTCGACCATGTCCGGCCCGATCTCGCCGAGTACTTCGAGCGCCGCGCCCTGACGCTCGACGGGAAGCGGCCCGACGCGGTGGCGCGACGGCGCAAGACCAACCAGCGCACGGCGCGCGAGAACCTCGACGACCTCGTCGATCCCGGCAGCTTCATCGAGTGGGGCGCCTTCGCGATCGCCAGCCAGCGCACCCGGCGCACGCTCGACGACCTCGTCGCGCGCACGCCGGCCGACGGGCTGATCACCGGCGTCGGCCGGGTCAACGGCTCGCTGTTCGGGCCGGAGAAGAGCCGCGTCGCGGTGGCGCTCTACGACTACACCGTGCTCGCCGGCACCCAGGGCAAGACCAACCACAACAAGAAGGACCGGCTGTTCGAGATCGTCGAGGACCAGCGCCTGCCGCTGGTGTTCTTCACCGAGGGCGGCGGCGGCCGGCCGGGCGACATCGACGTGCAGTCGGTCGCCGGCCTCAACACCATGGCCTTCCACCTGTTCGGCAAGCTCTCCGGCGCGGTGCCGCTGGTCGGCATCAACTCCGGCCGCTGCTTCGCCGGCAACGCCGCGCTGCTGGGCTGCTGCGACGTCGTCATCGCGACGCGCAACTCGACCATCGGCATGGGCGGCCCGGCGATGATCGAGGGCGGCAACCTCGGCGTCTACGCGCCCGAGGAAGTCGGCCCGATGAGCGTGCAGGTCCCGAACGGCACGGTCGACATCGCCGTCGAGGACGAGGCCGAGGCGGTGGCCGTGGCCAAGAAGTACCTGTCCTACTTCCAGGGCGCGGTGCCGGGCTGGCGCGCCGCCGACCAGCGCCTGCTGCGCCGCGCCATCCCGGAGAACCGGCTGCGCGTCTACGACGTCCGCACCGTGATCGACACGCTGTGCGACGAGGGCTCGGTGCTCGAGCTGCGCCGCGCCTTCGGCCCCGGCATGGTGACGGCGCTGGGCCGCATCGAGGGCAAGCCGCTCGGCATCGTCGCCAACAACCCGATGCACCTCGCCGGCGCGATCGACACCGACGGCTCGGACAAGGCGGCGCGCTTCCTGCAGCTGTGCGACGCCTTCGACCTGCCGGTGCTTTTCCTGTGCGACACGCCCGGCATGATGGTCGGGCCGGAGGTCGAGAAGACGGCGCTGGTCCGCCACTGCTCGCGCCTGTTCGTGACCGGCGCCAACCTCGGCGTGCCGTTCGGCACCATCGTGCTGCGCAAGGCCTACGGGCTGGGCGCCCAGGCGATGGCCGGCGGCTCGTTCCACGCCGGCGCCTTCGCGATCGCGTGGCCGACCGGCGAATTCGGCGGCATGGGGCTGGAGGGCGCGGTCAAGCTCGGCTTCCGCAAGGAGCTGGAGGCGATCGACGACCCGGCGGCGCGGCGCGCCAGGTTCGACGAGATGGTCGCGGCGGCCTATGCCCGCGGCAAGGCGCTCAGCACCGCGACCTACTTCGAGGTCGACGAGGTCATCGATCCGGCCGACTCGCGGCGATGGGTCTCGACCGGCCTGCTCGACGCCCCGCGCAAGCCGCGCCACGCCCACAAGCGCCGGCCCAGCATCGACACGTGGTGAAGAACGAAGCGGGCCGTTCGGCCCGCTTCTTCGCCTACTGCGCCACCCAGAAGGTGTCGGGCTGGTACAGGCCGATGTACCCGCCCGGGTCCCAGGCGTAGTAGCCTTCCTTGGGCACGTTGCGGATCTTCGGGCCGACCACGACCGGCTGGCGGATGCCGTTGACGGTGCCGATGGTGAAGACCTCGTCGGCGTTGGCCTGCAGGATCTTCTCCCACGCCCTGGCGCGCGCGGCCTCGTTGGGCGCGGTCTCCCACTCCTTGACGTAGTCGAGCAGCTTGCAGGCCGGCTCGTAGTCGCACTTCTCGCCCATCTTCTCCTTGGACTCGACGTACATGCCCCAGCGCGACCATTGCAGGCCGCCCTGCTGGGTCGGCGCGAACTCCTTGGGGCTGGTGTTGGCGGTCGGCACCGCCGTCACGGCGCCGGCGAAGGCGGTCATCAGCGCCTCGCCCGAGAAGGCGCGCAGGCGGAAGTTCTCGCGGCTCTGCGGCTTGACCAGCATGCGGATGCCGATCTTCTTCCACATCTCCGAGATCAGGTGCAGGGCGTCGGCGTCCTCGGTCTCCTCGCTGGCATGCTCGACCACGATGGTGGCCGGGCGGCCGTCGGGCAGCAGGCGGAAGCCCTGGCCGTCGCGCTTGGTCAGGCCGACCTCGTCGAGGAGCTGGTTGGCGCGCTTGGGGTCGAACTGCGCCCACTTGGTCGCGTACTCGGGCTTGTAGAGCTTCGACCGCTCCATGATCGTGTTGTTCGACGGCTTGGCCAGCCCGATGTAGACCGCCTCGTTGAGCTCGTCGCGGTCGATCGCCAGCGACAGGGCGCGGCGGAAGCGCGGGTCGCGCATCAGCTTGCGCCATTCCGGGTCGTTGGCGTTGAGGTTGGGGTAGAGCGCGAGCTGCGAGCCCGAGCCGGACTCCCACAGCCGCACGTCGACGCCCGAGCTCTTGGCGCTCTTCTGCAGGAAGGTGTAGTCGCGCATGTTGAGGTAGCGCGGCTGCAGGTCGGCCTCGCCGAGGCCGGCCTTGGCCGGGATCAGGTTGGTCGCCGCCTGGGTGAAGATCACCTTGTCGATGTAGGGCAGCTGCTGACCCTTGGCGTCGATGCGGTGGTAGAACGGGTTGCGCACGTAGACGAAGCGCTGGGCCGGCGACGGCGTGGTGTTGACCCACGGGTTGAGCGTCGGCAGCTCCGGGTTGTCGTTGGCGTACATCACGTCGAACCGCCGGAAGATCTGGACCCAGTTGCCGGACTGGCCGCCGCGCGCCGCCTTGGCGATCTCCTCGACCGGCGTGTGCTTGGCGTGGAACTTCTTGAGGTAGTGCGCCGGCCGGAACAGGAACAGCGGCGCGGCGCGGGCCTGGCTCTCGATGAAGTAGGGGTTCGGCTTGGTCCAGCTGTAGCGGATGGTCAGCGGGTCGATGATCTCGACCTTGGGCGGCTGGCCGTCGACCAGCATCTCGATGCCGGGGCCGGACGGCGACAGCTCGGGGTTGTTCGCCACGTCCTCCCAGTAGAAGCGGAAGTCCTCGGTCGTGAACGGCGCGCCGTCCGACCAGCGGTGGCCGGCGCGCAGCCGGAAGGTGAACTCCTTGTCGTCGTTGTTCTCGTAGGACTCGAGGATGTCGGGCTGCAGCTTGAACTCGGGCGTGTACACGATCAGGCGCGTGTAGCTGTAGATCGTCATCAGCCGGGTGTCGCGGGCGCTGGCCACCAGCATGTTGATCTGGCCGCCCTGGCGGCCCGGCCCGTCGCCTCCGGCGAACTGCGTCACCACCAGCGGCTGCCTCGGCACGCGCTCGGCGACCGGCGGCAGGGTGCCGGCCTTGACCTGGTCGACGAACATCGGCGTCTCGCGCAGCACCGGGTCGGCGGCCAGCGCCGGTCCGCACAGCATGGCGGCCAGGAGTACTTGGCCCAGTACGCGTCTCTTCATCGTCGTCCTGCCTGTCATCCGGTGCGGCCGCAGCCGCGAGGGTGAATCAAATCGCCGTTTGCCGGGCGGGTCAATGCAGCAACCGCCTGGTGCACGGCCGGTGCAGACGGTATCGGCCTCGTTTCGCGTCGGGGCCACAACTTCTTCACGTTTGCCGATCCTTGCGCTACTGCTTCCCGGAATCGGAGGAAACGGCATGGCGAGCGGGCTGGAACAGGAATTCGCGACCCTTCACGAGATCGTCCAGGCGGCGAAGGTCCGCCTCAACGGCAACATCTGGGACTATCTCGTCGGCGGCACCGAGACCGAGACCACGCTGCGCCGCAACCGCCTGGCGCTCGACTCGATCGCCTTCCGGCCGCGCGTGCTGCGCGACGTCTCCGCCATCGACCCGTCGTCGGAACTGCTGGGCAAGAAGCTGCGGCTGCCGGTGATGCTGGCGCCGGTCGGCTCGCTCGAATCGTTCGAGAAGGGCGGCGGCATCACGGTCGCCAGGGGTGCCGGCGCGGCCGGGGTCGGCATGCTGATCAGCTCGGTCACCGAGCTCAGGCTGCAGGACATCGTCAAGGGCGGGGCCGGCCCGAAGATCTACCAGCTCTACGTCCGCGGCAACGACGACTGGGTGGCCGACCGCGTCAAGGAGGCGATGGACGCCGGCTACGACGCCTTCTGCATCACCGTCGACACCAACGTCTACTCGCGCCGCGAGCGCGACATCACCAAGCGCTTCGTGAAGTCGTGGCGCGCCACCGCGACCGGCCAGGACTTCCAGGCCGCGTTCGCGTGGGACAACTTCAAGCGGGTCAAGGATCGCTTCCCCGAGGTCAAGTTCATGCTCAAGGGCATCGGCACCGGCGAGGACGCCGACCTCGCCTGCCGCGAGGGCGTGTGGGCGGTCTACTGCTCCAACCACGGTGGCCGCCAGCTCGACCATGGCCGCGGCTCGGCGGCGGTGCTGCCGGAAGTCGTGGCGGCGGTGAAGGGCCGCGCCCGGGTGGCGGTCGACGGCTCGTTCAGCCGCGGCAGCGACATCGTCAAGGCGATCTGCATGGGCGCCGACTGGGTCGGGCTGGGCCGGCTCTACTGCTACGGCCTCGCCGCCGCCGGCGCCGCCGGCATCGAGCGCGTGGTCGAGCTGCTCGAGGACGAGATGAAGGAAGTGATGGGCCTGCTGGGCGTCACCCGCCTCGACCAGCTCGACGGCAGCTACATCGCGCCGGCGATGCCGACCAACCTGCCCGGCGTGCACTCGGCGTTCCCGCTGATCCACGAGGGTTACTAGGAACGCGAAAGGTCCCTCGCTCACGCTCGGGGTGACAAGAATGGCTGTCATCCCGAGCGCAGCGAGGGACCTTTCTTGTCCCTTCTGCACGGCGCGGGCTCTCGCGCCTGTGAAGGCGCTGCCGCCCGCCCGCGGTTAGCGCGGGGCGCTAACCGCGACCGATGAACGGCATCTTGGTCGCCATCACGGTCATGAACTGCACGTTGGCATCGAGCGGCAGGCTGTCCATGTAGACGATCGCCTGGGCGACCGCGCTGACGTCCATGCGCGGCTCGACCATGGTGGTGCCGTTGGGCTGCGGCACGCCCTTGGTCATGCGCTCGGTCATCGGCGACACCGCGTTGCCGATGTCGATCTGGCCGCAGGCGATGTCGTAGGCGCGACCGTCGAGCGAGGTCGACTTGGTGAGGCCGGTGATGGCGTGCTTGGTCGAGGTGTAGGCGACCGAGAACGGCCGCGGCGCGTGCGCCGAGATCGAGCCGTTGTTGATGATGCGGCCGCCGCGCGGCTTCTGGTCCTTCATGATCTTCATGGCTTCCTGGGTGCACAGGAACGGGCCGGTCAGGTTGGCGGCGACGACGCTCAGCCAGGTCTCGTAGGGCAGCTCCTCGAGCGGCACCGGCGGGGCGCCGCCGCCGGCGTTGTTGAACACCAGGTCGAGCCGGCCCCAGGTCTTCTTCACGGTCGCGAACAGCGCCACGATGTCGTCGCGCTTGCTGACGTCGGTCGGGATGGCCAGGGCGTTGGCGGCGTTGGCGCCGGCCATCGCCTTCGTCTCCTCCAGCGCGTCCTTGCGCCGGCCGGCCAGCGCCACCTTGTAGCCCTTCTCGAGCAGGGCGAGGGCCGAGGCCCGGCCGATGCCGCTGCCTGCGCCGGTGACGACTGCGATCTTGCCGCTCATGGATCGTTCCTCCTCTTTGCGGAGGCGACCCTATCAGACCGGCAGGGTCCTGAGGTAGGCCCGCCAGCCGCCCAGCGCGGTGATGTCCTCGGCCGCTGAAACGGCGTGGCCCTCGCACAGGAAGCCCGGCACGCTGGTGCCGTCGTCGAGCGCCACCGAGCCCAGCCCCAGCGGCGCCGGCACCTGGCGCAGCAGCGCGCCGACGCTCTGCGACGGCAGGCTCCAGACCTCGAGCTCGACCGCGCCGCCGCCCTCGGCGACGCGCACCAGCCCCGGCCGCCGCGGCGGCCCGCCGGGCAGGGCGTAGAAGCGGTACACCGGCGCGGTCCGCCCGGCGCGCTCCAGCCGGCCGCCCAGCGCGGTGAGCTGGCCGTTGAGCGGCAGCCCGCTCATGTGCGCGCCGACCACCGCGATCGGCACGCGGTCCTCGACCACGACGGGATCGACGGCCGGCGGCGGCAGCACGCTGGCGGTCTTGCCGAGCGGCAGCGGCACCTCGCGTTGCCAGCGTCCGCCGAACGCCAGCAGCGCGGCCTCGCGGAAGCCGGCGGCGACCAGCGTGATGCCGAACGGCAGCCCGTCGGGCCGGAAGCCGAACGGCAGGGCCAGCGCCGACAGGCCGAAGAAGTTCACGAAGTTGGTGTAGTGGCCGAGGTGGCTGTTGAAGAGCACCGGCTCGCGCGCGAGGTCGCTGACGCGGTAGATCGTCGGCGCCGTCGGCAGCGCCAGGAAATCGAGCGACGCCATCTGCGCCATCGCGCCGGCCTTGAGCTCGGCCAGCTCGTACTGGCCCTCGAAAGCGTCGACCGCGCTGTAGTCGCGGCCGGCCATCACGATCTGGTGGGTCACCGGCCAGATGCCGGCGTCGGGGCCGGCACCTTCCATGAACGCGCCGACCGCGGCGGTGCGCTCGGCCACCCACGGCCCGCCGTAGAGCAGCCCGGCGGCGTCGCGGAACGGCGCGTAGTCGATCTCGACCGCGGTGCCGCCCAGCGCCACCAGCTTCGCCACCGCCTCGGCGTAGAGCGCGGCGTAGGCGGCATCGCCGTGGAACTCGGCATCGGCGGCCGACAGCACGCCGAAGCGGAACGCCGCGCCGAACGCCGCCGTCGGCCGGGCCGGCCCCGCGACGCGCAGCACCGCGTCGGCATCGGCGCAGGAGAGCGCGAACACCGAGACGACGTCGAGCGACTTGCAGGCCGGCACCACGCCCTCGGTCGACAGCAGGCCGGGCGTCGGCTTCAGCCCGACGATGTTGTTGAAGCCGGCCGGCACCCGGCCCGAGCCGGCGGTGTCGGTGCCGAGCGAGAAGCTCGCCAGCCCGGCCGAGACGGCGACCGCCGAGCCCGAGCTCGAACCGCCCGGCACGTAGGCCTTGTCGAACGGGTTCACCGGCACGCCGTAGGGCGAGCGCACGCCGACCAGCCCGGTCGCGAACTGGTCGAGGTTGGTCTTGCCGATCACGAGTGCGCCGGCCTCGACCAGCCGCTGCACCACCGCCGCCGAGGTGTCGGGCGTGTAGGCGTAGCCGGGGCAGGCCGCCGTGGTCGGCAGGCCGGCGACGTCGATGTTGTCCTTGACCGCGAACGGCACGCCGTAGAGCGGCAGCGTCTCGATCTCGCCGCGCCGCGCGTCGAGCGCGCGGGCGGCGGCGCGCAACGCGTCGTCGGGGAAGCGGCTGATCCAGACCCTGTCGTCGCCGGCGGCGGCGATGCGTTGCAGCACCGTCTCGACCGTGCGGCCGACGTCGAGGGTGCCGGCGCGGTAGGCGGCGCGCAGCGCGTGGAGGCCGAGGTCGAGCGGGGTAGACATGGCTTGATCGTACCGGCGGCGCGGGCTGGAATCAGGCGGCAGTTCCGCGCGGTCCTTGGCATGCTCCTTGCCTCGCGGCCTTTTCCGGCAACGCGGGAACGGGAGGAAGGAACAGCATGGCCGAGGAAAAGCCCGACATCGCGAAACTGGTCGACGAGGCGGCGAAGGCGATCGGCCTGCCGATCGCGCCGGAGTACCGCGACAAGGTGATCCTGAATTACGAGCGCTCGCTGGCGATCGCCCGGCCGCTGCTCGACCTCGAGCTCGACGACGAGCTGACCCCCGCGCCGGTGTTCCGGCCATGACCGTCGATCCCCTGTCGAAGCAGGCGACCGCCGGCGACATCGCGCGCGCGGTGACCAGCGGCAAGGCCCGGGCCGCCGACGTCATCGCCGCCACCCTGAAGCGCATCGACGCCAGCGAGCCCACCGTCAACGCCTTCACCGACGTCGTCGCGCTGCGCGCGATGAAGCGGGCGAAGGAGATCGACCAGGGCCTGCACCGCGGCCCGCTGGCCGGCGTGCCGTTCGCGGTCAAGAACCTGTTCGACATCCAGGGCCTGCCGACCCGCGCCGGCTCGAAGATCAACGTCGACGGGCCGAAGGCGCCGCGCGACGGCGCGCTGGTGCGCAAGCTCGAGGCGGCCGGCGCCATCCTGGTCGGCGGCCTCAACATGGGCGAGTACGCCTACGACTTCACCGGCGAGAACGCCCACTACGGCCCGTCGTGCAACCCGCACGACCCGACCCGCATGACCGGCGGCTCGTCGGGCGGCTCCGGCGCCGCGGTGGCGGCCGGCGAGGTGCCGCTGGCGCTGGGGTCCGACACCAACGGCTCGATCCGCGTGCCGTCGTCGCTGTGCGGCCTGTTCGGGCTGAAGCCGACCTACGGCCGGCTGAGCCGCGCCGGCTCGTTCCCGTTCGTCGACGCCTTCGACCATCTCGGCCCGCTGGCGCGCTCGGTCGAGGACCTCGCCCTGTCGTTCGACGCCATGCAGGGCTGGGATCCCGACGACCCGGTGTGCACCGACCGGCCGGCCGAGCCGACGCTGCCGGTGCTGAACGAGGGCATCGGCGGCCTGCGCATCGCGATCGCCGGCGACTACTTCGCGCGCGGCGGCGAGGCGGTCGCGTTCGAGGCCGTCGCCACGGTGGCGAAGGCGCTGGGCGCGACCCGGACCGTCACGATCCCGAACGCCGCGGCGGCGCGCGCGGCAGCCTACGTCATCACCGCGATCGAGGGCAGCCAGCTGCACCTGCCGCGGCTGCGGGCGCGGCCGCAGGACTTCGATCCCGACACCCGCGAGCGCTTCATGGCCGGCGCCCTGCTGCCGGGCTCGTGGTATGTCAAGGCGCAGCGTTTCCGCCGCCAGTACCGCGCGTCGCTGCAGAAGCTGTTCGGCGAGGTCGACATCATCCTCGCCCCGGCGACACCGTGCCCGGCGCCCCGGCTCGGCCAGGTCATGATGACGCTCGACGGCGTCGAGTTGCCGGTGCGCGCCAACCTCGGCATCTACACCCAGCCGATCTCGTTCGTCGGCCTGCCGGTGGTGGTCGCGCCGCTGCAGGAGAAGGGTAAGCTGCCGATCGGCGTGCAGGTCATCGCCAACCACTGGAACGAGGCGGCGGCGCTGCGCGTCGCGCGCCACCTGGAGAAGGAGGGCGTCGCCTCGGCGATGCCGGCCTGAAGAAGAGGGCGTGAGGAGAGAGATGGAGATCAACATCCCCGAGGTGGTGGCCGAGGTCACCGCCGCCTTCATGAGCTACGAGAAGGCGCTGAACACCAACGACGTGGCGACGCTGGACGCGCTGTTCTGGAAGAGCCCGCACACGCTGCGCTACGGCATCGGCGAGCAGCTCTACGGCCACGACCAGATCGCCGCCTTCCGCGCCGGCCGCGACCCCGGCTTCGTGGTCGACCGCGACCTGCTCAAGACCTGGATCGTGACCTACGGCCGCGACTTCGGCACCGCGAACTGCGAGTTCCGGCGCCACGGCCAGTCGAAGGTCGGCCGCCAGAGCCACACCTGGATGCGCACCCCCGACGGCTGGCGCATCGTCGCCGCCCACGTCTCGTTCCTGGGCGAAGCGACGCCGATGAAGTCCTGACAGCCGTCATCCCGACCGTCCACGCTTTGACGCCTGCGCGTCGAGGCAAGGTCTCTCCGCTCGGGGCTTCGCCCCTCGGTC
>CAYQRL010000018.1:91345-101244 GCA_964420105.1 uncultured Reyranella sp.
GTCGAGGCAAGGTCTCTCCGCTCGGGGCTTCGCCCCTCGGTCGAGATGACGGTGCTAGTGCCTCACGCCAACAGATCGTCGCCCGCCAACACCCGCCCGGTCCGCGCATCGCGCGCGGTGGCGCCGAGTTCGGCCAGCTTGGCGAAGAAGTTGGGGAAGGTCTTGCGCACGCAGGCCGGGTTGCGCAGCACCATGCCGGGCACGACCAGCCCCAGCATGCCGAAGCACATCGCCACGCGGTGGTCGTTGTAGGTCTCGATCTCGGCGCCGTGGATTGCCCCCGGCGTCACGGCCAGCGTGTCGCCGCTCTCGACCACGCGCGCGCCGCACTTCGAGAGCTCGGTGCGCAGCGCCGCGACGCGCTCGCACTCCTGCACCCGCAGCCGGCCGAGCTCGGTGAAGCGGGTCGGCGCTGAAGCGAACGGCGCCAGCACGATCGCCGTCATGATGCTGTCGGCGAGGTCGGACTGGCGCGAGAACACCGGCTGCCAGTCGTCGCGGTCGGCGACCAGGTCGAGGAACTTCTGGTCGGCCTGCATGCCCGAGCGCGGCACCGGCTCGACCAGCACGCGGCTGCCGCCGCGGCGCAGCAGCCAGTCGGCGCCCCAGAAGTAGCTGGCGCCCGAGGCGTCGGCCTCGATGGCGTAGGTGCCGCCGTCGCGCGGGAACTCCGCCACCAGCCGCCGGGTCATGTCGACGTAGGGCAGCTCGTCCTCGTTGCCGCCGGTGACCTCGACCGTCCAGCCACCGAGGTCGGCGCACAGCAGCAGCGCCGAGGCGAACTGCGAGCTTTCCTCGACGCTGACGGTGCAGGCCGCGCCGGGCTTCGGGCCGCCGCCGTGGACCACCGCCGGCAGGCGGTCGTTGGGCGTGTCGATGCGGTAGCCGAGCGCCCGCAGCGCCTTGACCAGCGCCGCCTGCGGCCGCTC
Organism: uncultured Reyranella sp.; assembly: GCA_964420105.1. Lineage (GTDB taxonomy): Bacteria > Pseudomonadota > Alphaproteobacteria > Reyranellales > Reyranellaceae > Reyranella. The sequence goes on from CAYQRL010000018.1 coordinate 92,275, forward strand.
GTGCATGCGCGGGATGCCGCTCAGGCGATACACGCCGTCGCCGAGGCACAGCATCGGCGGCAGGAAGCGCGCCGCCGTGCCGGCGTTCTCGACGAACAGCTCGAGCGGCTGGGCGGCAGTCCCGCCGTTGGGGATGCGCCCGCCGGCGCCCGCGATCGCGAAGGTGCGGTTGGCGGGCTCGGCCGGGTCGTCGCTGACGGTGACGCCGAAGCCCAGCCGGCGCAGGCACTCGGCCATCGCCTGCGTGTCCTCGCTCCACAGCGCCCCGGTCAGGGTCACCGGCCGGTTGGCCAGCGCCGCCAGGACCAGCGCCCGGTTGGTCAGGCTCTTGGAACCGGGCAGCACCACGGTGGTCCGCCGCGGCGGCCCCGCCGGCGGCACGATCTCGATCAGGTCGGGCAGCATGGACCCTTGTCTAGCACAGGTCCCTCCGCTCCGCGCTGCGCGCTCCGGTCGGGATCAATTGCCCGGGCCGCGCTCCATCGACACCGGCTGCCAGCGCTGCAGCCTGGTCTTCTCCAGCACCATCGGGTTGACGCAGGCGCGCGGCCACTTGCCGCCCAGCACCAGCGCCATCTCGGCGCCGACGCGGCGCTTGCGGGCGGGATCGAAGCGGCTCGAGGCCGAGGCGACGTGCGCCGTCAGGATGACGTTGTCCATGGCGAGCAGCGGGTTGTTGTGGCCGACCGGCTCGGTCTCGAGCACGTCGAGCCCGGCGCCGGCGATCCAGCCTTCCTGCAGCGCCTTGATCATCGCCGGCTCGTCGACGGTCGAGCCGCGGCCGGTGTTCACGAACAGCGACGTCTTCTTCATCTTCCGGAAGTGGCGCTCCTGCAGCAGGTGGTGCGCGTCCTTGGTGCCGGGCGCGTGCATCGACACGATGTCCGAGCGCTCCAGCAGCTCGTCGAGGCCGACCGGCTGCACGCCGTAGTCGGACATCACCAGCTCCTCGATGTAGGGATCGTAGGCCAGCATCTGGAAGCCGAACGGCGCGGCGCGGCGCGCCACCGCGCGGGCGACGTGGCCGAACGAGATGAAGCCCAGGGTCTGCCCCATCAGGCGCGGGAACTGGTAGAGGTGCGGCCGGCCCTTGGCCCACTCGCCGTTGCGCACCATGCGGTCCTGCACGACCAGCCGCCGCCACGTCGCCAGGATCAGCGTCATGGCGTGGTCGGCGACCTCCTCGATGAAGGTGTCGGGGCAGTTGGTGACCGGGATGCCGAGCCGCGTCGCGTCGTCGACGTCGACCGTGTCGACTCCGACCGAGCCCAGCGACACGACCTTCAGCTTCTTGCCCGCCTCGATCACGCGGGCGGTGATGCGCGGCCGGCCCTTGGCGTAGATCGCGTCGGCGTCGGCGACCGCCTTGACCAGCTCGTCCTCGCCGCCGGTGACCTCGACGATCTCGGCCCCGAGCGGCGCCAGCGCCTCCATCTCCAGCGAGTGGTCGGTGTTGCCCGGTCCGGTCGTCACGATCTTGAAGCGCGCCACGTCTGTCTCCTCCGATTGGTTGGCCGCACTCTAGCGTAAAGCACATTTCCTCCCCAACGGAGTTGGGGAGGTGTCCGCGCAGCGGACGGAGGGGTCATGGGCACCCGCCGTGACGCCTCCAACCCCTCCGTCGCCGAAGACGGCGACACCTCCCCGCGCTCGCGCGCAGGGAGGAAACGAGAGGCGCCTCTGGAAATTTCGATCGCCGACCCCACATGGCGGCTCCGGAGTACATCATCATGCGTAACCGCGTTTCCCTCTGCCTCGTCCTGGCGTCTTCGCTGCTGGTCGGTGCCGCCGCCTTCGCCGTCGAGAAGACGCCCACCGCCACGGCATCCCCCGCTTCATCCCCCGTGCAGGCGGAAGCCCCCCGGGCGACCCTGCCCGACGGCCAGCCGCTGCCGCGCGGCCGCGTCGTCGCGGTCGACGAGACCACCGGCAGCGTCACCCTGGAGTACCCGCCGATCCCGCACCTGTTCCTCGAGGGCGGCACCCGCACCTTCGCGGTCGAGGACCGCGGCACGCTGGAAGGCGTCGCGCCGGGCACAAAGGTCCGCTTCGACGTCGAGCGCACGGGCCGTCGCTACACGGTGACCTACATGGAGAACAGCAACTGACGGGCTGGCGCGTGAGCGCGCCAGCCCGTCATCCCGACCGAAGCGCGCAGCGCGCAGCGGAGAGATCTTCGCCCCTCGGTCGAGATGACGGCTTGGGGTGCAGGCGCTAGGCTGCCTTCCATGAGCGAGGAAACGTACCGCCGGCCGGCCGCGGGCCATCACCCGGCCCACCTGTCGCCCGACTACAAGTCGACCGTGGCGCGCTCGCCGCGGCTGGCGCCGATCGCGGTGCCACACTCGCTGTCGGAGATCACCGGCCCGACGATGGCCGACGAGCGGCTGGGCGCGGCCGAGCACGACCTCACGAAGCAGCGCATGGGCGAGCCGCTCGGCGAGCGCATCACCGTGCAGGGCCGCGTGCTCGACGAGGACGGCCGCCCGGTGCCGGGCGCGCTGGTCGAGATCTGGCAGTGCAACGCCGCCGGCCGCTACCACCATGTCGGCGACCAGCACGACGCGCCGCTCGATCCCAACTTCTTCGGCGGCGGGCGCGTGCGCACCGACGGCGAGGGCCGCTACCGCTTCGTCACCATCAAGCCCGGCGCCTACCCGTGGAAGAACCACCACAACGCGTGGCGGCCGGCGCACATCCACTTCTCGCTGTTCGGCCCGTCCTTCGCGACGCGCCTGATCACCCAGATGTACTTCCCGGGCGACCCGCTGCTGGCGCTCGACCCGATCTACAACGCGGTCCCGGCCGGCGCGCGCGAGCGCCTGCAGTCGTCGTTCGAGATCGGCCTGACCGAGCCCGAGTGGGCGCTGGGCTACCGCTTCGACATCGTGCTGCGTGGCCGCCACGCCACGCCGATGGAGTGAGCCCCATGTCCACTCACAAGCTCACGCCCTCGCAGACCGTCGGCCCGTTCTACTGGGGCACGCTGGTCAGCACCTGCCACGCCCACCTCGCCCCCGCGGGCGTCGCCGGCGAGCGTATCGAGGTCGCCGTCCAGCTGCACGACGCCGACGGCGCGGTCATCCCCGACGGCGTGGTCGAGGTCTGGCAGGCCAACAGCCACGGCCGCTACAACCATCCCGACGACCGCCGCAACCTGCCCCTCGACGCCGGCTTCGAGGGCCATGGCCGCGCCTCGGCCGACGCCCAGGGCATCGCCCGCTTCAGCACCATCCGCCCCGGCCGCGTGCCGGCGGCCAGCGGCGGCGGCCAGCAGGCGCCGCACCTCGTGCTGTCGATCTTCGCCCGCGGCGTGCTCAACCGCCTGGCCACGCGCCTCTACTTCGACGGCGACCCGGCGTTGGCCGAGGACCCGGTCCTGAAGCTGGTCCCCGCCGACCGCCGCGCCACGCTGGTGGCGAAGAAGGCGGCCGACGGCACCTGGCTGCTGCCGGTCCACATCGGCGGGCCGAAGGAGACGGTGTTCTTCGACGTTTAGTCCCCGCCTGTCATCCCGACCGGAGCCGAGCGGAGCGAGGCGCAGCGGAGGGACCTTTCCTCCGCATCCAGGCTCGAACTTCGTTGATCGCCACTGCCTCGAATTTCTCGAGCGTCCCTTCAGCCTCGAGGAACTGGTCGAGCGAGCTGAAGCCATGGGCCAAGCGAACGGATCTCTTCTTCGGCCTTCTTGGCACTACGCCTGAGAACGCTGCGTGTCCCGAGACCCCCGGCGCGGCAACGTCAGCGCCAGCGCGAGGCCCGTCACGTTCGCCGCGGCGGCGATCAGCACCGCCGTCTCGTACTGCTTCGTCAGGTCGAACAGGTGGCCGGCCAGCACCGGCAGGCTGATCGCGGCCAGGCACCAGGCGATGTAGGTGCGGCCGGCGACGCGGCCATAGTCGGCCCGGTGCCAGTACAGCGCGATGCCGCCCGCGGTCGCGCCCGAGACGAAGCCGTAGCCGAGGCCGACGAGGCCGAGCCCGGCGACCGCTGTCACCGGCGCCGGGAACAGTGTCAGCAAGAGCCCGCCGCCCAGCGCCAGCAGGTGCGCGGCGCAGGTGACGAACGGCACCGGGAAGCGGTCGACCAGCCAGCCGCCGCTGATGCGGGCCAGCGCGATCGCGCCGGTCAGGCCGGTGGTCGCCGCCACCGCCAGCACCGGCGTGCCGCCGTAGGTGGCGACGATCTCGCGCGCCTGGCTCAGCACCATCAGCCCGGCCGCGGCGGCGAGGAAGAAGGTGCCGGCCAGCTTGAAGAAGGTGGCGCCCCAGATCGGCGGCGCGGCGGGGCCGGCATCGGCCGCGGTGGCGGCCGGCGCCAGGGCGACCAGCCGTCCGCCGCTCAACCACGACAGGCACGCGGCGGCGGCGCCGCACAGCACCACGGTGGCGGCCAGCCCGCCCAGGGTGACGCGCCAGCCGAACGCCTCGTTGCAGGCGTGGAAGGCCGGCGTCGCCAGCATCGCGCCCAGCGGGTAGAGGCTGACGACGTAGCCGTTCACCAGGCCCTGTCGTCGCTTCACCAGCATGTTCACGCCCTGCTGCAGCAGGATGAAGGCGACGCCGCCGCCGGTGCCGAAGGCGAGGCCGTAGCCCGCGATCAGCGGCAGCAGCGTCGTCGCCGTCGCCGCCAGCGCCAGCCCGGCGGCGGCGACCAGCGCGCAGCCGACCAGCAGCACCGGAGCAGGGGCGAGGCGATAGAACAGGGGGGCGGCGACCGAGCCGATGGTGAAGCCGACCGTGGCCACCCCGAACACCAGCGACAGCGCCGAGCGGCCGATGCCGAGATCCTGCTCGATCGGCCGCAGCAGCACGCTGAACGAATAGACCGAGCCCAGCGGCAGGTTCATCAGCGTCGCCGCCAGCAGCGCCGCCCACAGGCGCTCGGCGCGAACCGGCCGGGCGGAGGTCGCGAGGGTCATGCGGTGCCAGACTCGGGCGACGGCATGTTGTCGGTCAAGGCGGCGGTTTCGGCAGGAGATGAAAGATCCCTCGCCCTTGCGGCACGCAGGTATTCGTCGCAAGCACTACAGTTATTGACTCCGCGCCCGCCGCGTGGCAGGGTGCGGGGTGTCAGACGTAGGCCACCGTCACGATCTCGATCTCTTCCTCGCCCGACGGGGTGCGCATGCGCACGACGTCGCCCTCGTGGGCGCGCAGCAGCGCGCGGGCGATCGGCGAGATCCAGCTGACATGGCCGCGGCCGGGATCGACCTCGTCGACGCCGACGATCTTCACGGTGCGGCGCTCGTCCTTCTCGTTGGCGAAGGTGACCGTGGCGCCGAAGAAGACCTGGTCGGTCTTGGGCCGCTTCGCGGGGTCGACGACCTCGGAGCGTTCCAGCCGCTTGCTCAGGAACCTGATGCGGCGGTCGATCTCGCGCAGGCGCTTCTTGCCGTAGAGGTAGTCGCCATTCTCCGAGCGGTCGCCGTTGGCCGCGGCCCACGACACCACCTGCACGACCTCGGGCCGCTCCTTGCGCATCAGCGTCATCAGCTCCTCGCGCAGGCGCGCGAAGCCCTCAGGCGTCATGTAGTTCTTGGCGCCGGCCGGCAGCCCGGCGATCTCGTCGGGGAGATCGTCGTCGTCGTCGCCGTCGCCTTCCTTCGTGAAGGCCTTGCTCATTTCGGTTCCTGTTCTATCAAGGAAATCGAGATGACGACCACCCCGACCCGCCTGCAACGCGCCAACGGCCAGTGCCGCGTGGCCTTCGACCTGCGGGACGGCAAGACCCGGCTGGCCGACCTCTACCAGCGCGATCCCTGCCGGGTGCTGTTCCCCAAGGGCGAGCCGGACGATCCGCCGCAGGCGGTGCTGCTGACCACCTCGGGCGGCGTCACCGGCGGCGACCGCCTCGGCATGGCGGTCGAGGTCGGTCCCGGCGCCACCGCCGTCGCCACCACCCAGGCGGCCGAGAAGATCTACCGCGCCGCCGGCACCGAGACCTGTTCCATCGCTGTCGAACTCTGTGTTCAAAATGCGGCGACGCTCGAGTGGCTACCGCAGGAAAGCATCGTGTTCGACGGTGCCCGACTGCATCGGCGCACTGTCGCGGATGTCGCCATCAAGGCGACTCTGCTGGCCTGCGAAATGGTGGTCCTGGGCCGCGCCGCCTCGGGCGAGCGCTTCACCCGCGGCCTGCTGCTCGACAGCTGGTCGGTGCGGCGCGACGGCCGGCTGGCCTGGACCGACACGCTCAGGGTCGAGGGCGAGACCCCGGGGGTCCCGGGGCCGGGGGCGGGGTTCGGCGCGGCCAACGCGCTCGCCACCGTGATCGGCGTCTGGGAAGCGCCGCAGGAGCACTTCGAGGCGGCGCGCGCCCTGCTCGAGGTCGCCCCCGACGTGAAGGCCGGCGTCACCCTGGTCAACGGCATCGTGGTGGCGCGCCTGCTCGGCGAGGCGACGGCGGTGCGCGCCGCCACCACCGCGTTCCTGGCCGGCCTGCGCGGCCAGCGCCTGCCGCGAGTCTGGCATGTTTGATGCAGCCGCCTATAGTCTGACGTCCTTCCGAAGCGCGGAAGGAGCGGGGAGCGAACGATGAACCTGACGCCACGTGAGAAAGACAAGCTGCTGGTCGCCATGGCGGCGATGGTGGCGCGCCGCCGGCTGGAGCGCGGCGTCAAGCTCAACCACCCCGAGGCCGTGGCGCTGATCACCGACTTCGTGGTCGAGGGCGCGCGCGACGGCCGCTCGGTCGCCGACCTGATGCAGGCCGGCGCCAAGGTCATCACCCGGGCGCAGGTGATGGACGGCATCGCCGACATGATCCACGAGATCCAGGTCGAGGCGACCTTCCCCGACGGCACCAAGCTGGTGACCGTGCACGAACCGATCCGCTGAGGGAGCGCCGCCATGAAGCCGGGTGAAATCGTCGCCGCCAAGGGCGAGCTCGAACTCAACAAGGGCCGCAACCCGATCAGCATCGAGGTCGCCAACACCGGCGACCGGCCGATCCAGGTCGGCAGCCACTACCACTTCTTCGAGACCAACGAGGCGCTCAGGTTCGACCGCAAGCGGGCGAAGGGCATGCGCCTCGACATCGCCGCCGGCACGGCGGTGCGCTTCGAGCCGGGCCAGTCGCGCACCGTGCGGCTGACGCCCTACCTCGGCGGCCGCGAGAGCCACGGCTTCCAGGGCAAGGTCGGCGGCAAGCTCGGCCCGATCGCCAAGGTCGGCCCGTCGAACGAGGGCCCGAGCCGGATCTCGCGCTCGGCCTACGTCCACATGTTCGGCCCGACCGTGGGCGACAAGGTGCGGCTGGCCGACACCGACCTGTTCATCGAGGTCGAGAAGGACCACACCACCTACGGCGAGGAAGTGAAGTTCGGCGGCGGCAAGGTGATCCGCGACGGCATGGGCCAGAGCCAGCGCACGCGGGCGCAGGGCGCGGTCGACACCGTCATCACCAACGCCCTGATCGTCGACCACTGGGGCATCGTGAAGGCCGACATCGGCTTGAAGAACGGCCAGATCGTCGCCATCGGCAAGGCCGGCAACCCCGACGTCCAGCCCGGCGTCGACATCGTCATCGGGCCGGGCACCGAGGCGATCGCCGGCGAGGGCAAGATCGTCACCGCGGGCGGCATCGACTGCCACATCCACTTCATCTGCCCGCAGCAGGTCGACGACGCGCTGTACAGCGGCGTCACCACCATGATGGGCGGCGGCACCGGCCCGGCGCACGGCACGCTCGCGACCACCGTGACTCCCGGCCCGTGGCACATGGGCCGCATGCTGCAGGCCGCCGAGGGCCTGCCGATGAACCTCGGCTTCTTCGGCAAGGGCAACACCAGCAAGCCGGCCGGCATCAGGGAGCAGGTCGAGGCCGGCGCCTGCGGGCTCAAGCTGCACGAGGACTGGGGCACCACCCCGGCCGCGATCGACAACTGCCTGACCGTCGCCGACCGCATGGACGTGCAGGTCGCGATCCACACCGACACGCTGAACGAGTCGGGCTTCGTCGAGACCACGCGCGCCGCCTTCAAGGGCCGCGCCATCGCCACCTTCCACACCGAGGGCGCGGGCGGCGGCCATGCCCCCGACATCATCCGGCTGTGCGGCGAGAAGAACGTGCTGCCGTCGTCGACCAACCCGACCATGCCCTACACCGTCAACACGGTGGACGAGCACCTCGACATGCTGATGGTCTGCCACCACCTCGACCCGTCGATCCCCGAGGACGTGGCCTTCGCCGAGAGCCGCATCCGCAAGGAGACGATCGCGGCCGAGGACATCCTGCACGACATGGGCGCGTTCTCGATGATGTCGTCGGACAGCCAGGCCATGGGCCGGGTCGGCGAGGTCGTGATCCGGACCTGGCAGACCGCCGACAAGATGAAGAAGCAGCGCGGCCGCCTGAAGGAAGAGACCGGCGACAACGACAACGTCCGGGTCAAGCGCTACGTCGCCAAGTACACGATCAACCCGGCGATCACCCACGGCATCTCGCGCCACGTCGGCTCGGTCGAGGTCGGCAAGCGTGCCGACCTGGTGATCTGGTCGCCGGCCTTCTTCGGCGCCAAGCCCGACATGGTGCTGATCGGCGGTTCGATCGTGGCCGCGCCGATGGGCGATCCCAACGCCTCGATCCCGACGCCGCAGCCGGTCCACTACCGGCCGATGTTCGGCGCGATCGGCCGCAGCCTGGTCGCCAGCCCGGCGCTGTTCGTGAGCGGGGCGGCGATCGCCAAGGGCGTGGCGAAGAAGTGGGGGCTCAGCCGGCCGCTGCTGCCGGTCAAGGGCACGCGCAAGATCGGCAAGAAGGACATGGTCCACAACGGCCTGTGCCCGAAGATCGAGGTCGATCCCGAGACCTACGAGGTCCGCGCCAACGGCGAGCTCTTGACCTGCGAACCCGCCAAGGTGCTGCCGATGGCGCAGCGCTACTTCCTGTTCTGATGCCTTCCCCCGTCATCCCGGCGATCTCGTCTCCACGACTTGCCGTCGCCCGGTCGAAGCAAGGCCCCTCGAC
>CAYQRL010000018.1:101344-110077 GCA_964420105.1 uncultured Reyranella sp.
TCCGCTGCGCGGCGCTCGGGGTGACGGGAGAGGGAGAGGCGATGCCCTTTCCCCCGTCACCCCGGCGATCTCGTCTCCACGAGTTGCCGTCGCCCGGTCGAAGCAAGGCCCCTCGGCTCCGCTGCGCGGCGCTCGGGGTGACGGGAGAGGGAGAGGCGATGCCCTTTCCCCCCGTCATCCCGGCGATCTTGTCCCCTCGGCTCCGCTGCGCTGCGCTCGGGGTGACGGGAGAGGGAGAGGCGATGCCCTTTTTCCCGTCATCCCGACCGGAGCGCCGCAGGCGCGCAGCGGAGGGACCTTCTCTCCGCGTCGAGGCATCGACCGGTCGAAGCAAGGCCCCTCGGCTTCGCTGCGCGGCGCTCGGGGTGACGGCAAGATGAGTGTGATCCAGTCATGAAGCGCGCCACCGAGGTCGTGCGCGCCGGCCACTGGCCGGCGGCCGACCGCACCGACACCGTCACGCTGCTGTACGACGACCGCTACCGCCGCCGCCTGCGCATGCTGGGCGACGGCGGCCTCGACTTCCTGCTCGACCTGGTCGAACCCGTGGTGCTGCACACCGGCGACGGGCTCAGGCTGGAGGAGGGCGGCTTCGTCGAGGTCCGGGCCGCCGACGAAGAACTGGTCGAGGTCCGCGGCCGCGATCCTGCCGCCTTCGCCCGCATCGCCTGGCATCTCGGCAACCGCCACCTGCCGGCGCAGATCGGCGCCGACCGCATCCTGATCCGCGACGACCACGTCATCGTCGACATGCTGAAGGGGCTGGGCGCGGAGGTGCGCAAGGTGCGCGCGCCGTTCGATCCCGAGGGCGGTGCCTACGGCCAGCACAACCACGACCTCGACCATCGCCACGGCCCGCTGCACGCCGAGCGGCACGGCGGCTGAGGCGCGCATGGGCGATCCGCTCTATCGCCTGCTGGCGTGGCTGTCGCCGGCCTACCCGATCGGCGCCTTCAGCTACAGCCACGGCGTCGAGACCGCGGTCGAGGAAGGCTTCGTGCGCGACCGCGAGACGCTGGTCGCGTGGATCGACAGCGTGCTGCGGCTGGGCACCGGCGCGGTCGACGGCGCCCTGTTCGCGGCGGCGTGGCGCGCCGCCGGGGCGGGCGCCGCTGCCGGGGACTGGAGCGGCTTCGACGCGGTCGCCGAGCGCGCGGCGGCGTGGCGCGGCACGTCGGAGATGGCGCTGGAGTCGCGCCAGCAGGGCGGCTCGTTCCTGTCGATCACCCGCACCGCGTGGCCGCACCCCGCGCTCGACGCCGCGCACGAGCGGCTGGGCGGCGAGTTGTCGCTCGCGGTCGCGGTGGCGTTGGCGGCGGCGGCGCACGGCATCGCGCTCGAGACCGCGCTCGAGGGCTACCTGCACGCCTTCGCCGCCAACCTGATCTCGGCCGCGGTACGGGCCGTGCCGCTCGGCCAGAGCGACGGCCAGCGCGCGCTGGCGGCGCTGGAGCCGGCGGTGCGCGCGACCCGCGACGCCGCGCTCGCCGTGGAGTCGCTCGACGAGGTCGGCACCGCGACGCCGCTGCTCGACTGGTGCTCGCTGCGCCACGAGACCCAGTACACGCGGCTGTTCCGCTCATGACCGTGTTGCTGGCCATCCTGCTGTTCGTCGGCGTCGGCACGCCGGCCGTCGTTCATCTCCTGTGGGGGATGGGCAGCACCTGGCCCGAGGCCACCCCCGAGGCGCTGGCGCGCGCCGTGGTCGGCGACGGCCGGCGCCGCATGCCGCCCTCCTGGGTCTGCGTCGCCGTGGCGATCGCGCTGGCCGGGCTGGCGGTCTGGCCGTTCGTCCTGCTGGGGCGTCCCGAGGAGCCGTGGGCGCAGTCGGTGACCTATGCCGTCGCCGGGGTGTTCGTGGCGCGGGGCGTGGCCGGGTTCACGCCGACCTGGAAGGGGTACTTTCTCGACGAACCGTTTGCCACGCGCAACCGGCGGTACTATTCGCCATATTGCCTGTTGATGGGCATCGGCTACATCGCGTTGCTGGCCGGGGAGTTGGAGGGTCCATGAGTCTGAGAGGTCCCCTTAGGGTCGGGGTCGGCGGACCGGTCGGGTCGGGCAAGACCGCGCTGGTCGAGCGCCTGTGCAAGAAGATGCGCGAGACCTACGACATCGCCGTCGTGACCAACGACATCTACACCAAGGAAGACGCCGAGTTCCTGACCCGCGCCGGAGCGCTGGCGCCGGAGCGCATCGTCGGCGTCGAGACCGGCGGCTGCCCGCACACCGCGATCCGCGAGGACGCCTCGATCAACCTCGCCGCCGTCTCCGACATCGTCCGCAAGTGGCCCGACCTCGAGGTCGTGTTCGTCGAGTCCGGCGGCGACAACCTCGCCGCCACCTTCTCGCCCGAGCTGGCCGACCTCACGATCTACGTGATCGACGTCGCCGCCGGCGAGAAGATCCCGCGCAAGGGCGGCCCGGGCATCACCCGCTCCGACCTGCTGGTGATCAACAAGATCGACCTCGCGCCGCTCGTGGGCGCCAACCTCGAGGTCATGGACCGCGACGCCCGCAAGATGCGCGGCCAGCGGCCGTTCCTGTTCTCCAACCTCAAGGACAACAAGGGCGTCGACGACATCGCCGCCTTCATCGTCCGCCAGGGCGGCCTGCCGGCCCGCCCCTTGCACTAGCCCCGTACAGAGGAGTCTCCCCATGCGTCGCTCGATCGGCCTCAGCGCCCTCCTGGTTCTCGCCGCCGTGCCGGCCCTCGCCCATGGCGGGCACGCCGGTGGGCACGAGGTCTCCGGCTTCCTCCACCCGTTCAGCGGCCTCGACCACCTGGTGGCGATGGTCGGCGTCGGCCTGTGGGCCGCCCTGCTGGGCAGCCGCCGCCCGGCCGCCATGGTCGCCGTGCCGGCCGCCTTCCTCGCCATGATGGCGGCGGGAGCAGCTGCCGGTTTTGCAGGCATCAAACTGCCTGTTGTTGAGGCGGCGATCGCGGCCTCGGTGCTGGCGCTGGGCGTGCTGATCGTCGGTGCCGTGCGCCTGCCGCTGGCCTGGGCGATGGCCGTGGTCGGCCTGTTCGCCGTGTTCCACGGCTACGCCCACGCCCTCGAAGCCCCGGCGAACGCCGCCGGCGGCTACATCCTGGGCTTCCTGGCGGCCACGACGATCCTCCAGGTCGCCGGCCTCGGCCTCGGCCTGGCGGTGCGCCGGGCGGTCGGCGAGACCGGGATCCGGGCGCTCGGCGGGGCCGTGGCGGCGGCCGGCGCGGTCGCCCTGATCGCTCAGTAAAACTTATACCGGCCCATACCGGGAGTTTGGCACGGCTTTCGCTCTCTCACGCGTCGGCGGGGGATTTCCGTCGACAACAAGGAGAGCGGGATGAAGTTGGGTTCAATCGTGCGCACCGGTCTGGTCGCCGCCGGCTTGCTGGCGGGCGCGGCTGGCAGCGCCTTGGCGCAGGGGGCGCCGATCAAGGTCGGGGTGCTGCATTCCCTGTCCGGCACCATGGCGATCAGCGAGACGACCCTGAAGGACGTCATGCTGATGCTGATCGAGGAGCAGAACAAGAAGGGCGGCGTGCTCGGCCGCAAGCTCGAGGCGGTGGTCGTCGACCCGGCATCGAACTGGCCGCTGTTCGCCGAGAAGGCGCGCGAGCTGCTGCAGAAGGAGAAGGTCGCGGCAGTGTTCGGCTGCTGGACCTCGGTCAGCCGCAAGTCGGTGCTGCCGGTGTTCGAGGAGCTCAACGGCCTCCTGTTCTACCCGGTGCAGTACGAGGGCGAGGAGAGCTCGCGTAACGTCTTCTACACCGGCGCCGCCCCGAACCAGCAGGCGATCCCGGCGGTCGACTACCTGATGAACAACGAGAAGGTGCAGCGCTGGGTCCTGGCCGGCACCGACTACGTCTACCCGCGCACGACCAACAAGATCCTCGAGGCCTACCTCAAGGCCAAGGGCGTGAAGCAGGAAGACATCATGATCAACTACACGCCGTTCGGTCACTCCGACTGGCAGTCGATCGTGGCGGACATCAAGAAGTTCGGCTCGGCCGGCAAGAAGACGGCCGTGGTCTCGACCATCAACGGCGACGCCAACGTCCCGTTCTACAAGGAGCTCGGCAACCAGGGCATCAAGGCCAAGGACATCCCGGTCGTCGCCTTCTCGGTCGGCGAGGAAGAGCTGGCCGGCATCGACACCAAGCCGCTGGTCGGCCACCTCGCGGCCTGGAACTACTTCCAGTCGGTGAAGAACCCGTCCAACGAGGCCTTCATCAAGGCCTGGCAGGCCTACACCAAGAACCCGAAGCGCGTGACCAACGACCCGATGGAAGCGCACGTGATCGGCTTCAACATGTGGATCGAGGCGGTGAAGAAGGCCGGCACGACGGATCCGGACGCGGTGATCGACGCGATGATCGGCGTCGCCGTGCCGAACCTGACCGGCGGCCTGTCGGCGATGATGCCGAACCACCACATCACCAAGCCGGTGCTGATCGGCGAGATCCAGGGCAACGGCCAGTTCGACGTCGTGTGGCAGACCCCGGGCACCGTGGTCGCGCAGGAGTGGTCGCCGTACCTGCCGGACTCGAAGGACCTGATCGCCGATTGGCGCAAGCCGATGAACTGCGGCAACTTCAACGTTGTCACGGGCAAGTGCGGCGGCAAGGGCAAGTAAGCCTCCGCCTGGTTCAACTCACAGGACGGGGCGACTTTCGAGTCGCCCCGTTCCCATCTCCGGGCTAATCGTCAAGACCATGTATTTCCTGCGCCTGCTAACGGGGGTGTCGTCGGCGCTGGCCGCGGTGCTGATCGCCGCGACGGCCATGGCCGCCGACCTGGCGTCCCTCGTCACCAATCTCACCACGGGCGGGTTCGGCGAGCGCGAGGCCGCGATCACCGCCCTGGCCGGCTCGGGCGAGGCGCGCGCGGCGCCGATCCTCGAGGCCCTGGGCGCGGGCCAGCTCTACGTCCGCAAGTCGGACAACGCCATCCTGATCGGCCGTCCCGACGGCAACGCGCTGGCCCTGGTCGAGGCCGCCAGCGGCAAGGCCGCCGGCACCGGCAGCGAGGCCGAGCTCGAGCGCGTGCGCGTCAACAACCGCCTGCGCGGCGTCATCGAGGCCGCCGTCGGCTCGCTCACCCTGATGAGCCCCGACGCGAAGGTCCGCCGCGGCGCCGCCGATTCGCTGCTGAAGCGCCCCGACCCGGCGGCGCTCGGTCCGCTCGACGCCGCCATCGCGGCCGAGAAGGACCCGTCCATCAGGACCGCCTTCCAGGAAGCGCGCGCCGCCGTCGTGCTGGCCTCCGACGCGCCGAAGAAGGACAAGATCGACGCCCTCGACGTGCTCAAGGGGCGCGGCAACCGCGACGCGCTCAGCCTGCTGCAGGGCGCCGCCAACAACGCCACCGACCCCGAGGTCAAGGCCGCCGCCGCCGCCGCCGCCGAGCAGGTGCGCCAGGCGCTGGCCGCGTGGGAAGCGGCGCAGAACGTGTGGTACGGCATCTCGCTGGGCTCGGTGCTGCTGCTTGCCGCGATCGGGCTGGCGATCACCTTCGGCACCATGGGCGTCATCAACATGGCGCACGGCGAGATGGTGATGCTGGGCGCCTACACCACCTTCGTCGTCCAGGAAGTGATTCGCGCCCGCGCGCCGCACCTGTTCGACGTCTCGCTGACGATCGCGCTGCCGCTCGCCTTCGTCGTCTCCGGCGCGGTCGGCATCCTGATCGAGCGCAGCATCATCCGCTTCCTCTACGGCCGGCCGCTCGAGACGCTGCTCGCGACCTGGGGCCTGTCGCTGGTGCTGCAGCAGGCGGTGCGCTCGATCTTCGGCCCGACCAACCGCGAGGTCGGCGCGCCGTCGTGGATGTCGGGCGCCTTCCAGGTCGGCCAGCTGACCATCACCTACGGCCGACTGTGGATCGTGGTCTTCGCGCTGGTCGTGTTCGCCGCCCTGATCCTGCTGCTGCGCAAGACGCCGCTCGGCCTGTACATGCGGGCGGTGACCCAGAACCGGCCGATGGCCTCGGCGATGGGCATCCGCACGCCGCGCGTCGACGCGCTGACCTTCGGCCTCGGCTCCGGCATCGCCGGTCTGGCCGGCGTGGCGCTCAGCCAGATCGACAACGTCAGCCCCAACCTCGGCCAGGGCTACATCATCGACTCGTTCATGGTCGTGGTGTTCGGCGGCGTCGGCAACCTGTTCGGCACGCTGGTCGGCGCGTTCTCGCTCGGCATCGTCAACAAGTTCCTCGAGCCCTATGCCGGCGCCGTGCTCGGCAAGATCCTGGTGCTCGTGTTCATCATCCTGTTCATCCAGCGCCGCCCGCGCGGCCTGTTCGCGCTCAAGGGACGGTCCGTCGAATGATCACGCGCTTCCTCCTGCAGGGCATGACGCGCAACATCCGGCTGTTCGTCGCCCTCGTGCTGGCGATCGGCATCGCGCTGCCGCTGCTCAACCAGCTGGTCCCGGCCGGCAGCCCCGGCCACGTGCCGGCGTGGCTGCTGCAGCTGGTCGGCAAGTACCTGTGCTACGCGCTGCTGGCGCTGGCGGTCGACCTGGTGTGGGGCTACTGCGGGATCCTGTCGCTCGGCCACGGCGCCTTCTTCGCGCTCGGCGGCTACGCCATGGGCATGTACCTGATGCGCCAGATCGGCAGCCGCGGCCAGTACGGCAACCCGGTCCTGCCCGACTTCATGGTGTTCCTGAACTACAAGGAGCTGCCGTGGTTCTGGCACGGCTTCGACATGTTCTGGTTCGCCGCGGTGATGATCGTGCTGGTGCCCAGCCTGCTGGCGCTGGCGCTCGGCTGGTTCGCCTTCCGCAGCCGCGTCACCGGCGTCTACCTGTCGATCATCACCCAGGCCATGACCTTCGCCCTGATGCTCGCCTTCTTCCGCAACGACATGGGGCTGGGCGGCAACAACGGCATGACCGACTTCAAGGACATCCTCGGCTTCCCGGTGCAGGCCGACGGCACCCGCGCGGCGCTGTGCTTCGCCTCGGCGCTGGCGCTGGCGATCGGGCTCGCGGTCTCGGCCGGCATCGTCGGCTCGCGCTTCGGCAAGGCGCTGACCGCGGTGCGCGACGCCGAGAGCCGCATGCGCTTCCTCGGCTACCGCGTCGAGGGCTACAAGCTGTTCGTGTTCGTGCTGTCGGCCGCGATGGCGGGCATCGCCGGCGCGATCTACGTGCCGCAGGTCGGCATCATCAACCCCAGCGAGTTCTCGCCGGCCAACTCGATCGAGGCGGTGATCTGGGTCGCCGTCGGCGGCCGCGGCACGCTGATCGGGCCGGTGATCGGCGCCTTCCTGGTCAACTTCGGCAAGACCTACCTGACCGGCGCGCTGCCCGAGATCTGGCTGTTCGCGCTGGGCGCGCTGTTCATCGCCGTGACGCTGTTCCTGCCCAAGGGCGTGGTCGGCCTGTGGGCGCAGCTGCGCTCGCGCCCCGCCGCGCCGCCGGCCGCGTCGCCGCCGCCGGCTGCCCCGAAGGCGAGGGCCGCGGCATGAGCATCACCGAGCACCGCAGTACCTCGGCGCTGCTGTACCTGTCCGGCGTCACCGTGTCGTTCGACGGCTTCAAGGCGCTGAACAACCTGTCGCTGCTGGTCGAGCCGGGCGAGATGCGCGCCATTATCGGCCCCAATGGCGCCGGCAAGACGACCATGATGGACGTCATCACCGGCAAGACCCGGCCCGACGAGGGCGAGGTCGTGTTCGACGGCAAGGCCGACCTCACCAAGCTCGACGAGGCGTCGATCGCCACGCTCGGCATCGGCCGCAAGTTCCAGAAGCCGACCGTGTTCGAGAACCACACGGTGCGCGACAACCTCTTGCTGGCGCTGGCCGGCCTGCGCTCCTGGTACAAGCTCCTGTGGGCGCAGCCGACCCGGGCCGAGAACGACCGGCTCGACGAGATCCTGTCGATCATCCGGCTGGAAGGGCAGCAGCACATGCTGGGCGCGCGGCTCAGCCACGGCCAGAAGCAGTGGCTGGAGATCGGCATGCTGCTGGCCCAGGACCCCAAGCTGCTGCTGGTCGACGAGCCGGTGGCCGGCATGACCGACGTCGAGACCGAGACCACCGCCCACG
Organism: uncultured Reyranella sp.; assembly: GCA_964420105.1. Classification (GTDB taxonomy): domain Bacteria; phylum Pseudomonadota; class Alphaproteobacteria; order Reyranellales; family Reyranellaceae; genus Reyranella. The sequence goes on from CAYQRL010000018.1 coordinate 109,388, forward strand.
TGCTGCGCGAGATCAACCGCACGCACTCGGTCGTCGTGGTCGAGCACGACATGAGCTTCGTGCGCGCGCTCGGCGTCAAGGTCACGGTGCTGCACGAGGGCTCGATGCTGGCCGAGGGCTCGCTCGACCAGGTCAGCGCCGATCCCCGCGTCGTCGAAGTCTACCTCGGTCGCTGAGCCATGCTGTCGGTGCAGAACGTCGATCTCTACTACGGCGCCGCCCAGGCGCTGCGCTCGGTCTCGCTGAGCGCCGGCATCGGGCGCGTCACCTGCCTGCTCGGCCGCAACGGCGTCGGCAAGACCAGCCTGCTGCGCGCGATCTGTGGCCTGCAGCCGATCGCCTCGGGCTCGATCTCGGTCGACGGCCAGGAAGTCTCGAGGCTGCCGCCCTACGAGCGGGCGCGGCGCGGCGTGGCGCTGGTGCCGCAGGGCCGCGAGATCTTCCCGCTGCTGACGGTCAAGGAGAACCTCGAGACCGGCTACGCGCCGCTCAAGCGCGACCAGAAGAAGGTGCCGGACGAGGTCTTCGAGCTGTTCCCGGTGCTGCAGTCGATGCTGCGCCGCCGCGGCGGCGACCTGTCGGGCGGCCAGCAGCAGCAGCTGGCGATCGGCCGCGCGCTGACCATGCGGCCGCGCCTGCTGGTGCTCGACGAGCCGACCGAGGGCATCCAGCCGTCGGTGATCAAGGACA
>CAYQRL010000019.1:0-109660 GCA_964420105.1 uncultured Reyranella sp.
AGAACCGCCGCGTCGAGATCGTCATCCAGTAAGACGATCCGAAGCTGGACTTCGGAAGCGGCCGGGCGAAAGCCCGGCCGTTTTCTTTTGCGCCTGGTCCAGGTTTCCCCGGGCCTGGGCGAGCAGCAGGGACGGAAGCGCGGCGCCGGCGGAATGGGATCGCGGGACAGCCCCGGCGGACGAGCGGTCCTACGATGCGGTCGGGCACCGCGACGAAGAAACCATGCGCCCCGGCCAGGAATGCATCGAGCGGGGACCGGCGCGTCTGCCGACCAGGGCTTCGAGGTCGTCCAGCGACTTGATCTCGGGCGAGCGCATGTCAGGACGGGACGCGGTGCCAGTCTTCGGGACGCCGATCCGGCAGGCAGCGGGCGCGATCTCGCGCAGCATTTCCAGCGGGTTGTTGTGAGCATCTCGGGAACGACCGGGCTGTCGGTGACGTCCAGCCCGAACCGCGTGAAGGACGGGGCCAAGCGCGCCATCGGTTGGAGCCGCGCCTGCCCGGCACCGGCCCCGAAGCGGACCGTCAGGTCGCGGTTCCCGCCGTCGATCCAGCCACCATCCCGCGAGCCGTCGAAACCCTGGAAAGCGCGCTAACGGCCCTCGCGCCACCACGCGGCGCCGAGCGCCAGCAGGAAGGCGAGCGCCACCAGGATGCCGGGCAGCAGCGGCAGCTGGTTGATGCCGGCGACCGTGTAGCCCTCGTTGCGACGCAGGCCGATCCAGTCGGCACCGCCGGCGGCACGGCCGGGCCGCACCGAGCGGATGTCGGGGTCGGCATTGTCGGACAGCCAGGACATCGAGCCGCCCGAGGCATCGACCAGCGGCCGGAGCTTGGCCTCGGTGGCGCGCACGTCGGCGAACTCGAGCGGGTCCGGGCTGCCGACGGCGGCGACCGTGCGCAGCGTGCCGTCGTCGAAGCGGTAGAGGCCGGGCTTGTCGACATCGATCACGCCGAGGCCGAGGCCGGGGCTGGCCTGGCGCAGGTCGATCGTCTTCACCGATCCGTCCGGCGCCGTCATCCTGACCTGCGGGAAGGTGGCCGCCAACGTGCGGCGCGTGACCTCGATGCGGCCGCCGACCGCGGTGGCGCGCAGCGCCTCTTCCTCGAGGTCGGGCTCCTTCATCAGCCAGTGGGCGACGCGCCGCACCAGTTCGGGCTGCGGTCCGCCGCCGTCGATGCCGCGGTTCCACAGCCACAGGTGATCGGACATCAGCTGGGCGACGCGGCCCTCGCCGACGCGGTCGAGCACGACCAGCGGCCGGTCCTCGGCGCCCGTCAGCACGGCGTTGCCGCGCTCGGTGCGCGAGGTGACGAGGCGGAACCAGCGGCCCCACTCGGGATCCTTCCCGGGATCGCCCGCCTGCGGCAGGTTCGACGACACCGGGTGGCGCTGGCCGATCTCGCTGACCTTGGGCTTGTAGCCGGTCTCGAGAACGTCGCCCAGCGGCGCCGCCGGCAGCACCGCGCCGAGCGGCGTGCGGTAGAGCGAGCGCTGGGTCGCGAACACCGGCCCGACCGAGACCAGCAGCGCGCCGCCGCCCTTCACGTACTCGGCGATGTTGCGGAAGTATTCGCGCGTGATCAGGCTGCCCGACTCGTAGCGGTCGAAGATGATGAGATCGAATTCCTTCAGCTTCTGCTCGAACAGCTCGCGCATCGGGAACACGATCAGCGACAGCTCGCGGACCGGGGTGAAGTCGTCCTTCTGCGGCGTGCGCAGGATGGTGAAGTGCACGAGATCGACCGCCGGGTCGCTCTTCAGCAGGTTTCGCCACGCCCGCTCGCCCTGGTAGGGCTCGCCCGAGACCAGCAGCACGCGCAGGCGGTCGCGCACGCCGTTGATGGTGAACAGGGCGCGGTTGTTGTCGAGGGTGAGCTCGGCCGGGCCGGGCGCGACCTCGAGCTCGACCACGTTGGCGCCGGGATTGCCGACCGTGATCGGCAGTTCGATCGGCTTGCCGACCGGGACGTCGAGCCGGCGAACGACCTCGCCGCCGACCGACAGCGTCACCGGCGCGGTACCGCCGGCGGGATCGTCGATCCGGAACTTGGCCGTGACCTGGCGGCCGACCACGCCGAAGCGCGGCGTCTGCTCCATCACGATCAGGCGGTCGCGCTCGTTCTTCTTGCCGGCGATCAGGGCGTGGACCGGGGCGCCGCCGAGTTCCGGCGGCAGGCCCTTGGCCGAATCGACGGCCGGCACGTCGTGGACCTGGCCGTCGGTCAGCAGCACCACGCCGGCCAGCCGCTCGGGCGGCACCTCGACCAGCGCCGAGCGCATGGTCTCGATCAGCCGCGTGCCGCCGGGCCGCTCGCTGCCGACCTGGATATGGGCCGGCGGCAGCACCGCCTCGCGCACTTCGAGCCCCTCCTGCTGGGCCAGCTTCTTCTTCAGCGACTCGCGCGCCGCCTGGACCTGCTGGCGGCGCTCGCCGATCGCCATCGAATCGGAATCGTCGACCACGACCAGGGCGACGTCGGCGATCGGCTTGCGCTGCTCCTCGATCAGGGCGGGGTTGGCCAGCGCCAGCAGCAGGATGCTGACCGCGCCCAGCCGCAGGAACGAGCCGCGGGCGCGCGCCGCGAACGACAGCACGACCAGCACCAGGCCGACCGCGCCCAGCCCCGCGAGGACTTCCCACGGCAGCAGCGGGTCGAAGGCGATCGAGACGGCGGAGGTCGGGTTCATCGCCGCAGCCTCTGCATGATGTCCTGGATGTGGACCTGGTCGTCCTTGTAGTTGCCGGTGAGCGCGTGCATGACGAGGTTCACGCCGACGCGGAACGCCATCTCGCGTTGCGTCTCGCCGCCCGGCGACACCGGCATGACACCGCGACCGCGCGGGTCGACCGCCCAGGCGCCGACATAGTCGTTGGAGCCGACGATCACCGTGCTGACACCGTCATTGACGCGGCCGGTGCCCGACTCGATCCAGACCTTGCCGCCGGTCCATCGGCCCGGCATGTCGGACAGCAGGTAGAACGACTTGGTCAGCACGTGGTCGGGCGGCATCTGGACCAGCGGCGGGATCTCGACGCCGGCCAGCAGCCGCTTGAGGTCGGGATTGCCGCCGGCCGGCCGGTCGAAGCTCAGGTGCTGGTCGCGGGTGTCGATGAACAGGATGCCGCCGGTGCGCAGGTAGCGGTCGAGCGCCGCCTGGGCGCGCGGCGACAGCGCCGGCTGGGTCGCGGTGATCGGCCAGTAGATCAGCGAGTAGAAGCGCGGCTCGTCCTTCTCGAGGTCGAGGCCGACCGGGTCGGCGGGTTCGACCGAGGTGCGGCTGCGCAGCACCTCGCTCAGGCCTTCCAGCCCCTGCCGGGTCAGGTCGTCGACTTCCTTGTCGCCGGTCAGGATCCAGGCGAGGCGGATGTCGAGCGATCCCTTCAGCGCCTGCTCCTCGGTGAGGGGCGGCGGGCCGGGCTTCTGGTCGGCGGCGCGGCTGTCGAGCGGCGTGCCGACCAGGGCAACGGCCAGCAGCGCCAGCGCCGCCGGCGCGGCGCGGCCGAAGCGGAGGGCCCGTCCCATCAGGCCGCGCATCCACAACGACAGGAAGATGTCGGCCAGCAGCAGCAGCAGCGCCGCCAGCAGGAACCACTTCGACAGGTCGGTTTCGCCGCCCTCGCTCAGCCGGTCGGTGGCGATGCCGGAGGGCAGGGCGATCGGCTTCGGCGCCTCGACGTGGCCGCCGATGTTGAACGCGACCTGGGCGTTCTCGTCGCCGTACAGGCCGGGCGGCGTGGTCGGCCGCGGCTTGAAGCTCTCGTTGGCGTCGGCCGGGAGAATCTGCGCGCCGGCCGGCGGCGCGCCGAGGCGGCCGAACCCGTCGAGCGTGCGCCACGGCTTCAGCGCCTTGTTGACGCCGTCGCCGGCGATGCCGCGCGACAGCGTCACCAGCCGCTGCAGCATGTTCACGAACAGGCCGGACAGGGCCATGTTGCTCCAGTTGGTGTTGGCGGTGGTGTGGAACAGGACGAGGTAGCCTTGGCCGCGCTTCTCGGCCGTGACCAGCGGCGTGCCGTCGGCCAGCCGCGCCCAGGTCTTGTCGGCGAGGTCGGGCGTCGGCTCGGCCAGCACCTGCTGGCTGATGCGCACGTCCTTCGGCACCGGGATGCCGAGGAACGGGCTGTTGGCCGGGAACTCGGCCAGCGCGCTGGGCTGGCCCCAGCTCATGACGCCGCCCAGCGAGCGGTCGCCCAGCCGCAGCCGCGTCGGCACCAGCGGGTCGGCGCCCTGGGCCAGCGTCGGGCCGGCGAAGCGCACGGCGACGCCGCCGCGCTCGATCCACTTGGCGATGTCCTCGCGGTCGGTCGCGGAGGGCTGGGCGCCGTCGGGGATCAGCAGCACCGCGGTGTTGCGGTTCAGCACGGTCTCGCGGTCGCCGATCGTCAGGCTGACGTAGGGGTCGAGCGCGCGTTCGAGGAAGTAGACCTCCTGCAGCAGCGGCTGGCCGCTCGCGGTCGGGCGCTCGCCGAGGATCGACACCGGCCGGCGACGGTTGCGCTCGTCGAGCAGCACGGCGCTGCCGGCACCGCCCTGGGTCTCGATGTCGAGCCGGGCCATGCGGTTGCGCAGTTCGGGCGGCGCCGGCAGCACGCCCTCGCCGCGGGTGGCGGTGGCCGGGAAGTCGACGTCGAGGCGGGCGACGATGCGGCCGGCCTCGTCGGAAGCCTGCACCGCGACCTTGCGCGGCCCGTCGGCGGCGGGGCGCAACGCCTGCACCTTGAGGTCGCGGCCCTCGGCGACCGGCGGCAGCAGCAGCAGCGGCGTCGCGGCCTGGTCGGGCACGATGACCTGCAGCCCGTCGAAGCGGCGCAGCCGCTCGGCCAGCTTGGTCGTGCCGCCGTCGCCGGTTCCGTCGTCGATGCCATCGCTCAGCCACACCACGGTGGCCGAGGGATCGACCTGCATCTGGTCGATCGCCGTAACGGCGGCGGCGCGGTCGGTCGGCCACGGCTTGGGCCGCAGCGCCCGCAGCAGCGTGCGCGCCTCGTCCGGCCGCATCGCGCCGCGCTTCGGCGCCGGCGCGTCGATCGCCAGCGGCGCCGTGCCGGTCAGCACCACCGGGCGCTGCGCCCGTTCGGCGCGCTGGATCAGGCGCTCGGCGTGGGCGATGCGCGTCGTCCAGCCCGGGGCCGACGACCATCCGTCGTCGATCACCAGCATCAGCGGGCCCTTGCCGGGCAGATCGGCCTGCGGGTTCAGGAGGGGCCGCGCGACGGCCAGGATCAGCGCGGTGGCCAGCAGCAGGCGCAGCAGCAGCAGCCACCACGGCATCTTCATCGGCGTCTGCTCGGTCGGCTCGAGGCCGATCAGCAGCCGGATCGCCGGGAACCGCACCAGCTTGGGCAGCGGCGGGATCATGCGCAGCAACCAGTAGATCACCGGCAGCGCCAGCAGCAGCGCCAGCATGCCCGGGGCGGCGAAGGCGAAGGTTCCCAGCGTCAGCATCGGCCGCTCATGCCGCGGTCAGCCGACGCAGGTCGGCCATGGCGAGGTAGAGCGACAGCAGCACGGTCTGCGGCGAGCGATCGGTACGGTGCAGGTGCACGGTCCAGTCGGTGCTGCGGGTCAGCCGCTGCAGCCCTTCCTTCTGCGCCGCCAGCCGCGCACCGTAGGCGGCGCGCACGCCCTCGACGCGGCGGATCGTGTGCTGGCCTTCCGACTCGAGGCCCTCGAACTTGACGTGGCCGTCGAACGGCAGGTCCTCCTCGGCCGGGTCGAGCACCTGCACGAGGTGGCCGCGGACGCCGCCGCCGGCGTAGTGGCGCACCACCTTCTCGATCTGGTCGAGCGGGTCGAGCCAGTCGGACACCAGCACGACCGTGCCGTGCGCCGGCAGCGGCAGCAGCGGCGGCAGGCTGGGCGCGGCGCGGTGGCCCTCGGCCAGCACGCGGGCCTCGTCGAACAGGGTCTCGGCGATGCGGCGCACGGCGACGCGGCCCGAGGTCGGGCGCATGCCCGAGCCGAGCACGGTGACGCGCTCGCCGGCGTCGGCCAGCAGGCTCGACAGCGCCAGCATGATCAGCTCGGCACGCGTCGCCTTGGTATCGCTGTTCTTCAGCGAGGCGTACTGCATCGACGGCGAGGCATCGCGCCACAGCCACACGCTGGCGGCGGCCTCCCACTCGGTCTCGCGCACGAACAGGTTGCGGCTGCGCGCGCTCTGGCGCCAGTCGATCTGGCTGGCGCTGTCGCCGTCGCGGTACGGCCGGTACTGCCAGAAGGCGTCGCCCTGGCCGACCCGCCGGCGGCCGTGCACGCCCTGGATGACGGTCGCCGCGACGCGGTCGGCCGCCACCATCAGGGCCGGCAGGGTGCCGGCCAGCTCGAGCGAACGGTGGAGGGTGGTGGGAGACGCCATTCAGGCCTGGATCTGCAAGCGTTGCGCCAGCTCAGGCCAGCCGGGCGCACATCTGGGCGATCACTCCCTCGACCGTGACGCCCTCGGCGCGGGCCGAGAAGTTCACCGCCATGCGGTGGCGCAGGATCGGGCCGGCCAGCGCGACGACGTCGTCGACCGAGGGCGCGAGGCGGCCCTGGATGATGGCGCGGGCGCGGGTCGCCAGCATGAAGGCCTGGCTGGCGCGCGGGCCGGGCCCCCAGGCGACGCGCTGGCGCACGACCTCGAGGTCGCTGGTCTCGGGGCGGCCGGCACGCACGAGCTTGAGGATGGCGTCGACCACGCTGTCGCCGATCGGCAGGCGGCGGACCAGGTTCTGCGCCGCCACCAGGTCGCCGGGCGTCAGCGCCTGGGTCGCCACCGCGTTGGTCGCGCCGGTGGTGCCGATCATGATCTGTCGCTCGGCCTCCTCGTCGGGATAGCCGACGTCGACCTGCAGCAGGAAGCGGTCGAGCTGCGCTTCGGGCAGCGGGTAGGTGCCTTCCTGCTCGAGCGGGTTCTGGGTCGCGAGCACGTGGAACGGCGCCGGCAGGTCGTAGCGCTTGCCGGCGACCGTGACGTGCTTCTCCTGCATGCTCTGCAGCAGCGCCGACTGGGTGCGCGGGCTGGCGCGGTTGATCTCGTCGGCCATCAGCAGCTGGGCGAACACCGGGCCCTCGATGAAGCGGAAGGAGCGGCGGCCGCCGTCGCTCTCCTCCAGCACCTCGGAGCCGAGGATGTCGGCCGGCATCAGGTCGGGCGTGAACTGGATGCGCTTGGCGTTCATGCCCAGCACGGTCCCCAGCGTCTCGACCAGCTTGGTCTTGGCGAGGCCGGGCACGCCGATCAGCAGCAGGTGGCCTCCCGACAGCAGCGCAACCAGCGTTTGATCGATGACATCCTGCTGGCCATATATGACCTTGCCGATGGACGCGCGCGCCGCCCGGAGCTGGGCGCCGAGGCGTTCGATGTCGGCCAGGGCGGCGAGGGCATCGGCGTCGGTTGCAGTCGAGGTGTCTGGGGCCACGTGGGCGCTCCTGTGGTGCGGCGGTATATAAGGTCAGGGAAGCCCAGAATTGAGGCCGGAACAAGGGCATGACGGTTGACGAAATCGTGCGACGGATCGGCGAGCGCAGCCGCCGGTTGGCATCGGGGTTGCCTGTCTCCAAGGCGCCGCTCGGCAGCGACTTTTCGCTCAACGGGGTGGTGCCGGCGCCGGCTACCTTCCGGCCGGCCTCGGTGCTGGTGCCGTTGGTCGTGCGCGAGCCCGGGATCACCGTCCTGCTGACCCAGCGCACCGAGGACATGCCGAGCCACGCCGGCCAGATCGCCTTTCCCGGCGGCCGCCGCCAGCAGGAGGACGTCGATGCCGCCGCGACGGCGCTGCGCGAGACCGAGGAGGAGGTCGGCCTTTCCCGCACCTTCGTCGAGGTCATCGGCGCGGTCGATTGCTATCGCACCGGTACCGGCTACGAGATCACGCCGATCGTCGGCATCGTGACGCCCGGATTCACGGTCCATGCGGATCCGCGCGAGGTCGCCGACGTGTTCGAGGTGCCGCTGGCGCATTTCCTCGACGAGAGGAACCACCGCATCGACAGCCGCGTCTGGCAGGGGCACGAGCGGCGCTACTACGCCATGCCCTACGGCGAGCGCTACATCTGGGGCGCCACCGCCGGCATGCTCAAGAACCTGCACTTCGTGCTGACCGAGCCGGGCTGACCCATGCTGCGCATCGTCCTGCTCGTCCTCGTGCTGGTGACCGCGCCGACCGTCGCGTTCTTCCTGTGGGCGTGGGGCGTGAAGATCAAGGAGCAGCGCAAGCTGTCGGGGACCCTGCCCGAGTGGCAGGACCTGCCGCTCACCTGGCTCGGCATCGCCGGCCTGCTGTGCGCCATCGCGGGCTTCATCGTGATGTTCTTCACCCAGAACCAGGGCTACGGCGGCCTGTTCGCGCCATGACTTTTCATCGTGAGGGGGAAGGCCGATGACCCCGGCGTGGATGCGCGAGGCGCCGGTGCAGCGGTTGCTGGCGGCGCTCGCCGATGGCGGCGTCGAGGCGCGCTTCGTCGGCGGCTGCGTGCGCGACTGGCAGCTCGGGCGGCCGATCGGCGACATCGATCTCGCCGTCGCCCGGCCGCCGGAGACGGTGATGAAGGTGCTGGCGGCGGCCGGCCTAAAGGTCGTGCCGACGGGCCTGAAGCACGGCACGATCACCGCCATCGCCGATCATCGCCCGTTCGAGCTGACGACGCTTCGGCAGGACGTCGAGACCGACGGCCGGCGCGCCGTCGTCGCCTTCACCGACGACTGGCGGGTCGACGCGGCGCGGCGCGACTTCACCTTCAACGCGCTCTACGCCGAAGCCGACGGTACCATCCACGATTACTTCGGCGGGCTGGCCGACCTGCACGCCGGCCGCGTCCGCTTCATCGGCGATCCCGACCAGCGCATCGCCGAGGACCGGCTGCGGGTGCTGCGCTTCTTCCGCTTCCACGCCTGGTACGGCCGGCCGCCGTTCGACGGGCCGAGCTTCGAGGCCTGCCGCCGCAACGCCGGCGCGCTGCGCGGCCTGTCGGGCGAGCGCGTGCGCAAGGAACTGCTGCGCACGCTCGAGGCCCCGGCCGGCGCCGACGCCGCCGACGCGATGTTCGGCACCGGCGTGCTCGACCACTGGCTGCCGGAGTATGCCGGCAGCGCGCGGTTGCGCGCCCTGCTGGCGCGCGAGGCCGAGGCCGGCGTCGCCGCCGACGGCCTGCGCCACCTCGCGGCGATCCTGCCGCCGGGCGGCGACAGCGTCCGCATCGGCAAGCGCCTCAAGCTCTCGACCCAGGAATCGGTGCGGCTGGCGGTGCTGCTGGCCGAGACGCCGCCGCTCGACCTCGCGGGCGGGCCACGGGCGTGGCGTGCGGCGATCCATCGCCAGGGCACGCGCTTCTTCGTCGACCGCGTGCTGCTGGCCCACGACGTCGCGGGCGACTGGCGCGGCGCCCTGGCGCTGGCGGCGTCGTGGACGCCGCCGGACCTGCCGGTCGCCGGCGCCGACGCGCTGGCGCTGGGCCTGAAGCCCGGACCGGCGGTCGGCGGCCTGCTCGAGGCGGTCGAGGCGTGGTGGATCGCGGGCGACTTCGCGGCCGGCCGCGACGAATGCCTGGCCGAACTGCGGCGCCGAGCGGCGGGATCGTCGGCATGATCCGTCCCGGTCTTACCCTGCTGCTGTGGCTGGCCTTCGCCGTCTTCGTCGTGCTGAACGACGCGGTCGGCGACATCTGGATCGGCCAGGCGCTGACCGTGCGCGCGGCCGAGTGGTACAAGGTGCTGGTGCCGCTTCCCTACCTCGCCATGCTGGCGATCATCCATGCCCGCCGCACTGCCGGGCCGCAGTGGCTGGGCGCGGCGCTGCTGGCGGCGCTGCTATGGCCGGCCTCGACCGCGGTGATCGACTTCCTCTACCTGCGGCTGACCTACGACGCCGAGGTCGAGACCTTCCTCGACCGCTTCGGCGGCCCCTACCCGGTGCTGCTGTTCGCCCTGTTCGCGCTGCCGCTGGTTGCCGGCGCGGCGCTGCGCCGACGCTGACCGGGCCGGCTCAGGGCCAGCGCACCTCGGGCGGCAGCGACATCAGGATCGCCTCGACGTTGCCGCCGGTCATCAGGCCGAACTTGGTGCCGCGGTCGTGCAGCAGGTTGAACTCGACGTAGCGGCCGCGGCGCACCAACTGGTGCTCGCGCTCGGCCGCCGTCCACGGCTCGTCCATGTGGCGGCGCACGATCCGCGGGTAGACCTCGAGGAAGGCCTCGCCGACGTCGCGGGTGAAGGCGAAGTCGCGCTCGTGGCTGCCGCTGTCGAGGTCGTCGTAGAAGATGCCGCCGACGCCGCGCGGCTCGCCGCGGTGGGGCAGGTAGAAGTACTCGTCGCACCACTTCCTGAAACGCGGGTAGTAGCCCGGATCGTGGGCGTCGCAGGCCGCCTTGAGGGCGGCGTGGAAGGTCTCGGTGTCGGCCGGGTCGGGCACCATCGGCGTCAGGTCGGCGCCGCCGCCGAACCAGGCGCGGGTGGTGACGATGTGGCGGGTGTTCATGTGCACCGCCGGGACCCGGGGCGAGCGCATGTGCGCGACCAGCGAGATGCCGGTGGCGAAGAAGCGCGGGTCCTCGGCGGCGCCGGGGATCTGCTTGCGGAACTCGGGGCTGAACTCGCCGAACACGGTCGAGACGTTGACCCCGACCTTCTCGAACACCCGGCCGCGCATGATCGACATGACGCCGCCGCCGCGGTCCTCGCCGCCCGGGCCGGGGTCGCGCGACCACGCCTTGCGCGCGAAGCGGCCGGGCGGCAGGTCGCGGTGGGTCCCGGCCAGCTCGTCCTCCAGCCGCTCGAAGGCGGCGCAGATCCGGTCCCGCAACGCCTCGAACCAGCGGCGGGCGGCGTCCTTGCGGGCCTCGACGGCGGTGGCGTCGGGCAACGGGGTGGGGGTGCTAGTGGGCGAGCGCATCGAATCCCGAGGTCTGGCGGAGGGCCTCGCTCACTACCACGGCGGCGGCCAGGGCGACATTGAGGGAGCGCGCGCCCGCCTGCAGCGGGATGCGCAGCCTGAGGTCGGCGGCGTCGTGGACCTCGTCGGGGACCCCGGCGCTCTCCCGGCCCAGCAGCAGGATGTCGTCCGGCCGGAAGGCGACCGCGGGGAAGGTCTCGGCCCCGCGGGTGGTCAGCAGGACCAGCCGGCCCGGCGGGCGCTCGCGCCGGAACGCCGCCCACGAGGCGTGCCGGACCACCGTGGCGAGGTCGTAGTAGTCCATCGAGGCCCGGCGGATGCGCTTGTCGTCGACCGGGAAGCCGCACGGCTCGATCACGTGCAGGGGCACCGCCAGGCAGGCCGACAGGCGGATGAAGGCCCCCAGGTTCTGGGGAATGTCGGGTTCGAACAGGGCCAGGCGCATGGAATCCCCCGGTCGCGGCTGCGACGCGTCCGCGACGCGAAAACGCCGCAGCGGCAGTCCGTGCGGCACGCTGTCACAGAACGGCCTGCGACCAACAGAGCCTTGAAACATAAGGCGCTTTTGCGGTCTATAAGGGCATCTCCTCGGGGGGCGGAAAGAGAGAGCAATGGCTGCATCAAGCATTCCGACCGGTGGGCACAGCGAACCCACCCGGCGCGACTTCCTCATGGTCGCAACCGGCGCCCTCGGCGCTGTCGGCGCCGCCGCGGCGGCGTGGCCCTTCATCAACAACCTGAACCCGGCGGCGGACACGCTGGCCCTGTCCACCATCGAGGTGAACGTGGCGCCGATCCAGGTCGGCCAGGCCATCACCGTGAAGTGGCGCGGAAAGCCGGTGTTCATCCGCCACCGTACGGCGGAGGACATCAAGGCGGCCGAGGCCGTTCCGATGAGCGAGCTGCCCGATCCCGAGACCGACAAGGCCCGCGTCACCGACAGCGCCAAGAAGGTGCGCCCGGAGTGGCTGGTGATGATCGGCATCTGCACCCACCTCGGCTGCGTGCCGCTCGGCAACAAGCCCGGCCAGGACAAGGGTCCGTACGACGGCTGGTACTGCCCGTGCCACGGCTCGGCCTACGACACCTCCGGCCGCATCCGCAAAGGTCCGGCGCCGAAGAACCTCGTGATCCCCGAGTACCTCTTCACCTCCGACACCGTCGTTCGCATCGGCTGATCTAACGGTCGCCCAGGAGCTCGCAGAAATGGCCTCGTCCCACGGCACGCCGCCGGTCTTCAACAACAAGGTGATCGCCTGGATCGATCACCGCCTGCCGGTCTTCTCGTACATCGAGAAGGAGTACCACACCTTCCCGACGCCCCGGAATTTCAACTACTTCTGGAATTTCGGCGCGATCGCCACGGTGATGCTGGTGCTCATGATCGCCACCGGCGTCGTGCTGGCGACCAACTACACGCCGCACGTGCTGATGGCCTTCGACTCGGTGGAGCGCATCGACCGCGACGTGCCGCAGGGCTGGCTGATCCGCGACCTGCACATGAACGGCGCCTCGTTCTTCTTCATCGCCGTCTACATCCACATCTTCCGCGGCATGTACTACGGCTCCTACAAGGCGCCGCGCGAACTGCTGTGGATGCTGGGCGTGGTCATCTTCCTGCTGATGATGGCGACCGCGTTCATGGGCTACGTGCTGCCGTGGGGCCAGATGAGCTTCTGGGGCGCCACCGTCATCACCAACCTGTTCTCGGCCATCCCGGTGGTCGGCGACTCGATCGTGACCTGGCTGTGGGGCGGTTTCGCCGTCGACAACCCGACGCTGAACCGCTTCTTCGCGCTGCACTACCTGATGCCGTTCGTCATCGTCGCCGTGGTCGCGCTGCACGTCATCGCGCTGCACGTCCACGGCTCGAACAACCCGCTGGGCATCGACCCGCGCGGCCCCCAGGACACCGTGCCGTTCCACCCGTACTACACGATGAAGGACGGCTTCGGCGTCGTGGTCTTCCTGATCATCTACGCCGGCTTCGTGTTCTTCGCGCCGGACTACCTGGGTCACCCGGACAACTACATCCCGGCCAACCCGCTGGTCACGCCCGAGCACATCGTCCCGGAATGGTACTTCCTGCCGTTCTACGCGATCCTGCGCGCGGTGCCGGACAAGCTCGGCGGCGTCATCGCCATGTTCGGCGCCATCGCGGTGCTGTTCATCCTGCCGTGGCTGGACACCTCGCGCGTGCGCTCCTGCACGTTCCGCCCGATCTACAAGTGGTTCATGCTGCTGCTGGTGGTCGACGTGATCGTGCTCGGCTTCTGCGGCGCCAACCCGCCGCAGGGCTTCTGGATCCCGCTGTCGCAGATCGCGACCGTCTACTACTTCTTCCACTTCCTCGTCCTGCTGCCGATCCTGGGCAAGATCGAGCGGCCGTTGCCCCTGCCGCCCAGCATCGCCGACGCTGTGCTCAAGAATAAGGCGGCCTGATCATGCGCAAGCTTCTCGTCACCGGCGCGATCGCGCTCGCCTCCCTGGCCACCGGCGCGGTGGCCATCGCGGCCGGCACCACGCCGCACCCGCCGCACCGCCACTGGCACTTCCAGGGGCCGTTCGGCACCTACGACCGGGCCGCCGCCCAGCGCGGCTACCAGGTCTACGCCGAGGTCTGCGCGGCCTGCCATTCGCTGTCGCTGCTGGCCTACCGCAACCTGCAGGAGCTCGGCCTGACCGAGGCCCAGGTGAAGGGGCTGATCAAGGACATCCAGGTCCCCGACCTGAACGACGACGGCGCCCCGATCGATCGCCCGGCCAAGCTGTCGGACCGCTTCAAGAAGCCGTTCCCGAACGAGGCCGCCGCCGCTGCCGCCAACAACGGCAAGGCGCCGCCGGACCTCAGCGTCATCGTCAAGGCGCGCGAGGGCGGGGCCGACTACATCCACGCGCTGCTGACCGGCTACGTGCCGTTCGAGAAGCTGACGCCGGAGCAGGTCAAGGAGTTCGCCGTCACCAAGGACGACAACTTCAACACCTACTTCCCGGGCCACAAGATCGCGATGGCGGCGCCGCTGGCCGACGACAAGGTCACCTACGCCGACGGCACCAAGTCGACGGTGAGCCAGCAGGCCAGCGACGTCACCGAGTTCCTCGCCTGGGCCTCCGAGCCGCACATGGAGGACCGCAAGAAGACCGGCGTCCGCGTCATCCTCTTCCTGCTGGCGCTGGCCGGCCTGATGTACGCGGTGAAGCGCACCGTGTGGGCCGACAAGCACTAAGCCCACGAACCGTGGGCGGCCGACCACGGAACGGTCACTGACCCGGTCAGGACCGCGAACCAAAAATCGATACCAGGGGCGGGCCGAACGGCCCGCTTCTTCGTTGTACCTGACGTTCCCCAACCCCGGAGGACGTCTCCATGTGCGACTACTCTCTCGAACTCTACCGCTCCCGGCCGGCCGCCCAGGACGAGCAGGTCAGCCTGCATCGCTTCTCCAGCGGCACGATGGGCTTCGTCGCCGGAACGGACTGCGAGACCGCCGTGTGCCTGCCGACCGGCGCGCGGCTCCACCTCGAGGGCATCAGCGAGACCGTGCAGCGCGCCTTCTCGGTCGGCGCGGCCGAGGACGTGACGATGACCCGGCTCGAGATCACCGGCCACGCCCACCGCGACGCCGTGCGGTTCGACAATGGCCGCGAGGTCCTGCTGCAGAGCCTCAACGCCGGGGTCACCGCCCGACTCCTGCCGCGCGACCTCGAGCGGGTGCTCGGCCTGCCCGAGACGGCGCCGACCCTGGTCGATGCCTAGGGTTCGACGGGGCCTAGGAGACCTTGGACGGTCGGCGGTCGATCGCGTCCGCCCGCTGGAGCAGGCGGCGGGCGCGGTCGATCACCGGCACGTCGATCATCTTGCCGTCGACGGTGAACGAGCCGCGGCCCTCGGCGGCCGCCTTCTCGTCGGCCGCGATCAGCCGCCGGGCCTGCGCGATCTCTTCCGCCGTCGGCGTGAACGCCTCGTTCAGGGCCGCCACAAGCCCCGGGTGGACGCAGGTCGCGCCCGAGAAGCCGAAGCGCCGCGCCCGCTCGGCGCTCCGGCGGTAGGCCGCCGGGTCGGTGTAGTCGGCCACCGTTCCCAGGATGCCCAGCGCGGCCACGCCGTGCGCTTGCGCGGCGAAGGCGACCAGCCGCTTGGGCAGTTCGAGCGTCTCGTCGCCCGGCGCCGAGCCGGTCTCGAGCGCGAAGTCCTCGCCGCCCAGCATCATCGAGATCACGCGCGGGCCGCGCTCGGCGATGTCGTTGAGCTCGGCGAGCGCGCGCGGATGCTCGATCATGACGCCGAAGCCGACGCTGCCCGGCGCCATGCCGCGCTCGCGCTCCAGCTCGGTGACGACCTCGTCGAGCAGGCGCAGGTGCTGCACGCCCTCGGTCTTGGTCACGAAAATGGCGGACAGGCCGGGACGGACGGCGACCTCGAGGTCGGCCAGCGCCAGCCGCATCGGCCGGTTGATGCGCACGGCGACGTCGGCGCCGCCGCGCGCCACCTTCGCCATCGTCTCGGGCAGCATCGTCCGCGCGGTCGGCTTCTCGGCCGGCGGGACGCTGTCCTCGAGGTCGACCAGGATGCAGTCGGCGCCGCGCTCGTGGGCGCGGTCGATGAACTTCGCGACGTTGCCGGGGACGTACAGGATCGACCGCCACAGCGGCGGCGGCGGCCGGGTCACTTCCTCTTGCCCTTCGAGATCACGCCGCCCTGGCACAGCTTGTCGTACTCGGCGTCGCCGAGCAGCGGCTTCAGCAGCGCCTCGTTGTGCTCGCCCACGACCGGCGCCGCGGTACGCAGCGCGCCCGGCGTGCCCGACATGCGCGGCACCACCGGGTGGGTCGGCAGCGCGCCCATCTCGGCGTCGGGGATCTCGATCAGCGCCTCGCGCTCGAGCACGTAGTCGTCCTCCACGATCTGGGCGATGTCGTAGACCGGGCCGATCGTGACGCCGGCCTCGTCGAAGTACTTGAGGTTGGTGGCGAGGTCGCGCTCGGCGATGAAGCCGCCGATGATGCGGTCGAGTTCCTCGCCGTGCTTCACGCGCTCGATGTTGGTCGCGAAGCGCGGATCCTTGATCAGCTCGGGGCGGCCGATCTTGGCAAGCACGCGCTCGGCCATGCCCTGGGTCGAGGCCGACAGGCAGACCCAGTGCCCGTCCTTGGTCTGGTAGACGTTGCGCGGCGCGGCGTTGGTCGAGCGGCTGCCGGTGCGGACCTTCACCTCGCCGGTCAGCTTGTGGTTGGCGGCCTGCGGCCCCAGCACCGAGAACAGCGGGTCGAACAGGGGCAGATCCATGACCTGGCCCTTGCCGCCGTTCACCTCGACGTTGCGGAGCGCCACCATCACGGCGCCGTAGCCGTACAGCGCGGCCATCGCGTCGGCGAGGTACATCGGCGGCAGCACCGGCTCGCGGTCGGCGAAGCCGTTCATCGAGGCGAAGCCGCTGTAACCCTCGATCAGGGTGCCGAAGCCCGGCTTGTGGCGGTAGCGGCCGTCCTGGCCCCAGCCCGAGATCCGCACGATCACCAGCCTGGGGTTGATCGCGTGCAGGTCGGCGGGGGCGAGGCCCATGTCCTCCAGCACGCCCGGCCGGAAGCTCTCGACCAGGACCTGGGCGGTGCGGGCGAGCTCGCGCACGATGGCGCGGCCGGCGTCCGAGCGCAGGTCGAGGGCCACGCTCTTCTTGTTGCGGCTGTAGACCTTCCACGCGGTCTCGATGCCCTTGACCCGCCACGAGCGCAGCGTGTCGCCCTCGGGCGGCTCGATCTTGATGACCTCGGCGCCGAAGTCGGCGAGCTGCAGGGTCAGGACGTTGCCGGCGACGAGGCGCGACAGGTCGACGACGCGGACCCCGTCGAGGGGGCCGCGGGCCTCGGGCGTGAAGCCCTTGGCGGCCGGCTTCCTAGCCAACGTGCTTGCCGAAGAACTCGAGCGTGCGGGCCATCGCCTGCTTCGAGGCGGCGGCGTCCCAGCTGCCGCGCTCGTTGCAGTGGAAGCCGTGGTCGGCCGGGTAGTCGAAGATCTGGACGCCGGGGTGGAGCTTGCGCAGCTCGTTCACGTGCGCCATCGGGATGTGCATGTCCTTGTCGCCGAAGTGCATCATGGTCGGCACCTTGGGCTGCTCGCTCTTGGTGCCGTAGATGCCGCCGCCGTAGTAGGCGACCGCCGCGTCCGGGGCGAGGCGGGTGGCCGACAGCCAGGTGATGGTGCCGCCCCAGCAGAAGCCGGTGACGCCGACCTTGCGCACGCCCCGGCGCTTCAGCTCCTCGATCGCCGCCTCGACGTCCTGCACCGGCTTGTCGAGGCCGAGCTCGGTCACGTACTTGCGGCCCTCGGCGATGGTGTCGGGGGTGTAGCCCAGCTCGATGCCGGTCTTGATGTGGTCGAAGAAGCGGGGCGCCAGCGCGAGGTAGCCGTCGGCGGCGAACTGGTCGGTGACCGCCCGGATGTGCTGGTTGACGCCGAAGATCTCCTGGATGACGACGATGCCGCCCTTCGGCGAGCCCTTGGGGGCCGCTAGGTAGGCGCCGATCTCGCCGGCCTTCGACTTCAGACGGATATCCTCGCCCATGAAAATTCCTCCCGTTCGGGGCGGCATTGGACATGGTAATCCGCCATCGTTCAACCCTGTGCCAACCGGAGAGCGGAAGCCCATGTACATCCCCAAGGCGTTCGAGGGGGCCGACGCGGTCGGCCGCGAGATCATGCAGGCCCATGGCTGGGCCCTGCTCGTCACCGCCGACGATTCGGGTGCGCCGCTCGCCACCCACCTGGCGCTGCACTGGCAGGACGACGGCAGCCCGCACGGCGCGCTGGTCGGCCACCTCGCGCGCGCCAACGGCCACTGGAAGCTGTTCGAGCGCCCCGCGGAGTCGCTGGCGATGTTCTGGGGACCGCACGCCTACGTGTCGCCGACCTGGTACACGCCCGGCCCCAAGGTGCCGACCTGGAACTACGTCACGGTCCACGCCTACGGGCGGCCCGAGATCGTCGAGGATACCGCGGGCGCGCTCGAGATCCTGCGCCTGCTGTCGGGCACCTACGAGGGCGCGGAGGGCTGGACCCTCGACGCGCTGCCGCCGGGCAACGCCGAGGCCCAGACCCGCGGCATCGTCGCCTTCCGCATGCCGCTCGCCCGGGTCGAGACCAAGCTGAAGCTCAGCCAGAACCGCGACCTCGAGGACCGCCACCGCGTCATCGCCCGGCTCGAGCAGGGCGGCGACGACGCCCGCGCCACCGCCGCCTGGATGAAGCGCGTGCTGCCCTGAACCTTTACTTCGGCGGGGACGTCGTTCAGTCTCGCTGCAAATGAACGGGAGGAACGAGATGAAGCTTCGACGCCGCTCTGTCATGAAGGCGAGCCTCGGCACGGTCCTGGCGACCGGCGCCGGCATGCCCCTCTACCTGCCGGCCGCGCGGGCGCAGGCCTTCCCGGCCAAGCCGATGACCTTCATCGTGCCGTGGCCGGCCGGCGGCTCCAGCGACATCACCCTGCGGGCGATGTGCGAGGTCGCGGGCAAGGTGCTGGGCCAGCCCTTCCAGATCGACAACAAGGGCGGCGCCTCCGGCACGCTCGGACCGGCCACCATGGCCGCCACCGCCAAGCCGGACGGCTACACGCTGGCGCAGCTGCCGATCTCGGTGTTCCGCTTGCCGGTGATGCAGAAGACGGCCTTCGACCCGATGAAGGACTTCACCTTCGTGTCGCACCTCAGCGGCTACACGTTCGGCGTCACCACGGCCGCCGACCAGCCCTACAAGACCTTCAAGGAGGTCATCGAGTACGCCAGGGCCAATCCCGGCAAGGTGACCTACGGCACGCCCGGCGCCGGCACCTCGCTGCACATCGGCATGGAACGGATCGCGGCGCAGGCCGGCATCAAGTGGACGCAGGTGCCGTTCAAGGGCGGCGCCGAGACCAACGCCGCGGTGCTGGGCAAGCACACCACGCTGCAGGCCGATTCCACCGGCTGGAAGCCGCTGGTCGATGCCGGCCAGCTCCGCCTGCTGTGCGTGTGGACCGAGAAGCGCACGCGCAACTGGCCGGACGTTCCGACCCTGCGCGACCTCGGCTTCGACATGGTGTTCGACTCGCCGTTCGGCATGGGCGGTCCCAAGGGCATGGACCCGGCGATCGTCAAGAAGATCGACGATGCGTTCCGGGTGGCGCTCGAGGACAAGGGCGTGAACGACACGCTCGAGAAGTACGACATGTCGGCCCGCTACATGCCGTCGGCGGCCTACGACAAGTTCGCGCGCCAGCTGTTCGCCGACGAGAAGGTGACACTGGAAAAGCTCGGGCTGGCGAAGGCCTGACCGCGATGCGCCGCCGCTCGCTGCTCGCGGCGTCGGGTGCAGCCCTAGGCGCGCTCGCCGCTCCCGCCGTGCCTCGCGCCCAGGGCGCCAGGGACTTTCCCAGCAAGCCGATCACCCTGATCATGCCGTGGCCCGCCGGCAGCGGCGTCGACCTGTGGCACCGCGCCATGGCCGACGCGGCGGCCAAGATCCTCGGCCAGCCGGTGGTGGTCGACAACCGCGTCGGCGGCTCGGGCACCAGCGGCCCGGCCGCCATGGCGGCCACGGCCAAGCCCGACGGCTACACCATCTCGCAGATGCCGGTGACGGTGTTCCGCCTGCCGCACATGCAGAAGACGCCGTACGATCCGATGAAGGACTTCACCTGGATCATCCATACCTCGGGCTACACGTTCGGGGTCGTGGTGCGGGCCGACTCGCCGCTCAAGACCTTCAAGGACGCGATCGAGTTCGCCCGCGCGAACCCGGGCAAGTTCACCTACGCGACGCCCGGGGCCGGCAGTTCGCTTCACATCGGCATGGAGCAGATCGCCCTCAAGGCCGGGGTGAAGTTCACGCACGTGCCGTTCAAGGGCGGCCCGGAGGGCTGGGCCGCGGTCGAGGGCGGCCACGTCATGGCCGATGCCGATGCCACCGGCTGGGCGCCGCTGGTCGATTCGGGCAAGTTCCGTCTGCTCTGCATCTGGACCGAGAAGCGCAACCCGCGCTGGCCCGACGCGCCGACCCTGAAGGAGCTCGGCTTCGACCTGACGCTGGACTCGCCGTTCGGCCTCGCCGGCCCCAAGGGCATGGATCCTGCGGTGGTCCAGAAGCTGCACGATGCCTTCCGGACGGCGCTCGACGATCCCAAGGTCGTCGAGCTCATGGCGAAGTACGACTATCCCAAGCGCTACATGAATACCGTCGACTACGCGAAGTTCGCGCGCCAGCAGTACGATGAGCAGCGCGAGGTGGTGGAGCAGCTCGGCCTCGCCAGGAAGAGCTGAGATGCCGCGTCGTGCCGACTTCTGGGGCGGCCTGTTCTGGCTCGCCTTCGGCGCCTTCGTGGCGTGGCAAGGCTGGCTGCTGGAGCTCGGGACGCTGCGCGAGCCGGGCTCGGGCTTCGTCTTCTTCTGGCTCGGCCTGCTGATCGTGGCCTTCGCCCTGTCGATCGCCATCAGGGGCCTCAGGGGCGAGGGGCCGCTGCTGTCGGAGCTGTGGCGGGGCGCGCGCTGGACCAAGGTGCTGATGGTGGTCGCGGCGCTGGTCACCTACGCCTTCCTGTTCGAGCAGCTGGGCTTCGTGGTCTGCAGCCTCGCGCTCCTGCTGTTTCTCATGACCGTCGTCGACCCGGTACCGCTGCGGCTGTCGCTGCCGATCTCGGCCATCGCCTCGATCGGCGTCTGGTACGTGCTGGAGAAGGTCCTCCTGGTGCAGTTGCCCAAGGGTCTTTGGATCGAGGGCGTGGTGCCCTTCTAGGAGGCCGGGATGGACGTGCTTGCCAGTCTCGGCCAGGGCTTCGCGGTCGCCCTCGAGCCGATCAACCTGCTCTACTGCTTCATCGGCGTCTTCATCGGGACGCTGGTCGGGGTGTTGCCGGGCATCGGCCCGATCTCGGCGATGTCGCTGCTGCTGCCGGTGACCCTGTCGGGTTCGCCCGAGTCGGGCATCATCATGATGGCCGGGATCTACTACGGCTCGATGTACGGCGGCTCGACCACCGCGGTGCTGGTCAACATCCCGGGCGAGGCCGCCTCGGTCGTGACCTGCCTCGACGGGCACGAGATGGCGAAGCAGGGCAAGGCCGGGCCGGCGCTGGGCATCGCCGCGCTGGGCTCCTTCGTCGCGGGCACCTTCGCCATCATCGCCCTGATGCTGGTGGCGCCGCTGCTCGCGCGCGTCGCGGTGGCCTTCGGGCCGCCGGAGTATTTCAGCCTCATGGTGCTGGGGCTCACCATCCTCAGCTTCCTGACCCAGGGATCGATGGCCAAGGCGTTGCTGATGGCGGCGGTCGGCGTCGTGATCGGGCTGATCGGGCTCGACCAGATCAACGCCATGCCGCGCCTGACCTTCGACCGCCTCGAACTGGTCGATGGCATCGGGCTGGTGCCGGTCGTGATGGGCCTGTTCGGCGTGGCCGAGATCCTGAGCAACATCGAGAGCCAGATCCGGCGCGACGTCGTCCAGTCCCGGATCGGCAGCCTTTGGCCGTCGCGCGCGGAACTGAAGTCGAGCGCCGGCCCGGTCGGCCGCGGCACGCTGCTGGGCTTCCTGCTGGGCGTGCTGCCGGGCGGCGGTTCGGTGATCGCCTCGTTCGCCTCCTACGCGATCGAGAAGAAGCTGTCGAAGACGCCGGAGCGCTTCGGCAAGGGCGCGATCGAGGGCGTCGCCGGTCCGGAGGCCGCGAACAACGCCGCGGCGGGCGGCGCCTTCATCCCGCTGATGACGCTGGGCATCCCGCCGAACGTCGTCATGGCGCTGCTGCTGGGCGCCTTCGTGATCCACGGGCTCCAGCCGGGGCCGCTGATGATGAGCCAGAACCCGCGGATCTTCTGGGGCATCGTCGCCAGCATGTACGTCGGCAACGTGATGCTGCTGGTCCTGAACATGCCGCTGATCGGCATGTGGGTGCAGGTGCTGAAGGCGCCCTACCGCATCCTGTTCCCGCTCATCCTGATGTTCTGCATCGTCGGCGTCTTCGCCTCCGGCAACGCGGTCTTCGACGTCTTCGTCATGGTCGCCAGCGGCGTCGTCGGATACCTGATGCGCAAGTTCGGGTACGAGGCGGCACCGCTCGTCCTGGCCTTCGTGCTCGGGCCGATGCTGGAGAACAACCTGCGGAAATCGCTCATCCTCAGCGAGGGCGGGTTCGACATCTTCGTGACCCGGCCGATCTCCCTGGGTTGCCTCGTTCTCGCCGCGATCCTGCTGTTCGGTCCGCTGCTGCCCGCCCTGCGCCGGCGCCGCGACAAGGTGGCGCTCGACGTCACGGATTGACGCGCCGTCATGCAACGGAAACGCTGCGGCGCTTCCATGGCGGGAGCGCGGCGCGGGCATCGCGGCGGCAACGGGGGCAGGACAGGCGATGGACGACCAGGACGACACGGTTTCGCAATCGGCCGAGACGCCGATCGGGGCGCTGATCGAGCGACGCCTGTCGCGCCGTGCGGCCCTGCAGGGTCTGGGCGCGCTGGGCGTCGCCGCGCTGGTCGCGCCGCCCGCCGGCGCGGCCGGCCCATCGACCCTGACCTTCGCAGAGGTGGCGCACGTCAACGACGACACCCACCACGTGCCCGAGGGCTACGAGGTGCAGGTGCTGATCCGCTGGGGCGACCCGGTGCTGCCGGGGGCACCGGCCTACGATCCCCGTCACCAGTCGGCGACCGGCCAGCGCTTGCAGTTCGGCTACAACAACGACTTCATCGGCCTGCACCCGCTGCCGATCGGCAGCACTGCCGGCGACCGCTTCCTGATGGTGGTGAACCACGAGTACACCAACTCCAACCTGATGCTGCCGGGCATCGGCGAGGGCCGCGAGGCGCGGCTGCGCGCCGACCACGCCCAGGTCGAGATCGAGATGGCGGCGCACGGCGGCTCGGTGATCGAGATCGCGCGTGACGGCCGCCGCTGGAAGGTGGTCGATGGCAGCCGCTACGCCCGGCGGATCGACGCCACCACGCCGATGCGGATCGCCGGCCCGGCGGCCGGCAGCGACCGCCTGAAGACCTCGGCCGACCCGGACGGCACGCGCGTCCTCGGCATGTTCAACAACTGCGCCGGCGGCGAGACGCCGTGGGGAACCTGGTTGACCTGCGAGGAGAACTTCTACGTCTACTTCGCGGGCGAGCAGGACAGGTTGCCCGAGCCGGCGCTGGCGCGGCGCTACGCGCTCGGCCGGTCGCCGGCCTATGCCTGGGGCAAGTTCATCGACCGCTTCGATCTCGCCAAGGAACCGAACGAGCCGAACCGCTTCGGCTGGATCGTGGAGATCGATCCCTACGACCCGCAGGCCATGCCGGTGAAGCGCACCGCGCTCGGCCGCTTCGCCCACGAGGGCTGTCACCACGCGCTGGCGCGCGACGGCCGCGTCGTCTGCTACATGGGCGACGATTCGCGGATGGAGTACGTCTACAAGTTCGTGACCGCGCGGCCCTGGGATTCGCGCGACCGCGCCGCCAACCGCGACCTGCTGGACGAGGGCACGCTGTACGCCGCGCGCTTCCACGCCGACGGCACGCTGACCTGGCTGCCGTTGGTCCACGGCCAGGGACCGCTGACCGCCGAGAACGGCTTCGCCAACCAGGCCGACGTCGTGATCCACGCCCGCCGCGCCGCCGACCTGCTGAAGGCCACGCCGATGGACCGGCCGGAGGACGTCGAGGCCAACCGCGTCAACGGCCGGGTCTACGTCGCGCTGACCAACAATGCCCAGCGCAAGCCCGAGCAGGTCGATGCCGCGAACCCGCGGGCCAACAACGAGAACGGCCACGTCATCGAGATCGCACCGGCCGGCGGCGACCATGCCGCGACGACCGGCACCTGGGAGATCCTGCTGGCCGCCGGCGACCCGGCGCGCGACGCCGGCACGAAGTACCACCCCGGGACCAGCGCCAACGGCTGGCTGAGTTCGCCCGACAACATCACCTTCGACGGCAGGGGACGGCTGTGGATCGCCACCGACAGCGGCGGGGTCCGGGGCATCGCCGACGGCGTCTATGCCTGCGACGTGAGCGGGCCGGGGCGCGGCCTGACACGGCAGTTCTTCGCCGCGCCGAGAGGCGCCGAGGTCTGCGGTCCGACCTTCACGCCCGACGACCGCACGCTGTTCCTGTCGATCCAGCATCCCGGCGAGGGCAAGGGCTCGACCTTCGAGACCCCCTCGACGCGCTGGCCCGACTTCAAGGACGGCCTGCCGCCGCGCCCCTCGGTGATCGCGATCACGAAGAAGGGCGGCGGGGTGATCGGATCCTAGACGTTGAAGCGGAAGTGGAAGACGTCGCCATCCTTGACGACGTAGTCCTTGCCTTCCAGCCGCAGCTTGCCGGCGTCGCGTGCGCCGGCCTCGCCGTTCAGCGAGACGTAGTCGTCGAAGGCGATCGTCTCGGCGCGGATGAAGCCCTTCTCGAAGTCGGTGTGGATCGCGCCGGCCGCCTCGGGCGCCCTGGCCTCGCGGCGCACCGTCCAGGCGCGGGCCTCCTTGGGGCCGACCGTGAAGAAGGTCACGAGGTCGAGCAGGGCGTAGCCGGCGCGCACGACGCGGGCGAGGCCGGTCTCCTTGAGGCCGAGCGACGACAGGTACTCGCCCTGGTCGTCGGCCGGCAGCTGCGCCACCTCGGCCTCGATCGCCGCCGAGATCACGACCGACGGCATGCCGCGCGAGCGGGCGAATTCCTCGGCCTTGGCGCTGTGGGCGTTGCCGGTGGCGGCCGAGGCTTCCTCGACGTTGAGCACGTACATCATCGGCTTGGCGGTGATCAGCTGCAGGCGCTTGAACACCGGCCGCTCGTCGTCGCTGAGCTCGGCCTCGCGCGCCGGCTTGCCGTTGCGCAGCGCGTCGAGCGCCTTGCGCACCACCGGCACTTCGGCGGCGGCTTCCTTGTCGCCGCCCTTGGCCCGCTTCTCGAGGTTGGGCAGGCGCTTCTCGAGCGAGTCGAGGTCGGCCAGCATCAGCTCGGTCTCGACGATCTCGGCGTCGCGCACCGGGTCGACGTTGCCCGAGACGTGGGTGACGTCGCCGTCCTCGAAGCAGCGCAGCACGTGGGCGATGGCGTCGACCTCGCGGATGTTGCCGAGGAACTGGTTGCCCAGGCCCTCGCCGCGCGACGCGCCCTTCACCAGGCCGGCGATGTCGACGAACTCGAGCTGGGTGTTGATGATCTTGGCCGAGCCGGCGATGCCGGCCAGCTTGTCGAGCCGCGGGTCGGGTACCGCGACGCGGCCGACGTTGGGCTCGATGGTGCAGAAGGGATAGTTGGCCGCCTGCGCCGCCTGCGTCGCGGTCAGCGCGTTGAACAGGGTCGACTTGCCGACGTTGGGCAGGCCGACGATTCCGCAATTGAAACCCATGTCACTACGCTTTCGGTTCTTCGGGAGGCTTCGGCGGCGGCGCGAGGTGCGCCACCCGGCTCATGTAGCGTTCGTCCATCTTGCCGGTGCCCTCGACCAGCAGCGCGGCCTCGTCGGCCAGCGCGCCCAGCACCCTGGGCAGCCATCCGGTCGAGGCATCGCGTTCGTCGCGATCGAAGTCGCGCAGCACCCAGTTGAGCACCAGGTCCTTGTGGCCGGGGTGGCCGATGCCGATGCGGACCCGGCGGTAGCCGTTGCCGACATGGGCGTCGATGTCGCGCAGCCCGTTGTGGCCGCCGGCCCCGCCGCCCTTCTTCATGCGCACGCGGCCCGCCGCGATGTCGAGCTCGTCGTGGAACACCACGACCCGGTCGAGCGGGATCTTGAGGAAGCGCACCGCTTCGCCCACCGCCTTGCTCGACTCGTTCATGTAGGTCATGGGCTTGAGCACGATCGTGCGCTCGCCCGAGAGGTGGCCCTCGGCGACCTCGCCGTTGAAGCGCGAGCGCCAGGGCGAGAAGACACGGCGGTGGACGATCTCGTCCACCGCCATGAATCCCACGTTGTGCCGGTGCCCCGCGTAGCGCGGCCCGGGATTGCCGAGCCCGACCAGCAGCAGCATCGACCGTACCGGTAGCTGTCCCGCCGGTTACTTCTTGGCCGGGGCCGCGGCGGCCTTCGCCGCCGGAGCCGCCGCACCCGCCGGGGCGGCTGCCGCGCCGGCCGCCGGGGCCGCCGCCGCGCCCGCTTCCGCGGCCGCCGCTTCGCGGTTCACGGTCGGCGGCGCGATGGTCGCCACGGTCGCGTTCTGGTCGCGGCTCACCGCCTTGACGCCCTCGGGGATGTTGAGGGTCGACAGGTGGATCGAGTGGCCGATCTCGAGACCGGTCAGGTCGACCTCGAAGTACTCGGGGATGTTGGCCGGCTTGGTGCGCACGGTGACCTCGTGCAGCACGATGTTCAGCACGCCGCCGCGCTTGATGCCCGGCGAGGCCAGCTCGTTCTTGAAGTGAACGGGGACCTGCACCGTGATGATCGAGTCGGGCCCGATGCGCAGGAAGTCGAGATGCAGAGGCTTGTCGGTCACCGGGTCGACCTGAACGTCGCGCGGCAGCGCGTCGTACAGCGTGCCTTCGACGTCGATCTGGACGCGGTGGTTGAAGAAGCCTTCCTTGTGGAGCTCGCGCTCGACCGACCGCGGCTCGACCGCGATCATCACCGGAGGCTGCTTGTCGCCGTAAATGACGGCGGGGATGAGTCCATCGCGACGGCTGGAACGGGCGCCCCCTTTGCCGGCCCGGTCCCGCTTCTTCGCGACGACCTTTGTCGTCTCTGCCATTTCAACTTCTCCTGAGGTTTGCTGTTTTCTCTCTGTCATCGCGGCGTGGCCTCCAGGGGTGCCAATCGCCGGATCTCGTGGAATTCCGTCTAGTCGAACAGGCTCGAAACCGAGGTCTCCTCGGAAATGCGCTTCATCGCCTCGGCCATCAGCGACGCGATGCTGAGCGGCCGCACGTTCGGCGACACCCGCACCGCCTCGGTCGGCTGGATCGAGTCGGTGATCACCAGCTTCTCCATCGGCGAGGCGGCGACGCGGGCGACCGCGCCGCCCGACAGCACGCCGTGGGTGACGTAGGCCGAGACCGAGCGCGCGCCCTGGTCCATCAGCGCCACCGAGGCGTTGCACAGCGTGCCGGCCGAGTCGACGATGTCGTCGATCAGCACGCAGTCGCGGTTCTTGACGTCGCCGATCACGTTCATGACCTCGCTGACGCCGGCCTGCTCGCGGCGCTTGTCGATGATCGCGAGGTCGGCGTCGATGCGCTTGGCGATGGCGCGGGCGCGCACCACGCCGCCGGTGTCGGGCGAGACGATGGTGATGTCGCGGCCGGGCAGCGAGTCCTTGATGTCCTTGCTGAACACCGGGCCGGCGTAGAGGTTGTCGACCGGGATGTCGAAGAAGCCCTGGATCTGGCCGGCGTGCAGGTCGAGCGTGAGGACGCGGTTGGCGCCGGCGTGGGTCAGCAGGTTGGCGACCAGCTTGGCCGAGATCGGGGTGCGCGGACCGGTGCGGCGGTCCTGGCGGGCGTAGCCGAAGTAGGGGATCACCGCGGTGATGCGCCGGGCCGAGCTGCGGCGCAGCGCGTCGATGGTGATCAGCAGCTCCATCAGGTGATCGTTGGCCGGGAAGCTCGTCGACTGGATGACGAACATGTCCTCGCCGCGGACATTCTCGAGGATCTCGGCGAAGATCTCGTTGTCCGAGAAGCGCTTGATGTTGGCCTTGACCAGCGGCAAGGCGAGCTTGGCCGAAATGGCTTCCGCCAGCGGGCGATTGCTGTTGCCGGTGAGAATCTTCATATCGCGACCCCTGTCGCCGGGCGGGTTCTCGTTAAGTCGTTGATAAAAAACGACAAAACGGCCACTCCCGGCCGCGACGGGGCGGACCATACCAATGAGTCCCCCGGCTGTAAACGGCCTGAAACAGGCCCCCGGCGGTCATTTCGCCGCCGGGCTGGACGGAATTCCCGGCCGTTCTAGGCGTGCGGGTTGGCCACGAACGGCCACTGGTGGCGGTCGACCTTGGTGTAGGGCAGCAGCGACCAGTCGGGCACCAGGGCGCCGGGGGCGGCGACGTAGACCACCTCCGAGGCGATCGGGGCGTAGGCGGCGTGGAAGTGCTGCATCGACTTCACGACCACC
Source organism: uncultured Reyranella sp. (assembly GCA_964420105.1). GTDB lineage: Bacteria > Pseudomonadota > Alphaproteobacteria > Reyranellales > Reyranellaceae > Reyranella. The sequence continues at coordinate 27,935 of CAYQRL010000019.1, forward strand.
ACCTTCTTGGTCGACGGGTCGACGCCCAGCTTGGTGAAGCAGTCGCGGCTGTGGCACTGCGAGCGGCGGGTGTTGACGATCACCGTCACGCCCTCGATCTGCAGCGCGGCGGCGTCGCCGATCGAGCCGATGCTCTTGCGCTCGCCGCCGAACTCGATCTGCACGTCGCGGCCGAGCTTCAGCACCTTGGCGCGGGCATCGATCGGCGGGCCGGACTGCGGCCCGAGCTTGCCGCCCAGCCGGATGTCGAGCTCGGCACCCTCGCCGACCTCGAACGCCAGCTTGACCGCGCCGGGATCCCAGACCATGGCCAGCGCCGCGTCCTCGACCTTGCGGTCGAGCAGGGCGCGCAGGATGAAGGTCGAGTCCGACGAGGCGCCGCCGCCGGCATTGTCGGACACGTCGGCCAGCACCATCGGCTTGGGCAGGTTGTGCGAGCTGACGCGGGCCATCGCCGCCTCGAGGGTGACGTAGGGCGGCTGCGTCGCCTCGCGCATGGCGAAGAACTCCTGGCCCAGCTCCCGGGCCAGCTTCTCGGCCTTGGCCTTGTCGCCGTCGGTGACCGCGATGACCTGGCTGCTCATCTCCTCGATGTCGGACCACGGGAAGCCGTGGGCGATCGAGAGCGACAGCACGCCGTCCTTGCCCTCCATCGCCATCAGCTTGTCGACGAAGCCGCGCATCGGCTGCCGCGTGGTGTGGAACACGCCGATCATGCGGCAGTTCCACGCCGCCATCACCGGCCTGGTCCGGCCCTCGATCGCGCCTTCCATCACCGTGAACAGGTCGTCGGCGCGGTCCGGCACGTCGACGTGCGGGTACTCCTTGAAGGTCACGATCACGGTGGCGTCGCGCAGCGTGCCGGCGCCGACGTTGCAGTGCAGGTCGAGCTCGACGCCGACCGGCACGTCGGGGCCGACGACCTTGCGGACGTGGGCGAGCAGGTCGCTCTCGCAGTCGTCGTAGCCCTCGGCCACCATGGCACCGTGCATCGACAGGAACACCGCGTCGACCGGCATCGCCGCCTCGAGGTCGGCGACGATCTCGTCGCGGAAGCCCTCGTAGACCTTCTTCACCGTCCGGCCGGCGGGCTGGGCGAAGGCGCACAGGCTCTCGACCACCTGCCAGCCCTTGGCCTCGGCGCGGCTGCGCCACACCGCCAGCGGCGCGCCGAACATCGGCACGTTCTTGCCGTAGCTGGCCTTGCGGAACAGGCAGGTTTCCTCGAACAGCTGGTGCCCGGTGGGAATGGAGGCGAAGGTGTTGGTCTCGGTGCCGAGACAGGCGGTGAAGATCTTTTTCATGCCGCGATCCTAGAGCAACTCGACCGCCGGAGGAGGAAGAAATGAGCCAGCGTTCCGCCCTGTCGGCCGTGCCGCTGTACCGCCATGTCGACCGCGTCGCGCGCGGGCTGGCGGCGCAGGGCATCGGGCCGGGCGAGGCGATCCCGCCCGAGGCGCTGTTCGGCCTCGACCAGTGGCACTACCACGGCATCGACGCGATCGCCGCCGCGGCGCGCTTCCTCGGGTTGGGGGCGGCGAGCCGCGTGCTCGACATCGGCTCGGGCGTCGGCGGGCCGGCCCGCTACCTCGCGCACGCGACCGGCTGCCACGTCACCGCCGTCGAGCTGCAGCGCGAGCTGCACGACACCGCCGTCGACCTGACGCGGCGGTCGGGACTCGCCGACCGGGTCGCGCATGTCTGCGGCGACGCGCTCGAGGTCGACCTGCCGTCGCGCGCGTTCGACGCGGCGATCGGCTTCCTCGCCATCCTGCACGTGCCCGACCGGCCGCGCCTGCTGCGCCGGCTGCACGCGGCGCTGAAGCCGGGCGGCGGCCTCTACGTCGAGGACCTCGCCGAGCGCGCGCCGTTCGCGCCGGCCGACCGGCAGGACCTGCTCACGACCGTCCACGGCGTCAGCGTCTCCACCATCGATGCCTACGCCGCCGACCTCCGCGCCGCCGGCTTCGTCGACGTCGTCGCCACCGACCTGACGCCCGACTGGAAGCCGTTCGCCGCCGAGCGGCTGGCGGCGTGGCGCGCCGACCGGGCCGAGATCTCGGCCCGCCAGGGCGAGGGTGCGTGGGCGGCGCAGGAGCAGTTCTACGCCGTGATCGACCGGCTCTACCGCGGCGGCGGCCTGGCCGGTGTCCGGCTGACGGCGAAGGCGGGCTAGCCGGTCAAGCCGCCAGCGCCCGGTCCACCAGGGGCTGTTCGGCGGCGCCGAGATCGGCGGCGCCGTACTGGCCGAAGCGCAGGCTGCCCAGCCTGGTGTCGCCGTACAGCGCCGCGAACGGCGAGCCGGCCTCGGCGAGCGCCGCCACCGCGGCGATGCGGGCCAGGCCCTCGCACAGGAAGCGGGCGCGACGCTCGGCCTCGCCGGAGCGCAGGAGGCGGGCCAGCGTGTCGGCCAGCGGCCGCACATCGAAGGCCGGCGCGGCGGCCTTCGCCAGCGCCTGCACCGTGGCCATCGCCGCCTCGGGATCGCGGCCGGCGGCGCGCAGCACGTCGAGCGCCATGACGTTGCCCGAGCCTTCCCAGATGGCGTTGAGCGGCGATTCGCGGAAGTAGCGCGCCATCGCCAGGTCCTCGGTGTAGCCGTTGCCGCCGAGGCACTCGAGCGCCTCGTAGACCAGTTGCGGCGCGCTCTTGCACACCAGGTACTTGATCGCCGGGGTCAGCAGGCGGGCGTAGGCGGCCTCGGCGGGATCGCCGGCGGCGCGCTCGAAGGCGCGGCACAGCCGGAACACCAGCGCGACCTCGGCCTCCAGTTCGAGGGCGAGGTCGGCGACGGTGGCGCGCATCGACGGCTGGTCGGCGAGGCGGCGCTGGAACACCGAGCGGTTGCGCACGTGGTGGATCGCCTGGGTGAGCGCGATGCGGGCCTGGCCGGCCGAGGCGATGGCGCAGTCGAGCCGCGTCAGGTTGACCATCTCGATGATGGTGCGCACGCCGGCGCCCTCGGGGCCGATCCGGTCCGCCCAGGCGCCGTGGAACTCGACCTCGGAGGAGGCGTTCGAGCGGTTGCCGAGCTTGTCCTTCAGGCGCTGGAAGCGCAGCCCGTTGGCCGAGCCGTCGGGCCGATGGCGCGGCATCAGGTAACAGCCGAGTCCGCCCTCGCCCTGCGCCAGCACCAGGAAGGCGTCGCACATCGGCGCCGACATGAACCACTTGTGGCCGGTGATCTCGACATGGTCGCCGTGGCGGTCGGCGCGGGTGATGTTGGCGCGGACGTCGGTGCCGCCCTGGCGCTCGGTCATGCCCATGCCCAGGGTGACGCCGTCCTTCTGCCACCACGGCAGCGGCCGCGGGTCGTAGGTCCGGGCCTGGATCCTGGGCAGCCAGCGCGCCAGCACGTCCGGCGCCGCCCGCAGCGCGCCGACGCAGGCATGGGTCATGGTGACCGGGCACATGTGGCCGGCCTCGGCCTGGGTCGCGAGGTAGAGGCGCACGGCGCGCGCCGACACCGGCCCGGCGGGGTCGCTGCCGTCGTGGGCCGAGGCGTGGATGCCGTGGCCGATGCTCTTGGCCATCAGCGCGTGGTAGGCGGGGTGGAACTCGACGAAGTCGATGCGGTTGCCCTTGCCGTCGACGGTGCGCAGCCGCGGCGGGTTCTCGTTGGCCTGCCGCCCGAGATCGAGCGTCGCCGCCGCGCCGTAATCGCGGCCGCAGGCGGCGAGGCCGGCAAGGTCGAGGCCCGCCCGCGTCGCCGCCTCGACCAGCGGCCGGTCGGCCGAGAACAGGTCGACGTCGCCGAACGCCGGCGACTGGTTGAACGAGGCGTCTTCGAGCAGGCCGGAGGACATGGGGCCAGTGTAGCGCCTTTTTCCTCCCCACGCTGTCGCGCGGGGAGGAAGGGGATCAGGCCGCGAACTTCCCGAATTCCCACTCGCGGCCGGGGGCGGCGGCGAACAGGGCCTTGGTGTAGGCATCGCGCGGGCTGCCGAAGACCTGGGCGGCCGGGCCGTACTCGACCACGCGACCCTTGCTCATCACCGCGACGTAGTCGCAGATCTGGGCGGCGACGCGCAGGTCGTGGGTGATGAACAGCACCGCGAGGTTGAGCCGCTGGCGGATCTCGTCCAGCAGCTCCAGCACCTGCTTCTGCACCGACACGTCGAGCGCCGACACCGCCTCGTCGGCGATCAGCAGCTCGGGCTCCATCGCCAGCGCGCGGGCGATGCAGATGCGCTGGCGCTGGCCGCCCGAGAACTGGTGCGGGTAGCGGTCGAGCGCGTTGGGATCGAGCCGCACCGTCTCCATCAGCTTGCGGGCGCGGGCCATCGCCTCGTCGCGCGACACCCCGAAGTTCATCGGTCCCTCGATGATGAAGTCGCCCACGGTGATGCGCGGGTTCATCGAGCGGTAGGGATCCTGGAACACGATCTGCACGCGGCGGCGGTGCGGCCGCAGCTTGCCGGCCGACATGGTGGCGATGTCGGTGTCGCCGAGCAGCACCTTGCCCTCGCTGGGATCGATCAGGCGGGCGATGCAGCGCGCCACCGTCGACTTGCCCGAGCCGGATTCGCCGACGATGCCGAGCGTCTCGCCGCGGCGGATCTCGAGGTCGACGTCGACCGCCGCCTTGACCACGCGCGCCTTCTGGAAGAAGCCCGCCGAGGTGTAGTTCTTGCCCAGCTTCTCGGTGCGCAGCACCGCGACCGTGTCGCGCTGCTCGCCGCGGTGGCGCGGGTGGATCGACGGCACCGACGAGATCAGCATCTTGGTGTAGGCCTGCTGCGGCCGCGACAGGATCTGCTCGGTCGGCCCCATCTCGACCAACTCGCCCCAGCGCAGCACGGCGACGCGGTGGGCGATCTCGGCGACGACGCCGAAGTCGTGGGTGATGAACAGAACGCCGGTGCCCTGGCTGGCCTGCAGCTCGGCGACCAGCTTCAGGATCTCGGCCTGGGTCGTGACGTCGAGCGCGGTGGTCGGCTCGTCGGCGATCAGCAGCACCGGGTCGAGCACCAGCGCCATGGCGATCATGATGCGCTGGCGCTGGCCACCCGACAGCTGGTGCGGGTAGGAGGCGTAGATGCGCTCCGGGTCCGGCAGCTTCACGCGCTCGAGGATGGCCAGGATCTTGGCCCGGCGTGCCGCGGCGTCGAGCTTGGTGTGGGTGCTCAGCACCTCGTCGATCTGCTCGCCGCAGGTCATGACCGGGTTCAGCGCGGTCATCGGCTCCTGGAAGATCATCGACATGCGGGTGCAGCGCAGCTCGCGCAGCCGGTCCTCGCTGGCGGTCAGCACGTTCTCGCCCTCGAGCAGGATCTCGCCCGAGTCCGGCTTCAGCGCCTTGGCCAGCAGGCCCATCACCGTGAAGGCGATGACCGACTTGCCCGAGCCCGACTCGCCCACCAGGCAGACGATCTCGCCCGGGTTGACGGTGAAGCTGACTTTCTCGACCGCGTGCACCCGGTCGCCGCCCTTCGGCAGGCGGACCGACAGGTTGCGGACCTCGAGGACGGGTTTCTTGGCTTCGCTCATCAGGCTACCTACTCAGACCCTTCGACTTCGCTACGCTTCGCTCGGGGTGTGACGCGGGCGCGTCACACTTTCTTGCTCATCTTGGGATCGAGCGTGTCGCGCAGGCCGTCGCCCATGATGTTGATGGCCAGCACGGTCAGCGCGAGGAAGATGCCCGGGTAGAAGATGTTGTGCGGGAACACGCGGAACAGCGTGCGGCCCTCGGCCATGATGTTGCCCCAGCTCGGGATCTCCGGCGGGATGCCGATGCCGAGGAACGACAGCGCGGCCTCGACCAGGATCGCCGAGGCGGCGAGGAAGGTGCCCTGCACGATCAGCGGCGCCACCGTGTTCGGCAGGATGTGGCGGAACATCAGGATCCAGGTCGGCGTGCCGACCGAGATCGCGCCCTCGACGTAGGGCTCCTCGCGGACGCTGAGCACGATCGAACGCACCAGGCGCACGACGCGCGGCACGTCCGGCACGACGATGGCGAAGATCACGGTGACGAGGCCGGCGCGCCAGATCGAAACCAGCGCGATGGCGAGAAGGATTCCCGGGATCGCCATCAACCCGTCCATGACGCGCATGATGATGCCGTCGGCCCATCTTATGTAGCCGGAGACCAGGCCGATCACGACGCCGACCGCGATGGCGATGATCGCCACGAACACGCCGACCGCCAGCGACACGCGGGTGCCGTAGATGACGCGGCTGTAGACGTCACGGCCGAGGCTGTCGGTGCCCATGATGGCCACGCGCTTGACGGTGGTGCCGTCGTCCAGCCGCATCGTGATCTCGGTGCCCGGCTTCTTGTTGCGGGCGGCCGGGTCGATGCGCGTCGGGTCGACGGTGCCGAGGAACGGCGCCAGGATCGCGACGACCAGCATCACGAGCAGGATGAAGCCGCCGACGATGACGTTCGGGTTGCGCAGCGCCACCAGCCACAGGCTGCGGCGCTTGGTCGATGCCGCCGCGATCGAGGCGGAATCGACGATTTCTTCGGACGCGACGGTCAATAGCGGATCCTCGGGTCGAACAGGGTATAGCTGATGTCGATCAGCAGGTTGATCACGACGTAGACCACCGAGAACATCAGGATGACGGTCTGGATGGTCGGGAAATCGCGGCTGAGCACCGCCTCGACGGTCAGGCGGCCGAGGCCGGGCAGGCCGAACACGCTCTCGGTCACGACGGCGCCGCCGATCAGGATGGCGATGCCGAGGCCGATCACGGTCAGGATCGGCACCGCGGCGTTGCGCAGCGCGTGCCGCATCAGCACGACGCGGTTGGAGAGGCCCTTGGCGCGGGCGGTGCGGATGTAGTCCTCGTTCAGGACCTCGAGCACCGAGGCGCGGGTGATGCGCGAGATCAGGGCGATGAAGCCGACCGACAGGGTGAGCGAGGGCAGGATCATGCGCTCGAGGAATTGCCAGAAGTTGACGCCGATGCGGACGTAGCCCTGCACCGGCAGCCAGCCCAGCTCGATGGCGAAGACGTAGATCAGGCAGTAGCCGATCACGAAGCCCGGCACCGAGAAGCCGAGCACCGAGAAGCCCATGACGATGCGGTCGAACATCGAGCCCTGGCGGTAGGCGGCCATGACGCCGATCGGCACCGAGACCAGCACCGCGAAGATCAGGGTGCAGGTCGCCAGCGCGAGCGTCGGCTCGATGCGCTGGGCGATCAGCTCGGCGACCGTCTTCTTGAAGAAGAAGCTCTCGCCGAAATTGCCCTGCAGCACGTTGCCGATCCAGATCAGGAACTGCGTCCAGATCGGCTCGTTGAGGCCGAGCTTGGCGCGGATGTCGGCGATCTGGTCGGACGTGGCGTTGTCGCCGGCGATGACCGCCGCGGGATCGCCGGGCGTCAGCCGCAGCATGAGGAAGACGAAGATCGCCACCACCGCGAGCACGGGGATGATGGCGACCAGGCGACGGGCGATGAAGTCGAGCATTGTACTCCTGCTTGTCACCCCGGGCGGGAACTACGACCCCGCCCGGGTCGGCGCCGGTGCCGCGCGGGGCGCGGCGCCGGGCGTCACTTCTTCTCGATGTTCCACATCACCGGAACGGGGGCCTTCAGCCAGCCCGTGACGGTGGCGCGCGCGGCGCCCGGCCCGTACCACTGGCCGACCCAGCCGTACTGGGCGGTCTCGATGGCACGGTCCTGCACCGCCTTGGCCAGCTGCTTGGCCTTCGCCGGGTCGGTTTCCTTGGCGTAGGCGTCGCGCAGCTTCTCCATCTCGGGATCGGTCGGCCAGCCGAACCACGCCTTGTCGCCGTTGGCGACCATGTACGAGTCCGAGATCGGGTTGAGGATGTCGGCGGCGACAGAGAAGGTGTGGAAGATGTTCCAGCCGCCCTGGTTGGCCGGCTCCTTCTTGGTGCGGCGGGTCACGACCGTCTGCCAGTCCATCGATTGCATGTCGACCTTGAAGCCGCCCTGCTCGAGCAGCGCCTTGGTGACCGGCGCCATGTTGGTCAGCACCGGCAGCGTCGTCGACTGCAGCAGCACGACCGGCGTGCCGTCGTAACCGGCTTCCTTGAGCAGCGCCTTGGCCTTCTCGAAGTCCGGCTTGACCAGCAGGCCGCCCGGCACGTCGAAGGCGTTGGGCGTGCCGCAGATGAAGGCGGCGGTGCAGACCTTGTAGAACTCGGGCTCGCCGACGGTCGCCTTGAGGTAGTCCTCCTGGCGGATGGTCAGCATCGCGGCCTGGCGGATCTTGGGGTTGTCGAACGGCTTCACCAGGTGGTTGAAGCGGTAGATGAACTGGTGGCCGAGCGGGTTCCAGTCGACCAGCTGGACGCTCTTCTCCTTGCGCAGGACCGGGATCAGGTCGTGCGGCGGCTGCTCGATCAGGTCGATCTCGCCGGCGATCAGCGCGTTGACCTGCTGCTGCGGGTCCGGCATCTCGACGATCTCGACGCGGTCGACCTTGGCGACCTTGCCGCCGGCCAGGCCCGAGGGCGCCTCGCTGCGCGGCTTGTACTTCGGGTTCTTGGCGTAGACGTGCTTCTCGCCGGGCTTGGACTCGGCGTTGACGTAGATGAACGGACCCGAGCCGACCTGGCTGTCGATCTGCTTGAACGGATCGGTGTCGGCGACCCGCTTCGGCATCATGAACGGGACCTGCGAGGACGGCTTGCCGAACGACTCGAGCACCAGGCCGTAGGGCTCCTTGAGCACCATCTGGAAGGTCTTGGCGTCGACCTGCTTGAACTCCTTCACGAAGTCCATGAGCTTCTGGCCCATCGCGTCGCGCGCGCCCCAGCGCTTGAGCGAGGCGATGCAGTCCTCGGACGTCACCGGCTTGCCGTCGTGCCACTCCAGCCCGTCGCGCAGGGTGAAGGTCCACACCGTCTTGTCGGGCGAGACCTCGTACTTGTCGACCATCTGCGGCTGCACGACGTTGTTGGCGTCGGTGGCGAACAGCGTGTCGTAGACCAGGTAGCCGTGGTTGCGGGTGACGTAGGCCGTCGTCCAGATCGGGTCGAGGATCGTCAGGTTGCCGTTCTGCACGAACTTCAGGGTCTTGCCCTGGGCCATCGCCGGCCCACCCGTCGCCGCCAGGATCGCGCCGGCGGCCATCGCCGCGAGCGTCCGTCGCATGATCTTCATCGTCAGCCCCCTCTGCTTGTCTTTATGTGCGTCCGCGGGAGAACGGCCCCCGCCATCCTCCCGCGGCGCTTCCCTTCTCTACTACTTCTTCGTCACGTTCCAGAACACCGGCACCGGCGAGGTCAGGTTGCCGTCGATGCTGGTGCGACGCGCCAGCGGCGCGTACCACTGGCCGACGTTGATGTGCGTCGGGTGATTGACCCAGTACTTCTGGAGGTTCTCGACGATCTCCTTCTGCTTGGCCGGGTCGGTTTCCTTGGCGAAGGCGTCGCGGAACTTCTCGATCGTGGCGTCGCACGGCCAGCCGAACATCGCCTTGTCGCACGAGGCGTTGAAGAAGCCGGCCATCACCGGGTTCAGGATGTCGGCCGCCACCCACGAGGTCAGGAAGGCGTGCCAGCCGCCCTGGCTCGGCGGGTCCTTCTTGACGCGGCGGGCGACCAGCGTCTGCCAGTCCATCGACACCATGTCGACCTTGAAGCCGGCGCGCTCCATCTGCGCCTTGGCGACCGGCGCGAGGTTGGTGAGGACCTGCAGGTCGGTCGAGTGCATCAGGACGATCGGCGTGCCGTCGTACTTTGCCTCCGCCAGCAGCTGCTTGGCCTTGGCGGCGTTGCCGTTCAGCACGTCGGCCATGCCGGCGTCGGTGGCGAGCGGCGTGCCGCACACGAACGGCGCCTTGCAGACCTTGTACCACTGCGGATCGCCGATCGTCGCCTTGAGGAAGTCCTCCTGGGCGAAGGCGACGAACACGGCGTGGCGCACCTTGGCATCATCGAACGGCTTGGCCGTGCTGTTGAACCGGAAGGTGTACTGGTTGCCGGTCGGGTTGAAGTTCAGCAGCTGGACGTTCTTGTCCTTGGCCAGCAGCGGCAGCAGGTCGTGACCCGGCGATTCGATCATGTCGATCTCGCCGTTCTGCAGCGCGCCGACCTGGGTCTGGACGTCCGGCATGGCGATCCACTCGACGCGGTCGACCTTGACCACCTTGCCGCCCGACAGGCCGTTGGCAGGCTCGCTGCGCGGCTTGTACTTCGTGTTCTTCAGGTAGACGATCTTCTCGCCCGGCTTCCACTCGTCGGCCTTGAAGACGAAGGGGCCGGAGCCGATCACGTCCTCGACCTTGATCTGCTGCATCGGGTCGGTTTCGGCCGTCTTCTTGGGCATCATGAAGGGCACGTTGGAAGACGGCTTGCCCAGCGACTGCAGGACGAGGCCGTACGGCTCCTTCATCTTCATCTTGAAGGTCTTGGCATCGACGGCCTCGAAGCCGTCGACCGAGGCCATCAGCTTCTGGCCCATCGAATCGCGGGCCGCCCAGCGCTTGATCGAGGCGATGCAGTCCTCGGCGGTGACGGGCTTGCCGTCGTGCCACTCGAGTCCGTCGCGCAGCGTGAACGTCCAGAGCAGGTTGTCCGGGGTCACGCTGTACTTGTCGACCATCTGGGGCTTCACCTCGAACTTCTCGTCCATGGCGAACAGCGTGTCCCAGATCATGTAGCCGTGGTTTCGCTGGATGTAGGCGGTCGTCCAGATCGGATCGAGGATCTTGACGTCCGAGTGCATCACGACCTTGAGGGTCTGCGCGCCGGCCGGCGCCGCGGCCATCAGCGCCGCCGCGCTTGCCGCGGCAACGAGGGTGGCGACCGTCTTTCGGAAATCGAACATCAGCAACTGTCTCCCTGTGGCAGCGGGCTTCTTTGCAAGAATCGAGCCGCTCCGGCGGACAGTAGCAGCCCCGGACCCCTCTCTGGCAAGACGATTCGGGGGCGCGCGGACGCTCAGGGCCGGGGCCGCGTCAACGCCTTCTGCAGCAGTTCGAGCACGCCTTCCGAGGCCGCCGTCGCGACGATGTCGCCGAAACCCGCCCAGCTGCCGCGGGTGGCCGCCAGCGGCACCGGGTTGGCCTGCTCGAGGTCGCCGACGGTGCGGCCCTCCGGGTCCTTCAGGACCCACTTGATGACCAGCTGGCCGCGGTTCTCGTCGATCTTGGTCAGCGTCACGTTGCCCTGCACCGCGAACACGTCGTTGCCGGGAGCGTCGACGATGACGATCTTGTTCGAGCCGAGCGCCCGGCGCATGCCGGAGTAGAGTTGCTTGTTGCCGTCCGACGGCGCGCCGGTGACCGGTGCCACCAGCACCTTGACCTGCGGCTCCTGCGACTGTGCGGCCGCGGGCCGGGTCGGCGACGCGCCGGCGGCGGCCATCGCCGTCGCCGTCACCGGGTCGACCGGGGGTTCGTCCGCAACGGTGACGCCGGCCGCGACCGCGCCTAGGCCGCGTGCCTGCACGGTCGGCGGCCGGCCGATCAGCGTGGCGATGCGCGGCGCCGCCTGCTGGGCGATGCGCGAGACCAGCCGCTCGCTCTCCTCGAGGAAGTCCTCGGGCCGGGCGCGGGTGCGGCTGACCGCCGGCTCCTGGTTCTTCGGCCCGCCCTCGATGCGCCAGTCGATCTGGATCTCGATGCCGTTGTCGGCGTCGCGCGTGCTCATGACGCCGCCGACCTGGATCGGCGCGTCGGCCGGCTGTACCGCGGCGACGATGCCGTAGGATTGCAGCTCGATCGCCAGCCCGGCGGCGACGCGCTGCGCCATGCCGGGCGACATGTTGCGCGGCGCGCCGATCGCCAGCTCGAGCTTGTCGCGCAGCGGCCGGCGCGCCGCGTAGGCCGACTCGTCGCGCTCGAAGGCGCGTGGCGGCGGCACGCAGGCCGTCGCCAGCGCCGCGAGGACCGCCGCCAGCAACAGCCTCGCGGCCGTCGTCGCGGCTCCCGCCGCGGGCCTCGTCACAGCAGCGCGCACGTCGCGACCACGCCCAGCAGGCAGCAGAACATCAGGATGATCAGGTAGGGCACGTCAGGTTCCGAGCGCGATGGCCGAGAGGCCGCGGCCATAGTCGCGCACGCCGCTGAGCGTGTTGCGGCGGTAGCTGAAGAAGTCGTCCTCGCCGGCCCGGGTGTCGTGGCCGGTGGCGCTGGCGGCGATGCCGGCGCGGTCCAGTCGACCCAGCAGGTAGCCGGGCAGGTCGAACATGAAATGGCCGGCCCGCGTCGAGGGCGAGAAGAAGCGCTCGTTGCCGGCGTCCTGCGCGAGGAACGGCGCCGGGAACTCCGGCCCGACCTCGTAGGAGGCGCCGGCGATGCAGGGGCCGATCGCGGCCTGCACGCGCTCGCGCCGCGCACCCAGCTTCTCCATGGCCGCGAGGGTGGCGTCGGTGACGCCGCCCAGCGCGCCCTTCCAGCCGGCATGCGCCGCGCCGATCACGCCGGCGGCGGCGTCGGCGAACAGCACCGGCGCGCAATCGGCCGACAGCACGCCCAGCACCACGCCGGGCCGGTCGGTGACCAGCGCGTCGGCCTTGGGCGCGCCCGGCGAGGTCCAGCGGTCGTCGCCCACCGTCAGCACGTCGGTCGAGTGGACCTGGTGCACGGTCAGCAGGTCGGTCTCGCCGAGGCCGAAAACGGCCGCGGCGCGGCGGCGGTTCTCCTTCACGTTGTCGGGGCTGTCGCCCGAGCCGTAGCCGCAGTTCAGCGACGAGTAGAGGCCGGCGCTGACGCCGCCGTTGCGCGTGAAGAATCGATGCTGCACGCCGTCGAGTTGGGCCAGGGCGCGTGCTTGGATCATGGAGCGGGGGAGTCCGAGGGGCTGTACGAGGGGCTGTACGGGGGGCTGTCCGAGAAACCGGCCGGCGCGGCGCTTCTGTCGTCGCCGACGGCCATCACGCGGAACAAGGTGCCCATTTGGCCGGGGTCGATCAAGCGAGCCATCGCCGCATCGATCGCCGCGCCCTGGGCGTCGCTGGCGCGGGCCTTGAGCGCGGCGGCGCGCGCCTCGATGCCCAGCCGGCGCAGGAAGTCGCCTTGCCCGACCGGGCCGAAGGTCGGCTGGCCGGTGGCGCGGGCCAGTGCCGCGAAGTCGACCAGGGCGCTGAGATCGGTCTCGCCCGGCCGGTCGAGGATGTCGGTACCGCGATGGCCGCGCACCGCCTGCAGCGAGGCGCCGAGCGCGCCGTCGCGGCCGTAGTCGACGATCAGGGCCCAGCCGCCGTCGGCCGCCAGCCGGCGACCCAGCGCGGCGGCGACGGCGAGCCCGGCCTCGCACAGCTCGGCCTGCGCCCCGGTCGCGGCGCCGGGCAACGCCGCCTCGAGCGCCCCGGCCCAGGCGGTGATGCCGGGCGCCAGCGCCAGCCGCAGCGTCTCGCCGTCGTCGGCCAGCCCGACCATGCGCTCGCGCCAGCCGGCCTCGGTGCGCTCGAACTGGCGTACCGGCAGGGCGTCGAAGAACTCGTTGGCGACCAGCAGCGTCGGGCCGGCCGGCACGTCGTCGAGGCGGGCGTGCCAGCGCGGGCGATGGGCGGCCAGCGCGGCGGCCTGCAGGGCGCGCAGCGGCTCGTTGATCTCGACGAGGTGGAGGTCGAGCGCGGCGTGGAAGCCGGGGACGCCGCGGGTGGCGCGCAGCGCGTCGGCCATCAGCGTGCCGCGCCCGGGTCCGAGCTCGACCAGCCGCACCGGGGCGGGCCGCCCGATCGCCAGCCAGCGCTCGGCCAGCCACGCGCCGACCAGCTCGCCGAACATCTGCGAGATCTCGGGCGCGGTCGTGAAGTCGCCGGCCGCGCCCACCGGCAGCGCGCGGCGGTAGTAGCCGAGCCGCGGGTGCGCCATCGCCTCGGCCATGAAGTCGGCGAGCGACACCGGCCCGGTGAGCGCGATGCGCCGCGCGATCAGGCGGCCGAGCTCGGTGGTCACGACACCATCGGCCGGCGGTACGCGCGCACGATCAGGCCGGCGCCGACCAGCAGGACCGGCAGCGACAGCACCATGCCCATCGTCACCGGTCCCCACAGGTAGCCGAGGTGGGCGTCGGGCTCGCGGAACAGCTCGCCGACGATGCGTGCGAGGGCATAGCCGCAGGCGAAGGTGCCGGTCAGCAGGCCGGGCCGCCGCCGCCCGTCGGTCAGCCGCCACACCAGCAGCATCACGGCGAACAGCACGACGCCCTCGAAGAAGGCCTGGTAGAGCTGGCTGGGATGGCGCGGCAGCGGGCCACCGCGCGGGAACACCATCGCCCACGCCACGTCGGTGGTGCGGCCCCACAACTCGCCGTTGATGAAGTTGGCGAGCCGGCCGAAGAACAGGCCGATCGGCGACACGATCGCCAGCAGGTCGCCGAGCTGGAACGGATCGACCTTGTTGCGCAGCGAGAACCAGATCGTCGCCCCGATGACGCCGAGGAAGCCGCCGTGGAACGACATGCCGCCCTCCCACAGCGTCAGGATCGAGGCCGGGTTCGCGAGGTAGAAGCCGGGCTTGTAGAACAGCACGTAGCCCAGCCGGCCGCCGAGGATGACGCCCAGCGCCGCCCACAGCAGGAAGTCGTCGATCTTGGCCGGGCTCAGCACCCGGGGCGGCTGCTCGCACAGCCGGCGCACGATCTGCCAGCCGGCGACCAGGCCGGCGATGTAGGCCAGCGCGTACCAGCGGATCGACAGCGGCCCGAGGTGCAGCAGCACCGGGTCGATCTCGGGGTAGGGGATCACCGATGGGAGCAGGGTCATGGGCGCCGCTTATACCCCAGAATTGGCGCGGCGCCGGTCTGGGGGACCGGCGCCGCTAAGGACTTTCCAACTTACAGAGACTTTTCTTGTTTCTGCGTTTGAGAGGGGGCGTCGGAGGTCCTTTTCTCGTTCAGGCTTCGCCGACCGTCTCGAGGATCGAGGCGGTCAACGCGTCGAGGGGGGTCTTGCCGGCCCACACGACGTACTGGAAGGCGGGGTAGAAGCGCTCGCTCTCGCTGATCGCCACTTCGACCAGGTCGTTGAGCTGTTCCGGCATCAGGCCGTTGGTGCCGCGCAGCGGGATGGCGTGGCGGAACATCGGCAGGCCTTCGTCGGTCCACAGGTCGAAGTGGCCGAGCCACATCTTCTCGTTGATCAGCGCCAGCAGCACGTGGATGTCGTTGTGCCGCTCGGTCGGGATGCGGACGTCGTAGGCGCAGGTGAAGTGCAACGCCTCGACGTCGTCGCGCCAGCTGAAGAACATGCGGTAGTCGCACCAGCGGCCGGCGACCTCGACGGCGATCTCGCGGTCCGAGGTGCGGTCGAACGGCCAGTCGTTGGCGGAGACGACCCTCTCGATCATCTCGAGCGGATTGAGATCGGCTTTCCGTCTTGTCCGCTCGTGTCTCGATAAAGCCATCGACCCACTCCCCAACCATTTCCGCACTGCGGCCCCGAACGGGCGCTTTTTTCGCGGCTGGCCGACATATCGTGGTGGGTACCCAACAACCCACAAGCGATAGACTGCCATAAGGCTGACTCACGCTGCAACATCAATTGCGGCGGGAAAATGGGGAAAGAGTCAGGGATTCCATCGATTTAATCCCCAGAGTTCAGATTCGAATCGCGAAAATTCCGCGAGACGAATCGGGAGTTCTGCCCATTTATTGGGCAGACCCCGCCGATCGTTTCACTCGGACTCCAGCTTTTCGCGGCCTGCGCAGGCTTGGCACATGCCTTGCGTTTTCCGTCTCCAGGAAACGCGGAGGCGAGATGTTCAAGGACCCGTTCGACCCCAGGACCCTGCTCGGCCGGCGCTGCGGCTGCGGCGGCAACCACGCCGCGGCCGACCACGACCGGCTGGCCGCCACCGCCGTGCCGGCGAGCGAGGAGCAGCGCTGGACCCGGGTGGTCGACGCTGCCGTCCTGCGCGCCGTCTTTCCCGTCGATGCCCAGCGCCGCCTGTTCCTGAAGAAGGTCGGCGTCGGCACGGCGATGGCCGCCCTGTCCTCGGTGTTCCCGCTGGCGGCCGCCCGCGAGGCCTTCGCCCAGGGCGGGGCGCCCGAGAAGAAGGACCTCAAGGTCGGCTTCATCCCGATCACCTGCGCCACCCCGATCATCATGGCCCACCCGATGGGCTTCTATTCCAAGCAGGGCCTCAACGTGGAGGTGGTGAAGACCGCCGGCTGGGCGGTGATCCGCGACAAGTCGCTGGCCCGGGAATACGACGCCTCGCACATGCTGTCGCCGATGCCGCTGGCGATCTCGCTGGGCGTCGGCTCGAACCCGCAGCCGTGGACCATGCCGGCGATCGAGAACATCAACGGCCAGGCCATCACGCTGGCGACCAAGCACAAGGACAAGCGCAACCCGAAGGACTGGAAGGGCTTCCGCTTCGCCGTCCCGTTCGACTACTCGATGCACAACTACCTGCTGCGCTACTACGTGGCCGAGGCCGGGCTCGATCCCGACAAGGACATCCAGATCCGCTCGGTGCCGCCGCCGGAGATGGTCGCCAACCTGCGCGCCGACAACATCGACGGCTTCCTCGGGCCCGACCCTTTCAACCAGCGCGCCGTGTTCGACGGCGTCGGCTTCATCCACCTGCTGACCAAGGAACTGTGGGACGGCCACCCGTGCTGCGCCTTCACGGTCAGCAAGGAATTCGCGACCCAGAACCCGAACTCCTACCGGGCGCTGCTGAAGTCGATCATCGATGCCACGACCTATGCCTCGAAGCAGGAGAACCGCAAGGAGATCGCCAAGGCGATCGCGCCGGCCAACTACCTGAACCAGCCCGAGACCGTGCTCGAGCAGGTCCTGACCGGGACCTACGCCGACGGCCTCGGCAACGTGAAGAAGGATCCCAACCGCATCGACTTCGACCCGTTCCCGTGGAACCAGTTCGCGGTCTGGATCCTCAGCCAGATGAAGCGCTGGGGCCAGCTCAAGGGCGACGTCGACTACGCCAAGGTCGCGGCCGAGGTGTTCCTCGCCACCGACACCGCGGCGATGATGAAGGAGATGGGGCTCACCCCGCCCGACCCGTCGAAGAAGTCGATCGTGGTCATGGGCAAGCCGTTCGACCCGGCCAAGGCCAACGAGTACGTCGAGAGCTTCGCGATCAAGCGGTCCTGACCGTGGCGACGCTCAAGAACTCGCTCGGGCTGCGCGCCGGCCTGCTGTCGCTTCTCCTCTTCGCGACCCTGGTCGGCCTGTGGCAGCTCGCCACCCAGCCGGCCGGCGGCGTCGGCGGGGCGGCGGTCGATCCCGAGTACGCCAAGCTGGTGGGCGCCGCGGCGGCCACCGGGGCGAAGTCGGCGATGCCGACGCCGGCCGACATCGGCGCCACGATCTGGAAGCACCTCGCCGACCCGTTCTACGTGCGCGGCACCAACGACAAGGGCATCGGCATCCAGCTCGCCTACTCGCTCGGCCGCGTCCTGCTGGGCTTCGGGCTGGCGGCGCTGGCCGCGATCCCGCTCGGCTTCCTGATCGGCATGTCGCCGCTGGTCTACCGCGCCCTCGATCCCTTCATCCAGGTGCTGAAGCCGGTGTCGCCGCTGGCCTGGATGCCGCTCGCCCTCTACACCATCAAGGACAGCGCGATCTCGTCGATCTTCGTGATCTTCATCTGCTCGGTGTGGCCGATGCTGATCAACACCGCGTTCGGCGTCGCCAGCGTGCGCAAGGAATGGCTGAACGTCGCGCGCACGCTCGAGGTCGGACCGTTCCGCACCGCCTTCCGCGTCATCCTGCCGGCCGCGGCGCCGACCATCATGACCGGCATGCGCATCTCGATCGGCATCGCCTGGCTGGTCATCGTGGCGGCCGAGATGCTCGTGGGCGGCACCGGCATCGGCTACTTCGTGTGGAACGAGTGGAACAACCTGTCGATCGCCAACATCGTCACGGCGATCCTGCTGATCGGCCTGGTCGGGCTGCTGCTCGACCAGGGCCTCGCCTACCTGACCAAGCTCGTCACCTACCCGGAATAGGCCCATGGATCCGCGTCCCCTGATCAGCGTCGAGGGCCTCGCCCGGCGCTTCGGCGACCCGCGCCAGCCGGCGGTGTTCGAGAACATCTGGTTCGGCATCGATCGCGGCGAGTTCGTCTGCCTGATCGGCCACTCGGGCTGCGGCAAGACCACCATCCTGAACGTGCTGGCCGGGCTCGACCAGCCGAGCGACGGCGCGGTGATCGTCGACAACCGCGAGATCGACGGGCCGAGCCTCGACCGCGCCGTGATCTTCCAGGGCCACGCGCTGCTGCCGTGGATGACGGTGCTGGGCAACATCGCCTTCGCGGTGTCGTCGCGCTGGCCGAAGTGGGACCGCGCCAAGGTCGAGGAGCATGCAAGGCGCTTCATCGAGCTGGTCGGGCTCAAGGGCGCCGAGAACAAGCGGCCGGCGCAGCTGTCGGGCGGCATGAAGCAGCGCGTCGGCATCGCCCGCGCGCTGTCGATCCAGCCCAAGATGCTGCTGATGGACGAGCCGTTCAGCGCCCTCGATGCGCTGACCCGGGGCATGCTGCAGGACGAGGTGCTGCGGATCTGCGCCGACACGCAGCAGACGGTGTTCATGATCACGCACGACGTCGACGAGGCGATCCTGCTGGCCGACCGCATCGTGCTGATGACCAACGGGCCGGGGGCGAAGATCGCCGAGATCGTGGTCAACACCATGCCGCGCGACGAGCGGCACCGGAACGACCTGCACCGTCACCCGCAGTACTACGCCATCCGCAACCATCTCGTGGAATTCCTGGTCAACCGGTCGAAGGCCTTCGACCAGGAGATCGTCGGCGGCGGCTACGACCCGCGCCGGCTGAAAGTGGTGAAGCCGGGCCTGGCGGCGGTGAACCCGCCGGCCGACGTGGTGCCGCTGCGCCAATCGCACTGAAGCAAGCAAGACAGGAGAGAACGATGAAGCGGGCAGAAGTCACCGAGAAGATCCTCTCGGCCAAGCGCCTGAAGGGCCTGACCTGGGAGGAGATCGCGGCCAGGATCGGCGGCGCGTCGAAGATCATCGTCACCGCGGCCTGCATGGGCCAGATGAAGATGACGAAGGAGCAGGCGACCAGGGCGGCCGAGCTGTTCGGGCTGGGCACCGAGGAGACGTTGCTGCTGCAGGAGGTGCCGTACCGCGGGTCGCTGCCACAGGTGCCGCCGACCGACCCGCTGATCTACCGCTTCTACGAGTTGGTCCAGGTCTACGGCACGACCTGGAAGGAGCTGATCCAGGAGGAGTTCGGCGACGGCATCATGTCGGCGATCGACTTCGACATGACGATGGAGCGCCTGCCCGACCAGAAGGGCGACCGCGTCAAGATCGGCATGTCGGGCAAGTTCCTGGGCTACAAGTCGTACTGACGGCCACGGCCGTCATCCCGACCGGAGCGCGCAGCGCGGAGCGGAGAGACCTTCGCTCCGCGTTTTCGCGTCCTCAGCCCGGCGGCGGCTCCAGGCGGGCCTTCAGCGCGGCGATCTCGGCCTTCAGGGCCTCGTTCTCCTCGCGCGCCTTGGCCGCCATCGCCTTGACCGCCTCGAACTCGTCGCGGCGCGGAATGTCCATGCCGTCCAGGATCTTGGCGATCTGGTCGCGGACGCGGGCCTCCATCTCGTCCTTCATGCCGCTCAGCGCGCCCATGGCGCCGCTGGCCACCTTGGTGAGGTCGTCGAGGAAGGGATTGCGGGTCTGCATGGCTGTGACTCCTGATGCAGTGAGTATGGGTGGCTGGTAGCATCGCTTCAAGAAGCGCCGAATACACCCGGAGGAAGCCGTGAGTCTGGTCAAGGTCGAATCGAGCGAAGGCATCACCACCATCACCATGACCCGCGCCGACCGGCGCAACGCCCTGAACCAGGAACTGTGCGACGGCCTGATGGCCGCCTACGTGGCCTTCGAGAAGGGCGACGACCAGGTCGCCATCCTGCAGGGCGACGGTCCCTCGTTCTGCACCGGCGCCGACCTCCAGGCGCCGCCGGCGGCGATGTGGAAGGCCGTGCCCCACGTCAGCCACGCCCTGACCAAGCCGGTGATCGCCGCCACCCAGGGCTGGGTGATCGGTGGCGCGATCTGCATGGTCATGACCTGCGACCTGATGGTTTCCGCAGACACCACGAAGTTCATGTATCCCGAGGCCAAGGTCGGCGTGTTCGGCGGCCTGATGCCGGGCATCGTCTCGCGCATGCCGCACAAGGTGGCGATGGAACTGCTGCTGCTGGGCGAGGAGATCCCGGTCAAGCGCGCCTACGACGTCGGCTTCGTCAACAAGGTGGTGCCGCTCGGCCAGGAGCGCGCCGAGGCCCGGCGCATGGCCAGGGTGATCGCCGAGTCGGCGCCGCTGGTCATCCGCACCCTGCGCGACTTCGCCAACCAGACGCTGCCGCGCGGCCCGGCCGAGATCTTCGTGCCCGAGCGCTACAAGCTCGAGACCATCGCCAACAGCGCCGACCGCCACGAGGGCGCCGCGGCATTTCGCGAGAAGCGCGCGCCCAGGTTCAAGGGCAAGTAGGCGCCATGACCAAGCTCCTCCTCGTCGGCTGCGGCAAGATGGGCGGCGCCATGCTGGAAGGCTGGCTGTCGCAGGGCGTGCCGGCCGCCGACATCGTCGTCGCCGAGCCGGCGGAGGCGCTGCGGCCGAAGACGCCGGGCATCCGCGCCGTCGGATCGACCGCGGAGGTCAGGGAGACGCCGCAGGTGGTGGTGCTGGCGGTCAAGCCGCAGTCGATGGACGGCGTGCTGCCCGACCTCGCCCGCTTCGCCGCCCCGGGGTCCGGGCAGGGCGCGGTGTTCCTGTCGATCGCCGCCGGCAAGACGCTGGGCTACTTCGCGGGCCATCTCGGCGCTGCCGCCAAGCTCGTGCGCTCGATGCCCAACACGCCGGCCGCGGTGCGCCAGGGCATCACCGTCGCGACCGCCGGGCCGGGCGTTTCCGAGGCCGAGAAGAAGCGCTGCCACGCCCTGCTCGAAGCGGTCGGCCAGGTCCTGTGGGTCGACGACGAGGCCCTGATGGACCCGGTGACGGCGCTGTCGGGCAGCGGCCCGGCCTACGTCTTCCTGCTGGTCGAGGCGATGGCCGCCGCCGGGGCCAAGATCGGCCTGGCGCCGGAGATGGCGATGCAGCTGGCCCGCGCGACGGTGGCGGGCAGCGGCGAACTGCTGCGCCAGTCGGCCGAGCCGGCGTCGCAGCTGCGGGTCAACGTCACCAGCCCCGGCGGCACCACCGCGGCGGCGCTGGCGGTGCTGATGGCCAACGACGGCATCCAGCCGGTGTTCGACAAGGCGCTGGCCGCCGCCTCCGCCCGGTCGAAGGAGCTGGCGGGATGAACGACGCCGCCGACGCTGCCACCGAGGCCGCCGCCGAGGCCGCCACCGACCCGGCCCTCGACGCCTTCCTCGGCCTCGTGGCCGAGAAGGGCTACGCCGCGGTGACGCTGCGCGAGGTCGGCGCCGCGGCCGGGCTGGGCGTGGCCGAGCTCTACCGGCGCTACCGCGACAAGCCGGCGCTGGTGGCGGGCTTCCTGCGCCGGGTCGACGACGCGGTGCTGGCCGGCACCGCGACCGCGCTGGACCCCGAGGAGACGGCGCGCGACCGCCTGTTCGACGTGATGATGCGCCGCTACGACGCGCTGCGCCCGCACCGGGCGGTGGTGACCGCCGTGCGCCGGGCGGCCGGGCGCGACCCGGCCCTGGCGCTGGCGCTGGCGCCGGCGCTGCGGCGGTCGATGGCGGCCATGCTCGAGGCTGCCGCGGTGTCCAGCGACGGCCTGCCCGGGGTACTGCGGCAGGGCGGCCTGTTGGCGCTGCACCATGCGGTTTCGCGGGTCTTCGAGGGCGACGACACGGCCGACCTGTCGAAGACGATGGCGGCCCTGGACAGCCGCCTGAAGGGCGCCGAAAAATGGGCTCAACGGCTTGATAAATATGGAAAAACAGACAAGCCGGCGGAACCCGCCGCGGCTTGAACGCGCCCGCACCGTGAATTTTTTGTGCAGCGCACAAAAACACTCCTTGACTCGCTGCAGTGCATCCCTAGATTAGGCTCCGTTGTGCACCGCAACATGACGCGGTTGTCCCGAGTTCAAGTACCCAATCCCAAGGAGCCTCCCAATGTTCGCCAACGGCGCTTTCAAGAACCCCTTCGCCGACTTCGATTTCACCAAGGTCGCCGGTGACTTCAAGATGCCGGCCGTCAACGTCGAGTCGGTCGTCGAGACCGCCCGCAAGAACTTCGCTGTCCTGACCTCGGCCAACACCGCCGCCGTCGAGACCATGAAGACGATCGCGCAGCGCCAGGGCGACATGGTCCGCGCCGCGATGGAAGACCTCTCGAAGCACGGCAGCGAAGTGCTGGCCGCCGCCACCGTCGAGGAGAAGGCCATCAAGAACATCGAGTTCGCGAAGAAGGCCTACGAGACGGCGATCTCCAACGCCAAGGAGATCAGCGAGATGGTCGGCAAGAGCCAGACCGAGGCGTTCGACGCCCTGAACGCGCGCGTCGCCGAGCTGACCGAAGAGGTCAAGGCCGCTCTCGCCGCCAAGAAGTAAGTTCGTTCGTCCGAACAGGCTCTCCCCCGCGCCGCGGGGGAGAGCTAGTTTGGGCGCATGAGCACCAACACCGGCACGATCACCTACGACGACTTCACGCGGGTCGATATCCGCGTCGGCACCATCCTCGAAGCGGCCCCGCTCGAAGGGGCCCGCAAGCCGGCCTACCGGCTGCGGATCGACTTCGGACCCGAGATCGGGATCCGCAAGTGCTCCGCCCAGGTCACCATCCACTACACGCCCGAGACCCTCGTCGGCCGCCAGGTCGCCGCCGTGGTCAACTTCCCGCCGCGCCAGATCGGCAAGTTCATGTCGGAAGTGCTGACGCTCGGCTTCCCCGCCGCCGACGGCAGCGTCGTGCTGGTCATGCCCGAGCGGGCGGTGCCGAACGGCGGGCGGTTGTTCTAGCCGTTCGCGGCTAGAAGACCCGGTGGATCCAGCCGTGCTTGTCGGCGGCGCGGCC
Source organism: uncultured Reyranella sp. (assembly GCA_964420105.1). Classification (GTDB taxonomy): domain Bacteria; phylum Pseudomonadota; class Alphaproteobacteria; order Reyranellales; family Reyranellaceae; genus Reyranella. The sequence goes on from CAYQRL010000019.1 coordinate 50,814, forward strand.
GCGCTGGATGCCGACCAGGTCGGCCTTCAGTTCCTCGGTGCGTGCGCCCGGGCTGCCGTTGCCGATGCGGAACTCGCCGTCCTTGCTGCGCACCGTGCCGATCGGCGTCAGCACCGCGGCGGTGCCGCAGGCGAAGGCCTCGCGCAGCTTGCCGCTGGCGGCGTCGGCCTTCCATTGCTGGATCGAGTAGCGCTCCTCGCGCACCGCGATGCCCTTGTCGCGGGCCAGGGTCAGCAGCGAGTTGCGGGTGATGCCGGGCAGGATCGTGCCGCCGAGCGGCGGCGTCACCATCGAGCCGTCGTCGAACACGAAGAACACGTTCATGCCGCCCAGTTCCTCGATCCACTTGCGCTCGACGGCGTCGAGGAAGACGACCTGGTCGCAGCCATGCCTGGTGGCCTCGGCCTGGGCGAGCAGGCTGGCGGCGTAGTTGCCGCCGCACTTGGCGGCGCCGGTGCCGCCGGGGGCGGCGCGCGTGTAGTCGTCCGACACCCACACCGAGACCGCCGGCGAATCGCCCTTGAAGTAGGCTCCGACCGACGAGGCGATCACCAGGTAGAGGTAGTCCGACGACGGCTTGACGCCGAGGAAGACCTCGTTGGCGAACATGAACGGCCGCAGGTAGAGGCTGCCGTCGCCCTCCGGGATCCAGGCGCGGTCGATGCTGACCAGCTTGTCGACCGACTCGATGAACAGCTCCTCGGGCAGCGACGGCATCGCCAGCCGCTCGGCCGACTTCTGGAAGCGCCGGGCGTTCTCGATCGGGCGGAACAGGGTCGCGCCGCCGTCGGCGGTGCGGTAGGCCTTGAGACCCTCGAACACTTCCTGCGCGTAGTGCAGCACCGCCGCCGCCGGGTCCATCGGGATCGGCGCCCGCGGCTCGACGCGCGCGTCGTGCCAGCCCTTCGACTCGTGGTAGCGGATGGTCACCATGTGGTCGGTGAAGACCCGGCCGAAGCCCGGGTTCTTCAGCAACTCGGCGCGCTTGTCGGCCGGCAGCGGCGACGGGTGGGGCGTGTGGACGAACTGAAGCTTCTGGGTCTTGGACATTTCTGCTCTCGGGATTTCCCTCTCACTGTACCACCGCAGGCTTTCTGGCAAGCCGCCCGGTGCCGCTCCTCAGATCGGGATGCGGACGATGACCCGCAGGCCGCCCAGCGGCGACGCGGCCAGCGAAACGTCGCCGCCGTGGCTGCGGGCGATGTCGCGGGCGATCGTCAGGCCCAGCCCGACGCCGCCGGTGTCGACGTTGCGCGACTGGTCGAGCCGGAAGAACGGCCGGAACACGTCCTCGTACTTGTCCGGCGGGATGCCGGGGCCGTTGTCGTCGACGATGATCTCGACCGAGGTGCGGCCGCGCACCGCCTGCAGCCGCGCCACGGTGCCGTGGCGCAGGGCATTCCCGACCAGGTTGGTCAGGCACCGCTTCATGGCCAGCGGGCGCAGCTCGACGTTCATGTCGCCCTGCCAGGTGACCTCGATGTTGGCGTTGTTGCGCCGCGCCCCCGCGGCGACGTCCTCGAGGATCTCGGACAGGTCGGTCGGGGTCGTGTCCTCGTCGCCCTCGCCGCGGGCGAAGGCGAGGTAGCCCTCGATCATGCGCTCCATGTCGACCACGTCGTCGGCCAGCTCGCGGGTCTCGGGCGACTCCGGCAGCAGCGCCAGCGACAGCTTCATCCGGGTCAGCGGCGTGCGCAGGTCGTGGCTGACGCCGGCCAGCATCTCGGTGCGCTGCTGGATCGAGCGGCTGAGCCGGATGCGCATGGTGTGGAACGCGGTGGCGGCGTTGCGGACCTCGCGGGTGCCGCCCGAGAAGGCGAAGTCGGGGACGTCGCGGCCCTTGCCCAGCGCGTCGGCGGCGACGCCGAGATGCTCGATCGGCACCAGCTCGCGGTGCATGAACCAGATCGCCAGCCCGAACAGCACCAGCGCGAGGCCGAGCTGGGCGATGACGTAGGCGAAGCTCGAGCCGAAGGTCAGGCGGACGTGCGGCACCAGCACGTCCATGACGTCGCCGTCGGCGAGCTGGATCTCGATCAGCATCTGGCCGCCGCCGATCGAGTTGTCGATGAAGTAGGGGTACTTGAGGTCGGCCTCGAGCGCGCCCTGGACCTCGCGCGCGACGATGTCGAAGAACTCGGGCTCGCGGAACGGCCGGATGATGCCCTTGCGGAAGCTGACGTAGAGCAGCAGGTCCTGCGCCGAGTGGCGGATGATCCAGGCGCGGTGCGCCTCGTCCGGGAAGTCCGAGCGCAGCGCGATCAGCATGCGCAGGTCGCGGACCAGCAGGATGGCGAGCCGGTTGGTGACGTTGTCGCCGCGCTGGCTGTAGAACCACCACGCCGACAGCGCCTGCAGCAGGAGCATCGGCACCACGATGATCAGAAGCGCGCGGGCGAACAGCGTCTGCGGCGAGTGCTTGTCGGCAAACTCGGCGATGCGGTCGAACAGGTCGCGGGCCGACGCCGGGACGGTCATGCGTCGACCAGCCGGTAGCCCTGGCCGCGCACCGTGCGCAGGTAGCGCGGGAACGACGGGTCGGGCTCGATCTTGCGCCGCAGCCGCGTCACCTGCACGTCGATCGCCCGCTCGTTGACCGCGGCGCCGACCGAGCGGCACAGCGTCTCGCGGCTCAGCACCTCGCCCAGCCGCGCCGAAAGGACGCGCATCAGCGCCGTCTCGGCGTCGGTCAGCGGCACGCGCTTGCCGTCCTGCGTCAGCTCGCCGAGCTCCTGGTCGAACTGCATCGGGCCGAAGCTGACCAGCCGCGGCGCCTCGCCACCGGCGGCCGGCGCCGCCGGCCGGTTGCGCTTGAGCACGTTCTGCAGGCGCAGCAGCAGCTCGCGCGGCTCGAACGGCTTGCCGAGGTAGTCGTCGACGCCGGTCTCGAGGCCGGCGATGCGGTCCTTGGTCTCGACCATCGCGGTCAGCATCAGGATCGGCACGTCGTCGGTGCGCCGGATCTCGGTCGCGAGCTCGAGCCCGCTCTGGCCCGGCATCATGACGTCGAGCACGATCAGGTCGAAGTCGATCAGGTCGAGCCGCTCGCGCGCCTCGGCGGCGTTGGCGGCGACGGTGACGCGGAAGCCGTTGCGCGACAGGAACGAGCGCAGCAGCTCGCGCAGGCGCGTGTCGTCGTCGACGACCAGGATGTGCGGCTTGTCGGCCGAGGCGTCGACCTGGCTCACCGCCCGCCACGCACCTGCTTGTCGACGACCGCCCGCTCGGTCGGGTCGAGCAGGCCGAGCAGCACCTTGCGGAAGCCCTCGACCGCCTCGGCGCCGGTCTCGCGGTAGGCGCGGGCGAAGCGCTGGGCCTGGCGGTCGGTCAGCTCGCGTTCCAGCGCCTGGCCGCTCTCGGTCAGCCACAGCAGGCGCTCGCGGCGGTCGCGCGCGCCGCTCTTCTGTTCGACGTAGCCCTTCTCGAGCAGGTCCTTGAGCACGCGGCTGATCGACTGCTTGGTGACCTTCAGGATCGACAGCAGGTGACCGACCGTCTGGCCGGGATGGCGGCCGATGAAGTACAGCGCGCGGTGGTGGGCGCGGCCGAGCTGGTAGTGCTTGAGCTGCTGGTCCGACTCGAAGGTGAAGTCGCGGTAGGCATAGAACATCAGCTCGATGCCGTGGCGCAGCTCTTCCTCGCGCAGGAACAGGGGATTGGCGGGGGGTCTTGAATCAACCATGCGACGTCGACGGGTTCTCGGCGGACTATAGGCCCGCGCCGGCAGGTTGGCACCTCACCATGGCGGCCTAGACCGGGCGATGCGCCTCGGCGTCGCGCAGCGCCTGGTCCTCGACCTGGATGGTGGTGTGGGTGAGCCCGAAGCGCGAGGCCACGATCCCGTTGACCGCGACCAGCGTGGCGCGGGCCTCCGCCATGTCGTCGATCACGACGTGGCAGCTGAGCGCGTCGAGGCCGGAGGTCAGCGTCCAGACATGGAGGTCATGGACGGCGCGCACGCCCGGGACCTCGCGGATCGCGGCCTCGAGCAGCGTCACGTCGATCTCGGGCGGCGTGCCCTCCATCAGGATGTGGACCGCCTGCCGCAGCAGGCCCCAGGTGCGCGGCACGATGAACAGGCCGATGCCGGCGCCGATGATCGGGTCGGCCAGCCGCCAGCCGGTGAACATCACCAGCAGCGCCGCGACGATCACGCCGAGCGATCCGAGCATGTCGCTCATGACCTCGAAGTAGGCGCCCTTGACGTTGAGGCTCTGCGACGCGCCGGCGGCCAGCAGCTTCATGCTGCCGAGGTTGACCGCGAGGCCGACCACCGCCACCGCCAGCATCGGCCCGGCCATCACCGGCGGCGGATCGAGCAGGCGGCCGACCGCCTCGTAGAGGATGAACGCGGTGATCAGCAGCAGGACGACGGCGTTGAGCAGCGCCGACAGGATCTCCAGCCGGACGTAGCCGAAGGTCTTCCGGGGCGTCGCCGGCCGCTCGGCAAAGCGGATGGCGATCAGCGCCAGCGCCAGCCCGGCGGCGTCGGTCAGCATGTGGGCGGCATCGGCGACGAGGGCGAGGCTGCCGGTCAGCAGGCCGCCCACCGCCTCCACCACCATGAAGCCGGCGGTCAGCGCCAGCGCGCCCGCCAGGCGCTTCCTGTGCTGGCCGGCGGCGGTGCCGTGTCCGCCCTGCGCGTGCCCGTGAGAGTGCCCCATGCCGCGATCCTACACGCTGCCGACGCTGGCTGTGGCAGCAATGTTGACAAGGACAGTAATACTGACCTATATGGGTCTATCGTTGCTTTTCCGGAGTCCGTGACGACCGAATGTGAAATATTGTTTCGGGAGATTGGCAATGTCCTTAAGCATGCACGACCGCGACGGGTTCATCTGGCTGGACGGCCGGCTGGTGCCGTGGCGCGACACCCGGGTCCATGTCCTGACCCATGCCCTGCACTACGGCTCGGCCGTGTTCGAGGGCGAGCGACTGTACGACGGCCGCGTCTTCCGCCTCGCCGCCCACAGCCAGCGGCTGATCAACTCGGCCCGCCTGCTCGACTACGAGATCCCGTGGACGCGGGCCGAGATCGACGAGGCGACGCGCGCCGTGGTCCGCGCCAACGGCCTCGCCTCGGCCTACATCCGGCCGATCGCGTGGCGCGGCTCGGAGGTGCTGGGCGTGTCGGGCATCGGCACCACCGTGCACCTCGCGATCGCGCCGTGGGCGCAGGAGGGCCGCCTGTCGGTCCAGGCGCGCCCGGCCGGCATCGACGTCACGCTGGCCAGGTATCGCCGGCCGTCGCCGGAGAGCGCGCCGGGCGCGGCCAAGGCGGCCGGCCTCTACGTCATCTGCGGCATCGAGAAGGACCGCGCGCTGAAGGCCGGCTTCGACGACGCGCTGATGCTCGACTGGAAGGGCGACCTCGCCGAGTCGACCGGCGCCAACGTGTTCCTGGTGATCGACGGCCGGCTGGTGACGCCGGTGCCCGAAAACTTCCTCGACGGCATCACGCGCCGGGCGGTGATCGGGATGGCGCGGCGCCGCGGCTGGACGGTCGAGGAGCGGGTCGTGAAGCCGGCCGAACTGTCGACCGCCAGCGAGGTCTTCCTGTGTGGCTCGGCTGCCGAGATCGTGCCGGTCGGCTCGATCGACGGCCACCGCTACCAGCCCGGCCCGGTCGCCCGCACCCTGGTCGAGGACTTCCACGCCCTCGTCCGCGCCCCCGACGCCGAGGGCTTCGGCGAGTCGGCGCACCTCGAGGCCGTCGGCCAGGCGCTGGCGGCGTGACCGAGCGCGTCCCCGCGCTCATGCTCTTCAGCCTTCGCTACTTCTCCCAGCGCGCCGCCGCGGCGTCGTCGCCCTCGTGGGCGGCGACCCACTGCTCGCCCCTCGGGGTCTCCTCGAGCTTCCAGAACGGCGCCTTGGTCTTCAGCCAGTCGACAAGGAACGCGCAGGCCTCGAACGCGGCCTCGCGGTGCGGCGAGCCGACGGCGACCAGAACGATGCGCTCGCCGGCTTCCATGCGGCCGTAGCGGTGCACGATCAGCGACCCCTCGAGCGGCCAGCGCCGGTGCGCCTCGGCCTCGATCTCCTCGAGCGCCTTCTCGGTCATGCCGGGATAGTGCTCTAGCGTCAGCGCGTCGATGCGGTCGCGGTGCAGGCCCTCGCGCACGTGCATCTCGCGCACCAGGCCGACGAACACCGCCAGGCCACCGATGCGACGGTTGCCGGCGGTGAGCTTCTCGAGCTCGGCGCCGACATCGAAGTCTGCTTGCTGGACGCGCACGGCCATGTCCGCCTCCGTGGAGATCAACCGCCGGTGAACGGCGGGAAGAACGCGACTTCGCGCGCATCCGCGATCGACACGTCGAAGGTCGCGGTGCGCTGGTCGACGGCGGCGCCGAACGCCGCGCCCTCGGCCAACGCCTCGGCGTGGCCCGGGCTGCGGCCGCGCAACCACGTCACGAGGTCGCCGACGGTGCGGACCTCGGCCGGCGGCACGATCTCCTCCTCGGCGACGCCGACCGTGCGCTTCATCCAGGCGAAGTAGCGCACCTTCATTTCTCGCTGCCCATCACTTCTCGCTGCCCATGTGGCGCAGGCCGGTGCGCAGGTAGTCGTAACCGGTGACCAGGGTCAGCACGGCCGCCACCCAGATCAATGCCAGCCCGACCTGGCCGATCACCGGCGGCGCGGCGTCGCCCAGCAGCAGGAAGGTGATGGCGCCCATCTGCGCCCCGGTCTTCCACTTCGCGAGCTGGCTGACCGGCACGCTGACGTTCAGCTCGGCCAGGAACTCGCGCAGGCCGGAGACCAGGATCTCGCGGGCCAGGATGATCAGCGCCGCCAGCACGTTGATGTCGGCCAGCGTACCGTTCTTGACCAGCATCACCAGCGCGGCGGCGACCAGCAGCTTGTCGGCGATCGGGTCGAGGAAGCGGCCGAAGCGCGAGATCTGGTGGTAGCGGCGCGCGAAGTAGCCGTCGAACCAGTCGGTGATGCAGGCCAGTGCGAAAAGACCGGCCGAAAGCCATTGCGCCCAGCCGCGGTCCAGCCAGAAGCAGGCCACGACCAGCGGGATCGCGACGATGCGCGACAGCGTCAGCAGGTTGGGCAGGTTCAGCATCACGATCTTTCTAGCGGCCGCCCCGGAAGTGGTCATGGATTTTCTGGGCCAGCGTTTCGGAGATGCCGGGCACGGCCTTGATGTCCTCGAGGGTCGCGCCGGCGACGGCGCGGGCGCTGCCGAAATGATGCAGCAGGGCCTTCTTGCGGCCGGCGCCGATGCCCGGCACCTCGTCGAGCGCCGAGCGCGTGACGTCGGCGGCCCGCCGGGTGCGGTGGGTGCCGATGGCGAAGCGGTGCGCCTCGTCTCGCAGGCGCTGCAGGAAGTAGAGCACCGGGTCGCGCGGCTCGAGCGAGAACGGCGGCTTGCCGGGCACGAAGAAGCGCTCGCGGCCAGCGTCGCGGTCGGGTCCCTTGGCGATGCCGACGATGGCGATGTCCTCCAGCCCGAGCTCGGTCAGGACCTGGCGCGCGACCTCGAGCTGGCCCTGGCCGCCGTCGATCAGGACGAGGTCGGGCCAGCTGTCGTCGCTGCGCTCGGGGTCCTCGCGCAGGGCGCGGCCGAAGCGGCGCGTCAGCACCTCGCGCATCATCGCGAAGTCGTCGCCCGCCGCCTCCTCGCCGCGGATGTTGAACTTGCGGTACGAGTTCTTGAGGAAGCCGTCGGGTCCGGCGACCACCATGGCGCCGATCGGCGCGTGGCCCTGGATGTGGCTGTTGTCGTAGATCTCGATGCGCTCGGGCGGACCGTCGAGGCCGAACACGCGGGCCGTGCCCTCGAGCAGCTGGCGCTGCGTACCGCGCTCGGCGAGCCGCCGCGCCAGGGCCTCGCGCGCGTTGACCACCGCCCCGTCGAGCACGTCCTTCTGGTCGCCGCGCTTGGGGTTGCGGATCTCGACCTTGTGCCCGGCGGCCAGCGCCAGCGCCTCCTGCAGCAGCGGCGCATCGTCGACCTCGTGGCTGGCGAGCACCAGCCGCGGCGCCGGCCGCGCCTCGTAGAACTGGCCGATGAAGGCGGCCAGCACGGCCGGCGGCTCGAGGTCGCGGGTGTGGCTGGGGAAGTAGGCGCGGTTGCCGAGGTTCTGGCCGGCGCGCAGGAAGAAGACCTGGACGCAGACGTGTCCGCCCTCGGCGTGGACGGCGAAGATGTCGGCCTCGTCGATCGACGGCAGGCTGATCGACTGGTGCGACTGGATCTGGGTCAGCGCGCGGATGCGGTCGCGCAGCACCGCCGCCTGCTCGAACTGGAGGTCGGCGGCGGCCTGCTCCATGCGCTGCGACAGCGCCTGCTGGATCTCGCGGTTGCGGCCGCCGAGGAAGCCGCGCACCTCGTCGACGATGGCGCCGTACTCGGGCTTGTCGATGCGGCCGACGCACGGCGCCGTGCAGCGCCGGATCTGGTACTGCAGGCACGGCCGGGTGCGGGTCGAGAACACGCCGTCCGAGCACGAGCGCAGCGGGAAGGCGCGCTGCAGGGCGTAGAGCGTGCGGTTGACGGCGGTGGCCGAGGCGAACGGGCCGAAATACTCGTTGCCGGGCTCGCGGCTGCCGCGGTGCTTGGCCAGCTGCGGCCACTCGGTGTCGCGGCGGATGACGATGTAGGGGAACGACTTGTCGTCGCGCAGCAGCACGTTGAAGCGCGGCTTGAAGCGCTTGATCAGGTTGTTCTCGAGCAGCAGCGCCTCGGCCTCGCTGTCGGTGACCGCGAACTCCATGGTCCGGGTCGCCGAGACCATGCGGATCAGCCGGGTCGCCAGCCGGGTCGGCTGGGTGTAGTTGGCGACGCGGTTGCGCAGCGAGCGGGCCTTGCCGACGTACAGGACCTCGCCGTCGGCGGCGATCATGCGGTAGACGCCGGGCTTGCGCGGCAGGGTGCGCACGAACTCGCCGATGATCCGGACGCCATCGGCCAGCGACCCCGCGGCGGGCGGGGTCTCGCTGCCGGTCTCGTCCGGGTCGAGGTCGGGGACGGTATCGTCGATCACGGCTTCTCCCTAGCGCACCCCGGGCGGGGGCGGCGCGGAGAAGGTATGTGGGGAACCCTGTGAAAAAGCGCCCGCCGCGGTCGCCGTTGCCGCACCGTCACCTTGTTGACTCAATTCGGCGGCGGTGGCAGCAGACCCCCTGAAGCGTCTTAAGGTATTGAACTTGTTTAACTATCTAAGCTGGGGACGGAACGGATAAAGGTCTGGAAGCGGCAGACGTTCTTGTTTTGGACCAATCGTCTGCCGCGTTCCTATCTGTGGATAACTTTCGGTATTCAGAGTACCGACAGCATCCGGCCGACCAGCGGGTGGCGGACCACGTCCTCGTGGCCGAGCCGGACCACCGACACGTCGTCCAGCCCGTCCAGCTTCTGGCCGATCGCGGCCAGGCCGGACAGCTCGGGCAGCAGGTCGGTCTGGTCGGGGTCGCCGGTGATCACCATGGTCGAGTGCCAGCCCAGCCGGGTCAGCAGCATCTTGAGCTGGCCGTAGGTGCAGTTCTGGGCCTCGTCGATCAGCACGAAGCTGTTGTTCAGGGTGCGGCCGCGCATGAACGCGACCGGCGCGATCTCGATGGTGCCATCGTCGAGGTGCTGGCGCAGGCGCTTGGGTCCGAGCCGGTCGTTCAGCGCGTCGTACAGCGGGCGCAGGTAGGGATCGAGCTTCTCGCGCATGTCGCCGGGCAGGAAGCCGAGGTTCTCGCCGGCCTCGACGGCCGGGCGCGACAGCAGGATGCGCGAGACCGAGCCGCCCTCCAGCGCTTCCACCGCGGCGGAGATGGCGAGGTAGGTCTTGCCGGTGCCGGCGGGGCCGAGCGCCACGGTCAGCGGTTTCGAGTCGATCGCCTCCATCAGGACGCGCTGGTTGTCGCTCCTCGGCCGGATCTTGCGGATGTAGCTCTGGTCGCGGTCGTTGGCCGGAGTGTGGTCGAAGACGACGTTGTGAATACGGGCGCTATCGATGGCGTGCAGCTTGGCGCGGCGTGCGGCGCGTTTGGCCATATTCGTACTCCGGGAACGGGATCGGGGGAGCGGGAACCGGTCGCCCAAAAGCAAAACGCCCCCGCAGGCGGAGGCGAGGGCGATCGGTCGTCAGGCAGATGGTGAGGCTGACAGGGCACGCGGTGGGGGTTCCACCGGTGATCCATGGTCCGTCAGGGTGTAGCTCCCTGGAACGGATAAGCACCTCCTCTGTCTGACTTGGGAAGCGTACGCCCATCCCCGCCGCCCGGCCACAACATAATGGGGTGACGCGGAAAATTCACACTAGGGGGAGTTGGAAAGCGGTCCCCGCTCCCAGGCCAGCCGGCCGGCGACCCAGGTCTCGCGCACCGCCCGGTCGTCGCCGAGCGTCATCTGGACGAACAGCTGCTCGGCGAGGTCGCGGGCGTGGTCCATGCGGAAGGCGATCAGCGGCGTCGAGCGCAGGTCGAGCACCACCAGGTCGGCCTCGTGGCCTTCGGCGAGGCTGCCGATCCGGTCCTCGAGGTCCATCGCCCGCGCCGAGCCGCGGGTCGCGAGGTAGAAGGCGTGGCCGGCCGACAGCGGGAAGCGGTTGAGCTGCGCCGCCTTGTAGGCCTCGCCCAGCGTCGCCAGGATCGAGAACGAGGTGCCGGCGCCGATGTCGGTGCCCAGCCCGACCCGCACCGGCCGGTCGGCGCGCACCGCCCGGGCGATGTCGAAGGCGCCGCTGCCGAGGAAGAAGTTCGAGGTCGGGCAGTGCGCGATCGCGGCGTCGGCATCGTGCAGGCGCTGCAGCTCGCGGTCGTCGAGCCAGATGCCATGGCCGAACACCGCGCGCCGGCCGCACAGGCCATGGTGGTCGTAGACGTCGAGGTAGTCGCGGCGATCGGGGAACAGCTCCTTCATCCACGCCACTTCCTGCGGCGTCTCGGCGAGGTGCGTCTGCATCAGGCAGCCGGGATGGGCGCGCCACAGCGCGCCCGCCGCGGCCAGCTGCCCGGGCGAGCTGGTGCCGCCGAAGCGCGGCGTGATGGCGTAGAGCAGGCGGCCGCGCCCGTGCCACTTCGCGATCAGCGCCGCCGACTGGTCGTAGCCGGACTGCGCGGTGTCGCGCAGCGCCTCGGGCGCGTTGCGGTCCATCAGCACCTTGCCGGCGGCGAGGCGCAGGCCGAGCGCCTCGGCCTCCTCGAACAGCGCATCGACCGACTGCGGGTGCACGGTGCAGTAGACGCAGGCGGTGGTGATGCCGTTGCGCAGGCACTCGCGCAGGAACACGCGCGCGACCCGGCGCGCATGCTCCTTGTCGGCGAACTTCAGCTCGTTGGGAAAGGTGTAGCGTTCCAGCCAGTCGAGCAGCTGCGCGCCGTAGGCGGCGATCATCGGCGTCTGCGGGAAGTGGACGTGGGTATCGACGAAGCCCGGCACGATCAGCGAGTGGTCGGCGACGCGGCGCACCGGGACGTCCGGCGGCAGGGTCTTGAGCACCTCGGTGGCCGGCCCGAAGCGGGTGATGTGGCCGCCGGCCATCGCCACGATCGCGTCGGGCTCGTGCACCATCGTGCGCTCGAGCCCGTCACGGAACGGATCGCCGCTGAAGGTGAGGGCGGGGCCGCGCAGCGCGATGGCGGCGGCGTGAGGCGCGGACGGTGGCATCGGCGTCACGTTCGCAAAGTTCGCGCCGCGACGGAAGCGGTGCTGGCGGCCCGGTTGCAGGCCGCAACGACCGGCCTCAGGGACGGCGATCCGCGCGTGCCGGGCACAGCGACAGCAGCAGCAGGACCGTCAGCACGGGCAGCACGACGCCGTTCAGCGCCGCGCCCGGCGCGGTGTGCAGGGTCGTGACCGGCTTCAGCCAGCCGCTCAGCTGGCGCAGCAGCGGCTCGATGCAGAACACCAGCAGCACCAGCGGCGTGGTGCCGGGCCAGCGCAGCAGCAGCACCCACAGCAGCGCCGCCAGCAGCAGCTGGATCGCGCCCCACTGGCCGAAGATCGCGACGATGTTGGCGGCGCCGGCGACCGAGAGGTCGATCGAGGCGATCGAGTGGGCGCCGCCGTCCGGCGACAGCAGGTGGACGAGGCTGCGCGCCGTGATCGCCACCAGGTAGGCGACCGCGGCCCACCGCGCCAGCCGCGGACCGTCGAAGGTCCGCGGGTCTGCCGGCAGCAGCGCCGCCGCGCGCGGCGCGGCGCGCGGCAGCCAGCCGTTGGCCACGGTCAGCGCGCGGCGCAGGGCGGCGCGCCGGTGCCGGCGGCCTGCCACTGCTTCAGGCAGGCATTGTCCGCCGCCAGCACCAGCGGCACGTAGAACAGCGGGATCTGGCCGCCGATCAGCTGCTGCTGGTTGATCCAGGTGCCGGGCGCCGGCACGCGGGTGCGATGGCGCAGCGCCGGCGCGCCGGCCGCGGCGGTCAGGGTCGGGGTCTCGACCACCGGCTCGGGGCCGTAGATCGCCGCCGCCGTGGCATTGCCGGCGCGGCGGCCGCCGCTCACCAGCCACAGCTGGTTCTGCTTGGCCGCGGCGTAGGGATAGAAGTCGGCGCGCCCGGTGGGCGGGTCGTTGACCGCGAACAGCCGGGCGTCGATCTGGACCTTGAGCGCGTCGGGCAGCCCGGCCGGCGCGGCCAGGATGTCGGCGCGCAGCGCGCCGTAGAGGCCGCCGAGTTCCGGCACCGCGAGTTCCGACGCCAGCGCCAGGCCGATGCGGCCGAGCGCCGTATCGACCACGACCGGCGCGTTGCCGGCCACCGCCCACGCCGTCGCCGCGTTGTCGAGGTGGGTGGCGCGGTAGCGCGCGATCACCTTGCCCTCCGGCCCGGCCAGCGCGACCGTGTGAAAGACGCGGTCGCCGTCGCGCTCGGGATAGCTGCCGACCACCCAGCCGGCGCCGGCCTTGGCCGCCGCCGCCAGCGCCTGCTCGAAGGCGCCGTCGCGCGCCTCGGCGCGCTTGGCGATCTCGGCCGCCGGCAGTCCCGACGGCAGGCCCGAGAGTTCGGGCAACACCAGCAGTTCGCCCGGACCCGGCCGCGCCGTCGCCAGCTGCGACGGGCCCTCGGGCCACTGCGCCGCGACCAGCGACACCTGCCGCTCGCTCGCCGTCGCGGTGCCGTCGGTCGGGCTGCGGTGCAGCGCCAGCAGCGGGCGGTAGAGGTCGGGACGGCGCCGCGCCAGCCGCGTGGTGCGCTCGGCATCGGCCTCGGCCGGCACGATGGTGGCGGAGACCAGGCTGTTGAAGCCCGGCGGCAGGGTCTCGGGCGGCACCACCTCGGCCTGCGCCAGCTTCTCGCCCTTGGGCGACCAGATGCTCGAGCCGCCGTTGTAGTAGAGCTTGCCGCCGGTCACCGGGTTGGTCTCGACGCCGCTGCGCGTCGCGCCGACCACCCAGACGCCGTTCTGCGCGCTCATGTACTGCACGCTGGCCACGGTCGAGTGGTTGCCGGTCGCCTGGGCCGGCGGCGTTCCCGGCATTACGCGGTCCGACACCGAGTGCCAGCCGATGATCTGGGCGCCGCGCAGCGCCGCGAGGCGGGCGTACTGCCAGTAGGTGTCGTCGTAGCAGATCACCAGGCCGATGCGGCCGAGCGGCGTGTCGAACACCTCGACGCCGGTGGTGCCCGGCGCGAACACCTTCTGGTCCTGCGGGTTGAGGCCGTTCTTGCGGTACTTGCCGATGATGCCGTTCGGCCCCATCAGCACCGCGGTGTTGTAGGCGAGGCCGGTGACGGCATCGCGCTCGGCGATGCCGACGCTCATGTGCAGGCCGGTGCGCTGCAGGATCGGCAGCACCGCCGCCGTGGTCTTGCCGGGAATGGTGTCGAGGAACGGCGCCAGCTGGGCGCTGTCGCTGAACAGGTAGCCGCTGACCGCGGTCTCGGGGAACACCGCGTACTCGATGCCCTGCTGCGCCACCTTCTCGACCGCCTGCGCCAGCCGCGCGACGTTGCCGTCGAGGTCGCCCCACGCCGGGATGAAGTCGACCGCCGCGACCTTCACCGGCTTCTGGCCGCGCGCCGCCGGCGCGGCGGCCGGGGCCGGCGCCTGCGCCGAGGCCAGGCCGGCGCCCATCGCCAACGCCGCGCACCCCGCCATCACGGCGAGGGTCCAGGACTTCCGAATCATCATGTTCTCCTTCCCCACGGGGATCGATCGACCCGCATGTGCCACACCGCGGGGCCGCGCGGACAAGGCCATCGGCCCCAGGATGGAGACATTCGCGGCCACGGAGGCGGCCTTTCCCTCTATCCGGGATCGTTGTCGCCTTTATAGCGCCGGCCCGGATGTCCAGAACGGTACAGACAGCACGGCGGAAGGCAAGCTAGTCCCGGCCGTCGAGACCAAGACCCTGGAGCGCGACATGCCGATCAGAACCCTTGCCGGGGCGACGGGCTATTCCCGTCCCGGCACCGACGCCGGTCTCAACGCCCGCCGCCAGCAGTTCCTCGCCCGCCTCGAGGCGTTGAACAGCCAGCTCGACGGCTCGACCCTGGAGGCGGCGTTGGCGCTGATGGTCGCCGAGTACCAGGCCGAGGCGCGGACACGGCGCCAGGCGCTGGCGATGGCGTCGGCATCCGCATCGGCATCGAACGCCGCCACGATCGACCTCGGCCCGCAGGACGACCTCGACGAGTTGACGGCGCGAATCGAGTTGGTCGCGACGGTGCGCGAGCGGATCGGCGCGCGCGACGACGGCTGACCGCGTCTAGCGGTCGGCAGGGTCGTGGGCGAGGATCTCGCCCGGCGCCAGGGCGATGCCGCAGGCCGGGAAGGCGTTGCCGACGAAGAACCCGTCCGGCAGGTCGGCATGGTAGTCGCGGCCGTCCTGGAAATCGGGATGGGTCACGGTCGCCAGCGGCAGCCGGATCGACTGTGGCACGACCTTGCCCTCGAGCGCGGCGAGCGCGGTCTTGAGGGCGACGGCGACCTGCGCCGGCCCGGTGCCGCCCGACGCGCAGCGCAGGCCGGCATCGCCGAGGCGGGCGCAGGCCTTGCGGAAGCCGTTCTCGTTCTCGCCGCCGTAGGGCACGAACGGATGTCCGGCCTCGGCCAGGGCGCGCAGGACGCCGTTGTCGCCTGCCTGCGCCATCACCGCGTCGAAGCGCTGGCCGCCGGCCAGCGCCTCGGCCACCGCCGCGCGGGCCGCGGCGTCGTCCCACCGGCCCCAGGCCTCGACCGTGTCCCAGCGGCCGCCGGAGGCGTCCAGCACCGCGCGGGCGCCGTCGTGGCGGTCGCGATCGACCGCGGTGCCGGGAAGGCCGCGGACCTCGAGCAGCCGGCCGCCGCGCGGCAGCGCGCGGACCAGCCACTCGGCCCAGAACCGGCCCAGCGCCTTCTGGTCGACGTCGATGTTGATCGCCTGGTCGCTGTCGAGCGTGTTGTCGAAGGCGACCAGCACGATGCCGGCCTCGTTGGCCCGCCGGATCGCCGCCGTGAACGCCCCGGGGCCCTGGGCGTCGAGCAGGATCGCGTCGAAGCCGGAGTCGATGAAGGCCTCGACGGTGCGCAACTGGGCGGCGACGTCCTCGCCGGTCGACACGACCTTGAATTCCCTGAGCCGCGACGCGACCTCGGGCCGGGCGGCGTAGGCCTTGGCGGTCCGGATCATCTGCCGCCGCCAGTCGTTGCCGACGTAGCCGTTGACCAGCGCGACGCGGTAGGGCGCGGGGCGGGGCTCGTAGCGGAACAGGCGCGTCGTCTCCGACCACGGCACGAAGCAGGCAGGGTCGGCATTGCCCGATGCCACCACGGTGGGGCCGTCTGTCGGCGCGACGTCGAGCAGCGGCCCCATGTTGCGGGTCCGCGACGGGTCGCGTCCGCCCGGGGTGTCGCGGTAGCCGATCACGACCAGCGTCGCGATCAGGGCGACGAAGGCCGCGATGAACATCGGGAAGGCGAGTGAACCGGGATGCGACCGGGGCGACCGTTGATCCCGCATGTACGAACTCCGCTGTGACGGCGCGACAGTCGGTGCGCCGGCGGCGGTGCGCAACGTCATCCCGTCCCAATGCGGTTCCAGTTCGGGACCCGGAAATGCGAAAGGGGTCGGCTGTTGCCAGCCAACCCCCTTGCTACTTGGTGGAGCCAGACGGGATCGAACCGTCGACCTCTACAATGCCATTGTAGCGCTCTCCCAGCTGAGCTATGGCCCCGAAACTCTGGGCGGCGGGAGGTATAGTCGGTGACCCGCCGGGTGGCAACACTTCTAGCGGTCGCCCTCGCCCTTGTCGTCCTCGACCTCGACCTCGACCTCCAGGTCCTCGGTCTCGTCGCCGAGATCGTCCGTATCCTCCAGCGCGTCGTCGCCCTCGACGTCGGGCAACTCGTCCCCGGCCAGCGCCGCCTCGTCGCTCTTCTTCTTGGCGGCGGCCTTCGCGGCGGCGGCGGCAGCCGCGGCGGTCGCGGCGGCGGCGGCGGCGCCACGGCCGCGGCGGACCTTCACGAAGTCCTCGCGGTCATGGTCCCGGCCGCACTTCGGGCAGCGGATCGGGCTCTTGTTCAGGTCGTAGAACCGCGCGCCGCAGCTCTGGCAGGTGCGCTTCGTACCCCAGCTCGCCTTGACCACGCAGGAAACTCCCGGAAATTCCGCAGAAACCGGCCAGACCGGCCGCGAGGGGTGGCGTATGTCACGCGCCTTTCACCCTGTCAAAAGCAAATTCCGGCGTGCTAAGGCGGCGGCGATGCCCCGCCTCCTGATCGCCATCGACGGTCCCGCCGCTTCCGGCAAGGGAACCCTCGCCCGCCGGGTCGCCCGCCACTTCGGCCTGCCCCACCTCGACACCGGCCTGCTGTACCGCGCCGTGGGCTGGCTGGCGGCCACCCGCGGCCTCGACCCGGCGGCCGCCGCGGCCGGCCTGGCGATGGCCGACCTGGCCGAGCCGGCGCTGCGCGGCGACGACGCCGGCCAGGCCGCCTCGAAGGTCGCGGCGATCCCCGAGGTTCGGGCCAACCTGTTGAAATTCCAGAAGGATTTCGCGGCCCAGGAGTCGGGCGCGGTGCTCGACGGGCGCGACATCGGGACCGTCATCTGTCCCGACGCGCCGGTCAAGCTGTTCGTCACCGCGAGCCTCGAGGCGCGCGCCGACCGGCGGTTCCGGGAGTTGCGCGAACGGGGGGTGGAGACTATAAGGCCGCGCGTTCTTGCCGAGATGGCGGAGCGGGACCGTCGCGACAGCGAACGGGCGGCTGCACCGATGAAAGCCGCACCCGATGCTTACCTTCTCGATACCAGCGACATGGATGCCGACGCGGCTTTCGCCGCCGCTGTGACATTCATCGAGCGCAAGGGCTTCCGACCCGCCGGACCGTAAGTCGCCGCCGGTGGATCGGCGACGATGAGCGGCGATTGCGGCCGGGGTTCGCCCCGGGCGCGGTGTTCAAGGCATTGGATCCGCCGGACTTAACCGGTTGGCCGACGGGCGGCAGCGTTTCGCCCGGGATCGAGGAAGGAAGAGGTAGTCATGGCCAAGGGCAGCGCCCTGCGTAAACCGTCGAACGACGCCGCCAGCGCGGAGTTCGCAGCACTACTCGAGGAATCGCTGGGCGGTTCCGCGAGCTTCGAAGGCACGGTCGTCAAGGGCCGCGTCATTCGCATCGCCAACGATTTCGTCGTGGTCGACGTCGGGCTGAAGTCCGAGGGCCGCGTCGCGCTGCGCGAGTTCTCGAACGGCGGCGCCGCGCCGGAAGTCCGCGAGGGCGACATCGTCGACATCTTCGTCGACCGCATGGAGAACAAGGAGGGCGAGGCCGTCCTGTCGCGCGACAAGGCGCGCCGCGAGGAAGCCTGGACCCTGCTCGAGAAGGCGTTCACCGACGGCGAGCGCGTCATGGGCACGATCTTCGGCCGCGTGAAGGGTGGCTTCACGGTCGACCTGTCGGGCGCCGTGGCCTTCCTGCCGGGCAGCCAGGTCGACGTCCGCCCGGTGCGCGACGTCGGCCCGCTGATGGGCCAGGCCCAGCAGTTCGCGATCCTCAAGATGGACCGCCGCCGCGGCAACATCGTGGTGTCGCGCCGCGCGGTCATGGAAGAGACCCGCGCCGAGGACCGGACCCGCCTGATGGGCAACCTGTCCGAGGGCCAGGTGCTCGACGGCGTGGTCAAGAACATCACCGACTACGGCGCGTTCGTGGACCTCGGCGGCGTCGACGGCCTGCTGCACGTCACCGACATCGCCTGGAAGCGCATCAACCACCCGTCGGAAGCCCTCACCATCGGCCAGCAGGTCAAGGTGCAGGTCATCCGCTTCAACCCCGAGACGCAGCGCATCTCGCTGGGCATGAAGCAGCTGATGAGCGATCCGTGGGACGGCGCCGGCGCCAAGTACCCGATGAACCTGAAGCTCAAGGGTCGCGTCACCAACATCACCGACTACGGCGCCTTCGTGGAGCTGGAGCCGGGCGTCGAGGGCCTGGTCCACGTCTCGGAGATGAGCTGGACCAAGAAGAACGTCCACCCGGGCAAGATCGTCTCGACCTCGCAGGAAGTCGAAGTGATGGTGCTGGACGTCGACATGTCCAAGCGCCGCATCTCGCTCGGCCTCAAGCAGTGCATGGCCAACCCGTGGGAGAGCTTCGCCGAGAAGTTCCCGGCCGGCACCGAGCTCGAGGGCGAGGTCCGCAACATCACCGAGTTCGGCCTGTTCGTCGGCCTGCCCGGCGACATCGACGGCATGGTCCACCTCAGCGACCTGAGCTGGGACAAGGCCGGCGACGAGGCGATCCGCGACTACAAGAAGGGCGACCAGGTCAAGGTCAAGGTCCTCGACGTCGACATCGACAAGGAGCGCATCTCGCTCGGCATCAAGCAGCTCGAGAACGATCCGTTCGAGAACGTCGGCACCGTCGCCAAGAAGGGTGACGTCGTCACGGTCATCGTGGCGGGCATCCAGGACAACGGCATCGACGTGACCGTGTCCGACGGCATCCCGGGCTTCATCCGCAAGTCCGAGCTCAGCCGCGACCGCTCGGAGCAGCGTCCCGACCGCTACGCGATCGGCGACAAGCTCGACGCCAAGATCACCAACATCGACCGCGCCTCGCGCCGGGTCGTGCTGTCGGTCAAGGCGCGCGAGCTCGACGAGGAGAAGAAGGCGATGGCCGACTTCGGTTCGTCCGACTCGGGCGCCAGCCTCGGCGACATCCTGGGTGCCGCGCTCAGCCGCGCCCAGAAGAAGGACGAGTAGCCGCTTCGGGCGTCCGCGGACGTTCACAGCCAAGGGGGCCGGCGGCAACGCCGGCCCCTTTTCTTTATCTTTCAAGGGCTTAGGCTTGTGGCAGGCCGGTTTTTGCGGTACGGTGCTGTTAATGACCAAGTCGGAGCTGATCGCCCGCCTGGCGGCCCGGAACCCTCATCTCTATCAACGGGACGTGGAGCGTATCGTCGCCACGGTGTTCGACGAGATCTCCAAGGCGCTGGCCACGGGCCACCGTGTCGAGCTGCGTGGCTTCGGCGCCTTCTCGGTGAAGAAGCGCGAGCCGCGCACCGGGCGCAACCCGCGCACCGGCGAGCAGGTCGCGGTGGCGTCCAAGCGGGTGCCCTACTTCAAGACCGGCAAGGACCTGCGCGACCGCCTCAACCGCGAGGCGGTCAAGGCGGCCGGCCTTGCCCCGCCCGACGAGCCGGGCGAGGAAAAGTCCTAGCCATCGTCCGATGACGGCGAGAGCCGTCCCGTGGCATTCTCCGCCGGCATGAAGCTCCTCGCGCGCGTCCTGTTCCTGCTGTTCATCCTCGCCGGCGTGCTGGTCGCGGTCAGCAACCGCCAGCCGGTCGAGCTGGCGCTGTGGCCGCTGCCGCACCTCGTGGTGCTGCCGCTCTACCTGCTGGTGATCGGCCTGCTGCTGCTCGGCGTGCTGGCCGGGCTGGGCTTGGGCTGGGTGTCCGGCCGCCACCATCGCCGCCGCGCCCGCGACGCCAGCGGCGAGGCGGCGCGCCTCGACCGCGAGGTCCAGCGCCTGCGCGAGGCGAGCTCGGCCGCCGCCGCCAACGGCAACGCGCCGGCGACCGCCGCGACCCTGCCGCGCGACGCCAGGGCGATCGAGCGCCAGCGCGCGCTGGTCGCCCCCGACCTCGCCCGCCCGGCGGCGACGCGCGGCCCCTTCGCCTGAGCCTGCCGGCGTGAGGATCCTGTCCGGCGACGCGGTCGACGCCGCGCTCGACGATCTCGCCCTGGTCGATCGCCTCGAGGCGATGTTCCGCGACGGCTGCGAGATGCCGACCCGCCACCACCACACGATCGCGGCCGCCAACGGCCCGGGCTCGGCCGACGCCACCCTGCTGCTGATGCCGGCCTGGACCCGGGGCGGTCAGTCGTCGGGCGGCCAGTCGTCGGGCGGCGGGCGCGTCGGCATCAAGGTGGTGACGGTGTTCCCCGACAACGGCCAGCGCGGGTTGCCGGCGATCTACGGCCAGTACCTGCTGCTCGACGGCGCCACCGGCCAGCCGCTGGCGATGCTCGACGGCACCGTGCTGACCAAGCGGCGCACCGCCTGTGCCTCGGGCCTGGCGGCGCGCCACCTGGCGCCGGCCGGGGCGCGGAAGCTGCTGGTGATCGGCACCGGCGCGCTGGCGCCGCAGCTGGCGCGCGTCCATGCCCGCGTCCGCCCGATCGCGGAGATCATGATCTGGGGCCGCCGGCCCGAGGCCGCCGCGACGCTCGCGCGCGAACTCGCGGACAGCCTGCCGCGCGCGCTCGGTCGGGCGGTCACGGTGCGCGCCGTCAGCGATCGCGCCACCGCCGTGGCCGAAGCCGACATCGTGTCCTGCGCCACCCTGTCGAAGGAGCCGCTGGTCGAGGGGCGGTGGCTGCGCCCCGGCCAGCATCTCGACCTGGTCGGCGCCTTCACGCCGCAGATGCGCGAGAGCGACGACGCCGCGGTCCAGCGCGCCCGGGTCTACGTCGATACCCGCGCCGGCGCCCTCAAGGAGGGCGGCGACCTCGTGCAGCCGCTGCAGGGCGGCGCCATCGTGCCCGGCCACATCGTCGGCGACCTGCACGAACTCGCGCGCGGCACCGTCGCCGGCCGCGCCGCGGGCGATGTGAGCACGATCACGTTGTTCAAGTCGGTCGGCGCGGCGCTGGAAGATCTCGCCGCCGCCGAGCTGGCGGTCATGACGGCTCGATAAGCGCCCCGGCCTTCTTCAGCGCCTCGATCTCGGCGGCATCGACCCCGGCCTCGGCGAGCACGTCGCGCGAGTCGGCGCCCTGCAGCGGCGCCATGCGCCGGATCTCGGGCGGC
Source organism: uncultured Reyranella sp. (assembly GCA_964420105.1). GTDB lineage: Bacteria > Pseudomonadota > Alphaproteobacteria > Reyranellales > Reyranellaceae > Reyranella. The sequence goes on from CAYQRL010000019.1 coordinate 72,001, forward strand.
GTGCGGCTCATGCGCATCGGCGGCTCGACCATGGTGATCTCGCCCTCGCTGGGGTGCGGGTACCTGGCGAACAGCTTGCGCCACACCAGGTGGGGGTCGTCGAACAAGTCGGCCGGGCTCGACACCGGGGCGTTGGGGATCTGGGCCTCGTCCAGCAGCCGCACCCACTCGGCGGTGGTCCGGGTCACCGCCAGCGCCTCGACCATCGCGTACATGTCGCCGATGTGCAGCGAGCGGGCGTTGATGGTCGAGTAGCGCGGGTCCTGCAGCACCTCGGCCTTGCCGACCAGCTCGAAGAAGTTGCGCCAGTGCTTGTCGTTGTAGGGCAGGATCGCCATCCAGCCGTCCTTCGTACGGTACGGTTTCCGCGTCTTCGCCAGCAGCCGCGTGTAGCCTACCGTACCGTCGTCGCTGAAGGTGCGCTCCCACAGGTGCTCGACCATCAGCCACGCGGCCATGGTCTCGAACATCGGCACCTCGACGAACTGGCCCTCGCCGGTGCGCTGGCGGTGCATCAGCGCCGACAGGGTCGAGAAGGCGAAGGTCAGGCCGACCGTCTTGTCGGCGATGATGGTCGGCGGGTAGCGCGGCACGTCGTCCCCGGCGGCCTGGCCCATCAGGCTGGCGATGCCGAAGCGGGCCTGGATGGCGTCGTCGTAGGCCGGCAGCTTGCCGTACGGCCCGTCGGCCGAGTAGCCGTAGGCGCCGACGTAGACGATGTCGGGCCGGACCTTGCGGATGTCCTCGTAGGAAAGGCCCAGCGCCGCGATCGCCTGCGGCCGCAGCGCGTGGACGAAGGCATCGGCCATGGCCACGACCTTCAGCAGCGCCGCGCGCGCCGCCGGCTGCTTGAGATCGAGGCAGAGGGAACGCTTGTTCCGGTTCACGTACAGGTAGGTCGGTCCCATGCCCGGGGTGCGGGCCGGCTTGCCGATATGGCGCACGGCGTCGCCTTCCGGCGCCTCGACCTTGATGACGTCGGCGCCCTGGTCGGCCAGCAGCATGGTGCCGTAGGGGCCGAGAATGATGTTGGTGAGATCGACGATCCTGATGCCCGAGAGCGCGCCCGCCATGGTTCCTTCCCGTGGGTTGAAACGCGAGACTGCCACCGGGCCGACGCAGCGTCATCGTTCGGACGACCTCCAGTTTCGCGGGTGTCCCTGAAACTTTTTCGCGCCTCGCCATGCCCGACAACGAGAGTCAAGCGCTGGCACAATTCGCCGCCGGCCCGGGGGCTTATGAGACCGTTGTGAATCGCGCGCGACCGGTGTAGCGAAGACTCCAACGAGAGGCGGGGGCGATGGCGGGCAACGTCGCGAGAAAAGAGAGGGAGACCAAGCCGGCACAAGCGCCGGTCTCGCGTCCTTACCGAATCGAGGAACAGGTCGGCTACCTGCTGCGGCGCGCGCACCAGCGCGCGAGTGCCATCTTCCAGGTCACGATCGGCGATCCCAACATCACCCCGACGCAGTACTCGAGCCTGGTAAAATTGCACGAGTACACCGAGCTCTCGCAAAATCATCTCGGCCGCCTGGTCGGCATGGACAAGGCGACGATGCAGGGCGTCGTGCGCCGTCTCAAGGAACGTCGCCTCGTCGATTCGCGTCCGCATCCCGGCGACGCGCGCCGCACCCTGCTCAGCCTCACCACCGAGGGCCACAAGCTGGTGACCCGGCTGATGGTCAATGGTCCTGCCGTATCGCGCGAGGCGCTGAAGCCGCTCAACGCCCAGGAGCAGCGCCAGCTGCTCGACCTCTTGTCGCGCATCATCTGACGGTGGGCATTCCTCCCCATGCGACAGCATGGGGAGGTGTCGCCGCGAAGCGTTGACGGAGGGGTCATAGGCTTCCTTCGACGAACTCATGACCCCTCCGTCCGCTTCGCGGACACCTCCCCGCGCTCGCGCGCCGGGAGGAAAGGCGCAGCAGCCCGAGCGACCTTCCATCCTCTTTGACTCCCACAACGCCCGTTGGCATCGTGCGTACACGAACGATATGGGCGCCTACTTCCGACCGAGCCGCCTCGACGAGGCGTTGACCCTGATGGCGCGGGCTTCCGCGCCGCCGCTGGTGCTGGCCGGCGGCACCGATCTCTACCCCGCGCGCGTCGGCCGCCCGATCGACGAGGACGTGCTCGACCTCACCGCCATCGCCGGCCTGCGCGGCATCGCCGCGACCGCCGACGGCTGGCGGCTGGGCGCGACCACGACCTGGTCGGATATCGCCGAGGCCACGCTGCCGCCGCTGTTCGCCGGCCTGCAGGCGGCGGCGCGCGAGGTCGGCGGCCGCCAGGTCCAGAACGCCGGCACGCTGGCCGGCAACCTGTGCAACGCCTCGCCGGCGGCCGACGGCGTGCCGGCCCTGCTGGCGCTCGATGCCACGGTCGAGATCGCCGGACCCGAGCCGCGGCGCCTGCCGCTGCGCCGGTTCCTGCTCGGGCCGCGCCGCACCGCGCTGGCGCCGGGCGAGCTGGTGGTGGCGCTGCACGTCCCGAGGCCGGCGCTGCCGGCCGAGGGGGCGTTCGTGAAGCTGGGCGCGCGGCGCTACCTCGTGATCTCGATCGTGATGGCCTCGGCGGTGATCGAGTTCGCCGCCGACGACAGCGTCGCGGCGGCGCGGGTCGCGGTCGGTGCCTGTTCGCCGGTCGCCGAGCGCCTGCCCGGGGTCGAGGCGGCGCTGGTCGGCGTGCCGCGCGAGCACATGGCCAGCGTGGTGGCGGCCCGGCCGGACCTCGCGCCGCTGCAGCCGATCGACGATGTGCGCGGCAGCGCCGGCTACCGCCGCGAGGCGGCGACCGAGTTGCTGTCCCGCCTGCTCGGGAGCTTTTCGCCGTGACGGTGCGCTTCAGGCTGAACGGCAGGGACGCGGCGTGGGACGGCGCGCCGATCACGCGGCTGACCCGCGCGCTGCGCGACGACCTCGGCCTCGTCGGGACCAAGGTCGGCTGCGAGGCCGGGGACTGCGGCGCCTGCACCGTGCTGCTCGACGGCCGCCAGGTCTGCGCCTGCCTGGTGCCGATGGGCCAGGTCGAGGGCCGCCACGTCGAGACGGTCGAGGGCCTCGCGGCCGGACCGCTGGCGTCGCTGCAGCGCGCCTTCCTCGCGCACGGTGCCGCCCAGTGCGGCATCTGCACGCCCGGCATGCTGATGGCCGCCGCCGAGCTGTTGCGCCGCACCGGGCGACCGAGCCGCCGGCAGGTCGAAGATGCGCTGGGCGGCGTGCTGTGCCGCTGCACCGGCTACACCAAGATCATCGACGCGGTGATGGACGCCGCCGCGCCGCTGCCCACGGCGCCGGCCGCCGGCGAGGCCGTCGGCGCCCGGATCGCGCGCGTCGACGGCGTGCCCAAGGTCGATGGCAGCGAGCGCTTCGGCGCCGACTCGGTGCCGCCCGACGCGCTGTGGATCCGCGTCGTGCGTTCGCCGCACGCCCGTGCCCGCTTCACGCTGGGCGACCTCGGCCCGCTGCGTGCGCGGCTCGCCGCCGTGTTGACCGCGGCCGACGTGCCGTCGAACGGCTACGGCATCTACCCCGACGTCAAGGACCAGCCGGTCCTGGCCGACGGCCAGGTGCGCTACCGCGGCGAGGCCGTGGTCGCGCTGGTCGGCGACCGCGACGCGGTGCTGGCGATCCGCGACGCCGACGTGCCGATCGCCTGGACGGTCGAGGACCCGGTGACCGGCATCGACGCCGCCCGCGCCCCCGGCGCGCCGCTGGTCCAGGCCGACAAGCCGGGCAACCTGCTGCTGCAGGGCGGCGTGCGCTCGGGCGATCCCGCGACGGCCCTGGCCGCCTGCGCGGTGGTCGCCGAGGGCACCTTCGAGACGCCGTTCGTCGAGCACGCCTACATCGAGCCCGAGGCCGGCTGGGCACGCCGCGTCGGCGACCGGATCGAGATCCACGCCACCACCCAGACGCCGTACATGGACCGCGACGAGATCGCGATCGTCATGAAGCTGCCGAAGGAGGCCGTGCGGATCGTGCCGACCGCCTGCGGCGGCGGCTTCGGCGGCAAGCTCGACCTGTCGGTGCAGCCGCTGCTGGCGGTGGCGGCGTGGAAACTCGGCAAGCCGGTGGCCTGCGTCTACACCCGGCCCGAGAGCATGGCGGCCTCGACCAAGCGCCACCCGGCACGGGTGACGGCGAAGTTCGGCTGCGATGCCGAGGGCCGGCTGCAGGCCTGCGACGTGACGGCGACCTTCGACACCGGCGCCTACGCCTCGTGGGGTCCGACCGTGGCCAACCGCGTGCCGGTGCACGCGATGGGGCCGTACCGCGTGCCGCACGTGCGGACCTGGGGCGAGGCCTTCTTCACCAACGCGCCGCCGTCGGGCGCCTTCCGCGGCTTCGGCGTGCCGCAGGTCGCGATCGCCCACGAGGCGATGATGGACGCGCTGGCCGACCGTCTCGGCATCGACCGGCTGGAGTTCCGCCATCGCAATGCCCTTCGCGCCGGCGACCGCACCGCGACCGGCCAGCTGCTCGAGCATTCGGCGGGCCTCGCCCAGTGCCTCGACGCGCTGCGCCCGGCCTGGCGGCAGGCCCACGCCGAGGTCGCCGCGTTCAACGACGGTCCTGGGTTCCTCAGGCGCGGGGTCGGCATCGGCTGCATGTGGTACGGTATCGGCAACACCTCGATGTCGAACCCGTCGCGCCTGCAGCTCGGCCTCGCCGCCGACGGCACGCTGACGCTGTACTCGGGCGCGCTCGACATCGGCCAGGGCTCGAACACGATCATGACCCAGATCGCCGCCGACGCGCTGGGCCTGCCGGCGCGCCAGGTCGCCCTCGTCACCGGCGACACCGACCTCACCGCCGATGCCGGCAAGACCTCGGCCTCGCGCCAGACCTTCGTGTCGGGCCGGGCCGCCGAGGCGGCCGGCCGCGACCTCCGCCAGCAGGTCCTGCGGCTGGCCAACGCCGGCGCCGACGCGACGCTGTCGCTCGAGGGTGCGACGTTGACGGTGCGCGACGGGGCGGCGGTGCGCACGCTCGACCTCGCGACCGTGGGTCCGCTGAGGGGCGAGGGCACCTTCGACCCGCCGACCACGCCGCTCGACGCCGATGGCCAGGGCATCCCCTATGCCACCTACGCCTTCGCCGCGCAGGTCGCGGTGGTCGAGGTCGACACGCGCCTCGGCACGGTGAAGGTGCTGCGCATCGTGGCGGCGCACGATGTCGGTCGCGCCATCAACCCGACCCTGGTCGAGGGCCAGGTGCAGGGCGGCGTGGCGCAGGGGCTGGGGCTGGCGCTGATGGAAGAGTACCTGCCGGGGCGCACCGAGAACCTGCACGACTACCTCGTGCCGACGATCGGCGACGTGCCGCCGGTCGAGGTCCTGCTGGTCGAGGACCCCGAGCCGCTGGGGCCCTCGGGCGCCAAGGGCGTCGGCGAGCCCGGCCTGGTGCCGACCGCGCCGGCGATCCTGGGCGCCGTCCACCACGCGACCGGCGTGCGCGCCACCCGCGTGCCGCTGCTGCCGCATCGACTGCGCGCGGCGTTGCGCAAGCTCGAGGAGGCCCGGCCATGAGCGACGACATTGCCCTCAGCGCCGCCGAGACCGCGGCCGGCATCGTCCGCTGCGATGCCTGCCCGGTGCTGTGCCGCATCCGGCCCGGCCGCGCCGGCGCCTGCGACCGCTACGCCAACGAGAACGGCAAGCTGGTGCGCGTCGACCCGCTGGTCCTGCTGGCCAGGCCCGACCGCGCCCGCGTCGCCTTCGTCGAGGGATCGGAGTCATGGAGGGGCGAACTGGGCCGGGGGGAATCGACGGAGGGCGAGGGTGCCTTCGTCACCGGCATCGGCTCGACCACGACCTACCCCGACTACAAGCCGGCGCCGTTCATCGTGTCGTCGAAGCACGACGGCGTCGACATGGTCACCGTCGTCACCGAGGGCATCTTCAGCTACTGCGGCGTCAAGGTGAAGATCGACACCGACCGCTGGCTCGGGCCGGAGCAGGCGGCGGTGCGGGTCAAGGGCGAGGCGATCGGCCACGTCACCACCGCCGAGTACGGCTCGCAGATGCTGTCGCTGGGCGGCGTGCATCACCTCACCGGCGGCAGCAAGAAGGAAGGCGTCGTGACCTGCGACGCGCTGCTGGCGCTGTGCAACCGCGAGCCCGTCGAGGTCACGATCGACGGCGGCGCCACCGTCGTGGTGCAGGCCAACCGGCCGCCGGTGGTCAACGGCGTGCGCGAGGAGCGCATGCGGGTCGGCTGCGGCTCGGCCGCGATCGGCATGTTCGCGCCGCAGTGGAAGGACCATGTCGACGAGGTGATCGTGGTCGACGATCACATCACCGGCGTGCTGAGCGAGCACCAGGGCGGCCGCTTCCTCGACATGAAGCCGGCCGGCATCCGGGTGCGCGGCCGCAAGTCGACGCCCGGCCGCTACTTCCAGGTCGCCGAGCCGGGGCTGGGCTGGGGCGGCACCAACGTCTCCGACCCGCTCGAGATCATCGAGAAGATCGACCCCAAGGTGGCGTGGCCCGGGCTCAAGCTTCTGATGGTCTCGACCACCGGCGAGCACGCGGCGTGGTTCGTGCTCGACCAGGACCTCGTGCCGCGGCCGGCCGAGATGCCGGCGCCGGTGCGGGCGGTGGTCGAGCGCATCGCCGAGAACTGCGAGCCGGCGCTCTGCACCGTGCTGTTCATGGCCGGCGCCGGCGGCTCGCTGCGCGCCGGCGTCACCGAGAACCCGGTGCGGCTGACCCGCTCGGTGCGCGACACGCTGACCAGGGTCACGCTGGGCGGCGCGCCGGCCTACGTCTGGCCGGGTGGCGGCATCACCCTGATGGTCGACGTCGCGCGCATGCCCGAGCGCTCGTTCGGCTCGGTACCGACGCCGGCGCTGGTCGCGCCGATCGAGTTCACGCTGCGCGCCGACGACTACGCCGCGCTGGGCGGCTATGCCTCGCGGGCGGTGACCTTGCAGCAGGTTCTCGAGACGACCCGGACCCGGCTGGAGCCGGACGGCAACGGGGAGGAGCGGTGAGCGCGCTCGCCGCCCGCCTCGGCGACGGCCGGCTGCACCTGCAGCACGGCCCGATCGACTGCATCGTCGAGGCGTTCGGCGCCCCGTCCGAGGTCGAGGCGGCCTACGGCCAGGCCGCCGCGCGCTTCGGCGACATCCTGCCGACACTGGTGCGCGAGCTGCCGGCGCTGCGCCGTCCCGTCGGCGACACCATCCCGCTGCTGCAGGGCCCGGTGGCGCGCCGCATGGTCGAGGCGGTGTGGCCGCACCGCGCCGTCTACGTCACGCCGATGGCGGCGGTGGCGGGGGCGGTCGCCGACGAGCTGCTGGCCGCGCTGGTCGCCGGTCGCCGGCTCGACCGCGCCTACGTCAACGACGGCGGCGACATCGCGGTGCACCTCGCGCCCGGCCACGAGCTGCGCGCCGGCATCGTCGCCGCCCAATCCTCGCCCGGCCTCGATGGCCTGGCGCGACTGACCCACGACCGGCCGATGCGTGGCATCGCCACCTCGGGCCGCGGCGGCCGCTCGTTCTCGCGGGGCATCGCCGACAGCGCGACCGTGCTGGCCGCGACCGCCGCCGCCGCCGACGCCGCCGCCACGATGATCGCCAACGCCGTCACCGTCGACCATCCCGCCATCGTCCGCCGCCCGGCGGTCGAGCTCGACCCCGACAGCGACCTCGGTTCGCTGCCGGTCACGGTCGCGGTCGGCCCGCTGCCGCGGGAGGCGATCGACGTGGCACTCGACCGCGGCGCCGCCGAGGCGCGGCGGCTCAGGCTGTGCGGCCTGGTCGACGGCGCCGCGCTGTCGCTGGCCGGGCAGTGGCGGATCGAGAGCGGCGGCACGGCGATTGCTGGAACGAGGACTGCATGAGCGAGCTGGTGAAGATCCGGAAGTATGTCTCGATCGTGGAGGAGACGGTGCACGACGGCGGCCCGGCGCTGGCCCGGCCGGTGACCAAGGCCGTGGTCGGCGGCGTCGTCGCCAATCCCTACGCCGGCCGGCATGTCGCCGACATCCAGCCGATGATGAAGGCGCTGGAGCCGCTGGCCGTCGACCTGACCGAGCGCGTCATGAAGATCCTGGGCGCTGCCGGGTCGCAGCTGGAAGCCTACGGCAAGGGCGTGATCGTCGGCATCGCCGGCGAGCTCGAGCACGCCGCGCTGTGGCACCAGCCCTCCGGCTTCGGCATCCGCCATGCCATGGGCGGCGCCAGGTCGATCGTGCCCTCGACCGTCAAGGTCGCCTCGGCCGGGGCGCGCATCGACATCCCGCTGCACCACGTCACGGCGGCCTACGTGCGCAGCCACTTCGACGCCATCGAGTTCTGCGTGCCCGACGGACCGAAACCGGACGAGATCGTGTTCATCGTCGCCGCCGCGATCGGCGGCCGGCCGCATGCCCGGGTCGGCGGGCTGACCGTCGACGGCATCAAGGTCGGTGACGGGCAGCGATAGCGTGCTAGGCTGCCGCAACGGGGACTTCAACGAGGGGATGACATCATGCTGACCCGCAAGACACTGCTCTCGAGCGTGGCTGCCCTGGCCGGCCTCGCGGCCGCCGCGCCGGCCTTCGCCCAGCAGGGCCCGATCAAGATCGGCGAGCTCAACAGCTACAAGGTCTTCCCGGCCTTCCTCGAGCCCTACAAGCGCGGCTGGGAACTGGCGGTGGAGGAGGTCAACGCCGCGGGCGGCGTGCTCGGTCGCAAGATCGAGGTGGTGAGCCGCGACGACAACGGCACCCCGGGCGATGCCGTGCGCATGGCCGAGGAACTGCTCAGCCGCGAAGGGGTGTCGCTGCTGGTCGGCACCTTCCCGTCCAACGTCGGCCTCGCCGTCGCCGACTTCGCCAAGCAGCGCAAGGTGCTGTTCGTGGCGGCCGAGCCGCTGACCGACAAGATCGTGTGGGACAACGGCAACGCCTACACCTTCCGCCTGCGCACCTCGACCTACATGCAGACGGCGATGCTGGTGCCCGACGCGGTCAAGCTGAACAAGAAGCGCTGGGCGATCGTCTACCCGAACTACGAGTACGGCCAGGCCGCGACCGCGGCCTTCAAGAAGCTGATGACCGCCAGGCAGCCGGGCATCGAGTTCGTCGCCGAGCAGGCGACGCCGCTCGGCAAGATCGACGCCGGCGCGGTGGCGCAGGCGCTGGCCGACGCCAAGCCCGACGCGATCTTCTCGTCGCTGTTCGGACCCGACCTCGCCAAGTTCGTGCGCGAGGGCCAGCAGCGCGGCCTGTTCAAGGGCGTCGAGGTCTTCAACCTGCTGGCCGGCGAGCCCGAGTACCTCGACCCGCTGAAGGAGGAGACGCCCGAGGGCTGGTACGTCACCGGCTATCCGTGGAGCGAGATCAAGACGCCGGAGCACACCAAGTTCCTGAATGCCTACCAGGCGAAGTTCAAGGACTACCCGCGGCTCGGCTCGGTGGTCGGCTACGCCACGATCATGTCGGCGGTCGAGATCATCAAGAAGGCGGGCTCGCTCGACACCGACAAGATGACCGCCGCCGCCAGGGGCGTCAAAGTGCTGACGCCGTTCGGCATGGTCGAGTACCGGCCGCTCGACCACCAGTCGACCATGGGCGCCTACGTCGGCCGCCTCGGCGTCAAGGACGGCAAGGGCTACATGAAGGAGTGGCGCTTCGTCGACGGCAAGGACGCGCTGCCGTCCGACGACGAGGTCAAGAAGCTGCGGCCGGCCCAGTGACGGCGACGTAGTCGCCGTCATCCCGAGCGAAGCCGAGGGATCTTGCCGGATGCCGGCATGGTCTCTCCGCTCCGCGCTTCGCGCTCCGGTCGAGATGACGATTCTGACGTGACCCTCGTTTCCCTCTCCATCCTCGTTCTTCCTCCCTGCGCGACAGCGCGGGGAGGTGTCCGCGCAGCGGACGGAGGGGGCATCGACGACCGTCGCGCGGCCTCCGACCGGACAAGAGCGTGACCCTCGCCTCCATCCTCATCCAGCTGCTGAACGGGCTGGCGTCGGCCGCGTCGCTGTTCCTGGTGTCGGCCGGCCTGTCGCTGATCTTCGGCGTCACGCGCATCGTCAACTTCGCGCACGGCTCGCTCTACATGCTGGGCCTGTACGGTGCCTACAGCCTGATCCAGCTGTTCGGCCGCACGCCGCTGGGCTTCTGGGGCGCCGTCGCGCTGTCGGCGCTGCTGGTCGGGCTGGCCGGCATCCTGATCGAGGTGCTGGTGCTGCGCCGCATCTACAAGGCGCCCGAGCTGTTCCAGCTGCTCGCCACCTTCGCCGTGGTGCTGGTGATCAAGGACATCGCGCTGTTCGCGTGGGGACCGGAGGACCTGGTCGGCCCGCGCGCGCCCGGCCTGTCGATGGCGGTCGAGATCATGGGCCGCCGCATCCCGGCCTACGACCTCCTGCTGATCGCGATCGGCCCGGTGGTCCTCGCGGCGGTGTGGCTGCTGCTGACCCGTACCCGCTGGGGCGCCCTGGTGCGCGCCGCCACCCAGGACCGCGAGATGGTGGGCGCGCTGGGCGTCGACCAGGCCCGCCTGTTCACGTCGGTGTTCTTCGTCGGCTCGGTGCTGGCCGGGCTGGGCGGGGCGCTGCAGATCCCGCGCGAGCCGGCCAACCTCGAGCTCGACCTCACCGTCATCGCCGACGCCTTCGTCGTCACCGTGGTCGGCGGCCTGGGCAGCATCGGCGGCGCCTTCCTCGCCGCCATCCTGATCGGCGTCGCCAAGGCGTTCTGCATCGGCGTCGGCACGGTCAAGGTGTTCGGCGTCGAGATCGTGTTCTCCAAGCTCACCTTGGTGGTCGAGTTCCTGATCATGGCGGTGGTCCTGGTGGTGCGGCCGTTCGGCCTGCTCGGCCGGCCGCAGGCGGCGCAGCGCGCCGCCGCCGAGCCGGCGCCGCCGCTGCAGGTGCCGTCGTGGACGTTCTCGCTGGTCTGGCTGGTGGCGCTGGTGGCGATCCCGGCGCTGGCCGACCGCTACGTCACCATCCTGCTGACCGACATCTTCTGCTTCGCCCTGTTCGCGGTCAGCCTGCACTTCATCATGGGGCCGGCCGGCATGGTGTCGTTCGGCCACGCCGCCTACTTCGGCCTGGGCGCCTACGCCGCCGGCCTGCTGCTGAAGCGCGCCGGCCTGCCGATGGAGGCGGCGCTGCTGCTGGCGCCGCTCTGCGCCGGTGCCTTCGCGCTGGTCTACGGCTGGTTCTGCGTCCGCCTGTCCGGCGTCTACCTCGCCATGCTGACGCTGGCCTTCGCCCAGATCAGCTGGTCGATCGTCTACCAGTGGGACTCGGTGACCGGCGGCTCGAACGGCGTGTTCGGCGTCTGGCCGTCGGCGTGGCTGGCCAGCAAGACCGTCTACTACTACCTCGCGCTGGCGCTGTGCGGCGCCGGCATCGCGTTCCTGTGGCGGGTGCTGTTCTCGCCGTTCGGCGCGGCGCTGCGCGCCGGCCGCGACTCGCCGCTGCGCGCCGAGGCGATCGGCATCGACCTCCGGCGCTACCAGTGGATGGCGTTCGCGCTGGTCGGCACGCTGGCCGGCCTCGCCGGCGCCGTCTACGCCTTCTCCAAGGGCAGCATCTCGCCCGCCACCATCTCGATCGCCCAGTCGACCGACGGCCTGATCATGGTGCTGCTGGGCGGCGTCGAGACCCTGACCGGCCCGATCGCCGGCGCGGCGATCTTCACCTGGCTGCGCGACGAGGTCGCCCGCCGCACCGAGTTCTGGCGCGCCGTCATGGGCGGCGTGATCCTGGTCATCGTGCTGCTGTTCCCGCAGGGCATCGTCGGCGGGCTCAAGGCGCTGGTCGCGCGGCGACGCGAGGCGGCTCAATGACCGCCCCTCGCTTCCTGTCCTCCTCACGCTCGCGCGCAGGGAGGAAGGCATGACCGCGGTCCTGCTGGTCGAGGGGCTGCACAAGTCGTTCGGCGGCGTGCAGGCGGTGGCCGACGTCTCGTTCGCGATCGAGCCGGGCGAGCTGCTGGCGCTGATCGGGCCGAACGGCGCCGGCAAGAGCACCTGCTTCAACATGCTGAACGGCCAGCTCAAGCCCGACGCCGGGCTGGTGCGCTTCGAGGGCCGCGACATCGCCGGCCTCCGGCCCCGCCAGGTCTGGCGGCTGGGCGTCGGCCGCACCTTCCAGATCACCGCCACCTTCGCCTCGCTGTCGGTGCGCGAGAACGTGCAGATGGCGCTGTACAGCCACGCCGGCCGGCTGCGCTCGCTGCTCGCCCGCTTCGGCGCCGCCTTCCGCGACGAGGCCGACGCGCTGCTCGACCAGGTCGGCATGCTCGACCAGGCCGGGCGGACCTGCGGCGTACTGGCCTACGGCGACCTCAAGCGGGTCGAGCTGGCGATGGCCCTGGCCAACGCGCCGCGGCTGCTGCTGATGGACGAGCCGACCGCCGGCATGGCGCCCAGGGAGCGGGTCGCCCTGATGGAGCTGACGGCGCGGCTGGCGCGCGAGCGCCGCATCGCGGTGCTGTTCACCGAGCACGACATGGACGTGGTGTTCGGCCAGGCCGACCGCATCATCGTGCTCGACCGCGGCCAGCTGATCGCCGGCGGCACCCCGGCCGAGGTCCGCGCCAATCCCGACGTCCGCGCCGTGTACCTCGGGAGCGCGCACTGATGGCGACGGCGCCGATCCTGTCCGTGCGCGACCTGCACGCCTACTACGGCCGCGCCCACATCCTGCACGGCGTCTCGCTCGACGCCGCGGCGGGCGAGGTCGTGGCGCTGCTCGGCCGCAACGGCGCCGGCAAGTCGACGGTGATGAAGGCGATCATGGGCGTGGTGCCGCCGGCCCGCGGCAGCGTCGCCTTCGACGGCCGGCCGATCGAGCGCCTGTCGCCCTACCGCATCGCCCGGCTGGGGCTGGGCTGGGTGCCCGAGGACCGCCGCGTCTTCACCGAGCTCAGCGTGATGGAGAACCTGTCGGTCGGCCGCCAGCCGCCGCGCCCCGGCCTGCCGCCGTGGACCGAGGAGCGGCTGTTCGAGCTGTTCCCCAACCTCGGCGCGATGCGCGACCGGCCGGGCGGGCGGATGTCGGGCGGCGAGCAGCAGATGCTGACCATCGCCCGCACCCTGATGGGCAACCCGCGCTGCGTCCTGCTCGACGAGCCGAGCGAGGGCCTGGCCCCGATCATCGTCGAGCAGATGGCGCACTCGATCCGCGCGCTCAAGGCCGAGGGCCTGTCGGTGGTGCTGAGCGAGCAGAACCTGCACTTCTGCCAGACCGTCGCCGACCGCGCCTACATCATCGAGAAGGGCCAGATCCGCTTCGGCGGCACCATGGAAGCCCTCGCCGCCGACGCCGGCCTGCGCGAGCAGTACCTGTCGGTGTGATCGTGACCGCCATCCACCCCGTCATCCCGACCGGAGCCTCGCGCAGCGAGGCGCAGCGGAGGGACCTTCTCTCCCCAAGCTGCCGCCTGCGCGTCGATGCGAGGTCTCTCCGCTCGGGGCTGCGCCCCTCGGTCGAGATGACGGCAATTGTGACCTCAACCCCGGCCTGACCCCATGTCCTCCCGTCACCTCACCGTCGGCATCGATGTCGGCGGCACCTTCACCGACCTGCTGGCGATCGACCATCGCTCGGGTACCGTGCGGCTGGCCAAGGTCCCGACCACGGTCGACAACCAGGCGGTCGGCTTCATGGCCGCGCTGGCCGCCGCCGGCGCCGAGCCCGCCGCCATCCAGGCGCTGGTCCACGGCACCACCACCACGACCAACGCCATGCTCGAGCGCAAGATCGCGCGGGTCGGGCTGATCACGACGAAGGGCTTCCGCGACGTGCTCGAGCTGGGCCGCCGCACCCGGCCGCAGCCCTACGGCCTGCGTGGCACCTTCGAGCCGGTGATCGAGCGCCAGTACCGGCTGGAGGTGCCCGAGCGCCTCGACGCCGAGGGCAGGGTGCTGGTACCGCTCGACGAGGACGCGGTCCGCGCCGCCGCGAAGCAGCTGGTCGCCGCCGGCTGCGAGGCCGTGGTCATCCACTTCCTGCACAGCTACATCAACCCCGCGCACGAGAAGCGGGCCCGCGAGATCGTCCACGCCGAGTGGCCGAACGGCTACATCACCGCCGGCCACGAGATCCTGTCGGAGTACCGCGAGTACGAGCGCGGCGTCACCGCCGCGGTCAACGCCGCCGTCCAGCCGGTGCTCGACCGCTACCTGACGCGGCTGCGCAAGGAGCTGCTGTCCAAGGGCTTCGACCGCGACTTCCTGGTGATGCAGGGCAACGGCGGCACCGCCTCGTCGGTGTGGATCGGCCGCACCGCCGTCAACACGGTGATGTCGGGCCCGGCCTCGGGCGTGATGGCGGCGGCGTGGACCGGCCGCGCCTCGGGCCATCCCCACCTCATCACCTACGACATGGGCGGCACCTCGACCGACGTCGGCCTGATCGAGAACGCGGTGCCCAGCGTCTCGGGCGAGCTCGAGCTCGAGTACGCCATGCCGATCCACGTGCCGATGGTCGACGTCCACACGATCGGCGCGGGCGGCGGCTCGATCGCCGCGGTCGACGCCGCCGGCATGCTGCGCGTCGGCCCGGAGAGCGCCGGCGCCCGGCCCGGCCCGATCTGCTACGGCCGCGGCGGCACCGAGCCGACCATCACCGACGCCAACCTGGTGCTGGGCCGCCTCAACCCTGAGCGCCTGCTGGGCGTCGACAGCCCGGTGACGCTCGACCACGTGCGCGCGCTCCTGGAGGAGAAGGTCGGCCGCCGGCTCGGCCTCGACGCCGAGGGCGCGGCGGCGGCGATCCTGCGGGTCGCCAACGACCGCATGGCCGGCGCGATCCGGCTGGTGAGCCTGAGCCGCGGCCACGACCCGCGCGACTTCGCGCTGTTCGCCTTCGGCGGCGCCGGCCCGCTGCACGCCACGGCGCTGGCGCGCGAGCTCTCGATCCCGACCGTGCTGGTGCCGGCGCGCCCGGGCATCACCAATGCGCTGGGCTGCGTCGTGGCCGACCTGCGCCACGACTACGTGCGCACCATCAACCGGCCGCTGTCGGCGCTCGACGATGCAGCGATCGCCCAGGCCTACGCCGAGCAGGCGGCGCAGGGCCGCGAGACGATCGTGAAGGAGGGCGTGCCGGTACGCGAGCTGCGCCGTGTGCTGAGCGCCGACATGCAGTTCCAGGGCCAGAGCCACATCCTGTCGGTCGCGGTCGACAGCGAGACGATCGGCGTCGAGGGCCTCCGGAAGGCCTTCGCCGCCGCCTACTTCCGCCGCTTCGGCATCGAGCTGCCCGAGATCCCGCCGGTGCTGGTCAACCTGCACACCGCCGTGATCGGCGTCCGCCCCGAGATCTCGCCGGCCGTGCTGGCCGCCAGCGAGCGCGCCGCGACGCTGAAGGAAGCCCAGGTCGGCGAACGCCGCGTGTGGTTCGCCGACGGCTGGCACCAGACCCCGGTCTATGCCCGCGACCGCCTGCCGATGGACGCGGCCTTCGACGGCCCGGCGATCCTCGAGCAACTCGACTGCACGACGGTGGTCGAGCCGGGGGACCGGGTGAGGATCGATGGGCTGGGGAACTTATTGGTGGGAGTGGGATGAGGTTTCAACATCCAAGGTGTAATCGTGTCCACATTGTCTAGGACTAGATACCCAACTCGTCTTGGGTGCTCTCAACAGTTGCATTCTTGATAGAAAATGAGCGTAGTGCTCCCTGACATCGTCGATCAAGGAGACGGAGTTGCCGAGCAATCTAGTTCACTCAGCGATTGACTTCATCGAAACCAAGAAGGTCGCAGTTTACGAGGCTACTTCGGCCGCATTCTTCTCATACATGCCGGCCTATTTTTCGGACAAGGTATTGCTTCTGAATAAAATCAGAAGTGAGATAGCTAATAAGTATTCTATTGGTATCCAGAGCGTAGTGATCTGTGGATCCGCACAGATTGGCTACAGCTATATAAAGGGCAGAAAATTCAATCTTGGTGAATCAGACTTAGATGTTGCTATCATATCTACGCAACTATTTGCACGCTATTACGATATCGCACTGGAAGAAACGCAAGGCTTTAGGAATCAAACCAAGTTTGATAGCCCAAGAGATAGGGACAGGTTCTTCGATCTATTGAAATCTAAGGGAATGTTGATGCCGGAGTTAGGTCCAGCAGGACAGGCTAGGACGCTCTGGAATTCCTACTTCAATAGTCTGACGGAAAAATACAAGTCGCATTTTTCGAAGGTTTCGGCGGCGATATACCTTTCGGAGAGAGCCTATCTAATGAAGCAGCAAGCTTGCGTTGAGTTTGCCCGAAAGGATGCGTGATGATCCGCTATGCCGTTCGCACTCGCCAAATCATTGATTTGATCAATGAAATTAGACGCGGCACCCTAAATCTGTCTCCGTACTTTCAAAGGAACTTGGTGTGGAGAAGCATTCACAAGGCCGACTTTATTGAAACAATTAGAGAGGGACTGCCTTTCCCACAGATATTCATCGCAAAAGGCTCCATTGACGTCGACTCGATGGTCAGTACGTCAAGCGTAGTTGATGGACAGCAAAGAATGAGCGCCATCATGGAGTACGTTGAAGGTGGATTTTCTGTAAAGGGAAAGAGATTTGATGATCTGTCTACCGAAGACAAGACGGAGTTTCTTAAGTATGAAGTGGCCGTCATTGATCTCGATTTGAAGGATGACGATCCTCAAATCGTGGACATTTTCAAGCGACTGAATAGGACCTTCTACTCTCTCTCACTAATAGAAAGATACTCGACCGAGTTTGCTTCTTCCGAGTTCATGCTCGTTGCAAAGTTTATGAGTAAGGAACTGGAACTGCCCGATCAGGTTGCCAATGACGACGCAGAGCCGTCTATTCCTGACTTGAATATTCCACAGGAGTTTCTTAGTTGGGCTAGAGGCATGAGGGTCAAAGCATTCCCAGATATGCTTTTAGATGGGCGAGTGTTTTCACCATACGAGACGGCTCGAATGGTGCATCTGATGTTTACACTTAATCTGATTACCACATTTGTATACGGTTTTTACAATCGTAACGAGAAAGCAAAGGAACTCATGGAGACATTTGCTCAGGGGTTCCCTGAGAAGGACAATGTAGTTTCATCCTTGGAAGAAGCTGCGGACATATTCAGTAAGATAAGGCTTTCTAAGGGATCGGTGTGGTTAAGAAAGGCAAACTGCTTCTCGGTAATGATTGCTCTAGCAAAGAATCTCGCTGCAGCCAAAAGCATGAATCCTCGAGAAATTAAGGACAGGCTAGAGGAGTTTGGACGGCAGTTGCCTGCCACTTACGAGTTGGCTGCCAAGGAAGCGGTAAACAACCGCAAAGAAAGGATGTTGCGGAATGACTGGCTTGCCCACGTGCTTTTTGGTGCAGAACGTCCGAAAGACGCAGTGGCGCAATTGTAGGGACTAATGGGAGGCGCCGGTACTGGCTTGCCCACAAAGCGGTAGAAGCCAATACTGCCGTCATTCTCACAACCCCAACGCCGCCAACGCCCGCCCCAGCACCGGTGACCGGTTCGTCGGCTTCCACACCGCCGACACCTCGGCGACCGGCGCGGCGCCCTGCAGCTTGAGGAACGTCACGCCGGGGAAGCCCGAGGCGGCCA
The DNA here is from genome assembly GCA_964420105.1 of uncultured Reyranella sp. Lineage (GTDB taxonomy): Bacteria > Pseudomonadota > Alphaproteobacteria > Reyranellales > Reyranellaceae > Reyranella. Next base: position 89,553 of record CAYQRL010000019.1, read on the forward strand.
GCGTTCCGTGCACCACCGAGACGCCGGCGCCGGCGGAGACCAGGCTGAGCACGGTCAGCAGGTTGCGGGGCTGGTGCGGCGGGATGGTCGGCGTGATGCCGGCGGCGCGGCAGGCGACCAGGATGCTGTCGTAGAAGATCGGCGACATGTGGCGCAGCGGCAGAATGAAGTCGTCGGCCGCGAAGCTCTTCAGGCTGACGCCGCGCTTGCGCGTAGCCAGCGGGTGACGGTCGGGGACGGCCATCACCATCGGGTCGCGCACGATCAACCGGGCTTCCAGGCCGGGCAGGGGGTGCGGCGTGTGCAGGAAGGCGAGGTCGATCTTGTCGTCCTGCAGCGCCTCGACCTGCTCGGTCGAGCTCATCTCCTGCCACATCACCCGCACGCCCGGCACCGCGGTCGAGAGCCTTCCGTACAGTCGGCGCGCGTCGGTGAAGACCGAGGAGGGGATGAAGCCGGCGCGCAGCGTGCCGCGGTGGCCGCGGTCGGCGCGCTGGACCACCGCGCGCAGCCCGTCGGCCTGGGCGACCAGACGGCGCGCCTCGTCGAGCAGCGCGCTGCCCGCCTCGGTGATGCGCACCGACCGCCTGGTGCGCACGAACAGCAGCGCGCCCAGCTCCTGTTCCAGCGCCTTGATGTGCTGGGTGAGCGGCGGCTGCGAGATCGCCAGCCGCTGGGCCGCCCGGCCGAAGTGCAGCTCCTCGGCCACCGCCACGAAGCAGCGCAGCGACCGCAGGTTCACTGATAGCGTCCGGCTATTAGTCTCATTGCAAAAATATACTTCAAAAATGAGCGGCGGGCGCGAATCCTTCGCACAACGGAGGAAACGAACAATGTTCACCAGACGGAAAGCGCTGGGCGCGTCGGCCGCGCTCTTGTCCCTGGTCGCCGCGCCGGGGACCGGCCGGGCCCAGGACTTCCCGACCAAGCCGATCAAGCTGGTCGTCCCCTTCACGCCGGGCGGCGTCACCGACAACATCGGCCGCCTGATGGCCGAGCGCATGGGCCGCGAGCTGGGCCAGCCGCTGGTGGTCGACAACCGCGCCGGCGCCAACGGCCGCATCGGTACCGATGCCGTCGCCAAGTCCCCGCCCGACGGCTACACGCTGCTGGTCGGCAGCGTCGGCGCCTTCACCATCCACCCGCACATGATCAAGGTGCCGTACGACCCGGTGAACGACCTGGTCCCGATCAGCCTGATCGCCACCAACGACGTGGTGATCGTGATGAACCCGGAGCGGCCGCCGAAGAACGCGCAGGAATTCATCGCCTGGTGCAAGGCCAACTCGGGCAAGCTGCAGTACGGTTCGTCCGGCATCGGCAGCCCGACCCACATGGCGACCGAGCTGTTCAAGAGCCGCGTCGGCTTCGACATCGTGCACGTGCCCTACCGCGGCGACAGCGCGGCCATCGCCGACGTCGTGGCCGGCGTCGTCGACTTCAGCTTCTCGACCATCTCGGCCACCATCGCCCTGATCAACGCCGGCAAGCTGCGCGCGATCGCGGTCACCGGGCTCAACCGTTCGGCGATCCTGCCCAACGTGCCGACGCTGGACGAATCGGGCCTCAAGGGCTTCAACGCCGAGTCGTGGGTCGGCCTGTTCGCGCCGGCGAAGACCCCCGACCCGGTGATCCAGCGCATCTACGGCGCGGTCAAGGTGGCGCTGGCCGATCCCGAGGTGCGCCAGAAGCTGGTCGCGGGCGGCAACACCATCGTCGGCAACGACACCGCGCAGTACCGCGCCTTCCTGGCCGCCGAGTGGGAGAAGTGGGGCGAGGTGGTGCGCAAGGGCAACATCAAGCTCGACGAATGACCGGCGCCGCCTCCCCGGGGCCGCTCGACGGCGTCAGGGTCCTCGACCTCAGCCGCGTGCTGGCCGGCCCGTCGGCCGCCCAGACGCTGGCCGACCTCGGCGCCGAGGTGATCAAGATCGAGCGGCCCGGGACGGGCGACGACACGCGCGTGATGGGGCCGCACCTGCCGCGGCCCGCCGAGGCGGGACCCGAGGTCGAGCCGGTCAACCGCTCGGCCTATTTCTGGTCCGTGAACCGCGGCAAGCGCTCGGTGGCGATCGACCTCGCCGATCCCGACGGCGCCGACCTGGTGCGCGGCCTGGCCCGCCACGCCGACGTGCTGATCGAGAACTTCAAGGTCGGCACGCTGGCGCGCTACCGCCTGGGCTACGCCGACCTCGCGGCACTGAACCCGCGGCTGGTCTATGCCTCGATCACCGGCTTCGGCCAGAGCGGGCCGTACCGCGGTCGCGCCGGCTACGATTCGATCGTCCAGGCGGTCGGCGGGCTGATGAGCCTGACCGGCGACGCCGGCGCCGGGCCGATGCGGGCCGGCGTGCCGATGATCGACATCATGACGGGCCTCTACGCCTCGACCGCGATCCTGGCGGCGCTGCGCCTGCGGGACAGCAGCGGGCAAGCCGGAAGCGGAAGGGGCCAGCACATCGACCTGTCGCTGCTCGACACCATGGTGTCGGCGCTGGGCTTCATCGGCGTCGACCACCTCGCCACCGGCAAGGTGCCGCCGCGCACCGGCACCCGCAACGGCGTCACCCATCCCAGCGGCCTCTACGACTGCGCCGACGGCCAGGCCATGATCATCGCCGGCAACGAGGACCAGTTCCGCCGCCTGTGCGGCGCGCTGGGACTGGACGGCCTGGCCGGGGACCCGCGCTTCGCGACCTCGCCGCAGCGCGTGGCCAACGCCGCCGCGCTGGACGCCGTGCTGCGGCCGGCGATGAAGGCGCTGCCCCTGCAGCACTGCCTCGATGCGTTCGAGAAGGCGGGCGTGCCGGCGGGGCCGGTCAACGATCTCGCCAGCCTGTTCGCCGACCCCCATGTGCAGGCGCGCGGCGCCGTGGTCGAGATCGCGCATCCGCGGCTGGGGCCGGTGAAGAGCCTGGCCTCGCCGATGCGGCTCAGCGAGACGCCGGTGCGCTACGACCGCCCGCCGGCGCTCCTGGGCGAGCACACGCGCGAGGCGCTGGCCGAGCTGCTGGGCCTGGACGAAGCGCGGCTCGACGCGCTGGCGGCGAAGGGGACGATACAATGACTGAAGACGTCGTGCTCTACGAGGAACGCGGCGGGGTGCGGATCATCACGCTCAACCGGCCGGACAAGCGCAACGTCATCAACACCGCGGTGCGCGACGCCGTGCTGGCGGCATGGCGGCGCTTCGAGGCCGACCCGGCGGCGCGCGTCGCCATCCTGACCGGGGCCGGCGACAAGGCGTTCTGTGCCGGCCGCGACCTGTCCGAGGCGGCCGACGGCAAGGGCCACGGCTTCATCCCGATCCTGCGCGACGAGGTCGAGGTGTCCAAGCCGGTGATCGCCGCGGTCAACGGCGCGGCGATCGGCGGCGGCTGCTTCCTGGCCCTGTCGGCCGACCTGTGCGTGGCCGCCGACACCGCGAGCTTCTCGCTGACCGAGACGCGGGTCGGCCGCGCGCCGATCTACGCCTTCTGGCTGAACGGCGTGCTGCCGCGCAAGGTGGCGCTGGAGATGGCGATGACCGGCAACCCGCTGTCGGCGGTGCGCGCCCATGCGCTCGGCCTGGTCAACCACGTCGTGCCCGGTGCCGAACTGATGGGCCGCGCGCTGGCCCTGGCCGAGGACCTGTGCGCGGCGGCGCCGCTGGCGGTCAACGCGACCAAGGCGATGATGTACGAGACGGCGCAGATGGATGCGAAGGCCGCGATGGCGGCGTCGCTGGCACGCTTCGCGCCGGTGTTCGACAGCGAGGACGCGGTCGAGGGGATCAATGCCTTCCGCGAAAAGCGCAAGCCGGTGTGGAAGGGCAAATGACCGACGTCATCCCGACCGGAGCGCGCAGCGCGGAGCGGAGGGACCTTCTCTCGACGACTTGCGGCCTGTGGGTGGAAACAAGGTCCCTCCGCTCCGCCTCGCTGCGCTCGGCTCCGGTCGGGATGACGCACTGATATTGAAAGGGAGACTTGAAATGCCGTTGCTGACCGAGATCAAGGGCCACGTGGCCATCCTGACGCTGTCGCGGCCGGACGCGCGCAACGCCTGGGACGAGGACTTCAACGAGGGCCTGCAGCGCGAGCTCGAGCGGCTCGAGCACGACCACGAGGTCCGCGCCGTGATCCTGACCGGCGACGAGAAGGGCCGCGCCTTCTCGGCCGGCGCCAACCTGTCGCTGACCGAGACGCACACCGTCGAATCGCCGGCCGCCTTCGTGAAGGGCATCCCGCACTGGCGCAAGTTCGTCGCCAACCTGCTGACCGACTTCCCCAAGCCGGTGATCGCCGCGGTCAACGGCTACGCCATCGGCATCGGCTGCATCGCCACCTACTGCTGCGACCTGGTGGTGGCGTCGGAGCGCGCCGAGTGGCGCCTGCCGCAGGTCCGTCTGGGCATCATGCCGGCCTACGGCGGCGCGGTGCGGCTGTCGCGCTGGGTCGGCAAGGGCAACGCGATGAAGGCGGCGCTGGGCTGGCCGATCGACGCCAAGGAGGCCTATCGCATCGGCCTGGCGCAGTGGCTGGTGCCGCACGAGGAGCTGATGGCCCAGGCCATGAAGGTCGCCGAGGAAATCGCCGAGCTGCCGCCGCTGGCCGCGCGGCTGGCCAAGGAGTCGCTGACCAAGGGCCTCGACATCCCCAACATCCAGGACGCCTCGGAAGTCGACATCTACCGCTTCATGGCGCTCAGCCAGACCGAGGACTCCAAGGAGGCGCACCACGCGTGGCGCGAGCGCCGCAAGGCGGTGGTGAAGGGCAGCTGACGTGGCCGCGGCAGCGGGGACGGGGCCGTTCGCCGGCCTCAGGGTGCTCGACCTCAGCCGCGTGCTGGCGGGGCCGTCGTGCGGCCAGCTGCTGGCCGACTTCGGCGCCGACGTCATCAAGGTCGAGGACGTGGGCGGCGACGAGAACCGCAAGTGGGCGCCGGTGATCGGCGGCGAGAGCGCCAACTTCATGAGCGTCAACCGCGGCAAGCGCGGCATGACGCTGAACCTGAAGAGCCCGGCGGGACAGGAGATCCTGGCCGGGCTGGTGCGCGCCTCGGACGTGGTGATCGACAGCTTCCTGCCGGCGGTGGCGAAGCGGCTGGGCGTCGACGACGCCAGCCTGCGCAGGCATCGCCCCGACCTGGTGCACGTCACGATCAGCGGCTACGGCCACGACGGGCCGCTGGCGGCGCGGCCGGGCTACGACCTGATGCTGCAGGCGTTCTCCGGCATGATGGCGATGACCGGCGAGCCGGGCGGCGGGCCGATCCGCGCCGGCGCGTCGTTCATCGACATGGCGACCGGCATGCTCGCCTTCTCCGGGGTGGCGACCGCGCTCTACGCCCGGCTCGCCGGCAAGTCGGAGGGGCAGCATGTCCAGGTGTCGCTGCTCGAGACCGCGATCGCGCTGCTGGGCTACCACGTGCCGGCCTACACGGTGGCGGGCAAGGTGCCGGCGCGCGACGGCTCGGGCGTCTGGCACATCGTGCCCTACCAGGCCTTCGCCACGACCGACGGTCACATCCTGGCCGGGGCGACCAACGACGCGGCCTGGCAACGGCTGTGCAAGGCGATCGGCGCCGACGACCTCGCGGCCAACCCGGCCTATGCCACGACCACCCAGCGCATCGAGCAGCGCGAGCCGGTGATCGCCGGCCTGTCGAGGATCTTCGCCACCCGGCCGACCGACCACTGGGTGGCGGTGCTGGACGCGGCCAACGTGCCGTGCTCGCCGGTCAACGACATCGCCCGCGCGCTCGCCCACCCGCAGGTCGAGGCGATGAAGATGGTGATCGACGTCGCCGGCCGCGACGCGCCGGGCGGCGGGCCGCTCCGGCTGGTCGGCGTACCGCTCAACCTGTCGGCGACGCCGGCCGCGCCGGGCCGCGCCCCGCCCTCGCTGGGCGAACACACGGACACGATTCTGGCCGAAACCCTGGGCTACAGTGCCGACAGGATCGCGGCGCTGCGACGGGAGGGAACGATATGAGTGGAGACACAAGGGGCAAGATCAGGCTGGAGCGCTCCGACAACGGCGTCGCGACTCTGTTGATCGACAACCCCGCGCATCGCAACGCGCTGAACAACGACCTGATCGAGGCGCTGACCGGCCACTTCCGCGACCTGCCGCGCGATCCGAAGGCGCGCGTGATCGTGGTGCGCGGCACCGGCGGCATCTTCTGCGCCGGCCGCGAACTGCGCGACCTGCGCGCGCTGCAGGACGCCGACAACGCCACCGTGGTCGACACCTACCAGAAGCTGAAGGCGCTGAACGAGGCGGTGTGGTTCTGCCCGCTGCCGACCGTGGCGGTGATCGAGAAGTACGCGTTCGGCGCCGGCGCCACGCTGTCGAGCTGGTGCGACATCTCGATCGCCGAGGACGGCGCGCTGTTCGCCTACCCGGAGGTCCACCACGGCTTCCCGCCGTCGCCGGCCCTGATGGCGCTGTTCCTCGCGGTCGGGCGCAAGAAGGCGATGGAGCTGATCCTGACCGGCCGCCGCATCGACGCGGTCGAGGCCGACCGCATCGGCCTGATCACGCGCTGCGTCAAGGCGGCCGAGCTGGGCGCCGACCTCGAGCGCCTGCTGGCCGGCCTGCTGCGCTCGGGCCCCGAGGCGGTGAAGCGCACCAAGGCGTTCGTCTGGCACGCCGACGAGGCCGGCCACCGCGCGGCCATGGAAAGCGCCGTCGACAGCATCAGCCTGGGGCTCGCCAGCCCGCAGGCCCGCGAAGGCATCGCCGCCTTCTTCGAAAAGCGCACGCCGCGCTGGTAACCATCGGAACAGGGAGGAAGCCATGAAGAGACGTGACCTGCTCGTCGGCACGAGCGCCCTCGCCGCCACCACCGTGGCGGCGCCCTTCGTCGCCACGGCCCAGGACAAGTACCCGTCCCGGCCGCTCAAGCTCGTGATCCCGTTCCCGCCGGGCGGCCCGACCGACGTGCTCGGCCGGCGCTACGGCGAGCGGCTGCAGGCGCTGCTCGGCCAGACCGTGGTGATCGACAACAAGGCCGGCGCCGGCGGCACCGTCGGCACCGACCAGGTCGCCAAGGCGAAGCCCGACGGCTACACGCTGCTGCTCGGATCGTCCTCGACCCAGGTCACCAGCCCGCTGCTGATGCCCAATCCGCCCTACGACCCGGTCAAGGACTTCACGCTGTACATCATCGGCTTCGTGCCGATGGTGATCGCCTGCAACCCGAACATGCCGTGCAAGACGCTGGGCGAACTGGCGGCGCTCCTGAAGGCCAACCCCGATAAGTACCGCTACTCCTCGTCGGGCATGGGCAGCATCAACCATCTCGGTGCCGAGCTGTTCAAGATGGAGGCGGGCAACGTCTCCTCGCTGCACGTGCCGTACAAGGGCAACAGCCCGGCGCTGCAGGCCGCGCTGTCGGGCGAGGTCGACTGGCTGCTCGACACGTTCGGCACCTCGTTCGGCCAGTACAAGGCGGGCAAGCTGCGCTACCTCGCGATCTGCGGCGAGAAGCGTTCCGCCGTGGCGCCGGAGGTGCCGACGGTGGCCGAGGCCGGCTTCCCCAAGGTCCAGGTGGCGACCGTGAACCCGGTCGGCCTGCCGGTCGGCACGCCGCCGGAGGTCCTGAAGACCATCGCCGACGCCACCCGCACCATCATGTCGGACCCCAAGTTCCAGGCCGACCTGCGCGCCATGAACATCGAGCCGGTCGACACCGCCGACCCGGTGAAGTCGGCTGCCTACTTCACGTCCGAGCTCCAGCGCTGGGCGCCGATCATCAAGGCGACCGGCGCCAAGATGGAGTAGCGCGAGGCCCCGTCTACGGCACGCCCTTCAACGTGACCGGCCGGTGGTACGGCCGGTCGCCCAGCGCATCGACCCGGGCCCAGAATTCCGGGCCGGCGGCGGTGCCGTTGGCGAGCTTGGTCGCGCCCTGGCGGAAGATCGTCCACGACTCCGGGTGCAGGCGGCTGGCCTCGTCGAAATGCCGCTTGGCCTCGGCCTCGTTGCCGCGCGCGCGCAGGTGCTGGGCGAGGCGGAAGTGGGCGTGGCCGCGGGCGGCGTTCTCGTCGGGCAGGCGCAGCTGGTCGCGGGCGGCCGCCGGGGCGAGGGCGTTGGCGCTGTTCGCGCCGTTCAGCACCCAGTCGCGGATCGCCTCGACGTAGGCCGCCTTGGCGCGGTTGCGCTCGGCCACCAGCTCGGGCGCCATCGTGCCGGCGACGCGGTCCATGCGGCGGAAGGCATCCGACTGGCCGGCGCTCTCGGCCGGTCGCACGATCCGGCCGCGCTCGTCGATCCACGTCGCCTGCGGGACATTGACCATGTGGTACAGCGCGGCGACGCGGTGGTCGCGGTCGACCAGGCAGGGGTAGTCAGGCCGCGCCTGCTCGATCCACGGTCGCGCCGGCCCGGGGTCGTCGAAGGCGACGGCGAGGATCGTGAAGTCCTTGTCCCTGAGCTCGCTGTAGAGGGTCTGCCACACGGGCAAGTCGGTCCGGCAGCCTCACCAACTGGCCCAGCTGACCAGCAGCACCTTCCTGCCGCGGTAGTCCGACAGCGCGTGCGGCGTGCCGTGCCAGTCGGGCAGGGTGAAGTCGGGCGCCTCCAGCGACTGCAGCCGCGCCGCCCGTGACTCGGCACTGGCGCCCAGCACCCAGGTCTCGCCGGCGGCGTCGTGCACCACCGGCGCGCCGATGTGCCGCCACAGCCGCGCGACGTTGACATGATCGCCGCGCACGAACTCGGCGGCGCTGGCCGGCGGCACCGGCAGGCAGACGTCGCCCTGGCAGAAGCCCTCGGGCTTCAGCGTCCAGCCGGTCGCGGCCGGCAGTTCCGCCGCCGGCAGCCACAGGTCGTCGCCGTCGGCGCGGGCGGTCGTCGAGGCATGGCTGGCCGCGTCGGAGAGGAGGGTGGTGGTCATCGCGGAAGGATGCACCGGGGGCGACGGCCGGACAACCCGGCGCGGCCGGGGCGGAGTTCGTGCTACGCTTGGCGCCATGAAGATCGTCGACGTGAAGGCCTACCCCACCAGCTTCCGGGTCCCCAGGGAGCGCCAGGTGTCGCTCGGCATCGGCACCATGACCAAGCGCGACTGCGTCATGGTCAAGGTCACGACCGAGGACGGGCTGGTGGGCTGGGGCGAAAGCCACCACGCCCGCTCGCCGGGCTCGATCGGCCACCTGGTCAACACCACGCTCAAGGGCTTCGTGGTCGGCATGGACGCCAGCGACACGACCGGCATCTGGGCGAAGATCTACAGGTTCCAGCTCGGCAGCCACGGAATGGGCGCCGCCACCGCGATGGCGATGAGCGGCCTCGACCAGGCGCTGTGGGACATCAAGGGCAAGGCGACCGGCTGGCCGCTCTACAAGCTGCTGGGCGGCTCGAACCGGCCGGTGCCGGCCTATGCCGGCGGCATCGCGCTCGGCTACCAGCCGCCCGAGGCGCTGGTCGCCGAGGCCGAGCCGATGGTCGAGATGGGCTACCGCGCGCTCAAGCTCAGGATCGGCGACACCGTCGCCAACGACATCGCGCGCATGACCGCGGTGCGCCGCCGCTTCGGCGACGCCATCGCCATCCTGACCGACGCCAACACCGGCTACAGCGTCGCCGACGTGCGCGCCGTGATGCCGGCGATGGACGAACTCGGCATCGGCTGGCTGGAGGAGCCGTTCCCGGCCCACGACCACCGCTCCTACGCGCTCGCCCGCACGTTCGGCCGCACGCCGCTGGCGGCCGGCGAGAACCACTACACGCGCTTCGAGTTCCACCGCGTGATCGAGGACGGCAACATCACCATCCTGCAGCCCGACCTGTCGAAGAGCGGCGGCATCACCGAGGTCCAGCGCATCGCCGCCGCCGCCTCGATGTGGAAGCTGCCGGTCCACCCGCACAGCTCGATGACCGGCCTCAACCACGCCGTCTCGATCGCCTTCCTGGCCTCGATCGACAACGGCGGCTACTTCGAGGCCGACCTGTCGCTGGCCAACAAGTTCCGCGACGAGCTCGGCAGCGAGCCGTGGAAGATCGGTCCCGACGGCTGCGTCCGGCCGCTCGACCGGCCCGGCATCGGCGTCGAGATCGACGAGAAGTTCCTCGAGGCGCACCCGGTGATCGAAGGCCCCGGCTACGTCTGATTCCGTCCCGAACGACGCGAATCGGGGCGTTTTGGTGCAAGGTGGCCAAACGCACAGAGAGGACACGGGGGAAGCTCTACCAAGCGCACGGTTCAACGTGTGGAGGGGCTTCATGAACGCGAACGCGATGCTGGCGAACCTGCTGCGCCGTCGCCTCAACGAGGTCAACGCGGCGGCCGAACTGCACGACGCCGACCAGCCGGTGCGCCTGCTGCCGGTGCTCGAGCCCGACGACCTGCCGCCCGAGTTCGAGCAGGTCGTCCAGCTCCAGGTGCTGGGCTACCGCGAGCGCCTGACCCTGCTGCAGGGCCGCCGCCTGCGCGTCCTCGACCCGGTCTGGACGCTGGTCCCGCGGCACTAGGAAGGCTTCCTCCCCCTGCGGCAGCAGGGGGAGGTATCGCCGTCTTCGGCGACGGAGGGGGGCGGAAGCAAGGTCGAGGGATCATCACCCCTCCGTCCGCTGCGCGGACACCTCCCCGCGCTGGCGCGCAGGGAGGACTCTTCATGCCGCCACCACCAGCGTCGAGGCGAGTTGCCGGACCGATTTCACCATCGCCATGGCGACCAGCTTGCCGGTCTTGCGGTTCTCCGCGCTGACCGCGACGTCCTCGCGGAAGAAGAAGCGGCCGAACGCGCCCTCGGCTTCCAGCTCGACGACATGGGTGTCGATCGCCGGGTCGGCCACGATCACGACCCGGGTGCGGTCGAGGCCGAGGCCGGCGATCGCGGCCGCGGCCGAGATGTTGACGTTCTGGGGGTAGAGCCGGGCGCCCTCGCGCACCGGTCCGTCGAACACGGTGTGCGCGGCGGTGAGCGCGTCGAGATCGACCAGCGTTTCCGCCACCGTGCCTTTCCACGCCGACGGATCCTTGCGCACCGTCACGGTGACGCGGTCGAGGCCGCCGACCGCGGCGCTGCTCAGGATGTCGAGCGCGCCGATCCCGGCCGACGGCAGGATCAGCCGCTTGCCGCTGGCCGTGGCCGCGGCCAGCAGGCGGTCGAACAGGGCGGTGTCGGTGAAGGCGCCGACCGAGGTCACCAGCAGGTCGGCGCCGGCCTCGAGCACGCGCTGGCCGTGGCTGCGCACCGCGTCGTGGCCGGCGCACTCGGCGACGGCGTCGAAGCGCTCGGCGAAGAAGCGTTCGGGCTCGTGGGTCAGCAGGCGGTCGCCCGGCCGCGGCCGCTTCACCAGCGCCGTCACCAGGTCGAGGTTCTCGATCGCGCCCGAGCGCAGCGCGGCCTCGACGTGCTTGCCGATGGCGCCGTAGCCGATCAGCCCCAGGCGCAGGGGAGGCCGGCGAAGGGTCAAGACAGGGCCTTCTCGACCCAGCGCGCCGCCGCGATCAGGCGGTCGTCGCTGCCGTGCCGGCCGACCAGCTGCACCGACAGCGGCAGCCCGAACGGGCCGACGTTGAAGGGCAGGGCGATGCAGGGCGTGCCGAGCAGGGTCCACGAGCGGTTGAACACCGGGTCGCCGGTGTTGCCGAGGCCGGCCGGCGCCTCGCCCTTGGCCGCCGGCGCGAGCAGCAGGTCGAAGCGCTGCCAGGCTTCCTCGAGCTGGGCCAGCGCGGCGCGCTTGCGCTTCTTGGCGTCGGCGTACTGCCTGGCGCTGACCGCGTCGCCCTCGGCCATCACCGCCTGCAGCGACGGCGAGAACAGGCGGGCGAAGCGCTCGCGCTCGCCGCGGAACGAACGCGTCGCTTCCTTCGTCATGATGCGGTGCTGCGCCTGCAACAGCCCGCTCCAGCTCTCGGGCGCCTCCCACGCCCGCACCTTGGCGCCGGCGGCGCGCAGGGCGCGGGCCGCCTCCTGCAGGTTGCGGGTGTTGTAGGGCTCGCCGAGGTCGGCCCACGGCAGCTGCACAACGCCGATGCGCGGCGGGACCTTCAGCGTGTCCTCCGGCGCGTGGCCGTAGGCGGCGCGGACCAGCGCCAGGTCGTTGGCCTCGCGGGCGAAGAAGCCGAGCGTGTCGAGGCTCGGCGCGTAGGCCTTGATGCCGGTCATGTCGGCCCAGCCGTAGGTGCCCTTGTAGGCGACGACGCCGTTGAAGGCGCCCGGCCGGATCACCGAGCCGGCGGTCTGGGTGCCGTAGCCGATCGGCGCCATGAAGTCGGCGACCGCGGCGGCCGAGCCCGACGACGAGCCGGCCGGGGTGTGGCGCAGGTCGTGCGGGTTGTGGGTCTTGCCGGCATGGGCGCCGGCGAACTCGGTGGTCACCGACTTGCCCAGCACGATCGCGCCGGCCCTGACCAGCTGGCTGACGCAGGCGGCATCGCGGCCGGCCACGAAGTCGCGGTAGATCGGCGAGCCGCAGGTGGTCGGCATCGTCCTGGTGCAGATGATGTCCTTCACCGCCAGCGGGATGCCATGCAGCGGACCCACCGGCTTCGCCCGCTTGTCGAGCTGGTCGGCCCGTTTGCGCGCGCCGTCGGCGTCGATCGCCTCCCAGGCATGGACCTGGCCCTCGCGCCTGTCGATGCGGTCGAGGCAGGCCTCGACCAGGTCGCGGGCCTTGAGCCGCTTGCGGGCCATGCGCAGCACGGCCTCGCCGGCCGACAGTCGGTTCGATGTGTTCGCCATGCTTCTTCCCCCGCGTCTTCCCTTGGCCGCGTCGTTCGGGTCATGATGACCGAGCCTCGCCCGGAAAGGTAGTCCATGACCCCGCCCTTCAGCGTCACCAAGCTCGGCCACGCCGTCGTCAACGTCTCGGACCTCGAGGCTTCCCGGCGCTTCTACACCGAGGTGCTGGGCTTCCGGACCTCCGACGTCTACCCCGACGACATGATGCCGGGCGGCATGGTGTTCCTGCGCTGCAACGGCGACCACCACTGCCTCGCGCTGGTCGGCGCGCTGAAGCCGGGCGGCGAGGCGCAGCGCACGCTGCACCACCTCGCCTTCGAGATGCCGACGCTGGACGACGTGTTCCGCGCCCGCGACCACCTGCAGAAGCACGGCGTCAAGATCGTCTACCAGGGCCGCCGCCGCGCCGGCTGCCAGGTCTCGGTCGAGTTCCTCGACCCCGACGGCCACCACCTCGAGCTCTACTGGGGCGTCGACCAGGTCGGCACCGACGGTCGCCTGCGCCCGCCCGAGGAGTGGCGCCAGACGCTCACGCTCGAGGACTCGCTGAAGCACGTGCCGCCCGGCCAGGACGCGACGCTCAGGGACCCGTCCCTGGCGAAGGGTTGACGCCCTTCACTCAGCCCTTCTTGCCGATCCCCTTGAGCTTCTCGCGGATCGTCTGGAACGCGACGTAGAGGCCCGGGATCACGAAGATGCCGAGGCACGAGGCGGCGATCATGCCGCCGAACACCGCCGTGCCGACCGCGCGCTGGGTCGCCGCGCCGGCGCCCGACGCGATCACCAGCGGCACCAGGCCGAGGATGAAGGCGAACGAGGTCATCATCACGGCGCGGTAGCGTAGGCCGGCGGCCGAGGTCGCGGCCTCGACGATGCTCTTGCCGTGGGCACGTCCCTCCATCGCGAACTCGATGATCAGGATCGCGTTCTTGGCCGCCAGCGCGATCAGCACGACGATGCCGATCTGGGCGAAGATGTTGTTGTCGAGCCCGGTCAGGAACAGCGCCAGCATGGCGCCGAACAGGCCGACCGAGACCGACAGCAGCGCCGCGATCGGGATCGCGGTGCTCTCGTACAGGCCGACCAGGAACAGGTAGGCGAACACCACCGCCAGCACGAGGATGAACCCGGTCTGGCCGCTGGCCGTCTTCTCCTGCAGCGCCGTGCCGGTCCACTCGAAGCCGTAGCCGTTGGGCAGCGTGGTGCGGGCGAGGGTCTCCATCGCCGCGATCGCCTGGCCCGACGAGAAGCCGGGCGCCGGCGCGCCGTTCAGCACCACCGAGCGCAGGTTGTTGTAGCGCACGATCGACGACGGCGCGGTCACCAGGTCGACGCTGGCCACCGCCTGCAGCGGCACCAGCTCGCCGTTCGAGGAGCGCACCCGCACCCGGTAGATGTCGCCGACGGTCTTGCGGTCGCCGGCATCGGCCTGGACCTTGACCTGCCAGGTGCGGCCGAACAGGTTGAAGTCGTTGGTGTAGGTGCCGCCCAGGGTCGTCTGCATGGCGGTGAAGATGTCGGAGATCGACACGCCCAGCGCCTGTGCCCGCTCGCGGTCGAGCTTGAGGTTGATCTGCGGCGTCGTCGCGGCGTAGGTCGTGAAGACGTTGGCGAGCTCCGGCACCTGCTGCGCCGACACCATCATGCCGCGCGCCACCGCGGCGAGGTCGGCCGGCGGCGCGCCCTGCAGCGACTGGACCACGAACTCGAAGCCCGACGAGTTGCCCAGTCCCATGATCGGCGGCAGGTTGAAGGCGAAGACGTTGGCCGAGGCGATCTGGAGGAACGCCTTGTTCAGCTCCTCCAGCGCCGCGAACACGGACAGCGCCGGGTCCTTGCGCTCGGCGAACGGCTTCAGCTCGACGATCACCAGGGCGCGGTTGGGCAGCGCGAGGCCGTCGAGCAGGCTGTAGCCGCTGACGGTGAAGATGCTCTGCATCCACGGCCGGCCGGCGATCGTCCGCTCGACTTCCTCGACCGCGGCCAGCGTCCGGTTGGTCGAGGCGGCGTCGGGCAACTGGACCTCGGCCATGAACGCGCCCTGATCCTCGTCGGGCAGGAAGCCGCTCGGCACCAGCCCGGCGATGCCGCCGGTCGCGGCGATGAAGCCGCCGACCAGCACCAGCGCCAGGAAGGTGCGGCGCGCGATCGGCGTGACGATGCGGACGTAGCCGTCGCGGCTCTTGTCGATGCCGCCCTGCATCCACGCCATCACGCCCTTGGGCTTGCCGCGGTGACGCAGGATCAGCGAGCACAGCGCCGGCGACAGCGACAGCGCGTTGATCGCCGACAGCACCATCGAGACCGACACCGCGACCGCGAACTGCTGGTAGAGCTGGCCGGTGATGCCGGGGATGAAGGCGGTCGGCACGAACACCGACAGCAGCACCAGGGTGATGGCGATGATCGGCGCCGTCACCTGGCCCATCGCCTTCTCGGTCGCCTGGGCCGGGGTGAGGTGGGGCTCGTGCTCGAGGATGTGCTCGACCGCCTCGACCACGACGATGGCGTCGTCGACGACGATGCCGATCGCCAGCACCAGCGCCAGCAACGAGATCGTGTTGGCCGAGAAGCCCAGCGCCAGCATCACCGCGAAGGTGCCGATCAGGGCGACCGGCACGGCGATGATCGGGATCAGGGTGGCGCGGAAGTTGCCGAGGAACACGAAGACCACGATCGCGACCAGCACGAAGGCCTCGATCAGCGTGTGGATCACGCTCTCGATCGTCGCCTCGACGAACACCGTGGTGTCGTACATGACGCGGAAGGCGACGTCGTCGGGGAAGCGCGGCTCGAGCTCCTTCAGCGCCTTGCGCACGCCCTGCGCGGTGGCCAGCGCGTTGGCGCCGGGCAGCTGGTAGATCTGGATGCCGGCGGCCGGGCGGCCGTCGTAGCGGCCCATCTGGTCCGAGGTCTTGGCGCCGAGCTCGACCCGGGCGATGTCCTTGATGCGGACCAGCGCGCCGTCCGACTTGGCGCGCACCACGATGTTCTCGAACTCGTCGACCGTGACGAGGCGGCCCAGGGTGGTGATGTTGAGCTGGAAGCCGACATCGTCCATCAGCGGCGCGGCGCCGACCAGGCCGACCGCGGCCTGCACGTTCTGGGCCTGCACCGCCTTCACGACCTCGTCGGCGGTGATGTCGAGGCTCGACATGCGGTCGAGGTTCAGCCACACGCGCATCGAGTAGTCGAGCGCGCCGAACAGCGTCGCGTCGCCGACGCCGGGAACGCGGCGCAGCGTGTCGAGCAGGGTGATGGTGGCGAAGTTCGACAGGAACAGGCCGTCGCGCGTGCCCTTGGGCGAGTAGACCGCGACCACCTGCAGCAGCGCCGACGACTGCTTCTTGGTGCTGACGCCCAGCCGCTGCACTTCCGGCGGCAGCAGCGCCAGCACGGCGTTGACGCGGTTGGTGACGTTGACGGTGTTGAGGTCGGGGTTGGAACCGACCTCGAAGCTGATGGTCAGCTGGTAGCTGCCGTCGCCGCCCGAGGTCGACTTCATGTAGAGCATGCGCTCGACGCCGTTGACCTGGCCCTCGATCACCTGCGCCACGCTCTCCTCGACCGCCTGGGCCGAGGCGCCGGGATAGGTCGCGGTGACGCGGACCTGCGGCGGCACGATGTCGGGGAACTGCGCCACCGGCAGGCGGGTCAGCGCCAGCAGGCCGGCGATGGTGATGACCGTCGAGACGACGAAGGCCAGCCGCGGCCGGCGGATGAACAGCGACGAGATGGTCATGGGCTACTTCTTCGCCGGCGTGTTCGCCGCGGGGGCGCTGGCGAGGCTCGGCGCCACGGTCATGCCCTGGCGGATGCGCTGCTGGCCCTGGACCACGACCCTGTCGCCGGCCTTCAGCCCCTCGCTGACGACGATCTTGCCGTTGCGCACGAAGCCGGTCTTGACCCGGCGCAGCTCGACCATGTTCCTGGCGTCGACCACGAACACGTACGGACCGGTCTGGTCGAGGGCGATCGCCTGCTGCGGGATCAGGATCACTTCCTGCGGCTTGCTCTCCTCGAGCACCACGCGCACCGTCTGGCCGTCGGTCAGGAGCCCATCCTTGTTGTCGAAGGTGGCGCGCACGATCTGGCCGTCGGTCTTGGGGTCGACCGTGATGTCGATGAAGTCGAGCTGGCCCTTCTCCTTGTACAGCGTGCCGTCGGCCAGCCGCAGGCGCACCACCGGCGGCTCGCCGGCCGACGCGTCCTTCTTGGCCTCGAGCAGCTCGCGCTGGGTGACCGGGAACAGCACGCGGATCGGGGTCTCGCTGACCACGGTGGCGAGCACGCCGGAATCGGGTCCGACCAGGTTGCCCGGCGAGAACGCGGCGCGGCCGATGCGGCCGGCGATCGGCGACTTGATCTCGGTGTAGGACAGCTGGATCTCGGCGTCGCGCAGCTGGGCGCTGGCGTCCTCGAGGTTGGCCTTGGCCTGCAGCTGCTCGCTCAGCCGCTGGTCGTAGGTCGCCTTGGTGCCGGTGTTGGACTTGAGCAGCTCGGAGGCGCGGGTCAGCTGCAGGTCGGCGTTGGTCAGCGCCGCCTGGGCCGAATCGCGCTGCGCCTTCTTCTGGTCGACCGCGGCCTGGTAGGTCTCGGGCTCGATCGTGAACACGACCTCGTCCTTCTTGACCTGGTCGCCGTCCTTGAACTTGCGCGGGCCGAGAAAGCCCTTCACCCGGGCGCGCAGCTCGACCTTGTCGACGGCGGCGGCGCGGCCGATGAACTCGGCCTGGTCGGCGATCGGCGTCAGCTCGGCCGGCTCGACCAGCACCGCCGGCGGCGGTGCGGCCTGCTGGGCGAGGGCGGCGAGGGGCGCCGAGGCTGCAAAAAGGCACGCCAACCCAAGCGCCGCGATCGTGGAGCGCCGTTCACTCATTGTCTTCGTCCCCGCCGGGTGTAACCTCTTAAAACAGTGCCTTAATTCGGTTTTACGGTCACGGTAATTCAGGATCGTTACGGTGAAGGGAGCTGCCCTCGACGTGATCCGTCGCCTTGTCCTCGTCCTGACCCTGCTGCTGGCGGGGTTTTCCGTCGACGCGGTCGCCCAGAACCGCTCGAGCTTCGCCAACCCGGCCGAGTACGACGCCTTCCAGGCGGCGCTGGGCCAGCGCGACCCGACCCGGCGCGCCACCGCGATGGAAGTGTTCGTCGCCTGGTATCCCAACAGCATCCTGCGCAACGAGGCGCTGGAGCACGCGATGGCGGCGTGGAGCGCCGCCCGCGAGCCGGCCAAGGCCGATGTCATCGCCGGCAAGCTGCTGCAGGTCGATCCCGACAACGTCCATGCCATCGCCAGCCGGGTCTACGCCGCGCGCACCCGCGCCATGGCCGGCGACGCCGCGGCGCTCGCGCCGATGGTGGCCGGCGCCGAGAAGGGCGCGGCGGCGCTCGCCAAGTGGCAGAAGCCGGCCTCGCTCGACGACGCCGCGTTCGCCCAGGCGCGGCGCCAGCTCGGCGCCGTGTTCAGCGGCGCGCGGGGCTTCGCGGCGCTGCAGAACAAGGACTACGATGCCGCCCGCCGCTTCTACCGCGAGTCGGTGGCGGCCGAGCCGGAAAGCCTGCCCGACGTCTACCAGCTGGCGGTGGCGCAGCTAGAGGGCCAGCCGATCGACGGGCTGGGCTTCTGGTACGCCGCCCGCGCGGTGGCGCTGGCGCGCGCCGCCAGGAACGACGCCGCCGCCGCCGACATCGACCGCTGGGCGCGTTCTCGCTACCGCGTCTACCGCGGCAGCGAGGAAGGCTGGGACCCGCTGGTCGCGCGCGTCGTCGCCGGCGAGAAGGCGCCGCCGGCCGGCTTCGTGAAGGCGATCCCGCGGGTCATGACACCGCCCGAGAAGGCGCTGCAGCTGATGGAGGACAACGAGCCGGGGGCGCTGCGCGCCGCCGACTGGGTGCTGATCCTGCGCCACCGCGACGCCAACCCCGCCAACCGCGCAGCCGCCGACCGGCTGTGGGCGACGATCCAGGACAAGCAGCAGGGCGGCACCCGGCTCAAGATCCCGGTCAAGATCGTGGCGGCGACGCCCGACGTGCTGGAGGCGGCGATCTCCGACGAGGCGCAGGCGGCGAACACGTCGGAGATGCGCATCGCCATGGCGCGGCCGCTGGCGCCGCTGCCGGCGGTCGGCTCGCGCATCTCGATCATCGGCACGGTGAACGAGTACGGCGGCCAGCCGTTCGCGCTCAAGATGGTGCGCGCCGAGCTGGCGCCGGAGTCACTGCCGGTGGCCGGCGGCCCGTGCGCCGACCCGCGGCCGCAGGCCTGCACCCGCGACTATCGCCCGGCCTGCGGGCTGCGCCGCGACAAGACGCGGCAGACCTATCCCAACGCCTGCACGGCCTGCGCCGATCCGCAGGTCGTCACCCAGTCGGCGGGCGCCTGCCCGCCGTGAACCCGGTCGGTGATCCCCTCGGGGATCAGTGCGCCATCAGCAGCGGCACGCGGCAGGACGAGATGACCTTGCCGGTGGCGCCACCCATGCCGAGGAAGCTCAGCACCTGGCCGCGGCCGTAGGCGCCCATCACCAGCAGGTCCGAGCCCTTGCCGTGGGTGTAGTCGAGCAGCGCGCGGCCGCGGGCGCGGCCCGACACCGCGCCGGGATCGATCGCGTCGATCACCGTCTTGATGCCCTGGCGGCCGAGGTTGCGCGCGAGGTAGGAGGCGCCGACGTCGTCGGGCGTGCTGCCGACCACGAGGATCGTGACCTGCGTCGCCTTGGCGAGGAAGGGCAGGGAGTACTCGACGGCGCGGGCGGCCTGGAAGCTGCCGTTCCACGCCACGATGACGTTGGCGAAGCCGCCGGTGCCGGCGGTCGGCGGCGCGATCATCACCGGGCGGGCGCACTCGTAGATCGCCGCCTCGACGGTCGCCGGCGCCACGTTCTCCGGGTCGGCGCCGGGGCGGCCGAGCACGATCACGTCGGAGCAGCGGCCCATCGCCACCATGGTGTCGAGCGTCGCGGTCTCGGCGGCGCTGTAGGTCGCGCCCTTCACCGGCGCGACGATGGCGTCGTACTGCGCCTTGCTCTCCTTGGCGCGGGCCTCGAGGCGCTCGTCGTCGATGTTCATGATCAGCGGCATCGCCTCGCCGCTCATCGCCAGGCCGCCGGCCATGCCGCCGGCCGGGCCGACCGGCAGGTGCAGCGCATCGACCGTGCCGTCGAAGATGGCGGCGACGCGGGTCGCCAGCTTGAACGACATCGCGGCGTCCGGTCCGCCCTCGGAAACGGCCAGGATAGACTTGAACATCGGAATTCCCCCTTGAGTCGTCGCGATTAAGCGTTGGCCACGGGCGCCATGCAAGTCGAGACTTCGACCGCTTTCACGCCGCGAGCCGCGCCAGTTCGCGGCGGCGGATCCAGTGGATGAACGGCAGCGCCAGCAGCACCATCCAGAGCTTGCCGACGATCTGGCCGGCCAGGAAGTC
>CAYQRL010000020.1:0-104294 GCA_964420105.1 uncultured Reyranella sp.
TAAGACGATCCGAAGCTGGACTTCGGGGACGGCCGGGCTATCGCCCGGCCGTTTCCTTTTGTGCATGCCCGGCCGCCTTCCCGCTTTTCGGGTTGGCTGCAGGCGACGCGCTCTCTATATCCGGGCGCAGGAGAACAAGAACCATGTCGCAAGTGTTGATGCCCAAGGCGACCGCCGTTTGGCTGGTCGAGAACACGACCCTGACGTTCGACCAGATCTCGGCCTTCACCGGCCTGCATCCGCTCGAGGTCCAGGCGATCGCCGACGGCGAGGTGGCGGGCGGCATGACCGGGCTCGACCCGACGACCAACGGGCAACTCACCAAGGACGAGATCAAGCGCGTCGAGGCCGACCCGGCGGCGCGGCTGAAGCTCAGCCCGCGCGACGTGCCGGAGCCGGTCGCGCGCTCGAAGGGGCCGCGCTACACGCCGGTCGCCAAGCGCCAGGACCGTCCCGACGCGATCGCGTGGCTGCTCAAGGTTCACCCCGAACTGCAGGACAGCCAGGTCGCCAAGCTGGTCGGCTCGACCAAGAGCACGGTGCAGTCGGTCAAGGATCGTTCGCACTGGAACATGACCAACGTGCGTCCGCGCGACCCGGTCACGCTCGGCCTGTGCTCGCTGAAGGACCTCAACGACGCCGTCGACAAGGCGCGCCGCAAGGCCGCGCGCGAGGACGCCGCGCGCAAGAAGGCGGCTGCCGCCGCCGGCATCGAGGAGGCCGAGGAGACGCCGGTCGATACCGCCGCGCTCGACCCCGCGGAAGCCGAGCAGCCCGATTTCGAGGATCCGACGCAGCACTGACGGCCGCGACCTGGACGACGGGGCGCGCGTCTCGCGCCCCCGTCGCGGGATCGTTCAGACCGTCAGCATGACCTTGCCGACATGGTCGGCGCGCTCGAGTTCGGCGTGCGCCGCCGCCGCCTCGACCAGCGGGAAGGTCTTGAAGATGATCGGCTTGATGCGGCCCTCGGCCAGCAGCGGCCACACCTTCTCGCGCAGCCCCTGGGCCATGCGGCCCTTGTTCGCGACGCTCTGCGGCCGCAGCGTCGAGCCGGTCACCGTCAGGCGGTTGACCATGACGAGGCCGGCACTGACCGTGGCGGTGGCGCCGCCCTGCAGGGCGATGATCACGCAGCGTCCATCCGGCTTCAGCAGCTGGATGTTCTTCGGCAGGTAGTCGCCGGCGACCATGTCGAGCACGACGTCGACACCCTTCACCAGGCTCTTCACCTCGGCCGCCCAGTCGTTGTCCTTGTAGAGAATGGCGTGGTCGGCGCCGAGCGCGCGCACGGCCCTGGCCTTGTCCTCGTTGCGCACCGTGGTGACCACGGTGGCGCCGAACGCCTTGGCGAGCTGGATCGCGGTGGTGCCGATGCCGCTGGCGCCACCATGCACCAGCACGGTCTCGCCGGCGGCGAGCCGCCCGCGCTCGAACAGGTTGTGCCAGACCGTGAAGTAGTTCTCCGGCAGCGCGGCGGCGCGCAGCATGTCGAAGCCGGCCGGTGGCGGCAGGCACTGCGGCGCCGGCACGGCGCAGTACTCGGCGTAGGAGCCGCCCGGCGTCAGCGCGCAGACCGCGTCGCCGACCGACCAGCCGGTGACCCCGGCGCCCAGCGCCGCGACGGTGCCGGCGGCCTCGAGGCCGGGCAGGTCCGAGGCGCCCGGCGGCGGCGGGTAAAGGCCGGCGCGCTGGGCGATGTCGGGACGGTTGACGCCGGTCGCGGCGACCTTGATCAGCAACTCGCCCGCCGCCGGTGTCGGCACCGGCCGCGTCGCCGGGACCAGCGCCTCGGGACCGCCGGGCTTCTTGATCTCGACGCAGGTCATCGTTGCGGGCAGCGCGCTCATGGTCGGCCTTTCGAGGCGGTGGGAGCAATGGTAGGTCTCCTTAACCGCTTCCAGGGAAACGCGCCATGGCCTTCGATCTCGACGATCTCGACCCCCGGCAGAAGAAGACGCCGCCGAAGAACCTGGATGCCATGAGCATCGAGGACCTCGAGGGCTACGTCGCGGCGATGAAGGCCGAGATCGCGCGCGTCGAGGACAAGATCAAGGCCAAGCGCAGCCACGCCGCGGCCGCCGCGTCGTTCTTCAAGAAGTAGTCCCATGGTCGACGCCAAGTTCCTGCGCCCCGACACGCTGGCGCTTCATGCCGGGCAGCAGCCCGACCCGGTGACCGGCGCCCGCGCTGTGCCGATCTACCAGACGACGTCGTTCGTGTTCCGCGACGTCGACCACGCCGCCAGCCTGTTCAACCTCGAGGTCGGCGGCCACATCTACAGCCGCATCTCCAACCCGACGGTGGCGGTGTTCGAGGAACGCGTCGCCGCGCTCGAGGAAGGCACCGGGGCGGTCGCGACATCGAGCGGGCAGGCGGCGCTGCACGTCGCCATCGCCACGCTGATGGGGGCGGGCGGCCACATCGTCGCCTCGACCTCGCTGTACGGCGGCACGCGCAACATGCTGGCGCTGACCCTGCCGCGCTTCGGCATCACGACGACGTTCGTGCCGCCGGGCGACCACGACGGCTTCCGGCGCGCGCTGCGTCCCGAGACCCGGCTGGTGCTGGGCGAGACCATCGGCAATCCCGGCGGCGAGGTGCTCGACATCCCGGCGATCGCCGAGATCGCGCACGCCGCGCAGGTGCCGCTGATGATCGACAACACCTTCGCCTCGCCGGTGCTGTGCCGGCCGCTGACGCTTGGCGCCGACATCGTCTTCCACTCGGCCACCAAGTTCATCGGCGGCCACGGCGTGGCGATCGGCGGCGTGATCGTCGATGGCGGCCGCTTCGACTGGGAACGCTCGGGCAAGTTCCCGACCCTGACCGAACCCTATGCCGGCTACCACGGCATCGACTTCGCCGAGGAGTTCGGCCCGCATGCCTTCGCGATGCGGGCGCGCGCCGAGGGCGTGCGCGACTTCGGCTGCTGCATGGCGCCGCAGACCGCCTTCTACCTGCTGCAGGGGCTGGAGACGCTGCCGCTGCGCGTGGCGCGGCACGGCGAGAACGCCCGCAAGGTCATCGCCTTCCTGAAGGACAACCCGGCGGTCGAGCGCATCGCTTCGCCCGAACTGCCCGACCATCCCGACCACGCGCTGGCGCAGCGGCTGCTGCCGAAGGGGGCGGGCTCGGTGTTCAGCTTCGACATCAAGGGCGGACGCGAGGCCGGCCGGCGCTTCATCGAGCGGCTGAAGCTGTTCTCCCACCTCGCGAACATCGGCGACGCCAAGTCGCTGGTGATCCACCCGGCCTCGACCACGCATGCCCAGCTCGACGCGGCGGCGTTGGCTGCCGCGGGCATCGGCGAGGGCATGATCCGGCTCTCGGTCGGGCTCGAGGATCCTGCCGACCTGGTCGACGACCTCGGCCAGGCGCTGCGCGCCGCGACCAAGGGCTGAACCATGAACCTGACCGTGAACGGCCGCCGCGTGTCGGCCACCACCGGCGGCGCTGCCTTCGACCCGGCGCAACCGGCGATAATCTTCCTGCACGGCGCCGGCTTCGACCGCACGACCTGGCGCCTGCAGACCCGGTGGTTCGCCCACCATGGCCGCAGCGTGCTGGCGATCGACTTCCCCGGCCACGGCTGGTCGGAGGGGCCGGCGCTGGACAGCATCGCCGCCCTGGCCGACTGGACCGCGGCGCTGATCGACGCCGCCGGCCTCAGGCAGGCGGCGCTGGTCGGCCACTCGATGGGCGCGCTGGTCGCGCTCGACGCGGCGGCGCGCCATCCCGACAAGGTCCGCGCGCTCGGCCTGTGCGGCGTCGCGGCCGAGATGCCGGTGCACCCCGAGATGCTGGAATCGGCCAAGGCCAACACGCTGAAGGTCCAGGAGCTGATGACCTTCTGGGGCATCGGCGCGGCGTTGCACAAGGGCGGCATGGCCTCGCCCGGCCTGTGGCTGCGCCGCGAGTCGCTGGCGGTGCTGTCGGGCAACGCGCCGGGCGTGATCCACGCCGACCTCGCGGCCTGCAACGCCTACAAGGCGGCGCTCGAGCGCGCGGCCGCCGTGACCTGCCCGACCGTGCTGGTGCTGGGCGACGGCGACCTGATGACCCCGGCGGCGAAGGCCAGGCCACTGGCCGCGGCGATCGCCGGGTCGCAGGCGGTCGTCATCCCGGACAGCGGCCACTTCATGATCGTCGAGCGACCGGACGCCACCCTGGAGGCGTTGCGCCGCTGTGTCTGACGCGACGAATCGCGGCCGGGTCGCGCTCGTCACGGGCTCGACCTCGGGCATCGGCGCGGCGATCGCCGCCCGGCTGGCGCGTGACGGCTACACCGTCGCGTTGCATGGCCGTCGCCCCGCCGCTTCGGTCGCCGCGCTGGTGCGCGAGCTCGGCGCCGCGTCCTACCATCCCGCCGATCTCGCCGACGCCGCCGCGCCGGCCGCGCTGGTCGGCGAGATGCTGGCGCGCCATGGCCGGCTCGACGTGCTGGTCAACAATGCCGGCGAGTCGATGCGCATTCCCCATGCCGACCTCAAGGCCGCGACCCCGGCGGTGTGGCGGCGCATGCTCGACGTCAACCTGGTGGCGCCGTTCCAACTGGTGGCCGAGGCCGAACCGGCGCTGCGCCGCGCCGCCGCCGCGAGCGGCCGGCCGGCCAGCGTCGTCAACATCGGCACCCATGCCGGGGTCCGTCCCAAGGGCGCGTCGATCCCCTACGCCGCGGCGAAGGCCGGGCTGCACCACGCGACGCGCCTGCTGGCGCTGGCGCTCGGACCCGATATCCGCGTCAACGCCGTGGCACCCGGCCTGGTCGAGACGCCGATGACCGCCGACTGGAGCGACGCGATGGACCTCTGGAAGACCAGGGCGCCGATGCGCCGTCCTGCGAAACCCGCCGACATCGCCGACCTTGTGGCTGCGCTGGTCGCCAACGACTACGTTACGGGAGAAATCGTGCTCGCCGACGGCGGCCTCAATCTCACCTGACAGGACACGGAGGAAACCATGAACGTCCAGACCCTGCCGCCCGGCTACAAGGTCGCGCCGTGGACGCCACCGGAGAAGATCGACGGCAAGATGCTGGCCGAGGCCTCGGCCAAGCTGATCGACCTGCTGCGCATCCGCACCCAGCCGATCGGCATGAAGCTGTTCGAGGACCCGGCCGACATGGACAAGGTCCAGGGCGTGCGCAAGCCGACCGAGGGTTTCAAGTTCACCATGTGCCAGATGGTGACGCAGGCGCGCTGGTACGGCTTCACGCTCGGCATCACCGTCGACAACACCCGCGGCGGCAACTGCGGCGGCGTCGTCGGCCTCAACCACCCGGGCGAGGGCTTCCTGTCGGGCGACCACATGAACGGCGTGTGGTTCGGCAACAAGGAGGCGTCGGCGGCGCACCAGGCGCAGATGCCGCGCGTGCCGCACGGCACCTACAACGGCCTCGTGGTGTCGCCGCTGCGCTCGGCGCGGCTCGACCCGCCGGACATCTGCCTGTTCTACGGCACGCCCGGGCAGATGATCTATTTCATCAACGGCCTGCAGTTCCATCGCTACCGCCGCTACGACTTCACGGTGACCGGCGAGAGCGCCTGCGCCGACTCGTGGGGCCGGGCGCTGGCGACCCGGCAGACCTCGCTGTCGCTGCCGTGCTTCGCCGAGCGCCGCTACGGCGGCGTCGCCGACGACGAGCTGCTGATGGCGTGCCCGCCGGACGAGATGCTGCGCGCCGTCGAGGGCATGCAGCAGCTCGGCAAGAACGGCCTGCGCTACCCGTTCCCGCCCTACGGCGCGGCGATGGACCCGGCGCTCGGCATGGCCAAGAGCTACGGCTGATGCTGTACGTCGTCGCCTGGCCGCTGCTGGCGGAAGCCGACGACACCGCGCTGCGCCGGCTGCGGGCGCAGTACCACCCGGGCGAGGCCGCGCTGATCGGCCCGCACTTCACGCTGGTGTTCGGCGCCGCCGACGACGAGGCCGACCGCCTCGCCGCGGCGCTCGACCGGCTCGAGGCGCGTCCTTTCTGGTTCATGCTCGACCGGCTGGCGCGCCACGACAACCCGCCGCCGCGGCGCGATGCCTACCTGTTCGCGCTGCCCGACGACGGCGAGGCACAACTGCGCGACCTGCACGACCGCCTCGACGATGGACCGGGGGGGCCGGCCGGCCCGCCGTTCGAGCCGCACCTCACGCTCGGCCTGTTCGCAAGCGCGGCCGAGGCCGAGCAGGTGGCGCGCATCGTCCAGCGCCAGCACCTGCCGATGCGCGGCCGGGTCGAGGAACTCGCCCTGCTGCGGCGGACCGCCGACGGGCTCGAGACGCTGAAGGCGCGCGCGCTCTAGCCGCGGCCCGCGCCGACGTCAGCGCCACAGCGGTGGCAGCGGCGGCAGCCGGACGTTGCCGGGGCGGGCGACGATTCCGAGCCGGGCCAGGGTGTCGCGGACCTCGCGCGGCGCGCGCACGGTCGGGCCGGTGGCGTCGATGCCGGCGAGCCGCAGCAGCCGGTCGATCAGCTTCATCCAGCGCTCGTCGTCGGCGGGAAAGGCGCGCAGCTCGACCGGGCGGGCATCGTCGAGCCCGGCCTTGGCGCGGGCGATGTCGAGCGCCAGCTGCAGCCCGCCCAGCTCGTCGACCAGGCCGGCCCGGCGGGCATCGATGCCGGAGAAGACGCGGCCGCGGGCGGCCGCGTCGAGGCGGGCGGGATCGAGCTTGCGGGTCTCGCCGACCTGGCGCGTGAACTCGGCGTAGACATGGTCGAGCTCGCGGGCGACGGCGGCGCGCTGCGCGGCGGTCGGCGGCTGGAAGACCGAGTACATGCCGGCGTTGGTGCCGACCGACAGGCGCTCGACGTTGACCCCCAGCGTGTTGAGCAGACCGCCCGCCACCGGCCAGATGGCGAACACGCCGATCGAGGCGGTGATGGTTGTCGGCTGTGCGACGATGACGTCGCCGCGGATCGCCGCGAGGTAGCCGCCCGAGGCGGCGATGTCGCCCATCGACACGATCACCGGCTTGCCGGCCGAGCGGGCGCGGCCGACCGCGTCGGCGATGGCGTCGGCGGCGGGGTAGGTGCCGCCGGGCGAATCGATGCGCAGCACGATCGCCTTGACCTCGCGCGCCGCCGCCGCCTGCTCCAGCGCATCGACCACGTCTTCGGCGTTGGCGACCGAATCCTCGTCGAGCGGGTTGCGGTCAGGGGC
Source organism: uncultured Reyranella sp. (assembly GCA_964420105.1). GTDB lineage: Bacteria > Pseudomonadota > Alphaproteobacteria > Reyranellales > Reyranellaceae > Reyranella. The sequence continues at coordinate 7,155 of CAYQRL010000020.1, forward strand.
GCCCGAGGTGATGGCGCCGGACACCCGCACCAGCGCGACGACGTCGCCCGAGCTGCGCGGCCGGCCGGGGTCGCCGGCGTAGTCGGACAGGCTGACGAGGTCCTGTGCGCCCTTGCCGACGCGGGCCCGCACGTCGTCGATGGCGTCGGCGCGGTAGCCGATGCGGTCGACCAGCCCTTCCTGGCGCGCCTGCTCCGGCGCGAGCGGCACCGCGTCGATCAGCCGTCGCAGGCGGCTCGGGTCGAGACGGCGCTCGCGCGCGACGTCGGCCACGAACTGGCCGAACAGGCTGTCGATCAGCTGCTGCAGGTTCTCGCGCGCCGGCGCCGGGTAGGAGCGGTCGAGGAACGTGTCGGGTGCGCTCTTGTACTCGTAGCGCTTGCCGCCCTCGATCTTGACGCCGAGCCGGTCGAGGCCCTCGCGCACGAACGGCGTCTCGATCGCCAGCCCGGCGACCGCGAAGCTGCCGCTGGGCTGCAGCCAGACCTGGTCGAGCGCCGAGGCGAGGTAGTAGTCGGAGACATGGGTGCCGCCGCTGCCCAGCGACTCGGCGAAGCCGACGGCGAACTTGCCCTTGCCGCGGAAGCGGGCGATCGCCTGGCGCAGTTCCTGGACCCGCGCCAGCCCCGCTTCCTCGTCGCCGATGTCGACGAACAGGCCGACGACGCGAGGGTCCTCCGCCGCCTGCCACAGCAACTGCACGGTCTCGACGATGTCGCGGGCGCCGCCGCCGAACAGCGCACCCAGCGTGCCCTCGCCGCCGCCCTCGGCCGGCACGCGCCGCAGGTCGAGCGACAGCACGATCGGCTGCTGCAGCGGTCGCGGGGCGAAGGCGCCGCCAAGGAACAGGAACAAGCCGCCGCCCAGCGCCAGCAGGACGAGGGCGCCCACGGTGGCGAGCAGGCCGACGATGTATCGACGCATGGCGGATCTCCGCGACCCTTCAGGACTTCACGAGATTCGGTCGCAGCGCCCGCACGGCGTCAAGCAGGGCCGACGAACGCCGGTCGAGCCCGTTGTCGCGCACCAGCACGGTCGTCGGCTGGCCGCGCACCGGGCGCAGGCTGTCGTCGAAGCTCCACTGCGACAGGCGCAGGTTGGCCTCGAGGAAAGCCTGGTCGGCGAGCCCGATCTCGAGCTGCGGCCGGAAGCCCAACCGGCGCAGGCGCACCCAGCGGATGTCGTCCCAGGCCAGCAGCCGGTCGCGGCCGAAGCCCAGCCGGATGCCGTCGTGGCCGACCTCGACCTGCGGCGCGCGGTTGCGGGCGCGGGTGACGCCGAGGAAGACGTAGTAGGCCATCGCCAGCGCCAGCATCAGAAACAGCGTGAAGCGCGGGTCGTTCGGCGACAGCGTCGGTGCGTTCTGCGGGTTGGCGGCGAAGTGGGCGACGGCGACCGCGATCATGCCGGCCGACACGGCGGCCATGCTGAGGTTGTGCGGGATGCTGTAGCGGGCGGTCAGCCGCGGGCCGGCCGGCATCGGCTCAGCCGCACTGCGCGCGGTGGCGCAGCAGGTGATCGGCCAGCACGACGGCCATCATCGCCTCGGCGACCGGGGTGGCGCGGATGCCGACGCACGGGTCGTGGCGGCCCTTGGTGCGCAGCTCGACGTCGTTGCCGAAGCGGTCGACGGAGCGCACCGGCGCCAGGATCGAGCTGGTCGGCTTGACGGCGAGGCGGCAGACGATGTCCTGCCCGGTCGAGATGCCGCCCAGGATGCCGCCGGCATGGTTGCTGAGGAACGCCGGTTCGCCGCCCTGCATGCGCATCTCGTCGGCGTTCTCCTCGCCGCTCATGGCGGCGGTGGCGAAGCCGTCGCCGATCTCGACGCCCTTGACGGCGTTGATGCTCATCAGCGCCTTGGCGAGGTCGGCGTCGAGCTTGTCGTAGACCGGCTCGCCCAGCCCCACCGGCACGCCCGAGGCCACGACCTCGATCACCGCGCCGACCGAGCTGCCGCGCTTGCGCACGTCGTCGAGGTAGCCTTCCCAGCCCTGCGCCGCCTGTCGGTCGGGGCACCAGAACGGGTTGTCGCCGGTGGCGTCCCAGTCCCAGTGGGCGCGATCGATCTTCTGGCTGCCGAGCTGGACCACGGCGCCGCGGATGGTGACGCCGTCGCCCAGGATCTTGCGCGCGATCGCGCCGGCGGCGACGCGCACCGCGGTCTCGCGCGCCGACTGGCGGCCGCCGCCGCGGTAGTCGCGCACGCCGTACTTCCTGAAATAGGTGTAGTCGGCGTGGGACGGGCGGAACCGGTCCTTGATCTCGCCGTAGTCGCGCGAGCGCTGGTCGACGTTGTCGATGTGCAGGCCGATCGGCGTACCGGTGGTCACGCCCTCGAACACGCCCGACAGGATCCGCACCGTGTCGGGTTCCTGGCGCTGGGTGACGAAGCGCGACTGGCCGGGACGGCGCTTGTCCATCCAGACCTGGATGTCGGCCTCGCTGAGCGCGATGCGCGGCGGCGTGCCGTCGACCACGCAGCCGATCGCCGGCCCGTGGCTCTCGCCCCAGCTGGTGAACCGGAAGAGGGTGCCGAAGCTCGAGCCGGCCATGTGCCGCCGGCCCTGTTACTCGCCCTCGAAGTTGGCGAGCAGCTCGGAGATCTGCTTGGCCGACGAGGTGTTGATCATGCCGACGACGTGGTAGCCGCCGTCAACGTGCATCACTTCGCCCGTCATGCCGGTGCCGAGGTCGGACAGCAGGTAGAGCGCCGAGTTGCCGACCTCTTCCTGGGTGATGTTGCGCTTGAGCGGCGAGTTGAGCTCGTTCCACTTCAGTATATAGCGGCCGTCGTTGATGCCGGCGAAGGCCAGCGTCTTGATTGGGCCGGCCGAGATCGCGTTGACGCGGATCTTCTGCTCGCCGAGGTCGGCGGCGAGGTAGCGCACGCTGGCCTCGAGCGCGGCCTTGGCGACGCCCATGATGTTGTAGTGCGGGATCACGCGCTCGGCACCGTAGTAGGTGAGCGTGAGCAGGCTGCCGCCGTTCTTCATCAGCGGTACGGCGCGCTGCGCGACCGCGGTGAAGGAGTAGCAGCTCACGTTCATGGTGAGCGCGAAGTTCTCCGGCGAGGTGTCGAGGTAGCGACCGCGCAGCTCGTCCTTGTTCGAGAAGGCGATGGCATGGACCACGAAGTCGAGGCCGCCCCACTGCTTGTCGATCTCGGCGAAGGTGGCGTCGATGCTCTGTGCGTTGGTGACGTCGCACGGCAGGACGATCTTCGCCCCCACCGAGGACGCCAACGGTCGGACGCGGCGCTCGAGCGCTTCGCCCTGGAAGGTGAAGGCCAGCTCTGCCCCTTGCTCGTGGCAGGCCTTGGCAATCCCCCAGGCGATCGAGCGCTCGTTGGCGACGCCCATGACGAGGCCCTTCTTACCGGCCATCAATCCAGCAACAGTCATGCCCCGGTTCTAGCGGGGGATGGCAATTGGGACAAGATGCCGGTGGTCTTGCCGCCCACAGCCCCTCATATTGTGGTGATGATCGAGGAAAAGTCCGATCCGCTGGCCCTTTTCGCCGCCTGGTACGGCGAGGCCGAGAAGAGCGAGCCCAACGACCCGTCCGCCGTCAGCCTGGCCACGGTCGGCCCCGACGGTACCCCCGCGGTGCGCATGGTCTTGCTCAAGGACTACGATTCGCGCGGATTCGTCTTCTACACCAACTACCAGAGCCGCAAGGGCCAGCATTTGCTGGCCCATCCCAAGGCGGCCATGCTGTTCCACTGGAAGTCCCTGCGACGCCAGGTCCGGCTCGAGGGCCCGGTCTCGCAGACCTCGCCGGAGGAGGCCGACGCCTATTTCGCCAGCCGCGCCCGGGGCAGCCAGATCGGGGCCTGGGCGTCCGACCAGTCGCGGCCGCTGGAAAGCCGGTTCGCCCTCGAGAAGCGGGTCGCCGAGTTCGCCGCCCGCCACGTCGTCGGCAAGGTGCCCCGGCCCCCCCACTGGTCGGGCTTCCGGCTGCAGCCCCGGCTGATCGAGTTCTGGCAGGACGGCGCCTTCCGGTTGCACGACCGGCTGGAGTACCGGCGGCCGGACCCCGACGCGCCCTGGACCACCCGCACCCTCTACCCCTGAAGCCGCCATGGCGCTCGACCCGCAACGCCTGATGCGCATCGCCACGATCGCCTCGATGTCGGTGGCGCTCGTCCTGATCGGCGCCAAGGCGATGGCCTGGCTGGTGACCGAGTCGGTCTCCATGCTGTCGTCGCTGGTCGATTCGGCGCTCGATTTCGTGGCCTCGCTGGTCACCTTCCTGGCGGTGCGCCAGGCGTTGATCCCGGCCGATGCCGACCACCGGTTCGGCCACGGCAAGGCCGAGGCGCTGGCCGGGCTGACCCAGGCCGGCTTCATCGCCGCTTCGGGTGGCGGCCTCCTGCTGACCGTCGGCGACCGCATCCTGCATCCCCACCAGGTGCAGCGGGAAATGGTGGGTCTCGCGATCAGCGGCCTCGCCATCGTGCTGACCCTGGGCCTCGTCTTGTTCCAGAATTACGTCGTCAGGCGCAGCGGCTCGATCGCGATCGGCGCCGACAAGGCGCACTACGCCACCGACCTCGTGAGCAACATCGCGGTCGGCATCGCGCTTTTCCTGTCGGGCGTGTTCGACCAGCCGATGATCGATGCCGGCATGGCGGCGCTGGTGGCGCTGTACCTTATCCGCGGCGCCTGGCACGTCGGCCGCCAGTCGCTCGACGTGCTGATGGACCGCGAACTGCCGGAGCCCGACCGCGGCCGCATCGCCGACATCGCCCGCGCCGATCCCGACGTGCGCGACGTTCACGATCTCAAGACGCGGTCGGCCGGCCTCACCAAGTTCATCCAGCTGCACGTCGAGCTGGACCCGTCCTTGACGCTGGTCCGCGCGCACGAGATCGGCGACCGGGTCGAGGCCGAGCTGCAGCGCGCCTTCCCCGACGCCGAGATCATCCTGCACGTCGATCCCTACGGCGTCTTCGAGCCGCGCCAGGCCATCGCCTGAGGCATGACCGCCGCGCCGTCCTTCGTGGTCGAGGACCAGGGCGAGACGCTGGCCTTCCTGGTCGCGCGGCTGCGGCCGCAGCGACGGGTCGATACCCACGGCGCGATCGTCCTGCTGACCGCCGACCGCGCCTACAAGCTCAAGCGGGCGGTGAAGTTCCCGTACATGGACTTCTCGACCGTGGCGCGGCGGCGCGAGATGTGCGCCGCCGAGATCGCCATCAACGGGTCGCTGGCGCCCGAGATCTACCTCGGCATCGCGGCGGTGCGGCGCACGCCGGCGGGCCTCGCGCTGGGCGAGGTCGGCGCCGCGGCGGACGACGCGGTCGACTGGCTGGTCGTGATGCGGCGGTTCGACGAGGAGGGACTGCTCGACCGCATGGCCGGGCGCGGGGCGCTGACCCCGGAGCTGATGGCGGCGCTGGGGGCGCGGATCGCGGCCTTCCACGACGGCCTGCCGCCGGTCCGGGCCGAGTTCTGCACACCCGAAGCCTACCGCCACTCGGTCGCCGCCGACGGGCGGCAGATGATCGAGGTCGGCGACCGGCTCGACCCGGCGACCAGCCGGCTGCTGTCCGAGCGGATGCCGGCGGCGCTGGAGCCGCATGTCGATCTGGTGGCGCGCCGCCGCGAGGCCGGCGCGATCCGCCGCTGCCACGGCGACCTGCACCTGCGCAACATCGTGCTGCTCGACGGCCGGCCGGTGCCGTTCGATGCCATCGAGTTCTCCGAGCGCATCGCCAACATCGACGTGCTCTACGACCTGTCGTTCGCGCTGATGGACCTGTGCGAGCGCGGCCAGCGGCCGTTCGCCAACCGGCTGCTGAACGAGTGGCTGTGGCGCATCGGCGAATTGCCCGGCGCCTCGCACGAGGAGGCGCTGGCGCTGCTGCCGATGTTCCTGTCGCGCCGCGCCGCGATTCGCGCCTTCGTCGACGCGCAGGCGGCGGCGGTGAGCGGCGGCGACACCGCGCGGGCGCGCGACTACCAGCAGGTCGCGCTGTCGTTCCTCCAGCCGGCGCCGCCGCGCCTGCTGGCGGTCGGCGGCCTGTCGGGCAGCGGCAAGACCACGCGCGCGCTGCAGCTGGCGCCGGCGATCGGGCGCGCGCCCGGCGCGGTGGTGGTGCGCTCCGACGTCGAGCGCAAGCGGGTCGCGGGCGTCGCGCTGGAGGCGCGCATGCCGGCCGGCAGCTACACGCCGGAAGCCTCGGCCCGCACCTACGACGCCTTTCTGGCCCGCGCCGAGCGCGTGCTGCGCGCCGGCCACAGCGTCGTGCTCGACGCGGTGTTCTCGAAGCCCCAGGAGCGGGCGGCCGCCGAGGCGCTGGCGGCGCGGGTCGGGGTGCCGTTCGAGGGCCTGTGGCTCGACGTGCCGAAGGAGGTCGCGCTGGCCCGCGTTGGCGCCCGCACCGGCGATGCTTCGGACGCCACGCCGGCGGTGGTCGAGCGCCAGTTCGGCTACGACCTCGGCGAGATCAGCTGGAAGCGAGGATGAAGGGTCCCTCGCTACGCTCGCGCTGACAGGCTTTCAGGCGCGCTTCCTGGCCGAGGCACTGCGCGGCAGCAGGCGGGCGAGGTACTTGCCGGTGTAGCTGTCCGGCACCTTGACAATGTCCTCCGGCGGACCCTCGGCGACCAGCCGGCCGCCACCCGACCCGCCGTCGGGTCCGAGGTCGAGGATCCAGTCGGCGGTCTTGATGACCTCGAGGTTGTGCTCGATCACCAGCACGGTGTTGCCGCCCTCGACCAGCCGGTGCAGGACCTCGAGCAGCTTGCGCACGTCCTCGAAGTGCAGGCCGGTGGTCGGCTCGTCGAGGATGTAGAGCGTGCGGCCGGTCGCCCGGCGCGACAGTTCCTTGGCCAGCTTGACGCGCTGCGCCTCGCCGCCCGACAGGGTCGTCGCCTGCTGGCCGATGTGGATGTATCCCAGGCCGACCTGCTGCAGCGTCAGCAGCTTGTCGCGGATCACCGGCACCGCCTTGAAGAACTCGACGCCCTCGTCGACCGTCATCTCGAGCACGTCGGCGATCGACTTGCCGCGGAAATGGATCTCCAGCGTCTCGCGGTTGTAGCGCTTGCCCTTGCAGACGTCGCACTGGACGTAGACGTCGGGCAGGAAGTGCATCTCGATCTTGATGACGCCGTCGCCCTGGCAGGCCTCGCAGCGGCCGCCCTTGACGTTGAACGAGAAGCGGCCGGCCTTGTAGCCGCGCTCGGTCGATTCGGGCAGTTGCGAGAACCAGTCCCGGATCGGCGAGAAGGCGCCGGTGTAGGTCGCCGGGTTGGACCGCGGCGTGCGGCCGATCGGCGACTGGTCGATGTCGACGATCTTGTCGAGGTGACCGATGCCGTCGAGCCCGTCGTGGGCGCCGGGATGCTCGCGTGCCCCGTTCAGCCGCCGCGCCAGCGCCTTGTACAGCGTCTCGATGATCAGCGTGCTCTTGCCGCTGCCCGACACGCCGGTGACGCAGGTGAAGGTGCCGAGCGGGATGCTGGCGGTCACGTCCTGCAGGTTGTTCTCGCGTGCGCCCTTGATGGTGAGCCAGCGGCCGTTCCTCGGCGGCGGCGACCGCCGCTGCTTGGGGATCGGGACCTGGCGGAAGCCCGACAGGTACTGGCCGGTGAGGCTCGCGGGGTTGCGCATGACCTCGTCCGGCGTGCCCTCGGCGATCACGGTGCCGCCGTGCGCGCCGGCGCCCGGACCCATGTCGACGAGGTGGTCGGCGGCGCGGATCGCGTCCTCGTCGTGCTCGACCACCAGCACCGTGTTGCCGAGGTCGCGCAGCCGGGTCAGGGTCTTCAGGAGGCGGTCGTTGTCGCGCTGGTGCAGGCCGATCGACGGCTCGTCGAGCACGTAGAGGACGCCGGTCAGGCCCGAACCGATCTGGGAGGCGAGGCGAATGCGCTGGCTCTCGCCGCCCGACAGCGTGCCCGAGGTCCGGTTCAGCGTCAGGTAGGACAGGCCGACATTGTCGAGGAAGCCCAGCCGCTCGTTGATCTCCTTGAGGATGCGGGCGGCGATCTCGCGCTGCTTGGCCGTGAGCTTGGGCGCGAGCTCGAGGAACCACTTCACCGCGTTGCCGATCGAGAACTCGGTGACCTGGCTGATGTTCATGCCGGCGATCTTGACGGCCAGCGCCTCGGGCTTGAGGCGGGCGCCGCCGCAGGCTTCGCACTTGCTCTCGTGCTGGAAGCGCTCGAGTTCCTCGCGCACCCACGACGAGTCGGTCTCGCGCCAGCGCCGGTCGAGGTTGGGGATCACGCCTTCGAACGGCTTGGTCGTCTGGTACTGGCGGATGCCGTCGTCGTAGCGCATGGCGATGGCCTCGCCACCGCTGCCTATCAGGATCGCGTCTCGCACCTTCTTGGGCAACTCGCGCCACGGCACCGAGGTCTTGACCTTGTAATGGCGGGCGATGCTGTCGAGCGTCTGCTGGTAGTACTGGCCCGACGAGTCGGCCCACGGCGCGATCGCGCCCTCGGCCAGCGACAGGCGGTCGTCCGGCACCACCATCTCGGGGTCGAAGAACATCTTCACGCCCAGCCCGTCGCACGACGGGCAGGCGCCCTGAGGGGCATTGAAGGAAAACAGCCGCGGCTCGATCTCCTCGATGGTGAAGCCCGAGACCGGGCAGGCGAAGCGCGCCGAGAACACCGTGCGCTCGCCGTTGTCGGCGTTCTCGGCCACCGCCAGGCCCTCGGCGAGGCCGAGCGCGGTCTCGATCGAATCGGCGAGCCGGTTGCCGAGGTCGGGGCGGACGACGATGCGGTCGACCACGACGTCGATGTCGTGCTTGAACTTCTTGTCGAGCGCCGGCGCCTCGGGGATCTCGTACAGCTTGCCGTCGATCTTGACCCGCTGGAATCCCTTCTTCTGCAGCTCCTGCAGTTCCTTGCGATACTCGCCCTTGCGGCCGCGCACGATCGGCGCCAGCAGGTAGAGGCGGGTGCCCTCCGGCATCGCCTTCACCCGGTCGACCATCTGCGACACGGTCTGGCTCTCGATCGGCAGGCCGGTGGCGGGCGAGTAGGGGACGCCGACGCGGGCGAACAGCAGGCGCAGGTAGTCGTAGATCTCGGTGACCGTGCCGACGGTCGAGCGCGGGTTGCGCGACGTCGTCTTCTGCTCGATCGAGATCGCCGGCGACAGGCCCTCGATCGAATCGACGTCGGGCTTCTGCATCAGCTCGAGGAACTGGCGGGCATAGGCCGACAGGCTCTCGACGTAGCGGCGCTGGCCCTCGGCGTAGATCGTGTCGAAGGCGAGCGACGACTTGCCCGAGCCGGACAGGCCGGTGATCACCACCAGGCGGTCGCGCGGCAGGTCGAGGTCGACGTTCTTGAGGTTGTGTTCGCGTGCACCGCGCACCGAGATGAAACGGTGCGGCTCGGCGGCGGGGATACGGGACTTGGCCATCGGTCTCCGGAGAATAGGCGAAGGCGGCGGGCCGCGGATATGGCGATTAACCCCCAGCCCGGCCAGTGCCTGCGACCGACCGCCGTCAGCCCGGGACTGCCTGCAGTGCCTGCATCCGCGCGGTCGGGCGGTCGTTCATCAGCAGCTGGGCGGTGCCGGCCAGCAGGCCGATGAAGACGCCGATCTTCCAGGCCAGGTCGTAGGAGCCCATCAGGTCGAACAGGTAACCGCCGCCCCAGGCGCCGAGGAACGAGCCGGCCTGGTGGCTGAGGAAGGCGATGCCGGTCAGGGTCGACAGGTAGCGCAGGCCGAAGATCTGGACGACCAGCCCGTTGACCAGCGGGATCACGCCCAGCCACAGGATGCCCATGGTGGCGCCGAACAGCACCACCGAGAGCGGGCTGGGCGGCAGCAGGAAGAAGGCGGCCAGCGCCGCCGAGCGGGCGAGGTAGATGCCACCCAGCAGCAGGCGCTTGGGATAGCGGTCGCCGAGCCAGCCGAACAGCCACGAGCTCACGATGTTGAAGCCGCCGATCAGCATCAGGACCAGCGCGCTGTACGACGCATCCATGCCGCACTGGGCGAGGTAGGTCGGCAGGTGAGTGGTCAGGAACACCAGTTGCAGGCCGCAGACGAAGAAGGCCAGCGCCATCACGACGTAGCCGGGGTGGCGGCGGGCCTCGGTCAGCGCGTTGGCCAGCGACTGGTCGCGCCCGGCGACGGCGTCGTTGGGCAACCGGTCGGCACGGCTGCCGACCCAGGCGGCGGGCAGCATGGCGAGCGCGAGGATGGCGAAGGCCCACAGGCCGGCCCGCCAGCCGTCGTGAGTCAGGATCCAGGCGGCGATCGGCGCGGTCACCATGGTGCCGACCGAGCCGGCGGCGGAGACCAGGCCGAACGCGAGGGTGCGGCGGTTCGGTTGCACGACCCGCGCAGCGATGTTGGCGGTGATGCCGGACGTGGTGCAGGCCAGCGCCACGCCGATCAGCACGCCGGCGCCAAGCACGATCGGCAGGGTGCCCTGCGCCGATGCGGTCAGCGCCACGCCGGCGATGAACAGCAGGCTGCCGACCAGCGCCACCCAGCGCGTGCCGTGGCGGTCGGCGACGATGCCGGCCAGCGGCTGGCTCAGGCCCCAGGCGACCTGCTGCACCGAGATCGCCAGCGCGAAGTCGGAGATCGCGATGCCCAGTTCGCGCGAGGCCGGCGCCTGGAACAGGCCGAGGTTCTGCCGGATGCCCATCGCCAGGGTCATCATCAGCGCGGCGCCGCCCAGCATGGCGTAGGCCTGGCCGCGCGTGACCTGCGGGACGTGAAAGGAATTGCTCATGGCGGCGGAAGGTAGGGGAGGAATTGCCCCGAGAACCAATGAATTGTCGGAGGGGAGCCATGAGAACAGTTCACGCCGGATCGGCGGCGGTCGAATGCAACCCAAAATCGGTGGTTGCCCACAATCGGGCTGCGGTAGCTTGCCGGCCGTGAGGTAGGTGCCGCGTCCTGCGGCGCCGGGAAAGCGAAGGAGGCCCCGATGGCGGGCAGCGTGAACAAGGTCATCCTGGTCGGCAACCTGGGCCGCGACCCGGAAGTGAAGAACATGCAGGACGGCCGTTCCATGGTGAACATGTCGGTGGCGACGTCGGAGACCTGGCGCGATCGCCAGTCGGGCGAGCGCAAGGAACGCACCGAGTGGCACCGTGTCGTGATCTTCAACGAGAAGCTGGCCGAGGTCGCGCAGAAGTTCGTGCGCAAGGGCTCCAAGGTGTACGTCGAAGGCCAGCTCTCGACCCGCAAGTGGACCGACCAGAGCGGCCAGGAGCGATACACCACCGAGGTCGTGATCCCGCGGTTCGGCGGCGCGCTGACCATGCTCGACGGCCGCGGCGGCGGCGGCGGTGAGGGCGGCGGTGGCGGCGGCGGCGGCATGGACGACGACTACGGCGGCGGCGGTGGTGGCAGTTCGATGTCGGGCGGCGGCGGTGGCGGCGGTGGCCGCCCGGCGTCGCGTGGCAGCAAGGCCGACCTCGACGACGACATCCCGTTCTAGGCGGCCGTTCTAGGTTGCCCTTCTAGGCCGGCAGCCCGAGGTCGCGCAGCGCCGCGATCGTCTCGACGGCGCTGCGATGGTGGATGGTCGCCAGCCCGAACGCGCGGGCGCCCTCGACGTTGGCCAGGCTGTCGTCGACGAACACCGCGTCGGCGGGGCTGAACCCGCCGGTGCGGCAGACGAGGTCGTAGATCGCGGCGTCCGGCTTCATCAGCCCGACCCGGCCGGAGACGACGTAATCGCGGAAGCGGGCGAGAAACGGGTGGCGGACATGGCCCGGCCCGCGCGCCCAGTCGTCGAGGAAAGCCGGGGCGTTGGACAGCAGGAACAGCGGCACCCCGGCGCCGTGCAGGCGCTCGACCAGCGCCGACATCTCCGGGAAGTCGTGTTCCAGCATCTCCTCGAAGCGGCCGTAGAAGGCCTCGATCAGGTCGGCCCGGGACGGGTGCCGGGCGCTGAGCCGGCGCGTCGCCTCGGCCGGGTCGCCGCCGCGGTCCTGGTCCATGTGCCACTCGGTGGTCGCCACGGTGCCGAGGAAACGCTCCATCTCGGCCGGGTCGTCGAACAGCTTGCGGTAGAGGTGCCGCGGGTTCCAGTCGAGCAGCACGCCGCCGAGGTCGAAGACGACCACGGAGGGGGCCTTTCTGGGGGTCGAATCGGGGGCTTGGGAGGGCATGATTTCCAAGTCAATTTAGCCAATGAATTCAAAGAGTTAAAGACTGCTTCGGCGGGCGTTTTTTGTTGGTGTTCGCGGGGCGATTTGCTAGGCTGCGTCCGCGTTCCGCCGGGCCCTCTGGCAGGGCCATAAAAGCGAGCAAAATCAGGTAATCGTGAGCAACGATACGACCCTCCCGCCGGCGCCGCCGCCTCCCGACGCGCCGCCGCCGCAGCCGCCCTCGCACGACATCGCGCCCATCACCATCGAAGAGGAGATGCGCCGCTCCTACCTCGATTACGCGATGAGCGTGATCGTGTCGCGCGCGCTTCCCGACGCGCGCGACGGCCTCAAGCCGGTGCAGCGCCGCATTCTCTACGCGATGAAGGAGGGCGGCTACGACTCGACCAAGCCGTTCCGCAAATCTGCCCGCATCGTCGGCGAGGTGATGGGCAAGTATCACCCGCACGGCGACAGCGCGATCTACGACGCCATGGTCCGCCTCGCGCAGGATTTCTCGATGCGCCTGCCGCTGGTCTCAGGCCAGGGCAATTTCGGTTCGATGGACGGCGATCCGCCGGCCGCCATGCGTTACACCGAGGCGCGGCTGGCGCCGGCGGCCGAGACGCTGCTGACCGACATCGACAAGGAAACGGTCGAGTTCCAGCCCAACTACGACGAGCGCGAGCTCGAGCCGACGGTGCTGCCGGCGGCGTTCCCGAACCTGCTCGCCAACGGCGCCGGCGGTATCGCCGTCGGCATGGCGACCAACATCCCGCCGCACAACCTCGGCGAACTGATCGACGCCTGCTGCGCGCTGATCGACAATCCCGAGCTGACGGTGCAGCAGCTGATGGAGCACGTGCCGGGCCCGGATTTCCCGACCGGCGCCACGATCCTCGGCCGCAACGGCATCCGCGCCGCCTTCGAACTGGGTCGCGGTTCGCTGATCATGCGCGCCCGAACCCGGATCGAGGAGACGCGCACCGGCCGCGAGTCGATCATCGTCACCGAGATCCCGTACCAGGAGAACAAGGCGCGGCTGCACGAGCGCATCGCCGAGGTGGTGCGCGACAAGAAGGTCGAGGGCGTCTCCGAGATCCGCGACGAGAGCGACCGCGACGGCGTGCGGCTGGTGATCGAGCTGAAGCGCGATGCCATGTCCGACGTCGTCCTGAACCAGCTCTACCGCTACACCCCGCTGCAGACCTCGTTCGGCGTCAACGCGCTGGCGCTCGACGGCGGCCGGCCGCGGCTGATGAGCCTCAAGGAGCTGCTGGAGGCGTTCCTGCGGTTCCGGACCGAGGTCCTGACGCGGCGCACCCGCTACGAGCTCAACCACGCGCGCGACCGCGCCCACGTCCTGGTCGGCCTCGCGATCGCCGTCGCCAACATCGACGAGGTCATCGAGATGATCCGCCGCGCGCCCGACCCGGTGGCCGCGCGCGAGCGCCTGATGGCGCGCGACTGGCCGGCGGCCGACGTCGCGCCGCTGATCGCGCTGATCGCCGAACCGGGCCGCGAGGTCTCTGCAGAGGGCACCTACCGGCTGTCCGAGGCGCAGGCGCGGGCGATCCTCGAGCTGCGCCTGCAGCGCCTGACCGGCCTCGAACGCGACAAGATCGCCGAGGAACTGCAGGAGGTGGCGAAGCTGATCGAGGGCTACCTCGAGCTGCTGGGCGACCGCGACAAGCTGTTCGCGCTGATGCGCAAGGAGCTGCTGGAGATCAAGGCGCAGTTCGCCACGCCGCGCCGCACCGAGATCCTCGACAACGAGTTCGAGCAGGACGTCGAGGACCTGATCCAGCGCGAGGACATGGTCGTCACCGTGACCCACGGCGGCTACGTCAAGCGCGTGCCGGTTTCGGCCTACCGGGCGCAGCGCCGCGGCGGCAAGGGACGCTCGGGCATGGCGACGCGCGACGAGGACTTCGTCTCCAACCTTTTCGTCGCCAACACCCACACGCCCGTGCTGTTCTTCTCCAGCCGCGGCATCGTCTACAAGCTCAAGGTCTGGCGCCTGCCGCTGGGCGCGCCGCAGGCCCGCGGCAAGGCGTTCGTGAACCTGCTGCCGCTGGCCGAGGGCGAGACCATCAGCGCCGTCATGCCGATGCCGGAGGACGAGGCGAGCTGGTCGACCCTGCACGTCATGTTCGCCACGGCGCGCGGCTTCGTGCGCCGCAACGAGCTCAGCGACTTCGTGAACGTCAACCAGAGCGGCAAGATCGCCATGAAGTTCGAGGGCGAGGATGCCGGCGACCGCCTGATCGGCGTCGGCGTCTGCAGCGAGGACCAGGACGTGCTGCTGGCGACCCGCCAGGGCCGCGCCATGCGCTTCCCCGCCGCCACGGTGCGCGTGTTCGCGAGCCGTGCCTCGACCGGCGTGCGCGGCATCGCCCTTGCCGAGGGCGACGAGGTCATCTCGATGACGCTGTTCGACAGCGGCAAGGGCATCACCACCGACGAGCGCGACAGCTACCTGCGCCAGTCGCGCGCCCTGCGCCAGGCCGAGCAGGCGGCGGACCAGGCGCCGGACCAGGCGACCGAGACCACGGAAGAGGAGGCCGCGCCCACGGGCGAGGAATCGACGGTGCCGACGCTGTCGGCCGAGCGCTTCGAGGAACTGCGCCGCAAGGAGGAGTTCGTGCTCACCGTCGCCTCGTCGGGCTTCGGCAAGCGGACCTCGGCCTTCGAGTACCGGGTCACCGGCCGCGGCGGCAAGGGCGTCGAGCTGATGAGCCTCGCCAAGGGCGGCGAGGTGGTGGCCGCGTTCCCGGTTGGTGACCGCGACCAGATCATGCTGGTGACCGACGGCGGCACGCTGATCCGCTGCCCGGTCGACGGCATCCGCATCGCCGGGCGCGGCACGCGCGGCGTGCGCATCGTGTCAGTCAGCGAGGGCGAGCGCGTCGTCTCCGCTGTGCGCATCGGCGAGGACGAGGAGGAACCGGGCCAGGAGAGCGGCGGCGACACTGCTGCCGCCACCGGCGCAGCCGATGGCGCCGGCGGCGAAGCCGGTTCCGAAACAAACGGTGGATAAGGCCCGCCCGTGCCGCTAAGACTTCGCCGGCGCCGCGCGCGCACCGATAGAGGGGGAGATGGGGGCAGGCATGGCGTCAAACCGCGTCGGCGTGTATCCGGGCACGTTCGATCCCATCACCAGCGGCCACATGGAAGTGGTGCGCCGGTCGCTGCGACTGGTCGACAAGCTGATCATCGGTCCCGCCACCAACATCGGGAAGGGGCCGCTGTTCTCGCTCCAGGAACGCATCGACATCATCAAGGACGAGATCCACGAGTTCTCGGATATCGACCGCGACCGGATCGAGGTGGTGCCGTTCGACGGGCTGCTGATCCACTTCGCCCGGGAAGTTGGCGCCTCGGTCATCATCCGCGGCCTGCGGGCGGTATCGGACTTCGAGTACGAGATCCAGATGGCCAACATGAACGCGCGCATGGAGCCGAACATCGAGACCATCTTCCTGATGGCGTCGGACCGGCACCAGTTCATCGCCTCGTCGCTGGTGAAGGACATCGCCCGGCTGGGCGGCGACACCTCCCAGTTCGTGTCCAAGCGGGTGTTCCAGCGCCTCAAGGCCAAGTTCGCGTCGGCCTGAGGGGGCTGGCGGTCGCGTTGACCGGGGGGCCATGCCATCTTATACGGGCGCCGCGCGGGGGGCTGCTTCCCCGGGCCAGGCCGGAGCGAGCCCGTAGCTCAGCGGTAGAGCATCTGACTTTTAATCAGGTGGTCGTAGGTTCGATCCCTACCGGGCTCACCAGCGCTTTGAGGAAGGAGACTTGCGGCTCATGCCGTCGGTGAAGATCGTCAACGGCCAGGAGATCGTGGTCGAGGCGCTGGACCCCCGCCAGAGGTTCCGGCGCTTCCTCCTCAAGCCTTTCCTCGGCGTGATCTACAACAAGGAGATCGTGCTGGCGATCCTGCGCCGCGAACTGCGGGTGCGGTTCACCGGCTCGGCGGGCGGCTGGCTGTGGGCGATCGCGGCGCCTCTGTTCGCCATCCTCGTCTACACCTACGCCTTCACCACCAGCATGCAGCTGCCGTTCGCGGAGAACGCGGCCAACAAGCGGGCCGCCTACGCGGTCTTCATCTTCGCCGGCCTGATCGTCTTCAACTTCTTCTCCGAGATGGCGTACCGCTCGCCGATGCTGCTGCACGAGTACGCGCACTTCATCAAGAAGACCATCTTCCCCAGCGACATGCTGGCGGTGATCTCGACCCTGCGTGCCGCCGCCTATACCGGGATCGGCGCCGTCGTGATGCTGATCTGCGTCGTCATCGTCACCGGCCACCTGCCGTGGACCGTGATCCTGATGCCGCTGCTGTTCATCCCGCTGATGGCCTTCCTGATGGGACTGGCGTGGTTCCTGTGCGCGATCGGCGCCTTCACGCGCGATGCCGGCTACCTGATGATCAACGTGGTGCCGCTGTTCATGTTCATGACGCCGGTGTTCTTTCCCCACACCGCGATGTCGGCGCCGTGGAACATCCTGATCTACCTCAACGCCCTGACCGCCTTCGTCGAGGTCATGCGCGACCTCGTCCTGATCGGTAAGCTGCCGAACCTGCTGGTCGTCCTCTGGATGCTGGCGACCTCGGTGTTTACCTTCTACTTCGGCTACTGGTTCTTCGACAGGTATCGGAATGTCATCGTCGACGTCATCTGAGGTCGTCGTCCGCACCCGGCATCTCGCCAAGGCCTACCAGCTTTACACCAACCGGAGCGATTGGCTGAAGCAGGTGATGCTCGGCTGGTGGAAGACCTACTACAAGCCGTTCTGGGTGCTGCGCGACATCGACCTCGACGTCTACCGCGGCGATTCGATCGGCATCCTCGGCCGCAACGGCTGCGGCAAGTCGACCCTGCTGCAGGTGATCTGCGGCATGACCCTGCCGAGCCACGGCGAGCTGCGGGTGACCGGGCGGGTGGCGCCGGTGCTGGCGCTGGGCGCGACCTTCGACGGCGAGCTGTCGGGCCGCGAGAACATCATGATCGGCGGCGCGGTGATGGGCCTGACCCGCGCCGAACTGCTCGACAAGTTCGGTTCGATCGCCGAGTTCGCCGGCATCGGCGACTACATGGAACAGCCGGTCAAGCACTACTCGATGGGCATGCGCACCCGGCTCGCGTTCGCGATCTGCGCCCATGTCGAGGCCGACATCCTGGTCGTCGACGAGGCGCTGGCGGTCGGCGACGCCACCTTCCAGCGCAAGTGCCTCGAGTGGATCGACAGCTTCCGCGCCAAGGGCACGCTGCTGTTCGTGTCGCACTCGCCGGCCGAGGTCCGCCGGCTGTGCAACCGCGCCGTCTGGATCGAGGACGGCCGCATCCGCGCCCAGGGCGAACCGCGGCCCGTGATCCGGGCCTATCACCGCGCGCTCGCCATGGAGAAGGACGACATCCACCGCTTCTCGGCCAGCGAGTAGGCGGCGATGAGCGCCGGCGCCCTGTTCTGGACCGGGCTGTCCTGGTGGTCGGCGACGATGGCGGTGCAGTGGCTGAGCGCGGGCCTGGCCCGCCTGCCCCGGCCGGTTGCCCCGGCACGCCACGGCGCCGCCGATTTCAGCCTTGTCGCCCCGATGGTCGGTCGGCGCGACGCCTCGGAAGCCTACGTCCGCGCGCTGCGGCTGCTGGCCGAGCAGGGCGCCGAGATCCTGATCTGCGTGACGTCCGAAAGCGACGAGGCGGTCGCCGCGGTACGGGCGCTGTGGCCGCAGGCCCCGATCCTGGTCGGCAGCGACACCACCTTCAATCCCAAGCTCAACAACGTGCGCAAGGGCTTCGAGGCGGCCACCCGCCCGGTGGTGATGCTGTGCGATGCCGGCATCGCGGTGACCGAGCGCGACCTCGCGGCCGCCGCCGCGCTGCTGTCCGACCGGGTCGGGCTGGTGCTGGCGCTCAAGGTCGGCACCCACCCGGGCAACTTCGCCGGGGCCATGGAGTGCGCCTACATCAACGGGCACCAGGCCCGCTTCCTGCTGGCCGCCGACCGGCTCGGCATGCCGGTCGCCTCGGGCGGCGTCACCATCCTCAGTCGCGACGTGCTGCAGCGGGTCGGCGGACACCGCGGCTTCCTGAATTACCTCGCCGACGACTATTCCATCGTGCGAACCGTCCGTGACCAGGCCGGCCTGACCACTTGGCTGGCCAACGTCACCCCGCCGATGCCGGTCGGCCGGCGGTCCTGGAACGACGTCTGGCGGCGCCAGGTGCGGTGGGGATCGACCCGCCTCAAGCTCAGCCCGGAGGTCCGCGCGCTGGTGCTGTTCGAGCCGGTGATCGGCTGGCTGGTCTCGGGGATCGCGCTGGCGCTGGCCCTGGCCTCGGCCGGGACGGCGTTGCCGTGGATCGCGCTCGCCCTGCTGGGCCACAGCGTGGCCTGGCTGGCGGCGGAGGCCTGGTTCCTGTCGCGCTACCACCTGCCCGGCGGGCCGCAGGCCTGGGCGGCGGCCCTGGCCCGGGAACTGCTGGTGCCGTGGCTGGCGGTCGAGGCGTGGCGGGGCCGCAACCGAATCGACTGGCGCGGGACCGACCTCGCGGCGGGGTGGCAGCCCGGCGGGGATAGCCCGGCCGGCAAGCGCGTATGAGGTGAGGACATGAGTGACATCTCCACGGTCATGCTGCCGGCGACGATCGATTCCGAGACCTCAGGCTCGGTCGAGAGCCTGATCATCGGCGCCCTGCGGCCCGGCGGCCGCCTGATCGTCGACGGCCAGAACGTCGCCTACATGAGCGCGGCCGGCGTGCGCGCCTTCGCCAGGGCGCTGCACCATGCCGAGGAGGTCGGCGCCAAGATCGCCTTCTGCCGGTTCACCGGGCCGGCCGCCGACTGCCTGCTGGTCAGCGGTTTCACGGCCCTTTTCGAGGTCCTCGAGACCGTCGAGCAGGCCGCGCAGCGCCTGAAGGGCCGTTCACCGGCGGCGGTGGACGAACCCTTGCGCCGTCGCGGCCATGCGGGTTAATTACTGCCGACTTGAACTACATCATGGGTAGGAACGTGGCGCGGCGCCTGACGTGCCTACCATTCCTAGACGGGGATCGATTTTGACCTTTTGCAGCCGGCTGAGCGCCGCCGCGCGACCCATCGCCATTCTGATCTCCCTGGCCTTGGGAGCCTGCACGGCGCTGCCCGGCGACGGTCCCTGGATGGGGGGTGCGCAGACCACCAGCACCGAGGCGCTGCCGTTCGACGTCATCGACCTGACCCCGACCACCGTCGTGGCCTATCGCCAGCCGGCGACCCCCGACCGTCCGGTCTCGACCGCGGGGGCGACCTCGGCGGCGCAGCGGCTGACCGTGGCGCCGGGCGATTCGCTCAAGGTCCGGATCTTCGAGCGCTACGGCGGCAATATCTTCCCGACGATCCAGGGCCAGAGCGCCGACCTCGGTGTCCAGCGGGTCGCCGAGGACGGCACCATCAAGGTGCCGGTGGTGGGCGTGGTCGCGGTGGCCGGCCTCGACCTCGGCCAGGTCGAGCGCAAGATCGTCCAGCAACTCGGCAACAAGGTCCAGGAGCCGGAAGTCATCGTCGACTTCGAATCGGCGCGCACCCACTCGGTGTCGGTGTCGGGCGAGGTCAAGAACCCGGGCCGCATCTCGATGCTAGACGACATCCGCACCGTGGTGGACGCCGTGAACAAGGCCGGCGGCCCCGCCGGTGGCGGCGGCCAGATGAGCGCCGGCGGCACTTCCAACCAGGTGCAGGTCGTGGTGCGCCGCCAGGGACAGGTCATACTGACGGCACAATTCTCTGATCTGCTGGCCGGTGCCGACATTCCGGTACAGAAGGGCGACGAGATCGTGGTCCGCCAGAACAACCGTTTCGTCACGGTGCTCGGCGCGGTCCAGCGGTCGCGCAACGTCGAGATGGGCAAGCAAAACCTGACCCTGCTTGAAGCCCTGGGCGAGGTGAGCGGCCTCGCGGACCAGCGCGCCAACAAGACCGGCGTGTACGTCTTCCGCATGGGCGACATCGAGACCAACCCGACGGCGCGCGGTCGCGTCTTCCGGCTCGACCTGTTCCAGCCGGTATCGATCTTCGTGGCGCAGCAGTTCGGATTGCAGCCGCGCGACGTCATCTACGTCACGAACGCGCCGCTGTACGAGTACGACAAGGTCCTGACCGCGATGTACCGCACCTTCTCGGTGGTCGGCATCGCCAGGGGCAACCTGCCCCTGACAGTGACCTACTGATCGTGGCTTGAACGAAGGGACTTGGCGGACTTGAGCATGGCTGGATCTGGCAGGATCGTGCAGGCAGCAGTCGGAGCGGTCGCGGCGGTGGTCGTGGCCGGCGGCGGCGCGTGGCTGCTGTCCGGCCCGAAGCCCAGCAGCGCGCAGGAGACGGCGAAGGCCGCCAACCAGCAGCCGCTGCTGGCCCGTGGCTACACCGACGCGCCCGAGGGCACCGTGGTGATCGCGGGCGACCCGGCCGGCGGCAGCGTGCTCAGCGAGCTCAAGGTCAAGGACGGCCAGAAGGTCAAGAAGGGCGACGTCGTCGCCGTGCTGTCCAACTTCGCCCGTGCCGACGTCTCGCTGCGCATCGCCGAGGCCGACCTCGCGAAGCTGAAGCAGACCGGCGAGTTCGTGCTGCGCGGCACCCGCCAGGCCGACATCGCGCTCCAGGAGGCCCAGCTCAAGACCAGCATCGAGCAGCACAAGCTCGATGCCCTTCTGCGCAATCGCGCCGGCAAGGCGCCCGATGTGCGCGAGCTCGAGGCGGCGATCGCCGAGCAGGGTCTCGAGCGCCAGAAGGTCCGGCTGCAACTGGCCAAGACCACGCTCGCAAACGACCTCGCGCAGCACGAGATCGATCTCGCCAACACCCAGTCGCGGGTCGACAGCGCCAAGCGCACTCTCGAGGACGCGCTGGTGCGGACGCCGATCGACGGCGTCGTGGTCCAGATCTTCACCCGCGAGGGCGAGCGCGTGTCGCCCAACGGCATCGTCAAGATCGTCGACATGAGCAGGCTGCGCGTGCTCGCCGACGTCGACGAGCTGAACGTCGGCCGGCTCAAGGTCGGCGGCAAGGTCGATGTCACCTTCCGCGGCAACAACGACGTCTACAAGGGTACCATCGAGCGCATCGCGCCGACCGTGAAGCGCATGCAGCGCGTCGAACCCGACGGCGGCTCGTCGACGGACGCCCGCGTCGTGCAGGTCGAGATCACGATCGATGATCCCGCCAGCATGCCGCAGGTGCTGGGCCGCGAGACGCGAGTCACGTTCCTCTGATGGCCGTCACCGTGCCCGACGTCCCGGCGTGGCGGCTGTGGCTGCGGCGCCAGGGGGCACGCCTCGCCGCCATGCTGCGCTGGCGTCCCGGTGTCGCGATCGGCGCGATCAAGGCGGCTGGACGCACCTCGACTTCCATGCCGCTGGGCGCCCAGCAGCTCAAGCGCCAGCGCACCAGCACGCTGCTGTCGCTGGGCGGCGTCACGGCGGCGCTGCTGGTGATCTTCGCCCAGCTGGGAATCGAGCGTGCCGTCTACGAATCCTCGGTGCGGCTCCATCGCATGGTGTCCGGTGACCTGATCATCGTGCCCTACGGCTTCAAGTCGATGCAGTTGCACGCCGAGGTGCCGGTAGCGGTGACCGACTCCATCGCGACCAACCCGTCGGTGGCATCCTATTCGCCGTTCTGGTTCGGCGTGATGTCGATCATCCATCCCGGCATGCCCAGTTCCCGGCGGCTGGCCTGGTACGCGATCGATCCCGAGAAGCCGGCGATCGACGTGCCCGGGTTGCGCGAGAATCTCTACAAGATCCGCGAAACGCGGCGAATCCTGTTCGACCGCGACTCCCGCCCTTACTTCGGCAACCTCGCCCGGGAGGCTGACAGCGGCACCGAGTACGCCGTGCTGGGACCACCCGACAATCGCGGCCTGCTGCGCCAGCTGTTCGCGGTCGGCACCTTCGCGGTCGGCCCGAACGTCCTGAACGACGGCGCCGTGCTGATGTCGCAGGAGACCATGGCCGAGGTGTTCGGCAACTGGTGGTCCGACCGCCCGGCCTTCATCTCGGTGCACCTGCTGCCGGGCAGCGACGTGAAGGCGGTGCAGCAGCAGCTCAACACGGTGCTCAAGGGGCGCGGCGAGGCGATCGACAAGCGCGAGTTCGAGGCCCGCGAGCGGGTCTACTGGTCGCGCGAGACACCGGTCGGCTACATCACCGATCTCGGCTTCGTCATGGGCGTGATGATCGGCATGGTGTTCATCTACTACGCCCAGTACCAGATCATCCGCTTCTACCTGCCCGAGTACGCGATCCTGAAGAGCCTCGGTTACGACTGGTGGTTCTTCCTGTTCATGATCGGCCAGATCGGCGCCGCCATCATCACCCCGGCCTTCCTGGTGTCGTTCACCCTGGCGCGGCTGGTCTACGCCGCGACCGAGGCGGCGATGCATCTCGGCATGTCGATGGGACTGCGCGAGATGTCGGTCGCTCTCACGGCCTGCGTGGTCATGACCGTGGTCTCCAGCCTGTTCGCCATCCGCCGCCTGTGGAAGGTCGACCCCATCATGCTGTTCGAGTGACCATGGCGGACGACGACAAGCCGAAGTACGGGCCGCCGATCGTCGAGGCGGTCAACGTCTCGCACCACTACGGCGAGGGGCCGCAGCGGGCCGACGTGCTGTTCGACATCAACATGGAAGTGCGCGAGGGCGAGCTCGTGATCGTCACCGGCCCGTCAGGCTCGGGCAAGACGACGCTGCTGACCATCCTCGGCACCATGCGCAAGCCGTCCGAGGGCAAGCTGCGGCTGCTCGGCACCGATATCGTCGGCGTCGGCGGCCGCGAGCTCGACGTGCTGCGCAACCGCATCCGCTTCCTGTTCCAGAAGCGCAACCTGCTGACCTCGCTGACGGCGCTGCAGAACGTGATGGCCGGCGTCTCGACGACGCCGCTGTCGGACCCGAAGTGGGACGAGCCGCGGGCGCGCCACCTGCTGACCCTGCTGGGGCTGGGCGACAAGGCGGCGTCGTGGCCGGACGAGCTGTCGGGCGGCCAGCAGCAGCGCGTCGCCATTGCCCGCGTGATGATCGGCCTGCCGGACCTGATCATCGCCGACGAGCCGACCTCGGCGCTCGACCGCGTCTCGGGGCGCCTCGTGGTCGACCAGCTCAAGGACCTCGCCATGCGCGCCAAGTGCGCGGTCGTGCTGTCGACCCACGACGAGCGCATCTTCGACGTCGCCTCGCGCCGCCTGCACATCGAGGACGGCCGCTGCTTCGACGTGCCGATCCATTACCACTGACGGCGGAGACCGCCGTGGTTCTGTTCGCCGTCGACCTCGTTGCCCTTCTCTGCCTGGCGGTCACCTACGTGATCGCCGCCTACTTCCTGTACCTGGTCTACTGGTCGTTCGGGCTCGACGACCAGCGGCCCGCGCCGCCGCCGCTGCCGCCCGACGCCGAGTTGCCGCGCGTGCTGGTGCAGATCCCGGTCTACAACGAGCCGCTGGTGATCGACCGCGTGCTCGCCGCGGCCGGCCGGCTCGACTGGCCGCGCGACCGGCTGTCGATCCAGCTGCTCGACGACAGCACCGACATCACGCCCGACATCGCGGTCCATGCCGTGGCGCGCCTCGTGAAGGAGGGCATCGACGCGAGCCACGTCCGGCGCACCGACCGGACCGGCTTCAAGGCCGGGGCGCTGGCCGAGGGGCTGAAGCTGAACGATGCGCCGTTCGTGGCGGTGTTCGACGCCGACTTCATGCCGCCGCCGGGCTGGTTGCGCGGTGCCATGGCGGCGCTGCTGGCCGAGCAGCGGGCGGCGTTCGTGCAGACCCGCATCGAGTGGGGCAACGGCGACAGGAACTGGCTGACGCGGGCGCAGCGCCTGATGCAGGACGCGCATTTCGCGGTCGAGCAGGACGTCCGGGCGCGTCGCGGCGTGCCGTTCCAGTTCAACGGCACCGGCGGGATCTGGCGCCGCGCCGCGGTCGAGGAGGCCGGCGGCTGGTCGCACGACACGCTGTCCGAGGACCTCGACCTGGTGATGCGGACCTCGCTCAAGGGCTGGCACGGCGTGTTCCTGATGGAGCCCCACGTGGTCGGCGAGCTGCCGGCGCGGCTGGAGGACTTCGGCGCCCAGCAGAGCCGCTGGTCGAAGGGTTTCGTCCAGGTCGCCCGCAAGCTGATCCTGCCGATCTGGAAATCGGGCTGGTCCGACGAGGCCAAGTTCACGACCACCGTGGCGCTCGGCCAGCAGCTGATCTTCCCGGTGCTGGTAGTGGGAGTCGTCGCGCTGGTGCTGTCGACTCTGGGTCACGGCTACCTGCCGGGCCCGTTCCGCTTCCTGCTGTGGCTGTGGCCGGTCGCCATGGTGGCGGTGCTGGTCGGCATGACCTTCAACGCCTACCGGCGGCTGAAGCGCGGCGACCTCGCGCTCTACGCCGTGACCGCGGCCAGCGTGCCCGCGCTGATCGTCTACCTCGCGGTCGCCAACACCGGCGCCATCGTCGCGGCGGCGCTCGGCCGCAAGAGCGAGTTCAACCGCACGCCGAAGGCGGGGACCTGATGGCCATCGTCAACACCCTCGCGCTCCTGCTGCTGGTCGTCTTCGCCGCCTGCTGCCTGCTGCTCGCGGCGTTTATCGGCAGCCTGCTCTACATGGTCGTGCTGCACCATCGCCTGAAGGAGCGGGGGCTGCGGCGCGAGGAAGAGCTGCTGGCGACGCCGCTGCCGCCCGATTCCGAGCTGCCGCACGTCGTGGTGCAGATCCCGTCCTTCAACGAGGGGCCGGTGCTGCGCCGCGGCGTCGAGGCGGCGGCGCGGCTCGACTGGCCGCGCGACAAGCTGCACATCCAGGTGCTCGACGACAGCACCGACGAGACCGCCGAGCTGGCCCGCACCGTGGTGGCGGAGCTGCGAGCCAAGGGCTTCGACATCGTCGCCCTGCAGCGTACCGACCGCAGCGGCTACAAGGGCGGCGCGCTGCACGAGGCGATGCAGAAGACGCCATACGACTTCTTCGCGATCTTCGACGTCGACTACGTGCCCGAGCCGGACTTCCTGCGGGTCTGCATGCGGCCGTTCTTCGCCAACCCCGACTGGGCGTTCGTGCAGGCGCGGTTCGACTTCCTGAACCCGCACGAGAACGCGCTGACCGAGATGCAGATGGTGACGCTCGACGCGCACCTCGGCATCGAGCAGGCGACGCGGTGCTGGGCCGGCCACCCGCTGCCGTTCAACGGCACCTGCGGAATCTGGCAGCGCGCGGCGATCGTCGCCGGCGGCGGCTGGAAGGGCGATACCGTCACCGAGGACCTCGACCTGACCTACCGCGGCTGGGTCAAGGGCTGGCGGGCGCTGTTCCTGACCAGCGTGCCGGTGCCGGGCGAACTGCCGGCCGACACCCAGACCTGGCTGCGCCAGCAGCAGCGCTGGCAGGACGGGTTCCGCCACGTCGCCTGGCGCATGGTGCCGCCGATCCTGCGCAGCCGCGACATCACGCTGTCGGCCAAGCTGGCGGCGCTGCTGCACATCTGCATGTCCTTCAACCAGCCGGTGCTGCTGGTCGGCGTCGTCTCCGGCCTGCTCGCTGGCCTGCTGGCGCCGTCGCTGGTGCCGCTGCTGCTGGCCATGTTCTTGGTGACGCTGGCGTGGGTCCTGGTCTGCGCCACCACTTTCCTGCGCGCCGGCCACAACTTCATCCGCGGCGGCGAGATGTCGCCGGCGCGATTCGCGCTGGTCCTGCTGCGCTTCGTCGGCGGCCAGGTCGCGATGCTGGTGCGCTCGCTCGGCGTCCATATCGCCAAGCGCCTCGAGCGGCCCAAGCCGGTGGTGTTCGACCGCACCCCCAAGAAGGGCGCCTGAGGCTTCAGCCCGGCGCGCTTTCGCGCAGCAGCGGCTGGTGGGCCGAGCGCAGCCCGCCACCCCACCGGACGACGGCATCGAAGGGCAGGGGAATGACGTCGATCCCGCGCCGGCGCAACTCGTCGCCCAGCCGCACATTGCCCCGCGCGACGACCATGCGGCCCGGCTCGAGCACCAGCGCATGGGTCGCCAGCGCGTCCGCCTCGTCGGCCGGCAGCGCGATCTTGTCCCAGCCGCGCACCGCCATCGGCAGGCCGTCGACCAGGCGTTCGGGGCACCATGCCAGCAGTCCCGGCGCCAGCAGCGCGAGGCAGTCCTCGAGGTGGCGAACCGACGAGCGCATCGCCACCGCGATCACGCGGTGGCGCGCACCGAGCAGGGCCTGAAGCCAGTCGGCGCCGGCCAGGTCGGAGGCGCGGCCCGACATGCCGACGTAGACCTCGCGGCCATTGAGCAGCACGTCGCCGCCCTCGAGGTAGGGGCCATCGACCTCGTTCGGGTCGCCCGGCGGCACCGCGACCCAGCGGACGCCGCGCTGCTCGGCCAGCCGGCGCAGGATCGGGCGCAGGCCGAAGTGCTCGGCGCGGCGCGCCGCCAGCCGCAGCGATGCCTCGACGAGGTGATCGCCGGCCACGATCGCGGGATCGCGGGGGAAGAGCTGGAGGAGATCGGGACGGAGATCGGGCCGGCGCTCCGGCCGGTGCACCGTTACGCCCTCGCGCGCCAGCCGTTCGGCCAGCGCCTCGACTTGCCGGCCGGCGTCGGCATCGTCGGCCGGCGCCACGCCGACCACGGCCTCGCGCAGCGCTCCCCACTCGTGGTGCGCCCCGAAGCGCACCTCAGACGCGCGCGTAGACGTCCTCGTAGCGGACGATGTCGTCCTCCTCGAGGTAGTCGCCGGTCTGGACCTCGACGACCTCGAGCGGCTCGGCGCCGGGATTGGCGAGGCGGTGGATGCCGCCCATCGGGATGTAGATCGACTGGTTCTCGTGCAGCGTCGAGATCTGGCCGTCGAGCGTGACCTCGGCGATGCCCTTGACCACGACCCAGTGCTCGGCACGGCGACTGTGGCTCTGCAGGCTGAGCTTGCCGCCCGGCTTGACGGTCAGGCGCTTGGCGCGGAAGCGCTCGCCGCGGTCGATGTCCTGGTAGCTGCCCCACGGCCGGTGCATCACGACGTGCTCGGTGGCGGCCTTGTGCTTGCCGTCCGACATGCGCTGCACGACGTCCTTGAGGCGCGGGAGGTTGTCCCGGTGGCCGACCAGCACGGCGTCGTTCATCGCCACGACCACGACCTCCTCGACGCCGATCACGGCGGTCAGCGGCCCGTCGGAGCGGACGTAGGAGTTGCGTACGTGGTCGAGCTCGACCGGGCCCTCGGTGACGTTGCCGGCGCTGTCGGCGTCGCCGACGTCGAGCAGCGCGTCCCAGGTGCCGAGGTCGGACCAGCGGAACTTCGCCGGCACCACCCAGCACTTGTCGGTGCGCTCCATCACGGCGTAGTCGATCGACTTGGCCGGCGCCTTGGCGAAGGCCTCGGCGTCGAGGAACACGGTCGAGCCGTTCTTCTTCGCCTTGGCGACGGCCTCCTCGGCCGCCGCCGCCATCGCCGGCTCGAAGCGCGCCATCTCCGACAGCAGCACCTCGGGCGGGAACAGGAAGTTGCCGCTGTTCCACAACAGGCCCTCGGCGATGTAGCGCAGCGCCGCCTGGGCGTTGGGCTTCTCGACGAAGGCGGCGACCTTCTGGACCGCGCCGATGTGCTCGGCGCCCGGCCGGATGTAGCCGTAGTCGGTCTTGGGTTCGGTCGGCGGGATGCCGAAGGTGACGATGCCGCCTCTCTGCACCGCCGCCAGGCCCTCGAGGCAGCCGGCGCGGAACGCCTCGGCGCCCATCACCAGGTGGTCCGAGGCCAGCGCCAGCACCGCCTTGGCGCCGAGGTTGCGGGTGTAGACCGCCGCCGCCGCCATCGCCGGGCCGGAGTCGCGGCGCGACGGTTCGACCAGGATGTCGATCTCCATGCCGATGTCGCGCGCCTGGCTCTCGGCCATGAAGCGGTAGGCCTCGTTGGTGGCGATCACCGGCCGGCCGAACAGGCCGGTATCGGCCACCCGCTGCAGCGTCTGCTGGAAGGTCGACTGCTTGCCGAGCAGGGGCACGAACTGCTTGGGCATGCTCTCGCGCGACAGCGGCCACAGCCGCTTGCCGGAGCCGCCGACCAGGATGACGGGGGTGATGGAGGACATCGGTTGTTACTCGTTTCCGGGCTGGGCCGAGAGGCCGGCCGCATGCCGCGCCGCGATATAGCCGAAGGTAAGGGCCGGGCCAATGGTGATGCCTGCCCCGGGATAGGTGCCGCCCATGACGCTGGTCATGTCGTTGCCCGCCGCGTAGAGGCCGCGGATCGGCCGGCCCTGCGCATCGAGCACGCGGGCGTGGCCATCGGTCCTGAGGCCGAGGAAGGTGCCGATGTCGCCGGGGATCATCTTCATGGCGTAGAACGGTGGGGTCTCGAGCGGCGCCAGGCAGGGGTTGGGCTTGTGGGTCGGATCGCCGTTGAAGCGGTGGTAGGCATCGGTTCCCTTGCCGAAGTCGGGATCCTCGCCGCGCGCCGCCGGCGCATTGAAACGCCTGATGGTGTCCTGCAGTACCCCTGCATCGACGCCAATCTTTTTCGCCAGTTCGGGCCAGGTCGCGGCCGACAGCAGGTAGCCGCTGCGCAGGTGCGGCCCGAGCGGCAACGGTGCCGGGCCGATCGCGCCCATGCCGTAGCGCCGGATGGCGCGGTGGTCGCACAGCAACCAGCTCATGGTCTCGGGGCGGCCGCGGCAGGCCTCGACCATGGCCGGCACGAAGTCGTGGTACGAGGCCGACTCGTTGGTGAAGCGCCGGCCGTCGGGATCGACCGCGATGTAGCCCGGCTTGCCGCGCTCGTAGAAGTGGGGAAACGGCAGGGTCGCGCCGCCGGGCTGCGGCACCAGCGATACCGGCACCCAGGCCGCGGCGTAGGCGACGTCCTCGGCCAGCACGCCGCCGGCCTGCTGGCCGAGCCGGATGCCGTCGCCGCGGTTGGACGGCGGCGGCGCCGAGCGATGGGCCTGGCCCGCCTTGACGTGGCCGTAGTAGCGCTGCTTCAGCGAGTCGTCGCCCGGGAAGCCGCCGCAGGCGAGCACGACGCCGCGGCGGGCGCGGATCTCGTGGCGCTGGCCGTTGCGGCTGACGATGGCGCCGCCCACCGCGCCGTCGCGCTGCACCAGTTCGACCACCGGGCTTTCCAGCCACAACGCGATGCCGCGTTCCTCGGCCGACAGGGCGAGCGCGGCGATCAGGGCATTACCGTTGGTCAGGCGGGTGCCGCGGGCGTGGCCGAGGCGGTCGACGCCGTAGCGCACCGTCATGCCGGCGACGTGCATCGCCGAGCGCAGCGAGCGCGTCATGCGGAAGACGTGCGGCAGGTCGTTGCGGCCCAGCATCATGCCGCCGAATGCCATCATGGTGCGGATCGGCGCCCGCAGCTGGGCGAAGCGCCTGCCGAGCCGGCGGCCGTCGAACGGCAGCGGCAGCAGCGAGCGGCCGCCCTGCGCCGCGCCGGGGCGGGTCGGGTGGTAGTCGGCCCACACCGGCACCGCCTCGTAGCGGGCATGGGTGTTGTTCTCGATGAACTCGACGGCGGGATTGCAGTTGTCCAGGAAGGCGTGGGCGAGCTCGAGGTTTAGCCGGTTGCCGGCCTCGGCCTGCAGGTAGGTGAGCGCGTCCTCCTTGCTGTCGGGAATGCCGAGCGCGCGGCCATGGCGGTTGCCCGGGATCCAGATCACGCCGGCGGAGTAGGCGGTGGTGCCGCCGAACAGCGGCTCCTTCTCGACCATCAGGACCGACAGCCCGGCATGGGAGGCGGCGAGCGCGGCCGAGAAGCCGGCGGCACCCGAACCCACCACCAGCAGGTCGATCTCTGTCATCGCCGTCTCGCTCATTTCTTCGTCTCGCTGCTGGCCCGGCGGGCACGGTTTTCCTCGCTGCGGCGGCGGGCCTCGGCCTCGACCGCCTCGGCGAGCCTGGGGATGTGCGAGGCGATCTCGTAGAAATCGCTGGCGTAGAGCACCAGCAGGGTGGTCGGCTTGGTGGTGGTCACCGTGGCGGTGCGCGGCTGGCGGTCGAGCAGTGCCATTTCGCCGAAGAACGCGCCCTGCTCGAGCGTGACCGTGCCGCCGCTGGGCAGGTGGACCTCGACCTCGCCGTCCGAGATGAAGAACATCGAATCGCCCGGCGCGTTGCGCCGCACCACGTTGATGCGCGCCGGGTAGTAGCGGGTGCGCAGCTTGCTCACGATCTCCGAGACGGTGACGACGCCCAGCGAGGCGAACAGCGGCACCCGAGAGACCTGCTCCCAGACCCTGAGGTACTCGCGGCGCCGTTCTTCCTGGGCGAAGCCGGTCGCGAGGATACCGGTCATCAGCGCCAGCACCGCGATGCCGGCGATCATCAGCATCGCGCCGACGACGCGGCCGCCGGGCGTCACCGGCACGACGTCGCCGTAGCCGGTGGTCGTCAGGGTGACGACCGCCCACCACATCGCCCCGGGCAGCGAGCCGAACTGTTCCGGCTGCTTCTCGGCCTCCAGCATGTGGGCCGCGGTGGCGGCCATCATCAGCAGGATGGCGAACAGGATGAGCACGCTGGTGATCGGCGCCCGTTCGTTGGACACCACGCGGGCGAGCGTGCTGAAGGCGGGCGCGTGCAGGCCGAGCTTCAGGATCCACAGGATGCAGAACACCGAGGCGGCATCGGCGCCGGTGATGGTGTAGCCGGCGGCCAGCATCAGCGCCGGGGTGATGGCCAGCAGGTGGATCAGGCCGGGCAGGGAGACCGCCCACTGGAGCCGCGCCTTGAGCGCCGACTCCTGCTCGTAGAACGGGCTCTCGGGCGCCACCCACAGGCGCACCAGGTACTCGACCAGGAAAACGAAGGTGACGGCCCAGATGACCGTGCGCAGCGTGTGCCGCAGCTCGCGCTCGATGTGGTCTACCGACAGGATGACGACGGCGGTCAGGCCGACCGCCAGCACCGCCAGCTCGGCCATGCGCATCCGGCGCGCGGCCTGCGTCGGGTCTGAGAGGCGAAACAGGGCGAAAATCCGCGCCCGGAGCGTTGGGGCCGTGGCCGTCACGTGCCGACCATAGGCAGGCTGGCCTGCGAATTGCAACGCGGGTGGCCCCGGTCTACGGTCGCAGGCTTTTTCCGGGACGAGGGGCTGGATTTTCGAAGTGGTCAAGGACTTGCGTATCGCTGTCGACATCGGCGGCACATTCACGGACGTGGTGCTGGAGGAGGGCGGCCGACGGCTGACCCGCAAGCTGCTGACGACGCCGCAGCGTCCCGAGGAGGCGGTGCTGGAGGGCATGCGGCTGATCCTGGCCGATGCCGGGCGCGGATTCGGCGACGTAACGGTCTTCGTCCACGGCACGACGCTGGCGACCAACGCGGTGATCGAGCGGCGCGGCGCCCGCACCGCCCTGATCGCCACCGAGGGCTTTCGCGACGTCCTCGATATCGCGAACGAGAGCCGATACGACCAGTACGACCTGACGATCGAGAAGCCCCGGCCCCTGGTGCCGCGCCGGCTCCGACTGACCGTTCCGGAGCGCATCGACGTGCACGGCGCCGTGCGGCTGGCGCTCGACGAGCAGGCGGTGCGGGCCGCGGCGCGCCGGCTCGAGGCCGAGGGCATCGAGAGCGTCGCCATCGCCTACATGCATTCCTACGTCAACCCGGCGCACGAACGGCGGACGCGCGAGATCCTGAAGCAGGAACTGCCCGACCTCCGGGTCACGCTGTCGAGCGAGGTCTGCCCGGAAGTGCGCGAGTACGAGCGCACCTCGACGGCGGTGGCCAACGCCTATGTCCAGCCGCTCATGGACTCCTACCTTGCCCGCATGCAGGCGGCGCTGGAGGCCGAGAAGTTCGTCGGCACGGTCTACCTCGTGACCTCGGGCGGCGGCCTGACCGCGATCGAGACGGCGCGCCGCTACCCGGTGCGGCTGGTCGAATCCGGGCCGGCCGGCGGCGCCATCTTCGCCGCGCAGGTCGCGGCGCGGGCGGGCGAGGCCCGCACGCTGAGCTACGACATGGGCGGCACCACCGCCAAGATCTGCCTGATCGACGACTACAAGCCGCACACCGCGCGGGTGTTCGAGGTCGATCGCGCCGCCCGCTTCCTCAAGGGCTCGGGCCTGCCGGTGCGCATCCCGGTGATCGAGATGGTCGAGATCGGTGCCGGCGGCGGCTCGATCGCGCGGCTCGACGCCCTGAAGCGGGTGACGGTGGGGCCGGAGAGCGCCGGCGCCGAACCCGGCCCGGCCTGCTACGGCCGCGGCGGCACGCATCCGGCCGTGACCGACGCCAACGTGGTTCTCGGCACGATCGACCCGGTCGATTTCGCCGGCGGCAGCATCCAGCTCGACCTCGCCGCGGCGCGCAAGGCGCTCGAGGCCGACGTCGCCGAGGGGCTCGGCCTGTCGACCGAGATGGCGGCCTACGCCGTCTACGAGATGGTGTCGGAGAACATGGCCAGCGCCGCCCGCGTCCACGCCGTCGAGCGCGGCGCCGTGGTCAACCAGTACAACCTGATCGCGTTCGGCGGCGGCGCGCCACTGCACGCCGCCCGCGTCGCCGAGAAGATCGGCGTCAGGCGGGTGATCGTGCCGCCCAACGCCGGCGTCGGCTCGGCGGTCGGCTTCCTCGCCGCGCCGGTCTCCTACGAACTGGTGCGCAGCCGCTACATGCGGCTCGACGCCTTCGATGCCGCCGCGGCGACCGCGCTGCTGCAGGAGATGAGCGCCGAGGCGACCGCGCTGGTGGCGCCCGGGGCGCGCGGCATGAAGACCTTCGAGCGTCGCCTCGCGTTCATGCGCTACGTCGGCCAGGGCCACGAGATCACGGTCGAGCTGCCGGCGCGGGCGCTGCAGGCCGGCGATGCCGAGGCGCTGCGCGCCGCCTACGAGCGCGACTACGCCGTCCTGTTCGAGCGCCACATCCCCAATGCCGCGATCGAGATCCTGAGCTGGTCGGTGCAGGTCTCGACCGAGGCCAAGCTGCCGGCCGTCCAGGGCAAGGCCCCGGCGGCGCCGGCGCCGAAGCCGGTCGGCCACCGGCCGGTGTTCGACGGCCGCAGCGGCCGCACCGCCGAGGTGCCGGTCTACCGGCGCGAGGCCCTGCCCCCGGGCAGCGCCTTCGCCGGCCCGGCGATCGTCGCGGAGGACGAGACGTCGACCTACATCACCGCCAGCTTCACGGTGCACATCGACGCCTCCGGCTGTATCGTCATGGACCGCAAGGACGCGTGAGGAAATCATGAGCCAGTCCAACAGCGTCGGCCTGATCGACCTGCAGATCATGTGGAACCGCCTGATCGCGGTGGTCGAGGAGCAGGCCCAGACCCTGATGCGCACCGCCTTCAGCCCGATCGTCCGCGAGTGCGGCGACCTGTCGGCCGGCGTGTTCGACCTGCAGGGCCGGATGCTCGCCCAGGCGGTGACCGGGACGCCCGGCCACGTCAACTCGATGGCAGAGTCGGTGAAGCACTTCCTGCGGCACTTCCCGGTCGAGACCATGAAGCCGGGCGACGCCTACATCACCAACGACCCGTGGATGGGTACCGGCCATCTCAACGACTTCGTCATCACCACGCCATGCTTCCGCGGCGACCGCCTGGTGGCGCTGTTCTCCTGCACCAGTCACCTCATGGACATCGGCGGCATCGGCTTCGGGCCGGACGGCACCGACGTGTTCATGGAGGGCCTCTACATCCCGATGCTCAAGCTGTTCGACGGCGGCAAGGTCAACGAGACCCTGATGGCGATGATCCGCGCCAACACGCGCCTGCCGGTCGACACCGAGGGCGACGTCTACTCGCTGGCGGCCTGCAACGACGTCGGCGCGCGCCGCCTGGTCGAGATGATGGACGAGTTCGGCATCGACTCGCTCGACGGGCTCGGCGAGCACATCATCGCGCGTTCGCGCGAGGCCGTGCTGGCCGAGATCGCAAAGCTGCCGAAGGGCACCTGGCGCAACGAGATGACGATCGACGGCTACGACCAGCCGGTGACCCTGAAGGCGGCGCTGACGATCAGCGACAGCGGCATCCACGTCGACTACAGCGGCAGCTCGCCGGCCTCGCCACGCGGCATCAACGTGCCGCATGCCTACACCACGGCCTACACCGTGTTCGGCCTCGGCTGCGTCGTCGCCACCCACATCCCCAACAACGCCGGCTCGCTCGAGCCGCTGACCGTGTCGGCGCCGGGCGACACCATCCTCAACGCGCCCAAGCCCAGCGCCGTGGCCTCGCGCCACGTGATCGGCCAGATGCTGCCCGACGTGGCCTTCGGCTGCCTGCGCCAGGTCGTGCCGGAGCGGGTACCGGCCGAGGGCACGTCGTGCCTGTGGAACATCAACGTGCGCGGCCGCGTCAGCGGCGGCTCCGGCGGCAACTACGGCTTCGGCATGGCGATCACCTCGAACGGCGGCACCGGCGCCCGGCCCGACAAGGACGGGCTGTCGGCGACCGCCTATCCCAGCGGCGTGCGCGGCACGCCGGTCGAGATCGCCGAGACCCAGACGCCGCTGATCTTCTGGCGCAAGGAATTCCGGCCCGACTCGGGCGGCGCCGGGCGCACCCGCGGCGGCCTCGGCCAGGTCATGGAGATCGAGAGCGGGATCGCCGAGCCGTTCGACCTGCTGGCCGCGTTCGACCGCATCGACCACCCGCCGCGCGGCCGCGACGGCGGCAAGGACGGCGAGGCCGGCCACGTCTCGCTGAAGTCCGGCAAGCTCCTGAAGGGCAAGGGATTCCAGACGATCCCGCCGGGCGACCGGCTGGTCGTGCTGACGCCGGGCGGCGCCGGCATCGGCACGCCGACGGAGCGCGACCGCGTGCAGGTCGCCAACGATCTCGCCGACGGCTTGATCTCGCCGGACACGGCGGAGAAGGTCTACGCGTACAAGCCGCCGCAGGCCGCCGAGTAGGCGGCCGCGGCACGGGTCACAGGGAAGGCAGAAACACAACGTGAAGGGGGCTTCGATGAAGTTTGGACGCAGGGCCGCGCTGAAGGCGGGCATGGGAGCGGGTGTGGCGGTGCTGGGCGCGCCGGCGATCGTCAACGCGCAGGCGGGCATGAAGCTCGACCTGTCGACGGTCTGGCCGGACGGCAATTTCCACACCAAGAACGCCAAGCAGTTCGCCGAGGAAGTCGCCAAGGCGACCAACGGCGCGGTCCAGATCACCGTCCACTCGGGCGGCTCGCTCGGCTACAAGGGCCCCGAGCACCTGAACGCGGTGCGCGACGGCCTCGTGCCGATGGCCGACATCCTGAACATCCAGCAGGTCGGCGACGCGCCGATCCTCGGCATCGAGGGCGTGCCGTTCCTGGTCTCCAACGCCGACGAGCTGAAGGTGCTGCAGAAGTATGCGCGCCCCGAGTTCGACAAGGTCGCGACCCGGTTCAACCAGAAGATCCTCTATACCGTGCCGTGGCCGACGCAGTACATCCACTGCAACGTCAAGACCGACACGCTCGACGGGCTGAAGGGCCTCAAGATCCGCGTTCCCGACCGCCAGGCCGGCGACATGATCAACCTGCTGGGCATGGCGGCGGTGCAGATCCCGTGGGGCGAGACCGTGCCGGCGCTGGCCTCGGGCGCCGTGGTCGGCGTCAGCACCTCCTCGGTGTCGGGCGTCGACGGCAAGTTCTGGGAGTTTCTCAAGGTGTTCTACAACACCAACCACGTCTGGAGCTCGCAGATCGTCACCATCAACCTCGACACCTGGAAGAAGATCTCGCCGGCCAACCAGCAGGCGATCCTCGACCTCGCGGCCAAGCTCCAGCCGGCCTTCTGGACGGTTTCGGTCGAGGCCGACCAGGCCTCGAACAAGCGCATGATCGAGGGCGGGATGCAGCTGCTGCAGGTGCCGGCGCCCATGATGAAGGAGATGCGCGAGCGCACCGCCTCGCTGACCGACGCCTTCATCCAGCGCGCGCCGGCCGCCAAGGACATCATCGCCGCCTACAAGAAGGAAATCGGGCGTGCGTGACGCGGCCCGGCCCGATCCGGCCGGCCGCGTCCTCGATGCGATCGACACGATCTCGATGTGGGGTGCCTGGGGGTCGGCACTCTGCATCGTCTCCATCCTCGGCCTGATCGTGGCCGAGGTCCTGTCGCGGAACTTCCTGAACGTCAGCCTCTACTTCGCCTGGGAGTTCAGCGCCTACCTGATGGGCGCGGCGTTCATGCTGGGTACCGGCTACGCGCTGCGGGCCGGTGCCCAGATCCGGGTCAACGTGCTACTCGAGAACGTGCCGAAGCCGATGGCCCGGTTCTTCGACCTGTTCTCGACGGTCTGCGCCATCGCCATCGGCGTCTACTTCACCTG
Organism: uncultured Reyranella sp.; assembly: GCA_964420105.1. Taxonomy (GTDB): domain Bacteria; phylum Pseudomonadota; class Alphaproteobacteria; order Reyranellales; family Reyranellaceae; genus Reyranella. The sequence continues at coordinate 43,516 of CAYQRL010000020.1, forward strand.
GGCGCTGGGCGAACTGGCGTGGCTGTCGTTCGTGCGCGAATCGCGCTCGCCGGAGAAGAGCGAGCTGTTGCGCTGGATCCCCCAGTTCCCGCTGGCCCTTGGCTCGGCCCTGCTGACGCTGCAGACGGCGGCCCGGCTGGCACGCCTGTTGCGGGGCGAGCCCGGCGAAGACGCCAGCCTGCGCATCGGCCAGGACATCGAGTAGAGACCATGAATGTTGTCCTGATCTGGCTTCTCGTCCTGATGACGGCGACGCTGTGCGCCGGCATCTGGATCGGCCCGGCGCTGATCGGCACCGGCATCGTGCTGCTGGAGATGTTCACCAACCTGCCGACGCACAAGGTGATCGCCAACTGGTCGTTCAACGTGCTGACGTCGAGCGACATCGTCTCGCTGCCGCTGTTCATCCTGATGGGCGAGCTGCTGTTCCGCACCCGCCTGTCGCAGTCGCTGTTCTCGGGCATCGCCCCGTGGATGAGCTTCCTGCCGGGCCGGCTGTTCCACACCACGGTGATCGGCTGCTCGATGTTCGCGGCGATCTCGGGCTCGTCGGCCGCGACCACCCAGGTGGTCGGCCGCATCACGCTCAACGAGCTGCTGAACCGCGGCTACGACAAGGGCATCGCCGTCGGCAGCCTGGCCGGGGCGGGCACGCTGGGCTTCCTGATCCCGCCGTCGATCCCGATGATCATCTACGCGGTGCTGGCGGAGGAATCGCTGCTTCGCCTGTTCACGGCGGGCTTCCTGCCGGGCTTCGCGCTGGCTTTCTGCTTCATGGCCTACATGGGCATCCGCTCGATGCTGAACCCCAGGCTCGTGCCGGCCGACGACCACACCAGCTGGACCTGGGGCGACCGGCTGAAGAGCCTGGTCGAGCTCGGCCCGGTGGCGTTCCTGATCCTGACGGTGCTGGGCACCATGTACGCAGGCATCGCCAGTCCCTCGGAGGCCTCGGCGATCGGCGTGCTTGGCGCGCTGGCGGTGGCCGGGTTCCAGGGGACCCTGAACTGGAAGGGCGTGCGCGACGCGCTGCTGGGCTCGGTCCAGACGACCTGCATGATCGGCATGATCGTGGTCGGCGCCTTCATCGTCGGCACGGTGCTCGCCAACCTGCGCGTTCCGCAGTACGTCTCGGCCGCCATCACCTCGTGGCAGCTGTCGCCGTTCGTGCTGATCATGTTCCTGATGGTCTTCTACATCATCCTCGGGACGGTGCTGGAAGGCTTCTCGATGATCGTGCTCACGCTGCCGATCGTCCTGCCGGTGGTGCTGGCGGCGGGCTTCGACAAGCTGTGGTTCGGCATCTTCCTGATCCTGACCATCGAGATGGCGCAGATCAGCCCGCCGGTCGCCTTCAACCTGTTCGTGATCCAGAACATCACGGGCGATTCCCAGACCTACGTCGCCTGGAAGGTCGTGCCGTTCTTCCTGATCATGATCCTGTTCACGGCGACGCTGACGGTCTTCCCCAAGCTCGTCACCTGGCCGGTCGATTTCATCCTGTCGAGATAGAGGGGGCTCTGCCAGACTGGCAGGGTCGTCAAGTTCGGGGGAAGCAATGGAACCGCGGCAGGTCAGGAACGCGTCGGACGCGCGGCGCATCGTGCAGGAGCGCGGGCTGCGCCACGTCAAGGTTGGCGTGCACGACATCGACGGCGTCCTGCGCGGCAAGTACCTGCACGTCGACAAGTTCAGCTCGGCGCTCGACGGGGGCATGGGCTTCTGCGACGTCGTGCTGGGCTGGGATTCCAACGACCAGCTCTACGACAACGTCACCTACACCGGCTGGCACACCGCCTATCCCGACGCCGCCGTGCGCATCCTGCCGGAGACCTGCCGCGAGATCGCGACCGAGCCGGGCAGCCTGCTGTTCCTCGCCGAGTTCGCCGACAAGGCCGAGGAGATCTGCCCGCGCGCGGTGCTGCGCCGCACGATCGAGCGCGCCAACCGGCTCGGCTACGAGGTCAAGGTCGGCTTCGAGTACGAGTTCTTCGTCTTCGCCGAGACCGCGCACTCGATCCGCGAGAAGGGCTACCGCAACCTCAAGCCGATCTCGCCCGGCTTCTTCGGCTACTCGATGCTGCGCAACTCGGTGTTGTCGGACTTCTACCGCGACCTGCTCGACATGTGCGAGACCATGGACATGGGCATCGAGGGCCTGCACACCGAGACCGGCGCGGGCGTGCTCGAGGCGGCGCTCAGGGTGCGCGACGCGCTGCCGGCGGCCGACGCCGCCGCCCTGTTCAAGCTCTATACCAAGGTGCTGGCGCAGAAGCGCGACTGGCTCGCCACCTTCATGGCCAAGTGGTCGAAGGACTGGCCGGGCTGCGGCGGCCACATGCACATGTCGCTGTGGAAGGACGGCAAGCCGGCGTTCTTCGACGAGGCCGCGCCGCACCGCATGAGCGCGACCATGCGCCAGTTCGTCGGCGGCCAGCGGGCGCTGATGCCGGAGCTGCTGTCGATGGTCGCCTCGACGGTCAATTCCTACCGCCGCCTGATCCCGGGATTCTGGGCGCCGACCGCCTCGACCTGGGGGGTCGAGAACCGCACGACCTCGCTGCGCGTGATCCCGGGCTCGGCCAAGTCGACCCGCGTCGAGTACCGGGTCGCCGCCGCCGACGCGAACCCCTACCTGGCGCTGGCCGCCGCCGTCGGCTCGGGCCTGTGGGGCGTCGAGAACGGCATCGATCCGGGCGAGCCGGTCGAGGGCAACTCCTACGCGCTCGAGCACCCGGACGAGATGCAGCTGCCGCGGACGCTGATGGACGCGGCGGGCCGGCTCAAGGCCTCGAAGCCGGCGCGGGCGCTGTTCGGCGACGCCTTCGTCGACCACTACGCCGCGACCCGCGACTGGGAAGAGCGCGAGTTCCGCAAGGCCATCACCGACTGGGAACTCGATCGCTACATGGAGATCATCTGACAAGCGTCAAGTTCAGGTTTTTCTAACTGTTTGATCTACGGGCCGTTTTGGGGCGCTTCGAGAGCAACGGTCCGGGTCGCAAGTAGCCTGCTATCCAGTGGGTATCCACGGATAGCCCTCGCACCGGCATTGGCCCACCAGCAGAGGCACGCTGCGCCGTGAAGGCGAACTTCGTAAGCGGCTGGGGAGCCGACCCCACCCGGAGGGGTACCCCCCTTTTGTCGGCAGGGTCCCATGCGAGACCCTAGTATACTAAAGTGACCAGATGATCGACTCGCGCAGCAAGATGCTCTCCTGCTGCCGACAGAAGGGGTGGTTGGCAGAGAATGGAAAACGAATCGAACTCGCTAGAACGACCGCGTCGTAGGGGAGCTCAGCCCGGCAACATCAACGCGCTAAGACATGGGCTTTGGCGACGGGGTCGAATCGTGAGGCGCAGGCTGAGTTGCGCGCGGCTTAAGGCGCTCGCGCTCATCTCCTATGGGCTATGGCCCCCCAAGAAGGGTGAACGTCAACGAGTGGCTCCCTTGCGCCAAGATCAAATCGACCTGCTCCGTCTCGCAGATCCGGATCTACTTGTGATGTTGGCCTCGCTCGCCCGTGTGATTAGGGGCAAGTCGACCCGTTGGTGAAGCCGACCGCCCCGCTGATCGTGCCAGTGGAATTGCAGCCGCCATTGACGATGACATTTCCCGTCGATCCCGGCAGCACGGTAGCGACATTGCCATTGCCGTCGATCTGGGTCGCACGATTATTTGTTGACGCCGTGGAATTTATCGAGTTGCCGGCAATCGTTGCACTCGAGTTGCCGGTGCCTCCGTTCAACTGTACGCCAAAGGCAGCTCCGGTTCCGGTATTGGTAGCGTTAACGGAATTGCCGCTCACGGTGATATTCGTCGCGCCCAAGACCCGCACGCCCACCGCCGTTGCGGTCGTCGACGACGTGGAGTTGATGGTGTTGTTGGCGATGGTGGCATTGCTAACGCCGCTGGCGAGCACGCCAATGGGAGTCTGGAGGGCAACACTGCTGGACTGGTTGATGGTCATCCCGGCGAGCGTGCTGTTGTTCGCCATTCCCACGGCCGCGCTGCTGGTCGTGATGCTGCTCGTGATTGTCGCGCCTCCGGCCGGCGTGACTGTTGCGGTACGGCCAGACGAGGTGCGCACCGCAATGGGGGCCGAGCCCACGACCGTTTGACCGCTGACCAGGTTGGTCTGGCTGGTGGTGACGAAGGTGCCGCTGAGCACGACGGTCGAGTTCGCGCCGGCCCCGTTGATGGCCGCCTGCAGGCCCGCACCGTTCGTGGAGGAACTGTTGATGACGGTCAGGCCCTGGCCGGCGGCCGTCGCCGTCGCCGGTTCGACGACCTGCGCCGTTGTCGTCGACTGGACCTGGCTCACGATGTCCACGTCGCGCACGATCGGATCGGTCATGCGGCGTTCCTGGTAGTTGAGCGCGGGGCGCTGGGCGCTGCCCTGGAGCGGCACGCGCAGGCGCAAGCTGGCGAACGCCTGGCTGCCGCGCACGTCGTCGTACTGCCATTCCACGCCGGCCATCATCCTCGTGCCGCCCCACAGGTCGGGGATCTTGTACGTCGTGAACTCCAGCCGAAGGCGCGGACCCGTGATCGAGGGGGTCATGCCGTTGGTGAAGCTGTAGCCACCCGCGTAGAACCGCAGGTCGTAGGGGCCTTTCATGTCGAATATCGGGATCCGTACGCCGGCCTCGGCATCGAAGCCGGTCATCGCGTATTCGGCCGTGGTCGTGGTCCCCGGGAAGGTCACCAGCAGGCTGGTTCCCGACACCGCTGCCGTCGGCGCCGGCGTCGAGGTGCTCATGACATTCGAGGTCTGGCCAATCGGCCAGTAGGTATTGGCGCGGAAGTCGAAGTTGGTGCCCAGCAGTTCGGCGCCGAAGGTGAGCTGGTTGTAGGTGTACCAGTTGGGGCTGCGGCGGAGGTCGTAGTAGCCGTAGACGCCGGCGTTCCACCCGCCATCCAGCATATGGCGGGCGCCCAGCCCCCAATTGCCCTCTAGCGAGTTCTGTCCGTCGGCCTTGAACCGGGAGTCTGAAAACAGCAGCGTGCGAGCGGTCTGTCCCAACGGAACGAACAGGTCGAGCTCGCCGATCTGGCGCTTGGTACCGACCATGCCTTCGACGTCGAGGAACGGCTCCCACTTGGCGTCCACGGAGAAGGGGCCCCGCCATTCGCCCTGCTGGGCCAGGACCGCCGGAGCCACCATCACCAGGAGGGCGATTGACGATACTAAACGCCGGACAATCGAGTGCATTTTCCCAACCCTGCCTGCAACGGTCAGGCTCCTGTCTGGAGCTTGCGGAAGCGAAGGCACTATCCAGATTGCGAATCCCGTTCTTGGTTTTTCGCGGCATTCCGACTGTCGGGATCAACTATTTGAGCATTGGCTGCAGGATACCCGGCGGTTACTTTCACCCGGTGTAATCCCGCAGAATGTCGCCCCGCTCTCGGGATGTCAGGCCCTTGTCCCTAGAGGAGCCGGAACTTGCGAGACTTGATCGAGGACGTTTCCATCGCGAGGACCCCCGGCTCGCTCGGTGCGCTCTCGAGCAGGGTCCAGAGGATCAAGCTCGGTGAGGGGGCCGACATGGACCCCCAGGTGTGGTCTGTCGCGTTGGGCGACGTGGTCCTGGCCACCGTGCGGGCCGCCGCCTACGACCTCGTGGCCGAGGAAGACACGCGCAACACTTTCCTGGCGCCCTTGCATGGCCGGGTCGAGGTGGCCTTGTCCGAGACGACGCTATCGTTCGGGGACGGAGCCGGGGCAGGCTTGATCCGCCCTGGAATCCGGCGAACGAGGATGCGACCTGAACCTGGTTCGCATTTCCTTGGGATCGGGGTTTCTGTCCCGCGCATCCGGCAACCGGTTCAGCCGAGACGGGAAAGGCCGGGTGGCGTTTTCCACGGCGAGACGGATACGCCGGCTGCAGGCGCCTTGCGTCACTACTTGACCTATCTGGTCGGTCAGTTTGCCCGCGCCGACAGTCCGCTCCTGCGCCCCTCTTTCCGCAATGCCGCCGAGGCGCAAATCCTCGATCTGATGTTCGAGCTCGACGGCTTCGACGCCACGCTCCAACCCGGCGAGGCCGTGGCCGCAGAGCAGCGAGTCACGGAAGCCGAGGCTTTCATGAGGGCGCATGCCGATGAGGCGATGACGATCCAGCAGATTGCCAGGGTCGCTGGCGTAGGCCCACGGGCGCTGCAACTCGCTTTCCGGCGTCTGCGTGGGACCTCGCCTCGCGCCATGCTTGAGCACATTCGCCTGGAGCGGGCGCGGTCAAGATTGTCATCGCTTGATCCGGCAATGAGCGTGACCGAAGTGGCCCTGCTTTCTGGCTTTGCCCATCTCGGTCGTTTCGCCGCCGCCTATCGAGCACGCTTCAAGGAAAATCCGTCGGACACCAGACAACGCAGCCGTTCTTAAGCCTAGCGGGCAGGTCGCGCTTGAGCTGGGCGCAGTGCAGTCGGGACGAGGCAGCGGGCGAACTGTACCGCTACGTGGCGTACGCCCGCTACAACGGACCTCGTGATCCGGCCACCGGCTGTCCCTATGCCGCCGGCACCGATCCGGTCGGCTCCGCAGGCAACGAAGGCCAAGGGCTCGTCCAGCAAGGCATTGCGACGCCGATACCGTAGCGACTGACAACGGCAGGCCCCTCCGACCCAGGGTTGGGATCTCGACCCGGAATCCGAGCTCAATGTAATAGGACACCCCGTGGGGGCTGGAAGCAGAGCCGTAGCGCTCCTTCAGCGCCGGAACCTGTATTGGGTCGGGCGGCCTTTCCCGCCCCTGGGTCCCACCTGTTCCAGATAGCCGTGGTCGAGAAGGAACTGTCTGGCCCGTGCTATTCGGTGCGCGCATATTCCCAGGCTCTTGCTCATGGCCTTAGGGACCAGCGCAAACAGCTTGTTTGGGCGAGCGCCGTGGGCACATTTGAGCATCCCAAGGAGCTTGATCGCGTCTGGTGGCAGGCGCTGCAGCAGGCTAAGGGGCAGCATGGCATGAGCTTCTCCGCCGGGTCGAAAAAGTGTCCTGGCCTCCTTCCTCTTCCAGACCCCATTCACCATCTTCCTAACCTCGCTGTCGGGGAGCGGGAACGCGTAGGTCGATTGGTTCAAGTCACTAGCTCGTGCCAGAAGATCCGTCTTCGTGTCGCAGACGAATGCCGCGTTGACGACCCTGAGAAACAGGTCATCGTTTCGGAAGCCTGTCAGGCCCGTGGAAACGCTTTTCGGTCGGGAGCCAGTCGGTCGTCCGGCATTTTTCTTTCGGTACAAGATCGCGCCCATGGCGGACACAAGGGTAGATTCCATCTCCTCGTTAAGTATGGGTAGCCTGTCGGCCCAAACCTCCCAGAGCGGCTCGTTAACCCAGTAGTAGGGTGAGCCGGTGTCGGGGTGGGTTCCATCAACAATCACTTGAGCTCCCTTGCCCAAGAACTCGACGCTTCCGAGAGAGAACCGGTGGCGCTCGGTACAGCGGTCGGGATCGTGCGCGCGGAAGAAGATGGCTGCTCGGGGCCACCGGCCAATCCGACAGGGGCTGTCAGTCCCCAAGATGGCGGAGATCGCCGCCTGACACCGTGCAGAGAGGCCCGGGTCATCGACATCAAGATCCAGAACCCGCACCGCACCACACACAACACCGGTGTTTTGGTGTGTCGGCAAGCGGGTATCCCATCCAGCAATCGTACGGGGAGAGGGAAAGGCAGTCGCATACCGGGTCCATGCTTTGACACCGGGCAACTTGCCCTTCGCAGGCACGGGAGGGTAGCCCGCATCGAGCAGCCGTAAGCGAGCAATAGATGCTTGGCCAATCGGAGCCAACTGCCGGTTCCGAGTTGAGACCGGCGGGAGCGCCCCCAGGCTGGCAGCCACCTAGCTGCTCCCACCCACTCGGTTGGCCCTAATGAACTCCTCGATGTCGGCCAGCTGGTACCGGATGTTGCGGCTACCAACCCGGACAAACGGAAGGAGGGGCTTTCCGCAGAACCGTCGCGAAACGAGCATGCGGCTACTAACGCCGATCAGCGTAGCGGCTTCCTTCTCGGAGACGAGCAAACGGGCGACCGGAGATTGACCAGTCATGACGAACTTCCTGATTGTACCCCCTCGGAATATCCCAGGGGCTAACAGCAGTTCGTCAGAGGCTCCTCCGTTGTGTTCGCGTCGTTCATCTAGGTAGACCGTGATGACTGATCGAGCCGGGTCATACGGCAATCGCCATCCTGATCACGTTGGGCGAATGATGGCCTTCAACGATGCGAGCAACTTCAGCGGCGAGGCATTCCAACGCCCCCCGCTTCTCTGGCAGGTATGTGTGCTTGTCATACGCACTTTCGATGGCTCCTTGGACATGACCAAGCACTCGCTCTGCATGCTCGGCGCGAACGCCAGCGCGAGACATGATCGTACGAGCGGTCTTACGCAGAGAGTGCCACGAGATGCCGTCCCCCTTGGGGCCGCCAGCCTGCTCGATGGCTTTCCACAGACCCCAGCAATCCGGAGGGCTCCCGGTAGCGCCGAACAGGAAGCGCGACCGGCGCTCCAGACCGTCGACCAAGGCCGCGGCGGCCTGAGACATCGGAAGGACGTGTTCCTTCTTGGTCTTGTAGCGGCTAGCCGGGATGCGCCAGTGGCCGGCCTCGTGGAACTCGTCCCAAGTGGCAGCGGTGGCCTCCGTACGGCGTACGGCAGTTAGGAGGCAGAAGCGGCCTGCCGCTCCCGCAGGGCCTGAGCGACCGCATGCTTCCCAGAACTGCCGGATCTCGTCATCCGTAAGCGGACGAGCTCCTGGGCCCCTTCTGTGCCGCTTGGTGGCCTGGATCAGCGGAGAGACGAATTCATCGTCTCGCTCGGCGACCCAACGGAAGAAGATGGCGAGTTGCTCGTGGATCCGGTCCGCGACTGAGGTCCCTGCTTCCGACTCCAGCCGGTCCAGTAGCAGCGCAACCTCCCGGCGTTTTACCTCGGCGGGAGTCTTGCGACCCAACTCGGGCAAGATGCATCGCCGCCAGAGTGACTCGTATTGGTCGGCTGACCTGGCCATCAAGTGGGGCCGCCTGAAGGCTAGGAAGGCCGTAGAGAGGGTGGCGATGGGCGCGGAGGGCTGAGTGGCCAGCTGAGTTGCCCGTTGCTCTGCGACCCGATCTACGCCCTTCCAGCCCGCGCTGATGTAGGAGGCGGCCAATTCCCGGCCTTCTTCGGGACGCATGGTCGGATACTCCCCGAGCACGAGACGCCTGCGCTTGGCGGTACGACCGCGCCCGATCCGAAACTGAACCACGAGCGCAGCCCGTTTGGCGTCTCGGCGTCGCGCTCCGAAGCCCCGCATTTCACTGCACCAGAGCCAGTCTCCCGCGGCATCGTCTCGAAGCCAGTTGTCTAACGCGCGTCGCGTCAGTCTCTCGCTCATCGGGTCGCTCCCTATCCACCTGGTATCCACCCGCGGTGAATCTTCCTGTATCTCGATAGATCCCCGAGAACGTTGCGCAGCAAGCATTTCAGGGTCTATCTAACGAGGAAGCATCACCGTGAATGACGGTGAATGAGGATCGTCAAAAGGAGATCATCTGAGCGCGCGAGGAGCGGCCTTGTCACCGATCTGGCGGTAATTCCCCTTCGGTCTCGCGGCGGGCAGCCCTAGAAGTCTCCGCAACAAGGAGCCTTCCCATGTGCCGCGCCTGCTTCAGTACCCTCGCCCTCCACGATGACCTGTTCGAGGGCGGGGCCAATCGCGTCTTCGGGAACCTGTCGGGCGCGGCGAAGCCCACCCGTCGCACGCTGATGGCGCTGTCGGTCGGCGCCGCCGGCGCGGCGGCGACGATCGCCCGGCCGCGGGTCGCCCGCGCCGCCGACGGCGCCGAGGTGATCTTCCGCGGCGGCAAGGTCCGGCCGATGCCGGGCGCGAACCCGGCACAGGCGCTGGCGATCGGCGGCGGCAGGATCCTTGCGGTCGGCAACGAGGACGAGGTCGGTGGCCTGAAATCGGCGGCCACGAGGATCGTCGACCTCGGCGGCCGGACGCTGATGCCGGGCTTCGTCGACCCTCACAATCACTCGATCCTGTCGGCGGTGATCCTCGAGCTGCTGACCGACGTCGGCTACACGACCTACCCGACGCGGGCGAAGCTGATCGAGGCGTTGCGTGCCATGGCCGCGCGCACGCCGGCCGGCGAGTGGGTCACCGCATCGAACTTCGACAACCTGCTGCAGGGTGGCGGGCTGACGCGTGCCGAGCTCGACGCCGTCTCGACCGACCGGCCGATCTTCGTCTGGTACACCAACGGCCACGATGCCTGCGTCAACAGCCTCGCGCTCAAGATGGCCGGCATCCCCGAGGACGTGGGCGAGCTGCCGGGGGGCGGTCACTTCGGCCGCGGCCCCGACGGCAAGCTCGATGGCCAGGTCTTCGAGGAAGCGGCGCTGTTCAAGTTCCTGCCGCTGATGCTGCCCAAGATCACGATGTCGGTCGCCGGCAAGGCGCTGGAGAGCTACCTGCGCAAGGCGGCGGCGACCGGCAATACCACGCTGCACGAGCCGGGGACGCTGAAGTCGGAGTGGATCGCGGCGTTCGCCAAGGCGTCGCCGGGCTTCGCCTGCCGCACCAGCGCCAGCCTGATGTACGAGGACATCAAGGGCTACGAACCGTACCGCGCGCTCGGTATCGGCGCCGCCGCGACGGTGCTGCCCGACAGCCTGTTCTCGCTGTACGGCGTCAAGATCGTGGGCGACGGCTCCAACCAGACCAAGACCGGGGCGCAGACCGTCCCGTACCTCGGCGGCAGCGACAGGGGGAAGCCCAACTTCGACGCGGCGGCGATGAGGAAGATGGTGGCCGACGTCAAGGCGTTCGGCTCGTCGGTCCAGGTCCACTGCAACGGCGACCACACGATCGACCTCGCGCTCGACGCCATCGAGGCGGCCTACGGCAACTCGACGGCGCAGGGCATCAACCGCATCGAGCACTCGACGATCCTGCGTCCTGACCAGGTCGCCCGCCTGAAGGCGCTCAACGTCCAGCCCAGCTTCCTGATGAACCACGTGCGCTTCTACGGCGCCGCCTACCGCGACCAAATCTTCGGCGCCGAGCGCACGTTGCTGACCGACAGCGCCGGCGGCTGTGCGCGCGCGGGCGTGCCGTTCACACTGCATACCGACTCGCCGTGCTCGCCGGCCGGTGCGCTCGCCCTGGTCGAGACGGCGGTCACGCGCCGGTGCGTGGTCGACAACTCCGTGATCGCGCCGGACCAGGCGATCACGCTCGACCAGGCGCTGCGCGCCGTCACCATCGACGCCGCCCGCCAGATCGGCCAGGGCGACCGCATCGGCTCGCTGGAGAAGGGCAAGGAGGCCGACCTCGTGCTGCTCGAGTCGGATCCCTACGACACCGCGCCCGACAAGCTGTCCGCGATCAAGGTCAGCGAGACCTGGGTCGCCGGCCGCCAGCGCTTCGGGGGCTGACGACGGTGCCTGTGGGAGACCGCGGTCCCGGGGTCCTGTAACGCGGGGGGATGTGCGTGTATGACTGCCGGGTCAGCCAGCCAGCAGGAATTCCCGGATGTCTCAACCGCTCATCGGCAACTGGAACTACCCGACCTCGATCCGCTTCGGCGCCGGCCGCATCCGCGAACTGCCCGACGCCTGCAAGGCGGTCGGCCTGCATCGGCCGCTGCTGGTCACCGACCCGGGGCTGGCCAAGCTGCCGATGATCGCCGACGCCATGGTGGCGCTGCGCAAGGCGGGGCTGGAGGTCGCGCTGTTCAGCGAGGTCAAGCCCAACCCCGTGGCCGCCAACGTCGAGGCCGGGGTGCGGGTGCTGCGGGCGGGCAAGCATGACGGCGTCATCGCCTGGGGCGGCGGCTCCGGCATCGACACCGCCAAGGCGATCGCCTTCATGGCCGGCCAGACCCGGCCGCTGTGGGACTTCGAGGACATCGGCGACTGGTGGACCCGCGCCAACCCGGCCGGCATCTACCCGTCGATCGCCGTGCCGACCACCGCCGGTACCGGCTCGGAGACCGGCCGCGCCTCGGTGATCACCAACGAGGAGAGCCACACCAAGAAGGTCATCTTCCACCCGAAGATGATGCCGTCGATCGTCATCGCCGATCCCGAGCTGACGGTCGGCCTGCCGCCCAAGCTGACGGCCGGCACCGGGCTCGATGCCTTCATCCACTGCCTCGAGGCCTACTGCGCCCCGGGCTACCATCCCTACGCCGAGGGCATCGCCGTCGAGGGCATGCGTCTGGTGAAGGAGAACCTCGTGCGCGCCGTCAGGGACGGCCGCGACCTCGAGGCCCGTGGCCACATGCTGGCGGCGTCGCAGATGGGCTCGACCGCCTTCCAGAAGGGGCTGGGCGCCATCCACTCGCTGTCGCACCCGGTCGGCGCCGTGCTCGACACCCACCACGGCCTGACCAACGCGGTCGCCATGCCCTACGTGCTGATGTTCAATCGCCCGGCGATCGACGAGAAGATCCAGCGGCTGGCGCGCTGGCTCGGGCTGCGCAGCCCGACCTTCGACGGCTTCATGGAATGGAGCCTCGAGCTCCGCCGCCAGATCGGCATCCCGCACACGCTGGCCGAGCTGGGCGTCACGGACAGCCACCTCGACAGGTTCGCCGAGATGGCGGCGGTCGATCCGACGGCCGGCGGCAACCCGGTGAAGGCGGGCGTGCCCGAGATGCGGCGCATGTACGAGGCGGCTCTGGCCGGACGGCTGTGATGGCGGCCGCGTTCCCCACCCAGGCGCGGGTCGTCGTCGTCGGCGGCGGCATCATGGGCTGCTCGACGGCCTACCACCTCGCCAAGCTGGGCTGGAAGGACGTGGTGCTGCTGGAGCAGGGGCGGCTGAGCGGCGGCACGACCTGGCACGCCGCCGGGCTGGTCGGCCAGCTGCGCAGCTACTCCAACCTGACGCGGCTGATCCGCTACAGCACCGAGCTGTACGCCAGGCTCGAGGCCGAGACCGGGCTGGCGACCGGGTGGAAGCAGTGCGGCTCGCTGACCGTGGCGCGCACGCCCGAGCGCATGACGCTGCTGCGGCGCTCGGCGGCGATGGCGCAGGCACAGGGCGTGGCCTGCGAGCCGCTGACCCCGAAGGAGGCCGGCGACAAGTACCCGGTGATGCGGACCGACGACCTCGTCGGCGCGGTCTGGCTGCCGGGTGACGGCAAGGCCAACCCGGCCGACATCACGCAGGCGCTGGCCAAGGGCGCGCGCAACAACGGCGTGCGCATCTTCGAGAAGACGCGGGTGACGGCGGTCGACACCAGGGACGGCCGCGTCACCGGCGTGCAGACCACGCAGGGGCCGATCAAGGCCGAGATCGTGGTCAACTGCGGCGGCCAGTGGGCGCGCCAGCTCGGCCGCTCGGTCGGCGTCACGGTGCCGCTCTACTCGTGCGAGCACATGTACATCGTCACCGAGAAGATGGAGAACGTGCCGCGCGACCTGCCGGTGATGCGCGATCCCGACGGCTACATCTACTTCAAGGAAGAGGTCGGCGGCCTGCTGATGGGCGGCTTCGAGCCGGTCGCCAAGCCGTGGAACAAGGACGTCATCCCGGACGACTTCGAGTTCGGCATGCTGCCGGACGACTGGGACCAGTTCCAGGTCCTGATGGACAACGCGCTGATCCGCGTGCCGTCGCTGGAAAAGGCCGGCATCAAGACCTTCATGAACGGGCCCGAGAGTTTCACGCCCGACCAGAACTACATCCTCGGCGAGGCGCCGCAGCTCAAGGGCTTCTTCGTCGGCGCCGGCTTCAACTCGATGGGCATCGCCAGCTCCGGCGGCGCCGGCATGGCGCTGGCCGAGTGGATCGTGGCCGGCGAGCCGACCCTCGACCTGTGGCCGGTCGACATCCGGCGCTTCGCCGGCTTCCACGGCAACGACGCCTGGCTGCGCGACCGCGTCGCCGAGACCCTGGGCCTGCACTACAAGATGCCGTGGCCGCAGCGCGAGCTCGAGTCGGGCCGGCCGTTCCGCCGCTCGCCGCTCTACGACCGGCTGAAGGCGCGCGGCGCCTGGTTCGGCAACAAGATGGGCTGGGAGCGGCCCAACTGGTTCGCCGGCGCCGGCAGGACGCCGGAGATGACCTACGGCTGGGGCCGGGCGGCGTGGTTCGACGCCGTCGCCGCCGAGCACCGCGCGACCCGCGAGGCGGTGACCGTGGTCGACGAGACCTCGTTCGGCAAGATCCTGGTCCAGGGCCGCGATGCCGAGGCGCAGCTGCAACGCATCGCCGCCAACGACATCGCGGTGCCGGTCGGCCGCACCGTCTACACCGCGCTGCTCAACCGGCGCGGCACCTTCGAGAGCGACGTCACGATCGCGCGACTGGCCAGCGACCGCTTCCTGGTGGTGACCGGCTCGGCGCAGCCGGTGCGCGACCTCGACTGGATCGGCCGCAACCTCGACGGCGCCGCGCACGTCACGCTGGCCGACGTCACCGGCGCCTGGACGGTGCTGTCGGTGATGGGCCCGAGCAGCCGGGCGCTGCTGCAGGCCGTGAGCCGCGCCGATTTCTCCAGCGACGGGTTTCCGTTCGGGGCGATCCGCGAGGTCGGCGTCGGCCACGCGACCGTGCTGGCATCGCGTCGCACCTACATGGGCGAGCTCGGCTGGGAGCTCTACGTGCCGGTCGAGTTCGCGGCCACGGTGTACGACGCGCTGCAGGCGGCGGGGGCGGCGCACGGCCTGCGCGATGCCGGCTACTACGCGATCGAGAGCCTGCGGCTGGAGAAGGGCTACCGCGCCTGGGGCCGCGAGCTCACGCCCGACGACACTCCCTTCCAGGCCGGGCTCAGCTGGGCGGTGAAACTCGACAAGCCGGGCGGCTTCATCGGCCGCGACGCGCTGGTCGAGGCGAAGGCCAGGCCGCTGGCGCGCCGGCTGGTGTCGGTGGTGCTGGAGGACCGCGAGCCGCTCTTGTGGGGCGGCGAGGCGTTGCTGCGCGACGGCGCGCCGGTCGGGGACCTGACCTCGGCCGCCTACGGCCACACGGTCGGCGCCTCGGTCGGGCTGGGCTACGTCAAGCGGGCCGACGGCGCCGCCATCGACGCGGCGTGGCTGGAAAGCGGCCGCTTCGAGGTCGACCTCGCGGGCACGCGGCTGAAGGCCAGGGTGTCGTTGCGCTGCCCGTACGACCCGGCGGGCGCGCGGATCAGGATGTAGGAGCTCCCTCCGCCTCCGCCGCGCTGGTATCGCCGGTGGGGCGCAGCCGCGTGTCGGCCAGTTCGCCGGCGGCCTCGAGGATCGGGTAGGCGACCGAGGCGATGTGGCCGTTGATGCGCTTGAGGTCGCGGATCACGTCCATGTGGATCGAGCTGGTCTCGATCGATTCGGTGCGGCCCTGGCGCAGGCGCGCGAAGTGGCTGTCGGCGGTCCTCGCCTCGGCCTCGCGCAGCGATGCCTTCTCGCCGACCAGCCGGCGGGCGAGCGCGATGTCGCGGGTGGTGAAGACGTTCAGTGCCAGCCGCAGGTTCTCGAGCACGCGGCCATGGAAGTCGCGCAGCTCCGCCATGCCCTCGGCCGAGAAGGCGTAGCGGTTGCGGATCTTCTTGGTCGCCAGCTCCATCAGGTTCTTGTCGATGATGTCGCCGATGTGCTCGAGGTTGGTGGTGAAGGTCAGGATCTCGACGTAGCGCTTGCCGTCCTCCTCGCCGAGCTCGTTGCGCGAGGTCTGCACGAGGTACAGCTTGATCGCCTCGTAGAGGCGGTCGACGGCGTCGTCCTCGGCCTCGATCGCCTTGACGATCCTGGGGTCGTTGCGCTCCAGCGCGTCGATCGTCTGGCGCAGCATGTCGGCGACCTTGTCGCCGAGGTTCAGGGTCTCGCGCAGCGCGCAGCCCAGCGCCTCGGCGGGCGAGTCGAGCACGTTGGGATCGAGGTGGCGCGGCCGGCCGGGATCGTCGGCGACCGGGCGCTCGGGCAGCAGGCGGCGGCAGGCCCAGGCCACGACGTCGACCAGCGGCAGGAAGACCAGGGCCGCGACGACGTTGAAGGCGGTGTGGAAGTTGACCGGCAGGCGGGTCGCCGACGGGTCGAGCAGCGACAGCCAGCCGGCCACCGGGCCGAGGAAGGGCAGCAGGGCGACGCCGACGATCGCGCGCGTCATCAGGTTGGCGAGCGGCACCCGCCGCGCGGCGACGTCGGCGCCCGACTGCGCCATGTAGGGCGCCAGCGCACCGCCGATGTTGGCGCCGATCACCAGCGCCAGGGCGAGCTTCGCTTCGACCAGGCCCGAGCCCGCGAACGACATCACCAGCAGCACGATCGACAGGCTGGAATGCACGAACCAGGTGGCGAGCGTGCCGACGACCGCCGCGATCACGTACTCGTCCTGCAGGCCCTGCAGCAGCGCCATGAAGGCCGGCGCGCTGCGCAGCGGCAGGGTCGCGGCGGCCAGCAGCTTCAGCGACAGCAGCATCAGGCCGAGCCCGATGCCGACCCGGCCGAGGTGACGCGGCTTGTCGCTCTCGCTCGACAGGAAGGTGATGACGCCGGCGCCGATCAGCAGCGGCGATACCCAGCCGAGGTCGAACGACAGGACCTGCGCGGCGACCGTGGTGCCGATGTCGGCGCCCAGCATGACGGCGAAGGCGATCGACAGCGGGATCAGCCCGCGGCCGGCGAACGAGGAGACGAGCAGGGACGTGGCGGTGCTCGACTGCAGCAGCCCGGTGACGGCGAAGCCGCCGACGAAGGCGGTGAAGCGGTTGCGCGAGCAGGCGGCGATGGCGCGCCGCAGCGCCGCCCCGAAGGCGCGCGTCAGGCCGGTGCGGACCATGCGGACGCCCCACAGCAGCAGCGTCACGCTGCCCAGCACGTTCAGGATCGTCTCGACGCCATGCATGATCGTTGCGACCCTACGCTCGCCGCACTGGCCGCGAAAGCCCTGGCCGCGCTCAGGCCGCCGCCTGGCGGGCGGCTTCCTCCATGAACGCGCGGACGAGCGAAACGCGCCATCGTTCCTGCAGGCACACCGCGTACTCGGCGACATCGAGGTCGGCGTCGGTGACCAGGATGCGGCGGAAGCGGCGGTCGTCGCCCAGTTCGCTGGCGAACACCGCGCCGATGCCGAAGCCCGCGGCGACGGCCTCGCGCACGCCCTCGCGCGTCTGGACCTCGACGATGGCGCCGGGCTGGACGTCGGCCGCCGCCATCGCCTGTTCCAGCACCTCGCGGGTGATCGAGCCGCGCTCGCGCAGCACCAGCGACTGCCCGGCCAGCGCCGACAGGGCCGCCCTGTCGCGGCGCGCGAGGCGGTGGCCCGTCGGCACGAACAGCACGACCCGGTCGGTGCGAAGTCGTACCGCGTGCAGGCGCGGGTCGGACACGCTCTTGGCCATCACCGCGACATCGGCCTCGTGGCGCAGCAGCCGGTCGAGCACGACCGCCGAGTTGTCGATCGCCAGCGCGAAGGTCAGGCCCTCGGCACGGTCGCGCAGCGCCGCCATGATCGGGACCACGTGGTGGGCCGAGTCGGCGGCGATGCGCAGGTGGCCGCGGGTCAGCGCCTGCTCGCCGGCGAGCAGCGCGCGCGCCTCGTCCTGCAGCGCGAACAGGCGGGTGGTGATGCCGTGCAGCTGGCGCCCGGTCTCGGTCGGCACGACGCTGCGGCCGCGACGGTCGAACAGGCGGACGCCGTAGCCCTGCTCAAGCGCCGTGACCTGGCTCGACAGGTTGGGCTGGCTGAGGCCCGAGGCGCGGGCGGCGGCCGAGAACGAGCCGGATTCGGCGACGAGGTGGAAGGCGCGCAGCTGGGTCGGTGTCATATATGTGGAATAGATAGGTAGCATAAGGAATATATACTGGACGCATAGTTCTGGCGAGGCCACGATCCGCCCCATGTCACCGACCACGACCTTCACGCCCGCCCGCTCCGAAACCGGCGATCCGCTGCTGCTGACGCCCGGCCCGCTCACCACCTCCGCCGCCGTCAAGCAGGCGATGGTCCACGACTGGGGCTCGCGCGATGCCGAGTTCCTGCGCATCAACCGGATGGTGCTGGACAGCATCGCCGACTTGGCGGGCGGCAAGGGCACGCACACCACGGTGCCGGTGCAGGGCTCGGGCACCTTCGCCGTCGAGGCGATGATCACCAGCTTCGTGCCGCGGACCGGCAAGCTGCTGGTGCTGATCAACGGCGCCTACGGACAGCGCGCGCTCAGGATCGCGCAGATCGCCGGCCGCGCCGCACTGTCGTTCGAGACACCGGAGGACACGCCGCCCGACCTCGCCGAGCTGGACAGGCTGCTGGCGGGCGACAAGGCCATCAGCCACGTCTTCGCCGTCCACTGCGAGACCACCTCGGGCATCCTCAACCCGATCGCCGAGATCGCCGCCCTGGTCGCCCGCCACGGCCGCCGCCTGCTGGTCGATTCGATGAGCGCCTTCGGCGCGATCGAGATCGACGCCCGCAAGGTGCACTACGACGCGCTGGCCGCGTCCTCGAACAAGTGCCTCGAAGGCGTGCCCGGGCTCGGCTTCGTGGTTTGCCGCAACGAGGCGCTGGCCGAGTGCAAGGGCAACGCCACGACGCTGGTGCTCGACCTGCACGACCAGGCCGAGGCGTTCGCGCGCACCGGCCAGTACCGCTTCACGCCGCCGATCCACGTCATCGTGGCGCTGGGCAAGGCGATCGAGGAGCATGCCGCCGAGGGCGGTGTCGCCGGCCGCGGCAAGCGCTACCGCGACAACGCGAAGGTGCTGATCGACGGCATGCGCGCCATGGGATTTCGCACGCTGCTCGACGACACGCTGCAGGCCCCGATCATCGTCACCTTCCACATGCCGAACGATCCGAAGTTCGTGTTCCAGAAGTTCTACGACTCGCTCAAGGACCGCGGCTACGTGATCTACCCGGGCAAGCTCACCGTCGCCGAGTCGTTCCGCATCGGCTGCATCGGCCGGCTGTACCCGAAGGACATGCAGGGCGCGCTGGACGCGGTGCGCGCCGTGCTCGACGAGATGCGGGTCAGCAACGGCGGCCCCGCGCTGGCGGCGGAGTAGGAGGAAACCATGGCACCCGACAGCCTCAACAGCGCCGGCGGCGAGATCGCCGTCAACGGCCGCCGCTACCGCCTGCCGCGCCGCCCGACCGTCGTGGTCTGCGTCGACGGCTCGGAGCCGGGCTACATCGAGCGCGCCGTCGAGGCCGGCCGCGCGCCGTGGTTCGGCAAGGTCCTGACCGGCGGCACCAACCTCCTGGCCGACTGCGTCGTGCCGTCGTTCACCAATCCCAACAACCTGTCGATCGTCAGTGGCCAGCCGCCGGCGGCGCACGGCATCAGCGGCAACTACTTCCTCGACCCCGAGAGCGGCGCCGAGGTGATGATGAACGATCCGAAGTTCCTGAGGATCGAGACCATCTTCCCGTCGTTCCAGCGCGCCGGCTGCCGCATCGCGGTGATCACCGCCAAGGACAAGCTGCGCGGCCTGCTGGGCAAGGGCCTAGAGCTGGCACCGGGCAAGGCCTGCAGCTTCTCGTCGGAGAAGTCCGACAAGGCGACGCTGGCCGAGAACGGCATCGACCACGTCAACGAGCTGGTCGGGCTGCCGGTGCCCGACGTCTACAGCGCGGGCCTGTCGGAGTTCGTTTTCGCCGCCGGCGTCAGGCTGATGCAGCGCGACCGGCCTGAGATCATGTACCTGTCGACCACCGACTACATCCAGCACAAGCACGCGCCCGGCACGCCGGTGGCCAACGATTTCTACGCCATGATGGACGGCTACCTCGCCACGCTCGACGGGCTCGGCTGCACCATCGCGCTGACCGCCGACCACGGCATGAACGCCAAGTTCGGCGCCGACGGCCAGCCCGACGTGATCTACCTGCAGGACGTGTTCGACCAGTGGCTGGGCAAGGACGCCGCCCGCGTCATCCTGCCGATCACCGACCCCTACGTCGTCCATCACGGCGCGCTCGGCTCCTACGCGGTGGTCTACCTGCCGGCCGGGACCGCGGCGACCGAGATGGCGGCGCGGCTGAAGGCGATGCCGGGCATCGAGGCGGCGCTCGGCCGCGACGAGGCGGCGGCGCGCTTCGAGCTGCCGGCCGACCGGCTGGGCGACCTCGTGGTCGTGTCGACCAAGCACAAGGTCCTGGGCACCTCGGCGGCCCGGCACGACCTGTCGGGCCTGACCGAGCCGCTGCGCAGCCACGGCGGCATCTCCGAGCAGAAGGTGCCGCTGCTCTGCAACCACAAGCTGGTGGCCGCTGACGACAAGCGACGCTGGCGCAACTTCGACGCCTTCGACCTCGCCCTGAACCTGGTCGCCTGAGAGGACTGACGATGGACACGATGCTCCGCGGCGACGAGGTGCGGCACGAGATGCTGCGGATCGCCGGCAAGAAGGTCGAGACCAAGGCCCGGCTGGAGGTCCGCTTCCCATGGGACAACCGGCTGGTCGGCACGGTGCCGCGGGCCACGCCGGAACTGGTCGCCGAGGCGTTCCGCATCGCCCACGCGTACAAGCCGAAGCTGACCCGCTACCAGCGCCAGCAGATCCTGCTCAAGACCGCCGAGCTGCTGGTGGCGCGCAAGGAGGAACTGTCGCGCCTGATCACGCTCGAGTCGGGCCTGTGCCTCAAGGACTCGCTGTACGAGGTCGGCCGCGCCTACGACGTCTTCACGTTCGCCGGCCAGCTCTGTCTGCTCGACGACGGCCAGACCTTCTCGTGCGATCTCACCCCGCACGGCAAGTCGCGCAAGATCTTCACCCTGCGCCAGCCGCTGAACGCGATCTCGGCGATCACGCCGTTCAACCACCCGCTGAACATGGTGGCGCACAAGCTGGCGCCGGCCTTTGCGACCAACAACTGCGTGGTGCTGAAGCCGACCGAGCTGACGCCGCTCACGGCACTGTTCCTGGCCGACACGCTGTACGAGGCCGGACTGCCGCCGGAGATGCTGTCGGTCATCACCGGCAACCCGAACGACATCGGCGATGCCATGATCACCGACCCGCACGCCGACCTCGTGACTTTCACCGGCTCGGTGCGGGTCGGCAAGCACATCGCGGCGACCGCCGGCTACAAGCGCATCGTGCTCGAGCTGGGCGGCAACGACCCGCTGATCGTCATGGAGGATGCCGACCTGGACAAGGCGGCCGAGCTCGCCGTGGCGGGCGCGACCAAGAACTCTGGCCAGCGCTGCACCGCGGTGAAGCGCATCCTGGTGGTCGACAAGGTTGCCGACGCGTTCGTCGAGCGCGTGCTGGCCAAGGCGAAGAAGCTGAAGGCGGGCGACCCGCTCGATCCCGAGACCGACGTCGGCACCGTGATCCACGAGCGCGCCGCCACCCTGTTCCAGAACCGCGTCAGCGAGGCGGTCGCGAAGCACGGCGCTAGGCTGCTGCACGGCAACGACCGCCGCGGCGCGCTGTTCCCGCCTACCGTCGTCGACCACGTCGACCCGGCCTGCGAGCTGGTGCGCGAGGAGACCTTCGGCCCGGCGATCCCGGTCATCCGGGTCAAGGATATCGACGACGCGATCCGGGTTTCGAACGGCACCGCCTACGGCCTGTCGTCGGGCGTCTGCACTGACCGGCTGGACTACATCACCCGGTTCGTCGACGAGCTGCAGGTCGGCACGGTCAACGTCTGGGAAGTGCCGGGCTACCGCATCGAGATGTCGCCGTTCGGCGGCATCAAGGACTCCGGCCTCGGCTACAAGGAAGGCGTCCTCGAAGCCATGAAGAGCTTCACCAACGTGAAGACCTGGTCGCTGCCCTGGCCGGGCTAGGCCGTAGGCAATGGGCCGGCGGGCGGGGTAGAGTGGCGCCGCTTCGAGGGAGAAGACCGATGACTTCGCTGACCCGTCGCCGCCTGCTGGGCTCGACCGCCGTCGCGCTGGCGGCGCCCGCCGTGATGTCCGCTGCCGCCCGCGCCCAGGCCTGGCCGGCCAAGCAGATCCGCATGATCGCGCCGTACCCGCCGGGCGGCGGCGTCGACACCGTGACCCGCGCCTTCTCGGAAGGCCTCGCGCAGCGGCTCGGCCAGACCATCGTGGTCGACAACCAGCCCGGCGCCGGTGCCACCATCGGCGCCGCCCAGCTCGCGCGCAGCCCGGCCGACGGGTACACGCTGATGGTCGGCAGCCTGGTCGACTACTCGATCGCGCCGTACTTCCACGAGAACCTGACCTTCGACATGACCCGGGACTTCCTGCCGGTCGTCGAGATCTCGAACGGCACGATCGGCGTGCTGGTGACGCCCAGCCTGCCGGTGAAGAACGTCCAGGAGCTGATCGCCTACGCCAAGGCCAACCCGGGCAAGCTGTCCTACGCCTCGTCCGGCTTCGGCGGGCTGATCCATCTCAACTACGAGATGCTGAAGCAGATGACCGGCGCCGAGATGACCCACGTGCCCTACAAGGGCACGTCGTTCTTCCAGGCCGACCTCTACGAGGGCCGGGTCCAGGTCTCGATCGACAACGTGCTGGCCCACCTGCCGCACATCGCCTCGGGCAAGGTCCGTTGTCTCGCGGTCACCAGCAAGGAACGCTCGCCGCTGCTGCCCGAGGTGCCGACGATGGCCGAGGCCGGCGTGCCGGGCTTCGAGTCGGCGACCAACTACACGCTGTTCGCGCCCAGGGCGGTGTCGGCCGAGATCGCGGCCAAGCTGAACCAGGACGGCAACGAGGTGGTGAAGGACGCCGGCTTCCGAGAGCGCATGATGAAGCTCGGGATCGTGCCGGCGGGCAGCACGCTGGCCGGGGCGCAGGAGCGCATGGCGGCCGAGAAGAAGCGCTGGGGCGAGGTGATCGTGAAGGGCAACATCAAGCCGAGCTGACGCCGCGGGAGCGTTGCGCGGCGCCGGGGTCGGCGACCGCGGCGGCAGCCAGCAGCGCGAGGCACGGCAGGAAGATGCGGATCTCGCGGACCTCGCCGAATTCCAGCGAAGCCAGCGCGATCGCGACCGTGGCCCCGGCGATCCGCCAGCGGAAGGCCGCCGGTGCCGGGCTGCGCGCGAACACCAGCACGGCGAACGCGACCATCGCGACCAGCAGGTAGAAGTCGTTCCACGGGTTGAACCGCAGGAAGTCGGTCAACATGTCCCGCAGGTTCGATGGCAGTCCGACCAGGAGCTGGCCGGTCGTGTTCGCCGGCAAGTCGCCTTGATGGACGAAGCGGCGCACCGCGACGGCCAGCGCGTAGGGCACGATCGCGAGCAGGGCGCCATTGGCGAGCAGGCGGACCGGCCGCTCGCTGCCCGCGCGCAGGAGGACGTAGGCGATGCCGGCGAACGCGCCGGACTCGCGGTTGACCGCCGTCGCGCAGGCGAGCGCGAGGGCGATCCCGGTGCGTCCTTCCACGAGGTTCAGGAAGACGTAGAACATCAGCGCGAGGTCGATGATGTCCGAGGTGTGCGGCATCGGGTGGCGGATCACGGTCGCGGTGTAGGCGAAGCCGACGGCCAGGAAGGTGGCGACCGGATCGACGCCGGCACGGGCCGCGCGGCGGTCGATGCTGGAGAAGATCAGCGCGAAGCAGGCGAAGATGACGGCGAAGCGCAGGGCCACGAAGAGATGGCCGGGGTCGAACCCGGGCAGCAGGCGGGCGGCCTGCACGTAGAGGAAGGGAAACAGCACCCGGTTGAAGAGCGGCGGCACGAGGTAGCCCCTGTCCGTGAGCTGTTGACCGCTCAGGACCTGGCGCTCGAGGTCGATCACCAGGGCGAGGTCCGACAGCTGCGCCCTGGCCGAGACGGCGGCGGCCACCAGCGCCACCGCCAGGGCAACGGCCAGCCGGAAGGACAGCGCCTTCACGCCGGCGATCGCACGAACGGGCTGGCCGCGACCTGCTCGCGCGACCACAGGTGCATGTCGGAGTGGGTGTTGTCCTCGATCCGGAACAGCGTGTCGCGCGGCAGCAGGAACGGGGCGGCGAACAGGTCGGTGAAGCGGAAGTCGCCGCTGGTGATGTCGAGGTTGACCGGTCCATCGACCACCCGGTGGGTCGACGCGAGGAGGTACGGGACCTCCGAGTCGACGAAGCGACGGAGCGCCCGGCGGATGTCCTCGATCGACAGGTGGTAGAAGCAGTCACGGCAGATCCAGAGGTCGGCCGGGGGCGGGGGGGCGCGCGTGATGTCGTGGTGCTGGAACGCCACCCGGTCGTTGCCATGGCGGCGCCGGTTGTCCTCGACCATCGGCCGCACGATGTCGCCGCCGATGTAGCGGATCGGCTCGGCGGCCACGACCGTCCGCATCCAGTTGAAGTCGCCGCACGGCGCGTCGAATACCGTGTCGACGGAGAACTGTCGGAACAGTTCGGGCAGGCGCAGCCGCAACTCCTGCGTGTCGTTGAGGCTGGAGCCGGGACCGCTGCGGCTTTCCCGGGCCGCCCAGAAATTGACCTCGTAGATGCGGGTGAAGCGGCTTTCGTTGTCGGGCATGCGCAGGATGCGCCAGCGCCTGACCTGGGCGACCAGCTGCCATTGCAGCAGGCGGACGATCTTGCGGCTGGCGTCGATCGGCCCGTTGCGACGCAACAGGTTCACCACGCGCTTGGCTTGTCCCATCATCTCGGTCGTGAAATCTCTCCCGCAATGGTTTTAGAACATGCAGGGGCTGCGCGCCAATCTCCGTTGTCTCGGGTGTGATTTGGCGTCAGCATGCCGGCCTCACGGAGGAAATCGCCATGACCATCAGCCAGGCCGAGAAGGCCCGGAAGTTCCGGGCCTTGCACGAAGCTCCCGGGGCATTCGTCGTCGCCAATCCGTGGGATGCGGGGTCCGCGCGCCTGCTCGCCGGCCTCGGTTTCGAGGCACTGGCGACGTCGAGCGGCGCCAAGGCCGGCGTGCTTGGCCGTCGCGACGGCAAGGTCAGCCGCGAGGAAGCGCTGGCCAATGCCCGCCTGATCGTCGAGGCGACCGACCTGCCGGTCGCGGGTGACCTCGAGAAGGGCTTCGGCGACGACCCCGAGGCCGCGGCCGAGACCATCCGCCAGGGCGCGGCGGTCGGGCTGGTCGGCGGTTCGATCGAGGACGCGACCGGCGACAAGGACAGGCCGCTGTTCGACATCGGGCTGGCGACCGAGCGGGTGGCGGCGGCGGTGGCGGCGGCCCGCAGCCTGCCGTTTCCGTTCACCCTGACGGCGCGCGCCGAGGGCTTCCTGCGCGGGCGCGCCGATCTCGACGACGTCATCCGCCGGCTGCAGGCGTTCGAGAAGGCCGGCGCCGACGTGCTGTTCGCCCCCGGACTGCCCGACCTCGCGGCGGTCAGGACGGTATGCGGCGCGCTCGGCAAGCCGTTCAACTTCATGGTCGGCATCAAGGGCCGCTCGTTCAGCAAGGCCGAACTCGAGGCCGCCGGCGTCAAGCGCATCAGCCTCGCGACGTCGCTCTACCGCGCCGCCATGACCGGGCTGCTGGACGCGGCGAAAGAGGTCCGCGAGAAGGGGACCTTCACCTACCTCGACAACACGATCGCGACGCCCGATCTCAACGCCTTCATGAAGGCATGAGGTCGGTTGGCGTCAGCGGCAGACCAGCGACTCGTCGCCGGCACGGGTGCCGCGATCGACGTCGTAGGTATCGGGCATGAAGCGGTTCTTGACCAGCTTGCCGATCACCTCGATGTCGGCGCCGACCTTGCAGCCCTTGTCCTGGGGGCGCAGCACGATGCCGAACAGGCAGGACGTCTGGCGGTCGCGGAAGAAGACGACGCCGGCGGCATCGACGACGCGGTCGACCCTGCCGGACATCCGCACGTCCTTGCCTTCGAGGTTGTCGCAATACTGCGCGGCGGCCGGCCCGGCGAGAGCCAGGAGCGACAAGGTGGCCAACGCGGCCAGGCGGACCGCCCGGAACGCCTTTAGTCCCAACATCATGGATGAGGTTTCTAGCCGGTTCCGGCCGGCCGGTGAAGGCCTGCCGGGACGCCCGGGGGAGACACCATGACGACGACGGAGGACACGCTCGACGTGCTGATCGTCGGCGCCGGCCTGTCGGGCATCGGTGCGGCCTGGCACCTGCAGGACCGCTGCCCCGGCCGGCGCTACGCCATCCTGGAGGCGCGCGGGGCCAGCGGCGGGACCTGGGACCTGTTCCGCTATCCCGGCGTCCGGTCCGACTCCGACATGTACACGCTGGGCTACGCGTTCCGGCCGTGGCAGGACCCGAAGGCGATCGCCGACGGTCCGTCGATCCTCGCCTACATCCGGTCGGTGGCACGCGAGGCCGGCATCGACCGCCACATCCGGTACCAGCACCGGGTGGTCGCGGCCGCGTGGTCGAGCGAGCAGGCGTGCTGGACGGTCGAAGTCGCCGTCGGCGCCGACGGCGAGCGCCGGACCGTGCGCTGCAATTTCCTGCTCGTGTGCAGCGGCTACTACGACTATGGCCATGGCCACGAGCCGGCCTTTGCCGGCATCGGGGACTACCAGGGGCGCGTCGTCCATCCCCAGCACTGGCCGGAGGACCTCGACTACGCCGGCAAGCAGGTGGTGGTGATCGGCAGCGGCGCGACCGCGGTCACGCTGGTGCCGTCGATGGCGGCCACGGCGGCGCACGTCACCATGGTGCAGCGCTCGCCGACCTACGTGGTGTCGCGGCCGGCCGAGGACGCGGTGGCCAACGCGCTGCGCCGCCTGCTGCCGGCGCGGCTGGCCTACGGACTGTCGCGCTGGAAGAACGTCCTGCTCGGCATAATCTTCTACCAGCTGTGCAAGCGGCGACCCGACAAGGCGCGTGCCATGATCCTCGCCGGCGTGCGGCAGGCGCTGCCGGGCTACGACGTCGATCGGCACTTCGCGCCGCGCTACGCGCCGTGGGACCAGCGGCTGTGCCTGGTGCCGGACGGCGACCTGTTCAAGGTGATCCGCGACGGCCGGGTCTCGGTGGTGACGGACGCGGTCGACCGCTTCACCGCGGCCGGGCTGCGCCTGGCATCCGGGCAGGAGATCGCCGCCGACCTCGTGGTCACGGCGACCGGCCTTGAGCTCAAGCTGCTGGGCGGCATGACCCTCGAGGTCGATGGCCGGCGCGTCGATCCGGCCACGACCGTCACCTACAAGGGCATGATGCTGAGCGACGTGCCCAACCTCGCCACCGTGTCGGGCTACACCAACGCCTCGTGGACGCTGAAGGCCGACCTCGTCTGCGACCATGTCTGTCGCCTCCTGAACCACATGCAGCGCCACCGCCTGCGCCGGTGCGTCGCCCGGCTCGACGACCCGGCGATGCCGCGATTGCCGTGGATCGACTTCTCGTCGGGCTACATCCAGCGCTCCCTGCACCTGTTTCCCCGGCAGGGCGACCGCCGGCCGTGGCGGCTCGACCAGAACTATGCCCTCGATCTCCTGTCCCTGCGCTACGGCCCGGTGACGGACCGGGCGATGAAGTTTTCATGACCCGCCGTTTTCCCCATGGACGGGAGCGGACCGGAACGGCACAGGCCATGCATGGCGACGCCTTCGGGAGGCTGGCCGGGGGCCGGCCGGGCCGCTAAGGTTTCGCCGATGTCGAATGGGAGAGGGGAACAGATGACCAATACCTTCATGCGTCGGACCGCCGCCGCGGGCCTGGCGGCTCTGGCCGTGGCCGGCCTCAGCCTGCCGGCGATGGCGCAGAAGACCCGGCTCACGGTCTACACGGCGCTCGAGAACGACCAGCTCGAGCCGTTCAAGAAGGCGTTCGAGGCCGAGAACAAGGACATCGAGATCGCCTGGGTCCGTGACTCCACCGGCGTCGTGACCGCCCGGCTGATCGCCGAGAAGGACAACCCGCGCGCCGACGTCATCACCGGCCTCGCCGCGTCCAGCGTCGCGCTGGTCGGCACCATGGGCATGCTCGAGCCGTACACCCCGGTCGGCGCCGACAAGCTCAAGCCGATGTTCAAGAGCGGCAAGTCGCCCGAGCAGTGGGTCGGCCAGGACGCCTACCTGTCGCTGGTCTGCTTCAACACCGCCGAGGGCAAGAAGGGCAACAAGCCGGTCCCGACCTCGTGGGCCGACCTGATCAAGCCCGAGTACAAGGACTCGATCGTGATGCCGAACCCGGCCTCGTCGGGCACCGGCTACCTCACGGTCGCGGCATGGCTGCAGATCATGGGCGAGGAAGCGGGCTGGAAGTACATGGACGCCCTGCACCAGAACATCGCCCAGTACATCCACTCGGGTTCGGCTCCCTGCGTGCAGGCGGCCAAGGGCGAGCGCCTGATCGGCATCGGCCTCGACATGCGCGGCGCCTCGGAGAAGACCAAGGGCGCGCCGCTCGAGCTGGTGGTGCCGAAGGAAGGTGCGGGCTGGGAGCTCGAGGCGACGGCGATCGTCAAGGGCACCAAGAACCTGGCCGCGGCCAAGAAGCTCGCCGACTGGGCGGCCAGCAAGCAGGCCAACGAACTCTACGCCAAGTCGTACGCCGTGGTCGCCTACCCGGGCATCGACGCGCTGCCGCCGAACTACCCGGCCAATGCCGAGAAGGCCATGATCAAGAACGACATGGAATGGATGGCGAAGAACCGCGAGCGCATCCTCGCGGAGTGGACCAAGCGCTACGACGGCAAGTCCGCGCCGAAGAAGTAAAGCGCCCGACAGGGGCTGAACGGCCGGGGGACCTTCGTGATCGCGAAGGTCCCCCGTTCCTTCGGCGCCAGGTGATGACCGTGTCCTATCTCGTCGTTCGAAACCTCCACAAGCGTTACGGCACCTTCACCGCGCTGGGCGACATCTCGCTCGAGATCGGCGAGGGTGAGTTCGTCTGCTTCCTCGGCCCCTCGGGTTGCGGCAAGACGACGTTGCTGCGCGCCATCGCGGGCCTCGACCCGCAGACCTCCGGCACCATCCACCAGAAGGGCCAGGACGTCTCGGCGCTGCCGCCGTCGCGGCGCGACTTCGGCATCGTGTTCCAGTCGTACGCGCTGTTTCCCAACCTGACGGTGGCCGACAACGTCGGCTACGGGCTGGTCAGCCGCCGCATGGCACGCCGCGACATCGCCGGGCGGGTCGCCGAGCTCTTGGCGCTGGTCGGCCTGCCCGACGCCGGGCCGAAGTACCCGGCGCAGCTCTCGGGCGGCCAGCAACAGCGCGTCGCGCTGGCCCGCGCGCTCGCGACCTCGCCCGGTTTGCTGCTGCTCGACGAGCCCCTGTCGGCGCTCGACGCCCGGGTCCGCGTCCGCCTGCGTCACGAGATCAAGGCGCTGCAGCGCCGGCTCGGCGTCACCACCATCATGGTGACCCACGACCAGGAGGAGGCGCTGACCATGGCCGACCGCATCGTGGTGATGAACCATGGCGCGATCGAGCAGGTCGGCACGCCGCAGGAGATCTACCGCGCGCCCGCCTCCGCCTTCGTGGCCGACTTCGTGGGCGCGATGAACTTCCTGCCGGGGCGCCTCGTCGCCCCCGGCCGGATCGACGTCGCCGGCCTCGCCATCGCCTGTGCCGCGCAGGACGGCCTGGCGGCCGGGCAGGCGGTGCAGGTCTGCGTCCGGCCCGAGGACGTGCGGGTCCGCGACCTGCCGGCGGACGTGCCCAACCGCCTGCCGATCGAGGTCGCCGACCTCGACTTCGTCGGCTCGTTCTGCCGCGCCACGCTGAAGGTCCAGGCGGCGCCGTCGGTCGAGCTGGTTGCCGACTTCTCGTCCAACCTGATCCGCGACCTCGGCGTGACGCCGGGCAGCCGGCTCGACGTCGCCTTGCCGCCCGACCGGCTGCGGGTGTTCGCGGCGTGACCACGGACGCGCTGACGGCGGCCGCGCCGCGCGGGCCGATGACGCGGATCGCGCTGTCGCGCGACGACCTCGCGATGCGCCTCGGGCTGGTGGCCCTGGCGGCGGTGCTGCTGGTCATGGTCGGCCTGCCGCTGTGGGCGCTGCTGTCGAAGGGTTTCGAGGACCGCGACGGCAACTTCGTCGGGCTGGCCAACTTCATCGCCTACTTCTCGACCCCGGCGCTGCTCGATTCGGCGCTGAACTCGGCCCGGGTCGCGGCCTTCTGCACCGTGGTCGTGGTGCCGCTGGCCTTCGTCTATGCCTACGCGCTGACCCGCGCGGTGCTGCCGTTGCGCGGCCTGTTCCAGGCGATCTCGCTGATCCCGATCTTCGCGCCTTCGCTGCTGCCGGGCATCGCGCTGATCTACCTGTTCGGCAACCAGGGCTTCCTGAAGGGCGTGCTGGGCGGGCCGATCTACGGCTTCGACGGCATCGTGATCGCGCAGGTCTTCTACTGCTTCCCGCACGCCACGCTGATCCTGGCGACGGCGCTGGCGACCGCCGACGCCCGGCTCTACGAGGCCGCCGAGGTGCTGGGCGCGTCGCGGCTGCGCACCTTCTTCACGGTCACGCTGCCCGGCGCGAAGTACGGCCTGATCAGCGCCGCGCTGGTGGTGTTCACGCTGGTGATCACCGACTTCGGCATCCCCAAGGTGATCGGCGGCAACTACAACGTGCTGGCGACCGACGTCTACAAGCAGGTGATCGGCCAGCAGAACTTCTCGATGGGTGCCGTGGTCGGCATGGTCCTGCTGGCGCCGGCGGCGCTGGCCTTCGTGGTCGATCGGCTGGTGCAGCGCAAGCAGGTGGCGCTGCTGACCGCGCGGGCGGTGCCGCTGGTGCCGCGGCCGCAGTTCGGTCGCGACGCGCTGCTGACCGGGTTCTGCCTGCTGGTCGCGGCCGGCATCCTCGGCATCCTCGGCATGGCGGTCTGGGGTTCGCTGATCAAGTACTGGCCGTACAACCTCAGCCTGACGCTCGACAACTACGCCTTCGCCAACTTCGATTCCAACGGCTGGGACTCGTACTACAACTCGTTGCAGATGGCGGCCGGCGCGGCGGTGTTCGGCACCGCCCTGATGTTCGTCGGCGCGTGGCTGAACGAGAAGACCCGCGCCTTCCACCTGATGCGCGGCGTCGTCCAGCTGCTGGCCTTCCTGCCGATGGCGGTGCCGGGCCTGGTGCTGGGTCTCGGCTACATCTTCTTCTTCAACGCGTCCGGCAACCCGCTGAACTTCCTCTACGCCACGATGGCGATCCTGGTGATCAACACGGTGGCGCACTTCTACACGGTCGGTCACCTGACCGCGACGACGGCCCTGAAGCAGATCGACCCGGAGTTCGAGTCGGTCTCGGCCTCGCTCAAGGTGCCGGTGTGGCGCACCTTCGCGCGGGTCACCGCGCCGATCTGCCTGCCGGCGATCCTCGACATCGCGATCTACCTGTTCGTCAACGGCATGACCACCGTGTCGTCGGTGATCTTCCTCTACTCGCCGGACACCAAGCTGGCCTCGGTGGCGGCGGTCAACATCGAGGAGGCGGGCACCACCGCGGCGGCGGCGGCGCTGTGCGTGATCATCGTGGCGACCTCGGCCGGCGTGAAGGCGGTGCACGTGCTGGCAGACCGCTTCCTGCTCGGCCGCCTGCAGGCGTGGCGGCGGCGCTAGCCGCGAGCTTTCGACAGGTTGTCCATCCGGGCGGGTTCGACCGCGAACATGATGTTGCCGAGGCACAGCACCGCGCCGCCGTGCGTGGTCCCGGCGTCGAGAACGAGGCGCATCGATGAAGCAGTTGCGGATCCCGGCCGTCTACATGCGGGGCGGCACCAGCAAGGGCGTGTTCTTCAGGGCCGAGGACCTGCCGGCCGATCCGGTCGAGCGCGACCGCGTGCTCCTGCGCACCATCGGCAGTCCCGACCCCTACGGCAAGCAGATCGACGGCATGGGCGGCGCGACCTCGAGCACCAGCAAGGTGGTGATCCTGTCGCCGTCGCGGCGGCCGGGCTGCGACGTCGATTACCTGTTCGGCCAGGTCGCGATCGACCGGCCGCTGATCGACTGGTCGGGCAACTGCGGCAACCTCAGCGCCGCGGTCGGTCCGTTCGCGATCGCGTCGGAGCTGGTCGAGGCGCCGGCGGACGGCCTGGCGCGGGTCGACATCTGGCAGGTCAACATCGGCAAGCGGATCGTCAACCACGTGCCGGTCCGGGATGGCGAGGTCGTGGAACTGGGCGACTTCCAGCTCGATGGCGTGACCTTCCCGGCTGCCGAGGTGCAGCTTGAGTTCCTCGATCCCGCCAACGAGCCCGAGGGCGGCAACGGTGCGGCCGACGGCGCGATCTTCCCGAGCGGCAACCGCATCGACACGCTCGACGTGCCGGGCGTCGGCAGGGTCGAGGCGACCCTGATCAACGCCGGCAACCCGACCGTGTTCGTCGATGCGGCGGCGCTCGGCCTTTCGGGCACCGAGTTGCAGGGCGACGTCAACGGCGACGGGGCGCTGCTCGCCCGCGCCGAGGCGATCCGCGCGGTCGGCGCCGTGGCCATGGGCGAGGCCGCGAGCGTCGCGGAGGCGTCGGCGACGCGCCTGCACACGCCGAAGCTCGCCTTCGTGGCCCGGCCCGCGTCCTACACCGCGTCGGACGGGCGACAAGTCGAGGCGGGCACCATCGACCTGCTGGCGCGGATCTTCTCGATGGGGGTGCTGCACCACGCGATGACCGGCACCGGCGCCGTCGCGCTGGGCGCCGCGGCGGCGATCCCCGGCACGCTGGTGCACCGGGTGGCGCCGGCCGGCACCGACGGCCGGGTTCGCTTCGGCCATCCCTCGGGCGTGCTGCGGGTCGGGGCCGAGGCGGTCGAGCGCGGCGGCGCGTGGTCGGTGAAGCGGGTGATGATGAGCCGTTCGGCGCGTCGCCTGATGGAAGGCTGGGTCCGCGTACCGCCCGCCTGAGACCTGTGTTACCACCGTCGCATCGACCAAGCGTTCGGGGGAAAGCATGTTCGAGGGCAACCGCGTCGTCGCGCACACCAGGTCGCGCTATCCGATCTTCCAGTCGCCGATGACGTGGATCGCGCGCGCGCCGCTGGTCTCGGCGGTCTCGGCGGCCGGGGCCACCGGCCTGCTCGAGAACTCGATCCGCAGCCTCGCCGTGACGCAGCGCGAGTTCGCCGCCATCCGCGCCGCCACCAACCAGCCGTTCGGCGTCAACCTGCCGATCCGCTACCTCCAGATGGACGCGCGCGAGGAGGCGGCGATCCTCGACTGGCTGCTCGGCCAGAAGATCCACTTTGCCACCACCTCTGCCGGCGACCCGACGCGCTACACGCGTCGGCTGAAGGATGCGGGCGTGGTCGTCTACCACGCCACCGCCACCCTGCGCGGCGCGATCAAGGCGGTCGACGCCGGGGTCGACGGGCTGATCGTCGAGGGCGCGGAGAGCGCCGGCATCCGCAATCCCGAGGAGGTCCACACCTTCGCGCTGCTGCAGGCGGTGCGGGAGAAGGTCGACGTACCGATCGTGGCGGCCGGCGGCATCGTCGACGGTCGCGGCATGGCGGCGGCGTTCGCGCTGGGCGCCGAGGGTGTCACCATGGGCACGCGCTTCGTGGCCTCGGTCGAGAGCCCGGTGCACGCGAACTACAAGCAGGCGATCGTCGACGCGCCGATCACCGGCACCACCCTGATGGACAACCCGCCGCGCGCCCGCTCGCGCGGCCTCAAGACGCCCTATGCCGTCGCCGTTGCCGAGGGTACGCGCGAGCGCCTGCCGCGCGACGCGGTGCTGGACCGGCTGTACGTCCAGGGCGACGTCGAGAACACGTCCGGCGCGGCGGGCGAAAGCGCCGGCCTGGTCCACGAGATCAAGCCGGTGAAACAGATCGTCGACGACACGGTCGCCGGGTTCTGGCGCGAGATCGACCGTCTGGCGGCGCTGCGGCCCCGCCGCTAGGAGCGGCGGTCGCGTCGGGTTTCCACGGCAATATCCCGCAATTGCCCCAGAGCGGGCCCAATTGGGAGCCATATGATCCTTGCCCCATCAAGGACCTTTGGCCCGATGACCATTGTCGAGGAACTCGCCCGGGTGGCGGCGCGCAACGCGCCGTACGAACCGAGCCCGGCCTGCGACTGCTGCGGCGGCGGCGAACTGAGGCTGATCGAGGAAAAGCCCGACCCGCTTTACGGCGCGCTGGGCGTGACGCGGCGGACCCTGCGCTGCACCAATCCAGCCTGCGGAAAGACCGTCACCGACTGACCGTCGGCGGCTTGCGACCCTGCCGCACGGGGGTCAGGATCGCCCGTCCCGGAGGTTCCGGAGGGAGGGCGTCGTGGCGGCTGAGTTCGACCTGGTGGTCCGCAATGGGTCGGTGATCGACGGCACCGGCGCCGAGCCGCGAGACGGCGACATCGCCCTCAAGGACGGCAGGATCGCGGCGGTAGGGCAGGTATCCGGCCGTGGCCGCGAGGAGATCGACGCCACGGGGCTCGCGGTCACGCCGGGCTTCGTCGACATCCACACCCACTACGACGGACAGGCGACCTGGGACGAGCGCTTCGTGCCGTCGTCGGGTCACGGCGTCACCACCGTGCTGATGGGCAATTGCGGCGTCGGCTTCGCGCCCTGCCGGCCCGAGGATCGCGACACGCTGATGCGCGTCATGGAAGGGGTCGAGGACATCCCCGAGATCGTGATGCGCGAGGGCGTGCCGTGGAACTGGCAAAGCTTCCCCGAGTACCTCGACGCGCTGGCGCGGCGGCGCTGCGACATCGACTTCGCGACCCAGGTGCCGCACGCCCCGCTGCGGGTGTTCGTGATGGGGCGGCGCGGCGTCGAGCGCGAGCCGGCGACCACCGCCGACATGGCGGCGATGGCGACGCTGGTCGAGGAGGGACTGCAGGCCGGCGCCCTGGGCTTCAGCACCTCGCGCTCGCTGTTCCACCGCGCCTCCGACGGGTCGCTGACGCCGACCATTACCGCGGCCGAGGAGGAACTGGGGGCGATCGCGCGCGGGATGCGACGGGCCGGCAAGGGCGTGTTCCAACTGCTCGACGATTTCCAGGATACGACGCCGGAAGGGTCGACCGAGTTCGCGATGCTGCGGCGGCTGGTCGAGATCTCGGGCCGGCCGCTGTCCTTCACGCTGCTCGACATCTCGCTCTATCCCGGTCGCTGGCGCACGCTGCTGCGCGAGGTCGAGAAGGCCAATCGCGACGGGCTGCGGATCCGCGGCCAGGTCGCGGCCCGCCCGGTGGCGGTGCTGTACGGGCTCGACCTGTCGTTCCACCCGTTCTCGACCTGCCCCGGCTACCGCGAGATCGAGGCGCTGCCGCTCGAGCACAAGCTGGCACGGCTGCGCGACCCGGCGATGAAGGCGCGGCTGCTGGCCGAGCAGCCGTCGTACCGCAACCCGAACATGCTGGCGTTCATGCGCAACACCGACAACATGTTCGTGCTGGGTGACCCGCCGAACTACACGCCGCCGGCCAGCGAGCGGCTCGACGCGCGGGCGGCGGCGCTCGGCATCCGGTCGCTCGAGCTGGCCTACGACCTGCTGGTATCGGGGGACGGCCGCACCATCCTGTTCCACCCCGGCGCCAACTACGCCGATTGCTCCGACGCGGCGATGGCCGGCATGATGCGCCACCCCGATACGGTGATCGCGCTGGGCGACGGCGGGGCCCATTACGGCCTGATCTGCGACGCGAGCTACACCACCCACGCGCTCACCTACTGGACGCGCGACCGGCCGGGCGAGCGCTGGCCGCTGGCCTGGACCGTGCAGCAGCTCACCGACGTGCCGGCGCAGGCGGTCGGGCTGGGCGATCGCGGCCGGCTGGCCCCGGGCTACAAGGCGGATCTCAACGTCATCGACCTCGACCGGCTGAAGGTCGCCGCGCCGCACCCGGTGCGCAACCTGCCGGGTGGTGGCCGCCGGCTCGAGCAGAGGGCCGAGGGCTACCGTGCCACCGTGGTCAACGGCGAGATCACCTACTGCGACGGCGAATTCACCGGCGCCTTGCCCGGTCGGCTGGTCCGCGGCGCCCGCTGATCGCCCTGGGCGCCGACGCGGCCGCCCGGTCACGGTCCGGTCACGGCCGGGTTGCAACCGATGGTGCGGGCGGTAGGCTCCGGCCATGAAGCGAGCGACGATCCTGGTCGCGCTGCTGTTGGCCGGATGCGGCGGCAGCGGCATGACGACCTCCAAGGGGCCCAGCGGCGAGACCATCATGGGCAACGACATCTCGGTGCAGATCACCGGCGCGGCCGACGAGCCGACCGCCTTCGGGCTGGCGCAGCGCTACTGCCGCCGCAACGACCGGTCCGCGCGCTTCGTCAGCACCGCCGGGCCGACCTCGGCCTACGACTGCGTCAAGACCCAGTAGGGACCTGGCCGCGGTACCAGTCGAGGATCTGCTCGCCGGTCCACATCACGACGCCGTCGTGGGCGAGGATGTGGTCGTACAGCATCTCGAGGTACTTGATGCGGTGCGGCACGCCCGTCAGGTAGGGGTGGATCGAGATCGCCATCACCCGCGGTGCGGTGCGGCCGTCGAGCCACAGCCGGTCGAACTGGTCGCGGCCGCGGCGCCAGATCTCGTCCGACGGCTGCTGCTGAACGGCGCTGATCACGACGTCGTTGATCTCGACGGTGTAGGGTACCGACACGATCGGTCCGGCGCGGGTCGCGAGCGACACCGGCTGCTCGTCCAGCACCCAGTCGGCGACGTACTCGATGCCGGCCTCGGCCAGCAGGTCGAGAGTCTCGTCGGTCTCGGTCAGGCCGGGGCTTTCCCAGCCGCGCGGCGGCCGCCCGGTGAAGGCCTCGATGGCGGCGATGGTGTCGGCGATGGCGGCGCGCTGGTCCTCGACCCGGTGCATCGGCTTCTGCACGAAGCCATGGCCCATGAACTCCCAGCCGGCGTCGCGCGCCGCTTCGCAGGCCTCGCGGTAGACCTCGCAGGCGGTGCCGTTGACCGCGAAGGTGGCCTTGAGGCCGCGGCTGCGCAGCGTGTCGAGGAAGCGCCAGAAGCCCACCCGCATGCCGTACTCGTGCCATGCCCAGTTCGGCACGTCGGGCAGCAGCGGGTTGCCCATCGGCGGCGGCAGCACCGCGCGCGGCATCGCGCCGGTCGGCTGCCAGTTCTCGACGTTGACGATCGTCCACACCGCGACCCGCGCGTTGCCGGGCAGGGCGAGCGGCGGCCGCCTGTGGATCGGCGTGTAGGGGGCGCGGGCCCGCAGGCTATGGCCGGGCGCTTGCGTCATCGATTCCTCCGACAGGATGGGCGGTGCAAAGTATAGTCGCGGCATGAGCAGGGCGAGCGACAGCGTGATCATCGTCGGCGGCGGGGCCATCGGCTCGTCGATCGCCTTCCACCTCACCGGGGAGATGGGCTTCGAGGGCCGCGTCACCGTGATCGAGCGCGACCCGACCTACGCCCGCGCCTCCTCGGCGCTGTCGGCGAGCTCGATCCGCCAGCAGTTCTCGACCCCGCTCAACATCCAGCTGTCGCGCTTCGGCATCGGCTTCCTGCGCCGGGCGCGCGAGCTTCTGGGCGTCGACCTCGGCCTGCGCGAACCGGGGTACCTGTTCCTCGCCAGTGCAGCGGGCGAGACCGTCCTGCGCGCCAATCATGCGGTGCAGCGTAGCGAAAACTGTGCCGTCGAATTGCTGCCGCCCGCGGCCCTGGTGTCGCGCTTCCCGTGGCTCTCGGCCGAGGGCGTGGCGCTGGCATCGCACGGTACCGCCAACGAGGGCTGGTTCGACGGGCCGGCCCTGATGCAGGCCTTCCGGCGCAAGGCGCGCGAGCAGGGCGCGCTCTACCGCGCCGACGAGGTGGTCGAGCTGGCACCGCGCGCGGTCCGGCTGGCGAGCGGCGAGCGGCTGGAGGCGGGGACGGTGGTGCTGGCGGCCGGCGCCTGGTCGGGCGCGCTGGCGGCGACGGCGGGCATCGACCTGCCGGTCGAGCCGCGGCGTCGCACCGTCTTCGTGTTCGACGTGCGCGAGCCGCCGGGCGAGACGCCGCTCACCATCGACCCGTCGGGCACGTGGTTCCGGCCCGAGGGGCGGTTCTACCTCGCCGGCACGACCCCGGCCGAGGGCAACGACCCGGCGGGCGCGCCGCTCGAGGTCCAGCACCAGGAGTGGGAGGAGATGGTGTGGCCGGCGCTGGCGCAGCGCGTGCCGGCGTTCGAGGCGGCCAAGGTGGTGAACGCGTGGGCCGGCTACTACGAGTACAACACCTTCGACCAGAACGGCATCGTCGGCCGGCATCCCGCGCACGACGGGCTGGTCTTCGCCACCGGCTTCTCGGGCCACGGCATGCAGCAGTCGCCGGCGGTGGGCCGCGCGGTCGCCGGGCTGGTCGCCCACGGCGCGTACCGCGGCCTCGACCTGTCGCCGTTCGGCTACGAGCGGATTTCGCAAGCCCGGCCTATCCGCGAATTGAACGTGGTGTAATACTGCCCGGGCAACGAGGAGTGTGCCCGTGCCCGACCAGCCCCTGGCCAATTCGGACCTGCAGTCCGCCCTCGACGAGGCCCGCCAGGCCTACGTCGCCCGCAACCCGCGCAGCCTGGTCCGTCACCGGGAAGCCTGCGAGGCGATGCCCGGCGGCAACACCCGCACGACGCTGCACACCTCGCCGTTCCCGCTGACCGTCGCGCGCGGCGAGGGCTGCCGGCTGTGGGACGTCGACGGCCACGAGTACATCGACGTGCTGGGCGAATACACCGCCGGCATCTACGGCCATTCCCACCCGGTGATCCGCGCCGCCGTCGACCGCGCCCTCGACGACGGCTGGAACTACGGCGGCCGCAACGCCAACGAGGCCAAGCTCGCCAAGCTGGTGGCCGACCGCATCCCGTCGATCGACCTCGTGCGCTTCACCAACTCGGGCACCGAGGGCAACGTCATGGCGCTGGCCGGGGCGCGCGTCTACGCCCAGCGCAAGGGCCGCGCCGGGGCCACCAAGGTCATGGTGTTCCACGGCGGCTACCACGGCGGCGTGCTCTACTTCGTGAGCGGCGGCAGCCCGGTCAACGTGCCCTACGAGTACATCGTGGCACCCTACAACGACGTCGAGCGTACGCGGGCGCTGCTGGCGAAGCACGGCGAGGAACTGTTCGCGGTCCTGCTCGAGCCGATGCAGGGCAGCCACGGCTGCCTGCCCGGCGACCTCGCCTTCCTCGAGATGGTGCGCACGGAGACCAGGGCGCGCGGCATCACCATGATCTTCGACGAGGTCATGACCTCGCGCCTCGCGCCGGGCGGCCTGCAGGAGAAGACCGGCGTGATCCCCGACATGACGACGCTGGGCAAGTACATCGGCGGCGGCATGTCGTTCGGCGCCTTCGGCGGCCGCCGCGACATCATGGAGCTGTTCGATCCGACCAAGCCCGATTCGCTGCCGCACGCCGGCACGTTCAACAACAACGCCCTGACCATGGCGGCGGGGGTGGCGGGTTACGGCGAGGTCTACACGCCGGCCGCGGCCGAGGAACTCAACGCCCGCGGCGACAGGATCCGCGAGCGGCTGAACGCGATCTGCCGGCGCGAGGGCGTGGCCTTCCAGTTCTCGGGCATCGGCTCGATGATGACGGCGCACGCGACCAGCCGCCCGATCCG
Organism: uncultured Reyranella sp.; assembly: GCA_964420105.1. Lineage (GTDB taxonomy): Bacteria > Pseudomonadota > Alphaproteobacteria > Reyranellales > Reyranellaceae > Reyranella. The sequence goes on from CAYQRL010000020.1 coordinate 82,832, forward strand.
CACCGCCGCCGACATCGCCAGCAGCAACCAGGATGCCAAGGAGCTCTTCTTCTTCGACATGATGGCGGCCGGCATCTGGATCGCCCGCCGTGGCTTCGTGGCGCTGAACATCATGATCGGCGAGGCCGAGGGCGACCGCTTCGTCGCCGCGGTCGAGGAATTCGTGACCGCGCGCAAGGCGCTGCTGCGATAGGACGACCGGACGTGCGCGCTTTCCTGGTCGGCCTGCTCGTCGGCCTGTTCGCCACGGTCGCCGGGGCGCAGACCGTCCCGCGCTGGATGACCCTGCCGCCGACGCCGACCTTGCCGACGCCGGTGAGCAGCGGCCATGCGCCGGTCAACGGCGTCAGGATCTGGTACGCCACGTTCGGCAGCGGCCCGCCGGTGATCCTGCTCCATGGCGGGCTGGCGAACTCGAACTACTGGGGGCACCAGGTGCCGGTGCTGGCCAGGACCCACCGGGTGATCGTGATGGACAGCCGCGGCCACGGCCGCAGCACCCGCGACGGCCAGCCCTACGGCTACGCGCTGATGGCCTCCGACGTGATCGGGCTGATGGACTTTCTCCAGGTCCCGAAGGCGGCGGTGGTCGGCTGGAGCGACGGCGCGATCATCGGGCTGAGCCTGGCGATGAGCCACCCGGCGCGGCTCGACCGGCTGTTCGCCTTCGCCGCCAACTCCGATCCCGGCGGCGTCAAGGACGTCGGGAAGAGTCCCGTCTTCACCGCCTTCATCGCCCGCGCGCAGAAGGAGTACGAGGCGTTGTCGGCGACGCCCACCGAGTACAAGAAGTTCCTGGCCGAGATCGGCAACATGTGGGCGACCCAGCCCAACTGGACCGCGAAGGACCTGGGCGCCATCAAGGTCCATACCTGGATCGTCGATGCCGACCACGACGAGGCGATCAAGCGCGAGAACACCGAGTTCATGGCCGGCGCCATTCCCGGCGCCGGGCTGCTGCTGCAGCCCGAGGTCAGTCATTTCTCGATGCTGCAGGCGCCCGGCCAGTTCAGCGAGGACGTCCTGCGGTTCCTCGGCCGCAAGTGGCCGTAGCGGCTCAGCGGTAGACCAGCACCGGGATGGCGCTGTGGGTCAGCACCTTGGTGGTCTCGCTGCCGATCACCAGGGCAGCCATGCCGCGGCGGCCGTGCGAGGCCATGGCGATCAGGTCGCAGCCGTTCTTCTCGGCGGCCTCGATGATCGCCTTGTAGGGCTGGTCGGCCTCGACCTGGGCCACGCCGCAGGTGACGCCGAGTTCCTTGGCCTTCTTCTGTGCCTCGGCGAGCACGCGCTCGGCCTCGGCCTTGGCGTGCTTGGCATAGGTCTCGCGGGTGTCGGACAGGCTGGTCTGGTTGGTGGTCAGGACGTGGAACGGCTCGATCGCCGTCATCACCGTGACCTTCGCCTTGACGTCGCGCGCCAGCGTCATCGCCTTGTCGATCGCCGTCGCCGACAGCGGAGAGCCGTCGGTGGGAACGAGAATGTGCTTGAACATGGTTTCCTCTGGGTTGGACTTGCGGCTTACGCGGTACGCGGACTAAAGGCGGCCCATCTCGAATTCCTCGAGCGACACGCCGAGGGTGTTGAGCCCTTCCTCGATGAAGTCGGCGAGCAGGGGGATGCCGAGCAGGTAGGCGGCGGTGCGGTCGTTGTGGGCGTCGGCCGCCTCGCGGCGCACGTCGGTCCAGTCGGCCACCGTGCCGCCGTCGCGGCCGAGCCAGGCCAGGGCCACGAGATCGACCTGCTCGTCCTCGCTGAGCGCCTCGATGAACGAGCCCAACTCGAACTCGACCGAATCGTCGCCGCGCTCCGCCAGCACGCCCAGGGCGTCGTCGTCGCCCCGGTTGGCGGCAGGCTCGGCGTCGGCCTCTTCCTTGACGTCGAATTCGCGCGCCTTGACGATGATGAAGCAGGCCTTCTCCGGCGACAGGGTGAGCGGCGGGGAGGGCTCGATATCGGGCGTTTGCGGCGACGGGCGGGTCATGGGCACGACCTCTTTCTCGATCCGGGCGAAGCAAACCATCGGGGGCGGGGCGGGACATTGATCAGGATCAAGCAGCGGCAAGGACGCCGGAGAGCGGCATGAAGGCGGCGAAGTGGCTGCCCGCCCTGTCGTGGATGGCGTCCTACCGGTTGGCGTGGCTGCCGCACGACATCGCCGCCGGCGCGACGCTGGGCGCCCTTCTGGTGCCGGTCGGCCTCGCCTACGGCACGCTGGCCGGCCTGCCGATGGCGGGTCTCTACGGCAGCATCCTGCCGCTGGTCGCGTACGCCCTGTTCGGCAGTTCGCGGCAGGTCGTGGTCGGACCCGACTCGGCAATGGCCGCGATCGTCGCCGCCGCGGTGGCGCCGCTGGCGCTGGGCGACCCGGCGCGACTGGCCGTGCTGTGCACCCTGCTGGGCGTGATGGTCGGCGTCCTGTGCCTGGCCGGCGCGCTGCTGCGGCTGGGCTTCGTCGCCAATTTCCTGTCCAAGCCGGTGATCGTCGGCTTCATGCATGGCGTCGGCGTCGTGATCCTGGTCTCGCAGTTGCCCAAGGTGCTGGGCCTGCAGGGCCAGGGCGAGACCAGCCTCGAGCAGATGGCGGCGCTGCTGCCGCAGCTGGGCCAGACCCATGCGCTGTCGCTGGCGATCGGCGGCGGGACCTTCGCCACCATCCTCGCCTGCCGCCGCTTCGCCCCGCGGGTGCCGGGCGCGGTGGTGGCGCTGGTCGTGTCGACACTGGCGGTCGCGCTGCTGGGGCTGGAGGCGCGCGGCGTCGCGGTCGTCGGCGACATCCCGAGCGGCCTGCCGTCGCTCGCCCTGCCGTCGCTGAAGCTCGCCGACTTCGACGTGCTGTTGCCGGTGGCGGTCGCCGCGGCGCTGCTGTCGTTCTCCGACACCGTGGTCGCGGCGCGTGCCTTCGCCGCCCGCAGCCGCGACCGCATCGACGCCGACCAGGAGCTGGTCGGCATCGGGGCGGCCAACCTGCTGTCGGGCCTCAGCCAGGGCCTGCCGATCAGCGCCAGCGATTCGCGCACCGCCGTCGCCGAGGCGGCGGGAGCGAAGACGCCGCTGACCTCGATCGTCGCCGCGCTGGTGGTGGCGGCGGCGATGACCTGGCTGACGCCGCTGCTCCGTCACCTGCCGGTGGCGGCGCTGGGCGGCGTGCTGATCGCGGCGGCGTGGAGCCTGTGGGACCCGGGCGAATTCGCGCGGCTGTGGCGCTTCCGCGGCATCAGCCTGGCCGGCGCCCTTGTCACCCTGGCCGGCGTCGTCGCGCTGGGCATCATGGAAGGCATCCTGATCGGCGTGCTGTTCTCGATCGTGCTGCTGCTGCGCGCGCTCGCCTTCCCGCCCGAGACGGTGCTGGGCCGCACGCCGTCCGGCGGCTGGCACGACCCGGCGCAGCGCCCGGAGGCGGTGCCGGTGCCGGGCATCGTCGCCTACCGCTTCGCCGCGCCGCTGTTCTTCGCCAACTGCCAACTGTTCCGCGATCGCGTCGAGGCGCTGGTCGCGGCGGCGGAGACACCGGTCCGCGCGGTGATCGTCGATGGCGGCGCCATCCACGACGTCGACATCATGGCCTGCGAGATGCTGGCCGAGCTCGACGACGAGCTGGCGGCGCGCGGCACCCGCCTGCTGTTCGGCAACCTGCGCGACCGCGTGCGCCGCGACCTCGAGCGCGGCCTGCCGCCGGCGCCGGGCGGCGCCGAGGTCTGCTTCGCCAGCATCGCCGAAGCCGTCGCGGCGCTCGACGGCGCCTAGGCCGCGAGGGCGAGGATCTCCTTCACCTCGGCCGGGCCGGGGATCGGGCGCGGGTTGCGCGGCACCCACGGCGTGCCCATCGCCTGCTGGGCGATGCGGTCGAACTGGTCGGGACCGATCTTCACGTCGGCCAGGCGGCGCGGCATGTCGAGGCCGGCGATCAGGGCATCGAGCGCCTCGGCGGCATCGCCGCCCGGCCGGCCGAGCGCGGCCGCGACCAGCGCCTGGCGGTCGGCGTTGGCCGGCCTGTTCCAGCGCATGACGGCCGGCAGCATGATGCAGGAGGTGTGGCCGTGCGGCACGTCGTAGACGGCGCCGAGCACGTAGCCGATGCCGTGGCTGGCGCCCATCGGCACGCCGGCCGAGAGGCCCGCCATCGACAGCCACGACCCGAGCTGGCAGTCGAGCCGGGCCTTGATGTCGCCGGGATCGGCCTTCACCCGGGCCAGCCCGCGCGCCAGCAGCGACAGTCCGTGCAGAGACGAGGCGTTGGTGTACTCGAGCGACTCGTTGGAGCAGGCCGCCTCGACGCAGTGATCGACGGCGCGAATGCCGGTCGACAGGAACAGCCACATCGGCGTGTGCCGGGTGATCTCGGGGTCGAGGATCACGACCTGCGGCACCGTCAGCGGGTGGCGGAACATCTCCTTCACCCGGGGCGCCTCGTTGGTGACGCCGGCGATCGCCGAGAACTCGCCGGCCGACAGCGTGGTCGGGATCGAGACCTGGCGCACGGTCGGCGGCCGGACCTCGACGGCGCCGCGGATGCGGTCCATGTCCTCGACCGTGGCGACGTCGTTGGCGAGGCAGAGCTGGACCGCCTTGGCGCCGTCGGTGATCGAGCCGCCGCCCAGCGTCACGATCAGGTCGGCCTTGCCGTCGCGCGCCTGCCGGGTGGCGGCGATCACGGCGCTGCGCGGCGAGTGGGCGGGCATGGCGTCGAAGGTGCCGATGCAGCGGTCACCCAGCGCGCGGCGGATCTTCTCGCCCTCGTCGGTCTGCCGGTTGAGCGTGCCGCTCGACATCAGCAGCACGCGCCGGGCGCCCAGTCCCTCGATGACTTCCGCCAGCGCCTTGTCGGCGGGGACGCCGAAGCGCACCTCGTCCATGCGGCTGAAAACGACGCGTCCGGAACCCAGCATTGATGTCCTCCCTGGCGGCGCATTTTGCTATCGTGCGGGCCGAAAGACACAGGGAAATCATGACCGGCACACGAGAGGGCGCCATCGGGCGCGCAGAGCGGTATTTCGACGACGGCGGCTTCCTCGCCGACCTGCAGCGGCGCGTCGCCATTCCGACCACCAGCCAGGAACAGGACTCGATGCCGGCGCTGCAGCAGTACGTCGCCGGCGAGATGACCGAGTCGCTGCAGAAGCTGGGCTACGACTGCACCGTGCTGCCCAACCCGCGGCCGGAGTGCGGGCCGTTCCTGATCGCCCGGCGCGTCGAGGACCCGGCGAAGCCGACGGTGCTGACCTACGGTCACGGCGACGTCATCCGCGGCCAGGACGACCAATGGCGGGCCGGCCTGTCGCCGTGGAAGATCGTGATCGAGGGCGACCGCCTGTACGGCCGCGGCACCGCCGACAACAAGGGCCAGCACTCGATCAACATCGCCGCGCTGGCGTGCGTGCTCGAGGAGCGGGGGGCGCTGGGCTTCAACTCGACGATCCTGATCGAGACCGGCGAGGAGACCGGCTCGCCGGGTCTGGGCGACTTCTGCAAGGCCAACAAGGCGGCGCTCAAGGCCGACGCGCTGATCGGCTCGGACGGGCCGCGGCTCGACCATCGCCGGCCGACCATCTTCGGCGGCACCCGCGGCGCGATGAACTTCAACCTCAGCCTGACGCTGCGCGACGGCGGCCACCACTCGGGCAACTGGGGCGGCCTGCTCGCCAACCCGGCGATCGTTCTGGCCCAGGCGCTGGCCACGATCACCGACCGCCGCGGCCAGATCAAGGTGCCGGAGTGGCGGCCCAAGACCCTGACCAACTCGGTGCGCGCCGCGCTGGCCGACGCCCACGTCGACGCGGGCGAGGGCTCGCCCGAGATCGATCCCGACTGGGGCGAGGAGTCCCTGACCCCGGTCGAGCGCGTGTTCGGCTGGAACAGCTTCGAGATCCTGGCCTTCAAGAGCGGCAACCCCGACCGGCCGGTCAACGCCATCCCGCCCAGCGCCATCGCCTACTGCCAGCTGCGCTTCGTGGTCGGCACCGATCCGCACGACATCGTCCCGGCGCTGAAGCGCCACCTCGAGCGGCACGGCTTCGGCATGATCAAGGTCGAGCCGGCGCGCGAGGTCATCATGAACGCCACCCGGCTCGACCCCGAGAACCCGTGGGCGCGCTTCGCCGCGGCGTCGATCGAGAAGACGGCCGGCCAGAAGCCGAACATGCTGCCCAACCTCGGCGGCACGCTGCCCAACGAGGTATTCACCGACATCCTCGGCCTGCCGACGGTGTGGGTGCCGCACTCCTACGCTGCCTGTTCGCAGCACGCCCCCAACGAGCACCTGCTGGCGCCGGTGGCGCGGGACGGGCTGCGCCTGATGACCGGGCTGTTCTGGGACCTTGGCGCGCAGGGGCGCCCGGTCTAGATCACACGCAATGCTTTCGTCCGAAGAGGCAGCCGACCTGATCGAGGCCATCGCGGCCCGCCAGGACAAGGCCGCCTTTGCCAGCCTGTTCCGCCATTACGCCCCCCGGGTGAAGGCCTTCCTCATGCGTGGCGGGTCAGATGCAGAGACCGCGCAAGAAGTTGCGCAAGAAGCCCTGATCATGGTGTGGAGAAAGGCCGCCAGCTTCGACCGGACCAAGGCGGCCGCCTCGACCTGGATCTACACCATTGCCCGCAACAAGCGGATCGACCTCGCCCGGCGCACCAACCGGCCGGCGATCGACACCGAGGACTGGCTCACGGTTTTTGCACCGGAGGCGGAGGACGCGGACAAATCCGTCCTCGCCGGCCAGACGTATAGGCGGGTGGAAGAACTCCTGGGCAGCCTTTCGGCCGACCAACTGTTGGTGATCCGGAAGGCGTTTTTCGAGGACAAGACCCACACGGCGATCGCCGAGGAACTGGGCTTGCCGCTCGGGACCGTGAAGTCCCGTATCCGCCTGGCCCTGGGGCGGTTGCGGGAGGGTTTGGAGAAAGACGAGACATGAGCCACTCGGCTCCCGAAGAACTCCTGCTGGACTACGCCTCGGGCGCGCTCGACCCGGCGCCGTCGCTCGCCCTGTCGCTGCACGTCGCCCTCGACCCGGTGGCCCGGCGCACGGTCGACCGGCTGGGTGCGCTGGGCGGCGCCCTGCTCGACGAAGAACCCGGCGAGGGTATCGACGACGGTTTCCTGGCGGCGACCTTGGCCCGGCTGGACGGCGTGTCGGTCGAGCCGCCGGCGCGTCCCTACGTCCCGCGTCCCGGCTTCGAATGGGCGCCGGCGCCGTTGGCGCGGCACATCCCGGCGGGGGCGCAGTGGCGCTCGGTGCTGGGCGGTTTCGAGGAAATCCGGCTGAACGTACCCGGCCGGCACTACCGCACGTCGCTGCTCAAGCTGGCGCCCGGTCGCGCCCTGCCGGCGCACCGTCATGTCGGCGAGGAGTTCACCGTCTGCCTGCAGGGCGGCTACAGTGACGAGACCGGCCGCTACGGCGTCGGCGACCTCGCGATCGGCCCCGGCCCCGACCGTCACGAGCCGATCGCCGATCCCGGCGAGCCGTGCATCGCGCTGATCGTGGTCGAGCGCCCGGTGGTGCTGACCGGCCCGATCGGCCGCTTCTTCAATCCGCTGGTACGGCGCGGGATCATCTGACAGGCTCGCTCCCCTCGAGGGAGAGAGTGATGTCGCGCATTCCGTATTTCGAAGTCGACCAGGCCACCGGCAAGCACGCCGAGTTCCTGGACAAGCTCAAGCCGCATCTCAACATCTACCGGATGCTGGCCAACTCCGAGGCCGGGCTGAAGGGCTTCGTGCGCATGGGCAACGCGCTGCTCTACCGCTGCGAGCTCGACGCCGGCCTGCGCGAGCTGGCGATCGTCCGGGTCGGCCGGCTGAGCCGCGCCGCCTACGAGGTCTTCCAGCACGAGCGCATCGCCCGCGAGGCCGGTGTCGGCGAGGAAAAGATCGCGGCGCTGCGCGACGCCACCATCGAGGCGCCGGCCTTCACCGACCACGAGAAGGCGGTGCTGCGCTACACCGACGACGTGGTGCGCAACGTCAAGGCGTCCGACAAGACGCTGAAGGCGATCCAGGCCTTCCTGACGCCGGGCGCGGTGGTCGAGCTCACGCTGACCATCGGCTACTACATGATGGTCTGCCGCTTCCTCGAGAGCATGGGGGTCGATGGCGAGGAAGGCCAGGCCGAGTGGCTCAAGACGGCCAAGCTCTGAGCGGAGACGGGACATGGCGTACCGCGTTCTCGTCGCGCAGTTCATGCATGAGACCAACACCTTCTCCAAGCTGCCGACGACGCTGGAGGACTACCGCAAGCGCTGGCTGATCGAGGGGGCGGACATGGTTCCGCACTTCACCGGCACCCGGAACGAGGTCGGCGGCTACATCGACAGCGCGAAGAAGTACGGCTGGGAGCCGGTGTGGGCGCTGGCGGCCAACGCCACGCCCTCGGGCAAGCTGACCCGGGAATGCTGGGAGACGATCCGCGACAGGATCCTCGCGGCCACCCGCGCGGCCGGGAAGCTCGATGGCATCTGCCTGTCGCTGCACGGTGCCATGGTGACCGAGACCGAGGACGACGCCGAGGGCGCACTGCTCGAGGCGCTGCGCGGCATCGTCGGGCCGGACGTGCCGATCGCCACCACCCTCGACCTCCACGCCAACGCGACCGAGCGCATGGCGCGCAACGCCAACGCGCTGGTCAGCTTCCGCACCTACCCGCACATCGACGGCTACGAGCGCGCGGTGCAGGCCGCGGCGCTGGTGCAGGAGGCGATGACGGGAAAGAAGAAGCCGCGCTGCCTGCTGGTCCAGCCGGCGATGCTGGAGGGCGCCGAGCACGGCCGTACCACCGCCCCGGGCCTGATGCGCGACCTGCTGGCCCGCGCCGACGCCGCCGAGAAGGAGCCGGGAATCAACGTCGTCAGCATCCAGGTCGGCTTCACCTGGTCGGACATTCCATACACCGGGCCGTCGATCGCGGTCAGCCACGAGCCCGGCACCGAGAAGCGGGCGCGCGAGATCGCGGCCGGCCTGGTCGACGAGATGTGGAAGCGGCGCGACGAGGGCGCCAGGAGCCAGTACCGGCCGGTAGCCGACGGCATCGCCGCGGCGCGGGCCGGGGCCGACAAGGGCCAGGGACCGTTGGTGCTGGCCGACGGCACCGACAACCCCGGCGGCGGCGGCTACAACGACACCACGCCGGTGCTGCAGGCGCTGCTCGATGCCGGCATCGAGGACGTCGCCTTCGGCACGATCTTCGATCCGGGCACGGTGCAGCAGGCGATGAAGGCCGGCGTCGGCGCCGAGATCGAGGTCAGCCTCGGCGGTCACACCGATCCGTCGATGGGCCTGCCGGTCAAGGCGAAGGCGGTGGTGAGGATGCTGTCGGACGGCACCTTCCGCAACGACGGGCCGATGAACGCCGGTGTCGAGACGGCGATGGGGCCGACCGCGGTGCTGCGGATCGGCGGCATCGACGTGGTGACGATCTCCAACCGCATCCAGACCATCGACCGCCAGGTCTTCCTCAGCCAGGGCATCGACCCGGCGACGAAGAACGTCGTGGTGGTGAAGAGCGTGCAGCATTTCCGCGCCGCCTACGAGCCGATCGCGCGCGAGGTCATCGTGGTCGATTCCGGCGGTATCTGCTCGCCCGACATCTCGCGCCTCAAGTTCACCCGCCTGCGTCGGCCGATCTGGCCGCTCGACGGCATCAACGAGCCCTACGCCGGCAAGCGGCCAGCGTAGCGGGCCGGGGACCGCCCGCGGTCCCGGCTACTTCACGCGGAAGAACGTCGTCAGGGCGAAGCGGCGGCCGCGGGTCACCGGCAGGATCTCGTGCAGCAGGGTGCACGAGAACACCGCCGCGGCGCCGGCCGGCGGCACCGCGCGCACGCCCGAGTATTCCGGGAACACCAGCTCGCCGCCCTCGAAGTCGTCGTTGAGGTTGAGCGACACCGCCCAGGCGCGGTCGGCGGTGCTGGGCGCGCCGTTGTCGCGGTGGGCGCCGAAGAAGTGGCTGCCCTCGGCGCTGTACGACAGGATCACGTGCGCGTCGAAGGTGAACTGCCGGTCGAAGGCGAAGCACTTGGTGAGCTCGGGACCGATCCGGTAGGCGAGCCGGTCGGAGATCTGCTTCTGCATCATCGGCTCGACCACCGTGTAGTCCTCGGTCTGCTTCAGCCGCGCCACGTTGACGTTGCCGTAGCGGCTGGAGACGCCGGTGTCCTTGTGGTCGCCCTTGCCCCACAGCCGGATCAGCTGCTGGCAGAACTCGGGCTCGAAGACGCGCGGCAGCACCAGCACCGGAGCCATCGCGGCCCGCAGCACGACCTCGCTGCCGCCGGTCGAGCGCACGCCGTCGGCCACCGCCTGCATCGCCTCGGCGGCGGCCGGCAGGGCACGGGTGTCGAAGGTCGTGGCGACGCGCTGGTTGGGATCGAGCACGACCACCCGCATGCGCAGCCTGGTCGGCGCCCCCAGCCCGACCCCGCCCTGGTCGAGCAGGTGGCCGATGAACTTGCGCTCGGGGTCGCACAGCAGCAGCGGCTCCTCGGGCTGGCAGCCCAGCCGCGCCCACGGCTCGGCGGCCGCGGCCACCGGCGTGCCGGCCAGGGCCACCAGGGTCACCGAGGCCCTGGTGCAGGCCTGTCGCAGCGCCGCGAACTGGGCGGCGTCGAGGTTGGCGAGATCGTCGACCACCAGCAGCGCCACCGGGTGGCCGGTGAACGACCAGACGAACTTGCGCAGCATCGAATCGAGGCCTGGCAGCGAGAAGTCGGGCAGGCGGTCGCCGGTGCGGAGAATGACGCTCATGGACGGGAAACCTTTTCGGCAGGCAGCGTGACGAGGAAGTCGGTCACCAGGTCGCGGTACGCCCCGGGCGCCTCGACATGGCAGAAGTGCGAGCAACCTGGCATCAGGTGCCAGCGCGCGCCCTTGATGCCGTCGACGAGGACGCGGCTGACCGCCGGCGTCGCCTCGTCGTGTTCGCCCGAGATCACCAGGACCGGGCAGTCGATCTCGCCGAGACGGGCGGTGCGGTCCCAGTCGCGCAGGTTGCCGGTGACGTTGAACTCGCTCGTGCCCCACATCACGAAGTAGGGCTGGCCGACGCCGGCGAACGAGCGCGCCACGAAGTCCGGCATCGGCTGGACGCGGACGACGTGCCGGCCGTAGTAGACCATCATCGCGGCCTGGTACTCGGCGCTGGCGAAGGCGTGCTCGGCCTCGCAGCGGCGGATCGTGTCCTGCACCCCGGCCGGCAGCAGCGACAGCAGCCGCCGCGCCTCGCGCTCGAACAGCGGCGCGCTCGCCGTGGTGTTGGACAGCACCAGTCCGGTCACGCCGGCCGGCCGCGTCAGCATGTACTCGATCGCCAGCATGCCGCCCCACGACTGGCCGAGCAGGACCACGCGTTCGAGGTCGAGCGCGGCGCGCACCCGGTCGATCTCGGCGACGAAGCGCGGCAGCCTCCAGCGCGCCGGGTCGTCGGGGCGATCCGACCGGCCGCAGCCCAGCTGGTCGTAGAACACCACGCGCTGGCACGGCGAGGCCAGGGCCTCGAGGTTCTCGAGGTAGTCGTGCGGCACGCCGGGGCCGCCGTGCAGCACGAGGAGCGGCGCCGCGGCGTCGGCCGCCTCGCCGCCGAGGCTGCGGGTCCACACGCGGTGGCCGTCCTCGACTTCGACGAAGCCGTCGGTCGCGGCAGGGGCGGAAGAACTGTCAGGCATCCGGGGGCAGGATAGCGGAGGGGCGCAGCCATCCTGAGGACTTTGTCGCCGGGCTCCGTTGATCTGCATCAACGCCTGCGCGGGGCACTGCGCCGCGCCGATGAAGATCGCGTACCATGGGGAAGGTACCGCGTCCGCCGAATGCGGAGGCCGTTCCCTAGCCTCGGGAAAATGGACGGATTCGCCCGGTGGATCAGCGCCCCGGGGCGAAGAAAAAGGCTCCGAGGCGAAGTGCCTCGGAGCCTTTGGAACCGGTGGTGGGCGCTGTAGGGATTGAACCTACGACCCCACCCGTGTGAAGGGTGTGCTCTCCCGCTGAGCTAAGCGCCCGGAAGGGGCGCGTATAAGACCTGTCGCGGGCAGCGTCAACCGGGCAGGTGTCAGGCGGCGGCCAGCCGTCCGAGGGCCTCGGGCAGGGCATCGAACCGCTCGATCACCGCCTCGGCGCCGAGCTCGTGCGCCGGCTTGGCGGTGTAGCCCCAGCTGACCAGCACGGCCGGCACCCCGGCGGCATGGGCGGCGGCGACGTCGTGCACCGAATCGCCGATCATCACGGCGCGGTCGCGCTGGCCACCGATGCGGTCGATCAGCTGCAGGATGTGGCCGGGGTCGGGCTTGCGCACGGCGAAGGTGTCGGCGCCGGCGACATCGAGGATCGGCGGCATCAGCTTCAGCGCCTCGAGGATGATGCGCGACGGCCGCTCGAACTTGTTGGTGCAGACGCCCTGGCGCAGGCCCAGCCGGGCGAACCGGGCGACCACCTCCGGCACGCCCTCGAACGCGGTCGTGAAGCGCATCGGCTCGGCCTCGTAGTAGCGCACGAACTCGCGGGTGACCGCCTTGGCCTCGTCCTCGGCCAGGGAGCGGCCGAACTTGGCGAAGGCCCGACGCATCGTCACCTGGCTACCCTCGCCCATGAACAGCCGGGCGTCCTGGTCGGTGATCGCCGGCAGGCCATGGTCGGCGAGGACGCGGCTGACGGCGACCCGCATGTCGGCGGCGCTGTCGATCAGGGTGCCGTCGAGATCGTAGACGATCGTGTCGAAGCGGCCGGGAATCAGGTTGTCGGCGTTGGGGTGCATGCAAATACCCTTAGCACAACTGCCTTGCCGCCCCGCCAGCCCCGTGGCATCGGACGGTCCATGAAAGCACCCTTGGCCGTCGTGGTCCTCGCCGCCGGGGCGGGAACCCGCATGAAATCCGCCTTGCCGAAGGTCCTGCACCCGCTGGCAGGCTGGCCCATGGTTCGACACGTGATCGAGAACGCGAAGCGCCTGAAGCCGGCGCGCATCGTCGGCGTGGTCGCCCCCGGCGCCGACGCCGTGGCCGCCGCGTTCGCGCCGCATCCGACGGTGGTGCAGCGCCAGGCGCTCGGCACCGCCCACGCCGCGCGTGCCGCCTTGCCGGCGCTCAAGGGCCACCGCGGCCCGGTGCTGGTGGTGTTCGCCGACGCCCCGCTGGTCACCGCCGGGTCCCTGAAGAAGCTGGTCGATGCCTGTCGCCGCGCCCGGGCGGCGGTCGGCGTGCTCGGCTTCACGGCCAGCGACCCCGCGCCCTACGGCCGCCTGATCGTGCGGGACGGCAGGCTCGAGCGCATCGTCGAGAGCCGCGACTGCGACGCCGAGCAGCGCCGGGTCACTTTCTGCAACTCCGGCGTCATGTGCATCGACGGCGCCCGGATCGAGCGGCTGCTGGGCGCGATCCGCAACGACAACGCGAAGAAGGAATTCTACCTCACCGACGCCGTCGCGCTCGCGTGCGCGGCGGGCGGCACGGCGATCGCGGTGGCGGGCGACGAGGCCGAGTTCCAGGGCGTCAACTCGCGCGCCGAGCTGGCCGTGGCGGAGAAGGTGATGCAGGCGCGGCTGCGCGCCCGGGCCCTGGCCGACGGCGTGCTGATGACCGATCCCGAGACCGTCTGGCTGGCGGCCGACACGCGCTTCGCGGCCGACGTCTCGATCGGTCCGTGCGTGCGCTTCGGCACCGGCGTCAGCGTCGGCGAGGGCAGCGAGATCAAGGCGTTCTGCGACCTCGAGGGCGTGCGCATCGGGCGCGGCGTGCAGGTCGGGCCGTTCGCCCGCATCCGCCCGGGCTCGGAGGTCGCCGACAAGGTCCACATCGGCAACTTCGTCGAGCTCAAGGCCACGCGCATGGCCCGCGGCGCCAAGGCCAACCACCTGGCCTACCTCGGCGATTCCGACATCGGCGCCGCAAGCAACATCGGCGCCGGCACCATCGCCGTGAACTACGACGGCTACGGCAAGTGGCGCACGGTGGTCGGGGCGGACGCCTTCGTCGGCTCGAACAGCTCGCTGGTCGCGCCGGTCACGATCGGCCGCGGTGCCAACGTCACGGCGGGCAGCGTCATCACCGACAACGTTCCCGCCGGCGCGATCGCGTTCGGCCGCGCTCGCCAGGTCACAAAGAAGGGGCGGGCCGCGGCGCTTCGTGCGAAACTCAAGGACCGCGCGGCCGAGGCCAAGCGGGCCAAGAACCGCTAGCCCCTTCCGGACGACCCCCTCATGTGCGGCATCATCGGGATCATCGGCAAGGCGCCGGTAACGCCCCTCCTGGTCGAGGCGCTGAAGCGTCTCGAGTACCGCGGCTACGACTCGGCCGGCGTCGCCACCCTGGTCGACGGCAAGATCCAGCGCCGTCGCGCCGAGGGCAAGCTGGTCAACCTCGAGGCGCGCCTCGCCGAGCAGCCGCTGGCCGGCACGATCGGGATCGGCCACACGCGCTGGGCGACCCATGGCAAGCCGAGCGAGCGCAACGCCCACCCGATCGCCACCGATCGCGTCGCGGTGGTGCACAACGGCATCATCGAGAACTTCCAGGAGCTGAAGGACGAGCTGGTGGCCGAGGGCCGCCGCTTCGACAGCGACACCGACACCGAGGTGGTGGCGCAGCTCCTGACCGCCCAGCTCGAGCGCGGCGCGACGCCCGAGCAGGCGATGGCCAGGGCGATGGCCCGCCTGCGCGGCGCGTTCGCCCTGGTGGCGCTGTTCAGCGGCCGCGACGACATCCTGATCGGCGCCCGCCGCGGCAGCTCGCTGGCGGTCGGCTACGGCGACGGCGACGGCACCATGTACCTCGGCACCGACGCGCTGGCGCTGGCCCCGTTCACCAAGCGGGTGACCTACCTCGAGGACGACGACTGGGTGGTGATCGACGCCGGCGGCGCGCGCATCTTCCACGGCGATCGCGAGGTCCAGCGCGAGATCCGGCTGAGCGGCATCTCCGGCGCCATGATGGGCAAGGGCAACCACAAGCACTTCATGCTCAAGGAGATCTACGAGCAGCCGGCGGTGGTGGGAGACACCCTGCAGACCTACCTCGACCCGGCCAGCCGCACCGTGCACCTGCCGAAGCTGCCGTTCGATTGGAGCAAGGTCAGCCGCCTCACCATCACCGCCTGCGGCACGGCCTGCTACGCCGGCATGGTGGCCAAGTACTGGTTCGAGAAGCTGGCGCGGCTGCCGGTCGAGGTCGAGGTCGCGTCGGAGTTCCGCTACCGCGAGCCGCCGCTGCCCGAGGGCGGGCTCTGCATCGCGATCTCGCAGTCGGGCGAGACGGTCGATACGCTGGCGGCGCTGCGCTACGCCAAGGCCAACGGCCAGACCATCCTGTCGGTCGTCAACGTGCCGGAGAGCGCGATCGCGCGCGAGTCCGACGTCGTGCTGCCGACGCTGGCCGGCCCCGAGATCGGCGTCGCCTCGACCAAGGCCTTCACCACCCAGCTCACGGTCCTGCTGGTCGCCGCGATGGACGCGGGCCGGGCGCGCGGCGAGCTGTCGGCCGCCGAGAGCGCGCGGCTGGCCGGCGCGCTGATCGAGCTGCCGGCGCACATCAACACCGCCCTCAACCTCGAGGAGCAGTACCGGCGCATCGCCGAGGACGTCCTGGCGCCGGCGCGCGACGTGCTCTACCTCGGCCGCGGCGCCTCTTTCCCGATCGCGCTCGAGGGCGCGCTCAAGCTCAAGGAGATCTCGTACATCCACGCCGAGGGCTACGCCGCCGGCGAGATGAAGCACGGGCCGATCGCCCTGATCGACGAGTTCGTGCCGGTGGTCGTGGTCGCGCCGACCGACGCGATCTTCGACAAGACCGCCTCGAACTTCGAGCAGGTCAAGGCGCGCGGCGGCAAGCTGGTGCTGCTGAGCGATTCGGCGGGCAACGCGCGGCTGGCAGGCCAGGCGGTGGCGGCGGTGCTGCTGCCCAAGGTCGACCCGGTGGTGTCGCCGATCCTCTACACCGTGCCGGTGCAGCTGCTGGCCTACCACGCGGCCGTCGCCAAGGGCACGGACGTCGACCAGCCGCGCAACCTCGCCAAGAGCGTCACGGTCGAATAGGCCGCCCACGAAAACGGCGCGCGTCCCGGGGGCCGCGCGCCGTTTCGTGAGCCATCCCGTTGGTGGCGGAGGCCGAAAGCCCCTATCGCGTACCCTGCGGCAGGCCGGGGGCGAGGCCGCCCGGGCCGGCCGGCTGCGGCGCCGGCGCGGCGCCGCGGGCAGGAGCCGGCGCGGGGCGCGGCTGGGCCGGCTGCGCCGGCTGCATCGCCTGGATGATGGCGCGCATCTTCTTGGTCTCGTTCTCCTGCGCCTTCTTGAACTCGTCCTCGGTCAGGAAGCGGTCCTTGTTGGCGTCGATCTCGCCGAACTGCTTGACCGCGTAGGCGGTGAGCTCGACGCGGTCGAGCTGGCCGTCCTTGTTGCCGTCGATCTCGGCGAACTTGCGCAGCACCAGCTGCTTGCGCATGTCGAACGGCAGCAGGCCCTTGGTCTGCGGCCCGTCGGCCGGGCCGGTCAGCACGAGGTACTCCTGCTGGTTGACCTTGCCGTCGTTGTTCTTGTCGAGCTTGTCGGCCTCGCGCAACTGCATGTCGATGAAGTCGTTGATCGCCGCCATGCCGGCGCGCCGGCGCTGCTCGTTCTCCTGGCGGGCGGCCGCCTCGCGCGCCATCGAGCGCTGGACGATCAGGCGAAGCTCCGGCTCCGTGACCTTGTTGTCGCGGTCGGTGTCGTACTGGTTGAACTCGGAGTGGACCAGCGCCTCGGCCTCGCCGCGATCGATGAAGCCGTTGCGGTTGGTGTCGAGGTTGCCGAACTCGGCCTTGGCGCGGGCGCGCCGCTCCTCGACGTTCGGGCCGCCCGGCACGTCGACCGACAGCGGCGGCTCGGCCACCTTCACGAACTCGTCGATCGACAGCTTGCCGTCCTTGTTGGCGTCGAGGCCCTCGAACGACTTCATGCGGTACTTGAGGAACTCGGCGCGCGACACCTCGCCCTTCTTGGCGGTGTCGATCTCGACGAACCATTGCGGCAGGGGAACGGTCGCGGCGTTGGGCGCGCCGGCCTGCTGCTCGGCCGGGGCGCCGGGCGCACCCGCCTGTCCGCCGGGCGCGGCCGGAGCCGCCGGCGCGGCGGGCGCCTGGGGCGCGGCCTGCGGCGGGCCGGGCGGACGATTGGCCGGCCAGCTCTGGCCGGGCGACGTCGTCTGGGCGGCGGCCGGCAAGGCAAGGGCCGTGGCCGTGAGAAGGAGGGGACTGATAAGGCGTTTCATCGGCGGTGAACCCGCAGTGAGGGGAGGGGCTTCGTATCGGCGGCAACGCGCACGGTGTCAACGTCCGGGCTGCGGACACATCCTGCGGCGCAATCGCGCCCAAAGCATGGCGTCCATGCATTTGGGTTGCGTCTCGCATCGGGATGCGCCATTTTCACTCTACCGCAAGACTCCGCAGAAGGGTCTCAAGTGTTTGGGAGGCAAGGGTAATTTCGCACCGTCGGCGCATTCATGTGCCGGCAGCGGAACCAGCGTGAACATGGCAGGACCGATCACAACAAGCGGCACGCCGCTGCTCAGCGTGCGCGAGGTCTCGGTCCGCTTCGGCGGCATCGTGGCACTCGACGGCGTCAGCTTCGACGTCTTCCCCGGACAGATCGCCGGCCTCATCGGGCCGAACGGCGCCGGCAAGACCACCCTCTTCAATTGCCTGAGCCGGCTGTACACGCCGAACAGCGGCGACGTGCAGTTCGAGGGCAAGAGCATCCTCAACCGGCCGCGCCACGACATCCCGCGCATCGGCATCGGCCGCACCTTCCAGAACGTGGCGCTGTTCGACCGCATGTCGGTGCTCGACAACGTCAAGGTCGGTTGCCACAGCGTCAGCGAGACCAGCTTCTTCGACAACGCCGTCCGGCTGCCCAAGGTCGCGCCCGAGGAAAAGCGCGTGCTGCAGCGCGCCGAGGAACTGATCGAGTTCATGGACCTCGTGCCGTTCACCCACGCGATGGCCGGACCGCTGCCGTTCCCCATCCGCAAGCGCGTCGAGCTGGCGCGCGCGCTGGCCTCCAGCCCCAAGCTGCTGCTGCTCGACGAGCCGGCGGCCGGCCTGAACCACGACGAGATCGAGGTGCTGAAGGGCCAGATCAAGCGCGTGCGCGACCTCCAGCACGTGACGGTGCTGCTGGTCGAGCACCACATGAGCCTGGTGATGTCGGTGTCTGACAAGGTCGTGGCCATCGACTTCGGCCGCAAGATCGCCGACGGCACGCCGGCGGAAGTGCAGCGCGATCCCGAGGTGATCCGCGCCTACCTGGGGACCTCGTGATGACGGCGCTGCTGGAAGTGAAGGGGCTGAAGGCTTTCTACGGCCAGACCCAGTCCCTCTACGACGTGAGCTTCGACATCGAGACCGGCGGCATCACGACCCTGCTGGGCGCCAACGGCGCCGGCAAGACGACGACGCTGCGATCGATCTGCAACATGGTGCGGACCGAGGGCACCATCAATTTCGACGGCAAGCAGATCCGCGGGATGGCGACCGAGGAGGTCGTGCGGCAGCGCATCGCGCACGTGCCCGAGGGCCGCGGCACCTTCACCACCCTGACGGTCGACGAGAACCTGCGGATCGCCGCCTACACCCGCAAGGACAAGGCCGGGGTGCAGGCCGACCTCGAGCGCATCTTCGCCTACTTCCCGCGTCTCAAGGAGCGCATCCAGCAGCAGGCCGGCACGCTGTCGGGCGGCGAGCAGCAGATGCTGGCGATCGCCCGCGCGCTGATGCTCAAGCCGCGCCTGATGTTGCTCGACGAGCCGTCGTTCGGCCTCGCGCCGCTGATCGTGATCGAGATCTTCCGCATCCTGAAGCGCATCAACGAGGAAGAGAAGGTCAGTATCCTGCTCGTCGAGCAGAATGCCGCGCTCGCCCTCGATCTCGCGGACCACGCCTACGTGCTCGAGACGGGCAAGGTCGTGATGTCCGGCCCCTCGTCGGTGGTCAAGAACGACGAGAACATCCGCAAATCCTACCTCGGGTACTGAGGCAGAAGATGGAACAGTTCCTTCAGCAGATCGCCTCGGGCCTCGCCAACGGCGCGATCTACGCCTGCGTCGCCCTGGCGCTGGTCATGATCTACGTGTCGACCGACCACATCAATTTCGCCCAGGGCGAGATGGCGATGTTCTCGACCTACATCAGTTGGCAGCTGATGACCTGGGGGCTGAGCTTCTGGCTCGCCTTCATCGTCGCCGTCGCCCTGTCCTTCGTGATGGGCGTGCTGATCGAACGATTGATCCTGAGACCGCTGCACAATGCCCCGGTCCTGTCGATCATCGTCGTCTTCATCGGCCTGCTGGCGATCTTCAACTCGATGGCCGGCGCCTTCTGGAGCTACCTGATCAAGGAGTTCCCGTCGCCGTTCCCCAAGAGCAGCTTCGGCATCGCCGGCGTGATCGGCCCGCACCAGCTCGGCGTGGTCCTCGTCACCCTGATCGTGCTCGGCCTGCTGTTCGTGTTCTTCCGCTACACGCCGCTCGGGCTGGCGATGCGCGCGGCCGCGCAGAACCCGCAGAGCGCCAGGCTGGTCGGCGTCCGGGTCGACTGGATGCTGGCGCTCGGCTGGGGCCTGGCCTCGGCGGTCGGCGCGGTGGCCGGCATCATGGTGGCGCACATCGTCTACCTCGACCCCAACATGATGGGCGGCATCCTGCTCTATGCCTTCGCCAGCGCGCTGGTGGGGGGCATCTCGAACCCGGCCGGCGCGGTCGCCGGCGGCTTCATCGTCGGCATTCTCGAGAACATGGTCGCCTTCGCCGGCAACGCGATCGAGAAGTCGACGGGCATCTACATCATCGGCAACGGCGAGAAGCTCACGGTGGCGCTGATCATCGTGATCTTCGTGCTGACCGTGAAACCGGCGGGCCTGTTCGGCCGCGTCGTCGTGAAGAGGGTCTGACATGACCGCCTCCCGCAAGTGGGTGCTGGCCCTCACCGTGTTCGCCCTGGTCGTTCCGCTGCTGAAGCCGGTCTTTCCCGACGCCATCTCGGACTACCGGCTGTTCCTCGTCAGCACGATGATCATCGCGTCCATCGCGGTGCTCGGGCTGAACCTGCTGACCGGCTTCAACGGCCAGTTCTCGCTCGGCCACGGCGCCTTCTACGCGGTCGGCGCCTACACCGCGGCGATCCTGATGGACCAGGCGAGCGTTCCCTACTGGGCGACGATCCCGGCTGCCGCCATCGTCTGCTTCATCGTCGGCTACCTGTTCGGGCTGCCGGCGCTGAAGCTCGAGGGCCATTACCTCGCGCTGGCGACCTTCGCGCTGGCGCTCGCGGTGCCGCAGATCCTGAAATACAAGTGGCTGGAGCCGCTGACCGGCGGCGTGCAGGGCATCGTGCTGATGAAGCCGGAAGTGCCGTTCGGCCTGCCGCTCAGCGAAGACCAGTGGCTGTACTATTTCTGCCTGGTCACGATGATCATCCTGTTCTGGGCGGCCTACAACATGATCAACAGCCGCAGCGGCCGCGCCATGATGGCGATCCGCGACCAGGCGGTGGCCGCCGAGACGATGGGCATCGACATCGCCCTCTACAAGACCGTCACCTTCGGCATCAGCGCCGCCTACACCGGCATCGCCGGCGCCCTGTCGGCCTCGGCGATCGCCTTCGTCGCGCCGGACAGCTTCAACATCTTCCTGTCGATCAAGTTCCTGATCGGCCTGGTGGTGGGCGGCATCGGCTCGCTGGCCGGTTCGGTGATCGGCGGCATCTTCTACGTGCTGGTCGACAACTCGGCGCAGGCCCTGACGCAGTTCATCAAGAACGACATCGGCCTGTCGTTCGACCTGTCGGCCTACACGGTCTTCGGCGTCCTGCTGATCGTCATTATCTACCTGATGCCGATGGGAATTGCCGGCGGCCTGTACATCCTGTGGCGCAAGCTGAGGCCGGCACGGGGCTAGGTTACAGGGAATCAATATACCGGGGTGCGAAAGGCCATGGTGGGCGGCCTTTTTTTCTCCCGGATTCAGAAAGAAACTCTGTCCCATCAAAACTGAACGAGGAGGCGTTCCCGTGAGCACCAGCAGGCGTCAATTTCTGGGAGGCGCGTCGGGCCTGGCTTTGTTGTCGGCGGCCCCGGCGGCTTTCGCGCAGAAGAAGTATTCGGACGGTGCCAGCGACACCGAGATCAAGATCGGCCACACCGGCCCCTATAGCGGCCCGGCCTCTTCCTACGGCCAGATCGGCAAGACGATCGAGGCGTACTGGAAGAGCGTGAACGAGACCCAGGGCGGCATCAACGGTCGCAAGATCAAGTTCATCACCCTCGACGACGGCTACTCGCCGCCGAAGATGGTCGAACTGGTTCGCCAGCTGGTCGAGCAGGAGAAGGTGCTCTGCACCTTCAACACGCTCGGCACGCCGACCAACACGGCGATCCATCGCTACATGAACCAGAAGAAGGTGCCGATGCTCTACGTCGCCACCGGCGCGTCGAAGTGGGGCAAGCCCAAGGAGTTCCCGTGG
>CAYQRL010000021.1:0-103239 GCA_964420105.1 uncultured Reyranella sp.
CTGGGCGCGGCAGCGACCGGCGCCGCGGGAGCGGGCGCTGGCGCGGGAGCCGGGGCGGGCGCGGGAGCCGCGGCGGCCGGCGCGGCGGCGGCCGCGCTCGAGGCCCGCTTCACCGGCTTCTTCACCTCGACCGTCACCGCGCGCGTCCTGCCGTGCGAAAACTTCTGGCGCACCTGCGTGGCGTCGGCCGCCTTGGCCGCACCCGCGCCGGTCCGCGCCGTCGTCGACAGCGTCAGCGGCTTCTTGGTCTGCTCTTTTTGTTCCGTCATGTGCCGTGTTGTCCTTGGTCCGCTTCGGCCCGTCAACCGTTGACCTCAACCGTCGACCGGCGACCGTCGCCGTTCATCTGCCGTCCATCCGCCGTCTGCCGGTAGCCGCGCCAGCGCGCCGCTCCCTGCTCGATCCTCTCGACGAAGGCGCCGCCCGCGTCGTCGCGCGCCACCGCCCCGTACACCGCCTCGTCGCGACCGAAGATCGCGCCGAGCGCCGCCGCCGTTCCCAGCCGCACCAGCGGCAGGCCGGTCGCCTGCAGCTTGCGCAGGCCATCGCCATCGGCCTCGTCGGCCACCACCAGCAGGCCGGCGCGGCGGCGACCGACCATCTGCTCGACCTTGACGAAGCCGGCGACCGCCCGGCCGGCGCGGCGCGCCCGGCTGAGATCGGACAGCACCCGCTCCAGCAGCAGCCGCTCGACCCGCTCGGCGAGATCGTCGGCCGCCTTCACCGGCGCCCGCGCGGCGCGCGAGAACAGCCGCTTCGCCACCGCCTTCTCGACCAGCGCCCGCTCGGCCACGACCCACAGGCCGCGGCCCGGCAGGCGGCGCGCCAGGTCGGGCACCACCTCGTCGCCCGGTCCGACGACGAAGCGGATCATCCGCTCCGGCGCCGCCGCCTCGCCGGTCACGATGCACGTCCTGAGCGGGCCGGCCGCAGGCTCTGCCTGCGGCACCGGCGTCGCACCGGGCGTCGCGTCCGAAAGGGCGGGGGTCTCGATCAAGAGTGCCGGTCCTCCGTCGTCGTTCAGGCCTTGGCCGTCTCGGCGGCCGCGGCGTCCTCGGCGGCGAACCAGTGCTCGCGCGCCTTCATGATGATCGCGTTGGCGGTCTCGTTGTCCATCGCGGCCTCGCCGACGAACTCGCGCAGCTCGTCGGAGGCGAGGTCGGCCAGGTCGTCGCGCGTCTTCACGCCGTTCTCGGCCAGCGCCACCAGCATGGCCAGCGTCAGGCCCTCGGTCTCGCGCAGCCCGGCGTCGGCGCCCAGCTCCTCGAGACGGGCGGTCAGCTCGGCGTCGCGCTTCTCGACGAACTCGCGGGCGCGGCGCTGAAGCTCGGTGGCGATCTCCTCGTCGAAGCCCTCGACGGCGGCGAGATCCTCGACCGCGGAGTCGGCCACGTCCTCGACCGCGGCATAGCCCTCGGCCACGAGGAGATGGGCAATCACGTCGTCGACATCAAGCGCCGACTTGAACAGCTCGGTGCGCTCGCGCGTCTCCTTCTGGCGGCGCTCGCTCTCCTCGGTCTCGGTCATGATGTCGATTTCCCAGCCGGTCAGCTGGGAGGCGAGCTTCACGTTCTGGCCGCGGCGGCCGATCGCGAGGCTGAGCTGGTCGTCGGGCACCACGACCTCGACCTTGTTCTTGTCCTCGTCCATCAGCACCTTGCTGACCTCGGCCGGGGCCAGCGCGTTGACGATGAAGTTCGCGGTGTCCTGCGACCACGGGATGATGTCGACCTTCTCGCCCTGCAGCTCCTGCACGACGGCCTGGACGCGGCTGCCGCGCATGCCGACGCAGGCGCCGATCGGGTCGATCGCGCTGTCGTGGCTCAACACGGCGATCTTGGCGCGGCTGCCGGGATCGCGGGCCACCGCC
This sequence comes from uncultured Reyranella sp., assembly GCA_964420105.1. GTDB lineage: Bacteria > Pseudomonadota > Alphaproteobacteria > Reyranellales > Reyranellaceae > Reyranella. The sequence continues at coordinate 1,871 of CAYQRL010000021.1, forward strand.
TTGATCTCGATGATGCCGTCGTAGATCTCGGGCACTTCCTGCATGAACAGCTTGGCCATGAACTGCGGATGGCTGCGCGACAGGAAGATCTGCGGGCCGCGCGGCTCCTCGCGCACGTCGAAGATGTAGGCGCGCACGCGGTCGTTCACGCGCAGCGACTCGCGCGGGATCGTCTCGTCGCGACGGATCACGCCCTCGGCGCGCTGCAGGTCGACGGTGACGTTGCCGTAGTCGACGCGCTTGACCACGCCCGACACGATCTCGCCGACGCGATCCTTGAATTCCTCGTACTGGCGCTTGCGCTCGCTCTCGCGCATGCGCTGGGTGATGACCTGCTTGGCGGTCTGCGCGGCGACGCGGCCGAAGTCGATCGGCGGCAGCTCGTCGGTCAGGAAGTCGCCGACCTGGGCCTCGGGATTGCGGCGCTGCGCCTCGCCCAGCGGCACCTGGATGTTGTCGTTCTCGATCGGGTCGGCGACCTGCATGTAGCGCAGCAGCTTGATCTCGCCGGTCTTGCGGTCGATCTCGGCGCGGATGTCGTGCTCCAGACCGTACTTGGCGCGGCCGGCCTTCTGGATGGCCTGCTCCATCGCCTCGAGCACTTCCTCGCGCTCGATGCCCTTCTCGCGGGCGACCATGTCGGCCACCTGAAGCATCTCGAGACGCGGGATATCGGCGTTTGCCATTGTCAGTCCCTCTTCTTGCGAATGTCGTTCAATCGTCGGTTCGATGATCCGGTTCAGTGCGCCTGGGCGGCGCCCTGCTGGGCCAGTTCCTGGGCGCGCCGGTGCTCGTCGAGCAGCGCGTCGGTCATCTCGAGCTTGGCGCGCGAGATCGCGGCCAGCGGCACCGCCGCCTCGCTGCCGTCCTCGAGCCTGAGGCGCACGAGGCCGTCGGCGAGGCCGAGCAGCGTGCCCTTGAAGCGGCGGCGGCCGGCGACCGGCTCGGTGGTCTCGACGCGGGCGAGGTGGCCGGCCCAGCGCGTGTAGTCCTTCTCCCGGGTCAGCGGCCGGTCGATGCCGGGCGAGCTGATCTCGAGCGTGTAGGCCGAGGGGATCGGGTCCTCGACGTCGAGCACCGCCGACAGGGCACGCGAGAGCGTGGCGCAGTCCTCGACGTCCATCGGGCGGCCGTCGGCCGGCTCGATCATGATCTGCAGCGTGCCGCCCTTGCTCATGGCGACGCGAACCACCTCGTAGCCCATGCCGACCACGGTCGGGGACACGATGTCTTCGATTCGGCGCAGCAGGTCGGTCAAACGCGGTTTCCGTCGGGTTGGAAGGTCCGCCGGGATTTGCCCAAATGAAAAGAGCGGGCTGTTGGCCCACTCTTTTTGTTTGGTTCGTCCCGCGAACCCAATGAGGATGGCGCGGATATAGGCGCATGCCCGCGCACTGGCAAGCAAATCCGGCGGGGCGCTGTGTCCGTCGCGCCCGGCACCTCTATATGTAGTGTCGTCGCTAGCGCCGGCGCAGGCGCAGGAAGGTCGGGGTCCCGGCGATGCGCTTCTTCTCGTAGCGCGTGGCCGGCCAGTCGTCGGGCCGGCCGCGCCAGTCGGCCGGACGCTCGGCCAGCCACTCGAAGGCCGGGTGGGTGCAGGCGTGCTCGACCATCCACGGCAGGTAGCTGGGATCGTCGGTCGCCAGCCGCAGCTCCGCCCCCGGCACCATCAGCTCGGCGAGGCGGTCGAGCGTCTCGCGCTGCACGAAGCGGCGCTTGTGGTGGCGGGTCTTGGGCCACGGGTCGGGGAACAGCACGAACACGCGGCCGAGCGAGGCCGGCGGCAGCGCCGCCATCAGCAGGCGCGCGTCGTCGGTCATCAGCCGGACGTTGTCGACGCCCTCGCGCTCGACGTGGGCGAGGCACTTGGCGACGCCGTTGAGGTAGGGCTCGCAGCCGATCAGCCCGACCTCGGGGTGGGCCTTGGCCTGCCACACCAGGTGCTCGCCGGCGCCGAAGCCGACCTCGAGCCAGACGCCGCCCGCCGGCACCCGCCCGCCGAACATGCGCGCGAGGTCGAGCGGTTCGGGGTCGTGGCCGTCGGGAGGACGCGGCAGGTCGATGGCGAGGCGGGGCAGCAGCGTGTCGAGCAGCGACTGCTGGCCCGACCGCAGCTTCTTGCCCCGTCGACGGCCGTAGAGGGTGCGTCGGCGGGCTTCTTCTTCCATGGCTGTCCCGGGCGTCGCCTACATCACGACGTCGATCAGGTACGGACCCTTGTGCGCCATCGCGTAGGCCAGCTGCTTGTTCAGCTCCTCGAGGTCGTGCGCCTTGGCGCCGGCCACGCCCATGCCCTTGGCGAGCTGGACGAAGTCGAGCGTCGGACGGTCGATGGTCAGCATGTCGATGGCGCGCGGGCCGGGGTTGGCAGCGCCGACGTCGGCCAGCTGACTGTACAGGATCTTGTAGTTGCGGTTGGAGAAGATCAGGACGCAGACGTCGAGGTTCTCGCGCGCCATCGTCCACAGCGACTGGATCGTGTACATCGCGCTGCCGTCGCCGATCATGGCGATGACCTTGCGGTCGGGACAGGCGACCGCGGCGCCGACCGACACCGGGCCGGCGAAGCCGATCGAGCCGCCCATGTTGTTCAGCCAGTCGTGCGGTGGCGCGCCGGCCGAGAACGGGAAGAAGCCGCGGCCGGTGGTCACCGACTCGTCGACCACGATCGCGCCTTCCGGCAGCGCCGCGCCCAGCGCCTGGCCGAGGCCGTCGAGCGTGAACGCGCCGGTCGGGCGCTCGGGGCGCTTGGCCTCGGCGACCCTGGGCTTCTCGTTGAGCGCGCCGAGCTCGGCGGCCAGCGCCTCGAGCGAGCCGATCGGGTCGCCGTCGACGGCGCACAGCGTCGACACGGTGCAGCCGTCCGGCACCAGCACCGACGGCTTGCCCGGGTAGGCGAAGAACGCCGCCGGCGCCGGCGCGCCGCACAGCACCATCTGCCTGGTGCCCTTCAGCATCTCGAGCGCGGTCTCGACCACGAAGTGCAGGCGCAGCACCGGCACGCGGCCGGCGCCGCGCTCGATGCGCGCGGTGCCGCCGGCGGCCTGGACCTTGCAGCCGGTCTTGGCCGCGATCTTGCCCGCCAGTTCGAGGCCGCGGGCGCGCAGCGCGCGGCCGCCGATGAACAGCATCGCCGAGGCGCCGCCTTCCTTGAGCGCGCGGGCGGCGGCGGCGACGGTGTCGCTCGACGGCAGCGCCGGCGCCGGCGTGGCCGGCGTCTCGGCGACGCCGTCGGCCTCGGTCCAGGCGGTGTCGGCGGGCAGGATCAGGGTCGCGATCTGGCCCGGCGCGACGCGCGCGGCCTGGATCGCCGCGGCGCCGTCGCCAGCCACCGTCTTGGCGGTCGGCGAGGTCTTGACCCAGTGCGAGAACGGCCGGGCGATGCCCTCGATGTCGGCGGTCAGCGGGGTGTCGTACTTGATGTGGTAGAGCGCGTGCTCGCCGACGATGTTGACGATGCCGGAGCCGGCCTTCTTGGCGTTGTGCAGGTTGGCCGCCGCGTTGGCGAGGCCGGGACCGAGGTGCAGCAGCGTCGAGGCCGGCTTGTCGGTCATGCGGTAGTAGCCGTCGGCGGCGCCGCTGCACACGCCCTCGAACAGGCCGAGCACGCAGCGCATGCCCTCGACCCGGTCGAGCGCGCCCACGAAGTGCATTTCCGAGGTGCCGGGATTGGCGAAGCAGACCTCGACCCCGCCCTTGACCAGGGTCCTCACCAGACTTTCCGCGCCGTTCATTGCCGTCTCCCGCCCTGAAAATGAGTGTCGGGGGCACCCTATTCCACCGCGTCCCCCAACCCAAGCCCTTGCGATTGCTACATTTTTCGCTGGATGCACGTTCTCTCTTTATTCTCAATGATTTGTTCAGTATACTTGAACCTATATTTCAGGACTTAAGTACGAAAGACATTGTGACATGCGCCCTTCGGCCCCTTCCGACACGCCGGTCCTCGATGCCGCCTTCCTGGTCGGAAACGACCTGGTCGAGTTCGACCGCCGCGAATTGCCGATCTACGCCGCCCCGCGCTCGCGCTGGATGGATGCCTGTCACGACGAGGCGCCGGCCTACGGGGCCTCGGTCGATCGCCTGTTCGGCGAGCCCGGCGAGGTCCACATCGACGGCGCCCCGCGCCCCGACGCCGAGAGCGTTTCCGATGCCCTGCTGGTCGCCGACGATCCGCTGATCGCGCTGGCGACCCTGTCCGACGGCATCGGCCTCGTCGCCTGCGACGCCCCGGCCCCGGAACTCGCCACCTCGTTCGATTTCGGCGCCGACGCCGGCCCGGTCCTCGTCACCCACGACGCGACCGGCTGGGACCTCGTCGGCAGCGACGGGACCTTCGATTACCTGGCGTAATCGCCAGGACCGGGCGTGATCGCGCCGCCTAGGCGGCGTCGCCCAGCTCGACCTGCACCAGGTTGACCCAGTAGGCCGCGCCGGTCGTCAGGATCTTGTCGTTGAAGTCGTAGAGCGGCGAGTGGACGTTGTGGCAGCCGCCCTCGTCCGGCCCGCCGTTGCCGATCATGATGTAGGCGCCCGGCTTCTTCTCCAGCATGAACGCGAAGTCCTCGGCGCCCGCCACCGGCGTGGCGTTGGCGTTGACGTTGTCGCGGCCGACCGTGCGCGCCGCCGCCTCGACCGCGATCGCGGTCTGGTCGGCGGCGTTGACCAGCGCCGGGTAGCGCCGGATGTACTTGCACTCGGCGGTGCAGCCGCCCGACATCGCGATCGCGCCGGCGACCTCGGCGAGGCGCCGCTCCAGGAGGTCGCGGATCGCCGGCGAGAAGCTGCGCGCGGTGCCGCTCACCAGCACTTCCGACGGGATCACGTTGGGCGAGCCGGCGCTGCCGGCGGCGATGTGGCCGACGCTCAGCACCGCGGCCTGGCTCGACGGCACGTTGCGGCCGACGATGCCCTGCACGGCGACGATGAACTGGCCGGCCACGTAGGTCGGGTCGGTGCCGCGGTCGGGCATGGCGCCGTGGCCGCCGGTGCCCTTGAACACGATCTGCCAGGTGTCCGACGAGGCCAGCATGGCGCCGCTGCGGATCGCGAAGTGGCCGCTGCGGTAGCCCGGCATGTTGTGCATGCCGTAGACCGCGTCGCAGTCGAACTTGTCGAACAGGCCTTCCTCGATCATCACCCGGGCGCCGCCCAGCCCTTCCTCGGCCGGCTGGAAGATGAAGTGGACCGTGCCGGCGAAGTCGGGATTGGCGGCGAGGTGGCGGGCCGCGCCCAGCAGCATCGTGGTGTGGCCGTCGTGGCCGCAGGCATGCATCTTGTTGGCGTGCACCGAGGCGTGCTCGAACTCGTTCTTCTCCTGCAGGTGAAGCGCGTCCATGTCGGCCCGCAGGCCGATCGTCTTCTGGCCCTTGCGCTTGCCCTTGAGCGTGCCGACCACGCCGGTGGTGGCGAGCCCGCGATGCACCGTGATGCCCCACGACTCGAGCTTCTCGGCGACGATCTGCGCCGTGCGCTGCTCCTCGAACGCGGTCTCGGGATGACGGTGGATGTCGCGCCGGATCGAGGTCAGGTCGGACTCGAACGTCGCCAGCTTGTCGGGAGTGAAGAACTTGGTCATGCGGTGAACCCTCGTGAGAGCGGCAGGATAGCTCAGCCCAGTTCGACCTGCACCAGGTTGACCCAGTAGGCCGCGCCGGTGGTCAGGATGCGGTCGTTGAAATCGTAGTGCGGCGAGTGGATGTCGTGGCACGGGCCCTCGTCGGGGTCGCCGTTGCCGATCAGGATGTAGGCGCCCGGCTTGTTCGCCAGCATCACCGAGAAGTCCTCGGCGCCGCCGAACGGCTCGGCGTCGGCGATGACGTTGGCGCGGCCGACCGTGCGCGCCGCCGCCTCGATCGCGATCGCGGTCTGCGCCTCGGCGTTGACCAGGGCCGGGTCGCCGCGACGGTAGGACAGGCGAGCGGCGCAGCCGCCGGCGGCGGCGATCGCGGTCGCGACCTCGCCCAGCCGGCGCTCGAGCAGGTCGCGGGTCGCGGCCGAGAAGCTGCGCGCGGTGCCGGCGACCACGACCTCGGACGGGATGACGTTGGGCGAGCCGGCGCTGCCGGCGGCGATGTGACCGGCGCTCAGCACCGCGGCCTGGCTGGACGGCACGTTGCGGCCGACGATGCCCTGCAGCGCGACGATGAACTGGGCGGCGACGAAGGTCGGGTCGGTGCCGCGGTCGGGCATGGCGCCGTGGCCGCCGGTGCCCGAGAAGACGACGCGCCAGCCGTCCGCCGCCGCCATCATCGCGCCCGGCCGGATCGCGAACTGGCCGCTGCGGTAGCCCGGCATGTTGTGCATGCCGTAGACGGCGTCGCACGGGAAGCGGTCGAACAGCCCGGCCTCGATCATCGCGGCCGCGCCGCCGAGATCCTCCTCGGCCGGCTGGAAGATGAAGTGCACCGTGCCGGCGAAGCCGGGTTCGGCGGCGAGCTGGCGGGCCGCGCCCAGCAGCATCGCGGTGTGGCCGTCGTGGCCGCAGGCATGCATCTTGTTCTCGTGCACCGAGGCGTGGGCGAAGCCGTTGCGCTCGTGCAGGTGCAGGGCGTCCATGTCGGCGCGCAGGCCGATCGACCGCGGTCCCGGCCGGTGCCCCCGCAGGGTGGCGACGACGCCGGTCCGGGCGACCCCGCGATGGACCTCGAGGCCCCACGACTCCAGCTTCTCGGCGACGATGGCCGCGGTCCGCTCCTCCTCGAAGGCGGTCTCGGGGTGGCGGTGGATGTCGCGGCGGATCGCGGCCAGGTCGGCCTCGACGGCCGCCAGCCGGTCGGGCGACAGGAAGCGGGTCATCGCCCATCCTATCCGGGCCCGGCCGGCACGGTCGACAGAACCGGTGGCGTCCCCGGCCCCGGCGCGGTAAACCGCCGCCGCCATGCTTCTTTTTCCCGCCATCGACCTCAAGGACGGCCAGTGCGTGCGCCTGCTGCGCGGCGACATGGCCAAGGCCACCGTGTTCAACGACAGCCCGGCCGCCCAGGCCAAGGCCTTCGCCAACGCCGGCTGCGAGTGGCTGCACCTGGTCGACCTCAACGGCGCGGTCGAGGGCCACCCGGTCAACCGCGCCGCCGTCGAGGGCATCCTCGCGGCGGTGGGCGGCGTGCCGACCCAGCTGGGCGGCGGCATCCGCACCATCGAGAGCATCGCGCAGTGGATCGAGGCCGGCGTGCAGCGCGTCATCCTCGGCACCATCGCGGTCAAGGAGCCGGGCCTGGTCAAGGCGGCCTGCAAGCAGTGGCCGAACCGCATCGCCGTCGGCATCGACGCGCGCGACGGCCTGGTCGCGGTCGACGGCTGGACGCGCCAGAGCACGGTGCGCGCGCTCGACCTCGCGCTGCGCTTCGAGGACGCCGGCGTCGCGGCGATCATCTACACCGACATCGACCGCGACGGCGCCATGGGCGGCGTCAACATCGACGCCACGATCACGCTGGCCCAGCACCTGACCACGCCGGTGATCGCCTCGGGCGGCGTCAGCTCGCTCGACGACCTGCGCGAGCTGCGCCCGGCCGAGGAGTTCGGCATCGTCGGCGCGATCGTCGGCCGCGCCCTCTACGACGGCCGCGTGACGGTGCCCGACGCGATCCGCGTGCTGCGCGGCGAGTAGCGCGATGCTGAAGGTCCGCATCATCCCCTGCCTCGACGTCAAGGACGGCCGCGTCGTGAAGGGCGTGCAGTTCGTCGACCTGCGCGATGCCGGCGACCCGGTCGAGCAGGCGCGCGTCTACGACGCCGCCGGCGCCGACGAGCTGACCTTCCTCGACATCACCGCAAGCCACGAGAACCGCGACACCATCCTCGACGTCGTGGCGCGCACCGCCGAGCAGTGCTTCATGCCGCTGACGGTCGGCGGCGGCGTCCGCACCATCGAGGACATCCGTCGCCTGCTGCTGGCCGGTGCCGACAAGGTCTCGATCAACTCCGCCGCCGTGGCGCGGCCGGAGTTCGTGCGCGAGGCGGCCGAGAAGTACGGCGACCAGTGCATCGTGGTGGCGATCGACGCCCGCCAGGTCGCGCCCGGCCGCTGGGAGGTCTTCACCCACGGCGGCCGCAAGTCGGCCGGGCTGGACGCGGTCGACTGGGCGCGCCGCATGGCCGGGTCGGGCGCCGGCGAGATCCTGCTGACCTCGATGGACCGCGACGGCACGCGCTCCGGCTTCGACCTCGCGCTGACCCGCGCGGTCTCGGACGCGGTGCCGGTGCCGGTGGTGGCCTCGGGCGGCGTCGGCACGCTCGACCACCTCGTCGACGGGGTGATCAAAGGCGGGGCCTCGGCGGTGCTGGCGGCCTCGATCTTCCACTTCGGCGAGTTCACCATCGCGCAGGCCAAGGCGCGGCTCGCCGCGGCCGGCGTGCCGGTGCGGCAAATCTCGCATTTGGCGTGATTTTGACGTAAACTGGCGTCAGCGTCCGTCCAGAGACGCAAGCCATCGTCCCGTCCCCCCGGGGCGACGAAAGTAAGGTCCCTTCATGGCCAAGAACAAGAAAGGCAAGCGGGCGCTGAAGAAGAAGCGCCAGGTCGGCCTTGTCACGGTCGACGAGCACGTGCTCGACCGCCTCTACCTCGTGATCGACAGCCGCAAGGGCGCCGACCCCGACACCTCCTACACCGCCCGCCTGTTCAGCCGCGGCCCGCAGCAGATCGCCAAGAAGCTGGGCGAGGAAGCGGTCGAGGCGCTGATCGAGGGCATCCGCGGCGACCGCCCCAAGCTGGTCGCCGAGAGCGCCGACATGCTCTACCACCTGCTCACCCTGTGGGCGGCCAACAACGTGCGCCCCAAGGCGGTGTGGGACGAGCTGGCCCGCCGCGAGGGCCTGTCGGGCATCGCCGAGAAGGCCGCGCGCAAGGAAAAGTGACGCCGCGGCGTGACGGCCCCCGGCGCGCCGGTTAAACCGGCGACATGGCCACCTACGATCCGACCAACATCTTCGCCCGCATCCTGCGCGGCGAGATCCCGTGCAAGAAGGTCTACGAGGACGACTTCGCCCTCGCCTTCCACGACGTGAACCCCCAGGCGCCGGTCCACGTGCTGGTGATTCCCAAGGGTGCTTACGTCAACAACATGGACTTCAGCGCCAACGCGCCGGCCGAGGTCGTCGCCGGGTTCTGGCGCGCCGTCGGCACGGTGGCGCGCGAGCTCGGGCTGGAGGCGCAGGGCTACCGCCTCGTCGCCAACAACGGCGCCGGCGGCGGCCAGGTCGTGTTCCACTTCCACGTCCACATCGTGAGCGGCAAGACCCCGCCGGGCTTCGGCCGCGTCCACGCCTAGGACCGCGATGCTCGCGCGGCGCTCCCTGCTGGCGCGAGCCGGCCTGGCGCTGGCCGGGCAGGCGTTGGCGGGGCTGCCGGCCGTGGCGCAGACGCGGCCGCGCTTCTACCAGCGCGGCACCACGAGCCGCACCGTGCGCTTCGCCGGCGCGGGCGGCGTGACCCTGGAAGGCACGCTGCTGCTGCCGATCTGGACCGAGCTCGAGCGCGTGCCTGGCGTCGTGCTGGTGGCGGGCAGCGGTCCGACCGACCGCGACGGCAACAACCCGCTGGTCCCCGAGCGCATCGACCTGCTGCGCCAGGTCGCCTCGAAGCTGGCCGCCGCCGGCATCGCCAGCCTGCGCTACGACAAGCGCGGGGTCGGCGGCTCGACGCCGATGCCGGCGCTGCCGCCGGCGACGCTCGAGGAGCAGCAGCGCTTCTTCGCGTGGGAGAACTTCGTGGCCGACGTCGTCGCCGCGCACGCCGAGCTGGTGCGGCACGACGAGGTCAAGTCCTACGCCACCGCGCTGCTGGGCCACAGCGAGGGCGGCCTGCTGGTGCTGGCCGCCGCGCCCGTGATCGAGAAGCACCGGCCGCACGCGATGGTGCTGATGGGCACGCCGGGCCGGCCGCTGGGCGAGGTGCTGCGCGGCCAGATCGAGCGCACCGCGCCGCCACGGCTGGTCGCGCCGGCCGAGCGCGCGCTGGCCGCGATCGCCGCCACCGGGCAGGTGCCGGCCGGCCTGCCGCGCGAGCTCGACGCGCTGTTCCCGCCCTATGCCGGGCCGTTCCTGCAGAGCCTGCTGGGGTTCGACGCCGCCGCCGCGCTGCGCGCCTCGCCGCTGCCCTGCCTGCTGCTGCAGGGCGCCGCCGACCGCCAGGTCGTGCCGATGGGCGACGTGCAGCCGCTGGTCGACGCGCTGGGCCAGCGCAGCGCGCCGGCCGATGTCGTCGTGGTCGCCGCCAGCAGCCACAACTTCAAGACCGTGTCCTCGCCCGCCGATCCCGGCTTCGCCGGGCCGCTGTCGCCGGCGATGGCCGACACGCTCGCGGCCTGGCTCGCCCGTACGCTCGGGGCCTAGACAGGGGTGCTTGATCGCCCGCGCGGTCGGGCCGATCATCGGCGCCACGGGAGGAAACGAATGACGATGACGGTGCGGCCGGTGACGGCGGCGGTGGGCGCGGAGATCTCGGGCGTCGATCTCGCCAGGCTCGACGACGCCACCTTCGCGGCGATCGAGCGGGCGTGGACCGAGCACGCCATGCTGCTGTTCCGCGGCCAGCAACTGTCCGACGACGACCTGCTGGCGTTCAGCCGCCGCTTCGGCGAACTCGACCCGCCGCCCAACCAGGAGCGCGGTCGCATCAGCCCGCCCGGCTATCCCGACATCTACGTCGTCTCCAACGTGCTCGACGCGCAGGGCGACCCGATCGGCGCGCTCGGCGCCGGCGAGGCGGTGTGGCACACCGACATGAGCTACCTCGACGAGCCGCCGGACGCCTCGATGCTGTACGCGCTCGAGATCCCGCCGAGCGGCGGCAACACCTGGTTCTGCGGCATGCAGGCGGCATGCGACGCGCTGCCGGCCGAGCTGCGGCGCAAGATCGAGGGGCGCCGCATCAAGCACGACGGCACCTACAATTCGGGCGGCTACCTGCGCAAGGGCGTGACCCCGACCGACGACCCGATCAAGGCGCCGGGCGCCTGGCATCCCGCGATCCTGCGCCACCCCGGCAACGGCCGCGCCACGCTCTACCTCGGCCGGCGGCGCAACTCCTACGTCGAGGGCTACGCGCGCGACGAGTCCGACGCCATCCTCGAGGCGCTGTGGGCGCACGTCACCGAGCGCCGCTTCGTCTACGAGCATGCCTGGCGGCTGGGCGACCTGGTGATGTGGGACAACCGCTCGACCATGCACCGCCGCGACCCGTTCGACGGCGCCGCCCGCCGCGTCATGCACCGCACCCAGATCAAGGGACGACAGAGGCCGCTCGCCTTCGCCGCCTGAGGGCACGCCAGGCAACGACAACGGACCGGAGGAAACGATGCGTCGGCAGAAGAAGTTCTACGCCTGGGGCTATGCCGACGAGGACCTGTCGGCCGACGAGATCCGGAGCTGGGAAGCCGACGTGGCGCAACGCTTCGGGCTCACCGGCTTCGACGTCACGCCGCCGCCCACGCCGGAGGAGATCACGCTGCGGCCGTCGCGGGTCGAGGTGCCGGCGGCGCTGCAGGCGATGGTCCGCACCGATCACCTGGCCCGGCTGGAGCACGCCTACGGCAAGGCCGGCTTCGACGCGACGCGGATGTTCATGCGCTCGGTGCCGAACCCGCCCGACGCCGTCGCCTTCCCCGAGACCGAGGCCGACATCGTGCGCCTGCTCGAGTGGTGCGACCGCATCGGCGCCAAGGCGATCCCCTACGGCGGCGGTTCGTCGGTGGTGAAGGGCATCGAGCCCGACGCCGGCTTCGAGCGCGTGGTCACTATCTCGATGCGCCACATGGACAGGGTGCTGGAGGTCGACCCGGTCAGCCAGGCGGCGCGCATCCAGGGCGGCATCTACGGCCCGGCGATCGAGGACCAGCTGCGCGACAGCCCGTTCACGATGCGCCACTACATGCAGGCCTACCGCTGCTCGACCCTGGGCGGCTGGATCGCCACCCGCTCGGGCGGCCACTACGCCACGCTCTACACCCACATCGACGACTTCGTCGAAAGCACCCGCGTGGTGACGCCGGCCGGCACGCTGGAGACGCGGCGCCTGCCGGGCTCGGGCGCCGGCCCCAGTCCCGACCGCATGTTCATCGGCTCCGAGGGCATCCTCGGCATCATCACCGAGGCCTGGGTGCGGCTGCGCAAGAAGCCGACTTTCCGCGCCTCCGCCTCGGTCCGCTTCCCGGATTTCTACGCCGGCGCCGACGCGGTCCGCGAGATCACCCAGGCCGGGCTCTACCCGGCCAACTGCCGCCTGCTCGAGGCCCGCGAGGCCCTGCCCGGCGTGCCGTGGAGCAGCGAGGAGGCGGTGCTGGTGCTGGCCTTCGAGTCGGCCGATCACCCGCTCGACGCCTGGATGGCGCGCGCGCTGGAGATCTGCGCCGGCTACGGCGGCGTGCCCGATCCCAGCGAGGACGACGAGAACGCCCACCGCTCCGGTGCCGCCGGCGCCTGGCGCAACCGCTTCATCCGCGCGCCGCACTACAGCGAGCACGCGGTCGCGCGCGGCATCCTGAGTTCGACCTTCGAGACGGCGATGACCTGGGAGCGCTTCCGCGACTTCCACCAGCGCATCACCGGGGTGACGCGCGACACCATCCGGCGCGTCACCGGGCGCGACGGCACGGTGACCTGCCGCTTCACCCACGTCTATCCCGACGGCCCGTGCCTCTACTTCACCTTCGGCGGCGTGCTCGACAAGCGCATCGCGCTGGAGCAGTTCATGGAGGTGCTGTCGACCTGTACCGCGGCGACGGTCGAGCATGGCGGCACGACCACCCACCACCACGCGGTCGGCCGCTTCCACCGCCCGTTCTACGACCGCCAGCGTCCCGAGCTGTTCGCCCGCGCGCTGCGCGGCGCCAAGCGCGAGCTCGACCCCAGGGGGCTGATGAATCCCGGCGTGCTGATCGACCCCTGAGGCGCCGCCTCAGGCGATGGCGACGGAGCGCGGCGGCACGCGGAAGAACAGGGTGAAGGCCAGCCGCAGCAGCAGCAGGCCGCCCAGCCCGATGAAGAACAGCGACGCGGCGACGAGGTAGTCGTCGACCTCGCCGGTGTAGAGGATCGTGTTGGGGATCTTGATCGCCTCGATGCAGATCTCGGCCACCAGGCCGATCACCAGCTGGCCGGCGCCGTAGTTGTGGCAGATGTGGTCGATCTTCTGCTCCCACGCCTCGAACCGGCCGCCGAGGATGCCGAACACCTCGCGCAAGGTCTTGCGTTCCTCGAGCGAGACGCCGAGGCCGATCATGATCACGCCGATCCCGGTGCAGATCTCCATCTCTTCCTTGATGTCGGGCTTGCCGAACAGGCGGGCCGAGACCTCGGGGATGGCCAGCGCCATGGGGAGAACGATGAGCAGGGCGATGATCCCGATCGTGAAACGCGACGCCAACACCCGTCCCAGCCACTGCATCTCGCCGTCTCCAAGCCGCTCTACTCAAGGATGGGCGTGATGATAGCATGACCGGTGCATGAACTGGCTCTACTCCTTTCCGGATCTCCTCATCCTCGCGGCCGCCGCCGCCGTCCTCTCCCTGCTGATCGTGTTCCTGCCGTCGCTGGTGCAGCGGCTGCCGTGGATGACGCCGAACGATCGCAACACCGATTTCGTGCTGCGCATGCAGGCGACCCTGTTCACCATGACCAGCCTGGTGCTGGCCTTCACCCTGGTCGAGGCCGAGAACAACTTCCGCAAGGTCGAAGCGCTGGTGTCGGCCGAGGCGTCGCAGATCAACCGCCTCGACCGCCTGCTGCAGCGCTACGGCGAACCGGCGGCGGCCGACGCGGTCCGCGCCGACCTGCTGGACTATGCCCGCGCCATCGTCGCCGACGAGTGGCCGGCGATGCTGCAGGGCCAGCCGAGCGACCGCACGCGCGCCGTGCTCGCCCATCTCTCGAGCCTGGTCCTGTCGCTCGATCCGCAGGGCAACCGCCAGACCATGATCTACGGCGAGATCCTGCGTTCCTACGACGGCGTCGCCGAGGCGCGCGACCAGCGCCTGGCGGCGGTCAACGTCGCCCTGCCCGCCGCCTACTGGCAGGTCGTGCTGTTCGCGGTGGCGATGCTGCTGTTCATCAGCGCGACCATGCAGCGCTCGGCCTTCCGCGCCACCGTGCTGGCCGCCCAGATGGTGGTGATCGGCGCCTTCCTCGGCTTCGTGTTCATCCAGGACCAGCCGTTCAAGGGCCAGATGGCGGTCGATGCCGACCCGTTCGTGCAGGTGATCGGGGTGCTCGAGCGCCGCAAGGGCGGCTGACGGGAGCGGCCGCGCGGCCGCCCCGGCCTAGGGGAAAGTCCGTTCCGGCAGCGACGACTCGACCGCGCCGGTCTTGTCCACGGCCGGCGGCTTCGGGGCCGGCGCGGGGCCGGGCGACGGCGGTCCACCCGCCGGCGCCGCCTGGCCGCCGATGCCGGTGGTCAGGCACTTGTCGATGAACGACTTGGAGTCGGCCAGCCGCGCCTTGGCCGCGTCGTTGGTCGCCTTCTGGCACCACGACAGGTGCTCGGCCGGCCGCGGCGACCATTGCGGTCCCATGCCGGTGCAGTGTCGCAGCGCGTTGGTCTTGGCGTAGGCCAGCATCTTCATGGCGAAGTCCTGGCACACGGCCTCGTCCGCCGCCTGGGCCGGGGCGCGCGGCAGCGGGCCCGTCAGCAGCAGGCAAAGCACGATGATAACCCGCACGCGCGACGTCCCCGCCCGGCTCCCGCAGTTCCCGACCGCAGGACCCTAGGGGCGGACGGGAGTTCATTCCATGAGAAATTTGCTCAGAAAGTGCATCCGGTCACGGGCTGGTGATGTCCACGACTAGTGATGGCCACCCCGGGGTGCCGCGCCGGTCTGCTGCGAGATCCAGTCGACCAGGGCGATGCCGATCGCCGACAGGATGAAGATCGCGTGGATGATCGCCTGCCACATGATTCCGGCCTCGGTGTAGGCGGCGTCGCCCTTGCCCAGCGATCCGGCCTCGATGAACGTGCGCAGCAGGTGGATCGACGAGATGCCGATGATCGCCATCGCCAGCTTGATCTTGAGCACGCTGGCGTTGACGTGGCTCAGCCACTCCGGCTGGTCGGGATGGAGGTTGAGCTCCATGCGCGACACGAAGGTCTCGTAGCCGCCGACGATCACCATGATCAGCAGGTTGGAGATCATGACCACGTCGATCAGGCCGAGCACGATCAGCATCGCCTGCTGCTCGGTGACGCTCGGGCTCTCCAGCACCAGGTGCACCAGCTCCTTGAGGAACAGGTAGACGTAGACGCCCTGGGCGACGATCAGCCCGAGGTACAGCGGCAGCTGCAGCCAGCGCGAGGCGAAGATGAAGCGCGGCAGCGGGCGCAGCGAACGCGGCGCGCGGTCGGGCGCGGCAGTCGTGGGGGTGCTCATCGGGCCAAGATAGGAAAGCCGCCGCGTGACAGCACCGTGCATCTCCTGTGAATCGCGCGGATAACGCGGGTCGCTAGGCCGCCCGCGGCGGCGCGCGACGGTAGCTCAGCGCCTCGGCGACGTGCAGGCGGCGGACGGTCTCGGCGCCGTCGAGGTCCGCCAGCGTACGCGCGACGCGCAGCGTACGGTGCCAGGCGCGGGCCGACAGCGACAGGCGCTCGGCGGCGCGGGCCAGCAGGGCGCGGCCCTCGGCGTCGGGCGCGGCGATGGCCTCGAGCAGCGCCCCGTCGGTGTCGGCGTTGCAGCGCGGCTTGGCCCAGCCGCGCACCCGCTCGGCCAGCAGGCCGGCGCTGGCGTCGGCCTCGATCGCCGGCAGGCGACCCTTGCGGTCGAGCGCGGCGAGCCGGTCGCGCTGCACGGTGCGCGCGGCTTCGACGCGGGCGGCGACATCGGCCGAACTCTCGGCCGGCGGTGGCAGGGCGAGGTCGGCGGCGGCGACCGCCGGCACGTCGATCGCGAGGTCGATGCGGTCGAGCAGCGGGCCGGAGATCCGGCCCTGGTAGTCGGCGCCGCAGCGCGGGGCGCGACCGCAGGCGCGCGCCGTCTCCAACAGGTGGCCGCAGCGGCAGGGGTTCATCGCCGCCACCAGCTGGAAGCGCGCCGGGTAGGTGACGTGGGCATTGGCGCGCGCCACCGTCACGCGGCCGGTCTCGAGCGGCTGGCGCAGCGCTTCCAGCGTGGTGCGGTTGAACTCGGGCAGCTCGTCGAGGAACAGCACGCCGTGGTGGGCGAGCGAGACCTCGCCGGGGCGGGCGCGGGCGCCGCCGCCGACCAGCGCCTGCAGCGTCGCCGAGTGGTGCGGATCGCGGAAGGTGCGGCGGCGGCTGAGGCGGCCCTCGCCGAGTTCCCCGGCCAGCGAGCGCACCATCGAGGCCTCCAGCGCCTCCTCGGCCTCGAGCGGCGGCAGGATGCCGGGCAGCCGCGCCGCCAGCATCGACTTGCCCGATCCCGGCGGCCCGATCATCAGCAGGTTGTGGCCGCCGGCGGCGGCGATCTCGAGCACCCGCTTGGCGCTCTCCTGGCCCTTGATCTCGGCGAGGTCGGGGTAATGCGCGGCGTCCTCGGCGACCAGCGCCGCGGGCGGCGCCAGCTGCTGCTGGCCGCGCAGGTGGTTGATCAGCGACAGCAGCGACGGCGCCGCGACGATGCCTGGCCCGCCGTCGCCGGCGTCTGCATCGAACCCCGCCCACGCCGCCTCGCCGCCGCAGGCGGCGGGACAGAGGATGCCGCGCCCGGCGGCACGGGCGGCGATCGCCGCCGGCAGCACCCCGGGCACGCGCGTCAGCGAGCCGTCGAGCGCCAGCTCGCCCAGCGCGACGTAGCCCGCGACGCTCTCGCGCGGCAGCACGCCCATCGCTGCCAGCAGGCCGAGCGCGATCGGCAGGTCGTAGTGGCTGCCCTCCTTGGCGAGGTCGGCGGGCGACAGGTTGACGGTGATGCGCTGGCCCGGCAGCGCCAGCCCGAGCGCGCGGAAGGTGGCGCGCACGCGCTCGCGGCTCTCGCCGACGGCCTTGTCGGGCAGCCCGACGATCGGGAAGGCCATCGTGCCGCCCGAGATCATGACCTGCACGTCGACCGGCAGCACGTCGATGCCCTGGAACGCCACGGTCCGCACCGTCGCCTGCATGTGATCGCCTCCCGCTCGAGGGACGAGCGGCCGGACGTGGTCGTTACAGGGGCGGCGCCCTCAATCGAGATCGTCGAGCAGGGCCAGCATGTAGCGATGCCACGGGCCCCACGGTCGATCGCGCCAGGCCGCCGCGACGGCGAACCGCGCCTCGATGTCCTGGCGGTCCGGCAGCGGGCTGCCCTGCCCGGCCCGGAAGAAGTCGTCGAGCTCGAGGCACTGGTGGCAGACGCCCTGCTTGGCCAGCAGCGCGCAGGTCTGGCCATAGCGTTCCTTGAGGTAAGCCCGTGCTTCCTGCAGCCAGTTCTTGGCCTGCGCCGGGGTCGCCTCGAGGATCGTCGCCGTTTCCTTCAGCGAGAAGCCGTGCATCTCCGTCAGCAACAGCGCGGCGGCCTTGCGCTCCGGCAGGTTGCGCAGCGTACACGCCATGCAGGCGACCAGGTGCTCGCGCGCGATCGCGCGGGTCTCCGGCGTCCCGACCAGGTCGCGCGACCGTTCGAGGAATTCCGGGCGTTCGCGCGCCAGCGAGCGGAGGTCCTGCAGCGTCGTCTCGCGCCACGTCGAGTGGCGCCGCAGCTGGTCGATGGCCAGGTTGGTGGCGACGGTGAACAGCCAGGCCCGCATCGCGCGGCCCGAGGTCGGCAACCGGTCCGCGGCCTCGAGGCAGCGCAGGTACGTGCCCTGCAGCAGGTCGTCCGCGAGCTGGGGCCGCACCACCAGCCGACACAGGTAGGCCGAAAGCTCGGGCCGCGCCTGCGCGAATTCACGGGCCAGCAGCGTGTCCATCCGTTTTCGACGCCTCGTCCGTCCTAGGAGGTATGCCCTCCACTAGCCGGACCGTCCTGACCATGCCAATCCAATCAACTTCAGCAAACGCGCAGTCTTCGTCGGTCCTCGATCCACGCCTCGAGGCCGTGTTCGACGCGCACGGCGGGCGGGCTTCGTGGGCCGGCGTCACCGCCATCGAGGGACAGCTGTCGTGCGGAGGCTTCGCGCTGGCCAGCCGGTTGCAGCGCCGCGCGCTGCGGTGCCTGCGGTTCCGGGTCGAGCCGCACGCGCGCCGCGTCACGCTGCGCGACTTCGGGCAGGTCGGATGGGTCGGGACGTGGTCGCCGGCCGGCGTCAGCCTGCGGGACGGGAACCGGCTGGTCGGGCAACGCCCCGATGCCCGCGCGCATTTCGATCGATGGGCCAGCGTGATCGCGTGGGACCGGCTCGACGTGCTCTACTTCGCGGGCTACGCGCTGTGGAACTACCTCTCCTTCCCGTTCCTGCTCGGCCAGCCCGGGGTCACCGTCTCTTTCGACGACCGCCGGCTGGTCGTGGACTTTCCGCCCGACCTGCCCACGCACTCGCCGCGCCAGGCATTCCATCTCGACGTCCACGGCCAGCTGCTGCGCCACGACTACACCGCCGAGGTCTACGGCCGGTGGGCGCATGTCGCCAACCTGGTGCGCGGTTCGACGGTGACCAGCGGACACCGCTTCTACACCCGGCGCCGCGCGTGGGCGCGCCTCGGGTCCGGGTCCGCGATCGTGCCGTGGCCGCTGATCATCTGGATCGAACTGGACGATCTTGTCGTCGCGCGCGAGGAAGGAGCCACGCCATGACCCCGTTCTCCGAAGCCAACCATGCCGAGCTGCGTGCCCTGCTGGCGATCTACCCCGAGGTCCGCGAGGGCCGCATGTTCGGCCACCCGGCGTGGTTCGTCGGCCGCCGCATGTTCGCCTGCGTCTACGGCGACGGCGTCGGGCTGAAGCTGCCGGAAGCCGAGGCGACGGCCCTGCTGAAGCGCGCCGGGGTCGTGCGCTTCCAGCCCTACGGCAAGGCGCCGATGCGCGAGTGGGTGCAGGTCAATCGCAAGCGCCCCGCCGACTACCGCCGCGACCGCGCCACCCTGGAGGCGGCGATCCGGTACGCCGCCGCGACGCCCAAGGCCCTGAAGAAAAGAACGGCAGCAGCGAAGCCCGTCACCCGCTGACCCGCGGTCCCCTGCGGGAAGCGGGCAGGGGCCGGACCGGCGTGAGGTCGGTTTCGCGCAAGCGGTCTCCACGCCAACCGACGAGGGCCGATGAGGGCATGTCCTTGCGACGCATCGGAGATGGGCGCCGTTACAGCAGCGCGACGGGGTTGTAGGATGGCGCCATGAGCGATCCCGACATCCTGGTCGTCGGCGGCGGCATCGGCGGCCTGTCGCTGGCGCTCAGCCTGCACCAGGCCGGCATCTCGTGCCGCGTCTACGAGTCGGTCCCCGAGATCAGGCCGCTGGGCGTCGGCATCAACCTGCTGCCGCACGGCATGCGCGAGTTGTCCGAGCTCGGCCTGCAGGACGCGCTGGCGCGGGTCGCGATCGAGACGCGGACGCTGGCCTTCTACAGCCGCCACGGCCAGTTCATCTACAGCGAGCCGCGCGGCCGCTACGCCGGCTACGACTGGCCGCAGCTGTCGATCCACCGCGCCGACCTGCACGCCGTGCTGCTCGACGCGGTGCGGGCCCGGCTGGGCGCCGACGCGGTCGTGCTCGACCGCCGCGTCGCCCGCGCCGAGCAGGACACGGACGGCGTCACCCTGCACTTCGAGAACGCCGAGCCGCAGCGCGGCAGGCTGGCGGTCGGCTGCGACGGCATCCACTCGGCGATCCGCAGGCAGCTCCATCCCGACCAGGGACCGCCCAGGTACTCCGGCGTCAACATGTGGCGCGGCGCGGTGCGCTGGCCGGCGTTCCTCGGCGGCGACACCATGGTCTCGACCGGCTGGATGACGGTCGGCAAGACCGTGATCTACCCGGTGCGGCCGGCGACGCCGGAGAGCGGCGGCCTGCCCCTGGTCAACTGGGTGGCGGAGATCGAGAAGCCGGACGCGGTGCGCCAGGACTGGACCGGGCGCGGGCGGCTGGCCGACATGATGCCGGCCTTCTCCGGCCTCAGGTTCGACTGGCTCGACATCACCGGCATGATCGAGGCCACCGCGGAAATTCTCGAGTATCCGATGGTCGATCGCGACCCGCTGCCGCGCTGGAGCCATGGTCGCGTCACCCTGCTGGGCGATGCCGCCCACCCGATGTACCCGCGCGGCTCGAACGGCGCCGGCCAGGCGATCATCGACGCACGCTGCCTGGCCGGGCTGGTGAAGCGCCGCGGCGCCACCGTCGAGGCGCTGGCCGCGTACGAGGCGATCCGCGGCCCCGCCACCGCCAGGGTCGTGCTGACCAACCGCAGCGACCCGCCCGACGCCATCCTGCGCGAGGTCTGGCAGCGCTCGGGCGGCCGCCCGTTCGCCCGCATCGAGGACGTGATCGCGCCGGCGGAGTTGCAGGCGATGTCGGATCGCTACAAGAAGGTGGCCGGCTTCGACGTCGAGACGCTGCGCACCCGCCCGTCGTTCGTCTAGGCCGCGACGCGGCAACAGGGAGTGAGACCGTGGACCTGAATTTCGAACCGCCGGCGGAGGTCAAGGATCTCGCGGCGCGCGTGAAGGACTTCGTGAGGGACAAGATCGTCCCCTACGAGGCCGACAAGCGCTGGACCTCGCACGGCCCGACCGAGGAGCTGCGGCTCGAGATGAACGCGCTGGCCCGCGCTGCCGGCGTGTTCGCACCGCACGTGCCGAAGGAGTACGGCGGCCGCGCCATCGGCCAGGTCGCGCGCGCCTACGTGTTCGAGGCCGCCGGCTACTCGGCGCTGGGGCCGACGGCGATCCACTGCGCCTCGCCCGACGAGGGCAACATCCACCTGCTCGACGTCGTGGCCCGCCCCGACCAGCGCGAGCGCTTCCTCAAGCCGCTGGCCCAGGGCCACGTCCGCTCGTGCTTCGCCATGACCGAGCCCGGCGGCACCGGCTCCGACCCGTCGATGCTGCAGTCGACGGCGCGGCTCGACGGCAACGAGTGGGTGATCAACGGCCGCAAGTGGCTGATCACCGGCGCCGAGCGGGCCGGCTTCGTCATCATCATGGCCAAGGTCGAGGGCGGCCCGCAGGACGGCCACGCCACCATGTTCCTGGCCGACATGGCCGATCCGGGGATCGAGCTGGAGCGCACGCTCGACACCATGGACTCGAGCTTCACCGGCGGCCACGGCGTGCTCGCGTTCAGGAACCTGCGCCTGCCGGCCGACGCCGTGCTGGGCGAGGTCGGCAAGGGCCTGCGCTACGCCCAGGTGCGACTGGCGCCGGCCCGCCTCAGCCACTGCATGCGCTGGCTGGGGTCGGCGGTGCGCGCGCAGGAGATCGCCGCCGAGTACGCGCGCACCCGCCAGGCCTTCGGCAAGACGCTGGGCGAGCACGAGGGCGTGTCGTTCATGCTGGCCGACAACCACATGGACATCCACACCGCGCGGCTGTCGATCCTGCACACCGCCTGGCTGCTCGACCAGGGCCAGCGCGCCTCGAACGAGAGCTCGATGGCCAAGGTGATCTGCTCGGAGGCGATCTTCCGCGTCGCCGACCGCGCGATGCAGATCCTGGGCGGCATGGGCATCACGCGCGATACCGTGGTCGAGCGCATCTTCCGCGATACCCGCGCCTTCCGCATCTACGACGGCCCGTCCGAGGTCCATCGCTGGGCCCTGGGCAGCCGCATCGTCGCCGGCAAGCTGCCGTCCTGACGGCGAGCTGCCGTCCTGACGGTAGCCTGCCGTCCGATCAGGACGGCGCGTAGAGATGGCAGGCGACGGCGCGGCCGCCGTCGCGCTGCACCATCGGCGGCTCGACCGCGCGGCAGACGTCCATCGCCTGCGGGCAGCGGGTGTGGAAGCGGCAGCCCGGCGGCGGCCGCATCGCCGACGGCACCTCGCCCGAGATGATCTGCTGCGGCCGCGTCGCCTCGACCTCCGGGTCGGGGATCGGGATCGCCGCCAGCAGGGCCTGGGTGTAGGGGTGCAGCGGGTCGGCGTAGAGGTCGTGGCGCGAGGCGATCTCGACGATCCGGCCGAGGTACATCACGGCGATGCGATGGCTGATGTGGCGCACCACGGCGAGGTCGTGGGCGATGAAGATGTAGGTCAGCCCCAGCCGCTCCTGCAGCTCCTGGAACAGGTTCACGACCTGCGCCTGGATCGACACGTCGAGCGCCGACACCGGCTCGTCGCAGACGATCAGCGACGGCTCGAGCGCCAGCGCGCGGGCGATGCCGATGCGCTGGCGCTGGCCGCCCGAGAACTCGTGCGGGTAGCGGTCGGCCATGTCGGGCAGCAGCCCGACCATGTCGAGCAGCGAGGCCACGCGCGCCTCGTAGGCGGCGCGGTCGCCGGCCATGCCGTGGACCTCGAGCGGCTCGCCGACGATCTGCGACACCTTCATGCGCGGGTTCAGCGAGCCGAACGGGTCCTGGTAGACCATCTGCAGGCGGCGGCGGATCGGCCGCATGCGGGCGCGGTCGTAGCCCGAGATGTCCTCGCCCTCGAAGCGGACCACGCCCGAGGTGATGTCGAGCATCTTCAGGATGGCGAGCCCGGTCGTGCTCTTGCCGCAGCCCGATTCGCCCACCAGCCCCAGCGTCTCGCCGCGGCGCACGTCGAACGACACGCCGTCGACCGCCTTGACGCTGCCGACCTGGCGGCGCAGCACCGCCCCGGCCATCACCGGGAAGTGGACCTTGAGGTCGCGGACCTCGAGGACCGTGTCACTCGGCGGCGACGGCGGCGGGCTTGAGCTGGTCATGGTGGTGACAGGCCGTGAGATGTTCGGTGGCGGTGGCGACCAGCGCCGGCCGCTCGCGGCGGCACAGGTCGGTGGCGTGGCGGCAGCGCGGCGCGAAGGCGCAGCCGGGCGGCAGCCGGGCGAGGTTGGGCGGCGAGCCCTCGATCGGCACCAGCCGCGAGCCGGCGGCCTGGTCGAGGCGCGGCACCGAGGCCATCAGGCCGATCGTGTAGGGATGGCGCGGCCTGCGGTAGATCTCGCGCGCCGGCGCGGACTCGACGACGCGGCCGCCGTACATGACGCAGACGCGGTCGGCGTAGCGCGCCACGACGCCGAGGTCGTGGGTGATCAGGATCAGCGCCGAGTTGGCGGCCCGCGTCACCTCCTTCAGCAGCGCCAGGATCTGCGCCTGCACCGTGACGTCGAGCGCCGTGGTCGGCTCGTCGGCGATGATCAGCTGCGGCTGGCAGGCCAACGCCATCGCGATCATGGCGCGCTGGCGCATGCCGCCCGAGAACTGGTGCGGGTAGGCCTTCACCCGGCTCCGGGCGTCGGGCAGGCGCACCCGCGCCAGCAGGTCGGCCGCCATGTCCATCGCCTTGGCCCACGGCGTCCTGCGGTGCAGGTTGATCGGCTCGGCGATCTGCAGCCCGACCGTCAGCGACGGGTTGAGCGAGCTCATCGGCTCCTGGAAGATCATGGCGATGCGGTCGCCGCGGATCGCCCGGATCTGCTCGTCCGACAGCTTCAGCAGGTCCTGGCCGTCGAACACCACCTCGCCCGAGGCGATGCGGCCCGGCGGGCTGGGGATCAGCCGCAGGATCGACATCGCCGTGACGCTCTTGCCCGATCCCGACTCGCCCACGATCGCCAGGGTCTCGCCGGCGGCGAGGTCGAACGACACGTCGTCGACCGCCCGCACCGTGCCCCGCTCGGTGCGGAACTCGGTCGAGAGGTGGCGGACGCTGAGCAGCGGAGCGGTCACGCGCTCAATGCCCCATCTTCTTCTTGAGCTCCTGGTCGACCCAGATGCGGGCGTAGATCGGGCCGGGACGGATCGAGCCGACGCTCATCTCGCCGCCGTAGTTCTTCACCCACGGCCACCACGCGGCGTAGACGTAGGGCGTCGGCAGCCACAGGTACGGTGCCGCGTCCATGATCTCGACCGTCATGTCGCGCAGCATCTGCTGGCGCTTCTTCTCGTCGCGCTCCTTGTAGACCGCGTCCATCTTGGCGTCGTACTTGGCGTCCGAGTACATCGACGGGTTCCAGGTCTGGCCCGAGACGAAGCTCTTGCGGATGGTCGTGGTCGGGTTGGTGTGGCTGGAGTTCATCAGGTAGCCGGCCTGGTGCTTCTTGGTCGTCATCGCCGACAGGAAGGCGCCGTACTCGGTCGGCTGCAGCTCGACCTTGACGCCGACCTGCTCGAGGTAGGCCGCCAGCAGCGGCGCCAGCTCGGAGTGGTCGGGCGAGCAGGAGCAGAACTGCATCTTGAAGGTGAAGCCGTTGGGATAGCCGGCTTCCTTGAGCAGTTCCTTCGCCTTCTTCGGGTTGTACTCGTACAGCTCCTTGACCGAGGCCGGCATCTTGTCGAGCGGGTCGAAGTAGCCGTCCCAGTCGGGATACATCGGGTAGGCGTGCATCATCGCCTCGCCGTTGTAGTGCGCCTCGATGATCTCCTTCTTGTTGATCGCCATGTTGAGCGCGCGCCGCACCCGCACGTCGTCGAACGGCTTGGTGTCGGTGCGCATCGCCATGAACGAGCCCAGGATCGACAGGCGCTTGGCGAACACCAGGTTCGGCGCGCTCTTCTTCAGCTCGGGGATGTGGCGGGCGTTGATCGTCTCCAGCAGGTCGAGCTTGGCGGTGCGGATCGCCGCCAGCTGCGTCGCCTCGTCCTTGATCGTGCGGTAGACCAGCTTGTCGACGAACGGCAGCTTGTACTCCTGGCCGCCGATCTTCTCCTTGTCCCAGTAGATCGGGTTCTTCGTGTAGGTGTTGGAGTTGCCGTTGACGAAGTCGGTCAGCATGAACGGCCCGGTGCCGTTCACGTTCTTCCAGTTGGCGGCGCCGGCATCGACCACTTCCTTCGGCGTGATCGTGCTGTAGAAGCCCCACGCCAGCCGGTAGTCCCACTCGGCGTTGTATTCCTTGAAGTTGAAGACGACCGTGTACTTGTCCCTGGCCACGACGTCGCCCAGGAAGTCGTAGTAGCTCGGCACCGCCTTGGGGCTGGAGCGCAGCCGGTTGAAGGCGAACACCACGTCCTCGGCGGTGAGCTCGCGGCTCGGCATCACGCCCGGCTTCTCGGGGAACATGATGCCCTTGCGCAGGGTGAACACCACCGACAGCGGGTTCTCGACCAGCTCCCACTTCTCCGCCAGCTCGCCGCGCTGGGCCTCGGTCGCGAGGTAGGCGTCGGCCACGAACGGGTGCTTGCCGCCCTTGCGCACGCTCTTGTCGAGGTCGCCGGCGACCAGCTGCTCGTAGAACAGGCCGGTATCGTGGTTCAGCTTCCAGTTCCAGTCGTGCGGGTCCCACGACAGCGCCGACAGCGTCACGAACATGGTGCCGATCTCGAGCGTGCCGCCGTACTGCGGCTTCTCGGCCGGCTTCGGCGCCTGCTGGGCCGCCGCGCCGCCGATCGCCAGCAGGGCCGCCGCCGCGCCCGCGAGCGCGCGCTTCAGGATGCTCATCGTCCTTCCTCCTCAGTAGCCCATCTTCTTCTTCATTTCCTGGTCGACCCAGATGCGGGCGTAGATCGGGCCGGGACGGACCGCGCCGGCGCGCAGCTCGCCGCCGTAGTTCTTCACCCACGGCCACCACGCCGAGTAGACGTAGGGCGTCGGCAGCCAGATGTACGGCGCCTGGTCGAGGATCTCGGTGGTCAGCGCGCGCAGCATCTGCTGGCGCTTGCCCTCGTCCGGCTCGCGGTAGACGTCCTCGATCTTCTTGTCGAAGGCCGGGTCCGACCAGCCCGACGGGTTCCACACCTGCTTGGTGCCGAAGCTCTTGCGGATCGTGGTGATCGGGTTGGTGTGGCCGTTGTTCATGAAGTAGGCCGGCGTCATCGACTTCGACGTCATGGCCGACAGGAAGGCGCCGTACTCCATCGGCACCAGCTCGAGCTTGACGCCGACCTGCTCGAGGTAGCCGGCGACCAGCGGCAGCAGGTCCATGTGGTCGGGGCTGCACGAGCAGACCTGCACCTTGGTGGTGAAGCCCTTGGGGTAGCCGGCCTCGGCCAGCAGCTTCTTCGCCTTCGCCGGGTCGTACTTGAACAGCTCCTGCACCGAGGCCGGCTGCTTCTCGAGCGGCTCGAAGTAGCCGATGTAGTCGGGATGCTGCGGGTAGGCGAACAGCTCGGCGTTGCCGTTGTAGTAGGCCTGCACGATCTCCTGCTTGTTGACCGCGTAGTTGAGCGCGCGGCGCACCCTGATGTCCTTGAACGGGCCGTCGACGTCGACCCGCATCGCCATGAAGGTGCCCGACTGGTTCAGCCAGCGGTTCCACTGCAGCTGCGGCGCGCTCTTCTTCAGCGAGTCGACGTTCTGCCAGCGGATCGCCTCCAGCATGTCGAGCTTGCCGGTGCGCAGCGCGGTGATGAACGTCGCCTCGTCCTTGATCGTGCGGTAGGTGATCCTGTCGACGAACGGCAGCTTGTACTCCTGGCCGCCGATCGTCTCGCGTCCCCAGTAGTCGGGGTTCTTGACGTAGACGTTGGAGTTGCCCTGCACGAAGTCGCTCAGCACGTACGGGCCGGTGCCGTTCACGTTCTTCCAGTTGCCGGCGCCGGCGTCGGCGACTTCCTTCGGGTGGATCGCCGAGTAGTAGCCCCAGCCGAACTGGTAGTCCCACTCCGCGAAGTAGTGCTTCATGTGGAAGACGACGGTGTAGGGATCGGGCAACTCGACCTTCTCGACGTGGTCGAAGTAGCCCAGCAGCTTCTTGGGGCTGTTCTTCAGGCGGTTGAAGCTGAAGACGATGTCCTCGCCGGTGAAGTCGCGCTTCTTCATGACGCCCGGCTTCTCCGGCCAGACCACGCCCTTGCGCACCTTGAGCTCGACCCGCAGCGGGTCCTGCTTCCACTCCCACGACTCGACCAGCTCGCCGCGGATCGCGTCGCTCGGCAGCCAGGCGTCGGGGATGAAGTTGTGCGGCCCGCCGTTGCGCTTGGCCTTCGACAGGTCGCCGGCGAACAGCTGCTCGTAGAACAGGCCGGTGTCGTGGTTGAGCTTCCAGTTGAAGTCGGCCGGGTCCCACGACAGCGCCGACAGCGTGACGTAGACCGTGCCGATCTCGAGCGCGCCGCCGTACTTCGGCGCCTCCTGGGGCGTGCCCGCGGACTGGGCGGCCGCCGCGCCGGCCAGGCCGGTCAACGAAGCGGCGAGCAGGATGCCTTTCAGGGCCTTCATCGCAGTGCCTCCGGGGTTGGTCATCGGCTGCCGCGCATGCGCGGATCCAGCAGGTCGCGCAGCGCGTCGCCGAAGACGTTGATGGCGTAGACGACGACGGTGATGCAGAGGCCG
Organism: uncultured Reyranella sp.; assembly: GCA_964420105.1. Taxonomy (GTDB): domain Bacteria; phylum Pseudomonadota; class Alphaproteobacteria; order Reyranellales; family Reyranellaceae; genus Reyranella. The sequence continues at coordinate 29,089 of CAYQRL010000021.1, forward strand.
GGCGCGAGGGCCAGCCACGGCGCCAGGTACATGAAGGAACGGCCCGAGCCCGACAGCATGCCGCCCCAGGTCGGCGCCGGCGGCGGCACGCCGAGCCCGAGGAAGGCCAGCCCGGACTCGGCCAGGATCACGGCGCCGACGCGGGTCGTGAACAGCACGATCACCGGCGCCATGACGTTGGGCAGGACGTGGCGCCACAGGATGCGCGGCAGGGTCGCGCCGGTCGACTGCGCGGCGTGGACGTAGGCGTTCTCGCGCACCGACAGCACCGCGCCGCGCACGATGCGGCTGCCGCCGATGCCGTAGAGCAGGCCCAGCAGCACGATCACCGGCCCCATGCCGGGACCGACCACCGACACCACCACGATCAGGATGATGAGGTCGGGGAAGCTCATCCAGGCGTCGACGAAGCGCTGCATCACGAGGTCGAACTTGCCGCCGAGATAGCCCGAGACCACGCCGATCAGCACCGACACCACGGTCGCCAGCGCCGCCGCCGACAGGCCGATGATCACCGACAGCTGGGCGCCGTAGAGGCAGCGCGAGAGCATGTCGCGGCCGAGGTTGTCGGTGCCCAGCCAGAACTTGGCGCTCGGCGGCTTCAGCCGGTTGACCGGGCTGATCTGGTTGAAGCCGTAGGGCGCCAGCACGTCGGCGAACACGCCGCAGAACAGGAAGACGAGGCAGACGACGAAGCCGAAGGCGCCCAGCGGCTTCTCGCGGAACAGCCGGCCGAGGAAGCGCCAGGTGCCGGCGAACGGCAGGCGGCGGCGCGGCGCGGCGACGACCGGTTCGGCGACGGCGACCATCAGCGGTACCTCACCTTGGGATCGAGCAGGCCGTAGCTGAGATCGACCAGCAGGTTGATCAGCACCACGGCGACGCCGACCACCAGGAACACGCCGGTGATGATCGGGTAGTCGCGCTGGCTGACCGCCTCGAGCAGCAGCAGCCCCATGCCGGGGATGACGAAGATCTGCTCCATGATCACCGAGCCGCCGAACAGGACGGGCGCCTGCAGGCCGACCAGCGTCACCACCGGGATCAGGGCGTTGCGCAGCGCGTGGCGCAGGATCGTGGTGCGCGTCGCCAGGCCCTTGGCCAGCGCGGTGCGGATGTAGTCCTGGCGCATCACCTCCAGCATCATGGTGCGGGTCAGCCGCATCGTGATCGCCGAGAAGGCCAGCCCCAGGATCAGGGCCGGAATCGCCATCTGGCCGAGGTTGGTGAGCGGCGCCTGCGAGAACGGCGTGAACTTGACCTCGGGCGACCAGCCCCACCAGATCGAGGGGAACACCATCACCAGGGTGCCGACCCAGAAGCCCGGCACCGCCAGCGCGAGGATCGCGAACGAGCGCGTGACGTAGTCGCCGGGCGTGTCCTGGCGGACCGCCGAGTAGACGCCGATCGGGATGCCGGCCAGCAGCGCCACGACCAGCGCCATCAGGCCGAGCTCGAAGGTGATCGGCAGGCGGTGCAGCACCTCCTGCATCACCGACGTGTTCTGCCACAGCGACTTGCCGAGGCTGCCCTCGAACACGATGGCGCCGACCCAGCGGAAGTACTGCGTGAACATCGGCTGGTCGAGGCCGAGCGCCGCCTCGAGCTGCTCGCGGCTCTTCTTGTCGGCGCCGATGTCGTTGGACGACAGCATCAGGTCGATGATGTCGCCGGGGATCAGCCGCACCGTGACGAACACGATCAGGCTGGCGAAGATCAGGGTCGGGACCAGCGCCAGCAGGCGTCGCACGATGTAGGCCTGCATCAGGTCGCCTCCGCCGCCACGATGACCGCGGCATCGACCGGCTCGGCGTAGAGCCGCGCCACCGCCGCCGCGCGATGCTCGAGCACGCGGCGCGTGTTGATCGAGCGCTTGTCGGTGACCTCGCCGTCCGCCGGCGACGGCGGCGCGTCGAGCGGCAGCAGCCGTCGCACGTGGGTGGTGACGCCGCCGGCCGCCGCCTCGGGCCGGTGGTTGAACCCGGCCAGCAGCCGCGCCAGCGCCGGCCGCCACACCGCGGGTCCGCCGGCCTCGCGGCAGGCGGTCTCGTCGAGCCACACCAGCGCACCGAGGTAGTCGCGGTCGGGCGCGGCGATCACGAGGTCGCGCACCCATGGCCGCAGCGCGTCGATCAGGCGGGTGCGCAGCGTCGTGGCGCGCACCCAGGTGCCGGAGGACAGCTTGAACTCCTCGCTCAGCCGGCCGGCGAAGGCGATGCCGGCGGCCGGGTCCTGCGGGTCGACCCAGCGCGCGGCGTCGCCGGTGCGAAAGAAGCCGTCCTCGTCGAACGCCGCCGCCGTGGCGTCGGGCTGGCGCCAATAGCCGGCCATGACGTGCGGACCCTTGACGCGCAGCTCGTAGCGGTCGCCGCCCCCGCTCGCGTCGGCCGTGGGCACCAGCTTGGCCAGCGCGCTCGGCGGCGGCAGGCCGAGCAGGCCGGCGCGGTCGACGTTCCAGTAGACCATCAGCCCGACGCTGGTGGTCTCGGTCATGCCCCAGCCGCAGCCGAACGGCAGGCGCTCGCCGAGCTGGCCCGACGCCAGCGCCTGCAGCCGGTCGAAGCTCTCCTGCGGCAGCAGCGCGCCGCCGTAGCCGAGGCCGCGCATGTTCTTGAAGAACCTGGCCCGCAGGTCGGCATCGCGCTCCAGCGCCTCGAGCAGCATCGGGTAGGCGGCCGGCACCGTGGCGAAGCCCGAGGGCGACAGCTCGCGCAGGTTCTCGAGCGATTCCTGGAAGCGGCCGGGGATCGGGCGGCCGCCGTCGATGTAGAGCGAGCCGGCCGAGCGGACGATGCCGTTGAGGTTGGAGTTGCCGCCCCAGGTGTGGTGCCAGGGCAGCCAGTCGAGCGACACCGGGATGCGCTGCTCGTCGAGCGGCTCGCCCAGCGCCCGGTTCATCTCGGCCGCCGCGGCGAGGTTGCCGTGGGTGTTGAGCACGCCCTTGGGCATCCCGGTCGAGCCCGAGGTGAACAGGATCTTGGCCGGCGTGTCGGGGCCGATCGCCAGCCGCCGCTCGGCCACCGACGCGTCGATCGAGGCCGCCGCCAGGCCGCCGAAGGCGAGGCCGCGCCGGCCGTCGGCCGTGACCAGCCGCGCGCCGCGGGCCTCGGCGCGGTCGAGGGCGGCGGCGTAGCGGCCGGACTCCTGGGCGAAGACGAGGCCCGGTTCGACCAGCGCCAGCGCGTGGTCGAGCCGCGCGAAGTCGCCGCTCGCCGCGCCGGCCAGCGCGTAACCCGGCGAGATCGGCGCGACCACGGCGCCGGCCCGCAGCGCCCCGAACAGCAGCAGCGCGTTCTCGAGGCTGTTGTCGGACAGGATCGCGACCGGCGGCCCGCCGGGACCGAAGCCCTGCGCGATCAGCCACGAGGCGATGGCGCCGGTGCGCGCCCACGCCTCGGCGTAGGTCAGTCGCTGCCACGGCCGCCGGGCGCCCTCGCCCGGTCCGCGGCGCTCGGCGAGGAAGGTGACGTCGGGACGGCGCTCGGCGGCGCGTTGCAGCAGGTCGATGACCAGCGGCAGGTCGGCGGGCAACGCGCGTCCGGACGAGACGACGAGCGTGCCGTCGGGGCGGCGCTCGACCTCGACGGTCGGCCGCGGCCGGTTGAGTACACGCATGGGCGCGACGTGGCTCACCCGTCGACTTCCTCCCGTCTCACGTTTCCTGCCGGCCCGTCTGGCGCGGGCTCGTGTTTCGCAGGCTGCCGGTGAATCAGGCGGGATGCAAGCGCGACGCGGGGCGACGCTCAGTCGGGACGCAGCAGCTTCTTCAGCGCGTCGGCGACGAGGCCGTTCTGGAAGGCGGTCGGGTGGCCGTCGTGCGGGATCAGGAGCATGTCGCCGGGCTTGCCGTCGGCGAGGTCGTCGACGCGCAGCATCTCGACGCCGAGCTTGCGCACGCGCGCCAGGATCTCGACCAGCATGGCCTGGCCCATCGCCGCGCCGGCGCCGCTGCCGTACTCCTGGAACGTCTTCTCGTCGGGCCACGAGTAGACGACGATCAGCGGCGCCTTGAACTTGTCCCGCGCGAACGCCTTCAGCCGCGCCATCATGGCGACGAACAGGTCGCCCTGCTCGGCCTGGCGCTGCTGCTGGCCGATCGCGTCGACGAAGGCGAAGTGCTGGCCGAGCAGGTACTTGAGGCCGGCCAGCGGATGGCTCCAGCGGTGGGACTCGAAGCTGCCGGTATGGACGAGCGTGCCGTCGCGCAGCTCGTAGCGCGGCGACGAGGCCAGCCACGCGCCGTCGCCGGTGGTGCGCGCGAGCTGGGCCGGGATGATCCAGACGATCACGGCCTTGACCGGCTCGCCGACGTAGCGGTCGAGCAGGCCGGTCTCGAACGCCCGCACCAGGTGGTTGGGCGCGTTGCCCGGCACGCCGAGGTTGACCACCCGCACCGCGTTGCCGGTGGCGCGGGCGAACTGCGAGGCCAGCGTCTCCTCGTCGCGCAGGCCCTGGCCGAACATGAAGGAGTCGCCCAGGAACAGGTAGAAGTCGCTGCCCGGCGGCCCGGCCGGCGTGGTCCGCGCCCCGTCCTTGTCGAAGGTGTAGGTCTGGCGGAAGACCGGCTTGCCGTCGTAGGTCGCGACCGCCTCGACCCTGGAATCGGGCGCCGGGCGGAAGCCGAGGTCGGGATGCGGCGGCGGCCACCACCGCGGATCGGTCGAGCGCACCAGACCCTGGCCGTGCGCGGTCGGCGTCAGCAGGCCGGCGAAGGCGTCGAGCAGGGCGAGGCTGAGCGCCAGCGCCGCGACCAGCAGCGAGCCGCTGCGCCAGGCATTGCCGCGGAACGCCACGACGCCCGCGATCGCCAGCACGGCGGCGACGGCGCAGGCCCAGCCCGCCGAGGGCAGGACCAGCGCGGCGACCACCACCGCCAGCAGCATCGCCGCCGCGATTGCGAAATTGCGACCGGTACCGGCCATTGACCTCTGCACGCCCCCGGGGAGTAGGCTGGGGTTTACGGGTTCGAAAGGAAAACATCAATGAGCCGGCGGCTGCCGCTGCAGGGACTGCGGGTCCTCGACCTCGCGAGCTTCATCGCCGCCCCGGTGGCGACCACCGTGCTGGGCGACTACGGCGCCGAGGTCATCAAGATCGAGCCGCCGGGCGAGGGCGACCCGCAGCGCAAGCTCGGCCAGGCGCACTCGATCCCGCAGCACCCGGTCAACTTCTGCTGGCACATGACCAACCGCAACAAGAAGGCGATCGCGCTCGACCTCAAGCACGCGGCCGGGCGGGCGGTGTTCGAGCGGCTGGTGAAGACCGCCGACATCATGGTCGTGAACTTCCCGCTCAAGGTGCGGGCGCGGCTCGGCCTGCGCTACGCCGATGTCGCGCCGCTCAACCCGACGCTGATCTACGCCTCGCTGACCGGCTACGGCGAGACCGGCCCCGACGCCGAGCAGCCGGGCTTCGACTCGACCGCGTTCTTCGCCCGCTCCGGCCTGCTCGACGGGCTGACCTATGCCGGCGGCCCGCCGGCCTTCTCGCTGCCGGCGCAGGGCGACCAGATGACCGGCATGAATCTGTTCGCCGCGATCGCCATGGCGCTGCTGCACCGCGAGCGCACCGGCGAGGGCAGCGAGGTCTCGACCTCGCTGCACGCCTCGGGCCTGTGGTCGAACGCGATCCTGGCCCAGGGCGCGCTGCTCGGCGCCTACGTCGCGCCGCGGCCGCCGCGCACCCAGCCGCGCAGCGCGCTGGCCAACCAGTACCGCACCCAGGACGGCCGCTGGATCCAGCTGACGATCGTGCGCGAGGACAAGCTGTGGCCCGAGCTGTGCGCGGCGCTGGAGCGGCCCGACCTGCTCGACGACCCGCGCTTCACCACCACCGAGAGCCGCCGCGCCCACGCCACCGAGCTGGCCGCCCTGCTCGACCCGGTGTTCGCGGCGAGGCCGTGGCTGCACTGGCGCGAGCGGCTGCGCCGCCACGACATCACCTTCGGCCTGCTCGGCATCCTGAAGGACGTGCCCGAGGACGAGCAGGCGGTGGCCAACGGCTCGATCGTGCCGACCACGATGCCCGAGATGCCGCGCACCCTGTCGGCCCCGATCCGCCTCGGCTTCGCCCCCGAGACGGTCCCGCCCGGCGCCGGCCCGGAGCATGGCGAGCACACCGACGCGCTGCTGTCGGAACTGGGCTATGCCGAAGCCGAGATCGCGGCGCTGCGGGAGAGCAAGACGGTGGCGTGAGCCGTCAGTCGGAGCCACGGCGCGCATCCGCCAGCGCCTTGGCGCGGTCGCTCGCGGCATCGAACGCGGCGAGTTCCTCGGCCGTCGGCAGCCCGTTGGCGGCCGGCCCCCCGCTTTCGGGTACGCGCCAGTCGCGCGGCCGGCGGTTGCGCAGCCAGAAGATGCAGGCCTGGACGTTGGGCGGGTGATGGATGGTCTGCGCCAGCGTGATCCGCTCGCCGCGCACCACGACCTCGCGCTCGCTGCGCTGGTCGTATCCGACGGCGCGGTCGTAGAGGCAGCGCGCCACCCGTGCGTCCGCTTCGGCCCGCCCCTGCTTCACCGCCGCGGCGAAATCGTCGTGGCGCGCGATCCAGTTGTCGATCGTGCTGGTGCAGACTCCAAAGAACCCGGCGAGATCCTCGTTGGTCGCGCCCAGCAGGCAGTAGTTGTGCGCCTGTTCGCAGAATTCGGGAGCGTAGAGCGTGGGGCGGCCAGGCGAGGACATGGCCGGAACGATAACCATGGTATTAATCCTTGTCAATAACATTGGTGCTTAAAGCGGTGGGCGACGAGTTATTGGGTGCCGCGCTAGTGGTTAGCGGCCAATTCCAAACATCGCGCGGAAACCGCGACCTGCTGTGGCGGACGACGGGGCTCTCCCAGTAGGCCAGTCTCGTCGGCGAGCACCACGTTGGCGTCGCGCAGCGCCCAATCGATTCGCAGCAGGTTGCGACGGCCGCTGGCTCCCTCGGCAGCATCAATGTTCTTGCGGCCGGTCTCTTCCTTGGCCAGTTCCTGCTTGTGGGCCTGCGCCTCGATCAGTAGGAGACCGGTTCCATCGCTAAGGGATGAACTTCCTAAGCCCCTCCTAATCCAATCACGGCTACACCTACTGCTCTCCTCGCCCGAAACCTGATCCAAAGGCGGCGGCGGTTCAGAGGGAAGCAGCGGCTTATTGCTTGCGAGCCACTGGTTCCCGGGGTTGCTCACCCGAACCGGCGATTGCAAATTGCAAACACGCCGCTCCCGCCACGGCCGTCGTTGCAAATTGCAACGCCGCGGCGCGGACCGGGCCACAACATCTATGCGCGCCCGCGCCATCTCTCCAGATCTAGTGGCCCCTCGGGTTGGCGCCGAAAATGCAGACGAGGCGCGTTCGGCGCCCATGTCTGCTTCCCCGTCCCCGTCACCAACCCCGTCAGTCGCCCCGCCGCCCGCGCGGGCCGACGACCTGCGGCCGCTGCGCCGCGTGGTCGGGCTGGTGGTGCCGGCGGTGGTGGTGATCGTCTGCGGCTTCCTGCTGCTGTTCGCCAAGCAGGTGATCGACGGCCGCGAGCACACCATCGTGGACACCGCCAACCAGGCCGAGCTGCTGAGCCGTCTGGTCGCCGACCAGGCCCACCGCGCGCTGATGTCGGTCGAGGACACCGCGGCGCGCGTGCTCGAGCGGGCGCGGGCCAGCGACGATCCGGCCGCGTGGACCGGCGACCTGCGCGACGCGGTCGCGCGCTCGACCCTGATCCGCCAGATGGCGCTGGTCGACGAGAACGGCGTCGTGCTGGCGTCGAGCGATGCCGACGCGGTCGGCCGCGTCGCGATCGACCCGGGGCTGGCGCGCAAGGCGCTGACCCGCCGCGGCGTGCTGCAGGTCGGCGCCATGCGCATCGGCCGCTCGCTGGGCCCAGCCGACGCGAGCGCCGCCGACAGCCGGCGCTGGTACCTCGAGACGGTGTTCGCCGGGCCCGGTCCGGCCGCGCCGATGGTGCTGGCCACCGTCAACCCGGAGTACTTCGTCGCCGCCTACGACGCCCTGCCGGTCGGCCGCGATGCCGCGATCCGGCTGCTGACCTACGACGGCCAGCTGGTCGCGCGCACCCACGCCTTCGCCACCGACACCAGCGCCGATCTCGGCAGCTCGATGGCCCGCGAGCCGCCCTTCACCGGCGCCCTGCAACGCCAGGAGAGCGGCCGCTATGCCGTCCGCGAGGGCGACGACCGCTGGCTGTCGGCCTACCGCGTCACCCGCACCTACCCGCTGGTGGTCACCGTCGGCCTGTCGCAGGGCTCGGCGCTGGCGCCGTGGCGCGAGCGCACCTGGTCGCTGGCCGCCGCGCTCGGCCTGCTCGGCATCATGGTGCTGGCGGCGACGATCCTGCTGGTGCGGTCGCTGCGGGCGCGCGAGCGCGAGCGCCAGCGGCTGGCCGAGTCCGAATCGACGGCGCGGCGGACGCAGGCCCGCCTGGTCGACGCGATCGAGAGCATGTCGGAGGGCTTCGCCCTGTTCGACCGCGCCGACCGCCTGGTGCTGTGGAACCGCCAGTACGAGGCGTTCTTTCCCTACCTCAAGCCGTACCTGCGCTCGAACCTGTCGTTCGCCGCGCTGGTCGAGGTGGCGGCGCGCCATGCCCGTCTCACCGGCGAGCAGGCCGGCACCTGGACGGCGTGGCGGCTGGCCCGCCACGCCAACCCGGCCGGCGCCTTCGAGCAACAGCTGAGCGACGGCCGCCTGATGCTGACCGTCGAACGGCGCACCGCCGAGGGCGGCATCGTGTCGGTGTCGCGCGACATCACGCGCGAGCGCGCCGCGTCGCTGGCGCTGGAGCGCGCCCGCGCCGCCGCCGACGCCGCCAACCGCGCCAAGTCGGAATTCCTCGCCACGGTCAGCCACGAGATCCGGACGCCGATGAACGCGGTGATCGGCCTGACCGGCCTGCTGCTCGACACGCCGCTGGGACCGGAGCAGGAAGGCTTCGCCCGCGGCATCGACCAGTCGGCCAACCGGCTGCTGGTGCTGATCAACGACGTGCTCGACTTCTCGCAGCTCGAGTCGGGCAAGCTGGCGCTGGAGCTGGCGCCGCTCGACCTGCACGGCCTGCTCGAGGAAGCCGCGCGCACCGGCCGCGTGCTGGTCGGCGCGCGCCCGATCGAGGTCGCGGTCGAGGTCGCGCCGGACGTGCCGCGCTGGGTCACCGGCGACTCCGGCCGGCTCTACCAGGTGCTGATGAACTTCGTCGGCAACGCCGCGAAGTTCACCGACCGCGGCCGCATCGCCTGCCGCGCCCGCCGGGCCGATCCCGGCCGCCACCCGGGGCGGCTGCGCCTCGAGGTCGTCGACACCGGTCCCGGCATCCCGGCCGGCCAGGCCGAGCGCCTGTTCGAACCGTTCGAGCGCGGCGAGGGCACCAGCCACGAGCAGGTCGAGGGCGCCGGCCTCGGCCTCGCGATCAGCCGCCGCTTCGTCGCGCTGATGGGCGGCACGATCGGCCTCGACGATGCCGCCGGCGGCGGCACCGTCGCCTGGATAGAGGTCGACCTGCCGGCCACCGACGCGCCGCAGGCCGCGGCGGCCCCCGCCCCCAGGCCGGCGGTGGCGCACCGCCTGCGCATCCTCGTGGCCGAGGACACGCCGGCCTCGCAACTGGTCATCCGCTCGCTGCTCGAGCGCCGCGGCCACCGCGTGCAGGTCGTCGCCAACGGCGCCGAGGCGGTCGAGGCCGCGCGCGCCGCGCCGTTCGACCTGGTGTTCCTCGACATGCAGATGCCGGTGATGGACGGGCCCGAGGCGGCCGAGCGCATCCGCACCCTGCCGGGCTACGCCGCCGTGCCGCTGGTCGCGTTGACCGCGCAGGCCCAGCCGGCCATGAGGCAACGCGCCGAGGACGCGGGCATCGCCGACTACCTGATGAAGCCGCTGCGCGTGCGCGACCTCGACGCCTTCCTCGGCCGCTTCGCCGGGGGCGCGACGATCGTGCCGCCCGCCGGCGCCGGCGAGGACGCCGGGCCCGGCACCGCGCCGGCGGCCCTCGACACGTCGCTGCTCGACGACCTGCGCGGCTCGCTCGGTACCGCGGCGCTCGACGGGCTGGTCGACCGCTTCGAGGCCGACGTGCGCGAACCGCTCGACTGGCTGGCGCGGTGCGCCGACGGCGCCGCGGGCGGCGATCCGGCCAGCGTTCCGGCCAGCATTCCGGGCGGCGACCGCGAGCAGGTGGCCGCGCTCGCCCACCGGCTGGCCGGCCTGTTCGCCCAGTTCGGCGCACCCCATACCCAGGCGCTGGCCCGCGGCCTCGAGGATGCCGCGCGCGACCCGGCATCGCCGCCGGCGGCGTTGCGCGAGGCGGCGGCCCGGCTGATCGCCGATGCGCCGCGCAGCGTCGCCGCCATCCGTGCCGCGCTGGCGCGGGATCTCGCGGCCTGAGTCACCGGAGGAAGAAGATCATGTTCCCGTTGTCGTTCCTGCGCCGCGTCGCGGCCACCGTTGCCCTGCTGGGCGTCGCCGCGGCCCCGGCGCTGGCCGAGGACGCGCCGTCGCGCGAGGCCCGCATCCGCCAGGCCGGCGCCCTGCGCGTCTGCATCTGGCCGGACTACTTCGCGATCTCCTACCGCAACCCGCGCACCGACCAGCTCGAGGGCATCGACATCGAGCTGGCGCGCGCGCTGGCCGCCGACCTCGGCGTGCAGCCGGTGTTCGTCGAGACCAGCTTCGTGAAGTTCATGGACGAGCTCGACGCCGACGCCTGCGACGTCGCGATGTTCGCCGTCGGCATCACGCCGGCGCGCCAGAAGCGCGTCGCCTTCACCGCGCCCTACCTGCACAGCGGCGTCTACGCCGTCACCACCAAGGCGCAGCAGCGCATCAGCCGCTGGGACGACATCGATCGCAGGGGCAACGTCGTGGCGGTGCAGGCCGGCACGTTCATGGAACCGCTGATGCGCGCCCAGCTCAAGGACGCGACGCTGATGGTGGTGTCGCCGCCGGCGACGCGCGAGACCGAGATCGAGGCCGGTCGCGCCGACGTCTTCATCTCGGACTATCCCTACACGAGGCGCATGGTGCGCACCCACGACTGGGCCCGCATCATCGCGCCGGAAAAGCCGGTCGGCCCGACCGACTACGCCTACGCCGTCAAGGCCGGCGACCCGGCCTGGCTGGCCCGCGTCGATGCCTTCGTCGCGGCGATCAAGGCCGACGGCCGCCTCAGGAAGGCGGCCGAGCGCAACGACCTCGGCCCGATCGTGGTGAAGTGACGGCTAGGCCGCGACCGCGAGGCCGGTGGTCTCGGGCACGCCGGTCTTGAGGTTGATCACCTGGACGGCGGCACCCGAGGCGCCCTTGCCGAGGTTGTCGAGCGAGGCGACGGCGAGGATCTGCTGCTCGGCGTCGTTGCCGTAGACCGCCAGTTCCATCGAGTTGGTGTCGACCAGCCGGTCGGCGCGCAGGAAGCGGTCGCGCTCCAGCCACTTGCGGTCGGCCAGCGGCCGCACCGGCACGAAGGTCTCGCCGGCATAGTAGTCGGCGAGCACGCCGTGCACGTCCTTCGCCGTCACCTTCCTGGCCACGATGTCGCGCGTGATCGGCACCATGATCAGCATGCCCTGGGCATAGTGGCCGACCGACGGCACGAACAGCGGCGCGTGCTGCAGCCGGGCGTACTTCTTCATCTCCGGCACGTGCTTGTGCGCCAGCTCGACGCCGTAGAGGCCGAACGGCTCGACGTCGGGCGTCTTCTCGTGGACCTCGATCAGCTCCTTGCCGCCGCCGGTGTAGCCGGACACGCCGAACACCGTGGGCGTGGCGTCGGCGCGCAGGATGCCGGCCTCGACCAGCGGCCGCATCAGCGCGATCGCACCGGTCGGGTAGCAGCCGGGGTTGGAGATGCGCCGCGAGTCCAGGAGCTTCTGGCGGTGGTCCTTGGCCAGTTCCGGGAAACCGTAGATCCAGCCGTCGGCGACGCGGTGGGCGGTGCTGGCGTCGATCACGCAGGTGTCGGCGCCGTCGAGCGCGGCGACCAGCTCCTTCACCGCCGCGTCGGGCAGGCAGAGCACGGCGATGTCGGCGGCGCGGGCGATCTCGACGCGCCTGGCGAGGTCCTTGCGCTCGGCCATCGGCAGCTCGAGCAGCTCGATGTCCGGCCGGTCCTTCAGGCGCTCGTGGATCTTGAGCCCGGTGGTGCCGTGCTGGCCGTCGATGAAGATCCGGGTCTTGTTGCTGCTCATGGCACTTCTCTCTCTACGACTGTGTGGCCTTCGGGGCCGACGGGAGAAGAAGGAAGGTGATGGAAGCCGCCCGATCCTCTCCAGCGGCTTCGAGTGACGACGCGCCCTAGGCGCGCGCGTCTTCGCGCCGCTCCGAAGAGCGACGGCGTCGCGACCGGAAGGGGGCGAACGTGATCATCGCGGCCGATATTTCATCGCGCGACCCCGGTGTCAAGGGCGCGGCGCGGCGTGTAGGCTGCGGCCCTGTCCGGAGGTTCCCCATGTCCCAACCCACGCCCGCGTCGACGCCCCATCCCGAGGGCCTCTCCATGCTGGAGAAGCGCCGGATCGAGGCCGAGATCCTGAAGGAGGTCTACCTGGTCCTGAAGGACAGCCACGGCGAGGCGGTGGCGCGCCGGACGGTGGCCGACGCGGTGCGGCGATCGGCGATCGAGCAGGGCAAGGCGTTCGCCGCGGCGGCGCCCGGCGGCAGCTCGCTCAAGGCCTTCCAGGAGGTGATGCCGCTGTGGACCAGGGGCGGCGCGCTCGAGATCGAGGTCAAGGAGCAGACCGACACGACCTTCGTCTTCAACGTCGTGCGCTGCCGCTACGCCGAGACCTACCGGGCGATGGGCCTCGCCGACATCGGCCCGCTGCTGTCGTGCCAGCGCGACGGCTCGTTCTGCGAGGGCTACGACCCGAAGCTCAGGCTCGAGCGCACGCAGACCATCATGCAGGGCGCCAGCCACTGCGACTTCCGCTACACCTACGACGAGACGTGATCGCTTGAAGAACGACGTCAATCGCCAGGTCCGCCTGCGGGCGCGGCCCGACGGCATCCCGCAGGCCGAGCATTTCGAACTGGTCGAGGCGGCGATGCCGGCGCCGGCCGAGGGCGAGGTCCTGGTCCGCAACAGCTTCCTGTCGGTCGAGCCGGCGATGCGCGGCTGGGTCAGCGCGGTCGCCAACTACAGCGAGCCGGTGGCGCTGGGCGCGGTGATGCGCTCGCTGGCCGCCGGCACCGTGGTCGAGTCGCGCCATCCCGACTGGCGCCCGGGCGACCGCGTCACCGGCATGTTCGGCTGGCAGGACTTCGCGGCGGTGCGGCCGTCGGCGATCCAGCGCAAGGTCGTCGACGACGACCTGCCGCTGTCGGCAGCGCTGGGCGTGCTCGGCCTCAACGGCCTGACCGCCTACTTCGGCCTGCTCGACGCCGGCCAGCCGAGGGCGGGCGAAACCGTGGTGGTGTCGACGGCGGCCGGCGCGGTCGGCAGCTGCGTCGGCCAGATCGCCAGGATCGAGGGCTGCCGCACCGTCGGCATCGCCGGCGGGCCGACCAAGGCGGCGCTGTGCCGCGAGGCCTTCGGCTTCGACGCCGCGGTCGACTACAAGGCGGCGGGCTTCGAGGCCGCGCTGGCGGCGGCCTGTCCCGGCGGCATCGACGTCTACTTCGACAACACCGCCGGCGCGATCAGCGACGCGGTGCTGCGCCATCTCAACGTCGGCGCCCGCGTCGTGATCTGCGGCACCGCCTCGATCGCCAGCTGGGACCCGGTCCCGCCCGGCCCGCGCGTCGAGCGCCACCTGCTGGTCAAGCGGGCGCGCATGCAGGGCATCCTGGTGTTCGACTACGCCGACCGCTACGCCGAGGGCCTGGCGAAGCTGGCGGCGTGGGTACGCGACGGCCGCATCCGCTACCGCGAGGACATCCTGGTCGGCATCGAGCAGGCACCCGACGCCATCGCCGGCCTCTACCGCGGCGACAACCTCGGCAAGCGGCTCATCCGCATCGACTGATCACGGCCAGTCGACGATGAAGCCCGCCGCCTTGTAGGGCGCGATCTTGGCGTCCTCGGCCAGCACGCGCTGGCGGAACAGCGGGTCGGTGTGCCAGCGCTCGACCGGCACGGCGTAGGGATTGACCGTCGCCACCATCTTCTCGACCTCGGGCCAGTGGCGCTGCAGGGTCATGGGGTAGCGCCGCGCGGTGCAGACCTTGCCGAGGCAGATGACGCTGCGCACGTTGGCGCGGCCGAGCGCGGCGTCGATCACCGGCAGCGACAGCGTCACGTTCTCGCCGGTGTTGGTCGCGGCGTGCTCCTCGAGGATCAGCCCGGCCGGCACCCCGCCCGCGACCATGCCCTGCTTGATGACGGCGCACTCGGTGCGCGGATCGCCCTGGGTGGCGCCGCCGCTCACGATGGCGTGGCGAAAGAAGCCGCGGCGCCAGAGATCGACGGCGGCGGCGATCAGTTGCGGCACGCCGCGCCGCTGGCCGAACACGAACAGCAGGTCGGCCGGCCGCAGCGGCGTCGACACCAGCTGCTCGGCGTTGAGGCGGGCGATCTCGGCGTCGCTCGGGGCACCGTCGTCGCTCAGTTGAGGAACTCGGCGATCACCAGGTGGTTGTCCTTCGCCGGCCAGGTGCGGGCCGGGATGGTCTCGTTGTTCAGCACCGCCAGCACGGTGCGCGGCGCGGTGTCGAACGAGAGCTTGCCGACCGACACGCCGGGCACGCCCTCGGTGATGCCGGGCGGGGTCCTGCCGTCGAGGCTGAACTTGTCGCGGCCGACGCCGAAGTAGCCGCGCGGACGGCTCATCGCCACCACCGCGCCGGCGCTCTCGTCGCCCTTGCCGAACACGCCCGGCCGCAGGTGGACGAGGTCGCTCGAGCGCAGGAACGGCGAGCGGTAGGTGTGCGTGATCGGCTGCGCCGCCATGCGCAGCACGAACTCGTAGTACGCCTCGGCGCGGGCGACGAACGGCCCCCAGGTGCCGTCGGGGCCGGTGACCTTGCGATGCACCGGCGTGCTGGCGCGGCGCTCGCCGGTCCTGGCGTCGACCTCGAAGATCTCGACCTCGGCGTCGGCGACCGGGAGGTTGGTGTAGGTGCCCTCGGCGATGCCGGTGACCTTGCCGTTCAGCACCGGCAGCGGTTCCTGGGCGATGAACAGGGTGGCCGGCGGGATGCCGGCGATGAACTCGTGCATCGCCGCGAAGGCGAGCTTGTGGAACGCGACCTCGCGGTGATCGAGACCGTCGAGCGTGACGTTGCGGGCGCCGCGCAGCTCGGCGGTGTCGTAGCCGACACCGGTCGGCTTGCCCGGCGCGCCGACGAAGCGGGCGTCGGGCTGGGCGTACTTGTCGTTGGTGTCGGAGCGGATCGCCATCAGGGCGACCCCCGGCACGAGGTCGTCCGGCCCGGCGTTAAGTTCCTTGAGGAAGACGTAGGCGCCGTTGAACTCGCTGCCGACCAGCAGGGTGTCGGAGTTGACGATGCCCTTGTTGGGCGTGCCGCACAGCACGGCATGGCTGACCGACGCCGCGCCGCCGTTCTTCAGGAACGAGCGGATGGCGTTGCCGCCGCGCGACGAGCCGACCAGCGCGATGCGGTCGCGGCCGGTCGCCCTGCGGACCTGGGCGACGAAGGCCGCCAGTTCCTTCGCCTGTTCCTCGGCGGAGGAGCGGAACAGCTCGACCCGGGCGTCCTCGCGCCGCGCCGTCGGGTAGGTGAAGTCGATCGCGAAAAGCTGCTCGCGGGTCCAGCCGTTGGCCTCGAAGCGCCACAGGTTGTTGATCCAGAGCGCGCTCGAATCGCCGTTGCCGTGGACGAACACGATCGGCGTGCGCGCCGGCGCCACCGGCGGGCGCGGCGGTTGCTGCGCCGCGGCGGCCAGCGGCACGAGCGCCAGCGCGCCGCCCAGCAGCGCGCGGCGTGACAGTCGATCGTGTCTTCCCCCGGACATCTCGCCCTCATGTTGGCAAAGGAAGGCGGCGAAGGCTACGCTTCCCTGATGACCCTCTGTTACGTCGACAGCCCGGTCGGCCGACTGGCGCTCGAGGCCGATGACGACGTCCTGAAGCGGGTGCGCTGGACCGGGGACCAGGAGCGCTGTCGCGCCGCCGCCCCGGGCGGCGTCCTCAGGGAAGCGGCGCGCCAGCTCGACCTCTACTTCGCGCGCCGGCTGACCCGCTTCGACCTGCCGCTGGCGGCCGAGGGCACCGCGTTCCAGAAGCGCGTGTGGGCGGCGATGGTCGAGATCCCCTACGGCGAGACCGCGACCTACGGCGGGCTCGCGATGGCGCTCGGCTCCGGACCGCGCGCCGTCGGCACGGCCTGCGGCCGCAACCCGATCCCGATCGTCGTGCCCTGCCACCGCGTGCTCGCCAGCGGTGGCCGCGAGGGCGGCTTCTCCGGCGGCCAGGGGCTGTCGACCAAGCGCCAGCTGCTGGCGATCGAGGGTACGATCCTGCTCTGACCGTGACATCGCGCGGCGCGGCACCGGCGCCGTTGCATCGCCTTCTCCCGGCCGCTACGGAGGGACCATGCGCGTGCTGATCCTCCGGCCGGAACGCGAGGCGACGGCGCTGGCGACGGCGCTCCGCGAGCGTGGCCACGCGCCCGTGATCGCGCCGCTGTTCCACCTCGAGTTCCTGCATCCCGCCGGCGATTTCGCCGCCCGGCTGTCGGCCTGCCAGGCCGTGCTGCTGACCTCGGCCAACGGCGCCCGTGCGCTGGCCGAGGCGAGTCCGCAGCGCGCCCGCCCGATCCTCGCGGTCGGCGATACCACCGCGACCACGGCCGAGGGCCTGGGCTTCACCGACGTCACCTCGGCCAACGGCAACGTCGAGGCGCTGGCCGAGCTGGCGCGCCGCCGCCTCGACCCGGCCAAGGGTCCGCTGCTGCATGCCTCGGGGCGCGACGTCGCCGGCGACCTCGCCGCGCTGCTGGCGCCGTCCGGATTCACCGTCGATCGCGTCGTGCTCTACGAGGCGCGCGAGGAACAGGCGTTGCCCGAGCCGGCGCGCGCGGCGCTGGCGGCGCGCGCGGTCGATGTCGTGCCGCTGTTCTCGCCGCGCGCGGCCTCGACCTTCGCCGGCATGGTCAAGGCGGCGGGACTGGCCGACACGCTGACCGGCGTCACCGCCGTCGGCATCAGCCTGGCGGCGCTGACCCCGGTGGCCGGCCTGCCGTTCCGCGACACGGTCGCGGCGCGCAAGCCGACCCGGCAGGCGGTGATGGATGAAATCGACCGGCTGGCCGCGGCCGGCGTAGAAGACAAGGTGACAGGAGAGGCCCCCATGAGCGAAGCCCCCGCCGGGCCGGCGACCGACGCGGCCTCCGCGCCATCGAGCGCGCCCCCGCCGTCGAGTGCCCCGCCGTCCGGCACCGCCTCGAGCGCGAAGCCGCCGCGCCCCGTGAAGGCCGGCCTCGGCGTGATCGGCGCTTTCGTCGTCGGGCTGCTCGCCTCGGTGCTGGTGCTGGCCGGCGCGCTGGCGTCGCTGCCGTACTGGCCGCCGCAGTACCAGGCGATGTGGCGCGGCGCGGCGACGGCGACCACGACGGCAGCGGCCCCGGCGCCCGGCCCCGACCTCCAGGCGGTGCAGGCCGCGGCGGCGGCGGCGGTCAAGGACGGGCTCGAGCAGGCGCGGCGCGACCTCGGCACCCGGCTGGACGATGTCGAGAAGCGGGTGCGCGCGCTGTCGGCGCAGCAGCCCGCGCCGGCGCCGACGCCGGCCGACCCGGCGGCGCAGCAGCGCGCCGAGAGCGAGATGCGCAACCGCCTGGAAGCGCTGGTCCGCGAACTGGCCGAGCGCGAGGTGCGCCAGCGCGCCGAGCAGGTCGCGTCCGGCGCCGCCCCGGCCGCGCCCGCCGCGGCGCCCTCGACCGCCGAGACCGACAGGGAGATCGCGACGCTGCGCCGCGAGATCGCCGCGCTGCAGTCGGCGACGGCGGCGCTCGACGGCGCGATGGCGGCGCAGCGCGAGGAGAACGTGCGCCAGCGCGAGCAGGCCAAGGCGCTGAGCGACGCCGTCAGCGTGCGCAGCGCCGGCGAGCAGAAGGCGCTGGCGGCGGCGCGCGCCTCGGCGCTGGTCGGCGTCGCCGCGCGCCTCAACACCGCGCTCGACACCGGCGCGCCGTTCGCGCCCGCGCTCGACCTGCTGGTGCCGCTGATCCAGGGCGACGACAAGCTGGCGGCGATCGCCAAGGCGCTGCAGGAGCCGGCGGTGCGCGGCGTGCCGGCGCTGGCGACGCTCGAGGCCGAGTTCCCGGCGGTGGCCAAGGCGGCGCTGGCCGACGACCTCGCCGATGATTCCTACGGCGCGCGGCTGCTCGGCAAGGTCAAGGGGCTGGTGTCGCTGCGCCGCGTCGGCGACGTGCCCGGCGACACCACCGAGGCGAAGCTGGCGCGCGCCGAAACGGCGCTGCAGCGCGGCGACCTCGCCGCCGCGGTGACGCTGGTGCGGACGCTGCCGGAGCAGACGAGGAAGGCGACGGCGGCATGGCTGGCCCGGGCCGAGGCCCGGCTGGCCGCCAAGGCCGAGGTCGACCAGCTCGCGGCCCAGGCCGTGGCGCTGCTGGGCGCGGCGCGCTGAGCCGGCCATGACGACGCTTCGCACACTCCTCTGGTTCGCGCTCGCCGCCCTGGCGATGCTGGGCGCGGTGTGGCTGGCCGAACGCCCGGGCACCGTCACCGCCGAGTGGCAGGGCTGGCGGCTCGACAGCAGCGTCGGCCTGCTGCTGGTCGTGGTGTTCGGCCTGATGCTGCTGGGCATCGCCGGCTGGCTGCTCTACCGCTGGATCGTCGGCGCCCCGTTCGCCCTGCTCGAGGGCTGGGGCGAGAGCCGCAAGAAGCGCGGCTTCCGCGCCCTCACCCAGGGCCTCGCCGCGGTCGCCGCCGGCGACGCGGTCGAGGCCCAGAAGCAGGCGCGCAAGGCCGAGCAGTTGCTGAACGAGCCGTCGCTGACGCTGCTGCTGTCGGCGCAGGCGTCGCAGCTGGCCGGCGACCGCGACGGCGCCCGCCAGGCCTTCACCGCGATGCTCGAGGACGAGCAGATGTCGTTCCTCGGCCTGCGTGGCCTGATCGTGCAGGCGCTGCGCGAGGGCGACCAGGGCATGGCGCTGGCCTACGCCGAGCGCGCCTTCAAGCTCCGGCCGCAGACGCCGTGGGTGGTGCATGCGCTGTTCGACATGCAGGCGCAGAGCGGCCAGTGGCGCAACGCCCAGGAAACGCTGGAGACCGGCGTGCGGCGCAAGGTCGTGACCCAGGACAAGGGCCGGGCGCTGCGCGCGCTGCTGCTGGTCGAGCGCAGCCGCGAGGCCGAGCGCGACAGCCAGGGCCGCGGCGGCGACGCGCTGGCGCTGGCGCGCGAGGCGTTCGGCCTGGCGCCCGAGCGCATCGCCACGACCCGGCGCCTGGCCGAACTGCAGATCAAGGCCGGCGACACCCGGCGCGCCCAGAAGACGCTGGAGCGCGGCTGGGCGGTGGCACCGCATCCCGACCTCGCGCGGCTCTACGTCGAGGCCTCGCGCGAGACCGAGGCGCTGAAGAAGATCGCGGCCCTGCGCCGCCTGGTGGCCGGCAACGAGGACGACCTCGAGAGCCACCTCGCGCTCGCCCAGGCCTACCTCGACGCCGGCCTGTGGGGCGAGGCCAGGCGCCACCTCGAGATCGCCGGCGGGCCGCATCCCGCGACCCGCGTCTGCCGCCTGATGGCCGAGGCCGAGGAGCGCGCCGGCGCCGACCCGGCGCGCGTCCACGACTGGCTGGCCAAGGCGGCGGCGGCGCCGGCCGACCGCGCCTGGCGCTGCTCGGCCTGCGCGGCGCAGCACGAGGCGTGGCGCTCGGTGTGCGAAAGCTGCGGCGCCTTCGGCACGCTGCAATGGCGCGCCCCCGGCACCTTCGGCCAGGTCCTGCCGCCGGAAGTGCGGGCGGAGCTGGAATTCTCGGGCGCCCACCGGGCGTAAGCACAGAAGACAGTCGAGGGAGGACACGATGTTCGAGACGACGCTGGCCGGCAGCCTGCCGAAGCCGTCGTGGCTGGCCACGCCCAACGTGCTGTGGGCGCCGTGGACGCTCACCGGCGCGCCGCTGCTCGAGGCCAAGGACGACGCCACGGCGCTGGCGATCCGCCGCCAGGAAGACGCCGGCCTCGACATCGTCAGCGACGGCGAGCAGGCGCGGCAGCATTTCGTGCACGGCTTCCTGGCCGAGGTCGACGGCGTCGACTTCGACAGGAAGGTGCGCATGGGCATCCGCAACAACCGCTACGACGCCGACTGCCCGACCGTCACGGCGCCGTTGAAGCGGCGCAAGTTCGTGCACGAGCGCGAGGCCCGGGTCGCGCGCGCCGCGACCAGCCGCAAGCTGAAGTTCACGCTGCCGGGGCCGATGACGCTGATCGACACGCTGGCCGACGGCTACTACGGCGACCGCGTGAAGATGGCCTTCGCCTTCGCCGAGTTGCTGAACCAGGAGGCGAAGGACCTCGAAAAGCTGGGCGTCGACGTCGTGCAGTTCGACGAGCCTGCGTTCAACGTCTACCTCGACGAGACGGTCGAGTGGGGCGTGCCGGCGCTGGAGAAGGCGGCCGAGGGCCTGAAGTGCACCACCGCGGTGCACATCTGCTACGGCTACGGCATCGAGGCCAACAACAAGTGGAAGGAGACGCTGGGCGAGAGCTGGCGGCAGTACGAGAAGACCTTTCCGGCGCTCGACCGCTCGAGCATCCAGCAGGTGTCGCTCGAGTGCCGCCAGAGCCACGTGCCGCCCGAGCTGATGAAGCTGCTGCCGAACAAGACCGTGATGGTCGGCTGCATCGACGTCGCCTCCGACAAGGTCGAGACGGCGGAGGAAGTGGCGGCGACGCTGAAGCTCGCGACGCAGTACGTCGATCCCGAGCGCATCCAGGCCTGCACCAACTGCGGCATGGCGCCGATGAGCCTCGCCACCGCCTACGGCAAGCTGCGCGCGCTGGCCGAGGGCGCGGCGCTGGCGCGACGCACGCTGTAGGCGCCGCGGCAGCGGTCGAAGCGGAGCGTCAGCGCGTCGCCGCCAGGCCGGGTGCCGGTGGCTTGACCGGGGGCGGGGCGGTCGGCGGCAGGCCGATCGCCCGCATCATCATCGGGAAGCCGAGGTCGAACAGTGCCTCGACCTGGCCGGCGGGCAGCACGTGGGCATTGGTCAGCGTCGCCAGGCCATGCACCACCGGCCATAACAGCATCTCGGCGCCGGCCCGGTTGTCCGCGGCCAGCCGGCCGGTCTTCAGCAGCCCGTCGAGGGCCGAACCCAGCAGTTCGAACGCCCCGAGGCCGGTCGCCGGACCGGGCACCAGCATGCGCTGCATGCCGTCGGGCGCGCCGGCACCGAACGGACCGAACATCAGGTTGAACAGGTCGCGCTCGCGCGCCGCGAAGCGGACGTAGGCCAGCCCGTTGGCGTGGATGCGCGCCACCGGGTCGTCGCCGGCCGCGGCCATGGTCTCTTCCATCTCGATCGCCATCTCGCGAAAGCCCTGGCGCGCCAGTTCGCCCAGCAGGGCGGCCTTGTCGGTGAAATGGCGGTAGGCCGCGTTGGGCGAGACGCCGGCCTCGCGCGCCGCCTCGCGCAGGCTGAAGCCCTCGGGACCATGCTGCTGCACCAGCCGCCGGGCGATCGCCAGCAGGGTGTTGCGCAGGTCGCCGTGATGGAACGGGCGGGTCGGGGTCGTCTCGGTTTTCTCGCTCATGCAGAGAAATGTTGACAGTGCTCACATGCAGCGTCAATGTGGACACTGTTCACTTTTGGGGGTCATGCATGGACTGCCTCACCTTCACTTCCGAGACCCGGCGGGTGCCAACCCGCATCGGCACGCTGGTCGTCCACGATTCCGGCGGCCCGGGCCGGCCGTTGCTGCTGTGGCCGGCGCTGTTCACCGACCACACGCTGTACGACGCGGTCGGCCGCCGGCTCGGACCGCGCTGGCGCACCCTGGTGGTCGAGCCCCCGGGCTTCGGCGACAGCGACCCGCTGCCGGCCGGCACCGGCGCGCTCGGCGCCGCGGCCGGCATCCCCGACCTGCTCGACGGGTTGGGAATCGACCGGGTGGTCGTCGCCGGGACGGCGTGGGGCGGACAGGTCGCCGCCGCCTTCGCCGCGGCCCATCCCGAGCGGGTCGACGGGCTGCTGATGATGAGCACGCCGCTGGGAGTGGGCTTCGGCAACCATTTCCTGGCGCTGGCGCTGGCCCGCCTGAAGAGCAACCGGACGTTCTATGCCGACGGCCTCGCCCGGGCGCTGCTGGGCGAGACGACGCGCCGGACCGCCCCCCAGCGGGTGCTCGAGTTCACGCGCCGCTTCGACCGCTTCGATCCGCAGCGGGCGGCCGAGGCCGCCGAGACCGTGATCGGCCAGCTGCCCGCGATGTCCGGCCTGCTGTCGCGGCTCGCCTGCCCGACCACGCTGCTGTTCGGCGACGAGGACCCGGCCTGTCCGGCGGCGATGCGCGCGACCTGGAGCGAGCAGCTTCCCGGTGCGCCCGTGAGGGTCGTCCGCGAATGCGGCGCGCTGGCGCCGCTCGAGGCCCCGACCGCGGTGGTGGAGGCGCTTGCCACCATTGGGTGAGTGGCTATGAAACTATTCGCGCATTGATGCACAATTGAAACAATGCCGAGAAGCGAAGCGGTGGCGCCGTCGCCTACACTTTCGCCATGGCCTTCATCGACGCCCTCGCCTTCTGGTGCCGCCGCCAGGCTCTGTTCTGGATTCTCGCCCTGCCGATCGCGGCCTTCGGCGCGATGGTCGCCTACCTGTTCCAGGCGCGCATCGAGTTCGACCTGATGCGCGACCACTGGGTGTGGTCGTTCCTATTCACCGTGCTGTACGCGCTGTTCCTCGATCGCTGGATGAAGGAGGCGCTGCTCGACGGCGACCTGCTGGGCGACAGCGACGCGTTGCGGCAGTCGACGCTGGGCGCGCGCGCCATCAGCCTCGCCATCCTGACCTGGCTGATCGTGCTCGCCTCGGCGCTCGGTCCCTATGCCGAGCTGAACGTCATCGCCTGT
This sequence comes from uncultured Reyranella sp., assembly GCA_964420105.1. Classification (GTDB taxonomy): domain Bacteria; phylum Pseudomonadota; class Alphaproteobacteria; order Reyranellales; family Reyranellaceae; genus Reyranella. The sequence continues at coordinate 52,066 of CAYQRL010000021.1, forward strand.
GCCGCGGTCGCCGCGCTGTTCGTGCTGGTGCTGCCGGCGCTCGCCGCCAACGAATCGCTGGGCCTCGCCGAGGCCTTCACGCTGGGCCGGCCGCACCGCGGCCGTATCTTCCTGATGGTGTTCGGCGCGATGCTGGTGTCGCTGATCGCCGGTCTCCTGCTCGACCGCTTGGCCCCGCTGCTGCCGCACAAGATGTGGGTGCCGGCGATGCTCTCGGCGGCGCAGCGGTTGGTCGACTGCCTGCTGCTGGCCTTCGTCGGCTACGATCTCGCCATCCTGTTCAAGACCCGGACCGACTGGCAGGCGCCGGTGCCGGACGAGGCCGCCTACGCCGGCGTGCGGATCCGCGCCCGCAACGCGTAGAGCAGCTCGAGCGCCTCGCGCGGCGACAGGTCGTCCGGGTTGGTGGCGGCCAGCGCCTTCTCGATCTCCGACTCCTCGACCTTCGCCGCGGCGCCCGGCCCGGGACGCGGCGGCGCCGCCGCGAACAGCGGCAGGTCGTCGGCCAGCCGCGTCACCGCCCCCGACTGCTCGCCCTTCTCCAGCGCCGCCAGCACTTCCTCGGCCCGGGCCACGACCGCCTGCGGCAGGCCGGCCAGCCGCGCCACGTGGATGCCGTAGCTGCGATCGGCGGCGCCCGGGGCGACCTCGTGCAGGAACACCACCTCGCCCTGCCATTCCTTGACGCGCATCGTGTAGGGCGCGAGTGCCGCCAGCCGCTCGCGCAGCGCGCCGAGCTCGTGGAAGTGGGTGGCGAACAGGGCGCGGCAGCGGTTGACGTCGTGCAGGTGCTCGAGCGTCGCCCAGGCGATCGACAGGCCGTCGAAGGTCGCGGTGCCGCGCCCGATCTCGTCGAGGATGACGAGGCTGCGCGCCGTCGCCTGGTTGAGGATCGCCGCGGTCTCGACCATCTCGACCATGAAGGTCGAGCGGCCGCGCGCGAGGTCGTCGGCGGCGCCGACGCGGCTGAACAGGCGGTCGACGATGCCGACGGTCGCGGCCTTCGCCGGCACGAACGCGCCGCACTGCGCCAGCACCGCGACCAGCGCGTTCTGGCGCAGGAAGGTCGACTTGCCGGCCATGTTGGGGCCGGTCAGCAGCCACAGCCGGCGCTGCTCGCCGAGGTCGCAGTCGTTGGGCACGAAGGCGCTGCCGCCGTGCCGCGCCAGCGCCGCCTCGACCACCGGGTGGCGGCCGCCCTCGATCGAGAACGCGGTGTCGTCGGCCAGGCTCGGCCGGACGTGGTTCTCGGCCACCGCCAGCTCGGCCAGCGCGGCGGCGACGTCGAGCGCGGCGAGCGCGCGGCCGGCGGCGACGATCGCGGCGGCGACGGCGACGACGCGCGCCACCAGCTCGTCGAACACGCCGAGCTCGACCGCCAGCGCGCGGTCGGCGGCGCGGCCGATCCGGGTCTCGAGGTCGGCCAGCTCGGCGGTCGAGAAGCGGGTGGCGTTGGCCATCGACTGGCGGCGGGTGAAGCCCAGCGCCGGCAGGTCGAGCTTGTCGGCGTGCGTCGCCGACACCTCGATGTGGTAGCCGATCATGTTGTTGTGGCGGATCTTGAGCGTCGCCACGCCGCTCGACGCGCGGTACTGCGCCTCGAGCGCGGCCACGGTCTTGCGGCTGTCGTCGCGCAGCGTGCGCTGCTCGTCGAGCTCGGGCCGGTAGCCCTGGCGCACGAAGCCGCCGTCGCGGGCCAGCAACGGCGGCTCGTCGACCAGCGCCTCGGTGAGGCCGTCGGCCAGCGCGCGGTGGTTGGAGCAGGCCGCGACGATGGCGGCCAGCGGCGCCGGCGGCGGCGCCAGCGCCTCGGGTTCGGCGCGCAGGCCCTCGGCCAGCGTCTCGGCCGCCAGCAGCCCGTCGCGCAGCGCCAGCAGGTCGCGCGGACCGCCGCGGCCGACCGACAGGCGCTGCAGCGCGCGCTCGACGTCGGGCGTGCGGCGCAGGACCTCGCGCACCCGCTCGCGGATGGCGCCGCGCTCGACGAACAGCGACACCAGGTCGAGCCGGCGCTCGATCTCGGCGCGGTCGGTCAGCGGCGCCGCCAGCCGCTCGGCCAGCAGGCGCGCGCCCGGCCCGGTCAGGGTGCGGTCGATGGTGGCGAGCAGGCTGCCCTCGCGCCGCCCGTCGAGGCTGCGCACCAGCTCGAGGTTGCGCCGCGTCGCCGGGTCGATCTCCATGGTGCCGTCGGCGCGCTCGCGGCGCGGCGGCGCCAGCGCCGGCAGCTTGCCGGCCTGGGTGAGGTCGACGTAGTCGAGCAGCGCGCCGCAGGCGGCGATCTCGGCGCGCGAGAAGTTGCCGAAGCTGTCGAGCACGGCGACCTTGAAGGCGGCCTGCAGGCGCTTGCGGGCATTGTCGCTGTCGAACCGCGCCGACGGCAGCGGCGTCAGCACCGCGTTCCACTCCTGCAGCACGCTCTTCAGCGGCTCGCGGCCGAGCAGCCGGTCCGAGACCAGCAGCTCGCCCGGCGCCAGCCGCGCCAGCGCGGCGGCGACCTGGCCCGCCTCCAGCGGCTGGGCGGCGAAGTCGGCGGTCGACAGGTCGAGCCAGCCGAGCGCCAGTTCGCCCTGCGCCTCGGCGAGGGCGGCGAGGTAGTTGTGGCTGCGCGCATCGAGCAGGGAGTCCTCGGTCAGCGTGCCGGGGGTGATGACCCGGACCACGGCGCGCTCGACCACCGCCTTGGCGCCGCGCTTCCTGGCCTCGGCCGGGTCCTCGACCTGCTCGCAGACCGCGACCTTGAAGCCCTGCCGGATCAGCCGCGACAGGTAGGCCTCGTGGCTGTGCACCGGCACGCCGCACATCCTGATGTCCTCGCCGAGGTGCTGGCCGCGCTTGGTCAGCGCGATGTCCAGCGCCGCCGCGGCCTGGACCGCGTCGTCGAAGAACAGTTCGTAGAAGTCGCCCATCCGGTAGAAGACCAGGTGGCCCGGATGCGCCGCCTTGATCGCCAGGTACTGGCGCATCATCGGCGTCGCCTCGGCCGGAATGGCGGCGGCGGGAGTGCTGTCGGGCACGTCGTTTTCCTCGGCTGTCCAAGGGTCTAGCACAGCGCCGGGCCGACCCCCATCGACCAGCATGTGGACGAAGGGTGGATTGCGGCGGGGCGGCTGGTCCCGTGGTAGGAAAGCCGCCAAAATGGCCCCTCAATCGGGAGTGAACGCAATGGCGAGCAGCGGTTCGGAAGCAATGGTCAGCAGCGAGATGGGCGATCTCGACGGCGATTCGCTGATCATGCACCGCACGGGACGGCCGGGTAAGATCGAGATCATCGCGACCAAGCCGCTGGTCACCCAGCGCGACCTCGCGCTGGCCTACTCGCCGGGCGTCGCCGCGCCCTGCCTCGAGATCGCCAAGGACCCCGACACCGCCTACGACTACACCGCCCGCGGCAACCTCGTGGCGGTGATCTCCAACGGCACCGCGGTGCTGGGCCTGGGCGACATCGGCGCGCTCGCCTCCAAGCCGGTGATGGAGGGCAAGGCGGTCCTGTTCAAGCGCTTCGCCGACGTCGACTGCATGGACATCGAGGTCGGCACCAAGGACGTCGAGGAATTCATCAACTGCGTGCGCTACCTCGGGCCGACCTTCGGCGGCATCAACCTCGAGGACATCAAGGCGCCGGAGTGCTTCATCATCGAGCAGCGCCTGCGCGAGCTGATGGACATCCCGATCTTCCACGACGACCAGCACGGCACCGCGATCGTGTCGGCCGCCGGCCTGATCAACGCCCTGCACCTCACCGGCCGCGACATCCGCGACATCAAGATGGTGGTGAACGGCGCCGGCGCCGCCTCGATCGCCTGCATCGAGCTGGTGAAGGCGATGGGCATGCCGCACGAGAACGCGATCCTGTGCGACACCAAGGGCGTGCTGTGGCAGGGCCGCACCGAGGGCATGAACCAGTGGAAGAGCGCCCACGCGGTGCGCACCAAGGCGCGCACCCTGGCCGAGGCGATCGAGGGCGCCGACGTGTTCTTCGGCCTGTCGGTCAAGGGCGCGGTGACCAAGGCGATGGTCAAGTCGATGGCCGACAAGCCGATCATCTTCGCCATGGCCAACCCCGACCCCGAGATCACGCCGGAGGACGTGCGCTCGGTGCGGCCCGACGCGATCGTCGCCACCGGCCGCTCGGACTACGCCAACCAGATCAACAACGTGCTGGGCTTCCCCTACATCTTCCGCGGCGCGCTCGACGTCCGTGCCCGCACCATCAACGAGGAGATGAAGGTGGCGGCGGCCGAGGCGCTGGCCAAGCTGGCGCGCGAGGACGTGCCCGACGAGGTCGACCGCGCCTATTCCGGCCGGCGCCTGCGCTACGGCCCCGACTACATCGTGCCGGTGCCGTTCGACCCGCGCCTGATCTCGACGGTGTCGGCGGCGGTCGCCCAGGCGGCGATGGATTCCGGCGTCGCCCGGCGCAGGATCACCGACATGGCCGAGTACCGCCGCCAGCTGGCCGGCCGCCTCGACCCGACCAACCACTGGCTGCAGAGCCTGTTCGAGCAGGTCAAGGCCAACCCGCAGCGCATCGTCTTCGCCGAGGGCGAGGAGGAGCGCACGATCCGCGCCGCCGTGGTGTTCCGCGACAACGGCTACGGCACGCCGATCCTGATCGGCCGCGAGGAGCAGGTGCGCGAGGCGATGTCGACGCTGGGCATCACCGACACGACCGGCATGGAGATCCACAACGCCCGGCTGTCGACCCGCAACGCCACCTACACCGACCTGGTCTACGGCCGCCTGCAGCGCGACGGCTTCCTGCGCCGCGACGTGCAGCGCATGGTCAACCAGGGCCGCAACGTGTTCGGCGCCTGCATGGTGGCGATGGGCGACGCCGACGGCATGGTGACCGGCATCACCCGCCGCTTCCCCGAGTGCTACGCCGACGTCCGCCGCGTCGTCGACGTCGAGGCCGACAAGGTGCCGATCGGCTATTCCATCGTGGTGGCGCGCCACGGCACGGTGTTCCTGGCCGACACCTCGATCAACGAGACGCCGAGCCCCGAGCAGCTCGCCAGCATCGCCAAGCAGATGGTGCGCAATGCCCGCACCATGGGCCACGAGCCGCGCGTCGCCTTCCTCAGCTTCTCGAACTTCGGCAGCCGCGAGATCGAGCGCATCGACCGCATCCGCAAGGCGATCCGCCTGCTCGACGCCGAGAAGGTCGACTTCGAGTACGACGGCGAGATGCAGGCCGACATGGCGCTCGACTACGAGCTCTTGCGCGAGACCTACCCGTTCTGCCGCCTGACCGGGCCGGCCAACGTGCTGATCATGCCGGGCCTGCACTCGGCCCACATCGCCTCGCGCCTGATGCAGCGGCTGGGCGGCGTCAACGTGATCGGCCCCGTGATCGACGGCCTGCGCAAGCCGGTCCAGATCGTGCAGATGGGCGCCACGGTCAGCGACCTCGTGAACCACGCCGCGCTCGCCGCGTACGGCGCGCTCAACAACCAGCGCAAGTAGCGGCCCCCGCCGCGCCATGACGCTTGAGGCCTGGCTCGTCTTCCTGGGCGCGGTGGCGTTGATCGCCAGCACGCCCGGGCCGAACGTGCTGTACGTGACGACGCGCAGCCTGCGCTTCGGGCTGGGCGCGGCCGCGATCGCGATGGCCGGCTGCCTGCTGGCGCTGGTGCTGATGCTGTCGGCCTCGGCGGCAGGCCTCGGCGCGCTGCTGCTGGCGGTGCCGGCCGGCTTCGACGTGCTGCGCTTCTGCGGCGCCGCCTACCTGGTCTGGCTGGGCATCCAGACCTGGCGCGCGCCGGTCGGCGCCGACGGCGAGGATGCCGCGGCAGTGGCCGCGGCGGCGCGCGAGCAGCGCCCGGCGGCGGTGTTCCGCGGCGGCTTCCTGGTCGGCATCAGCAACCCCAAGCTGCTGGTCTTCGCCGCCGCCTTCTTCCCGCAGTTCATCTCGCCCGGGGCACCGGCGCTGCCGCAGTTCGCGCTGCTGGTCGCCACTTTCCTCGGCGTCGAGCTGCTGGCCTACCTCGCCTACGCCCTGGCGGCGCGACGGCTGGCCGATCGCCTGCGCGAGCCGCGCTGGCGGCGCCTGTTCAACCGCGCGAGCGGCGTGGTGTTCGTGGGCTTCGGCGGCTTCCTGCTGCGCTACCGCGCCTAGGCTCTAGGCCAAGCCTGCACTGGTAGTGCTCCATGGTGGAAACACTACCCTAGCTTCGCCACAAGCACGGCTTCCAGTATCACCTCATGCGCGGCATGTACGAGCCGTGGCAAGTCATCGCCTTCGTGCCCGGTGCCCTGGCAGAGAAGCTGAGCGCGTACTCCCGGCTGATCCGAAGGTCCGAGGTACGGGCGCCGAGCCACTTCGAGTTGATCCAGGTCGCAATCGACGAAGGCGCGGTCGTCATGGAGCGAGGCGACCTCGTCTTCGTCTACTCGGTTGGGGCGCCCTACCACGCAACGTTCGCGTTGGTCGTGAAGCGCGCGCGGAAGGGGGAGGAGTTGTGGTTGAAGACATTTCATCGGATCGAACCGGCCAAGCGCAAGCGGTTGCTGCGAAGCAATGTCCTGGTGCGGCCCCACGTGATGCTCCACTCGGCCCGCATTGAGGACGAATGAAGAAGCGGCGCCTCCGTGGTCTCGGAGACGCCGCTTGAATTTTCGTGGTCGAGGGACTCCGCTCTATCCCTCTACTTCACACCCGGCCAAGTCCGACCAGACCGAGTGGGCGACGGCCCGGAGATTCACCGCGTCACCACTCGATAATTCTACCACGCTCGTCCCGCAGCGGCGAGCGCAAATGGCCTCAGTCTCCATGAGGCGCGACGACCTTCGTCACCGTCAGGCGGTGCTCGCGGCCGTCGCGGGCGGTCCACGAGATCGGCTGGCCCTCGCTCAGCCCGATCAGTGCCGCGCCGACCGGCGTCATCACCGACAGGCGGTGCGCGTCGAGGCTCTCGTCGGCCGGGTAGACCAGCGTCAGCGTGCGCTCGTGGCCGTCGTCCGAGCGGAACGTCACGGTCGAGCCCATGCGCACGACGTTGGCCGGCAGGCGGTCGTCGGCCACGATCTCGGCGCGCTCCATCTCCGACAGCAGTTCCCCGGCGACCTCCGGCAGGCGCTCGAGCGCCGCGGTCGCGAGGTCGGTCAGGCGGCCGTGGTCGGCGTCGCTGACGATGATGCTGGGAACCGAGCGGGTGCGAACGACGTCGCGCATGGCCGTCTCCTGGAATGTCTTCTTGTCGAAGTGGAACGAGAGGACTTCGTGCAGCACGAAGGCGCGCCCGGCGACGGGCGCGCGGGCGCTCACCGGACTACGCGGGCGCGACCGGATGGTTCCGTCGCGCGACCGACAGGGGTGCGATCGAGGTCCTCATCGCCTCGACATAAGGTGCCGGGCGACGAATTCAAGGCGGCGCGGCTACTTGGTCAGGCTGCCGAGGCCGTCGCGGGCGCGGCGGGCGAGGTAGGTCTGCAGCGCGGCGTGGGCGATGCGCAGGTTCGGCGTCGCAATGCCGGCCTTCCGCGCGCGCGCGATCATGTCGCCGACCACGTGGTCGGCCTCGACCATGCCGCCCTTCTCGAGGTCGTGCAGCATCGAGGCGGCGAACATCGAGCCCTTCTGGGTCAGGTAGCCGCGGACGTTGGCCATGCCCTTGTCGCCGGGATCGCAGCCGGCGGCGGCGGCGACCTTGCGGCACTCCTCGACCGTCTCGAGCACGATCTCCTGGCCCTCGGCGCTCTCGAGGATGTCGCCGACGGTGCCGCGCATCAGCGTCGTCATCGCCGCCAGCGTGCACAGCATGATCCACTTGTCCCACAGGTCCTGCACGATCTTCTGGTGCAGGCCGCCGTCGAGGCCGGCCTTCTTCACCGCGGCGTCGAGCGCGACCAGGGCGGCGCGCGCCGGGGCGCCGTCGCGCTCGCCGAACGAGATCGCGGCGAACGGGCTGGTGTGCAGCACCGTGCCGGTCTCCGACAGCGCGACGCCGACGCGGGCGAGGCCGCCGACCACGCGCCCGGCGCCGAACCGCGCGACCAGCCGGTCGATGTGGTTCATGCCGTTCAGCAGCGGCAGCACGGTGGTGTTCGGTCTGACCGCCGGGGCGATCGCCTCGATCGCCGAGTCGAGGTCGTAGGCCTTGCAGGTGACGATGACGATGTCGTACGGCCCGCCCTCGGCGCCGCCCGCCACGGTCTTCACCTCGAGCGTGGCGTCGCCCTTCTTGCTCTTGATGACGAGGCCGCCGCGCTGCAGCGCCTGCCGGCGCGCCGGGCGCACCAGGAAGGTGACGTCGCTGCCGGCCTGCTGCAGGCGGCCGCCGACGTAGCCGCCGATCGCGCCGGCGCCGAGGATCAGGATCTTCATGTCGTTCTCCTACTTGAGGCCGCCGCGTGCCCGCCTAGCCTCGTAGGCCTGCAGGTGGGCATAGGCGAAGCGCAGGTTGGGCGCGGGAATGTCGGCGGCGCGGGCGCGGGCCAGCATGTCGCCGACGATCTGCCGGGCCTCGACCGGGCCGCCCTTCTCGATGTCGCCGAGGATCGAGGCGACCTGCTTCGAGCCCGGCGTGGTCAGCGCGGTGTCGAGGCCGGCCTTCACCTTCGGATCGATCGGGTGGCCGTTGGCGGCGGCGGTGCGGCAACACTCGTCGAGGGTCTCGCGCACGATCGCGGTGCCGTCCTCGGCGGCGACGAAGTCGCCGACCGTGCCGCGCATCGCCGCGCACATCGAGGCGATGGTGCCGAGCAGCACCCACTTGTCCCACAGGTCCTGCTCGATGTCGGGGTGCAGGCCGCCCTGCATCCCGGCCTTCTTCACCAGCGCGTCGAGCGCGACCAGCGCCGGCCGCGGCGCGGCGCGGTCGCGCTCGCCGAACGACACGCCCTGGGCGCCGCTGTGCAGGATCTCGCCGGCCGGTCCCAGCATGCCGGTGATGCGGGCGAGGCCGCCGGCCACGCGCGCGGCGCCGAAGCGGGCGTCGAGGGTGGCGAAGTGGGCGTGGCCGTTCAGCATCGGCACGATGGTGCTGCCCGGTCCCAGCGCCGGGGCGACCGCGTCCATCGCCGAGTCGAGGTCGTAGGCCTTGCAGGCCAGGATCACGACGTCGTAGGGCGCGCCCTCGGCGCCGTCGGTGATCACCTTGACCGCCAGCACGGCGTCGCCCTTCGGGCTCTTCACCACCAGCCCGTCGCGGCTCACCGTCGCGGCGCGCTTCTCGCGCAGCAGGAAGGTGACGTCGGCGCCGGCCTGGTGCAGGCGCGCGCCCCAGTAGCCGCCGACCGCGCCGGCGCCCAGGACCAGGATCTTCACGGCTTCAGGTTCCTTTCGGCCAGCCAGTCCTCGAGCCAGGCCGCGAAGTCCTCGGTCTGGTGGTGGACGTGGTCGAGGTCGGCGTCGGCCGCCCGCTTCACGCTTTCGTCGGTGCGGATCCACACCGTGCGCATGCCCATGTCGGCGGCGGGCTTGAGGTTGACGGCGATGTCGTCGGCCATCGCCGCGCGCGCCGGGTCGACGCCGTGCGTGCGCACCAGCTTGTCGTAGATCCGCTGGTGCGGCTTGGGCCAGTACTCGCCGGCCACGATGTCGAAGATCGCCTCGAAGTGATGCGCCACGCCCAGCCGCTCCATCACGCGCTCGGCGTGCGGCACGTCGCCGGCGGTGAAGATGATCTTGCGGCCCGGCAGCGCCGCCAGCGCCCTGTCGAGCGCCGGGTTGGCCTCGACCGGCGAGTAGTCGATGTCGTGGACGTAGTCGAGGTAGTGGCGCGGGTCGACCCCGTGCAGGCTCATCATGCCGCGCATCGAGGTGCCGTGCTCGCGCCAGTACTGCTTCTGGACGCGGCGCGCCTCCTCGAGGTCGACCTTCAGCCAGTCGGCGATGTAGCGGTTGATCCGCACGTCGACCTGGGCGAACAGGTTGCAGCGCGCCGGGTACAGCGTGTTGTCGAGGTCGATCAGCCAGACGTCGGGATCGTGGGTCGGCGGGGGCATGGGGTCACTGGATTACCGGCGCCCCGTGCGCTTGTCGAGCCGACGGCCTATAACCTGCCGTCATGGATATCCTGACGATCGTCATGGTCGTCCTGGCGCTGCTGGTCGGCGCCGGGGTGGCCCTGCTGCTGGCCCGCCAGGGCGGCGGGCGCGAGGCCGAAGCGGTGCGCCAGCAGCTGGCGCTGGCGCTCAGCCAGCAGGCCGACACCGTGCAGCGGGTCGAGCGATCGCTGCGCGAGCAGGAGCAGGCGCTGGCCAAGGTGGTGGGCGAGCGACTGGACCGCAGCGAGAAGGCGACCGGCCAGGTCGTCACCGACCTGCGCGAGCGGCTGGCCCGCATCGACGAGGCCCAGAAGAAGATCGGCGAGCTGTCGACCCAGGTGGTCAGCCTGCAGGAGGTGCTGTCCAACAAGCAGGCCCGCGGCGCCTTCGGCGAGGTCCAGCTCAACGACCTGGTGCAGAACGCCCTGCCGCCGCAGGCCTACCAGTTCCAGTGCACCCTGGCCTCGGGCGTGCGCGTCGACTGCCTGCTGAAGCTGCCGCACCCGCCGGGGCCCATCGCCATCGACGCCAAGTTCCCGCTGGAGAGCTACACCGCCCTGCGCGCCGTGGCGGCCGGCGACAGCGCCGGCCTGCAGGCCGCGCAGCGGGCCTTCCAGCAGGCCATCCGCAAGCACATCGGCGACATCCGCGACAAGTACATCGTGCCCGGCGAGACCGCCGAATCGGCGCTGATGTTCCTGCCGTCGGAGGCGGTCTACGCCGAGCTGCACGCCAACTTCACCAACCTGGTGGAGGAGTCCTACAAGGCGCGTGTCTGGATCGTGTCGCCGACAACCATGATGGCGACCCTCAACACGGTGCGCGCCGTGCTCAAGGACGTGCGCATGCGCGAGCAGGCCGGCGTGATCCAGAAGACGGTCGGGCTGCTGCTCGAGGACGTGCGCCGGCTGGGCGACCGGGTCGACAAGCTGAAGACCCACTTCGCCGCGACCGAGAAGGACCTCAAGGACATCGACACCTCGGCCACCCGCATCACCTCGCGCGGCCAGAAGATCATGGACGTCGAGCTAGAGGACGAACCCCCCGCCCTGCCGAAGGCGTAAGGGTCCCGTCGTCCCGAGCGAAGCCGAGGGACCTTCTCGCTGCAATCACCCGAGGGCCGGTCGCGACAAGGTCCCTCCGCGCGGCCCGTCGGGCCCTGGTCGGGATGACGAGAGGGGTCAGCCCCAGGGACCGCGGCGCGGCGCCTGGGGGGCCGGGCCGGCCCACGGGCCGGAGGCGGCGGCGGGGCGGCGCAGCGGGGTCTGGGCGGGCTGGGCGCCGGCCATCGCCTCGAGGCGGGCGATGCGCTCCTCCATCGGCGGGTGGGTCGAGAACAGCCCGGCGAGTCCGCCGGCCGCCAGCGGGTTGGCGATGTAGAGGTGCGCCGTCGCCGGGTTGGCCTCGGCCACCGCGTTGGGGATCTGCTGCGTGCCGGCGTGCAGGCGGGCCAGCGCCGAGGCCAGCCACAGCGGCTGCCCGGTCAGCTCGGCGCCCAGGCGGTCGGCCTCGTACTCGCGGCTGCGGCTGATCGCCATCTGCACCAGCGAGGCCGCGAGCGGCGCCAGGATCATCATCGCGATGGCGGCGATCGGGTTCATCGCCGGCCGCCCGTTCTCGTCGCGGGCGCCGCCCATCATGCCGCCGAACGAGGCCAGCATGCCGATCGCGCCCGACAGCGTCGCCGCCACGGTCATGATCAGGGTGTCGCGGTGGTGCACGTGGGCGAGCTCGTGCGCCATCACGCCGGCGATCTCCTCGCGGCTGAGGTGGCGCAGCAGGCCGGTGGTCGCCGCGACCGCGGCGTTCTCCGGGTTGCGGCCGGTGGCGAAGGCGTTGGGCTGGTCCTCGTCGATGATGTAGACGCGCGGCATCGGCATGCCGCCGCGCTGCGCCAGCTCCTGGACGATGCCGTGGAGCTCGGGCGCCTCGGCCGGCCCGACCTCGTGCGCATTGGCCATGCGCAGCACCATCTTGTCGCTGTTCCAGTAGGCGAAGAAGTTCATGCCGAGCGCCACGACGAACGCCAGCAGGAGGCCGGACTGGCCGCCCAGCAGGTAGCCGGCGACCAGGAAGAAGCCGGTCAGGGCAGCCAGGAGGAGAGCGGTCTTGAAGTAATTCATGGTCGCAAAGATGGCCCGCGACTGTGGCGAATCAAGGCACGGCGCGGCATCATGGGGCCCATGACGAACACGCCCGACACCCCGAAAATCCCGGCCGAGCCGGTGAAAACCGAGGCCGCCGCCGAAACGCCCGGCGACAAGCCCGCCGAGAAGCCCTTCGAGCGGCCTCCCGTGCCCAGGCCGATGGACGTCGAGGAGATCGGCGGCCCGCCGGGTCCCGAGCCGACCCGCTACGGCGACTGGCAGTTCAACGGCAAGGTGACCGACTTCTAGCCGGCGGGGACCGCGATGAGGGCGTCCGACATCTTCCACCCCGACTTCAAGGCCTTGCCGTGGTGGTGGGAGGCGTGGACGCCCAGCAACGCGCTGTCGCAGGACCCGCCGCCGCGCACCGACGTGGCGATCGTCGGCGCCGGCTACGGCGGCCTCGCGACCGCGCTGGAACTGCGCCGCCACGGCGTCGCGGCGGTGGTGCTGGAGCGCGGCGACTTCGGCATCGGCGCCAGCACCCGCAACGGCGGCATGATCTCGGGCGGAACCAACCTCGGCAAGGGGCTGGGCGGCAAGAGCCCGATCGCGGAAGAGTTCGAGCGCCACAAGGCGGCGCTGATGGGCGCCGGCGCCGACTCGCTGACCGTGCTCGAGGACATCATCGCGCGCGAGGGCATCGACTGCGGCCTGCACCGCCAGGGCCGCTTCATCGGCGCCTGGACGCCGCGCCACTACGACGACCTCGCGGCCAAGGTCGAGAGCTACAACGCCTACGCCAACGCCGGCGCCAGCATGGTGCCGCGCGACCGCCAGCGCGAGGTCATCGCCTCGGACTACTACTACGGCGGCATGCTGGCGACGCGCGCCGGCCACCTCCATCCCGCGCTCTACTACAAGGGCCTGCTCGAGGCCGCGCACCGCGCCGGCGCGGTGCTGTGCGCGCGGGTCGAGGCCGAGCGGCTGGAGAGGACGTCGACCGGCTGGCGGGTGCTGACGGCGAAGGGACCGGTCGAGGCGCGCGAGGTCGTGGTCGCCACCAACGGCTACACCGGGGACCTGACGCCGCGGCTGAAGCGCCGCGTCGTGCCGGTCGCCAGCCACATCATCGCCACCGAGGAGCTGCCCGAGCCGGCCGACAGGCTCCTGATCCCGAACATGCGCGCGGTCGGCGACACCAAGCGGGTGCTGACCTACTACCGCGCCTCGCCCGACGGCCGCCGCCTGATCTTCGGCGGTCGCGCCCGCTTCACCGCGGCGCCGCCGGAGGTGAGCGCGCCGGCGCTCCACGCCTACATGACCGACCGCTTCCCGCAGCTGAAGGGCATCCGCATCACCCACGCCTGGACCGGCAACGTCGCCTTCGCGCTCGACCAGATGCCGCACATGGGCATCGACGAGGGCGTGCACTACCTGCTGGCCTGCAACGGCAACGGCGTGGCGATGATGACCTACCTCGGCACCCAGACCGCGAAGAAGATCGCCGGCGGCAGCAACGAAGCCGTCAACCCGCTCGACGGTCGGCCCTTCCCGGAGCACGCGCTGTACAACGGCGAGCCGTGGTTCCTGCCGATCGTCGGCGCGTGGTACCGCGCGCGCGACTGGATCGACCGCCGCCGCGCCGCCTGACCGCGGACCCTCAGAACCGCGCGGTGATGCGCAGGTCGCTGTCGGGCTTGGGGATGCGCCCGTCGGCGAAGGTCGGCGCCGCCCGCCACGCCTCGGCCAGCGCCATCAGCTGGTCGAAGCGCTGCAGCGCCATCGCCTGCCACGCCGGGTCCTGGGCGTAGGCCTTCGGCGACGCGGCGTAGCGCACGAGGAAGTCGCGGAAGCTGTCGGGGCCGGGGCCGTAGACGTCGAGCATCTGGTCGAGCGACTCCTCGAGCCGGTTGGCGGCGACGAGGAAGCGCCGCCACCGATGCTCGTCGAAGTCGAAGTCGCCGAAGGCCTGGCCGGCCTCGCGGCCGTAGGTCACCAGCTGGCGGATCGTCTCCGGGCTCATCGTCAGGTTCAGCCCGCCTTCCCTGGCATCGTCGAGAGCGACGTGGACGATGCGCTCGCGGTAGCCGGGCAGCGTGCTCTGCAGGTTGTCCTGCCAGCCCTTGGCCGAATCCATCAGCGACATCAGGAAGCCGCCGAACGAGGTGATGTCGCGCACCGGCTGGGAGATGTTCTCGCGCGCCTTCCTCGGCAGGTGGACGCGCTCGTCGCCGTGCTGGCCGGCGCGCCACGAGTCGAGCGCCACCGCGAAGGTCGGCGCGGCGGGCAGGAAGCGGTCGAAGAAGTGGATCGGGAAGTTGCTGGTGAGGCCGCCGTCGCTGAACAGGCAGCGCCGCGGCTTGTCGCGCTCGGCCTCGTCGCGCAGCGTGTAGTCGCGGGCGTAGAGCGGCACCGCCGCGATCAGGCCGGGGAAGCTCAGGCTCATGCGCGCCGCCACCACCACCGGCAGCTTCTCGCGCATCGGCAGGTGGTAGTAGTCGTCGAGCGGCGCGCCGCCGGGACCGCTGACCGGCCCGGTCGCCCGCACCATGTAGTCGACGACCCGGGCCGGGAACAGGCGCAGGAACTCGCTGCGCCGGAACATGTAGAGGTTCTGGCGCAGCGGCAGGCGATGGGCGCGCTGCATCGCGAGGTTGGTCGTCATCATGTCGAGCCGGATGTTGGGCTGGTCCGGATCGTCGCCCCACAGGTCCCTGAAGGTCAGCGGATCGCCCTCGGTGCCGCGCCCCGCGACCTCGTCGATGGTGCGCGACAGCCAGTCGGTCAGGCCTTCCTCGGTCGACCCCGGCTGGGTCTTGCCCGAGCAGATGCCGAAATCGTGCGCCGGCAGGTCGCGCGTCACGACGAGGTAGAGCCGGATGGCGAGCGCCACGGTGACGCCGACCACGGCGCAGACCGCCGCCGCGAACAGCTTGCCGAGGAAACCGCCGCCGGCCCACCAGCCGAGCGCCAGGCCGGGCAGCAGGCCGGCCAGCGTCCACGAGCCGTAGCCCAGCAGCACCGTCTTCAGCGCCTCGAACGCCAGCGCGGCGCGGCCGAGCGTCTTGTCCTGCAGCACCAGCAGGGCGTCGAACAGCGGCTTCATCGACGGGTCGGGCTGGAAGAAGCCCTGCAGCCTGGTCGCGACCTCGTCCGGGATCGCCTCGATGCGGGCGAAGCCGCCGCCGTCGCGGTTGTACTCGGCGGCGGCGGTGATGGCGGCGGCCAGCGCCCCGGCGGACGTGCCGCCGATGTTGCGCAGGCGATACTTCTTCGACAGCTCGACGACGGTCAGCGGGTAGACGACGCCGCTGGTGATGCCGCCCTTCATGACGATGTCGCATTCTTCCTTTGGAGCGCTGGCGTTGCTCATGCGGTTCTCCCAAGGGTTGAGACGCCTCGACGCTAACACCACCGGGTGCAAGTTGCGAGGCCGCCGCCGGACGGGCACAAGGGAAGCGTGACCCGACCGAGCCCCGAGACCCTTCCCGTCACCCTGGCGGATGTCGAGCAGGCGGCGCGGCGCATCGCCGGCGCCGTCGTGCGCACGCCCTGCCTGCGCAGCGAGACGCTGTCGCGCATCCTCGGCGCCGAGACCTGGGTCAAGTTCGAGAACCTCCAGTTCACCGCCTCGTTCAAGGAACGCGGCGCGCTCAACACGCTCCTGCAGCTGGGCGAGGACGAGAAGAAGCGCGGCGTGATCGCGATGTCGGCCGGCAACCACGCGCAGGGCGTCGCCTACCATGCCGGGCGGCTGGGCATTCCCGCCACCATCGTGATGCCGTCGTTCACGCCCAACGTGAAGGTCGAGCACACGCGCGGCCACGGCGCCCGGGTGGTCCTGCACGGCGACACGCTGTCGGAGGCCGCGGTCGAGGCGCACCGCCTGGCCGACGCGCAGCAGCTGGTGTTCGTCCATCCCTACGACGACCCGCGGATCGTCGCCGGCCAGGGCACGATCGCGCTGGAGATGCTGCAGGACGCGCCGGAGCTGGACACGCTGGTGGTCCCGGTCGGCGGCGGCGGCATGATCGCCGGCTGCGCCGTCGCGGCGCGGGCGCTCAGGCCCGGCCTGCGCGTGGTCGGGGTCGAGACCGAGAGCTACTGCGCCATGCGCCAGCTGCTGGCCGGCGAGCCGGTGACCGCCGGCGGCGACACGCTGGCCGAGGGCATCGCGGTGCGCGACATCGGCGCCCTGCCGCTGGCGATCGCGCGGGCGCTGGTGGCCGAGGTGCTGACCGTCGACGAGGTCGCGATCGAGCGCGCGATCGCGATGTTCCTCGAGGTCGAGAAGACGGTGGCCGAGGGCGCCGGCGCCGCCGGGCTGGCGGCGATGCTGTCGCATCGCGATGCCTTCGCCGGCCGCAAGGTCGGGCTGGTGCTGTGCGGCGGCAACATCGACACCCGGCTGCTGGCCTCGGTGCTGCTGCGCGGGCTGGTGCGCGGCGGCCGCATCGTGCGGCTCAGGCTGATGATCAACGACCTGCCGGGCCAGCTCGCCCGGGTCGCCGGGCTGGTCGGCGAGGCCGGCGGCAACATAGTCGAGGTCCAGCACCAGCGCCTGTTCGGCAGCGTCGTCGCCAAGCGCACCGAGCTCGACGTCACGGTCGAGACCCGCGGTCCCGACCATGTCCGCGACCTGGTCGCCGCCCTCGGCGCCGCCGGCTTCAAGGTCCGCGTCCTGGAGGGGACGGACGCGTGAATCCGCCGCTTTCGCGGGGCGGCGGGCGGGCCTAAAAGACCGCCCATGTCCGCCTCCACCGCCTACGTCCCCTCGCCCACGCCCGACCTCGCCAAGATCGAACGGGCGCTGATCTCCGTGTCCGACAAGGAGGGGCTGGTCGCGCTCGGCCAGGCGCTGGCGAAGCACGGGGTCGAGATCCTGTCGACCGGCGGCTCGGCCAAGGCGCTGCGCGATGCCGGGCTGGCGGTGATCGAGGTCAGCGACCACACCGGCTTCCCCGAGATCATGGACGGCCGGGTCAAGACGCTGCAGCCGTCGATCCACGGCGGCATCCTCGCCCGCCGCACCGACGCCGGCCACCGCAAGGCGATGGACGATCACCGCATCAAGGGCATCGACCTGGTGGTGGTGAACCTCTACCCGTTCGAGGCGACGGTGGCGCGCGGCGCCGACTTCCCGACCTGCGTCGAGAACATCGACATCGGCGGCCCGGCGCTGATCCGCGCCTCGGCCAAGAACCACGACTTCGTGACCGTGGTGGTCGATCCCGCCGACTACGCCGCCGTGCTCGCGGAGCTCGAGGCCAACAATGGCGCGACGACGCTGGCGCTGCGCCGCCGGCTGGCCGCGAAGGCCTATGCCCGCACCGCGTCCTACGACGCCGCGATCGCGGCGTGGTTCGCGGCCCAGCAGGGCGAGACCTTCCCCGAGCGGCTGACGGTGACGGCGAGCCGCGTGCAGACGCTGCGCTACGGCGAGAACCCGCACCAGCAGGCCGCCTTCTACAGCGACGGCAGCGGCCGGCCGGGTGTCGCCACCGCGCGCATCGTCCAGGGCAAGGAGCTGTCCTACAACAACATCGGCGACACCGAGGCGGCCTACGAGTGCGTCGCCGAGTTCAGCGACCCCGCGGTGGTGGTGATCAAGCACGCCAATCCCTGCGGCGTCGCCGTCGCCACGGACCAGTTCAGCGCCTACCGGAAGGCCTACGACTGCGATCCGGTCTCGATCTTCGGCGGCATCGTCGCGGTCAACACGCCGCTCGAGGCGCGCACCGCCGAGGCGCTGGGCAAGCTGTTCCTCGAGGTCGTGATCGCGCCCGACGCCACGCCCGAGGCGCTGGAGATCCTGGCGAAGAAGAAGAACGTGCGCGTGCTGCTGGCCGGCCGCCTGCCCGACCCGCGCGCCCCCGGCATGACGCTGCGCAGCGTCGCCGGCGGCTACCTGGTGCAGGGCCGCGACGCCGGCCACGTCGCCCGCGCCGACCTCAAGGTCGTGACGAAGCGCGCGCCGACGCCGCGCGAGCTCGACGACCTGCTGTTCGCCTTCACGGTCTGCAAGCACGTGAAGTCGAACGCCATCGTCTACGCCAAGGACGGCGCCACCGTCGGCATCGGCGCCGGCCAGATGAACCGCCGCGATTCCTCGCGCATCGCCGCGATCCGCGCCGCCGAGGCCGGCGAGACGGCCGGGCTGGCGCAGAGCCCGGCGGTCGGCAGCGTCGTCGCCTCCGACGCCTTCTTTCCCTTCGCCGACGGCCTGCTGGCCGCCGCCGAGGCCGGCGCCACCGCGATCATCCAGCCCGGCGGCTCGATGCGCGACAAGGAGGTGATCGAGGCCGCCGACGCCAGGGGCCTGGCGATGGTGTTCACGGGGATGCGCCACTTCAGACATTGATGCGGCTCGAAAGGTCCCTCGCTTCGCTCGGGATGACAGTCTTCTTGTCATCCCGAGGGCGAAGCCCGAGGGACCTTTCCAATACTGACAGATTCTGACAGCAGCCGGTGCTAGCGTTGCCGGCATGTCGCGTGCCCAGCGCCTGCTCGACCTGATCCAGGTGCTTCGGCGGCACCGTCACCCGGTGACCGGGGCGGTGCTGGCCGAGGCGACCGGCGTGTCGTTGCGCACGCTCTACCGCGACATCGAGCTGCTGAAGGCCGAGGGCGCGCAGATCGATGGCGAGGCCGGCATCGGCTACGTGCTGCGGCCGGGCTTCCTGCTGCCGCCGCTGATGTTCAGCGAGGACGAGATCGAGGCGCTGGTGCTGGGCTCGCGCTGGGTCCACCGGCGCGGCGACCGCGTGCTGGCCGACGCCGCCGCCAACGTGCTGGCCAAGATCGGCGCCGTGCTGCCGCCCGACCTGCGCGAGACGCTGGACGGCTCGGGGCTGCTGATCGCGCCGGGCGAGCCGCCGGCGGCCGGCGACGCCGAGCTGCCGCGCATCCGCCGCGCCATCCGCACCGAGCGCAAGCTCCTGCTGTCCTACCGCGACAAGGACGGCGCGCCGAGCCGGCGCACCGTGTGGCCGTTCGCGCTCGGCTTCTTCGAGAAGGTGCGCGTGGTCGCGGCGTGGTGCGAGCTGCGCGGCGACTACCGTCATTTCCGTACCGACCGGATCGTCGCGCTGACCGTCAGCGAGCGGCGCTACCCACGGCGGCGGCAGGCGATGCTCAAGGAATGGCGCGAGCGACAGCGGGCGCTCGAAGGCGATCCTGCTGACAGGATCTGACAGCTGCCGCGTCTATGGTCCCCGGCCCACGCGAGGAGGACTCCATGATCAGGAACTGGCTGGCCGTCGCTTCCGCCGAGCATGTCGAGATCGGCCGCGCCGGCGGCTTCATGCAGGTCTGCCACGGCCAGGCGACACCGCTGCGGCGGGTCAAGCCGGGCGACCGCGTCGTCTACTACTCGCCCAACCGCATCTACACGCCGAGCCACGCCCGGCGCGGCAAGGATCGCCTGCAGGCCTTCACCGCGCTCGGCACGGTGCGCGAGGGTCGCCTCTACCAGGCCGACATGGGCTTCGGCTTCCGGCCGTTCCGGCGCGACGTCGACTGGCACGACGCCGCCCCGGTCGCGCTGGCGGCGGTGCAGCCGCGGCTGGTGCTGACGCAGGAGAGGAACTGGGGATACCGGCTGCGCCGCGGCCTGGTCGAGATCGAGCCCGACGACATGGCGGCGATCGCCGAGGCCATGTTCACCGCGGCGAAGCAGGACCTGCTGGCGGCGTAACCAGGTTACGCCCGCCGTCGCTTGGTACGGAACCGTTCTCGCACGTGCGAATGCGAAGTAATTGACAGTGAGCAGTCACGCAACCACATCTGGCCGGGCCGACATCCGTCTCGCCGGGGAGTTTCGCTTGCCCATCTGCCGCCGCCTGCTGGCCGTCGTCGGCCTGTTTCTTTGCACCTTCGGGGCAGGTATCTCGCCCGGCCTGGCGCAGGGCGGCCCCCCGGCGATGCCGGTCACGGTGTCGCCGGCGCTGGCCAAGCGCGTCACCCAGTGGGACGAGTTCTCCGGCCGCTTCGAGGCGGTGGCGCAGGTCGAGGTCCGTGCCCGCGTCTCCGGCTTCATCGACAAGATCCACTTCCGCGACGGCCAGCTGGTCAAGGTCGGCGACCTCCTGTTCACGATCGACAAGCGGCCGTTCGAGATCGCGGTCGAGAGCGCGCAGGCCGAGGTCGCGCGCAACAAGGCGCAGGTCGACCTCGCCGAGCTGCAGGTCGACCGCGGCTCGGCGCTGATCAAGTCGAGGACCATCACCGACGCCGAGTTCGACCAGCGCAAGGCCAACCTCGCGATCGCCCGCGCCCAGTTCAAGTCGGCCGAGTCGTCGCTGCGGCAGGCCGAGCTCAACCTCGACTGGACCGACGTGCGGGCGCCGCTGGCCGGTCGCATCTCCGACCGCAAGGTCGATGCCGGCAACCTGATCCAGGGCGGCCAGCAGGGCGCGACGCTGCTGGCGACCATCGTCACCCTCGACCCGATCCGCTTCGTGTTCGACATCTCCGAGGCCGATTACCTGCGCTACACCCGGCTCTACCTGTCGGGCGCGCTGGCCTCGTCGCGCGACGCCGTGCCGGTGCGCATCCGCCTCGCCGACGAGACCGACTGGACGCGCAACGGCCGCGTCGACTTCGTCGACAACGCGCTCAGCCAGCGCTCCGGCACCATGCGCACCCGCGCGGTGGTCGAGAACAAGAACCAGCTGCTGACGCCGGGCGTGTTCGGCCGGGTCCAGCTGTTCGGCGGCGAGTACGACGCGCTGCTGGTGCCCGACACCGCGATCATCTCGGACCAGGCGCGCAAGATCGTGTTCGTGGTCGGCCCCGACGACGTCGTGCAGGCGCGGCCGGTGACGCTGGGCCCGATCGTCGACGGGCTGCGGGTGATCCGCGACGGTCTGGCGCCGACCGACAACGTCGTCCTGGACGGGCTCGCCAACCCGATGGTGCGGCCGGGCGCCAAGGTCGTGCCGCAGAAGGGCGAGATCAAGATCGCCGCCGGCGGCGGCCGCTAGACGGCCGGGGATCCCATGCGCTTTTCCCATTTCTTCATCGACCGCCCGATCTTCGCGTCGGTGCTGTCGATCATCATCCTGATCGTCGGCGGCATCGCCCAGCGCGCCCTGCCGATCGCCGAGTACCCGGACATCGCGCCGCCGACCGTCAACGTCACGGCGATCTACCCGGGCGCCTCGGCGCAGGTCATCGCCGAGACCGTCGCCACGCCGCTCGAGCTCGAGATCAACGGCGTCGACGACATGCTGTACATCAACTCGCAGTCGACCGGCGACGGGCGGCTGTCGATCAACGTGGTGTTCAAGCCCGGCACCGACATCGACCAGGCCCAGGTCAACGTCCAGAACCGCGTCGCCGTCGCCCAGCCGCGCCTGCCCGAGGACGTGCAGCGGCTGGGCATCGTGGTGCGCAAGGCCTCGCCCGACCTGATGATGGTCGTGCACATGACGTCGCCCGACGACAGCCGCGACCAGCAGTACATCTCGAACTACGCCACGCTGTACGTGAAGGACGTGCTGGGCCGCATCGACGGCGTCGGCAACGTGATCGTGTTCGGCGCCCGCGACTACGCCATGCGGATCTGGCTCGACCCGGCGCGCGTGGCGTCGCGCAACCTGACCGCGGGCGAGGTCATGCTGGCGCTGCGGGCGGCCAACCTTCAGGTCGCGGCCGGCTCGATCAACCAGGCGCCGGCGGTGTCGCCGGGCGGCTTCACCCTGTCGGTGCAGACGCTCGGCCGCCTGACCACGCCCGAGGAGTTCGGCGCCATCGTGCTGCGCGCCGAGCCCGACGGCTCGGTCACCCGCCTGCGCGACGTCGCGCGCATCGAGCTCGGCGCGCAGGACTACACGGTCAATTCCTACCTCGACAACAAGAACGCCGTGGCGCTGGGCGTCTTCCAGCGTCCGGGCTCGAACGCGCTCGCGACCTCGGCCGCGATCAGGACGGCGATGGAGGGGCTGAAGAAGGATTTCCCGCCCGGCCTCGACTTCTCGGTGGTCTACAATCCCACCGAGTTCATCCAGGCCTCGGTCGATGCCGTGATCGAGACGCTGTTCGAGGCGCTGGTCCTGGTCGTCATCGTCGTGATCCTGTTCCTGCAGACGTGGCGGGCGGCGATCATCCCGCTGCTGGCGATCCCGGTGTCGCTGATCGGCTCGTTCGCGGTGATGGCCGCGGTCGGAATCTCGTTCAACACGCTGTCGCTGTTCGGCCTGGTGCTGGCGATCGGCATCGTGGTCGACGACGCCATCGTCGTGGTCGAGAACGTCGAGCGCTACCTCGCGCAGGGCCTGTCGCCCAAGGAAGCCGCGCACAAGACCATGGACGAGGTCGGCGGCGCGCTGATCGCGATCTCGCTGGTGCTGATCGCGGTGTTCCTGCCGACCGCCTTCATCACCGGCCTGCAGGGCACCTTCTACAAGCAGTTCGCCATCACCATCGCCGCCTCGACGGCGATCTCGGCGTTCGTGTCGCTGACCCTGTCGCCGGCGCTGTCGGCGCTGCTGCTCAAGAGCCACGCCCTGTCCGAGGTCGGGCACGCCAGGCCGACCGTCGCCGACCGCCTGATGGCGCCGGTGACCTGGTTCTTCGGCGTCTTCAACCGCGGCTTCGAGGCGCTGTCGAACTTTTACGGCCGTGCCACCGCCAGGCTGATCCGGCTGTCCTTCGTGGTCCTCGCGATCTATGGCGGCCTGCTGGTGATCACCGGCCAGCGGCTGGTGTCGACCCCGACCGGGCTGGTGCCGCAGCTCGACCGCTCGTACCTGATCGCCGCCATGCAGCTGCCGGCCGGCGCCACGCTCGAGCGCGCCGACCAGCTGGTGCGCCGCGCCTCGGAGATGATCATGGCGACCGAGGGCGTGGCCCACGCCGTCGGCATCGTCGGCTTCGACGGCGCGACCTTCACCAACGCGCCCAACACCGGCGTGATCTTCGTGACGCTGAAGCCGTTCGCCGAGCGCCGCCACCTGCCGATGGCCAGGATCCTGGGCGACCTGCGCGGCAAGATGTTCTCGCTGCGCGAGGCCTTCGTGTTCGTGCTCGAGCCGCCCTCGGTGCCCGGCATCGGCACCGGCGGCGGCCTCAAGGGCTACGTCCAGGACCGCGCCGCGCGCGGCCTGCCGGCGCTCGAGGGCGCGACCTGGGCGCTGGCCGGCGCGGCGGCGCTGACGCCGGGCCTGACCCAGGCCTTCACCCTGTTCTCGACCCGCACACCGCAGGTCTGGGCCGAGATCGACCGCACCAAGGCCGAGCAGCTGGGCGTGCCGATCGCGCGCGTGTTCGAGACGCTGTCGGTCTACATGGGCTCGGCCTACGTCAACGACTTCAACCTGCTCGGCCGCACCTACCGCGTGACCGTGCAGGCCGACAACCCGTACCGGCTGAGCGTGCGCGACGTCGAGAACCTGAAGACCCGCAGCACCTCGGGCGAGATGGTGCCGATCGGCTCGGTCTCGACCTTCCGCGACACCACCGGCGCCTACCGCGTCGCCCGCTACAACCTCTACCCGGCGGCCGAGGTCCAGGTGGCGCTGCGGCCCGGCTTCTCGTCGGGCCAGGGCATCGCCGCCATGGAGGCGCTGGCCGCCAAGGCGCTGCCGTCGGGCTTCGCGCTGGAATGGACCGAGATCGCGCTGCAGGAGAAGCTGGCCGGCAACACCGCGATCCTCGCCTTCACGCTGGCGGTGGTGTTCGTGTTCCTGCTGCTGGCGGCGCTCTACGAGAGCTGGCTGCTGCCGCTGGCCGTCATCCTGATCGTGCCGATGTGCGTGCTGGCGGCGATGATCGGCGTCAACCTGCGCGGGCTCGACCGCAACATCCTGGTCGACGTCGGCCTGGTCGTGCTGATCGGGCTGGCCGCCAAGAACGCCATCCTGATCGTCGAGTTCGCCAAGCAGGCGCACGAGGCCGGCATGACCCGGTTCGACGCCGCGGTCAGCGCCGCCAGGACCCGGCTGCGGCCGATCCTGATGACCTCGCTGGCCTTCATCCTGGGCGTGGTGCCGCTGGTGGTGAGCTTCGGCGCCGGCGCCGAGATGCGGCAGTCGCTGGGCACCGCGGTGTTCGCCGGCATGCTGGGCGTCACCCTGTTCGGCCTCGTCTTCACGCCGGTGTTCTACACCGTGTGCACCGGGCTGGCCGAATGGCGCTGGCGCCACCGCAAGCCCGACGTGACCGCCGACGCGTAGGCATCCGCTGCGGGCGCGACCGCGTATCCCCCGGGAGTGTTCTCGAGGGAGCGGTGATGTCGCGGTTGCTTGTCTTCCTGTGGGCCGGCCTGGCGCTCGGGCCGGCCGTCGCGCCGGCGCAGAACCCGCCGGCATCGTCGTCGGCCCCGCCGGACCTGCAGGCGCGCTGCGCCCAGCTGGTCGCCTTCTGGGACCGCCATGCCGGCAGCAAGGGCGAGGGCGGCGGCAGCATGGAGATGCCGCGCAAGTCCGCCGTCGCCGACTGCGCCGCCGGCCGCCCCGAGGCCGGGATCCTGACCCTCGAGGACCTGCTGCGGCGCAACGGCTACACGGTCCCGCCACCGCCCTGAGGGGCCGGGACGGGACCGCGTCGCCGGGTCAGCGCGGCGCCACCGTCCTGGCGAGCTTGCGGAACAGGCTGGCGACCGCCTCGCCGCGCAGGCGCAGGGCTTCCTGGGCGTAGCGCTGGCGTTCGTCGTGGCTGGGGTAGGTGATCGAGAACATGGAACCCTCCAAGGTTGGAAGTTACATAATTCCTTCCATTGATGAGGTTTAGACGCAGAGTTTGACGAACACTGATGAATGGCGTTCATTAATGGCGCAATGATCGAACACGCGTCTGAAATGGCCGCCTTCGTCCGGGTGGTCGACATGCACGGTTTCTCGGCCGCCGCCCCGGCGCTGGGGCTCAGCCCCTCGGCGGTCAGCAAGCTGGTGACCCGTCTCGAGACCCGGCTCGGCGTGCGGCTGCTGCAGCGCACCACCCGCGCCCTCCACCTGACCGCCGAGGGCGAGATCTTCTACACCGCCGCCCGCCGGCTGGTCGGCGAGCTGGAGGCGCTGGAAAGCATGATCGCCGGTCGCAGCGGCACGCCCAGCGGCGTGCTGCGGGTGACCACGTCGCTGGCCTTCTCGACCCACCAGCTGGCGCCGGTGCTGTCGGAATTCCTCGACCGCCACCCGATGCTGAGCGTCGAGCTGCTGCCGACCGACCGCGTCGTCGACATGGTCGAGGAAGGCATCGACATCGCCATCCGGATCGGCCGGCTGGCCGACACCAGCTTCATGGCGCGCCGGATCGGCGAGGACAAGCGGCTGGTCTGCGCCTCGCCCGCCTACCTCGCCCGCCACGGCACGCCGCGCCGGCCGGAGGACCTCGCCCGGCACAACTGCCTGGTGGCGCGCGACCGCACCCATCTCAACAAGTGGCCGTTCCGGGTCGACGGCAAGGTGGTCGAGGTCGAGGTCGGCGGCCGGGTCGCCGTCACCGAGGGCGAGACCCAGATGCAGCTGGCCCTGCAGGGGGTCGGGATCGTGCGGGTGACCCGCCTGACCCTGGCCCAGGCGGTGCGCGAGGGCCGGCTGGTGCCGCTGCTGCAGGATTTCTCGGCCGAGGAGCCGGTCGCCATCCACGCCGTCTACCCGCACCGCCGCCACCTCGCCCCCAAGGTGCCGGCGTTCGTGAATTTCCTGATCGAGAAGTTCACGCCACCGCCGTGGGAAATTTGAGCTAGGATCGCCCCGACAAGAAGTCGATTCGGGAGACGGAGCAGACATGAACCGCGACATCGAGATCTTCGTGCAGGCCTTCTGGGTCAAGTGCCGGGACGTCATCCGGCCGGAACTCGATCGCGTGATCCACGAGCTGGCAGGCAAGGGCCACGTCGCCCACGTCTCGACCGAGGAGTACGACCCGGGCGCCAGCCAGGGCCTGGCCGGCGACAACCCGACGCTGACGCTGACGCTGCATCCCAACAAGGCGCCCACGGGGCGCACGCTGAAGTTCCGCGGCGACGTCGGGCGCAAGGGCCTCGACGTGATCGGGCCGGCGGGTCCGCTGCGCCACTACGCCCAGATGGCCGACGTCGACGACGCCGCGGCGCGCCGCGACATCGCCGAGGGCGTCGCCGCGATTCTCAAGGGCTGAGGGAGGATTCCATGGCCGACGCCATCGACGACCTGTTCCGCCGCTTCGGCAAGGCCTTCAACAAGGCCGACGTCGAGGAGATCGCGGCCTGCGTGACCGACGACTTCGAGTGGCGGCTGAACGCCGGCGGCTCGCCCGGCGGCGCGGTGCTGAAGGGCAAGGAGGCGCTGCGCGCCCACTTCGCCGACAAGAGCAAGGCGCACCGCGAGGCGCGCTTCTCGGAGGCCCGCATCCACCGCGCCGGCGACAAGCTGTTCGGCACCTTCCGCGTCACCGGCATCGACCATGCCGGCAAGCCGTTCGACCGCTACGGCATCGACCTCTACGAGGTGCGCGACGGCAAGATCGCGCTGAAGGACAGCTACCTGAAGGCCGACTGATGGCCAACGACACCGTCCTCTGGGAGATCGACCACCGCGGCGTCGCGACGGTCACGCTGAACCGCCCGGCCGTCAACAACGCCTACAACGGCGACCTGCTGCAGGGCCTGCACGACGCGATGGACGCGCTCGGCCGCGAGAGCGGCCTGCGCGTGGTCGTGCTGCGCGGCAACGGCAAGCACTTCCAAGCCGGCGCCGACCTCGCCTGGATCAACGGCGTGGCGGCGCAGTCGCCGGCCGAGAACGAGCGCGCCAGCCGCGTCACCGCCGAGGCGATCCGCCGGCTCGACACCTGCCCGGTGCCGACGCTGGCGCTGGTCCAGGGCGGCTGCTTCGGCGGCGGCACCGGCGTCGCGGCGGCCTGCGACATCGTCGTCGCCTCGACCGACGCGCTGTTCTCGATCAGCGAGACGCGCTGGGGCCTGATGGCCGGCATCATCCTGCCGCAGCTGTGCCAGGCGATCGGCCTGCGCCAGGTCAGGCGCTACGCGCTCTCGGGCGAGCGCTTCGGGGCCGAGGAAGCACGCCGCATCGGCCTGGTGCACGAGGTCGTGGCGGTCGGCGGCCTCGCCGAGGCGGGGGCGAAGATCGTCGATGCCATCCTGATGAACGCGCCCGCCGCCACCACGGCGACCAAGCTGCGGTCGCTGGCGTCGGCCGAAGCCTTCGTCGACGACGGCCTGCTGCGCGACCTGGTCGACGAGCACGCCCGCACGCGGCAACAGGCCGAGGCGCGCGAGGGCCTCGCCAGCTTCAGGGAAAAGCGCAAGCCGGCCTGGTACCCGGGCTGAAGTGAAAGGTCCCTCGGCACGCTCCGGATGACACGGGTTGCCCTGTCATCCCGGGCGCAGCGAGGGAACTTCTCATTCGGCCGCCTGCTTCCGTGCCGCGCGGTCCGGGGTCAGGCTGTAGGTCGTGAAGGTGCGATTGAGCGCCGGCATCGGGCAGGCCTCGAGCCGGCCCTCGGTCGGCTGCATCAGGATCATCGCCGCCGTCGCGGTCACCACGCCGCGGGTATTGGGACGCGGCGGCCGGCACACCGACCACGGCGCGTTCCAGTCGTCGAAGAAGGCGTGGCGCAGATCGTCGAGCGTGAGCTTGCCGCGCTTCGGCACCAGCCGGTCGCGCACGCGCTTGTCGCGGTACAGCGAGCACGGCGTCTCCGCGAGGCCGGTATCCTTGACCCTGGCGCGCGCCGATTCGGCGATCCAGTGATTGGCATGGACGTAGATGCCGCGATCGGGCGCCAGCCAGAAGGTCTCGTCGGGCGCGCACTCGAAGCCGAAGGCTTCCTGGCCGTGGCTGACCGCCATGTGGTTGGAGCCGAGCTTGGGCGTCGCCACGATGGTCTGCACCGCCTGCGCCAGCGCAGCACTCTCCAGCACCTTGCGCCGGATGAACGGCAGCGGCACGCCGGGACCGCGGCGGTAGTCGCGGTCGCACTCCAGCGCGTTGGCGGTGAGGCCGAGGCCGGCCGAGTTCAGGCCGGAGCGGGCCAGCCCGCCGGCCTCGGTGAAGGTCAGGATGTCGGGCCCGTCGTCGCGCCGGATCCGCAGCACCACGCCGGTCTCGGCGCACTCGGCCCGCCAGTCCCAGTTCTGGCCGTGCAGCAGCACGCCGTCGATGCTGGCCTCGGGCAGCGCCAGCGCCGCGGTGCAGCCATCCGGCGCGCTGTCGGCGGCCCTGCTGGCGGCCGCGTGACGCGCCGCCGCCACCATCTCGGTGCGGGCGTTCATCAGCACCACGGCGGCGAACGGTTCGCCCGCGCCCTCGGCGATGCCGCGCATCTCCTCGACGTAGTCCGGGTCGAACGCCTCGATCGACGGCACCAGCGCCTCGGCGCGCTTCTCCAGCTCGGCCCAGTCGACGCCGCTCTTCAGCAACGACTCGGCGTACATCTTCGCGCCGCGCCGCAGCCGGTCGGCGGCGGCCTGGCCGTGCTGGCGACCGCGCTCGCGCGGCGTGCCCTCGAGATCGATCAGCGGGAACGGCGCGTACGCGGTCATGGCCGGGCTCCTAGGGATGGCCGAGCAGGGCCTGGCGGAAGCGGTCCTTGAGGTGCGCGCCGTCCTGCGGCGGCATCACGAACTCGAGCTTCTCGACCATCACCTTGACCAGCCGGAACACCGGGCCCTTCCTGGTCCGCGCGTCCTTGACCAGCTGCGCGACCTCGCTGGCATCGCGCACCGTCGCGCTGTCGGCGAGGCCGCAGCCCTTCGCGATCATCGCCAGGTCGGCGCCGGCGCCGGAGTCGGTCGGCCCGTTGTTGCGCGGGCTGGTGTGCGAGGCCTGGTTGCCGGTTTCGCCGTACTTCTCGTTGTCGAGCACGACGATCGCCAGGTTCTCGGGCTGCTGGGTCGCCACGGTGGCGAGCGAGCCCAGGTTCATCATCGTGTCGGCGTCGCCGGTGATCACCAGCACGCGCTTGGCCGGCTGGGCCAGCGCGAGGCCGAGCCCCATGCAGATCGGCGCGCCCATGGCGCCCCACAGCGGCATGTTGAGCGGGCGGTCGCCCGCCTCGGTGATGTCCCAGTTCGACGAGCCGAGGCCGGCGATCACCAGCAGGTCGTCGTTCGCGCCCTCGAGGAGCTTCTTCACCAGCGGCCGGCGCTGCAGCGTTGCCTTGCTCATTTGGCGGTCTTCTTTCCGAAATCCTTGATGCCGATCAGCTTCTGGCGCAGCAGCACGGCGACCGACTGGCCGCCGTTGAAGGCCGCGCGCGCGGCGGCGTCGATGGTCGCGCGAACCTCGTCGGCGCTGTCGACCGAGTAGACCAGCACGCCCATCGCCTCGAGCACCTTGGGCGTGCCCTGGCCCATCGGGTACTGCCACGAGTTGAACTCGCCCCACTCGCCGCGCATCGTGATCAGGGTCAGGAACGGGAAGCGCAGCGTCTTGGTGAGGCCGAGCAGGTTCACGGTGTTGCCGACGCCCGAGCTCTGCATCAGCAGCACCGAGCGCTGGCCCCCGAGCCACGCGCCGGCGGCCAGGGCGATGCCCTCCTCCTCGGTGGTCAGCGGCACGGTGCGGATCGAGTTCGAGCGCTGGCAGTGCTCGATCAGCCGCGAATGGCCGGCATCGGGTACGTGGTAGACCTGCCGGATATCATGGGATTGCAGGACCTCGAAGATCTGGTCCCGCCACTCGGTTCCCGCCTGGGCGTTCATGTCACTCCTGTCAAAACGGCTTCAGCACGACGAGGAACACGATACCGATCATCAACAGCGTCGGCACCTCGTTCCAGTAGCGATAGGTGCGGGCCGGTTTCGTGTTGCGGTCCGCCTCGAAGTCCTTGCGCCAGCGCGCGTAGACGTGGTGCACGACCGTGAGCAGCGCCACCAGCAGCAGCTTGGCGTGGAACCACGGCGCCATCCACCAGTTGCCCTGCCACGCCAGCAACAGGCCGAACACCCAGACCGCGATCATCGCCGGGTTCATGATGGCGCGCAGCAGGCGGCGTTCCATCACCTTGAAGGTCTCGCTCTGCGGCGTCCGCGGGCCGGCCTCGGCGTGGTAGACGAACAGGCGCGGCAGGTAGAGCAGCCCGGCCATCCAGGCGATGACGGCGACGATGTGCAGCGCCTTCAGGACCTCATAGAGCATGGCGCACCAGGCGGGCGAGGCCGGCGATGAAATGCGGATGGGTGCCGACGGTCGGCACGCGGACGTAGTGCGGCACGCCCTTCTCCTCGGCTAGTTCGCGATACTCGATGTCGAGTTCGACCAGCGTCTCGGAATGCTCGGACACGAACGCCAGCGGGTACAGGACGATGCTCTTGCGGTCCCGGGCGGCGCGCTCGATCTCGGCCTCGGTCGAGGGACCGATCCATTTCAGCGGCCCGACCCGGCTCTGGTAGCAGACCGTCCAGTCGAGGCCGCCGATCGCGTCGGCGATCGCCGCCGCCGACTGCTCGACCTGCTTCTGGTAGGGATCGCCCGCCTTGATCACGCTCTCGGGCAGGCCGTGCGCCGAGAACAGCACGCGCGTGGGACCATCGCCGGCCTGGGCGAGGCCATCCCTGACCAGCGCCGCCGACGCGGCGATGAAGCCCGGTTCGAGCGGGTAGTCGACGATCTCGGTGGTCGGCGCCTTGAAGCGCGCCAGTTCCTTCCACGCGTCGAACGACGAGGCGGTCGTCGCGGTCGAGTACTGCGGGTACAGCGGCAGCAGCACGATGCGGTCCGGCGCGAAGCGCTCGACCGACTTCACGACCGCCGGTGTCATCGGGTGCCAGTAGCGCATGCAGACGTAGCCGCGGAACTCGTGGCGCTCGCCGCCGTCGTTGGCCAGCGCCTCCTCGAGCGCGCGCGCCTGCGCCTCGGTCTGGCCGAGGATCGGCGAGGACCCGCCGATCTGGGCGTAGATGCCCTGGGCCTTGGGCGTGCGGCGCCAGGCGATGAAGCGCGCCAGCGGCAGTCGCACGAACGACGGCACGCGCAGGATGGCGGGATCGCTGAACAGGTTGCGCAGGAACGGCCCGACCGCTTCGAGCGAATCGGGGCCGCCGAGATTGAACAGGATGATCGCGACCTTCACGACGGGGTACTCACGCTGCCGAGGGTTTCCAGCCGCGCACGATCTCGACCAGCCGCGCGACGTGGTCGGGCGGCGTCTGCGGCACGACGCCGTGGCCGAGGTTGAACACGAACGGGCCGTGCCCGAGCTTGTCGAGGATACGCGTCGCCTCGCGCTCCATCGCCGCGCCGCCCGCTACCACCATGATCGGGTCGAGGTTGCCCTGCAGGCAGATCTGCGGCTGCAGCTCGCGCGCCGCCCAGTGGGCGCCGAGGCCGGTGTCGATCGACAGCACGTCGAAGGCGTCGGGGCGGCGATACATCAGCGACGCCGGGCCGACCGCGCGCGGGAAGGCGATCACCGGGATGCCGGGATGGCGCGCCTTGAGCGCGTGCGCGATCCGCACCATCGGCTGCAGCGACCAGCTGAACAGCTGCTCCTCGGGCAGCACGCCGGCCCAGGAGTCGAACAGCTGCACGGCGTCGACGCCGGCCACGACCTGGGCCGAGAGGTGATCGACCACGGCATCGACCAGCAGGTCGATCAGCAGGCCGAACGACTCCGGGTGCCGGTAGGCCCAGGTCTTCACCTTGGCGAAGTCCTTGCTGCCGCTGCCCTCGATCATGTAGCAGGCGAGCGTGAACGGCGCGCCGGCGAAGCCCAGCAGCGCGGTTTCCCGCGGCAGCGCCGCCCGGGCCAGGCGGATCGCCTCGTAGACCGGCGCCAGCTTCTCCGGCAGCCGGCCACGCGACAGCTCGCCGAAATCGGCGGGATCTACCAGCGCCTCGAGCTTCGGTCCCTCGCCCTGCTCGAACCAGACCTTCTGGCCGAGCGCGTCGGGCACGACCAGGATGTCCGAGAAGATGATCGCCGCGTCGAAGCCGAAACGGCGGATCGGCTGCAGCGTCACCTCGACCGCCTTGTCGGGCGTGTAGCAGAACTCGAGGAACGACGACGTGGTCGCGCGCACCGCCCGGTACTCCGGCAGGTAGCGCCCGGCCTGGCGCATCAGCCAGATCGGGGGCGTGGCGAACCGCTGCCCGGCCAGGGTTTTCAGGAACTTGCTCTCGCTCACGCGTCCGTCCTCATGCCTTTCCTCTTACTCTTTCATGGAAGGTAGTAGGAGTCGTAGGGGGTGTGGCACATGGGGATGCGCCCTATTGCGCCGGCATCCCCAAGCGCCTGTGGATCGGCGGGCGGCGATTCCACGCGGTTTTGCGGGGCGATTCACGATTCGCAGGTCCTTCGTCCCGGACTGTCCGCAGGGGATGCCGACGGGCATGGACGGCGCGAGTCGGGACCCGAATCCGGGGCGGTCGGGGCGATCCCCAGCCTGTCCCCGATTCGCCTGTCGCAATCCCGCGTTTCTCCCCGGGTCGCTGTGGGGTAAACAGGGGCGTGGCCAACCGCAATTTCCATGTCCACCTGGTGTCCGACTCGACCGGCGAGACGGTGTCGAGCGTCGCGCGTGCCTGTCTCGTCCAGTACGAGGGCGTGTTCGTCCAGGAACATGTGTGGTCGCTGGTCCGCACCAAGGGCCAGATGGAAAAGGTCATGCAGTCGGTCGAGCGCGACCGCGGGCCGGTGCTTTATACGCTGGTCGATCCCGATCTGCGCGACCTCGTGCGCGATCATTGCAGGCGCCTGCAACTGCCCTGCGTCGGCGTGCTCGACCAGGTGATGAGCGTGCTGGCGGTCCATTTCCATTCCAAGAGCGAGCAGTGGCCGGGGCGCCAGCACCAGCTCGACGAGGGCTACTTCGACCGCATCGACGCGATGCACTACACGCTGGCGCACGACGATGGCCAGTCGACCCACGACCTCGACGACGCCGACGTGGTGCTGGTCGGGCCGTCGCGGACCTCGAAGACGCCGACCTGCGTCTACCTCGCCAATCGCGGCGTGCGCGCCGCCAACGTGCCGCTGGTGCCGGGCGTCGATCCGCCGGCCGAGCTCGAATCGGCGCGGCGGCCGCTGGTGGTCGGGCTGATCACCGATCCCGAGCGGCTGGTGCAGATCCGGGTCAACCGGCTGCGGCTGCTGCAGGAGAGCACAGAGAGCGACTACACCGACATGGACCGGGTGCAGGGCGAGATCCAGGATGCCCGCCGGCTCTATGCCCGGCGCAAGTGGGCGACGATCGACGTCACCCGGCGCTCGATCGAGGAGACCGCGGCGGCGATCCTGCAGATGCTGCAGGTCCGGCGCGAGCAGCGACTGCAGGCCGGCTAGGCCGATCCGGGGATCCTCCAGGGAGGCGACGATGACGGCTCGTCCTTGCCATCTCCTCGTTTTGCTTGGTATGTTTTTTGCAGTGCGAACGGCGCTGGCGGCAGGGCCGATCGAGGTCACGCGTGGCCAGGACGCGATGGTGTTCGGCAACTGCGTGCCGAGCCTCGTGGTCGAGAACCGGTCGTCCGAGGTCGTCGACTTCCTGCAGGTCGATGTCGTCGTGACGCTGGAGAACGGCCAGGAGCGCACGGTCGAACTGAAGTCGGCCTATCGCGAGGGCGTGCTCTACCCGATCCAACCCGGAGGGACGGCGACCTTGAAGCAGCATCTCGACACCTCGAAGGCGCTCGGCGTCGGCTGTGGCGACCTCAAGAGCCGGCGGGTCGTCCGCACCGTGTGCGAGGCCGCCGGCGGCGCCTCCTGCGCCCCCGCCGTTTCGGTCCGGCCCTGATGCGCCGCCGCTCGGTCCTCGCCGCGGCCGGCGCCTCGCTGCTCGCGGCGCCGGCGCTCGCCCCTGCCTCGCTCGCCCAGGCCTATCCCAACCGCGCCCTGAAGATGGTCGTGCCCTACCCGCCGGGCGGTGGCACCGACGGGCTCGGCCGCATCACCGCCGAGCGGCTGGCGGAAAAGCTCGGCCAGCCGATCGTCGTCCAGAACATCGGCGGCGCCTCGAGCACGGTCGGCTCGGAAACCGTGCGCCGCGCCGACCCGGACGGCTACACGCTGCTGTTCAACGCCAGCCTGTTCGTGCTGGGCAAGACGGTGGTGCCGACCTGCCCGTACGATCCGCAGACCGACTTCCGCGCCATCGCCCAGGCCGGCGAGGCGCCGCTGGTGCTGCTGGCCAACAACAACGTGCCCGGCAACGACTACGCCTCGACCATGGCGGCGATCGCGAAGGAGCCGAAGAAGTACTTCTTCGCGCTGTCGTCAGGGGGGTCGGCCGGTCACATCGCGACGCTGGCCTTCCTGAAGCGCACCGGCCTGCCGCTCGACACCATCCTGTACAAGGGCACCGCGCCGGCCAACGCCGACCTCGTCGCCGGCAACGTCCAGCTGTTCATGGACCCGTGGACGGCGCTGCTGCCGCTGGCGACGTCGGGCCGCGCCAAGGGCCTGTTCGTGACCTCGAAGGAGCGCACGGCGCTGGCGCCGGCGATCCCGACCAGCGACGAGGTCGGGCTCAAGGGCTTCAACATCAGCTCGTGGTACGGCGTGTGGGCGCCGAAGGACACGCCCGACCCGGTGGTCGATCGCCTCGCCGCGGCGATGGCGGAGGTGTCGAAGGATCCCGCCTTCGTCGCCAGGACGACGGCGCTCGGGATCGTGCCGACGGCGCGCGGCCCGAAGGACTTCGCCGCCTTCATCAAGGGCGAGGTCGAGACCAACACCGCGCTGCTGGTCGAGTCGGGGTTCAAGCCGGAGTGATCGGGCTGTAGCGAGCCGACACGGAGGCTCGTCCATGGAGACATGGCCGTCCCCACCTTGATCAGAAACCGTACAGCGCTGTACGGTTTTCCATGAGCCGCGTCCCGAGAAAAGGTGCCGAGGAAGCGCGCAACCAGTTGCCTGACCTCCTGGCGGCTGCCGAGAGAGGGCAGTCGACCATAATCACGCGACACGGGCGGCCAATAGCAGCCCTGGTTCCGATAGATGCCTTCGACGGTACCCCGCGACAGCAATCCCTGCTGCCGTTGGCGGGATCCGGCCGTGGTCGATGGGGGCGCAACAGCACGAAGACACTTCGAAAGCTGCGCGACGAATGGGACGCCTAGACCTTGCCGGTTTGCCGAACCGGGCCCTGGTGCTGCTCAACTCTGCTCCCATCATCTATTTCCTGGAGGGCCATGCGCGGTTCGCTCCGTACTTCGCCCCGCTTTTCGAGGCGCATGACTCCGGCGACATGCGGTTCCCCGTGACCACCGTGACCGTCTGCGAGGTCCTGACTGGACCATTGAAGGACCAGGATGACGCCATTGCCCGGCGTTATCGCTCCGTCCTCGACAGCTGGCGGCTCATCGACCTGAATGCCGATATCGCCGAAGGCGCAGCGCGGCTAAGGGCATCACTGCGCCTGAAATTGCCGGACGCCATCCAGGTTGCCAGCGCGCTGGCCGTCAACGCCGATGCCATCGCGACACATGACCGGGACTTCTCGCGTGTCCGGTCCTTGCGGGTTCTTTCCTGAGCCAGCCTACTCCGCCGCCTTCGGCACCGGGTCGAAGCGGGCGTCGAAGTCGCGGATCGATTTCTCGACGGTGGCGGCGACCTGCTTCAGCTTCTCCTGGTTCACGATCTTCAGGCCGAACAGGTCCTTGACGTAGAACACGTCGACCGCGCGCTCGCCGTAGGTGGTGATGTGGGCCGAGGTGATCTGCAGGTTGAGCCGGGTCAGCGCCCGCGTGACGATGTGCAGGAAGCCCGGCCGGTCGCGGCCGTTGACCTCGATCACGGTGAAGGTGTCGGAAGCGTTGTTGTCGACCAGCACGCGCGGCTCGACGGTGAAGACGCGGTCGCGCTTGGGATAGGAAGCACGCTGGCTGTCGAGCTCGCGCTGGATGTCGAGCCGGTTCGACAGCGCGATCTCGACGCGGGCGGCCAGCCGGGCGAGCCGCTGCGGGCCGTCGAACGGCTTGCCGTCGAGGTCCTGGATCCAGAACGTGTCGAGCGCCATGCCGTTGGCCAGGGTGAAGATCTTGGCGTCGACGATGTTGGCGCCGCTGATCGCCATGGCGCCGGCGAGGCGGGCGAACAGGCCGTGGGTGTCGAGCGTGTAGATCGTGACCTCGGTGACCGAGCGCTCGTTGTCGACGCGGTGCTCGATGGCGAGCGGCTGGTGGTCGCGCTCGGCGCGCCGCACCAGCTCGGCCTGGCGGGCCAGCGTGTCGGGATCGAACGACAGCCAGTACGGCGCGTAGCCGCGCGCGAAGTGCTCGTCGCGGTCGGCGTCGCTCCACCCGGCCAGCCGCTGCGCGACCTCGGACTGGATGTGCCTGATGCGCTCGCCACGGCCGCCCGACAGCGTGCCGCCCGACAGCACCTGCTCGGTGGCGTGGTAGAGCTGGCGCAGCAGCGCCGCCTTCCAGCCGTTCCAGACGTTGGGGCCGACCGCGCGGATGTCGCACACGGTCAGGACCAGCAGCAGGCGCAGGCGCTCCGGCGACTGGACCAGCGCGGCGAAGGTGTCGATGGTCTTGGGATCCATCAGGTCGCGCTGGAACGCGGTCGCCGACATCGCGAGGTGGTAGCGCACCAGCCACGACACGGTCTCGGTCTCGGCGGCGCTCAGCCCCAGCCTGGGCCCGAGCTGCAGCGCCACGTCGGCGCCCAGCACCGAGTGATCGCCGCCGCGGCCCTTGGCGATGTCGTGCAGCAGCACGGCGAGGTACAGGACCGGTCGCGACAGGATCTTGTGCACGACCTCGCAGGCCAGCGGGTGGTCTTCCTTGAGGCTGCCGTTCTCGATGCGCGCGAGGATGCCGATCGCCCGGATGGTGTGCTCGTCGACCGTGTAGGTGTGGTACATGTCGTGCTGCGTCTGGGCGACGACACGACCGAAGTCGGGAATGAAGCGGCCGAACACGCCGGCCTCGTTGAGTCGCCGCAGCGTCGTCTCGGGATCGTGCCGCGACGTCATCATCTGCATGAACAGGCGGTTGGCCTCGGCGTCGTTGCGCAGCCGGTCGACCAGGCGGATGTTCTGCGTCACCAGGCGCAGCGTCGCCGGGTGGATGTCGAGGTCGTTCTCCTGGGCCACCGCGAACAGGCGCAGGATCGCGACCGGGTCGTTGGCGAAGGCGTCGGGCGCGGCGACCGCGAGGCGCTCGCCGTCGAGCCGGAAGCCCTCGAGCTCGCGCGGCCGCAGGCTCTGCCACAGCGCCGCCAGCCGCGGCTTGCGGCGGCGGCTGTCCTCGAGCGCGGCGACGAAGATGCGGGTCAGGTCGCCGACCGTCTTGGCATGCAGGTAGTAGTGCTTGGTGAAGCGCTCGACGCCGCGGCTGCCGGGCCGGTCCTGGTAGCCCAGCCGCGCCGCGATCTCGCGCTGCAGCTCGAACGACAGGCGGTCGTCGGGGCGGCCGGTCAGGTAGTGGATGTGGCAGCGCACCGTGGTCAGGAAGCGCTCGGCGCGCTCGAAGTGGCGGGCCTCCTCGCGCGTCAGCACGCCCTTGGCGACCAGCTCGGCCGGCTCGTGCACGCGGTAGAGATACTCGGCGATCCAGAACAGCAGGTGGAGGTCGCGCAGGCCGCCCTTGCCCTCCTTGACGTTGGGCTCGACGACGTAGCGCGAATCGCCCATGCGCTGGTGGCGCTGGTCGCGTTCCTGCAGCTTGGCCTCGACGAAGTCGCGACCGTCGCCCGACAGGAACTGCTGGGCGAAGCCCTTGGTCATCTCGTCGAACAGGGCGCGGTCGCCCCAGACGTAGCGCGCTTCCAGCAGCGCGGTGCGGATGGTCTGGTCGCGCTCGGCGTAGCGCAGGCTCTCCTCGACCGTGCGGGTGGCGTGCCCGACCTTCAGGCCGAGGTCCCACAGCAGGTAGAGCATGTACTCGACGATCTGCTCGCCGCGCGGCGTCTGCTTGTAGGGCCGCAGGAACAGCAGGTCGATGTCGGACAGCGGCGCCAGCCCGCCGCGGCCGTAGCCGCCGGTCGCGACCACGCCGAGGCGCTCGGCGGCGCTCGGGTTGGCAGCCGGGAAGATGCGCTGCTCGGCGAAATCGAAGATCACGCGGATCAGCTGGTCCATCAGGAAGGAATGCGCCGCCAGCACCTGCTCGCCGTCGTTGCGCAGCGGCCCCGGTTCCTCGAAGCGGCGGCGGATCTCGGCCCGGCCATGCCCCAGGGCATCGCGGAACAGGGTCAGCACCGCGGCGCGCGGCGGCTCGTTGCCGGCCGGCACGTCCTCGACCAGCCGCGCCAGCGCCTCTTCGAGGACGCGGCGGCGCACGATCGCGCGGCGCTCGGGGATCTGGTCGTAGGGCTTGGCCATGGCGCGCGGATACTACAGGCCATCGGGGACGTAAAACAGGCGGGCGTCCCGGGGCCTTTCGGGTATCCTGCCGCCATGCCCGTGCGAACCGTCCTGGCCGGCCTCCTGCTGCTGCTCGCGGCGGCATCGGCGGCGGCCCAGACCCGTCCCGCCGCCCCGGCGACCCCGGCGGCCACGCCCGCCGCCGCCGCGATCGACCTCAACTCGGCCAGCCGCGACGACCTCATGACCCTCGACGGCATCGGCGAGGTCCGGGCCGAGGCGATCATCCGGGCGCGGCCGTTCAAGGCCAAGACCGAGCTGGTCGAGCGCCGGCTGATCCCGGAGGCGGTCTACGACAAGATCGCCGACCGCGTGGTCGCGCGGCCGCCGCCGGGCGCCGCCCCGGCGCCGGCCGGCCGCCCTCCCGCCGGGCAGCCGCCGCGCCGCGGCTGAGGCAGGACGGCTGATGCAGGGCGACACGATCTACGCGCTGGCCACGCCGACGCCGTCGCGGACCCAGCCCGGCGCGATCTCGGTGATCCGCCTGAGCGGCCAGCGCGCGGCCGACGCCCTGGTCTTCCTCACCGAGCGCAAGGCCTTCGAGCGCGGTCGCTCGGCGCGCGACCCGGCGCTGCCGCCGCCGCGCCACATGGCGGTGCGGCCGCTGCTCGACCCGGTGACGTCCGAGCCGATCGACCGCGGCCTGGTGGTGTGGTTCGAGGCGCCCTTCACCGAGACCGGCGAGACCATGGCCGAGCTGCACCTGCACGGCGGCCGCGCCGTGGTCGCGGGCGCGCTGGCGGCGATCGCCAGGCTCGGCTTCTGCCGCCCGGCCGAGCCCGGCGAGTTCACGCGCCGCGCCTTCGAGAACGGCAAGCTCGACCTCACCGCCGCCGAGGCGATCGCCGACCTGGTCGCGGCCGAGACCGACCAGCAGCGCCGCGTCGCGCTGCAGCAGCTCGATGGCGGCCTGCGCCGGCTGTACGAGGACTGGCGCACCCTCGGCCTGCGCGCGCTCGCCCACCTCGAGGCGGCGATCGACTTTCCCGACGAGGACCTGCCCGACGGCATCGCCGACGAGGTCCGGGTCGCGATCGAGCGGCTGCGCGCCGAGATCGCCGACCACCTCGCCGACCGCCGCGGCGAGCGCCTGCGCGACGGCCTGCAGATCGCCATCGTCGGACCGCCCAACGCCGGCAAATCGTCGCTGCTGAACCTGTTGGCGCGGCGCGACATGGCGATCGTGTCGGCCACCGCCGGCACCACCCGCGACGTGATCGAGGCCCATCTCGACCTCGGCGGCTGGCCGGTGGTGCTGGCCGACACCGCCGGCCTGCGCGAGTCGGGCGACGAGATCGAGCAGGAAGGCGTGCGCCGCGCCCGCGCCCGCGCCGCCGCCGCCGACCTGCGCGTGCTGGTGCTCGACGCCACCACCGACTGGCGTGCCGCGCGCGACGCGCTGGTCGGGCTGGAGGACGGCTGGGACGCGGCGCGCGACCTCGTGGTGGTGAACAAGACCGACCTCGTGCCCGACCCGGCGCCGGTGCGGGGCGACGACGTGCTGGCGCTGTCGACCGTCAGCGGTGCCGGCGTGCCCGAGCTCCTGGCGGCACTCGAGAGCCGGGCCGGCGAACTGATGCAGGCACGGGCCGCGCCGCCGCTCACCCGCGAGCGCCACCGCGCCGCGCTGGTCGAGGCCCACGACGCGCTCGGCCGCTCGATGGCCGCACCGGAAGTGGCGATGGCGGCGGAGGACGTGCGGCTGGCGATGCGCGCGCTCGGCCGCATCACCGGCACGGTGCGGGTCGAGGACCTGCTCGACGTGATCTTCCGGGACTTCTGCATCGGCAAGTAGGAACGATCACCCGATCGTTCCGTTCTCCAGCGGATGAGGCCGACCGATTCGACCCGTGCGTAAGGACAGCCCGCGGCGGGACAGCCTCGGGCCCTATCGCGCCAAGCGCGACTTCACCCGGACGGCCGAACCGTCCGGCAAGGCGGCGGTCGTGTCGTCGCCGCGGCTGCGCTTCGTCGTCCAGAAGCACGACGCGACGCGACTGCACTACGACTTCCGGCTCGAGCTCGACGGCGTGTTCAAGTCGTGGGCGGTCACCCGGGGGCCGTCGCTCGATCCCGCGGTCAAGCGGCTGGCGGTCGAGGTCGAGGACCACCCGCTCGACTACGGCGACTTCGAGGGCACGATCCCGGAAGGCCAATACGGCGGCGGCACGGTGCAGCTGTGGGACCGCGGCACCTGGACCCCGGCCGGCGACCCGCGCGACGGCCTGCGCAAGGGCGACCTCAAGTTCGACCTCGAGGGCGAGCGCCTGCACGGCAGCTGGGTGCTGGTGCGGATGCGCCACGACCGCGACCGTGGGCGCGACGGCAGGAAGGGTCGCAACAACTGGCTGCTGATCAAGCACCGCGACGCCGCGGCGCGCGAGGGCACGGCCGACGACCTGCTCGAAGAAGAGACGTCGGTCGCGTCGGGCCGCACGCTGAAGCAGATCGCGCTCGGCACGGGCCGCGCGCCGACGCCGTTCATGACCGGCCGCAAGCGCGGCGCCGGCGCGGTGTGGAACAGCGACACGGCCGGCGGCGGCGACACCGCCGCGATCCCGGCGAGCGGCGCGAGGCCGCGCAAGGCGAAGGAGATGCCGGCCTTCGTCGAGCCGCAGCTGTGCAAGCTGGTCGAACGGGCGCCGCCGGGCGCCGGCTGGGGCCACGAGGTCAAGTTCGACGGCTACCGCCTGCAGCTGCGGGTCGAGGATGGCGTGGCGCGGCTGCGTACCCGCAAGGGGCTCGACTGGACCGACAGGTTCGATGCCATCGCGCGGGCCGCCACGGGCCTGCCGGATTGCCTGCTCGACGGCGAGGCGGTGGCGCTCGATGCCCACGGCGCGCCGGACTTCGCGGCGCTGCAGGCGGCGCTGTCGGAGGGACGCTCCGACAGGCTGGTGTTCTTCGCCTTCGACCTCCTGTTCGCCGACGGCGAGGACCTGCGGCCCCTGCCCCTGCGCGAGCGCAAGGCGC
This sequence comes from uncultured Reyranella sp., assembly GCA_964420105.1. GTDB lineage: Bacteria > Pseudomonadota > Alphaproteobacteria > Reyranellales > Reyranellaceae > Reyranella. Next base: position 93,379 of record CAYQRL010000021.1, read on the forward strand.
GGCTGCAGGCGCTGCTCGACGGCCTGCGCGGCAAGCATCCGGCGTTGCGCTTCGTCGAGCATTTCGAGACGGCGGGCGACGCGGTGCTCGACTCGGCCTGCCGCATGCACCTCGAGGGCATCGTGTCCAAGCAGCTCGACGCGCCCTACCGCTCGGGTCGCGGCGGCAGCTGGGTGAAGGCGAAGTGCCGGGCCGGGCACGAGGTCGTGATCGGCGGCTGGACCGCCGACGGCAAGCGGCTGCGCTCGCTGCTGGCCGGCGTCCATCGCGGCGCCGGCAAGGACCGCAAGCTGGTCTATGTCGGCCGCGTCGGCACCGGTTTCGGCGAGAAGGTGCTGCGGACGCTGGTGCCGAAGCTGCGCGCGGTCGAGAGCAGGGCGAGCCCGTTCGCCGCCGGTGCCGGCCCGCGCAAGGAAGCCGGGCTGCACTGGGCGCGGCCCGACCTGGTGGCCGAGATCGAGTTCGCCGGCTGGACCGGCGACGGCAACGTGCGCCAGGCCTCGTTCAAGGGCCTGCGCGGCGACAAGCCGGCCGACGAGGTCGAGGCCGAGCGGGCGGTGCCGGCACGCAGGGCCAAGGTCGTGAAGGTCGCGCCGCTGGCCAGGGGACCGGCCGGCGGACCGGCGGTGGTGATGGGCGTGTCGATCTCGCACCCCGACAAGGCGCTGTGGCCGGGCGAGGACCCGCCGGTGACCAAGCGCGAGCTGGCGCAGTACTTCGAGGCGGTCGGCGACTGGATGATCGAGCACCTGCGCGGCCGCCCCTGCTCGCTGGTGCGCACGCCCGACGGCATCGAGGGCGACCAGCACTTCTTCCAGCGCCATGCCGCGGCCGGGACCTCGCACCTGATCGAGCAGGTGAAGGTGCGGGGCGACCGCAAGCCGTACCTGCAGATCGACCGGGTCGAGGGACTCGTGGCGGCGGCGCAGGCCGGCGCCACCGAGCTGCACCCGTGGAACTGCCAGCCCGGCCGGCCGGAGCTGCCGGGGCGGCTGGTGTTCGACCTCGACCCGGCGCCGGACGTCGGCTTCGAGGCGGTGGTCGCGGGCGCGCTGGAACTGCGCCGGCGGCTGGAGAAGCTCGGGCTGAAGACCTTCTGCAAGACCACCGGCGGCAAGGGCCTGCACGTCGTGGCGCCGCTGACCGACGACCCCGACACCCCGGGCTGGGACGCCGCCAAGGCGTTCGCGCGCGAGGTCTGCCGACGCCTCGCCGACGACCAGCCCGACCGCTACCTGCTGTCGATGGCCAAGAAGGATCGCGGCGGTCGCATCTTCCTCGATTACCTGCGCAACGATCGCACCAGCACCGCCGTGGCGCCGCTGTCGCCACGCGCCCGTCCCGGCGCCACCGTGTCGATGCCGCTCGAGTGGGCGCAGGTGAGGAAGGGCCTCGACCCGAAGCGCTACACGCTGCGCACGGCGCCGGCGCTGCTGCGCAAGGGCAAGCCGTGGAAGACCTACGCGCGCGCGGCGACGCCGCTCGGCCGCGCCATCGAACGCCTGCTGAAAGCGAGGTGACCGCATGGCCAGGACCAAGCCGAAGTCGCGCGGGCGCAAGGGCACGGCCGCCCGGCGCGGCGGCGGCCGCGCCATGCGGCCGACCTGGGAGGGCCACCTGCGGCTGTCGCTGGTGACCTGCCCGGTGGCGCTCTACACCGCGACCGAGCGCACCGCCGACATCCACTTCCACCTGATCAATCCCGAAACCAACAACCGCATCCGCATGCAGACGGTCGATGCCGGCACCGGCGAGGTGGTGGAGCGGTCCGACCTGGTGAAGGGCTTCGAGGTCGCCAAGGACAAGTACGTGCTGGTCGAGCCGGAAGAGCTCGACGCCGTGAAGCTGGAGTCGACGCGGGTGATCGACATCGAGTCGTTCGTCGATGCCGGCGCCATCGACCGCATCTACTGGGACGAGCCCTACTACCTCGCGCCGTCGGGCACGACCGGCATCGACGCCTACGCGGTGATCCGGCTGGCGATGGAACAGCAGGACAAGGTGGCGCTGGGCCGCCTGGTGATGCACCAGCGCGAGCGCATCTGCGCGCTCGAGCCGCGCGATGGCGGGCTGCTGCTGACGACGCTGCGCAGCCACGACGAGATCCGCTCGACCGCCGAGATCTTCGATCGCGACCTGCCGCGGCCCGACCAGCGCATGCTGATCATCGCCGAGAAGATCATCGAGCAGCAGGCGGCGCGCTTCGATCCCTCGGGCTTCCGTGACCGCTACGAGGACGCGCTGCGCGACCTCGTCGAGCGCAAGGCGCGCGGCGAGGCCGTGGTCACCAGCGACGAGCCGGAAGCCGGCGACAAGGTGGTCGACCTGATGGACGCGCTGAAGAAGAGCCTGTCGGGCGGCGGCGGTCCGGCACGCGACAAGGCCGACCGCTTCCTCGCGGCGCACGGCCGGCAGGGCAGGACGAAGACCAGGCGCAAGGCGCGGCGGAAGGCGGCGTGAGCGGCGGCCTGTCGTTCGCGCTCGACCGGACGGCGGCCCACCTCGCCATCGACATGCAGGGCATGTTCGCCGGCGAGACGCCGTGGGCGGTGCCGTGGCTGCCGCGCGTGCTTCCGAACGTGCTGGCGATCGCCGAGCGCCATGCCGAGCGCACCATCTTCACCCGCTTCGTGCCGCCGGCCGAGCCGGCGCAGGCCGGCGGCGCGTGGCGCGACTACTACCGGCGCTGGCGCGAGATGACGCGCGACCGGCTCGACCCGCGGCTGCTCGACCTGGTGGCGCCACTGCGCGCGCTGGTGCCGCCGGCGCGGGTGCTCGACAAGAGCGTCTACTCGGCCTTCTCCCATCCCGGCCTCGCGCCCGGCCTGCGCCGGCGCGGCATCGCCACGCTGGTGGTGACCGGCGGCGAGACCGATGTCTGCGTCATGGCGACGGTGATCGCCGCGGTCGATCTCGGCTTCCGCGTCGTGCTGCCGACCGACGCGCTGTGCAGCGGCCACGACCCGACCCACGATGCGCTGATGCGGCTCTACCGCGAGCGCTTCAGCCAGCAGATCCAGACCGCTACCACCGGCGAGGTCCTGTCGACCTGGACCTGACGGCAACGGTTGCTGCCGCGCCGCGTTTCTCCGCGGCGATGGAGGTTCATCACGAGTCGCTCGAGGAGGAAGCCACCCACGTCACCGACGAGGCGCGCATGGTGCTGCCCGGCGTGCAGGTGGTGCTGGGCTTCCAACTGGTCGCGGTGTTCAACCAGCGCTTCGAGAACTTCAGCGAGATCGAGCAGCTGATGCACCTCGCGGCGTTCCTGCTGATGGCGCTGGCGATGGGGCTGGTGATGCTCCCCGCGGCCTATCACCGCCAGGTCGAGCGTGGCTGCGTGTCGCGCCGCTTCGTGAACCTGGCCTCGAACGCGCTGACCATCGCCATGGTGCCGCTGGTCGTCGGGGTCTCGATCGATACCTTCCTGATCACGCGGCTGATCACCCATCACCTCACCGCCTCGGCGGTGGTGGCGATGGCCACCGGGACAGTGCTGTTCAGCCTGTGGTTCGTGTTTCCCGCGCTGTGCCGTCGCCCCAGGCCGTGAGCGTCCTGCTAGGATCGGGCCATGACCCGCATCCTGCTGACCCGCCACGGGACCGTCGAGGGGCTGAAGCCCGAACGCTTTCGCGGCCGTGCCGAGCTGGCCCTGACCGAGCGCGGCGTCGCCGAGATCGGGGCGCTGGCGCGTCGCGTCGCGCCGCTGAAGCCCGTCGCCATCTACACCAGCCCGCTGCAGCGCTGCGTCCAGACCGGCGCGGCGGTCGCCGCGGCCTGCGGCGTCGCCGCCGAGGCGCACGATGGCCTCGCCGACATCGACTACGGCCAGTGGCAGATGCGCACCCACGACGAGGTCCGCCGCGAACAGCCCGAGGACTATGCGCGGTGGAAGTCGGCGCCGCAGCTCACGCGCTTTCCCGGCGGCGAGTCGCTGCAGGACGTCGCCACCCGCTCCTTCGACCTGCTGCGCGCGGTGCTAGCGCGGCACCCGGCCGAGACCGTGGTGCTGGTCGGCCACGACAGCGTCAACCGGGTGCTGTTGCTGGGGCTTCTGGAGATGCCGCTGTCGGGGTACTGGCGGCTGGTCCAGGATCCCTGCACCCTGAACGAGATCGAGGTCGCGGCCGACGGCACGGTGCGGCTACGGCGGCTGAACGACACGAGTCATCTGGACCGCGCCTGACCCGTTCCGTAAAACGCCCGCCATGCGGGCCTTTCCCTATGACGTGATCGTGGTGGGTGGCGGCCACGCCGGCTGCGAGGCGGCGGCTGCCGCGGCGCGGCTGGGCGCGCGCACGCTGCTGCTGACGCATCGGCTCGAGACCATCGGCGAGATGTCGTGCAACCCGGCGATCGGCGGCCTGGGCAAGGGGCACCTCGTGCGCGAGATCGATGCGCTGGACGGCGTCATGGGCCGTGCCATCGACCGCGCCGGCATCCAGTTCCGCACCCTCAACCTGTCCAAGGGACCGGCGGTGCGCGGCCCGCGCGCCCAGGCCGACCGCAAGCTCTACCGCCAGGCCATGCAGGCGCTGCTGGCCGAGCAGGGGAACCTCGAGATCGTGGCCGACCCGGTTGCGGACATCCGTCTGGATGCGCGCGGAGCGTGTGCCGGCGTCGTCACGGAATCGGGTCGGGAAATCGGCGCCGGTCGCGTGATCCTGACGACCGGGACCTTCCTGCGAGGCCTGATTCACTGCGGTGAAGTGCAGGTGCCGGCGGGACGGGCGCGCGGCGATGGGGTTGAGGAACCGTCGACCCTGCTCGCGCAGACGTTGCATCGACTGGGCTTCGCGCTCGGGCGGCTGAAGACGGGAACGCCAGCGCGGCTGGACGGCCGGACCATCGACTATGCCGGACTCGAGCGGCAGGACGGCGACGACCCGCCCCAGCCCTTCTCCTACCGCACCGACCGGATCACGACGCCCCAGATCGCCTGCCACATCACGGCGACGACGCCCGCGACGCACGCGCTGATCCGGGCCAACCTGCACCGGGCACCGATGTACTCGGGTGCCATCGAGAGCGTCGGCCCGCGCTATTGCCCGTCGATCGAGGACAAGGTCGTGCGGTTCGGACAGCGCGACCGCCATCAGATCTTCCTCGAGCCGGAGGGCCTGGACGACGATACCGTCTACCCGAACGGGATCTCGACCTCGTTGCCGCGCGAGGTCCAGCTCGAATTATTGCGTACCATACCGGGGCTCGAACACGCAGAAATGCGCCGGCCCGGCTACGCCATCGAGTACGACCACGTCGATCCGCGCGAGCTGACCTCGGCGCTGGAGACCCGGCGCATCCCGGGCCTCTACATGGCCGGCCAGATCAACGGCACCACCGGGTACGAGGAAGCCGCGGCCCAGGGGCTGATCGCGGGCCTGAACGCCGCCCTGGCGGCGGCCGGCTCGCAGCCTTTCACCGTCGACCGGGCCGAAGGTTACCTCGGGGTGCTGGTCGACGACCTGGTGACGCTGGGTGTCACCGAACCGTACCGCATGTTCACCTCGCGGGCGGAGTATCGCCTGTGGCTGCGCGCCGACAATGCCGACCGCCGGCTGACGCCCCGCGGGCTGGAGATCGGCTGCGTCGGTTCGGAGCGGGCCCGCCTGTTTCACGTGAAACAGGAGGCGCTGGCGGCGGCGCGGACCTTGGCCGGAAGCCTGACCCTGTCTCCCACGGCGCTGGCCAGGCGTGGCATCGCCATCAACCAGGACGGCGTGCCCCGCTCGGCGCTGGACCTGCTCGCCTACCCGGACGTCGATTGGACTCGACTGGTCACCTTGTGGCCGGAACTGGGTGCGGTGGCGCCGGCGATCGCCGAGCAGGTCACCATCGACTCACGCTACGAAGGCTACCTCGCCCGGCAGCGCCAGGACATCGAGGCCTACCGCCGGGACGAGGCGCTGGAGCTGCCGGCCGACCTCGACTACCGGCAGGTCGGCGGTCTCTCCAACGAGATCCGTCAGAAGCTGGAAGCGCACCGGCCCGAGACGCTGGGCCAGGCGGCCCGGATCTCCGGGGTGACACCGGCGGCGCTGGTCGGCCTCCTGAAGTTCGTGCGCCGTCGCGCCGCCTAGATGTCGAAGCCCCCATCCGGCCGCGCCCGGTTCCTGCACCAGATGGAGGCGCTCGGCGCCCCTGTTTCACGTGAAACAGCCGGGCAGCTCGACCAGCTCGTCGCCACCCTCGAACGCTGGCAAAAGGCCATCAACCTGGTGGGCCGGACCACCCTGGACGAGGTCTGGATCCGCCATGTCCTCGATTCGGCGCAGGTCGTTCCCCTGATCCCGGCGGAAGCCCGGACGCTCGCCGACCTCGGCAGCGGCGGCGGGTTCCCCGGACTGGTGATTGCCGCCCTGCGCCCGGACCTCCAGGTCACCCTGATCGAGTCGGACGCCCGCAAGGCCGCGTTCCTGGGCGAGGCCGGGCGGCGCATGGCCTTGAAAAACCTGCCGAAAGTGGTGGTCAGCCGGATCGAGAAGGCGCCTCCGACCGCCGCCGACGTGGTCACCGCCCGGGCGCTGGCGCCGCTGGTGCAGTTGCTCGAATGGGCTCACCCGCACCGGACAGCGCCCGCTATTTGCCTTTTCCACAAGGGGAAAGGCTGGCAGGGTGAGGTCGCCGAAGCCAAGAAGGATTGGGATTTCCCGTGTCAAACCACTCCCAGCGTAACCGACCGTGACGCCGTCCTCCTCCGAATCGGCCCCACCAGCTCCGCAGGCCCCGCAGATCTTCGCGATCGCCAACCAGAAGGGCGGCGTCGGGAAGACCACGACGGCGATTAACCTCGCGACCGCTCTAGCCGCGGTCGGGGAACAGGTGCTGCTGATCGACCTCGACCCGCAGGGCAATGCCTCGACGGGCCTGGGCGTCGGACGGAGTGAGCGCTCACCCGGAACGTACGAATTCCTTCTCGGCCTGGCCTCGCTCGCCGACTGCGTCCGCACCACCCAGATCCCGGGCCTGTCGGTCATGCCGGCCTCGGTCCAGCTGGCCGGCGCCGAGATCGAGCTGATCGACGTCGACCGCCGCGAGCGCCGCCTCGCCGACGCGCTGGCGGCGCCCGAGAACGACGCGCGCCGACGCTGGACCACGATCCTGATCGACTGCCCGCCGTCGCTCGGCCTCGTCACCCTGAACGCGCTGGTCGCGGTCGACGCCATCGTGGTGCCGCTGCAGGCCGAGTTCCTGGCGCTCGAGGGCATCGGCGCGCTGTCGAACACGGTCGCACGGGTCAAGAAGGCGCTCAATCCCCGGTTGCATATCGCGGGAGTCGTCCTGACCATGGTCGACCGCCGCATGACGCTCAGCCAGCAGGTCGAGGCCGACGTGCGCGCCCACTACGGCGACCTCGTGTTCGGCACCACGATCCCGCGCAACGTGCGCATCGCCGAGGCGCCGTCGCACGGCCTGCCGGTGCTGATCTACGACAATGCGTGCGCCGGCGCGCAGGCCTATATCCTGCTGGCCAGCGAGTTCATCCGCCGCCGGCGCGCCGCCGCCGCGACGCCTCCCTCCTCCGAAAGCGTGACGCATGAGCCTGCCTCCTAAGCCGCGCGGCCTGGGCCGCGGCCTTTCCGCCCTGCTCGGCGACGACGACGTCGCCGCCGCCGTCGCCCCGATGCCGCCGGCCGCGGCCGCGCCGGCCGCGCCACCCGCAGCGGTTGTATCGCCGCCGGCACCGGTGGCCGCGCCGCCGGCCGTGCGCCCGGCCGCGCCGCGCACGCCGCTGGTGCTGCCGATCGGCCAGCTCAAGGCCGGCCGGATGCAGCCGCGCACCACCTTCGAGGACATGGAGACGCTGGTCGCGTCGGTGAAGGAATTCGGCCTGCTGCAGCCGATCCTGGTGCGGCCGCTGCCCGGAGCGCCCGAGACCTACGAGATCATCGCCGGCGAGCGGCGCTGGCGGGCGGCGCAGAAGGCGCAGTTGCACGAGGTCCCGGTCGTCATCCGCACCATGGACGACCGCGACGCCCTGCAGATCGGCCTGATCGAGAACCTGCAGCGCGCCGACCTGACCGCCATCGACGAGGCCCAGGGCTATCGCCGCCTCGCCGACGAGTTCGGCCAGAGCCAGGAAGAGATCGCCAGGACGGTCGGCCGCAGCCGGCCGCACGTCGCCAACACGCTGCGCCTGCTCGACCTGCCGGAGCCGGTGCAGGACATGGTGCGCGACGGCCGCCTCAGCGCCGGCCAGGCCCGCGCGCTGGTCGGCATGCCCGACCCGGTCGGCGTCGCCCGCCGCGCCATCGACGAGAAGATGTCGGCGCGCGAGCTCGAGAAGCTCGGGTCCGAGGTCAAGCCGCGCGGCAAGGGCGGCCGGCCGGCGACCAAGGCGCTGGGGCCGAAGCCGGCGGCGCGCGGGAGCAAGAGCGCCGACACGCTGGCGCTGGAGAAGCGCATCGAGGAAGCGCTCGGGCTGAAGGCCGACCTCGCGCTGCGCGGCGTCGGCGAGCAGAGCCTGCTGACGCTGGAGATCCGCGACTTCGACCAGCTCGACACCGTGGTCGAGAAGCTGACGCGACGCTAGGCGCATTGGGACCGCGCGCGGTCCCGGTCCCGAGGAACCTCCGCCTCTTCCGACGCGTTGATCGCGGCCGGTGGAGGGGCGGACACATGTCGAGCGAATCGCTGCACGAGGACGCGGCCGTGCTGGGGCCGGACATCGTCGACCAGCACCGCGCCATCGTCTCGCTGATGGAAGAGCTCGAGGCCGTCGACTGGTACAACCAGCGCGCGCGCGCCACCAGCGACGCCGCCCTGCGCGCGCTGCTCGAACACAACCGCGACGAGGAGAAGGAGCACGCGGCGATGGCACTGGAGTGGCTGCGTCGCCGCGACCCGACCTTGTCGAAGCACCTCCAGACCTTCCTGTTCACCGACGGTCCGATCACCGGCATCGAGCAGTCCATGGACGCGCCTGGCGGCGAGGACGCCGGCGGCGAAGAGCGCGACGGCACGGACGGCAGCCTGGGAATCGGCTCGCTGCGCCGGCGCGGTGGAGACGCGGCGTGAAGAACCACCTGTTTCGCGACCGTGCGCCGATCACCGAGGCTGGCTGGAAGGAGATCGAGAAGGAAGCGCGGCGCACGCTGCGCGCCCTGCTGGCGGCGCGCCGGGTCGTCGATTTCAACGGTCCGCTGGGCTGGGGCGCCTCCGACGTCGAACTGGGGCGGGCCGACCCGATCGCCGCGCCGCCGGCGGCCGAGACGGTGGAGGCGCGGCTGCGGCGCATCCAGCCGCTGGTCGAGTTGCGCGTGCCGTTCGAGGTCGCGCGGGCCGAGCTCGACGCGATCGATCGCGGTGCCCGCGACCCCGACCTCGACGCCGTGATCGCGGCGGCGCGGCGCATCGCGCTGGCCGAGGACCGCGCGATCTTCCACGGCTACCGCGCGGCGCAGATCACCGGCCTGTGCGAGGCCGCGGCCGCCGCCTCGGTGCCGCTCGGCAGCAGCCACGCCGACTATCCCGGCGCGGTGTCGGCGGCGCTGACGCGGCTGCGCGACGACGGCATCGGCGGTCCCTACGCGGTGGTGCTGAACGAGCAGCTTTACCGCGACCTCGCGGCGCGCACCGACGGCGGCTACCCGATCCTCAACCACGTCCAGCGGCTGGTCGACGGCGACATCATCTGGGCGACCGGGCTGGAGGGCGGCGTGGTGCTGTCGCTGCGCGGCGGCGACTTCGAACTGACGGTCGGCCAGGACTTCTCGATCGGCTACCTCGAGCACGACCTCGAGCGTGTCTGCCTCTACATCGAGGAAAGCTTCACGTTCCTCGTGCTCACCGACCAGGCCGCGGTGCCGCTGACCCGGGGCTAGCAGTGTTTCCTCCCTGCGCGCGAGCGCGGGGAGGTGT